>CP070724.1:992364-1179871 GCA_020350825.1 Thermoplasmatales archaeon | reverse complement strand
GGTGACATGATCTTAATTTCCAAACTTTCTGTATCATGATTTTTTAGATAGTGATTTATCTTTTCTATAAGTTGTGCATCATGTGCACTGTGTTAATCTAACCAAAATACCGCAGGTGAACCTGTTGCTTTTGCTCTATTTACACCAAGTTTTACCCAATCTTGAATCGGAAGATCTTTGACTTGACATGCACGCCAAATATCACCTTCTTCAACTGAATGTTCAAGCAATGTTTGTCCAGATTCTACGACAACTCGAACTTTTCCATTACCCGGTGTTTGGAATGTTTTATCATGAGAACCGTATTCTTCTGCTTTTTGTGCCATAAGACCTACATTTTGAATAGTTCCCATGGTTGTTGGATTAAAAGCACCCTGTTTTTTACAAAATTCAATTACTTCCTGATAAACACCGGCATAGCTACTATCAGGTATCACAAATTTTGTGTCATAAAGTTTGCCATCTGGTCCCCACATTCTTCCTGAATTGCGAATTGCAGCAGGCATAGATGCATCAATGATTGTATCACTGGGTACATGTAGATTTGTAATGCCTTTATCCGAGTTCACCATCGCAAGTTTTGGTCCCTTTTCATAACATGCTTGAATGTCATCTTCGATTTCTTTTCTTTTATCGTCTGGTAAATTTTTTATTTTTATGTAAAGGTCTCCCAGTCCATTGTTAGGGCTGACACCCAGTTCTGAAAATACAGATGCATGTTTTTCAAAAACATCCTTGAAAAAAACAGAAACTACATGACCAAAAATAATAGGGTCAGATACTTTCATCATTGTAGCTTTTAGATGGACAGAGAACAATATATCATTCTTTTTTGCATCATTTACTTGTTCTTCAAGAAATGTACGCAGAGCACGCTTCCTCATAACCGTTGCATCTATAATTTCGCCATCAATAAGAGGAAGTTTTTCTTTTAATAATTTTATATTTCCATCTTTATCGACAAACTCAATTTTAGCATCTCCAGCTGTTGCTTTTGTGATAGTAACAGATTTTTCATTAGAACGAAGATCTTCACTACTCATATGTGCAACATGTGATTTAGAGTCTTTAGTCCATTCACCCATTGGGTGAGGATTCTTTTTCGCATAATTTTTTACTGGACCTGGAACTCTACGATCTGAGTTTCCTTCTCTTAAGACTGGATTTACAGCGCTTCCTTTAATTTTATCGTACCTAGCTTTGATTTTCTTCTCTTCTTCATTTTTGGGATCCTCTGGATAATCTGGTAAATTATAACCATGCTCTTGTAATTCTTTTATTGCTGCTTTTAACTGAGGAATTGAAGCACTAATACATGGGAGTTTGATGACATTTCCTTCTGGTTTTTTTACAAGCTCACCAAGTTCAGCAAGATCATTTGATTGCTTTTGACTCTCAGTTAAATTTTCTGGAAAGTTTGCAATAATTCTTCCAGCAAGAGAGATGTCTCTTGTTTCAACGGTAACTCCTGCTGCCTCTGTGAATGCTTTGACGATAGGGAGAAATGAGTAAGTTGCTAGTGCTGGCGCTTCATCAACTTTTGTATATATAATCTTACCAACTTTATTACTCATTTAAATCGTTCTCCATTATCTTACTTATTTTATTTCCTCTGGTTCATCAGGCATCATATATTGTATATCATCCCACGGATGTCTATACAGCCTGGATTTCAAACGTTTCTGGTCCATAATATGGCCCATAAATCCAATGCTACGCCCAAGAACAAACATAGCATTTAATATTCCAAGATCAACAAATTCACGAACCTGTTCTCTAGAGTAGCCAATACCTCGTAACATGTCACAACTCAGAACACCTATGCATCCGTCAACATTCAAGATCAAATTATTCCTCTTTGACGTAGTAAGTTTCTCTACCTCTAAAGCATAATCCAATGTTTCTGTAACTGGGAAGTTTTTCTTCGCGAAATCTACCATAATTATTACACGAACGTCAGGATTTGTCACTGATTTTATCCTATGACCGATACCTTGGATGTTTACGTTCTTTCCCTTCATATCTTTAACCATGAAACTAGGTTCTTCTCCAGCGTACAGATATTTAGTGAAGTGATCTGCAGAACCCTGAACAGCACCTCCGAATCGTGGCCCTATGGTAAGAAGTCCACTGACAAGTGAAGAAATTAAATCTTTACCAGCACGCGCTGCAACTATTGAGTTATGTGCACCAGAAACTGCCGGTCCATGATCTGCTGTTAGTAGAACCACTCTTTCGAGGAATTCTCTTGCCCATGGTGGTAGTTTTTTCTTAAACCAAAGTAGACCTATTACTCCGCCAAGTCCCCATTTTTCCTCAAATATTTTACTAATTTTAACTCCACAATATCGTAGTTCCTCACCACGATCATCAGAAATTGTTGCGATGAAATTTGCTGGTCTTCTTATCACTCCTTGTTTTAAAGCAACAGCATAATCGAGTGGTATTGTTGGCGGTTCAACTTCAGGTATTGGTTTATGTTTACCAGATTTTACCAGTTTAGTATATGCCTTTTTGATTTGTTCATCAAAATCGTCAAAACTAGTTGGAACAAAAGCACCTGCATCTTTGAGTGCTTTATTTTTTGCATCAGCTGTCTCTCGTTCTGCTCCAGCACGTGCTCCAGCATGGCCAAATTGAACTTCAGCAGGGAATACCTTTGAACAAGTTCCAATACACCATGCCACAACTGGTTTTTTGATTTTTCCTTTCTTCATAGCTTCTACTACTTCATATTCATCAATACCGCCGACTTCACCAAGTAACACCATCATTTTTATATCTGGATTTTCCTCATATCGTAAAATATGATCAATAAATGTAGAACCAGGGTACCTGTCACCACCAATTGCTACACCTTCATAGACTCCATCTGTATTTCTTGCAATGATATTGTTAAGTTCATTTGAAAGACCACCTGATTTAGAAACATATGCAACACTTCCTGCTCTGTGAAGCTTTGATGCAACAATGTTGTCAAGCATACCTGCGGTATTACCTATTCTAAATCCACCTGCTGCAATTCCACCAACAGTTGCAGGACCAATTATCCATTTGTTATTTTCTTTTGCAATCTTAATAAGTTCCTTGGTTCTACGCTCAGGAACTCCTTCTGCAATAATTGCAACTGAACGTATGGTTTTACTTTCAAGAGCTTCCTTTGATGTTGGATATGCAGACCGGAAACTTGCAAAATTAACCATGAAGTCAGCTTCAGGATGCTTTTTTGTTGCTTCTTTTATTGTTCGGACCATTGGTATTAGTATTTCTTTAGTTCCCCAGAAACATTTATGCATTCCATCACGAGTTGGATTTACAATTATTGTAACTGATGGTGTTTCACGCCGGCATATATAATCAAAATCAAGCATACGTTGAATTGCTCGCTGTTGATAACCAAAAACAATTGCTTTTGTGTTTTTATCCATTATTATATAATCCTTCTTTTGTTTTTTAGGTTTAGATTTGGTTTTTGTTTTTGTCACGGTTATCGCCTCCATTAATTCTTCCCCTCCAAAGCCATATTAACAATACGTGTCATATGCGTCTCTGGACCATATACATCAATAGGTATTCCAATTTCCTTACCAAGCTCTTTCATAATTCGTAAACCTTCCTGGTAGTTTGGCCCACCACGTCTTACATAAATTTTAACATTTGTATCTTTGAGTTTTTTCTTATAATCACGAAGTGCCATTGTAATTCCGGTAAATGTTTTTGCAACATCAGTAAAGTTTGCAATACCTCCGCCAACTAATAAAAACTTTGGACGTCCCTTTGGATCTTTCTCACGAGTCATAAGATCAAGAATAGTTTTTGCATACTCATATGTCAAATCAGTTGTTGGGTTTCCACTGTATTCTCCATAATTTGCTAGTTCATCACGGTAGCCAAGGTCAACAATTGTATCCGTATAAATTACACTACCTCCGCCACCTGCAACCATAGTCCATACCCGACCTTTTGGATTAAGGATTGTAAGCTTGAGTGACGCACCGCTTTTTTCATCCATTGTTTTAATGTATTTTTCCTCTTTGGAAAGTTTTCTTCCAAATGGTGCTGGAAACGGTAAATCTCCCCATTTGGTCCAACATTCAAAATGAGCCGTATCATCAATACGGGCAACCAGGTCTAATGGAACTATATTTTTACCTGTTACAACAAACGGATTAATCTCTAGGTATGCATAACCAAGTTCACGATAGAAAATAAACAACCCTTTGATAAAATCTGCAAATATTTTCTTTTTATCTTTCGGTGTATCTTTTGGAAGTTTACTTTCAATATTTATTTTTTTAATGTCTTCTTCTACTGGAATAAGGATTTCTGCAACTGTGTTCCAAACTGATTCTATATCGACTCCACCATGATTTGAAAAATAGATTGTATCTCCATCACGGTTGCTTTTAATCGCAACATAGAACTCTCCTTTATGAGGGATATAAGGTTCTATTATAAAATGAGTCAATTTGTCAGTCACTTTACCAACTTTTGTTTCTTTGTTCAAGCGTTCTTTTATCCATTTTTTCGCTTCGTCAAAAGTTGCGTTAGCCTTAATTAGGCCATGTTTTCCTCGTTTCCCGAATAGCTGATCAGGTTTTACCACAAGCTTTTCTTCTTTTAACCATTTGTGTTTCTTAGGAAGATCCTCTATTTTTGTTTTTGGATCAACAAGAACAACTTTTCCCGGGTAACTAAATGCTTTTCCAAAATATTCTGTCCAATATTTAGCAAGCATTTGTTTCCCGTTATATTCTCTTATTCCTCTTTGCGCCATATTTTTTCTACCTCTTTTATTTTTAATTGGATTTGTTTTTCATATATGCAAGTGTACCACCTGCAAGTATAATCTCCCGTTGTCTGTCTGAGAGATTATATTCAACCTCAAATTCGGTACTTTTTGTCTTGTTTTTTACCTTTAATAACCCACCTTTCTCGATGTTATCTTTTACGTCTGGTATTTCAATCTCATCACCCTGCTCTACTTTATTATAGTCATTGTCGTTTTTGAACGTCAATGGGATTATACCAAAATTAATGAGATTTGCTGTGTGAATTCTCTCAAATGATTTTGCTATCACTGCTTTCGTTCCCATAAACATCGGACAGAGTGCTGCATGCTCTCTAGACGATCCTTGACCGTAACTTAATCCAGCAATAAAGATGTTTGATTTCCCACTATCACGTATCTTTTTTGCACGTTCATAGAAATTAGGATCAACCACTTCGAACAAGAATTCCGAATATTTTGGAACATTGGATCTGTATTTCATTTTACTACCAGCAGGGATGATATGATCAGTAGTTATTTGATCTTCTACCTTAATTGTTATCTCTCCAGTTATTGTATCTGGCATAGGTAAACTACTGGGTGGATCACCAATATTCGGACCACGATATATCTTGATACGTTCAGGATTTTCAGGTGGATAAATGAACATGCTGTCATCGATGTAGAACTTCTCAGGCATTTTGACATCTGGATACTTAATATTCATTTTCTCGAGATCGCGTGGATCAGTCATTTTACCGGTTATTACTGCTGCAGCAGCAGTTTCAGGGCTGACGAGATAGGCTTGTGCACTTTTTGTTCCTGATCGTCCAAGGAAATTTCTGTTACTTGTTCGTAATGTTACAGCATCAGTCTTTGGAGATTGGCTATTACCTATACAAAAACCACAAGCAGATTCTGCAATCCGTGCACCTGCAGATATTAAATCAGCCAACCCGCCATCTCTTGTGATGTTTTCGAGTACTTGTTTTGATCCAGGTGCAATCACAAAGCTAACATTCGGATGTGCTTTCTTTCCTTTCAAAATGTGTGCAACAGTCATTAGATCCTTGTAAGATGAATTCGTGCAACTACCTAAGCATACCTGATCTACTTCCATTCCTTCTAGTTCTTTAACAGTTTTAATATTCCCCGGACTATTAGGATATGCTGTAAGAGGAACGATTTCATTTAAATCTAGATCGATAACCTTTTCATATTCTGCATCTGGATCGGCTTTTATCTCAACCCAATCTTTCTCACGCATTTGAGCTTTGAGGAAAGCCCTTGTTGTCTCATCACTTGGAAAAACGGATGTGGTAACACCACATTCGGCACCCATATTTGTAATCGTTGCTCTTTCAGGTACAGACAGTGTCTTTACTCCGTCACCACCATATTCAAAAACACAACCAACATTGCCCTTAGTTGTAAAAATTTCAAGCATCTTAAGAACAACATCTTTTGCAGCAACCCATGGCTTAAGTTTGCCTTTTAGATTGATCTTTATCACTTTCGGACATGTCAAATAAAACGGACCGCCAGCCATCGCCACAGCCACATCAAGACCACCGGCTCCAATAGCAATCATACCGATACCACCACCAGTTGGTGTATGTGAATCACTTCCAAGCAGTGTCCAACCTGGTCTACCAAAACGCTCTAGGTTCACTTGATGGCAAATACCGTTACCAGCACGTGAATAAACAATACCGTATTTTGCTGCTACGCTTTGTAGATACTTATGGTCATCTGCATTTTCAAAACCAATCTGAACGGTATTATGGTCAACGTAACTGACTGACAGTTCTGTTTTAACACGTGAAGCACCCATGGCCTCAAACTGAAGATATGCCATGGTACCAGTTGCATCCTGAGTCAAAGTCTGATCTATTTTAATAGCAATTTCCTTACCAGATTCCCATCTACCTTCTACAATATGCTTTTCTAAAATCTTTTGAGCTATACTTTTTCCCATTTGAACTGACCTCCCCTTCTTACTACAATATACTTATGGGGGTATTATCCGTAATATAAATTAGTACTTAAATTATTTGTAGATAACTTGTGGAAATTTGTACAAAAATACTTATATTATAGATAGTTATACAGGCAGGCCCGATTATATCAAAACTAGGGAGGGAAAATCATATGATGATGATAGTAAGATTATTTCCAAAATCAGATGTAAATAAAGTATGGCACTATGTTGAAAATGTTATCGCAAAAGAATCATCAGATGTCGTTACACCATTATATTCAGCACAATTGGAAGGAATGATGAGTGTTGGCGTTATTTTTGACGTGAAAGATCCTGATAACATTGCCCATTTTCTAACTGAAACTTTATCCGGTTTTGATGAGTGTCATCATACTAGAACTATATCACTTATGAAACCAGTATTTTTCCCAATTCCAAAAAATAAACCTGAAAATATTCAAAGATATATTATAAGGATCTACACGCATCCAAAGAACTACAAACCCATCTATAATTATTTAATTGATTACAAATATCCATTTAACATGTTCCCTATTTATGTATCATATTCTTTAGGTGATGAAGACCTTGTCGTGAGCCTTGCTGCCGATTCAAATCAAACTGTTAATAACTTCTTAAGAGAGAAAATTCGAACAATGGATGGTGTTGATTCATCATCGGTCTATCCTGTTATTAAGGCAAAACGATTTGCTCCTTTGGCAAAATTGATTGAAGAGCAGCAAAAACATCTTGCCGAAAGGGCAAAAAAAATTCCTGAAAGTGAAACAGATAAGGAGTTTGACTGGGTTGAAGATTTCGAATATCATGCAATGTTGACAGGAGCATTCCGAAGGGATTTATAGGATTTAGAAAAATAACAGCATCCATCTTTAATGGAAAAATACAAAGGCAAATAGATTAACTTTCTTCCTTTTGTTTTTCTTCAGGCTGTCTTTTATAATTTTTCCAAATGTAGGAGATAATGACTGTTGATATTATACTAACTACCAATAGTACTATTGGAGCTACAACATTTTCCAAGAGTGTATGATCGACTATGAATATAAGACCAAATGAGAAAATCATGATACCTGAGAGTAATTTTAATTTCTGTCCTTGCCACTCAGTCAGTTTTTTCATGCCAAGAGTGTATACAAAAACCAGCAAAATGATCATAAGTGGTATAACATAGACAACATTGTAAAAAAAGATGTAGGTGTAATATTCTAGTATGGGCAGATTATAAAACGTTAGTCTGTTGGTAAAAATAAGTGGGAAGCCCAGTGTGCAGAGAAGCTCGTAAAAATTAACGGTTACTGCCAAAAAAATTGTTCCTCCGATTATTGCTGGAAGATATGATGTTCTTATTAGATTTCTCATCTTTTTAAACACTTTAGGTTTTTTACTCTCTGGAATACTGAGAGATGGTCCTTTTTTAAAAAAGAAGAAATCTTTGATATTGACAATACCGATGAAAAGAGCAACGGCTCCTGCCAATAGTGATACGATGATTATATGCTCTGAGGTAAGTAAGAATGTGTTGAACAGTATAAACATGAATAAGAAATAAAAGAAACCAGAAAAAAAGATGAAGATACCACCTACAAGCAACATCCTTCGCCTTGATTGTACATATAGAAGAAGATTTAGAAGGAAAATCAATATGAAAAATGAACAAGGGTTAAAACTATCAAGACTACCCAATACGATAGTAAGAATGGGCAGAGAGAGACTAGATGTATTCACACTTCCAATAAATGGAATATCTATTATTGTATCATCGAAAGTTTGATTGATTTCAAGTTCTGCGATGTATGCATTTATAATTACTTCCAAGGTTTCATATGTTAGGTTGTTTTTCGGCACTTTTGTTTCATTATTTATTACGGCAGAAGGATAACTTTTAAACCCGTGATTGCGCCATTCATCCCAGTTCGTTGTATTTGATCTGACATCTTTTTTATTTACTATGATTTTTTTAGAAAAATTTGATGCTATCTCATTGATTTCTTCTGTAAATGGTCTACAGCTCCCGCAAGTTTCTGAATAATAATAGTCTAAAATAATCATATCCTCTGCAGCAGCTGATTGTACCAAGATTGAAAAAGCCAAGAGCCCGAACAAAATCAGAATTCGAACATTATTTTTCATGCACACTACCCGCCTGAAACTACTGGCGGAGATATTGTTACTGTATCTCCATTGGCAATCTTTTCATCATACGTTGTATAGGTATTATTCTTTGAAATCATAATGAATTTTTTGTCTTTTTCAATTGCAGGATGCTGTTTTACAAAAGCGTCCACAACATGCCAAATAGTATCCCCATTTACTACGAGTTCGAGTTCTTTTTTTCCAGTTATATCTTTGTATCTTCCAAATAACCTTACTTTTATCTTCATTTCAATTTTCCCTCTAAAGAAACTCGAATTGTTCTTTACTGCAACACATACAATCAGGATTTCTCTTTAAATCTATCTGTTCAAAGCGTTGTTTCCAAATATCATATATAATCATACCAGAAAGTTGTTTTCCAAGGAGTGTCTTCATTGCTTCCGTACATTGAATGGAGGCAATAATAACTGGAAGATTACCCAGTACTGGTATTTCACCCTCTATGTTGTCTACAATACTCTGAGATATACATTTTAAACAGGGCGTTTGTCTTGGAATTATTCCCATAACCATGCCTACAGTACCGTGTACCCCTGCATAAATCCAAGGAATGTTACTTTTTACTGCTACTTCATTTATTAGAAATCGTGTTTCCATGTTGTCTGTACCATCAATAATAATATCTGCACGTTTCACAACCGATTCTATATTCTCTTTTGTAATTCTTTTTTTAATTCCCTTCACCGTTACTTCAGAATTTATTTGCTGTAATTTTTCTTCAAGAATCTGGCATTTTAATTTACTAGTATCTTCTTCATTAAAAAGTGATGTTCGATGAAGATTTGTCAAGTCTAATAAGTCATCATCAACAATGTCAATACTTCCAATTCCTGTTCTAACTAATATATTAGCGCTATTGCTCCCTAGTCCACCGCAACCAAGGATAATAATATGTTTTTCAGAAAGAATGTACTGTCCTTTCTCACCTAATCTTTTCACAATTATTTGTCTTCTGTATCTATTTAGATTCATTTTAATCAACTGATTTTTCAAGTAAAATGGTTTTTTAGAAATAAGGTTAATTTATTTATAACTTGCCTGAAATGGATTTACCGTGTTTATGGTTAGGATGATTTTTATTTAGATTTTATATCAAATTTAGTAGACTAGAAAGGACTCCTTGTCCTCGCATTAGTTTTAAGAGTACCATCATTGGTCTTGACGATATAAACTGGAATAAGTCGTATGAAGCAACGGTTGGTTCTGCTGATGCCGTTTGGACTGAATGATCGGTGTTTTTGTCAAAAACAGCTGCTATGACCATTATGTTGTCTTGTGTAATATCTCCAAATCCATGAAGAAAACCAAACCATGTCTTTTTAAATGTATATGTATCACCAAGTGATTTGATTGTTCCTTGTGGCATTGCAAGACTTTTATCGATTGGTATATCCAGTACTCCATAATGTATGTCTCCGCCACCTACGTATTCCCATCGAGCTTCTGGTTCTACGATATAGACTCTTAGGTGTCCATTGTATTCTTCTGCTTCATTATTTGTAATAGTTACAAAGATTTTGAGTGTTCCTCCACCCATCAATTGAACATCTACGTCGATATCAACGTCTGGAACTTCGCGTTCTCCGCTTTGGATTATTGCATTTCGGTATGGCTGCTCATCGCCTTGTGCACCATTAATATTTCTGTATCCTCCATCAAAATATACATCAGGTGTTCCTGTTACTCCTAATTCTTGAACCCTTGGATAAACGCGTCGGTTAACATCTACCATCATAGAAACATAGTAGAAATCCAAGTCTCCTGCGGCGTAAATGGAACTTAGCTGATTTGATGCGGTTGGACAATAGCCACATGTCGTTTGACCAACATATTCGATGAGAACAGTATGAGTAGATTCAAGGGTTGCTGAAGAGCCAATTATTTCAGGACTTTTTGTTGAAAATTCTCCACTTACTCCTATCAATGGCATTATTAAAAATAAAGCCAATGTGCATACTATTATATATTTCTTCATTTTTATCCCCTTAATATACTCTATCAAAAATTTATTGTTAAATGCGTATTTAAAGTTACCGATGGCTAACTATTGTAATATAACACTTCCCCTCTATACATTATGATGATTTTTTTCTAGTAATATGCTTAATTTCGTATCAAACCATGAGAGTGAGCTAAATAATCATAATGGATAGAGCAAATCATGTTTAAATTGGAAAATTATAAGTCAAATGGGAGTATAACTACAAACGAATAATGCCGTACAATGTTTATATTATTGAGCTGGACAAAGAAGTATTGAAATCACGGAAATTTAGGAAACGTAACCCCCATATGAATCCCAAACTTGCCTGCTACTATGTAGGACAAACATGTCATGATCCAGAAACTAGATTTAAACAACATAAGGATGGGTATAAAGCCAATCGTCTTGTACGAAAATATGGGATTAAGCTACGAAGGAAAAAATTTCAGAAATATAATCCTATCAAAACCCGTGAAGAAGCTGAAAAAATCGAACAACAACTCACTAATAAATTAAGGGCAAAAGGACATGGTGTGTGGTCAAATTAAATCAATTTACAATAACTAACAATATTAAAAATGATGACAGCATAAAAATACTATTGTTTTTGTTTTAAAAACACAACCAATAATATACAACTAATGACTAGGACTATTTCAAAACCAGGTGTTAAAGGTTTTTGTTCAACATTTTTATTGTTGTTTGAAAAAACATTTCCGGAGATAATATTTTCTGTGGATGGATTACGAATTCCAATATTATTATCCCTTATTGTATTATTAATAATGGTATTATTTGACGATGTTCTTATGTTACAGCCACAATAGTCATTATTAGTTAGAGAGTTGCATTGAATTGTATTGTTATCTGAGTAATCATAGATGCCTATACCATTATAAGGGTGATATTGTATAGTGTTACCAATGATAGTATTATATGATGATCGGCTCATGTAAATGCCGCAATGATTATTGTTTTGGATGGTGTTTTCTGTTATGATGTTGTTTAATGAGTGATATAAGGTTATGCCATAAAAGTTGTTAATAATAAGATTCTCTGTAATAATATTATAATTTGAACTGCAGTTAATTCCGGCATTCGGAAAAATAAGGCCACTATGCCGAATAGTAAAACCTTGTATGGTTACATGATCAACATTTATTTTAATAACATTACCAGATCCTCGCCCATCGATGATGGTAGTATTTATATTTTCTCCAAGAAGTGATATTTTTTTATCAATAACAATATTCTCAAAATATGTCCCATTATAAACGAAGATAGTGTCACCAGAATGAGCAGTGTCAATACCGTCTTGAATAGTTGAAAAATTTTCATCTCCAGAACTACTGACATAAAGTATAGATTCTTCATTAGATAAGCAAGATCCGATTTGATTTATTAAAATAGAAAAACTGAAAAGTATCATGAAAATTATAGGCATAAAATATATTTTTTTAAAAAATAAATGTCTATTTCTATACCTCTTCAGATACTTTCTCATCGAATGATCAAACACTCGAGGATATATAAAAATTTCTCCTTTCCCAAAACAACAGATTTATCAATAAGATATCAATAAACTTTTGCACATGAAGAAAAACATATACTATGGGATTGTTACCATATTGGTTGTTATTTTACTGCTATGTGTTGGATGTGTTGACATACAGGAGAACAAAATAAAATATCGATCAACTGAAAATGTGATACCGAAAGTAAAACAAGGAAGAATGACCTTTGATATCACAATTAGAGCAAATAAAACAGCAAAAACCATCCAACTCTGGCTTCCATATCCTGTTTCAAATGATGATCAAAAAATTGAAGATGTCGTAATCAAAGGGAATTACAATTATAGTGGCATTCATCGAGAAGCAGAATATGGTAATATGATATTATATGCTGAATGGTATGAACCACCAGAGTATCCTCAATTAAATTTCTCTTTTAATGTATCAAGAACTGAGGTAATAATGAAAAACTTCCCAGAAGTAGAAGAATCAATTCCAGTTGATGTAAAAGAGTTTTTGCTCCCCACAAATCTTAGCCCTACCACCGGCGAAGTCAAAGATCACGCTGATCAGATTATTAAAGGGAAAAACACAATACTGAGCAAAGCAACAGCAATTTATGATTATCTTGTTGAACATGGGGAACGTGATCCAAATCTAAGTTTCTGTGGAGATGGAGATGTATGCGAACTGCTGAAGAATCTACGAGGGAAATGCGTTGATTTTTCATCTGTTTTTGTTGCCTTGTCAAGAAGTGTAGGCATCCCTGCAAGAGAGATCCTAGGTACTCGAGTCGCCAAAGATGGGGATATTACTGGAGCTTATCACTGTCGTGCTGAATTCTACCTTCCGGGATATGGATGGATACCAGTTGACCCATCAGATGTTGCAAAATTAATGCTTAAGGAAAACTTAGAATTGACCAACTTAAAAGTAATAGATGCGCGCGATTATTATTTTGGAGCGCAAACTGAAACTTATATTGATCTTTCAACTGGTCGAGATATTGTACTAAATCCTGTGCAGGAGAGTGAACCACTTAATTATTTTATGTATCCATATGCCGAAATTGATGGACAGCCATTAGATTTCATATCGCAAGAGTATTTGAAATACATTGTCACTTTCTTGGAACATTAAAGAAATAGCAATTTTTACTGTTGATCATTTAAATAATACTGTCGATATATCAGATCTTTCCGGAGCTTTTACCCATCCAACAATACAGACATAATCTATCCTTTGGTACCCCTATTGCCTCAACCATATCATCTATTAGCTGATATCTTAGTGAGGTTACGCCTAAATCTTTTGCAATCCAATTAATCATTTTCTTATATTTCACAGAATTAGAGTCCAAATAATCAGAAACCTCTTCGATATCTTTTCCCTCTAGCGCACGTATTGCTTTCCTAGCAGCCAACTCGTGAATGCTTCTTGTTGATAAATTATAGATGCATGGAAACATCAATGGCGGACATCCAGGCCTCACATGTACCTCTTTTGCACCAGCATTTTTCAATTTTGTAATTGTAAAATTCTTCAATTGAGTTCCTCTTACAATAGAGTCTTCACATAACACGATCCTATTGCCTTCAGTAATATCTTCATTTGCTATTAATTTCATTAACGCAATCCTATCCCTCATATCTTGTGTTAAAGGTGTGTAACTTCTTCCATAACCTGGCGTATATTTCAGTAGAACTCTTCTAAATGGTTTACCAGATTCCATGGCGTAACCTATCGCATGAGCCGTTCCTGAATCAGGAACTCCTGAGACTAAATCTATTTCAACATTGTCTCGTTTTGCTAAAAATCCCCCGCTATTCTCTCTTACCTTCTCTACGTTTATACCTTCATAAGATGAGGCTGGGAATCCTGTATAAATCCATAAAAATGCGCATATCTTGTTGAGATGATTTCCCTCTTTTTTTCCCTCTATACCTTTTCTGCTGATAAAAACAATCTCGCCTGGATCAATAAATTTTTTTATTGCAAATCCCAGGTTAGGAAATGAACAGGTTTCACTGGCAATGGCTGTCTCTCCTTCTTTTCTCCCGATAACTAATGGGGTAACTCCATTTCTGTCTCTAGCGCAATAAATTCCTTTCTTTGTTAATAAGAGCAAAGATATGGACCCGTTTATCTTGTCATACATCTTTTCAATGCCATCGATTATATTGTTACCTTGATTTATTAAGTATGCAACAAGCTCTGTCGTGTTAATGTCACCATGGTCTATCTCACCGAAAGAAATACCTTTTTTAATTAACATTTTTACCAATGCGTCTTTGTTAGTTACCAAGCCTGCGCAACATATGGCAAAAGGTCCAAATTTACTTTCAAAACTTAATGGTTGAGGGTCTTTATCAGAGATCACCCCAATACCTAAATTACTTTTAATTTCATCAGAACCTTCATAAAACTTTGATTTAAACTGTGAATTAGCGATATCATGAATCTTCTTAACAGGCATTCCATCTTTATCAATAAAGGCTATACCTCCATATTCAGTGCCAAGGTGGCTGTGATAATCAGTTCCGTAGTAGAGACTGGAAATACAATTGCTATCACTCACAACTCCAAATAACCCGCTCATAGTTCCCCCATTCAAGGTGAAATCAATGATCTGTATTTAAGGATTATTAAATTTAAAAAAGAATATTCTTCCATTTTGACATTTTAACAGGGTGGGTTTATATACAATAACTACTAAAATGTAATTTGTTAATGAGAGATGGGAAATGAATTATAAATTAGGAATTGCAAAAAGTAATGCATTATATCGCCGAGAAATATTTATATCAAAAACAATAGCGGGCTTTATCATATTGAGTACTGGGATTGTAATAACATTAAAAGGTATATGGATGACATCTCCATTGGGAACATCTACGTGGGGCATTATTCTTTTGATAGGAATGATGTTGATTATAACGGGAGCTATTACTATATCTTATAGAGGAAAATGAAGAATAGTCGTTTTAATGAGTAGAGACCTTAACTCAAATATCGTGATATTGCTTGGCAACTATATGTTAAAATGTTTAACACGTTGGTTCAAATGCCCTAATATCATTGCTTGCCACCAGATGTACATCAAAAAAGGAATCGATTAAAGACTTATGGTTCTGTCCATCCACATTCACTACAATGAAGACGACCCTTAACCTTCTTTAATGGATGAGCTCTGCAAGTGGGACATTTATGAGTTGTCACCAGTTCACTACTTTGTATTTCTTTCTTAATCATTTTGTATAAATTTGCTCCTTTTTCCAAAACCTCTCCCTTCATCAAGACATCAATGGCTTGGGCGGCAAATGTTTCCATTAATTCACGGATTTCTTCGGGGTGCTTATTAACATATTTTACTATATTGTCTATCGATTTTTCATCTAGTTCTATTTTCATTTTTTCTGCTCCAAATCTACAATTTCGTAACTTCTCCTTATTTAAAAACCTAACTTAGCAAATATTTCGAATAATCTTTGACATGATATCCTATTAAAGCTCTTCTATTTTTGAAACCTCAAGATACATTCCTTTTACAAAATATTCACCACCAGAAGTTTTGCCACTATCTGTATATCGGAATATGCCATACCAATAATATTCATTATTCTCAATAAGCATCGAACCATTAGAGATATTAGTCATACTAAAGTGTAGATAAGCACGGGCATCATCAGGAAAATAAGCTGAAGGTCCATATATGAGACCATTGATGCTTATATTATACTCACTATTTTCGGAGCTAATGGTCCAAATTCCTTGCCCATTTTTATACATACCAACAACTTTGATGTATTTATCATTATAATCCTCAGGGAATCTAATCAGACATCCAACTGGAATAGGAACATCTTCATCTGCGCTTGGGCAATAAAAAACAAAATTTGGAAGGATAAAGAGATAAAAAAATCCTATAAGGTTTATAATAATAACAATTGAAAGAAAAATAATTAAATATTTTATGATTCTTTGTTCCATGTCTTTTGGAATAAAATGTTTTTATTCTATATAATCCTACTCTTACCCTATTATCTAGTCTTTGTATCGGAAATCTCTTATCCTTAGTAGAAATCCCCAAAAATGTTAAAACAACCTTGTTGATTCTTAATAGTTGCTGATGAAATGTAACTAAAATGTTTGTTAAATTACCTCTATATGCCATTTCTTTATTTATGGCTGCTGCTGCTCTTTTGATAGAAATTGCAGAGCTTGATAAAACAATTGATGCTGAACTCTTTTTAGGAATAGGTTTAATTTTAATTATTATAATAGGGTTAATAAATACAATGAACAAAAACAAATGATTAATTGCTGATTTCATTTCCACCATTAGCAGTGTCTAATGGATATAAAGACCTCCGTTGACATTTATTGTTTCACCGGTTATATAGTTTGATAAGTCAGATGCGAGAAATAAGCAACAATTTGCTACATCTTCTGGAGTTCCAAGCCTCCTTAATGGAATCTCTTTTATTCTTTCCTCTCTCATTTTTTTAGTGTAACCTGCAATAATATCTGTGTCAATAGTTCCAGGAGCTATTGCATTCACACAAATATTTTTCTCCGCCAATTCAAGAGCAAGACTTCTCATAAGACCAAGCATACCTGCTTTTGACGTTGCATAATCTGCTCCATGGGAAGATCCCTTGAAGGCAAGCTGTGAGGTAATAAAAATTATTTTACTATTAGGGTTCATATACGGAATCACCTGTTTACACAGATGGTAACAACTTGTTAAATTTACTGAAAGAGTCTTTTCCCATGTTTTTACTGGTATATTTTCAAATATATTTCTGATGTAGATTCCTGCATTGTTCACCAAAATATCTATACTTTTTCTCTTTTCAATAAGTGAATTTACGATTCGTTCTACATTTGTAACATCTGAGACATCACCTTTTAGTAACACACCATTGCCACCGTTTTTTCGAATCAGTTGAAGCGTCTCCTTAGCTGCATTATCATTCGAAACATAATTAATACCAATGAAAGCACCATGTTCTACAAATTTTAGAGCTATTTTTCTTCCTATCCCTCTGGAGGCGCCTGATATTAGAGCGGTTTTTCTTTCAATCATTAAAAATATGCATACTTTGAAAGAGTAAAAAATTATGGTAAAAATCTTAGTCTTAAAATGGTATTAAATGTATTTGAAAAACATGTATTTTTTGAGGAAGTTTTTTTTCATTATGATATTTTGACACAGTAGGTTTAAATAGAGTCATTGATAGAAAGTAGCACAGTAAGTTAGAACTATGTCTAAAAAGTATATCAAGAAAAAAACTCGGTCAAAAAACATAATTGATATGAAAAACAGGTTGTCTGAAAAAAAGCCTAGATATTATGCATTTGGGTATCTGGTTAGTGATTATTAGAAATCATAAATTGAGATGTGTTTTTTATATGTTTATTTCTTTGTACTCATTAAATGTTTTATATGCTGAATAGAAATAATCTTCGATATCCTCTTATTCTTAGAAAGACTCAGGTTGTGTTTCTCCTTACTAGAAGACAATTTTCCACTAAAATTAAAATTTTAGTGATAGAAAATATTAAATAATAAACAAATCAATAATATATTTAATATATTATCAAATTGGAGGAAATTAATATGAAAGATGATGCGTTTAGAAAATTCCTTGTACTTGTAATAATAATCTTGTTTGTTGGAGCAAGTGTTATTGTACCAAACGTTAAAATATTAACCAATGTTGAGAATATATTTTCTGCTCGTGCCGAGGAGATATCTGGTGGGACATCGAATAATTCACCAGTCTTTGGACCTTCAAATCCTGCGAATGGGTCAACCAATCAACCTCTTTCGTTTACATGGAGTATACCGATAAACGATACTGAGGGGGACGTTTTTAACTGGAGTATCGAATGTAGTAACGGTCAATCTAATAGTTCAATTGGTGACACGAATGGAACGAAATCACTTTCATTATCTGGCCTCTTATATTCAACAACATATACGGTGTGGGTAAATGCCACGGATCCAGATGGAAGCGGGAACTATACCCGTGAATGGTTTACATTTATTACATTAGCGAATAATCCCCCAATTTTTGGACTTCCCAACCCTTCGAATAATTCAGTCGATCAGCCTCTTACGTTTACATGGAGTATATCAATAAGTGATCTGGAAGGGGATAATTTTGATTGGAATATCGAATGTAGCAATGGTCAATCTAATAGTTCTATTGGTGATACTAATGGAACGAAATCACTTTCATTATCTGGCATCTTATATTCAACAACATATACGGTGTGGGTAAATGCCACGGATCCAGATGGAAGCGGGATCTATACCCGTGGTTTGTATAAATTTACCACAAAAGCCTCTTCAAATCTAATAGTAACTATTACTAAACCTGCGAAAGGGCATTTCTACTTCCGAGATATCTTTCAGTTTCCTTTAATTATAAACACCATCGTCTATGGTCCTATAGAAATTACAGTGGACGCTACATCCGATGCAGGAATAGAAAAAGTAGAGTTCTATATAAACGGTAAATTAAAAGGAGAAGATACTACAGAACCATATAGCTTCGAGTGGAAACCAATAATATGTTCTTTATACAGAATAAGAGTAATTGCCTATGACAATGATGATAATATTGCCAGTGATGAGGTCGTTGTATTGAAATGGCGAGCTCATCCTATCTTAATATTAGCTGGTTCCTTATTCATATTAAGACAGTTGAGATCAAAACAATCGTTTAGAATGACATTTATTAGAGGGACGGTTTTAAACCTTAAAAGAGTAAGAAATGAATACCGTGCTCGTGCTTTACGACTTCATTATACTGAGTTTTCAGGCCTGCGCAGGGTTTCTGGCACAATAAAGCTTAGGAGAGTATCATTTGCACATGGTCCATTTATAAGATCTTATGATATTGGCCCGCTTGGTTTAACCACATACATCATTGGCTTCATCCCAGGCGGATTAACCTGAATAGAAAGTAGTATTATTTAAGTGCTCCAACTCTACTTTTTTATTTTTTTCTCAGCAATTTTCATCTATTAAAAAATTAATCTATTTTCTGAATACTATCAAGTGTAACATGATTAAACTTGGTCTAGAAAATAGTCTATTTGTTTTAATACAACAGTTCCAAACTAATTGTAAAGTTACTGATAGTATCTTGTATTGTCTTTTGTTACAACGAGTTTTTTTGATTCTAATTCCAAGTAGTTTTCAATATCTACAAACGATCGTAGTTCAATTTCTCTATTCTCATAATATTGTATATGTATGCCAGATTGAGAAACATTAAGAGATTCGTTACTTCCATCATCAACAAATAATCGTATATGAAAAGCATCCTCTACCCCAAAATTCTGATTTATATCGACCTGGATTGATGTTGCACAACAGGAGCATTCAATAGGTATCCATCCCTCATTTCCTATTAGCTTCCCAACAAAAACTTCTACCCATGCGTGAGCAGTTGCAGTTACTTCCCCATTTTCCTCCTCCTGTAAAAGATAACCGCGGATAAATCTAGCAGGAATATCGACTGCTCTACACAACGATATGTATAGAAAAGAAAGATCATCACAATCACCTGTTTTCTTTTGAAGTGTTACAGCTGCAGGTTGAACGTCTCCTTGACCGTCATGTATTTGATACTTTATGTTTTCTTTTAACCAAGAGAAGAGTAGCTTGGCTATAACAAACGAATTGTTAGTCTCTGCTCGGTTTAATACACTACTAGCAATTGTTTTAATATCAGGATCACTGGGATCAATAAAAACTGTAGGTGCAATAGACTGCTTATGACAATACTGTTCTATCAATTCGGGATAAAAATTATTGATTTCCTGTATTGTTAATGCATTATTGCCATTTAAATCAGAAACAAGGAAGCTTTCAGATTCAATAATCGCTGAAACTCCTAGTTCATAAGTTGCATCAACTGTTCCTGATATATTCCATTGAATGAAATCATTATTTACCAATGATATGTTCTCATAATCACGATTGTATAGCAAACTATAGGACGTTGTTTTGATGGGCTCAGGTAAGTCACATCTATATTTTATCTCATATTTTCCAGTGCCAGTACAAATTATTTGGTAGCCATATTTTATATTATAGCTTATTTTTGTAGGATGGGTCTCATATGTTGTAGGAATATCTGAAAATAATTCTTGACACCCTGAAATTATAGTTGTAAGTAATAAAACGACAGTTATGATAAGAGTAATTTTTTTATTTTTCATATGATCGTTTATTATTTCTTAAATAATCCTCGCCTTTTGGGTTCCGAAGTCCGGTATCGGCATCCGTTGTTCATAGGACACTTAATGCATTCGGGATTCTTTTCATGGCAGAATTTTTTTCCAAGTTTTACTAATGATTCAAGATATTTGTACACATTTTCTTTCATTTTCTCTGCTTCTTCTGTCAATTGTTTTATTGTTTCCTCAGGATCATCTATTGTAACCCACCCAAGTCTTTTTGCTACTCTATTTACTATCACTGCTTTTGAGGAAACGTTACTCCTTTCAGCTGTTATTTCCGATCTTGGGACAGATGTAACATGTTCTTTTTGACGTGGTGGAGGAGTGGGCATTTTAGGTATATTTGGTTTAAAATCAGTTGGTTCACCATTTTTAAATACAGTTACTGACTTGCCACCATGGCTTGTCTCCCTTGTACGTATCTCGACCATTATGGGAATCTGAATAGAGGCACCAGAGATTAAAGCAACCCCAATAGGAAGTCTTTGTATCTCATTGTATGTCTGATTCGTTAATCCTTCAACTGATTGAATTATTGCTTTTAAGTCGTTAGGATTTGTTACTTTTAGAATAATATTTGTGTTACATTGTGAAATGATATTTTTATCAACCTTTGCAGGGCGTTGACTTACGACACATAATCCCATTCCAAACTTTCTACCTTCAGAGGCTACCGTTCTGAGCATATTAGATGAAACAGAAGTACCAAAACCTCTTTCAGGACAGTAATTATGTGCTTCTTCCACTATAAGTAAAAATGGAGGGATTTTTCCTAACTTTCGGTCATCAAATAACTCTTTTGTTAAGCGTGCTACGACAACATCTTGTATATCCGGTGGAACACCTTTCATATTTATGACAGAACATTTTCCCTTTTTTACGAACTCTGTAGCAGACGTCCCTTTCTCAGAAAAAACTCCAATTGAATCAAGCGATTCTAACGATGCAATAACATTCCATCGTGCGTTACTTTTACTCCTATTGACTGCTTCAATGATATCTCTAATAGTGTACATCTTTTTGAATTCTTTCATCTCTTTAATTGATTGATATAAAACTCCTATCTGTGGTCCTGAAAGTTTTGCGTGAAGAAGGTCAATAATTTCACGTGCCTCAAGGTTCATACCATTCAATGTTATATGTTTAATGTCTCCTCTACTTCCAAGCGGGGAATATCCAACAAGTTGACCTGAATATTGTCTCGGTTTAACCTTGAATTTGTCCATGTTTTTTTGTTCTTTCTTATCTTTGTTCTGTTTTGAAAGCGATATGTATTCACCATGAGTATCAATTATAACCATTGGCACTTTTTTCTTGAGAAGTTCTTCAACCAACACACCGCATGCATAGCTTTTTCCACCGCCTGTTTTTGCCAGTATACAAATATGTTTTTGAACAAGAGAATCTATATTTAAAAAAACTGGTAGGTTAAGTCCTTTAAGTAGGCCCAGATATGCTCCATTTTGCTTCTCAGAGTAAAGGCCAATTACATGTCTTATAAGATCTTCACTGGCAGGTATTATTCTGCTACCTGTTTCAAAAGGAGTACGTGGAGCTTGTAATAGGCCTCTTTTATCCCTGTAACCAATCACATCTGCATATGCAGAAACGTTGCTTTTAATATAAGGAAGTTCGTCGTTGCTTCGAAGCATAGTTGCTTCTTGAAATTTTAGATCAGAATATCTTTTAATATCCATTACTTGAGCAAGTACATATCCCTCTTTATGCGGTGCTGCTACATAGTCAAACTTTCTTATATTATGACCATCGACAGTGAAATTGAATTCTGTCGAACCGACATCTCCGTAGATAATCCCTATAGAATCGTTTTTTTGTGGCATCCATACCCCTTTTGGTGAGGAATAATAGCAAGGGTTATTATAGTTTTTGTAATTTCTTGCTAATCGCCTTTGGCAGATTTGCAAAAGCTTCTAAAGCTTCAACTTCCAGAAAATGTAGGTTTCCAGGAACAATCAAAGTGTGAAGGGGTGGACCAAAATCTTTGTTAAGTAAAGCTTTGACTGAATTCGCTACAATAATAGGATCCGGTGACCCGGCACCAGCAACGACACAGATAACATTATCTTCACTTAGTATCTTTTTACCTAGTTTTTCCTCCATTTTTAACAGAATTTCCATGCCCTGATTTGCAGTCATGTATATATCTTTATCAGCTTGAATATCAAGAAGAACTAGCGTATGCAATCCCATTTTATTATTATCTTTTATAATATTATATGGACTTGTTGGAAAGTAATCTTTTTCTGGAAACGCGAGCGTTGTTGTCCTACCAAACTTATAGCTTTGTAGACCAAGCAGCCCAGGTGCAGCAGTGATAATACTTCCACTGTGAAAGATTTTTGTTTTTATGCCTCTCTTCGTGGCTCTTAATCTCAAATCGACATGAGTTGTTGCGATCATAGGGTCTCCGCATGTTAGAAAACCAACTTTTTCTTTTAATGCATAATCTAAAATTTTGTCACCCTTTTCGGTTTCCTCCCTAGACAATATTTCTAAGACCTTGCCTAGTTTTTTTTCAAAAGTGTTTTTATCTAGACCTACAAGCTTTGACGTATAGAATTCAGCAAAAATCTTGTCACAATTTTCTAATTCGATCAACCCTTTTAATGAAATATCTTTTTCGTCGTAGAGACCTAGACCAACAAAGATCAACTGTCCATTTGACATATCTTCACAAACATTCATTTAATTAGTATACAAAAAGGTTGTTCTTGTTTGATAAATTCGAAAGTGTTTAAAACCAAAAACACATACGTGTATGTGGGCGACAACTACCGGCTCATTTTAAATTTCATTTTCTCTTCTGAATGAATATTTTTATTTACTGTTTCCTTGTTGAATAATATTAGATACACAGCATACAATATCATGTTTTTTGATCGTCACTATTCAAAAATAAGGGGAAAATAAGGAAAAATTTAAATTCACGATTTGTATATTCCCTGCAAGGAGGTATTTTATGGCATATACACATGAAGGTTGGACCTTATACACACGGGATGTAACCTTAAAGGGTGGCAGGAGACAAACTATTTATTTCTTTAGTAAAAGAACTCCGAAAAGTGGAAGCCCCTGTGAATTACCAAGCGGTTACAGTGTTGGTGTAAACAAAAGAACAGGTCTTCCTTATTTGAAGAAGAAGTAAAACTTTTTATTTCTTCTTTTTTTCTTTTTTATTTTTAGTTTAGTTATTGCAGATAAATGGTTTTTTAAACAAGGATCTCATAATCGATTTTTGCCTTTAAAGAGTAGTTCTTTATGTCACGAAGACGCATGGGAAACAAAAAGTTGCAAAAGAGTATTGCGAAAAATCGCATTCAACATTTGTTCAGGCTTGCCGAAAGATATGCTTTGTGTGATAGATTGGAACTTTCAGATAGGTATGTATTTTTAGCAAGAAAGATTTCTATGCGTTACTTAGTAACAATTCCTACCAAATTTAAGCGTAGAGTTTGTAAGCATTGTTATTGTTATCTTATGCCAGGGATTAATTGTAGAGTTAGAATTCATAGGGGTAAGATTGTAACCTATTGCTACAATTGTAAAAAATATATGAGGATACCTTTAAAATATCGTTCGACAAAATTAATATGTAATTTAAATATAAAAAAATGATTTATAAAAGTTGTAGTTGGTCTAAGGGGTTGTTATCCAATATGCTTAAATAACATATGGATTATTACCGTTTTCCAATATACATAACGGAAGAGAATTGATATGACAACGGCGTATGATGTTCCTGCTAAAGAGTTGATAGATGCGTTGACAAAAAAATTGCAGAGCGAAAAAGATGTTGTTCCGCCTGAATGGAGTGATTTTGTAAGAACAAGCTTATCAAGGGAAAACCCTCCAGAAAAAAAGGATTGGTGGTACACAAGATGTGCTTCTATTCTTCGAAAAATCTATGTAAATAATAGTATTGGTATCGAACGTTTGAGAAGTGAGTACGGTGGAAAATGTGATAGGGGATCAAAACCATACAAAGCAAGGGGGGGCAGTGGATCAATTATCAGAAATGCTTTACATCAATTAGAAAAGGCAGGTTTTGTTGCAAAGGTTAGGGGAAAAGGTCGTGTTTTAACGCCGAAAGGAATGTCTCTTTTAGATAATACGGCGTATGAAATTAAGAAAAATCTTATAGATTATTATCCTGAGTTAAAAAAGTATTAAATAGTTGAAGTCACAATAGGTTTATCCTGAGGCTTTGAATTTATGGATGATGAATTGGAAAACATCAAGAAAAAGAAATTGTTAGAACTTCAACAGCAACAAATGCTTTCTCAAGAAAGGATTGAAGAAGAAGCTCAACAAGAGGAGTTTGAAAAACAGAAAAAAGCAGCTCTCAGGAAAATTCTCACCACTGAAGCTAGAGAACGTCTAGGAAGAATTAAAGTTGCACGTCCAGAAGTAGCAGAAAATATTGAGAACCAACTCATCATGCTCGCCCAATCTGGGAGACTCAAAAATAAAATAAATGATGAACAGTTACGGGATTTACTTTCAAAGTTAATTCCAAAGAAAAGAGATATAAAAATTAAAAGAAGAGGGTTATAAATGTCAACTCATAAAACATTAGGTAAAAAACTTCGATTAAACAAGGCCACAAAGAGCAATAGAAGAGTACCAGCGTGGGTCATGATTCGTACTAGCAGACGTTTTACCAGACATCCAAAGACACGTAATTGGCGGAGAAATAAACTCAAGAAAGGTTGATTTTTATGGCTGAAAAGGAGTCAAGTAAAGAAATTGAAAGGATATACATTGTTCCACTTAGGAAAGTGAAAATCGGCAGAACTTCTCTTGCTGCTCCGAAGGCTGTTAAACAAGTTCGTGGTTTTCTTACTAAACATATGAAGGTAGATAGAGGAGATATTTGGATAGATGATTCTCTTAACAGGGAATTATGGTCCAAAGGAAAATATAAGATTCCAAGTAAGATACGTGTGAGAGCTGTTAAATTTGAAGATGGCGTTGTAGAAGTAACGCTACCAGAACTTGGAGAAAAAAAATCGAGACGGGAAATTCTAAAGGAAGAAAAAGAAAAGAAAGTACCTATTCTAAGAAGAGAAGCTGAGATGCCTGAAGAAGAGGGTGCCCCTGGAGCTGAAGATTATGAAATTAGTCCAACCTCAGATGGGGAAGTAAAAATAAAGAAAAAGAAAGCACCAAAGGAAGAAAAAGCCGAAAAGAAGAAAGAAGCTAAAAAGAAACCTGTAAAGAAAAAAGAAAAGAAAGCAGTAAAAAAACCAAAAGCTTCTAAAGAAAAAAAGAAAGAATCTAAAACAGCCAAGAAACAAAAGAAACCTGCGGGAAAAAAGAAAGCGGATTCTAAAAAAACAAAGAAGAAAAGTGAATAATATATGTTTCAACTTTTGGATTTCAATGAAAATCCGAATATAGGTGTTTATTGTAGGGCAAATGATTCTATCGTGTTTCTGCAAAAAAATTTGCTAAAAAGAGTAAAAAACAAGATTTCTACAGCACTAGATGCAAGACTTGTTGAGTTAAGTATAGCTGATTCAACCATTATTGGTTCATTACTTGTGTTAAACTCTCAAGGGGCAGTTGTCACTGATTTTGCAGATAAAGAAACCGTGGATAAGATAAAGGAACAAGGACTCGATGTTTTTGCGGTTAAAGATGTTATTAATGCAGCAGGTAATGATATTTTAGTAAATGACAACGGGGCACTTATTCATCCAGATATTAGAGATCATTCTATGAAGAAAATCGGTGAAACGCTTGGGGTGCCTGTTCAAAGGGGCACTATAGCTTCTCTAAAAACTATTGGCATGGCTGCAGTGGTTACAAATAAAGGTTGTTTGTGCCATCCCAAGGTTACTGATGAGGAGAAAAAACAGTTAGAAAAATTATTTGATGTGAATGTTATGATTGGAACAGTAAATCACGGTGTTCCTATGATAGGTAGCGGACTTATTGCAAATACTAAAGGGGCCATTATTGGTAATCTTACCACGGGCATTGAGATGGGGAGAATTGAGGAGGCTCTCGGGTTTTTAGATTGAAAGCATTTTATTGAAATTATTATAAATTAATTGATTTCTTTCCGCTCTTTTATTCTTTCTTGAACTTTTTGCTGAATTTCTGCGATTATGTTCCTAATCTTCTGTACTCTTTCTTCATTTTTTTTCTTTGTATAATAATCAGATATTGCTATTAGTAAGGTTTGTATTGCAGTTGGTAGGCAATGCCAATTCTTATCAGGTATATTTCCAATTTCATTTGTAATTAAAACTGTCATTTTTTCATATGTATTATCGCTATTGAAAATCTCTCCCAATGATTTTCCTTTGACTGCACTGGAAAGACCTGAAGAGACAGCAATTGTCGCAACACATCCAAACGTTTTGTATCTTATATCCTTGATAATCTCATTTTCAATTCTAAGATAAATGTCTGTTATGTAGCCATTAATAGGGTTTTCCCCTCTTCCAAATCCATCTGGGTTTACAATGACGCCTACATTTCTTGGATTCCGGAAATGCTCCAATAATTTTTCCTCATTTTTATCCATTTTTCCACATTAATATCATGTTAGATCGCATATACTGTTTTGACTTATTTGTGATACCACTAGTGGTGCAGGTTTTCCCGTTGTTGGATCGTCTTTGATTTCTTCAACTTCATTTACTGTAATGTTAACTTTTGGTCCTGTTTTTTCACGATATTTTTTTTCTATTTGTTTTGCCATTTCATTAAAAGTTGGACCAGTATCATTTAGATCGTGGTCAATTACAAGTTGAATTTCAATTTCATCGATTTTTTTCTGTATAATCTGATATCTTAAAACTTTGAACGTATTAAAACTCTTTAGGACATTCGTAATAGTAAATAAAAAATTACTGGGAGGATACCTAGTTCCATCAGGTAATATAATATTTGATAACACTCTACCTTCCACAGGACGTCCAAAGATTGGACTTTTTAATCCACAACTACAATTTTTTCCATTTCCAAGGGTAATCCAATCCTTCATACCTGTGTATCGAATAAGAGGGGTTCCCCCACCCCATAAGCGAGTAATAACAAGATGACCTCGTTTTCCAGGTGATACAGGTTCAAGATTTTCATTGACAGCTTCTAGATGGAAGAAATCTGAATGTATATGCCAGTTTCTCTGTGTACATTCAAATGCAATTTCTGCTCCAGATTCACAAGACGAGTATGTATTGTACATATGGCAGCCGAACACATCTTCAACGTAGGATCTTGTGTAATCATCAAGCATTGCCCCTCCTACAAAGAGAATCTTAGGTTTGATGTTCTTTCCAAATCCTTTCTTCTTCAAATATGCTAAATCCTGGAAAATTGTAGGATAGGATATTATGACATTTGGTTGAAAATCGTTTAGTTTATCTAATATTTCTCGTGTTCTATTTGAAGCTTGCATGGCGAGATAATTCTTAAAAGAAAAAAAGGATCTTATATGCTTCATGACATTTTTATCAAAAACCTCATCAATTTTAAAAGGGTTGAAATTGCCAATATGAGCAAATCGTGTAATTTTCAAGTTTAAACCATAAAAACGATTTTCTCTGAATGAAACAAGAGTTCCTCGTAAAAGGTTTAGTACATTTGTATATATACAAACCGGCTCTGAACCACTATTACAACAATATTTCCCTGTTGTACCACCAGTACAAATCACGAGACCTTTCTGCTTGTTAAAGGTTGGTGGTACAATTCCATCTGGAAAATTTTCATTTAGTTCTTGTCTTGAAACAAATGGAATTTTTGTAATATCTTTTAAATCTTTGATATCGCTAGGATGAATGCCTGCTTCTTTGTATTTTTTTTTATATAATGGTACAGTGTATGCATATGCAACAATTTTTCGAAACGCCTTATTTCGATATTTCTCCAGGTCTTTTGATGATAAACGTTCAATACGATTTGTATCTGCAATATAATTCTTTAAGAAGGGTATTGCAATAGATGGGTTTAGAAATGGATTCATCGTTTCTTCTCCAGTTAATAGTCATTATAAATCTAATAGTATAAGATATTTTTCCTCAACATCAGGATATAAATTATCCTTCTTATTAAAAGGGGGAATAAAAGTATGTATTTCGGACCGTTCTAGTTTCAGAGGTCTCACTAAAAACAATCTTTAATCCTATAAAATATTTTAATGTTAATTCTTTTCTACAAAATAGTAATTTATAGGAGAAAATATCAAGATAATAGGGGATGATATATGATTTTCCGAAACTTTCTTATATCAAATAACATATTCATTTTTAGGCGGAGAGATGGGATTGCAAGTGTACTAAAAAATTTTTTAAATGCGGTGTTAAACACCTCCGCCGCCTCCCCCATTTACCGTATCCATTATCTTTAAGAACATTTATTTGTTTTACAACTCGATTTAATGAAACTGCTGCTTATTCATAGCGATTATATTGAATACGAAGTGAAGGGTAAAGCTATTCCAAATCCAGAGGAAGTAAAACTAAAAAATGATAGATTAGAAGAAGCATTAACTGCCTTTGTCGCGGTAGAAAAAGACGATGAGAAATCACCAAAACAAACTGTTTTAGAGACTGTCAAAGAGATACAAGATACTGCTAAACAACTTAAAGTCAAAAATATTATGCTTTATCCTTATGCTCATCTTTCTTCCAATCTGGGAAGTGCGAAAGCAGCAAAGGAGATACTTGTCGAACTGGAGTATGAGCTAAAAAATAAATATTTCAATGTAAAACGGTCGCCATTTGGATGGTACAAAGCGTTTAAAATATCATGTAAAGGTCATCCTCTATCTGAGCTCTCACGTGAAATCGTCCCTGGAAAAGAGAAAAAAGCAGTAGAGAAGGAAAAGGAGATACAATCTCAATGGTATATATTGACTCCTAATGGAAAACTTATTGACGCTGAAAAGTTTGATTTTTCAGAGCATAAAGAACTAAAACTACTCTATGAATACGAAAGTAAAGGATCACGGAAGGGAGTTGGAGAAGCTGCTCATGTTAAAATGATGCAATCACTTGAACTGGTTGATTATGAACCTGCAAGTGATTCTGGTAATTTTAGGTGGTATCCAAAAGGACGATTAATTAAGGGATTACTAGAGAGACACATTAACAACATGGTGAGAAGTATCGGTGGGATGCAAGTTGAAACACCAATCATGTATGATTTAGAGCATCCTACATTAAGTGAGTATGTAAAGAAATTTCCAGCTAGACAATATACTGTTCGTTCAGATTACAAAGATTTTTTCCTACGTTTTGCTGCATGTTTTGGTCAGTATATGATCATGAACGATATGACTATCTCATATCGTAATCTTCCACTCCGATTGTACGAGCTTACCCATTATAGTTTTCGAAGAGAGCAAAGTGGTGAAGTCAGTGGGTTGAAACGTCTTCGAAGCTTTACTATGCCTGATCTTCACACATTATGTGGAGATATTAATCAAGCCACAGAAGAGTTTAAACGACAATTTATCACATCGCTTAAATGGATGAATGATCTTAAACTTGATAGTGAGGTTGCCCTTCGTTTCGTAAAAGATTTCTTCGATGATAATAAAAAGTTTGCTCAAGATCTTGCACAACTAGCGGGTAAACCTATTCTTATTGAGATCTGGAATGAAAGGTATTTCTATTTCGTTATTAAATTTGAATTCAACGTAATCGATTCCTTAAATAAGGCAAGTGCACTTTCAACAGTACAGATTGATGTTGAAAATGCAAAACGATTTGACATCTCTTTTGCTGATGAAAAAGGTGAAAAACAATATCCTTACATCTTACATACCAGTATTTCTGGTAGCATTGATCGTTGTGTTTATGCACTTCTTGAACGTGAAGCAATAAAAATAAAACAAGGTAAAAAACCCATGCTTCCATTGTGGATCTCTCCAACACAGATTCGATTTATTCCTGTAAAAGATGAATTTATTTCTGATTGTAAACAATTTGTTGATGAACTAAACAAGATTTCTGCATATTACCACATTAGATCAGATATAGATGACAGGGAAGAAAGTGTAAGTCGAAAGATACGTGATGCAGAAAAAGAATGGATCCCCATAATCATTGTTGTAGGCGATAAAGAGAGAGAAGAAAAAACATTTGTACCTAGATTTAGAAGTGAAAGCATAGGAGAAAATAATAAATCCTATTCAATAAAAGAAATACATAATTTATTAATAAAACCAGTAAAGGATTTCCCACAGCAGACATTGCCACTGCCGCTTTACTTGTCAAAGAGACCGCGGTTTAAAGGATAATAATTCCAACAGCCTAAAAAAGAAAAACCTATTATCGATACGTGGGAGGAGTGCGATTATGATAGAAAGAAAACAAATTCAGAAATTAGTCGATTCTTATAATAAAGATAATATTACCATTGGCGTTTTAGGAGGACATTCTGGACTTGATGTTTGTAGAGGTAGTAAAAAGCTTGGTTTTAGGACTATTGCAGTCTGCCAGAAAGGAAGAGAGAAAACTTATACTGAGTATTATAAAACTCGGGGTGATGGGAAAGGTTGTGTTGATGAGACAATAGTTCTTGATAAGTTCTCAGATATTACAAAACCAAAAGTTCAGGAGCAATTGAGAAAGAAAAATGCTATCTTTATACATAATAGATATTTCTGGGTATATTTCGACTTTAATGATATAGAAAAAAATTTCATGGTACCAATTTATGGAACCCGTTCTATGTTAAAATTAGAGGAAAGGGATGTTCCAAAGAATCAATATTATCTTTTACAAAAGGCAGGTATCCGGTTTCCCAAGATATTCAAATCACCAATGGAAATTGACAGGCTTGTAATAATAAAAGTGAATGAAGCTATTCGAGGTTATGAAAGAGCTTTTTTCTATGCAACTAATTATGAAGATTATAAGAAAAAATCTGATGATATGTTTGCCAAGAAGATGATAACAAAAGAAGCACTTGAACAAGCAGTTATTGAGGAATATGTTATTGGTGCACAGATAAATTTCAATTATTTCTATTCAGTAATTGATGACGAGCTTGAGATAATGGGCACAGATACGAGAAGACAAACTAATCTTGATGGTCTTATCCGGCTTCCTGCAAATGAACAACTGGCAGTTCTGAAACATATGAAACCTAAAATAATCGAGACTGGTCATATCGCAGCGACAACTAAGGAATCTATTATTGAGAGAATATTTATACTTGGTGAAAAATTTGTTAAAACTACTAAAAAGGAATATCCTCCCGGCATAATTGGTCCATTTGCGCTTCAGGGTGCTATTGCTGCAGATAAAGGAAAAGAAGAAATGGTAGTTTTTGATGTTTCAATGAGAATACCTGGCAGTCCGTTGACTCGTTTCACGCCGCATTCTGGTTATCTTTACGGTGATTCAATAAGCTATGGTGAAAGGATTGCAATGGAGATAAAAAAAGCGATAGAGATCGATAAGTTAAAAGAGATAGTCACATAGCATCTGTACAAGTGATTATTCTTTCTTCAGTAACAATTTTATCTAATTTCATATCATGATATTCTATAGGTATTTCATCTACTAACTGAAACTCAAAAGCCAATCCAATGTGTATAGCTTTTGTAGAATTTACCAATAGGTCGTCATAGTAATCCATCCCGTGTCCAATCCTATAGCCGCGTTCATCAAATGCAACACCAGGGATAACTATTAGATCGACCATATCAAGAGAGAATTCTTTCACATGTTCTTTTCTAGGTTTTAAAATACCATAAGCACCACATTCAAGATTCCCCCAGTTTTTTAATTTAGATAAAATTAAACTCCTGTTTTCTTTGCTTGTGACTGGTACAATTACATGTTTCCCACTTGATAAACAATCCTTTATCATATTATGAGTATAAACCTCATTTTCATAAGAAATGTAAAATAGAATTGCACTTGCTTGATTGAACTCTTTTATTTTAAAAAGTCTATTTTTTATTTGATTACTTTTTTCCAATACCTTTGATTTAGGTATATCGCTTCTTTTCTTCAACATTTTTTTGCGAAGTACTTCTTTCATTTTAAATGTGTATAAATCTTATGATATATAGAGCCTAACTACTTTTTAGTTAAATAATTTTAAATAATAATGAAATATTTATTTTTATATAAATATCAGCCAAATGGAATTGTGAGAAGTTGATTTTAAAGAAGCTATCCGTATCCTTATTACTGGTAAATCTAATATTTTTACTAGTTTTACCAGTTGGTTCATTAGAGTTTGATTCGTCGACATGGGATAATGATTGGTCCTTTAAACAGGAGATAGTAATTCCAATAGATACCAGTACAGTAATTGCAAAACATCAGCCAATTGATACTAGAATAGAATTTGACGATCTTTGTTGGGCAAAAAACGAAAAAGAACATTCTGTAAGAGTTGTTTTTCAAGTAAATGAAAATTTAAAAGAGATAGAATCCCAAATATATGATTTAAATTATTCTGATGATAATCATATAGAAGCCTGTAGTCTTGTTTTTCTAATTCCTGAGGATGCCAATGGTAATGAACGTTATTATGTATACTATGACGAAAATGAAAAATCTGGCCCAAATTATCCAGATCGGGTTGAAATCAAAGAATCTCAGTATCAGTACGAACCTTTTCCAGGTTATTTTTTAAAATCAAAACATTACGAGATATCTGAAGATGGATTTATCGTTTATGCAGTTGCTCAAGACGGAAGCGTTATGGGAAAAGATATCACGCAACAGATAACCAAATTGAAGTCGAAATCAGATAAAGTTGTTCCTAGCAATGGTGAGGTACTAGCATCTTTCGATTTTTGGTACTACTATGGTACAGAAGTAGACGATTATAGTTCCACGATTGAACGACTTATTTCTAAAGAAATTTTTGTGGATGGTAATCTCATGATTGAGTTTGGAATAATTAGTGGAACGGATCGTGAGGACATCCAAACAACTGCAATATACAAATATTACTATTGTCCCAATGAGAAAAGGAGTTTATTCATTCATGTAAAACACGATACGTTAAAAGAATTAAGAGTTACACCTAATGCAAACTATGATGGGATGTTCGCCAGCATTAAATGCGGTGGTATCAGAAGCAATGCAATAAAAGAGTTGAATTTTGGAAAAATATTCCCTTATCTTCATGTATACTCAGAGGATGATATAATCAGAGAATATCGGTTGGATCCCGATCCTCAATATAACGATGGCGATTGGGATATCTCTATAGTTGATACCAGTCATGATGTTGATCTTGGAAATAAAACATGGGCTTCATTTGACGAGGGCAAATCTGGAATTGCTCATGCTCTTATCCTTAGTTCGAATAGCGTAGTAAAATCCGGAATAGATGAAAGAGATGGAATACAACTGAAAGTGTACGAATCAGGATATCCTAATCTGCCAGGAATTGAAAATAAAGTGGCCTCTTTACAACTGGGTAGAAATTCCTATGAAAAAGGATATCCTCACGATCTTGAAATTTCTAAAGGATTTACCATAGAGTTCGATGCAGAATTTTTCTCTACCGAGATTGGAGGATACCAAGCCGTAATACAGGAAGCAGGCATATTCCAAAAACTCTCAAAAATTAGACCATCACAAATAGAAGAAATCACAGAAGACATTAAAGAAAAAGAAACCTACTCCCTAACTATATTTCTCCACAAAGCACCATCAGTTCCAATGGGATTCCCTCTATCCGTGCTAACCGGTAAAAATCTATCCTACATTAGCGCAGAATTATACTATAATGAAAACATCATATCAACAGGAATAGCCAGACGGATGTCAACAAATCCGCTCCCAAGTTTTGATGATACAACGTTTATCCAGAAAATTAAACTAGCATTAGGAATCTTCGACTGGAAAAATCTTACATTTTTCAAAAAACTAAGGTTCCAAAATCTGGAACCCGGTAGATATCTTGTGAAAATCTACAAAGAAAATCCTACAATTGGAAAAGATAGAAAATATATAGGATTTACAACTGTAGACGTACAAGAAGACACGAAAACACGTGTTTTTTGTAAACCTGAGAGGTCTGTTAACGTCAATGTATTTGATCAGAACGAAGAAGGTGTAAAAGATGCAAAAGTGATTTTATTAAAGGATGATACCCCCATATCAAAAAGCATTACTGATGAGAATGGTCAAGCTTTAATAAAAGCACCATCCAGTATTTTAAGTAGCTACAATCTTAAGGTATTATACAATGGTTTTGTAATCCATGAGGAACCTGTAAAATTAAGGAGCATTAGAACCCTAGTTCCAATAAAAAAATCAATGAATATTGAACGATATCATCTTACATTAAAAATTTTAGATAACTGGGGATTACCCCCAGAAATTGATCTCAATCCAGTTCTTACTAGCAAGGAAATGGCTGAACCGACAGTAATATCTGCAGAAAAACTTCCGGCAAGTAATTTTCTTTTTTCAAATCTAATTCCAGCTAATTACCAACTTAACTTACAGTATAAATCATTTTCAGAAGAACAAAACATAGAAATTAGCTCAGATGAAAAGATTAATCTTATTTTTCCAGCTGAATTTAACATAAAAGTATATACATTTAATTCTAGAGGTATTCCTTTAAAAGACGCAATTACAATGATAATAAGAGAAGGTAACAAAGTACAAAAAATTGGTAGCGAAAAAGGTCTTTCACAATTTTCACTACCACCGGGACACTACAAAGCCGAAGTTTATCTTGATGAGAATTTAATAAGCGAAAGAGGAATCAACGTTGTTAGCGAAAGAACCTTTAATCTAATAACGACAGAAGAACCAATTTTTCCTATTATCATAATATACTCTTCTGCAATTTTTTTATTAATAGGTACATATCTAACCCTAAGGAAAAAAGAAATCAAATCCTTCCTGAAAATATTCGCAATAACGCTAGCAATCATATCAATTATAAGCCCATGGTGGATACTACATGGTTCCGTTTCTAATCTAGAAACAACAACCAGTATGTTTTTACATCCCGTAAATCTTGTCACTTTAACTGTCTCACAAAACGTTATTGGTGGAGAGATCGAGTATCTCCCGGAGATATTCGTCAATGTTATGAGTGTTCTACCATTATTAACAATTGTCAGTTGTCTGTTCTTAATTGTGAGTATTGTTTTCGATCGATATGGTAAAAAACGGTTTTCATTGCTATCTATCTCTTCTGCAGGTTTAATCTTGGTTGCCTCACTTGTATTGTTTTCGATTACAATGTCTGAGTTTGCAAAAGTAGATGTCGGTAATTTTATTGGACAAGGAAATGTTAATATAGTTATACCGGGAGAAGGAACGTATGAAGCGCTCAATTGCAGTTGGGGGCCCGCCATTGGATTTTATTTGTATATTCTATCGGCGATTATTATCTTAATCATTGCGATATTAAATTTTAAGCGAAATCTTTTATCAGTCAAACTATTGTCGAAAAAAAATTTTAACCAAGCCAAAAAAATCCTTCCTTTTATTGGCATTACTATATTCATTTTTCTCATTTACAATTTAGATGTCGGAGAAATAATTGATGCATTTCTTTCAATTCCACCAATATATATAATTATCTCAGCTTTTCTAACAATTCCTGTTCTGATTATTAGAAACTATGCCTGGCAATTAGTTCAAAAGGAACAAAAAATAAAAATTCCTTACTTTCAATCTCTTAAGATACATTTAATAGGATATTTTTACGGAACCATCTCACCAGGATATATTGGCCAACTCATAAAAGTCCCTCACATGAAAGAACATACTGGTGAACCTTATGGTAAACTTTTTATAAACGTATTTATTGATTCAGTAATCCGTACACTTTCTCTTTATGTAATGATGGTTATCGGAGGGTTAATAATCATTGGATTATTCCCCGAATTATTCTATATAACCGTCATTTGGATTATTATTTTGATCATAATACTTTTATATTTCATTAAAAAAGAAAGAGGAGAAAAACTTTTGTATTCTCTTGTAAAGTATTTTACTCCAAAAAAATTAAGAAATCATCTTAATAGATTTATTGATACATTTTACAAGGATTTTCCAAGTATAAAAAGATTAATTTTCCCTCTTATATTAGGGGGTTTTACCTGGATCATTATCTTTACTCAGGAATATATCATTGTCTTAGCACTTGGATTGGACATTCCTTATCTTTATTTTCTTTTGTTATATCCTATTGCTAATGCTGCAGGTTTTATACCGATTTCTTTCGCTGGTCTAGGAGTTCGCGAATATACCGCGATTTTATTGTTTTCAACTTTTTTTTCAATAGAAGGAGAAAAAATTTTTGTTCTATCCCTAATGGGTTTTTTAATTACAACCGTTCTTAAAGGATTTATTGGTTTCCTTCTTTCTTTAACAGAAACTAGAAAAACGGGCCTTATTCAACATACACAATAAATGTGTTTAGATGATCATTAATAAATATAATTTATAATTTTGAAAAAAACATGCCGACTAAAAGATTTAAGGATTAATAGGAATAAACCTTCCTTTCCTCTACATACAACTGCAAGACATTCAATTCCATAAAAATAATATACCTATTTAATGTTGTAACCAAAAAATTTGAGAAAATCAATGGGATAATTATGAAAGGTCACGGCATCGGCTATGGGAAAGCCATTTTATTTAATGAGCATTTTGTAGTATATGGGATACCATCAATTGTTACTGCAATAGGCAAATATACGGTTGCTAAAATAGAACCATATGATCAACCTAAGTTAATGCTAGAAGATAACCGGGATGCAATCCCAAATTATAAAGAAGAAAAAATTAACCAACAATATGATTCCATTAATAGAATTTTGAAGAAAATGGGTATTGACACGTCTAAAAATGGAATCAAAATTACGTTGAATGGAAATCTTTATGCAGCAAGTGGCATCGGTGCTAGTGCAGCTTCGTGTGTGGCAATTGGGAGAGCTCTCTCAGACTATTTTAACCTCAATCTATCAGATGACGATATTAATGATATATCATATGAAGGAGAAAAAGGATATCACGGTACTCCATCAGGAGTTGACAACACTGCTTCAACTTATGGAGGGCTTATTTGGTTTCAAAAAGGAGAAAATAATATAATAGAAAAAATCCCAATTTCTAACCCTATTGAAATCGTAATAGGTAATACTGGTAAAGTTGCAAACACAGCTGCTGCAGTTGCTGGTGTTAGGGAGAGGAAAGAGAAAAATCCTGAGAAATATAAGGAGATATTTAATAGAACTGAAAATATAGCATATTTGGCAAAAAGAGCTTTGCGTGAGGGAGATTATAAAGAAGTTGGAAAGCTCATGAATGAAAATCATAAACTTTTGCAACAGATAGAAGTTTCATCGAGAGAACTTGATTTTCTTGTAAATGTTGCACGAGAGCATGGTGCTCTTGGATCGAAACTTACTGGTGGCGGCTTAGGGGGGAACATAATCGCTTTGACGCCTGGTAAAGAACTGCAAGAAAAGGTGACAAACGCCATTGAAAAAGAGGGATTTCAGACTATAAAGACGGTAATATGTGCATCCCGGGGCGGTATCGAGTAATGAATCTTCGTGATTTTCTATCAACACTTGAAAAAGATAATGAATTGATACGCATTAAAAAAGAAGTTTCTACAAATTATGAAATTGCAAGTATCATGTATTCTCTTAATGAAAAACCAGTAATTTTTGAGAATGTTAAAGGATTTGATTTCCAGATTTTTAGTGGTATTACCTCAAATAGAGATGTTATTGCCAAAGGTCTTGGGACAACTAAGGATAAACTTCTGTTTAAACTTGTTAATGCACTTCGAAATCCAAATCCACCAAAGATGGTTGATGAGGCACCTTGTCAAGAAGTTATTATAAAAAATCCTGATCTGGACAAACTCCCGCTGCTTATTCATCTCCCAGGTGATGGTGGGAGATATGCTACGGCGACAGTTGCCACAATAAAAGATCCTGATACCGGGAGAAATGTATCATATCATCGGCTCATGCAGATTGGCAAGAATCGATGCACGGCGCGACTTATCAAGAAAAGACAAACGCGGACAACCTATGACAAAATTGAGGAAGATCTCGAAATGGCGGTCTGTATAGGTAACTCTGTAGCGGTTATGGTTGCAGCCTCTCTGGGTCCTCCGCCAGGTGTTGACGAGTTCCCCATTGCAAATGCACTTGATACTACACCTATGGTGAAATGTATTACAAAAGATCTAGAGGTGCCCGCATATTCTGAATTTGTACTTGAAGGGCGACTTACCAAGGAAATTGACCGTGAAGGACCCTTTGTTGACCTTACTGAGACGCGAGATTTTGAGCGACAGGAACCTGTATTTGTCATCGATTGTATAACACATAAAAAAGATGCAATATATCAGACTCTTTTGCCTGGTAAAATGGAACATAAAATTCTTATGGGAATGCCAAAGGAACCAACAATTTATAACGAAGTAAGTAAAGTAGTAAACTGTAAAAATGTACTTGTAACAATGGGTGGTGGTTCATGGCTTCATGGTGTTGTTCAAATAGAGAAGAAACATCCTGATGATGGGAAAAAAGCTATTGAAGCTGCATTTAACGGTCATAAAAGTATGAAACATGTGGTTATCGTTGATGAGAATGTTGATATTTACAATCCAAATGCCATTGAATGGGCTATTGCAACAAGATTTCAGGGTGATAAGGACTTAATTATTAAACCAAATCAACCGGGTAGCTCTCTTGATCCCTCAGGTAAACATGAAACAGGAAAGAAAACTCTCACGACAAAGGTGGGTGTTGATGCGACGATTCCAACTCATGTTGATAAAAGTAAATATGAGGTTGTTAGATACGAAAAAGTTGATATAGATGATTACCTCCGGTGATGGTAAATTCAAAGTGTGGCTTGAGGAGAAAAAGATTGGTGATGATCTCCTCTACGTTTTAGGTGGAGGTGAACAAACTCATATTGGAGGAATTGTTTTCTGCGAACCAAATAAAGAGCCTCAGATCATCCGTTTAGAAGGGCATTATGACGATATTGTTTTAAAACCAATTGCCAAAACAGCATGTAAAAAATATGGCACTAAGGTAGTTGCAATCGGGGGTATTCATGTAAATGATGCTACAAAAGATGATATCGAGAGATTAGTTGAGAATTGTAGGGAGTTAGAAAAATGTATTTAACTAAGGAAGAAGAGAAAATTCTTGATGGCGATGAAGGGGAAGTAAAAGAGAGATTGTTTAGGTTACTTGTTCGATTAGGAGATATATATGGCGCTGATAAGATGATACCCGTAGGATCTGTTCAGGTTGCAGGTGTCTCTTACAAATCCATTAGTGATCCAGGTATAGAATTCTTAGAAGACATGGCATCAAAAGGTGCAAAGGTAAAGGTACTTGCCTATCTCAATCCTGCAGGTATGGATCTTGAGGATTGGGAGAAAATAGGTTTTCCAAAGGATTTTGCAAAGAATCAACTGAGGATAATGAATGCATTCAAAAACATGGGAATTGTAGTTACTTCTACTTGTACACCGTATCTTGCTGGTAATTTACCACGTTTTAGAGAACATATAGCTTGGTCAGAATCTTCTGCAGTTTCATTTTCCAATTCCGTAATTGGCGCAAGAACCAATAGAGAAGGTGGGCCTTCTGCTCTTGCTGCTGCTATTTGCGGGGGAACGCCCAACTATGGATTGCATCTTTGGGAAAAACGTCAACCTAACATTAAAATTAAAGTAGATGCTGAATTAGAGTTTAATGCTGATTTTGGTGCTCTTGGATATTTTGTTGGTAAGCAGGTTAAAAATAAGATTCCATACTTTACAAGAATAGAAAATGCGAATACCGACCAGTTAAAGGCCCTTGGTGCTGCGATGGCTGCCTCAGGAGCAGTTGCATTGTATCACGTCGAGGGATTAACACCAGAGGCAGATTTAGTTGAAAAAAATGATTTAGAAACAATGAACGTTGGAAAAAGAGAACTTGATGAAACCTATGAGAAATTGAATTCTGGTAAAGACCCAGATGTTGTAATCCTAGGATGCCCGCATGCATCTCTGAGGGAGATTTCAACGCTTTCAGACAAACTTAAAAATAAACATTTAAAGAAACCGATCTGGATTTGTACTTCAAGAATAATGAAAGAGGCGGCAGATAGAATGGGTTTCACCGAAATAATCGAGAAGGCTGGAGGTTACGTTGTTGCTGACACTTGTATGGTAGTTTCACCTATTGAGAAAATGGGATATAAAACTACAGGTGTAAATTCCGGTAAAGCAGCAAACTATTTACCAGGCTTTTGTAAACAAGAAGTTGTTTTTGCAAATATAAATAAACTGATAGAGGCACAATTATGAAGGGAAGAATGATATCCCCTGGAAAAATCGAGAGCGTAGCTATTGTTTCAAAGGAGCCTATTGGTTTCTATGGTGGAATAGATATAAAAACTGGCATTGTTATCGAAAAAGGCCACCCACTGGAAGGAAGGTCTGTTAAAGACAAGATACTTGTTTTTCCATGTGGTAAGGGTTCGACAGTTGGATCATATGTTATCTACGGGTTACAGAAAAATGGGGTTGCACCAGGTGGGATCATTAATAAGGAAACAGAAACAATAGTAGCAACAGGTGTTATTTTGGCAGGGATTCCCTGTGTTGACCAAATAGAAATTGAAAAAATAAAAGATGGGGACATTGTATTATTAGATGCTGACAATGCGTTGGTAAAAATACAAAAAAATTGAACTTAACCAGAAAAAAGAGATTGTTGTCTTGTTCTCTACTTATACCTTGTTTAATATATTGGGATTCGTGTCTAAAAGATATTACCTTATCTTACAGAGCGTTATCAGGAAAGATTATAAGATGATTAATTATGTATTTTTGTCCTTTCACTCTTTGAAATTAGGTACCTCTCATGAATAATGAAACCGATGAAAATAAAAACATAGTAAAAGTTTTTCTAACGGGATTTATTAGATTGCGTGGTGTAGTTAATTGGTCTGCACTCTCTTTTATGGGTTTTATTTTAGGAATGTCTTCTTTAGATTTATCTAGCTATGTGTTACCCTTTTCTGTCTTTGTTGTTACTATATTTTGTATTCTATCGTTTACATTTGGGATAAACAACTATTATGATATCGATTCAGATAGAAAAAACCCAAGGAGGAAACATATTAATGCAATGGCATCAGGAAAAATTTCAAAACAAACTGGACTTGCAATAAATTTAATCTTTTTCATTATTCCATTGGTTATTTCAATTTTATTTAAACTCGAGGTTTTTTTATTATGTGTAGTATTTTTATTTTGGATGTGGGCGTATTCCGCTCCTCCACTGAGATTAAAAGGGCGACCTGTTGTAGATATTATATGGCATTTCTTTGCGTTTGTCCTTCTTATAATATGGGGTTCTTTTATTGCAGGTTCCGTAGGAATAATCAACTGGTTAGTTGCAATTTCTCTAGGAATATTTAGTTGTATTGATCAAGTCGATAATCATATTAGTGATTATTCTTTTGATAAAAATACTGGAACAACGACATATGCAGTTTGGGTAGGACTTGATACTGCAAAAACGACTTTAAAAATGATTATTATATTACATACGATCTTTCTTATTCCACTTATTTTACTATATTCTTTAAGTTACATTTCTACGATTTTAATTATAAGTGGAGGTGCAGTAATAGGAATATTTTTAGCAAAATCAAAAAAAGATTCTCCAGTTTCCTCATTATATTACTTTTCAGCTGTGTTTGGTGTGGCAGTGTATTTAAGTTGCATAGTCTACCATATCAATATTTTACTTGGTTAATAAGCTCGTTGGTTATTAACTTAATGTGACCTTTTTAATAGGAGCAATATCCCATGAAAACCATGATCAACAATACTTGGAAAACCTAGCGGGAGCAAATGGGCAAGCCTTGAAGTTATTATGTCAATGAATCAGCAAGTGTGGTTCCTACGGTGGTTGGAAAGGCTTCTATTGTTGGAACTACTACTAACACTTCCCTTCTTATCACAGAAATTAAATCTATTTAGATACTGGTTATATAAATGCTAAAATGGAATTGTTTAAATTAAGTAAAAGACTATAACAACGCACGCATACTCCAAGAAACACCTATCCCATTTATGGATATTTGATGTTCGCCTTCATCATCAGACCACGACAACGTGCCTTCAACCATACATGCTCCAACTTTCATACCCACATAGGTAGGAAATTTCCATATTTTATTGTATGAATTTTCTATTTCAATATTTACATCTAATTTTGTGTTTGTTCCATATAATAATGATTGACTTACAACATAAATGGGATTTAAACTAGGTTTTGCAGTTATACTGAAATCCGCTGGCATTCTTACAAGCGGAAATATCTTATTATCCTCTCTTGTTATTTTTAGATCAACATTTTTCAGCTCTGTCATAGTCTCCCCATTATCCGTGGTTATAAGTAAGGTACCAAACGGATTTATTCTGGATGTTTTAGAAGATACAAACTGAGGTACTGGATAATAATTACTTTCATAGATGTTCCAACCATTGTCCAATGTCACATGAAACCAGTCCCATCCATTGATTAATCCAGTTGTTACAGTTTTTGGAGACCATGAATGTTCATGATGTCCAGTTCCTTTTACTATAAATTCCTCACCATCGATTTCTACTGTACCGGTAACTTCACATCCTGTAAATAGATAATTTGCAATACTGCTTTTTGATTTATCAAAAGCTCTTGTACCGATTGTCCAAATAGGAAGCGAACTTGTTTTATAATCTAAATCTATGACAATTTCATGAGAATTATCTATATCTTTATCTTCGGCATGTACATGCCAGTTTGGATATTCGCCTTCAGCCCACGAATCCTCAAACTCTACGTTTACTCCTGGAGAACTTGCCATAAGGGTACCAGAGTTTAAAATTCCAAGATACCTCTTTTTATTGACCATACCTCCAAACGATTCTCCATTCTCGCCATGTAACGTGACTACTAGAAGATCTGGTTTTAATGTCCCAAGTAAATCACCTAGAGCCATATGATTAAAACTTATTGACACAGACCAACCCTTTAATTCACTATCCTCATCGTTAAATACTGCCCCAAAGTACCACCATTCTCTAGATATACGAATTTTATCATAATGCACTCCCTCATCCTCAGGTGAAACATCTCTCCTGAAAGAGGGTATAAAAGAATTTGGCGGAGTTGATATTTCTGGTGGCGGAATCGTTACATTTTCGTCATCTGGTGGAGTAACTTCCCCATCAAATAGTGGTAAAGAAATATAACCTGCTCTATACAAAAAAAGTCCTGCAACTACTATCAATGCTACCACTATTATGGCATCAATTTTTTTTAGCTTTAATTTCATTCTCCACCAAACTATTTATTTTTATATATTATTTCACTATATTTATTATTAATAGTTTTCTTTACAGTTATTACCAAAATTCCTAAAGAACAGGGTTTAAGAAAGTGATTACAATGGCCCTAGGGAAAAAATCTAAACAGGAAAATGTTAATATATAGTATAAACATCCCGAAGGATGAACCCTATGAAAATACTATTGATATCGCCTCATACTAATGTGATAAGAAATTTTTTCACAAAATTTTCATATCCCTCTCTAACTCTCCAGCAGATAGCAGCAATAACCCCTAGAGAACATACTATAGACATTGTAGACGAACGGTATGAAAACATCAATTTTGATAAGGCCTATGATCTCATAGGAATTTCCTGTCTTACTTATAACTCTTTAAGAGGTTACGAAATCGCAGATATATACAGGAAACGGGGAATTCCTGTTGTTTTCGGTGGATATCATGCTTCATTACTTCCAGAAGAAGCAAAACAACATGCGGACAGTGTAGTTATTGGCGAGGCAGAGCTTTCGTGGCCTCAACTGTTGAAAGAGCTTGAAAATGGAAAACTCAAGCCATTCTATAAAGCAGATAAACTAGTGGAACCTGAACTAATTCCTCCTGCACGGCATGATATTGGTGTATATACATTTATGGAGGCCCTTCAGGCATCACGTGGTTGTCCAACTGGGTGCGAATTTTGTGCTATGCAAAAGGTTGAAGGTCCAAGGTTTAGGGGAAGACCAGTTGATCACATTATCAATGAGATGAAACTTATCAAATCAAAAATCATATTTTTCGCTGATGCCTCGTTAACTATTAGTCCTCCTTATATGAAATCGTTGTTTAGAGAAATGGCATCGTTAAATAAAAAATTTCATTGTTTCGGCAACATTAATGTTTTATCAAGAGATGATGAGTTTCTAAGAATTTCTAGTGAGGCTGGTGTGGATAAATGGTATATGGGTATTGAGTCTATTTCTCAAGAAACCATAAATCAAGTTGGTAAACAAACAAATAAAGTGGAGAATTACGTGAAAGCTATTAAAAAAATCCAGGATCATGGTATGAAAGTAGTTGGATTCTTTATGTTTGGTTTTGATAATGACACTCCAGATATCTTTCGTGAGACACTTAATGCGATGTATGAATGGGATTTAGACGAGGCATCATTTAGTATTGTAACACCCTATCCCGGTACACGGTTATTTGAACGACTGGAAAAAGAGGGAAGGATAACATCGTATGATTGGTCACGATATGCTGAAGATAATGTTAATTTCAAACCAATAAAGATGACTGAGGACGAACTTATGGAGGGTATACGAGGTATCTCTGCAGAGTTTTATTCAATTAAAAATTCATTTAAACGAAGTTTTGGTTTACGTAATACTAATCCGATAGACACAATAATGACATTAGGAAGTAACTTGGCCTTACGCACGTTCTATAAAAGAGAAAAATTGCATATTTAAAAAATAGAGTAATTGTGAAGAAAGTATGAAGATCTTACTTGTATTTCCAAGGATTGAACATGGTGTTATCACTTTTAAGGATAGAGGGTCATGGAGAACGATAGTTTCCGGCTATCCTATTATCACCCTTCCGCATATTGCTGCATTAACTCCTAGGGAGCATTCAGTGAAAATTATTAATGAGAATTATGATCCGATTGATTTTGATGAAGATGTGGATTTAGTTGGTATAACTTGTTATACGATGACAGCTCCACGTGTTTATCAAATTGCTGATGAATTTAGAAAACGTGGGAAAACTGTTGTACTTGGTGGATATCATCCAACGGCATTACCTGAGGAAGCCAGACAACATGCTGATAGTGTTGTTATGGGGATGGCTGACGCTAGTTGGCCTCAGGTAATTAAAGATTTTGGGGAGGGAAAATTAAAACCAATTTATGAGAGGAATCATGATTTTGATATATCTATAGTGCCCCCACTAAGAAGAGATCTCATTAAGCATAATCCGTTTTTAGGTGCCTTACAGACCACAAGGGGTTGTACTAATCAATGTGAGTTTTGTGCTATTAGTAGTTTTTGTGGAAATGTCGTGATGCAACGTCCCGTTAAAGCTGTTGTTGAAGAAATAAAAAATATGCCGAATAAGTTGTTTATATTTCATGATCCTCATCTTACGTTGCATCGAAAGTATGCTATGGAGATTTTTAAGGAGATGATTCGACAGAAGATACATAAAGGGTGGGCGGCAAATGGTACATCTAATATTCTTGGTAAAGTTGATAAAGAATTTTTAGAACTAGCAAGAAAATCAGGTTGTGTTGAATGGTTTGTTGGTTTTGAATCGGTGAATCAAGAGGCACTTAACAATATTAAAAAAACCCATAACAAGGTAGAAGATTTTAAAAAAATGATAAAAAGAGTCCATGACCATGATATGACGATTCAGGGTGGAATTATTTTTGGGTTTGATGAGGATACACCGGATATTTTTGATACAACGCTTGAGACCATTAACGACTGGGATTTGGATGTCCTTGAGGTAAATATTCTTACCCCTTATCCTGGTACACCATTGTTTGATAGGCTTGAACGGGATGGAAGAATACTTACAAGGGATTGGTCTCTTTATAATCAGGTTAATGTTGTTTTTAAGCCTAAAAACATGACTGAAAAAGAGTTATTGGAAGGTGCAAGAAAAGTAGCAAAGGAGTTTTATTCATCATATAATTTGTTTAAAAAGGTTTCAAAAATTATGGTGACTACTAAAAAATTCTCTGGTATTATTCCAGCTGCTACAAGTGTTTCCTATAGACGATATTACAAACGAGATTTTAATTTCTGATAAGTTTCTTAATTGTATTTAAACGTTGGACTATATACATTGAAAAATTATGATAGAAAAAGTCAAGTTAAAAAATCCATGGACTCCTCAAGACGAGGGCGATCACTATCCGTCTATGAAAGAGTGGTGGTGTATTGAGACCCTATTCAAAACCTTAGAAGACAATAGGAAGTGGAATCTTAAAACATCGATGGCGTATGAGATGGAGACGCCCTCATGTTTTATAACATATATTCTTTTTGACATGACGAATAAAAAATGTGTTGCTCATAAGTATCTAAATGATGATGTTAAAAAACTGTCTTTTAAAAAGAACAAGGTTGATGTATCCTATAAGGGATTTTCATACAAGGGATTATATCCAGATTATCATATTCATCTTGAGGACAGCAAACAAGGTTTTACAGCAGATATGGACTATAAAGCTCAATCGTTGCCTCGTTGGAGTGCACAGGATGCCACCAATGGTTACTTGCCAATAGGACTGGATTATTATCGATATGGTTGGTTACTTAATTGCAATCTCTCCGGCAAGCTTTGCTTAAGCAATAAACTATATACTATTGAAGGCAAAGGATATCTTGAACATGCGTATGGCAACTGGTCGTATGAAAACCCGTTTCAAAAACTCTCAGGGATTAAGAAAACGATTTCTACATATGCGCGGCTTGGTACAAGGTGGCTGTCACAACGTAGACCAAGATTTCCACAGGGTATTGGATTTGCAACTGAAAATAATCTCATGGGTTACGACTGGTTCTGGGGTGTTTCAGATAATGACTGGAGTGTGTTCTATGGAAACACCATGTTCTGGTTAACTGAGGGTCCTTCAATTGGTATATTATCTATAACCCCTGACGGAAAAGAATTCTGGGATTTCTACAACGTACAATTTCATTATAACAAACTTATCTACATCAAAGAATATGATATGTACTATCCCTGTGATATGGAAGTTACTGGACAGCTAGATGATAAAAAGATACATCTTCGAGCCTGGATGACAATGGAGGGATACGAATACATTGATCCTTTTAAAAAAGGTAATTTCTATAAAGCTTTTGTAATGTGTGAAATGCCTAGTCAAATGAAGGGTGTTTACACTGATAATGAAAGAACTGTGAAGCTTCAAGGTGACTGTAAAATTGTACAACAACGGCAGCCATCAATCCTAGGTCATAATTCTTTAAAATTTGATTTTTTACTCCCACCTAAGGGTGTTGGTATATCAGTTGATTTACACTCTAGCTACCTTGGGAAAAAATTGTTTACTAAATTTCAACTAATGCCATATCCAAAGATAAAATGTGGTTTTAGGAGAATCAATAGCTCCAAAATAAATAATAAAACAAAGACAAATAATTAATTGTATAGATTTCTGTTATCTATAAGTCTTTTTTGTTTAATGGAGTTTCTATCAAAAGTATTTGGCTTAACAAGTTTGATCACAGGTTTTTCAATAGTTTTTGAACTAAGAACACCTGAATTTATTTCAGGCATTTCCATGACAGCGTCCAAAATTCTTTTACTCAATGAATCTTTTATTATTTCAGTTTCCACAACTATGGTGATTTCATCTTTGATATTTTTTCTATCAAGAATAACCTGGTATTCGATGACCTCGGGTATTTCAAAGAGAATATCATCAAAACGCCGTGTATACAGGTTATCACCTGCACCAATTGAAATCATATCATCAACTCGACCTTTAATTATCATTCTTTTAAACGGTAAACCGCACGGACACACCTCGGGTATAATTCTCCCAAGATCACGTGTTCTATAGCGAATTAATGGCATTCCCTCTCGATCATAATTTGTAAAAATAAATTCACCAAGGTCCCCATCTTCTAAAATTTCACCTGTCTTTGGATCAACAACTTCGGTGAAGAAATTAAATTCATTGAGATGCATACCATTCTTTTCCTCGCACTCGCCAGCTTGAAGTACACCAGTTTCTGATGTACCATATCCTACGAAAACATCTGCATTCCAACTTTCTTCAATAAATTTCCTCATCGCATTTGGTGTCGGCTCAGCCCCAAGAAGTATTTTTTTCACACCCAATTTTTTTAAATCATAAATTTTCTTCATTTCATTTGTAAGATAATTGATACGTGAAGAAACATCCATGAAAATTGTTGGTTTATAATCTTTAAAAATTTCTAGTTCTTCCTCAACTCTTAATCTACTAGGAGCAACTGTTAATGCACCAATTCCTTCATATGCTTTACTCAAACAATACCTGCTCCCTGAGATTTCTGCACCATATCCTATTGCGAATGATAAACGAACAACATCCCTAGATGTAACACTATACATGAGCTGCAATCCAGTGATAGTTGAAGTTATTATCTTATCAATATCCTTTTTTGTAAAATATGCTTTTTTTGGTTTACCAGTGGAACCTGCTGTAGTGAAAACAGTTACAAATTTATCTTCTGGAACTGAAAAAAAAGATTTTGTTTTTTCTTGTAGATCATTAGGTGTTGTAAAAGGAATTTTATTCATATTTTTAAATGATTTAATATCACTAGGCTTCAGATTATTTTTTTTGAAAAGATCATGGTAAAATGGGGATGTATTATAGGCATATTTAATTGATTTTTTTAGTTTTAGCCATTTATATTCCTCTATATATTTTCTAACAAACTTACTAAACACTGATTTAAAAATGGTTTTTTGAGTAGTTGGTTTTTCTTCTAACTTTGATTTTACAAAGGGGCCAAATTTTTCTATAATGTTTTATCCCTCGCTCAGACAATTTTTTCTTATTTAAGCTATTGCTTTTATCGTTTATATAATTATCATCTATTCCTTATGAAATTATTTTTTTGGTAATACAGAAATAGATAAGCTTTTTTACAAACGTTTATATACCGTATATTTCATAATTATTAAAATAGCCAATAAAAATACAATTAAAAAATAGAATTTAAAAGGAGAAATCAGGTGAAATCGAAAGACTACCAAAAGGGTATAAAAAAGAAGTTAAGAGATGCCCCAAAACTAGAAGGCTATTATTTTTCTCCAGAAAGAGCTAGAGAGGTTAGAGATAATGGCCAAATTTTATCTATTAGGGTTGAAACTAGTTTAAAGTGTAATTTACGATGTAGTTATTGTTATAGTGCAGGTGGTAAGGCCCTTCCAAACGAAATTAAATACGAAGAAATAATCGATGTTATTAATCAAGCCAAAGATCTTAAAGCTGAATCGATTGTAATTATCGGTGGTGGAGAACCGACAATTTATCCAAGATTCCGAGATCTTGTTAAATATGTACATTCAATAAACCTGATACCTGTTATATTTACAAATAATCAAACAATGACAAAAGATTTAGCACAATTTCTACTCGATCATAATGTATCTGTAATTATTAAACTTGATTCTCTTGATGAAAAAATTCAAGATGAGATGTCTTGTGTAAAAGGTGCATATAAAAACATTATGCGAGGTTTACAAAATCTTATAGATGTTGGTTATTTAAATTTTAAAGATGAACAAAGACTTAAACTTGGTGCTTCATTTCTTGTAAATAAGCAAAATGCTTCCAGTGTTCCAGCAATATGGAAGTTTTGTAGAGATAGAAAGATTTTCCCTAATTTGGAGATGATGATTCCAAATGAAAGAGGTGATGAGATTAATAATCTTCTCCTTAGTCGAGAGGAGTGGAAAAAACTAAAATTACAAATACTGGAACTTGACAGGAGTGAATATGGATATGATTGGCTTCCTTATACCCCTCTTTTGGCTTCCGGTTGTTTTCAGGTCATGTATAATCTATATATAACGGTTGAAGGTTTTGTTCGGCCTTGTTCTGATATTCAGGTAAATATTGCAAATATCAAGAACTATTCATTGAAGGAAATAATCGAACTTCCGTTCTTTAAAAGAGCTAGGAATGTTGACAAATATCTACTAGGTAAATGTGGGAATTGCGAATATCTTTCCGAATGTATTGGCTGTAGAGGGTTAGCATTTACATTTAGTAGAAATAATGGTGAGGATTCTTTTGAAGCATTGTGTAGTGAAGATCCATCCTGTTTCAAATGATATAATTGTTATTTGATGGCGAAGTTTAATTGTAAATGATTTAAGAGTATGAATATTATGTTTCAACTATTAAAATTCGCAGTTGGATTTCTTAGGGATGAAGAGTTTTCGACAGCTGTTAGGATAATTATGAGTTTTATGTGGAAACATTTCTTATTTATTCCTATTCTCCCGTATGCAATGAATAAAATTAAGAAAATTAATACACAAAATGATTTAGATAAATTAGTTAACTTAACTTATACATTTTGCCTTGGGCTGATTAAACCTCTACAAGTTCGTTATGAACTTATTGAACTTTTAAAAAAAATTGAATAAGAAAAACCAAAATATATAATTGTAATTGGACCAGAGAGTGGTGGTTCTTTGTTTTTGTTATCTCACATTGCTTCTAACGATGCCGTTATCATAAGTATTGATTTGCCTGGGGGGGGATTTGGTGGGGGTTATTCTATAGCAAGGACGCCTTTATATAAGTCATTTGCATCGAAAAACCAACAAATTCATTTAATTAGAGGGGACTCTCACAAAAAGGAAACTTTAGAAGCAGTTAAAGCTATTTTAGATGGAAGAGAAATCGATTTTTTGTTTATCGATGGTGATCACACATATAAAGGAGTAAAAAAGGACTTTGAAACATATAGTTTACTTGTTAAAAGAAATGGTACAATCGCACTTCATGATATAATTGAATGCAAAGTTGAGGGCGTTGAAGTAAATAAATTCTGGAATGAAATAGAATTAAAATATGATAATATAAAAATTGTAAAGAATTATGATCAAAAATGGGCAGGTATTGGATTAATAAGAAATGATTTCATATCTAAATAATCATAGCTTTGATATGTCAAATATTATGGAATTTCAATGGTGAAGTAAAGGTATGATACATGCAGAAAAACCACTGATAGGGTTTTTCCCATGCTTTTCTAGTATGGGAGAAACCATTCCCTTAGTTAAAATTGCAAAATCATATATGGAGATAGGTGGAAAAGCAATTTTCTTTAGTCACGAAGGGAAATATGAATATTTAGCAGAGAATATTGGATGTAAAGTAGTTAGATTAGGTAATCTTATGGGTGAGGACTCAGATGAACTTATACAACTATATAGAGATGGGGTACCTTTTGAAAAAATAACGGTTCGCCAATTCAAGGAAAGAACCATTGAAAGAGCAGTTAAGGAGGAAATTGAGGCTTTCACAAAAAGCAGGATAGATTTAATTATGAGTGCGTTTAATCCAACCAGTAGTATCTCTGCTAGAGCTTTAAAAATACCACTTGTTGTACTTTCGTCTGGAACTGCTATCCCACCTTACCACAAATCAGGTTTTGCTACATTTCCTGAGAATTACGAAAATTTCTTTACGAGAATGGTACCTAAATCGCTAAAAAATCGAATTGCAAAATGGTATTTTTTACATAATAAAACGCTTGTCAAAGAATTTAATAAGGTTAATAAAAAATATCATGTTCGACCGTTCAAATACTGTAATGACATATTTTTTGGTGATCATACTCTTGTTTGTGATGATATAAATTTTTTAGGGATACAACCATCTGAAGATTTTCCCTTGGAAAATTACATAGGTCCTATTGTTGCAGGAGAGTTATTTAAAGAACGGAAAAACAAAATAGATTTTGATGTTATAAACCATCTGAAAAGGCCTGGGAAATCTATTGTACTTGTTATGGGAAGTGCTTCCAAGTTCGATAAATTACTTTTAAAAATTGTAGAAATTCTAAATGAAACTGACTATAATGTAATAGCTGTTTATTCAAATCCCCAGAATAAGGAAAAACTACCTGAAACAAATGAAAATATCTTATTCAAAGAGTTTGTACCATTAGATGAAATCTTAAAGAAGGTAGACCTGGCTATTACACATGGAGGTCGTGGCACGATATATACAATAGCGTATTCGGGGAAACCAGCGATATGCATACCTATGCTGATGGAACATCAGTATAATATAGATAATCTCGTTAGAAATGGATGTGCTATAAGGTTATCATGGAAATATTTTAAACCTCGTGAACTAGTGCAATCAATCAATAAAATTTTCGATAACTATGACACTTATCTAAAAAATTCTAAAAAATTATCAGAAAAACTGCAAAAAGAGGATGGAGCAAAAAAAGCAGTTAAAAGACTAATGGAAATTACTCAAATAAAATAAGGGTAACTAATTATTTTTTTAACAGTAGGATAGAAATAAGTAAGGCATTCTTTTTTTGTGCTACAATTTTACAAATTTTAAACATATCCTTGAGAAACAGATCATTTTGAACTATTTCACCACTAGGAGAAGTGCTTGTTCTAAAAATTACACGTGCATCATCTCTCATCGACTTAGAAATATACTGTAAAAGCTCTTTGTATGGTCTTATACCTTGAGAGACAATAATTACATCAAAATTATCAACTGGATAACTATTTGCTTCTGCGTATTGAATTTGAACTTTATCAGCAATACCAGATTCCAAAACACATGAAATCGCTTGTTTTACTGAACGAAGGTTGTTATCTATGCTTGTAACTCGGGCTCCAGATTTTTTTGCAAGAAGGATTGATGTCGCCGGAATAGGTCCACCACCAATATGCAAGATTATATCGTCTTCTGAAATGTTTGCTAGGTTGATTTCATTTTCAGTCATTTCACCATAAAAGTCAAAATATAAAGGATATAACCTCTGGAATTTAACTAGGATTTTTTCAATGACTATAAATCCTAAATCAATAAATTTTTTTAATTTATGAGCATCAAGTTTTATACCAATTTTTTGCAATAGGAATTGAACGATTTTTGACATGCTTTTAATCCCATTATTCGACTACGAATCTTTAGTAAAGTAGAGTTAGATAAACTTAACCTTCTAATAATTTTTTTCATATTAATGTCAGGAAGGGTTTTGAAAGAAATTTCTGATTGCTCTGAACCATATATTCCTTCTTTCATCGCAATGACCAATATAATTCTACTATCTTTATCAATAATTATATATCCTAAAGGCTATTAAACGATAGTGTATATAATAAAAATTTCTAAAGAGATAATATCACTGAAAAATGAAATTAAAAAAATACCTTTGAAATATTGCATCATCATAAAGGAGGGAAAAAGATCAAAGACAAACCACTTGTAGGATTCTTTCCTTGTTTTTATACAAGGGGTGAAACTCTACCTCAGGTGAAAATTGCTAAAAAATATATTGAAAAAGGTGGGGAAGGAATTTTCTTCAGCCATGGTGGGAAATATGAGCATCTGGTAAAAGAGATTGGTTGTGAAGTTATTAAATTGAAGGGGCTTGAATGGAGAAAAGCAATGGCCGAAGTTGACATATTCAAGATTCCAGTTGAAAAACGGCAGTTTTTAGCTTATAATAAAAAAACCATCGGACCACTCGTAGAAAGTGAAATAGAGGCATTTAAAAAAACTGGGGTTGATCTTGTATTCAGCTCTTTTAATCCTACAAGCAGTATATCTGCTAGAGTTTTGAACATTCCACTTGTAGTTCTTATATCTGGGACATTCATTTCTCCCTATTTTCAACAAGGTTTAGCAACATTCCCTGAGAATTATGAAAATGTTTTCACTAAAATGTTGCCGTTGTCGTTAAAAAATATGATTATAAGATGGATCCTATTAAATAATAAATATCTTGTAAGAGATTTTAATAAGGTTGCGGAAAAGTATAATGTCAAGCAATTTAGAACTTTGAATGATATACTTGAAGGAGATCATACTCTTATCGGCGATGATATTAATTTATTGGGAATAAAACCTACAAATAAATTTCCAATTGAGAATTTCATTGGACCTATATCAGCAGGATTATTAGAAAAAAAAGAAGGCAAATTAGATGAAGATATTAAAAAACATTTAAAGAGACCTGGGAAATCTATTCTTCTTATAATGGGTAGTTCACCTGCTAAAAAATTATTTCCTAAGATTTTACATACACTTAATCAGACAGATTACAATATAATTGTTGTCTACACAATAATTCCTGACGAAAAATTATTTGAAACAAAAGAGAATATTTTATTAAAACAGTTCATAAAATATCCACAAATAGTAAATAACATGGTTGATCTAGCTATCATACAGGGCGGTCGTGGGACCGTGTACAATGCAGCTTATTCTGGAAAACCATCGATAGGTATTCCAATCTTCATTGAACCACAATACAATATTGATAACCTAGTAAGGAGTGGTGCTGGTTTAAGAATATCAGGAAAGTACTTCAAACCAGATAATCTATTACAAGCAATTAATACAATTTTTAATAATTATGATACATTTTTGAAGAATGCCAAAGAATTATCAACGAAACTTACAAGAGTACCAGGGGAAGAAAAAGCAGCTCAGAGACTTATTGAGATTTTTAATGAGAAGGTTGAGAAATAAAATTACGATTAGAGTTATTTGTAAAATGATTTAATTGTTCTCATATATGATTAGTGAAATCATATTGTAGCTTTATTAAGATATATAATTTTCTTTTCTAAGCCAATTTTCAACTTGTTTTATTCCTTCATGAAAATCTACTTTGGGCTCGTATCCTAACAAAGATCTTGCTTTTTCTATCGAAACTTTATTCTGATTAGCTAGAACTAGGGCAGCCATTGGAGTAATCCATGGATCAATTCTAAATACTCTATTCAACAATATCATCAGTTTACCAATAAACAACGCATTTTTCTTCGACATGTTCTTTTTAATATCGGACTTACCAGCCATTTTCGCAATGGTGTTAAGATATTCACACCAGGTGGTATTATTATCTCCATCAGTAATATCTATTGTTTCACCAAGAGCCTTTGGCTCTTTCAATGCAGTGATTATCGCATCTAATAGATTGTCAATATAGGTATGCAGGAAAATACCATTTCCATGATCTACTAAGGAGATCCGATTTTTTTGAATAGATTTAAGAGGTCTTAGAACCCACGTCGTTGCTCCAGGACCATATACATTTCCTGGGCGAATAATGATCACTGGAAAACCATTTTGTTTAAATTTTTCTAGGAGGTATTGTTCAGCTAGTGCCTTTGTTTCGCTATAATATCCAACACTTTTTTCAGATTTATGTCTGATATGACTCAGAAAAATGAATTTTTTAATTCCAAATTCTTCAGACGCTTTAACAAGATTTTTTGTGCCTTCAAGATTTACTTTATAAAAAATCTCCTTAGGACCGTAGTCTTTTACTGTCGCAGCACAGTGAAAAATAAAATCAGCATTCTTAACAAAAGGCTTAATGGAATCAATTTCTGTTATATCACCTTCTACATATTCTGAATTTTCGTAATTTTTCGGTTTCGCTTTATGAATTAGTCCTATTACCTCATATCCCTCTTTAACCAGTCTTTTTACCAATGCATCTCCAATAAAACCCACTGCACCAGTAACAAGACATTTCATTATGATTTCTCCTTGAATTCATATCTTTTTCTAAGTAAATATTGGGAAGCGATAGTAACCAGAAGCGCGTCGAGGTAAATAATCACTCCAATGTAGATATTTACAATACCAAATATGAAAGCTGATGCTAGAGTTATGCGTTCTATTACAAAGAATTCATGAAATTTTAAGGCTTTTTCTCTTGAATATTTTTTTATTGACTTAAATAAGTAAATATAGAGGTAGATTAAAATTAGAGCGTCAATTATCATTACCAGATAAAATTCGATTTTTAAAAATTCAAAATAATAAGGTAAGAACAGTGCAAGGAAAAACCAAAAAATAGTTAAAGCTAGTGAAATGAATATAGATTTTTTAATTCCATATTTTACAGGTATAGTTATGTAACCTCCTTTTTTATCCCCCTCCTGATCTCTTATCGCACCAACAAGATTGCTGTTGGTATCATGAAACAGGAATACAATTGCTAGTAACCAGATGTAGATGGGAATTGATTGTAAAGGTTGGTTTATAGAAAACACTCCAAAAAGATATGCAGTAACCGTAACTATTCCTCTATTAAAGTTTCCTATTATCCCTCGGGATTTTGAAATTTTTGAATAAAAAAGTACGAGGAGTGCCACTATAAATACCAGTATGATATTGTTTAGACTAAGTAGAAACGATAGGATAAATCCGGTTATTGCAAATATACCACCTATTGCAAGTGCTTCCATTGGTTTAATTCTACCTGAGGGAATAGGTCTATGTGGTTTCTGTATAGCATCTAGTTTTCTATCTATAAAATCTGCAAGATATAGTCCTGCCGTCCAACCCATCATAGGTACAAATAAAGCTAGAATTGCAATTTTTAAAGGAGGAAAATTACCAAAGGCAATGCATGATCCTGCTAAACTGACAAGTCCACACCATAATACAGTATATGGTCTCCATGTCTCCAAATGAGCAAAAAGTTTATCTTTAATAGTAAAATTTGATTTTGAAATTGCTTTCAATATTGACACCTTTATTAGGACAATGATGAGTAAGTTTATGTGATTTAAAGTTTTTATTATCGTCGGTACAAACCTGCTCTTTAGGCGACTTATGCGAAATTCTAATTTTTAGATATTTGATATTTTCTGTGTTTTCATATCTTTTTCTTATTGGTATCTATATCACAATGGATTTGCCGTTTATAAATCTCTAAAAAATATTTAATAGTCCAATGAAATGATAGGTCGAACAATGATAGATAGAAATAGCATTTTAAATCCTTGGACAGATGATGATGAAAGAGAACATTTTCCAACCCTAATAGAGTGGTGGTGTGCCGAAGCGTTCTTCAAATCAGTCGAGGACAATAAGAAATGGAATTTAAAAGTAACATTTAACGAATGGTTTAACAAACCAAAAATTGGTTATATTTCCAATATGACTCTTTTTGATCAAGTAAATAATAAACATTTTATTCACTATTCACGTAGCGATTCAGTTAAATTAAAATCAGCCAAAGATAGCTTTAATGTAAGCTATGACAATTCATTTATGAAAGGAGGGTTCCCTAACTATGAAATGCATTTTAGTGACCCGGAAAATGATATTGAAATAGATCTCAAGTACCTAGCTGAATCATATCCTCGTTGGATTGCTCAAGACATCACTAATGGTTGGCTCCCTATGGGTCTGGGTTTCTTTAGATACGGATTCATTCCCAAAAATCAACTCACTGGAACCATGAAGATAAAAGATAAAACGTTTACCATTGAAGGGACAGGATATTTTGAACATGTATGGGGAGATTTTTTGTATGAAAATCCACTAACAAATGCGTCCGGTTTGGCAAAAACCATAGTAACCTATGCAAAGCTTTTTGGATGGTGGATTCGTAATCATACAATACGTATCCCCTCTTCTATAACATTTAGTACAGAAAATAACCCATTTGGTTATGACTGGGTATGGGCATTATTTGATAATGGATGGACTTTATTCTATGGAAATTTGATGTTTTGGATAATGGGCGGCCCAGCAATGGGATCTTTGATCTTCTCTAAGGATGGAAAAACATATACCGAATTCTGTGATATCACTTTTCAATATAAAAAAACAAAATATGCCAATGAGTATGATTTTTATTATCCTTTAGAACTTGAAATTACTGCTAAGAAGGGAAAAGAAAAACTACATCTGACCTTCAAGATGACCAACGAGCCAAGAGAATATGTGAGACAATTTCCCCATTCAAAAGCACATTGGATCGGACTTGCTGTTTGTGAAGGGCCAGGTATAGTAGAAGGCTATTACTCTAATGGTGTAGAAACGATAAAGCTCTCAGGGATTTGTAAAATTGAACCACAGCGGCAGATCTCAGTTATCGGACATAATAAATTGAAAATAAATTTTTTCCTGCCACCTAAAGGCGTTGGAATTTCAATGGATTTCGAGTCTCATTTCTTTAGAAAAAAAATAACTAAAAAATTACAATTAGCCCCTTCACCGAAAATAAAACTTCACTTTGAGAGGATTGATGGTTTAAGAATACACTCAAATAAATTCTAAAAGCCAGAAATACTTATGTGCATCTAAATCAGTTTACAAGGCTCAAACTCCCATATGAGAAGATAACTTTTTAGGATTGCATCATATAGATGAACAGAAGGGAATACTAAAGATTTTAATACAGTAGGGGCTTTTCACCTGTCAGGATCTATGAAAAAAAACGTGCTCTCCATATTAGATGTCAAAGATGACATAGAAGACATCATTGATCTAGGAATCAAATTAAAACAAGATGCTACAAATGGTCAAACGTTTCAATATTTGAAGGGTAAAATACTTGCTATGATATTCGAAAGAGCGTCGACACGAACCAGAGCTTCTTTTGAAGTAGGTACGATCCTATTGGGTGGTCATGCAGTATTTCTAAACAAAGATGATATCAAAATAGGTCAGAGAGAATCCGTTGAAGATATTGCTTTGGTTTTATCAAGATACGCCGACATCATAATGTATAGACCGTTAAATAAAGAAGATTTACATGAACTTGCCAAACATGCTACTGTTCCTGTAATAAACGGGCTAGATATAGATGAACATCCCTGCCAGATACTAGCTGATCTGATGACTATTAAAGAAAACAAAGGACGGTTATATGGGCTGAATTTTGTTTTCATTGGAGATGGAGACGACAACCTAACGCATTCCTACCTCCTAGGATGTACATCTGTTGGAATGAATGTAACTGTTATTTCGCACAAGAAACATTGGCCATCAAATTACTTCGTTGACCAGGCAAATAAGATAGCTGAAAAGAAAAACCTACAAGTAACTATAACAGATGATATTGATGCCGTTAAAAACGCTGACATAATAGCTACGGACACATGGGTATCGCTCTGGTATGAAAAAGAAAGACAACAAATAATGGATGATTTAAAAGAATATACAATAACACAAGATATTATGAATAAAGCCAAGAAAGATGCTATTTTCATGCATTGTATGCCTATATATTATGGAGAGGAAGTTACAAAAGAATTGGCTCATGGAAACCAATCTGTGATTATTGATGAGGCTGAAAATCGCATGTGGACACAAATGGCATTAATGACGAAATTATTGAGTTAGTGCAGGTTCATTTTAAAAAACTCAAACTATGTTATAGTGAAAGTTAATAACTTGTAATATTACATCTAAAAATACTAAATTATATACCATAAGAAGATAGTCGTAGCCTTTTCTCCCAACAATTTTTCCCAACTCCGCCCTATCTTTCTCCTCAAATTTTAAGAGTTTATAATACCAACGTAGTGTTAGTATCCATACTATTAGAAACAATACCAAGAATATTGGAGAAAGTAGTGTTCTTATGTAAAGTAATACACCTAATACACCTGAAAGTACAAACATGGAGAAGGATATTTTTGCTGCAGTTTTTTCTCCAAAAGATGTTGCGTATGTTTTTACTCCTAGTTTACGGTCTCCTTCCACATCATGTATTCCTTCTGGTAAATCATGAGCGTTATCTGCTAAGTATGTAAAAAGAACAAGAAGGATCATATTTTGAATCTCTGAACCACTTGTTGAAATGGTTCCAAATAACGGCAATGTGAAAATAAAATCTGCAGTTTGTGGAAGTACGGTCCATATCGCAAGAAATCCAAATATCGCAACGACAACCCACTGTAAGGGAGTAAAGATTTCAGAGTATGCAGGGATCTTTACAATTTTTTTCAGGTATTTATTATGAAATGTTACAAATAAGGCTGCTGCTCCAACTAATATGAAGCACCATATGCTAACGAGAATTGAAAACGTAAACGTCATAGCCGAAAATATTAGTGCTACCATAAAGAATTTTTTTGAACTTATCCTACCTCTGGGCAGCGGCCGATCTGGGTGTACAACAGCATCAATATCAATATCTGTAATATCATTCCATATAAGTGCTGCAAGGAAACCAGAATAGAGGGCTAATATCGTTAAAATAATTGTTTTTATAATCTCCCAATCATATGTATGCAATCCATATGCCAACATTGGTACACTAGCAAACATTAGTACATAACTTACAAGTTCATAAATTGGAAAAGGTCGCCAAGATAAAAGGAAACTAAATGGTCCCTTTGGAAGGTTATCTTTCATTTTTCCTCCCTAGGCGGTTCTTCTCCATTTGTATCTGGTACCATAGTATATGCAGGGGAGTATATCCTTTTCATAATAATGAGAATGAAACAGCAGCTGATTCCGAAACCATTTGCTACAATTATAGGTAACTTTTCTACAACAATGCCGTAGATCAACCACAACGTCATACCAAATGCTAATGTCATTGGCATATAATATGATACATCATCAAGTTTCTTGGTTCTATAACCTCGAATCAATTGGGGTATGAAGCCTAAAGATGTTATGGCCCCCGCTGTTAAACCTAATATATCGGTCGCATCCATGAATGAGAACTCATCCAAAATACAATATTAAATCTTTCCGAAATCTACAAATAAGTTTTTCAATAAAAATTAGATTCATAGGCTCATCTCTGGGCCCGTGGGGTAGCTTGGCATCCTTCCAGCTTGGGGTGCTGGTAACCCGAGTTCAAATCTCGGCGGGCCCATACTATATTCTCGGAGAGTTTCATGTGAAACAGAAGTTTTTTGCCTTTGTTTTGATTTATCTGGGCTTTAAAGGTCATTTACTATAGTAATAAGGTTATAATGATTAGTGTCTTCAATATATAATAAATCATGACTAGTAGTCTAGTAGTGTTTTTCTTTTGGTTTTTTCCGAACATCTTCAAGACTTTTAAATAGTATAACAGATTATACAGAAAATTAGTGAACGAAAAATGAAATTAAAATATATTGTCTCAATCCTAGCGGTATTCATCATTATATCTGCAGCTGTTTTTGTAGCAGTACTTCAGAACCAACCAGGTTCAGATATTATCGATGAAGATATAATACCGGATGATGAAGAGCCAACTCCACTTGGTAATCTTTCTTTTCATGATGCTGTTAATTCCTTTGCATTTGATATTTTTAGAGAAGTACATGAGGTAAATGAAGGTAATCTATTTATCTCACCCTACAGTATTTTTACTGCTCTTGCTATGACCTATGAGGGTGCTAGAGGTGAAACAGCTAAGGAAATGGCGAGCGTACTCAATGTTAAGCAGGATAATGAATCCTTTCACATTTATATGAAAAACCTCTATGAAGTGCTCAATACGAAAAACGAGGAGTATAACATTAGCACTGCGAATGCCTTGTGGGTAAAAGAAAACCTTCAGCTTCTTGAAGCATATCTAAATGTTATACGAGAGTATTATGGTGGAGATGCCACCGAGGTAGATTATTCAAATCCTACAGAAGCCGCAGCGATTATCAATCAATGGGTTGAAAACCACACGAATGGATTAATAAAGGATCTCATAACAGCGGATGCGATAAGTCCTCTTACCGCGTTGATACTCACCAACGCTATCTATTTCAAAGGCATCTGGAAAACCCAGTTTGACCCCGTGAATACAACCAATCGAACGTTTGAAACTAATGCAGAAACATCTGTTGAAGCTCCGACAATGAGCCTCATAGATACCGAGGATGTCTTTTACTATACTGAAACTGATGATCTACAGATTTTAGAATTACCCTATACAGGAGATGATATATCCATGATAATTCTACTTCCGAAAAACAATGATTTATCAACTGCTATCGATACAATTGATATCGAAATGTTCTCAGAATGGACTGGATCTATGGTTGAAACAAAGATGGATATCTATCTCCCAAAATTTAAGGTTGAAACCTCCTATTCGTTAGGGGATTATCTTATTGATCTAGGAATGAATATCCCATTTACCTCTGACGCCGATTTCTCAGGCATCACTGGCGGAAGGGATTTATTTATCAGTAAAGTTCTGCATAAGGCGTTTATAGATGTTAATGAAGAGGGAACAGAGGCGGCAGCTGCAACTGCAGTAATTATGGAACTCACTACTGTGAATGGTGGTTCACCAAGGATTGTTTTTGATTGTAATCATCCTTTTATGTATCTCATTCAACATAAACAAACAGAATCGATACTCTTCATGGGTAGTATCAGTGATCCATTAGCGTAAAACACCTTTTTTTATTTTTTTTTACGGTCATATCAAGTTATTTTAATGAATTTTGATTAAATAAATTTTAAAAAGAACTTTATAAATCAATACTAGTTTTAATTATTGTAATTGAGGAGTTAAAAAATGGCATATTGTACAGAATGCGGAAAGAAAAATGATGATGATGCTAAATATTGTAAAAAATGTGGAACTGAATTAATTGATATAAAAACTACCGATTCAATAAAATCTAAGAAAGTTGATGAATCAGTTGAAGAAAAAATTGAGAAAATTGCAAGTAAGTTTGAGGAAACAGCAGAGAGAATTGGAAAACGAATAGAACATAGATTTGAAAGACCAGGGAAATCTTTTGAACAATGGAGTGATAAAACATTTGGGATAATTGGTCCATTAATAGGTTCATTCTTAGTAATAATTATTTTAAGAATAGCCATATGGGGAATGATTGCTGTTGGGGAAGATTATGCTGTTATTGGAAAAATAGGTAGTGTTTTGTATGACTATTTGCTCTTAATTTATATTTCAATATTAATTAGCTCATATAATACGTATTTACTGAGAAAATATAAGACAAATTATCAATGGATTTCACCATGTATATCAACAGTTACCTTTATAATTGGACTTTGGGTAGTTGCAAAAATATTTGTTGTTATAGACACAGAATTGGATATTTCAATTCTGGCATCCTTAGCACATGTAATAGAAACATATCTCATTGTCATATTTTTTGTTGTTATTCTTATTAGTTATGGATTAAAATTAGTAACTACACCTCTTGGTAAAAAATAAACCGTTTATATTTTAAATAACATCAAGTTATATGATATTAGATAAAGGGGAGTTAAATAATGTCATATTGTAATGAATGTGGGAAGAAAAATGATGATGATGCGCAATACTGTACTAAATGTGGTAATTATTTAGCCAAGAATAGTTCCATTGAGAAGGATATTGATAAATTTGCTGAAGAATTTGGTAGAAAGGCTGAGCAATTTGGCAAACGTATAGAAAAAAAGGCAAAAGCATTTGCGAAATCAGTAGATCAAAGTTCACGCTCAACGACTATGCATTGTTCAGATTGCGGGACAGAGCTTGATAGCGATGCAAAGTTCTGTAGGAAATGTGGGAAGAAAATTGAGTGATTTAAGATATTTTTAGGTTTCTACCCGGGAAAAAACCAAATGTACTTTAGGTTTATAACAGAGTTTAAGTATAGAATAAGGATAAAAATTATAGACTAAGAGTTTAATCATATTCTGAGATTAGAGTTTGTTGGATATCAACTGTCATACCAAGTAGGTTTTATGATTAGATTCTAAAATGCAATTTAAAATTTTGTGATTTGTCTAAAATTTACAATGCAAACACACAATTGTACAACCTTTTAATGGAAAATTTTATATTTACAGTTAGAATATATTAAATGGGGGAAGAATACGAAAAGAAATTTAATGTATAAAAAAGCAGTAGCTCTAACCATAGTTATCATCTTTTGTAGCGTTGCCATTTCACCGGCTCTTGGAACTACAATTTCACCATCAATTAAAATAAGCCATACCTCAAAAATAACAAAAGATCCTAAAACAACAAATCTAGATTACCCTTTACCGCCACCAATAACAACTGATATGGTACTTGAAGAATCAATTTTCAGGAGAAAATCAGTACGAAACTTTACAGAAGATCCAGTGACAGATGAAGAACTCTCAACAATATTATGGGCGGCATATGGTTTACGAGAAGACAATACAAGTACAGTCCCTGGGGTAGGAGGCATAAATGGCGCAGTTATTTATGTACTAAAAGAAGACGCAGCATATACATACGACCCTGATAATCATTCACTAGTATTTTATAAAGCAGGAGACTGGCGAGACATAGTAGGATGGCAATATTATGCTCCTGTCCAACTAGGAATGTGTTACGACACGAATAAGATAGATCGTAACTTAGCTGGTGCAGAGATTGGTATGATAGATCAGAACATTCAATTTATGACAAACGCCTTAGGTCTAGGATCTGTTGTAACAGCGCAAACTCCATCCGCAATAGATCCTCTTGGAATACCCGAAAACCAGGAGGGATTCACAGTGATGCCTATAGGACATCCTGATTACGATTCATACGATTTTGTATACAGACCATTTTGGATTTCACTATTACCAAGAATCAAAAATTCTAATATGACATTATCAACAGCCCTAGAAGAAAGAGAAGAATCGATATCATTTGGAGACACCATCTCAAGATTTGAAATGAGTCAGATGATATGGGCAACTAGTGGTTTTTCACTCTATCGTGATAAAAGCGATGAAAAGTACCAAAAAGGTAGACATAGAACCATACCAAGTGCAAAAGGATACTATCCATTAGATATCTATGCAGTGAAAAATAAGGCGATCTATTACTATGAACCAAATATCCTCACTAAAATTTTTCCAGTACCTGTGGATTTTGTAGGGTTTCCAATAGTGACATATTTAAAACCTGTAAAAATAGGGAACCACAAACTAACAATTGCTGATGCATGCTCAGAACCAAGTATAGCTGATGCTCCAATGATAATACTTTTTATCTTAGATAGAGAAAAAACTAGACCTCCTGGATCTCCTGATTTATCAGCTGATAGTTTATTACACATATGGTACCACGATGCAGGAGCTGGGGCACATAATGTTATGTTAGATGCAGCTGCATGGGGTCTAAAAGCAAACATCTATGAAATCGAAGATCAACAAGCAATCATTGATCTATTAAAATTAAATGAAGATATAACAATACCTATACTTGCAGTACCAATCGGAAGGTAAAATGCTCTAGTTCGGATACAATAATTAGAGACTAAGAGTCGCTTTACATCCTGTGATTAGAGTTTCTCCTCTTTTAGACCACGTTTTATGATTAAAACCTTTTTAAGTGAGTACCGTCATCGGGAGTAATATATTCAATGATCCTACATATATGCTTAAATAATAGAAAGACTTCTCTGAAATAATTAAAATTACTAAGAGTGGTAGATATCTAATCAATAAAAAAACCTTATGAGTATAAAGCTGCTTCAATCAGGTATCTACATTTTAGGGGATTTAATATGAAGATCATCGTTAAGGGTGCTCGCGAACATAATCTTAAGAACATTACAGTTGAGCTACCAAGAGATAAATTCATAGTTATTACTGGGCTTTCTGGATCTGGAAAGTCAACCCTAGCTTTTGACACGATTTATGCAGAAGGACAACGAAGATATGTTGAGTCACTCTCTGCATATGCACGTCAGTTTCTTGGGCTTACGCAGAAACCTGATGTAGACAGCATTGAGGGTTTGTCACCAGCTATATCAATTGAGCAGAAATCGACAAGTAGAAACCCCCGGAGTACCGTTGCTACAACCACTGAGATTTATGATTATTTGCGATTGCTTTTTGCGCGAATTGGAGTGCCCTATTGCCCAGCGCATGATATAAGAATTGAACCGCAATCTCCTGAACGTATCGCAAGGAGTATTTCGAAAGACTTTGATGGGATGATTACAATTCTTTCTCCGATTGTTCGGCAGAAAAAAGGGACTTATGAGCAACTGTTTAGAAGTTTGCATAAAGAAGGCTACACTCGGGTTCGAGTGAATAAAACGATTTTTAGAACCGATGAAGAGATCAAGTTGGAGCGGTATAAAAAACACGACATAGAAATTATAATTGATCGTTTAAAAATTAGTGATAAGTCGCGGCTTGTTGAAGCGTGTGAGAATGCTTTGAAGAAATCTGATGGTCTTTTGATTGTTCTTGATAAAGAGGGAAATGAAGTTGTGTATTCTTCGAAGATGGCATGTCCGAAATGCGGGGTGGTATTTGAAGAATTACAGCCCAGGATGTTTTCTTTTAACAGTCCGTTTGGCGCTTGTGAGGAATGCCACGGATTAGGCATTAAGATGGAGTTTGACCCTGATCTGATTATTCCAGATATGGAAAAATCCATCGCGGATGGCGCTGTTTCACTTTATAAAAATGTAAGGGATGGTTGGCGGATACACTATCTTGGAGCGGTTGCCAAACACTTTGGATTTGACATTTTTACTCCTATCAAGGATTTGAAAGAACATCAATATAATGTGTTGATGTATGGTTCTTCTGAGATGATCAGGTTTAACATGGTTATGAAAAATGGTGATTCTCAATGGTCTGGGAGAGGAGCATGGGAGGGGCTCATTCCTCAATCTGAACGATTGTATAGGCAGACAGAGTCCGATTATAGAAGATATGATATGGAAAAATTCATGAATATATCCAACTGCCCTGTGTGTCATGGGAAACGACTAAAACAAAAGATACTGTCAGTGAAGATTGCTGAGAAATCGATTGTTGATGTTACTGATATGTCAATTAAAGATTGTATCGTTTTTTTCAAGACGTTAACACTTTCTAAAAAAGAAGAGGAAATTGCATTTCAGATACTAAAAGAAATCAGATCTAGGTTGGATTTTCTTGACAAAGTTGGTCTAAATTATTTAACGCTTTCGCGGAGTGCTGGGACGCTCTCTGGAGGGGAGGCGCAACGGATTCGACTTGCAACGCAGATTGGTTCTAATTTGATGGGGGTCATATATATTCTTGATGAACCGTCGATTGGGCTTCATCAGCGTGATAATAAGAAATTAATCAATACGCTATATCGGTTGAGGGATCTTGGAAATACCTTGATTGTTGTTGAGCATGATGAGGAAACCATAAGACATGCTGATTATGTTATTGATATGGGACCTGGTGCAGGTATTCATGGAGGGAAGATAGTAGCCGAGGGGACACCTGAGGAAATTGAGAATCATCCGACATCGCTTACAGGGAAATATCTTTCAAAGGAATTGCAAATTACTCTTCCAAATAAGAGAAGAAAATCGGAGAGGTATATCCATGTCCACGGGTGTCGTGAGCATAACTTGAAAGATATAGATGTTGATATTCCCATTGGCGTTCTTACCCTTATTACAGGTGTTTCTGGAAGTGGGAAATCGACCCTTGTGTATGATATTTTGTATAAGGGGCTTATGAAGAAACTGCATAATTCGCGGGTTAATCCCGGTGATCATGATACTATAAAGTTTGATGAACAGATTGATAAGGTCATTGTGATTGATCAGAGTCCCATAGGTAAGACTCCTCGGAGTAACCCTGCTACTTATACAAAAGTTTTTGATGAGATTCGTAAGATTTTCGCTAAGACACCAGAGGCACGGGTTCGAGGGTATAAACCTGGTAGGTTTTCATTTAATGTTAGAGGTGGACGGTGTGAAGCATGCAGTGGGGATGGACTGATAAAAATTGAAATGAATTTTTTACCTGATATCTATATCGAATGTGAAGAATGTAAAGGAAAACGCTATAATAAGGAGACTCTTGAGGTTACGTATAAAGGGAAAACGATTGCTGATGTTTTAGAAATGAGTGTTGAAGAGGCACTTGAGCTTTTTGAACATATCCCCTTTGTTAGGAGGAAATTTGAGACGTTGTCACGTGTGGGTCTTGATTATATTAAACTTGGTCAGAGTTCGACTACGCTTTCGGGTGGTGAAGCGCAACGGATTAAGCTTACGCGGGAGTTGTCAAAGAAGAGTACTGGAAGGACTTTGTATTTGCTAGATGAGCCAACAACTGGTCTTCATTTTCATGATGTGAAGAAACTTATTGATGTTTTGAATAGCCTAGTTGAGATGGGAAACACGGTTGTCGTAATCGAGCATAATCTTGAAGTGATTAAGTCAGCGGATTACATTTTAGATCTTGGGCCTGAAGGTGGAGATATGGGTGGTTATGTTGTTGCGTTTGGATCTCCTGAAGAGGTTACTCAAAATAGGGAGAGTTTTACAGGTGAAATCTTAAAAAATATTGTGTGTGAAAGGATACATGTTTGAGGTGAATAATCTTCCAAAGAACCCTGGATGCTATCAATTCAAAGATGAATTTGGTAAAGTAATCTATGTGGGGAAGGCAAAGAATCTTCGAAAACGGGTGACAAGTTATCTAAAGAAAAATGATTTAGATATAAAAAGCCTAAGTCTGGTTAAGAATATTGACTCAGTAGAGTGTATCGTAACAGATACTGAAGTTGAGGCATTTATCCTAGAAAACACACTTATTAAACGGTACCAGCCAAGGTATAATATCAGATTAAAAGATGCCAAGAATTTTGCCTATATTCAGTTGACAGTTGAGGACTATCCCAGGCTTCTTATTGCTAGAAATAAGATGGGGAAAGGAAGTTTTTACGGTCCGTTTGTTTCCTATCATGAAAGGGATTATATTTTACAGTTTTTACGTAAGACGTTTATGATTAGGACCTGTAAACGTATGTCAAAAAAACCGTGTTTGAGGTATCATATTCATCTTTGTAGTGCACCGTGTGCTGCCCTTATTTCTTTGCAGGGATATAATGAAAGGATAGAGAAGGTAAAATTGATTTTATCAGGAAGCGGAAAAAAACTGTTAAAACAGATGCAGCGTGAGATGAAAATGCATTCAGAGAACGCTCAGTTTGAACAAGCTCTTGAACTGCGAAATCAAATCACTGCACTTGAACATCTTAGTGAACGGCAGAACATTGATCGACAGAGAAAATATGATGAGGATATCATTAATTATCAGGTGAAAGATGGAAAAGTCTATTTATTGCTCTTTAACATCTATAAGGGTACGTTATCAAATAAGAATGAATTTGTCTTTGATTTTAATGAGGATTTCCTTGAGGAGTTTCTTATTCAATATTATTCGGAATACCCCGTACCTAAAGAAATTATTCTTCCTGATAAAATGGATGAATCTTTTTCTTCTTTTCTGAAAATTAAGAAAGGATCTAAGGTAGTGCTTACCACTCCTTTGAAAGGGTCAAAAAGGCAACTGTTGGATTTAGTGGCAAAAAATATTGATATATCTTTTTTTGCGGATGTTGAGAAGGTTGAAGCACTTCAAAAACGATTAAATCTTAAGGACACTCCTTCGGTTATTGAATGTTTTGATATTTCCCATTTATCTGGGACGTCAACAGTTGGTTCTATGGTGCAGTTTCGCAATGGGAAGCCAGATAAAAGTAACTATCGTCGTTTTCGCATTCGAACAGTTGAAGGTATTGATGATGTTGCTGCAATAAGTGAGGTTGTTAAGCGAAGATATACCCGTTTATTAGCAGAGGATTCTGAGTTTCCAAATCTTATTATAATCGATGGAGGTAGAGGGCAGCTTAATTTCGCATTAAGGCAGCTTGAAAAGCTTGATGTGAAAATCCCAATTGTTTCTATTGCCAAACAGTTTGAAGAGATCTTTGTTCCAGGATTGATTCATCCTTTGCGACTAATAAAAACTGATAAAGCACTTCGGTTTATTCAGGAGATTCGTGATGAGGCGCATCGTTTTGCATTGAAGTATAATAGGCTTCTTCGTGAAAAGGAGTTGATAGCATAAGAAAGTTCAAGCTTGTCACTGACCTAGTGCCTAAGGGATCGCAGCCTGAGGCGATACAAAAACTTGTTGAAGGTCTTAATCGAGGTGAGCAGTGTCAGACTCTACTTGGTGTTACTGGCTCTGGTAAGACGTTTACTATGGCTAATGTGATTGAAAAGGTGCAGAAGCCAACGCTTGTTTTTGCTCATAATAAAACACTTGCCGCGCAGTTGTATAGTGAGTTCCGGGAGTTTTTCCCAGAGAACCGTGTGGAGTATTTTGTTTCATATTATGATTATTATCAGCCGGAGTCGTATATTCCTTCTAAGGATCAATATATCGAAAAAGATGCCGATATCAACCCTAAGATTGAGCAGATGCGTCTTGCCGCGACAGCATCTCTTCTCTCTAGAGAGGATGTTATTGTTGTGGCGTCTGTTTCATGTATTTATAGTGTTGGTGATCCAAATGATTTTGCTACGATTGGTTTTGAAATAGGCAAAGGGCAGAATGTGGAACGGAAAAAGATTCTTGAACATCTTGTTGAAATGCAATATGAGAGGAATGATTTTAATCTTGCACCTGGTCGGTTTCGGGTGAAAGGTGATACAATTGATCTTATCCCCGGGTATTATGACAATATTATCCGAGTTGAGATGTTTGGTGATGAGATTGAAAAAATACGGGAGATCAACAAGATTACTGGTGAAACATCTGATGTATTTGACCAATTTTTTGTATATCCTGCTAAGCATTTTGTCATTGCAGGGGATAAAATAAAGCGGGCTGTTGAGTCTATTAAGCTTGAGCTTGAAGAACAGTTACCAAAACTTGGTATGATTGAAACCCATCGGTTGAAACAGCGGACGCTTTATGATCTTGAGATGATTGATGAGATGGGTTATTGTAAAGGTATTGAGAACTATTCCCGACATTTTGACGGGAGGAAGCCTGGGGAAAAACCATTTTGCTTGCTTGATTATTTCCCTGAGGATTTCCTATTGTTTATAGATGAGAGTCATCGGACTATTCCTCAGATTCATGGGATGAATCACGGAGATTATTCACGGAAGAAAGCATTGGTTGATTATGGTTTTCGACTTCCTAGTGCTTTTGATAATAGACCACTAACCTTTGATGAATTTACACAGTATATGAAAAATGTGATTTTTGTTTCAGCAACACCAGGTGATTATGAGCTAGGGATATCTGATCAGGTTGTCGAGCAGATTATTCGACCAACAGGTCTTGTTGATCCACTAATTGAAGTTCGGGGTATCCAAGGTCAAATAGCTGATTTGATTAAAGAAATTGATAAAACTGTGAAACGTGGGGAAAGGGTAATTGTTACAACACTTACAAAAAAACTTGCTGAGGAACTTTCTAACTATTTTGCTGGAAAAAATATTAAAACTCGGTATCTTCACGCAGAGATCGAAACGCTTGAGCGATCGGAGATTATCCGGCAGCTTCGACTAGGCGAGTTTGATGTTTTAGTTGGTATCAATCTGCTTCGTGAGGGAATTGATATTCCTGAGGTAGGTTTTATTGGTATCCTTGATGCTGATAAGGAGGGGTTCCTACGTGATGCAAGGAGCCTTATTCAGATTATTGGGAGAGCAGCACGGAATGTGAATTCGAAAGTTGTGTTGTATGCAGATGGTATTACTAAATCAATTAGGCAAGCACTTGATGAGACAAACCGGCGAAGAAACATTCAACTTGAGTATAATAAATTACATAACATTGTTCCAAAGACTGTTGTCAAGCCGATTAAAGAAAAAATTGTTGAGGTAAAGGATATAAAACATATCCCAAGAGAAGACATTCCAAAGATGATTGTTTTGCTTGAGTTTGAAATGAGAGAGGCAGCAGATAATCTTGATTTTGAGAAGGCGATCTTTCTTAGGGATAAAATAAACAGGTTGAAACAAAAATTATCTAGTAATACTTAACAAGTTTTTGATCTAATCAGCCATTCCTGATTTGAGTTTTTATTAGTAATTTTATTAAGAAATCATTTGTTGTAAGTTAAATATGGATGTTGGAAAATTTACTGAAAAACTGGTACTTGATTTAGCTAAAAAAGGTTATGAATCAGGAGAAGGTAAGTTTGATATCATTTCAGATAAATGTGCTCTACTAGTTATTGATATGCAGGATGAATTTGTTAAACCACGCTGGTCACCTTACTGGGTACCTGAAGCAACAAGACAAGTTCCACTTATCAAAAGCCTAATTGACCATTGTCGGGAGAGGAACATACCTGTTATTTTCACCGTTTATTCTAAGACTCATAACTTTCTTGATCGCCCTAAAATTCTACCTTTTATGCCTACTCGTTTTCCTGATCTTGATGTTGATCAGTCTTCGTTTTTCGTAAAAGGACATGTTTGGCATGAATTAGCTCCAATTGAAGGTGAGATTATTATTCATAAATCGTCATATGGAGCGTTTTATGATACTCCTTTAGAGACTATTCTTAAAAATATGGATAAAGACACGGTGATTATTTGTGGAACATTGACCAATTATTGTTGTTCTACTACTGCAAGGCAGGCTTTTGAAAGAAGCTTTAAGGTTGTATTTGGAAGTGATGTGACATCAGCACATTTCCCGGATTTGCATGATGCTGAATTGAAGGTTTTGCGAAAAGGATTTGCTAGGATTTTATCTCTTAATGAACTCATTAAAGAGATATAATATATCGTTATAGATACAATGATTATATCCTACTAAATATCAATGTCATCATATCAACTTAGACAAAACCTTTGAGGCACTCTCTCGAAAGATTAAATCAGCTATGTCATCCATTGGAGTTGGATCAATATTTACAATAACCAAAGCAGCTCCACTTTTCTTAGCAATCATCGGCATAGAAGCTGCAGGATACACAACAAGGGAGCTACCTAATACAAGAAATAAATCACAGTTTTTCGAGGCAAGTAATGCCGTATCAAGTGCACCTTGAGGTAAAGGTTCTCCAAAAAGTACAGTACCTGGTTTTAGATTTCCTCCACATGAACATTTTGGAGGCAGTTCTTTTTTCAATAATTTGCAGGTGTCATCCATATTGTAAGTTTTACTACAACTCAAACAATTAATCTTTCTGGTATTACCATGAAGTTCAATTACATCAGATTGTCCTGCTTCTTGGTGCAATCCGTCGATATTTTGGGTTATTACACGGTATATCTTCCCACGTTTCTCCAGTTCAACCAAAGCATAATGACCATTATTGGGTTTAGCTTTCTTAATTACTGGATACCTTTCATCTCTAAAAAAATTCCAGTAATATGTTGAATTCTGCATGAAGATATTGATATTCGCATAAATGTTAGGGTCATACTTTGACCAAAGGCCACCAGTACCACGAAAGGTAGATATACCAGATTCAGCTGAGAACCCTGCTCCTGTGAATGCAACAATTTTGTTTGATTTTGCTATAATTTTTTTAAGTTCAGAAATTTTCTTATCCATTACCTAAGCCCTCATAAAAGAATTAGACCTGTTTTGGATTAATTAATGATTCAGAATATAAACAACAGTATTAGAAGTTTCTAGTTTGTTTTTTGGATAACAATGTCTTAACTAGCAGGTATTTTAATAATAGAATTTTAGATTATTTTAAAGTATTTAATAGATGCAACTGCTGATTTTCCTTCGTAATCATAAGCTATAGCTGTCAATTCTTTTCTCCTTAATAGAAACTGTGTTGGTAGGCGAACGTTGGATGTTTGATTATTGCTGTATTCTACTGCTTTTCCATCTATATAAAAATGTACAGCTTTAAAGCATTGATCATCATCTGCTACGGCTTCTGCTTGAAACTGTCCTATTATCCAAGTTCTACTTAGGTTCGCTATCTTGTTTCCAAGTATGTATAGACCTTTTTGAGGTTGATTTATTATTACATTTGGCGGCTGGTTTTCAATGTTTTTTTGTTTTCCAACTGGTACGATAAACATCGGTAACCATTTCTCAGGATTTATTTCAAGAACAGATGTCAAACCCATAGTGTTTGTGTTAAGTATTATATTTGACGATAGATTCCATGCCGTGCTTTCAAGTAAAACGTTATAAGCTGAGGCTGCTGCCTCGTAATACCAAGCCCATAGATATTGCTCATTTTGACCTGTCATGTTTAAAACAGGTATAATAATTAAAGGTGCAGAGGAGATGAAACCTTCTGAGGCATTTGCTATTTCTTCTCTATAATCCCCCTTTTTTATTTCTATTAGTTGATGTGATTCTGTTTGATATCTATAAATTCCTGTTTTGTTAACACTATAAATTGTCAAAGGATATCTGCCATATGAGCTGGGTAATGTTCTGTGTCTTTTGTTGTTGATTTCGTCAATAAAATATGAGTATCCATAGGATGACCATATAACCTGAGTTTGCTGCTGAAGAGTTATATTGGTTTCTTCCCAAGCTATAGTTTCACTTCTGTTGAGTATTGCATCGGTAAGAGTGGTAGTTGAGTTTTCAATACTTGGTTGATCCGATATTATTGGGTCGTAAGTGAACTGGTATGGTGTTTTTGGATGTCCTATTGGCATAATGATTCTTGGTTTTTCATTTATTGGTAAACCAATAAAATAAATTTGATTTACTCCAGTAGCGGTTGTCACTGTTCCAAGATTTAGTGCGTTACATGAAAAATATATGTTTTGACATATCTCCCCTATTTCTGCCCCTGCATAATTTTCATTGACACATTTAGATTTATCCCATACCAATGCTATTTTAACTGTAGCTGTATCGTATTGTCCTATCCATGTCATATCTAAGCGACGATGTCTTATAAGGTTATGATCCTCAGGGTTGTAACGCCATACGCCGTATTCAGCAAGAACATATATTGTAATGGGATATACATCCGTTATACCAGGGATACTCCTAGTTCCCTCTTGGGTTAATCCGTAGGCATGCCATAAAATCGTTGATAGTTCTTCATCAGTGATGCCCTCTCCTGTGAATTCTCTTACTGACATTCTACGACAGATTGCTTCCTCTAATGATATATCAAGTTCTATAGGATCAGGTAATTCAAGAGGTTTTTTAAAAATTGGATTTGTTTCTTCTTTAGAGATTGATGTTGGGGTAAATATCAAAATCAAAAAGGTTAATGCAATGATGCATGTGACATGTTTTCTAAAAATAATTTTATTCATTTCTTTCATTTTCCCCCATCATATAAAATAAATAACGAAATGAAATTATATAAATCCTTTGAATATAGTCATAACTTTGGAATAATGACTATTCCATTTTCATCGCCTACATTTTCTGTTTTTCCTTCATTAAACAATTTTCCAGTTAGACAACAAATATATGCATCAAGTTCATGTTTGGTTTTAACTTTTACATTTAAAATTGCTGCGATTTCCTTGTAATTTTTATGATAGATACCTAGTATCTTTGCAGTTGCAGTAGGAAATACTTCAATGACGCGACTATACTTTGAAAGCTCCGTTGCAAGTTTTGATCCTCGTATTGTTAATGGTATCATACCAGGTAGTGTTGGTGGAAAAGCCTTGTATTTTTTAAGTATTATATCGGCTTTTCTAATCTTTGGTTTTCCACGCATTATTGGTGTATCGATTGCAATAATATCTGTTCTTAATGCACTTGCGATTTCCAGTATTTCCTTGTCTTCATTTACGGTCTTTAATATGAATTCGTTGTCTTTTAAAATACATATTCCAGTTGGATTTTTTGATTTTCCTGCAAGATCAATTCCTAGTATTTTCAAATTTATCACTTTATGGAAAAATATTTACATGAAATAATTGATTTTTGTATAAGACTTTTCCCCTTAGAAGTTAAAATGACCGATGTTGAAAATATAATAAACAGGGTTGTTAACGACCCAGACTATGTTGCTTGTTTAGATGAAAATGAAATAGAAGACTGTTTGGAGGAAATAAAGCCTATTTTAGAAAAAGAAGAATCATTGATAGAATTAAATGGAAATGTTGTGTTTATTGGTGATACTCATGGAGATTTTAATACAACGAAAGCTATTGTTGAGAGATTTTTTAATGTAAATCATTTAGTTTTTCTAGGAGATTATATAGATCGGGAACCGATGAAATGGGGATCGATATACAACATTACATATCTACTTCTTCTAAAATGCAGCTATCCAGAAAAAATAGTTCTCTTAAAAGGAAATCATGAATGCAACTATGCTATTCCATGTTTTCCATATGAATTCGAAGTAGAGATTATCCAAAGATATGGTTCTTCTGATTTACATGGAAAATATGTTGGAGTGTTTTCATCGATGCCATTGATGGTTCTTACAAATAATGTTTTTGCAGCACATGGAGGGATTTTGAAAGAAGCTAATTTAAAACAGTTGAGAACAACAGGGAAAAATGATTTGGGAGCTATTGAATCACTTGTATGGAGTGATCCGGTTGTTTCACTAACATATAGAGGGGCTGGTAATTCCTTTAATGAAGAGGATTTAGTCAAATTTTTAGATGGGATAAATGCTAGGGTTTTCATCAGAGGGCATGATTATGATAATTTGGGTATTTCTATATATGGTGATAGGTGCATCACGATATTTTCCTCTTCTAGATATAAAGAAATGGGTAATCGAGGGATTTTGGTTGCTATTGCTGATAAAGAAGTATCTAGTGCTAGTGATTTGGTCATTAAGGATTTTTCAATTGGAAAATGGATTATCTATGAGGCGGCAAGGAGATGAAAAAAGCCAGGTTTTTTATTTGTTAGAGTAAGGTTATTTTTCTTTGACATCTTTCACATAGATTTGATGGTTTCATTTTTGCTTCCCATAGGGAATTTGAAAATTGCATGACGCATCGATTGCTGCAATGTTGTAAACCTGTTATATGTCCTACTTCATGGGTAGCTTCTTTTTCTATCAGTTTAGTGTTGGATAATCTATAAATTGAGAGAACAGCACCCCTTTGGAACATAGCGTATCCAAATATGAAGTTCATGCCTTTGCAGTAGAGATCTTTTTGTACAACCCATAAAGCAGTATCTGTCTTTTTTGTTTTTAGAAGATGTGTTATTAGAGTATCTGCATTGTATTGCTCTCTCTGATAGTTATATGCTTCTTCGGGTGGTTCTAATTCTCCTCCTATGATAACGTCTAGTATATCTTCGTACGTAGTTGTCAATGCATCTTTTATTTTTTGAATATATTTGTTATTAATTTGTGAGTTGAAAATTTCTAAGCCAATATGCTTTGAGTTAGGCGCTAAATTATGAGGATTGTTCTTCATTTTAATTTTCTTTCTATTTCATTAAGTTTTGACATTATTTCAGATCTTGCTAGAATTGAGGAAGAACATCTTTTAAGATCTCTAAAACTTAAAGATCTCTTAGGAAGAATACCACGAGTTGTTAAATCCTCTATTTTTTTACCAAGCTCTTTTCTATTAATTTTAATTTGTTCAGCAGCTTCGTCGAAATTCTTAGCAGTGGAGATTGCTTTTAAGAGTTTTCTATCTTTATCATCAATCTCTGCCGAGTATGGCAGAAAACCATGTGTTTCGAATACTTCTTCAACACATTTCTTAATAATGCTTTCCAATTCCTCTGGTTCAAGAAGTAAGTAATACTCGCTTAGCTCAACAACTTTAACATCTAGTTTTAAAGCGGCTTTTCTTGCTGCATCATCTGTATATCCTTTGCAAATAAGCATAGGTTTATACTCGCATAACTTTGCATTTGCGTAAGCCTGCCTTATTGAATTTACATCTCCCTTACCAGCTTTTACTTCAACAGCATATCTCTCACCATTTGAATCTTCAGCAATGATATCTACTTCCGCAACCTTCTCGTCCCCCTCTTTTATTTCATGCCTTGTAGATAAAATATGGAAACCTCTACTTTCAAGTAGTCTTTTTGCAATCCTTTCAGATGACAAACCTTTTACTTTTGACATTATTTATCATCTTCCATTTTTTCCTTTTTAGTTTCTTTTTTCTTTTCTTTTTTCTTTTTTTGTTTTTTCTTTTTCCATGCGTTTAATGTATCTTCTACTTCTTTAAGTGGTACAAATTCCATAAAATCGTGCTTTGTCAATGAAGGAGGTGATTAAAAACTTATTTAATCCAAATTAAACTTGGGAGCCACATATTTTATATTAAGAGGTGCCTATTTCCGATGTTAACTCGGTTTAGATATTTCTTTGCAGCCTGATAGCATTCTTCAGCTTGATTTCTTGTAGTTATTGGCATGTCAATCATTTTAAAGTCAGGATGAAACCCAAGAAGTGAATAGGGAATATCTGTATTTAGATTTGAGATAAACTTTGCGATTTTTTCTACTTCTTCTTTATCAATATAACCTGGTATCAAAAGTGTTGTTGCTGTTAGTAAATCTCTTTTTTTGTATTCCTCTGCTATTGTTTGAAAATTATCCAGCGTCCTTTTATTAGCTCTACCCGTTAGAGCCATATGTAGATTGCAATCAAATGATTTTAAATCAAATTTAATTGTCCCATTTGTTGTATAAGAATACTCTACAGCTTTTCGAACAAGATTTGGATTTCCTGTTCCATTCCATTCCCAACAAATTTTTAGTTTCACATTTTCAAGTATTTTCTTAGTTGCTTTAAGTAGAAAAGGAAGCTGAGGTTCAGGGGTTCCTCCAAAATAGCAGATGCAACGTGCATCTTTGGCTTCTCTTAGTAATTGTTCTATTGGGATATGATCGCCTCTTTCGATATATTTATGACTCCAGTTTTGGCAAAAGATGCAGTTAAAAGTACAGCCGAATGGGAAAACAGCTAAACTTAACCCTCTTTCTTTACTTCCTGGGCAAAACCAAGATGCACAACAATTGGTAGGTAGTGGATCATAATATGTGTGTAAAATTCCTTCTTTTGTTTCAAGCTTTCCGTTGATATTTCTCCTTAGACCACAGTATCCTTGTTTTCCTTTTCCGATTTTACACTCATTGACACAGATTTTGCACTGTAAACCTTTTTTATCTTTGGGTGGTTTTCCTGGGAGATTAAATTCTTCTCTGATTTTTTTATGTACATTTTTTGTAATCTTTTTAGTTTCTTCAGGTTTTTTTCTTATGCAGGATAGGCATACTTTTAGAGTGTCTGAAATAAATTCGCTTTCTTTATTACATATCCGGCATTTACCTTTTCTTCCCTTTATTTCAAGAAGCATATTCCCCATATACGTTATATGTATCATTAAAATAACACTTAAATTTTGATACTTTTTTTAAATTAATAAAATGGATACAGCGATTAAAGGTTAAGAATTGCAATATCTTTTTGACTAACGGCTAGATTTCTAGGTAAAACCATTGTGTATTTTGAGATGTTTTATTTTTTCTTTAATCTCTAAAGGTTTTAGGATTTCTTTTTCTGTGATAATCCCTGTGAGAAATTCTAATGGTGTGAGATCAAAATAGTAGTTTATAGGGGTAACGTTTGATATTTTACTACTTATTATTTCATTTGGATTTTTCTGATGATCTAGATTCACCTGGTAATTATTTGGGAGGAATTTTATAGTTGAACAGAGAGCGTATGTTGGTATTTTGTAGTGTTGTGCGGTCACTGCTATTCCTTTTGTTCCAATTTTGTTTATAAGACCAGTGTTTGTTATCGCATCTCCTCCAACAAGTATTAAATCGACATCAGGTAAAAATGAATATACCGCTGAATCAACTATGAGTTTTACTTTTATTCCATTTTTTCCTAGATTTTTTGCTAGTTGTATTCCTTCGTTTTTTGGGCGTGATTCAGTGCATATAACAGAGAATTTTTTTCTGGATTTTTTTGCATAAAGAAGTGTGTTAAGGACTGTAGAACTATATGAATGGGTGATTATTGTTGTATTGTTTTTAATAAGTTCTATTGCTTGTTTACTGATTGCTTTATCTGAGGTTTCTAGATCTTGTATGAATTTTTTACAATAGTTATGAACTATGTTTTTTAGTTGTTGATTTTTGTTTTTTTCTATATTTATCATCAAGTTGTTGACAAGATTGAAGATGGAAGCCATGGTTGGCTGGGCTTTTATTAAAGAGTAAGCAGTGTTTTTGTTTTGAGTCGGAGAACTAGTTTTTTTTACTAGAAAGATCAATAGTTCTGCAGATTTTTTAGCTAGTTCTACTGATCCGCTGGTGTTATCCAGTCGTATTTGTTCTATCGATTTACGGATGTTTTCAGGTAGTATGTCTTTCATAATTTTCTTAGATTAACAGTGTTTGAAGTAAAAAATGTTTTGGGAACAAATATAATTGTTTCCCATGATAAAAGCAAGATAACCTATGATTAGAGTATACTGGATTATAATATAATAACTAGTAAGTTTTTTGTTGCAATATTTTTAAACTGATACTTGTTTTTAATATGTATATTTGGTTGCTGGGGAAATGTCAATAATACCTGCTTTTGAATTAGGGTGGTGGAATGCATGGATTTTTATAATTCCGCTTTTAGCCGTACATGTTGTTACTGGACGGGTATTAGAATCAAGAGATGCAGAGGGGCAACCTAGTAAATTTATGATGATTATCTTTCTTTTATTACATTTTCTTCCTTTCATTATGCCACTTAATTTTGACACATACTGGTTTTATGTCGGATTAATTGTTTATTTAGTTGGTATGGTTTTTGTAATATTGGCAATAATTGGTTTTGCTACCACTCCAAAGGATAAACCTGTTACAACAGGGATTTTTCGTATTTCAAGAAATCCTATGTATATGGGCGGTATCAGAATATTTCTTGGGATAGCTATAGTGAGCTTATCATGGTTTTATGCGATAATTGTTTTGATATGGTTAATTTTAATGATTATAAGCATTTCTAAAGAGGAATCTCAATTGCTTAAAAAATATGGAGAAGAATATCGTGAGTATATGAATAGAACCCCAAGATGGATTGGATTACCGAAAAAATAAGTCATATCTAATAGGTTTATCCTGTTTGCAATTTTTTTTTTAGAATTATTGGGTTTTTGTTAATTCTTAGAAAACATTTTAATACAATTAATTTAATAAGATATTATATAAGGGAGGTTAAATAATGAAAATGATATATAAAATTATCATAATTGCTTTAATTTTAGTAAGTACATTATCTTTTTCTGGTTGTATTGATCGTAATGCGGTAACATATGAAGTTGTTTTTAATGCTACATGGAGTGAGGAAACGCATCCTGATGATTTTCCATCAAATCCACATTTTTCTGGTTTAATAGGTGCAACTCATAATTCTGAAGTATTTTTTTGGAGAGAAGGAGAACTCTCATCATCTGGAATTAAAAGTATGGCTGAAACGGGTAGTAAAAGACCTCTTAATATAGAAGTTTTGAGGGCTATTTTGCATAGGACGGCTTTTAGGATTATATCTGGAGGTGTAATTAATCCATCTCCTGGATCAGTAAGTTTGGAGTTTAAGGTTAGTAAAAATTTTCCTCTTGTTACCTTGGTTTCTATGGTAGCGCCAAGTCCTGATTGGTTTGTTGGTGTTGATAGTTTAAGTCTTTATGAGAATGGGTCTTTTGTTAACGAAAAAACTGTGGTTTTATATGCTTATGATGCTGGAACTGATAGTGGTACTAACTATACTTCACCTGATGATCCAACTGACCCGCCTGTTCCAGTTTTTAAAATTGAGGGATATCCTTTCTTTTATGATGATGAATTAGTTCCCGTAGGAACATTTACATTTAGAAAAGTTAAAGATGATAGTATCAGTTAAATCTAATGGTATAATGCCAGAAACTTCCTGATATCTTATCAAGGTTAAAACCTGCCTTTTCTCCTTTTTTCTTAAGGGTGGATTTTAACAGATAGTCAGGGTCAAGAAACGTCTCTGTTATTGCAAGAATTCCTCCAGGTTTTAAAACTCTCTTTATTTCTTTTAATGCCTTATCATTGTCAGGAATTTCCCCAATTACTGTTACCATAAAGACAAGATCGATGGATTTGTCATCAAATGGCAAATCATAAGCACTACTTTCTATCAGTTTAATATTAGTGATATCCTTATTTTCTGGCGAAGAGAGCTTATTTTCTAACTGCTGTAGCATTTCCTGTTGAATATCAAGGGCATAGACATTTCCTTTGGGCCCGACAGCCTGTGCAACAAAAGTGGTAAATGCCCCGCTTCCGCAGCCGATCTCCAATACTTGCATTCCTTTTTTTATACCACTGCGTTGAATCACCTTCTCAGGTGATTGTATTTTTCTTCTAAGATTACTATCTAGAATTTTGCCGATGAATGCTGGCGCAGGGGAGGGAATAAGTTTCCGAATTATCCTTAAAAAAATAAAGTATGAAACAAATAATCCAACAATAATAATTAGGAATATTTCAAGTATCATTTTATTTCATTATGTAAGGTTTCTTAGTTAAACTTTATTTATTGTTTTATGTGCGATGAACATTATACCATAGTAATTGTAAGTTTTTTGTAATCAATGTGCAGTGGTGAGAGGGAACGGTAATTGTTTTAACCAACAAGTATTTACAAGAGTATGGAATAAAATATCAGTTCTCAAGTAAAAAATAGCCATAAAAATACAATGACTCCTAATAAAAGGATAACAATCCCTGCTCCAATGCCACTTTTACGAATCTTTTTTTCTTCCTCTGTTAGCTCAGACCAAGGTTTTTGTTTCCCTATTTCAATTCCGATGGAAATTCCAATTGCAATGCCAATTGCTATACCAATTGGTATACCAACAACGAAATCACTCATTCATTTACACCTATCACAAACAAAGAAAAGTAGAGTATATAAAAATTATTAGCAGAAATTTGTACAAAATTACCATACCTATCAGGCTTTATTTCTATGGTTCCTTTTTCATCTCATGACGTAACCACCAGGTGCCACCTATAAGTATCGGAATTCCGAATATGACTAAAACCCAGATTAATGCCCAAAGCCAAGAATACACGAGATAGTCAAATTTCCAAGTTGCAAAAGGAGCACCCCAGTTTCCATCAAGGTAAACCTTGATACAGAACACAATAAAGATCAAAAACGATAATCCTTCTCCTCCTTCTGATCTTCGATTACGTTTGCCGAAAAGATTTCCACGCTTATATTCTTTCTTTTCCTCATCAGGTATTTTTTTCCATCCTAGAGAATAAATTAACACTATAGCAATAAGTACAGGGATTCCGACGAAGAGCACTCCCCAGAAAAGTAAATGTAACAAAAAGGTTACTAGATAACCCATTGACCATGATCCTAGGCTCACTGGCACAAGACCAGTTAATTGAGCGTCTCCAACAAACCATAAAAATACATAAATTGCTCCGATTATTGCCAAAGCAGCTACCACTATAAATAAAACACACAATTTCCAATGATTTCTCAAGAATTTTTTCCAGATCTTCTCACCAGTTTCTGCCATAATAATTTACCTCCACCTTTTTACTATGAATAATGTTTTTGTTTATATTACTTTCATTCCTAGCAGGTTTTAATCAAAGTACAGTGATTAGAGACTAAGAGTTTAATTATTCTATGATAAGATATTGGAAGCAATGCCTGGTAATTATTATTAAAATTCAACCTTGTCTCTTTGTCCAAATCTTCTGATATAATCGCTGAAATAACAGATTTTTGGAGTGATTTTTATGATTACGCTATCTGGGTCTGAGCTCAAATTAGACGTTGAGGGGAATTTCTGATTCAGCATTTTTAGGGCTTCTTTAGATTCTTCTTTATCAGATACAAGTGTTGCTATTCCCTCCATCTGGATAAATCTTATATCATCTAGATACTCAGTTTCATCATATACAGAGTAGGCAACATTTGGATTTTCTTGAATATTTTTTACTTTGCGTGATTGATTACCGGTTGAAAAATATAAGGTTGGTCCTTTGTTTATATACGCAATTGTATGGGCTAAAGGTTTACCATTTAATGTCGAGGTTGCTAAGGTTATAAACTTCTTTTTTGATAAATAATTAACAATTTCTTCTTTTATATCTTCCATGTATTAATTCCTACCTCTATTGTAAATAGATAGTTTGTTATTCTATATAAGTATTACTTTTGCTCTATTATTCTATGATTTGATTTGAAAATATATCCAAATTTTATGATTTTTGTAATTTTAACAGTAAAAACATACATTCGTACAACTTTTTAATGAAAACTGTTATATTAGCTTTTAAATATCAAAATTAGGGAAGAATATGAAGAAATTATCAATATTAATAGGATCGTTATTCATATTTCTTTTTTTATCAAATAATTTCGTCTCAGCATGTACAGGATTTACATATTCAGAAGAAAACCAGGTTTTAGTAGGTAGTAATGAAGATTGGAATGATTATGATTTTTGGATTAGGTTTTTTCCTGCAGAAAATGACAAATATGGTCGACTAATTTTTGAAAATCTTTGGCCAATATCACCTGACCCCGACTGGCATTGTCCACAAAATGGTATGAATGATCAGGGGTTATTCTATGATTGCTTTGCAACTCCACCACTACTACCAGTAAATTCTAGTTATAAGCCATATTATTACAACAGCAACGACTATTACAGATATTCTCTTGAGTCGTATGCTTTATCAGTTTGTTCAACTGTAGATGAAGTATTAGATGTCTATGATGATTATAACCTTGAACACATGGAAAGATATCAAGTTTTATGGGTTGATACGACCGGTGCTTCAGTAATCATTGAAGGCGATGATATAGTTTTTAAGGAGGGGGATTACCAAGTTGTAACAAATTTCATACAAACCCATCCAGAGCTTGGAGGATATCCCTGCTGGAGGTATGACACTGCAGTAAATATGCTTGACGTGATGACCGAGTTATCAGTTGAATATTTTACATCAATATGTAATGCAACACATCAGACTGGTCAGTATCCAAGTGTTTATTCAAATGTTTATGACCTAAATGATAAAATTCTTTACCTTTATTATTTCTATAATTATGACAATGTTGTTGAAATCAACTTAGAAGAAGAACTTTTACTAGGAGAACATGTATATTTTTTAGTAGATCTTTTTAATTCATCAAATAACCAACCACCTGGAAAACCTAGTATGCCCAATGGACCAACATTTGGAAAAGTAGGAGTAGAATGTACCTATACAAGTCAAACTACTGACCCAGATGGAGATAAAATACTATATTTATTTGACTGGGATGATGGAACGGATAGTGGATGGATACAACCAACTCTTGGACAAGGACAAGCATCTCATACTTGGACTAAATCCGGTGATTATGAAGTAAAAGTAAAAGCACGTGATATATATCATGATGAAAGCGAATGGTCAGATCCACTTCATGTTAGCATGCCTAAAAACAAACTCTTCAATTTCAACTTTAACTTGCTGTGTTGGTTGTTTGAACGATTCCCATATGCGTTTCCAGTTTTACGATATATCTTTGGAGTGTAATCCATGTACAGTGATTATAGACTTTGAGTGCAATTATGTTTTATGATTAGATTTTATACCTAAGCAAATTGTCCATATTTTTCTTCTCCATGAATTTTGATCCAATAAGGAAACCATAACTCATGTTTATCATTGGATGGTGGTTTATCCCATTTGATTTGAACAATGGTTGGGTTGAATTCGACTTCATCAACTTGATCGCTATTACATTGCACGGTTTTATTTAATTTAATCATTTTTTTTACTTCAAATCCACCCCAGTATTTAGTAATAGATCTTTTTCCTTTCTTTATCATAATAACTCCCCTTTATAATATGTAATATAATATTAATTTATAGTTAAAAGATTTAGATTATAACACAGATTTTACAAATCATAATATCTCTTCAATTTTTTTCTTTCTTTATCCAACTCATCATTCTGCCTGAGTAGTCTTTTTTCTAATATTATGACATTTTTCTCCCGATTTTCTACTGATTTTATCCTTTCATTAAGTGCATCAAATAACTGCTTTTTCTTCTTATTAAATTCATCTTCACGCTTTTTTAATTTTACAGCCTGTTCATCTAGTTGCTTCTCTTGCATTTCAATCTCTTTATACCTTTTATCTGCTTCAAAAAAAGATTTTTCGGCGATTATTTCCTGTTCCTTTACTTCCCTGTTAAATGTTGTTTTTTCATTACTTAATTCCCTTTCGCGTTTTTGGTATTCTTGATCTCTTTGATTGTAATAATTTTGGTAATCTTGGATGATGTTATACATTTTCCAATTCTCCCCATTTAATCCCTTCATTTGCCAAGAGAGATCTGCATTCTGACCTTTCAAATCCTCAACTTCTAACTGATGAGAATTCTTTAGCTGTATGATTTCATCCTGTTTATTTATAATAGTAGCAACTTTCTGGGCAATTTCATTTCTGAGTTGATCGATGGTAACATCCTTTGAATTAATTGTATTTTCAAGATTTATAGCTACCCCCTTTTCCACATAATCCTGTGCAATTACCTCCCTCCATTCCTCATCTCTTTTTACGACTGCATCTGCTCTTTCAGCAGGAATACGACCATCCGCTTCCACTTTCATTAAGAATCGTAATTCTTCTAATCGCCTCTCCCATTCCCTACGATCAGCTTCTTTCAACTGTCCAGTTTTAATAAGATTGTCAATTGTAACTGATAATTCTCTAACTCCCTCAATTGTACTGTCAAAAGGTACCACCCTTGTCTGAATCTGATCTTCTTCAAATTTTTTACTTTTTTTTTCTTCATATTCTCTTAGAACTTTCCGAATAGTCTCTATTGCAAAACCTGTTTTATCATGAATAGCTTGTAAACTGTAACCCTGCTTCCGCATTTCAATTATTTTATCTTTATCTTCTTGATTTAGCATTTTATACCTCCTAATTTCTATCTAAATTTTCATTTTTTCTTCACATTTCACATCTAAATTTTTTATAATTTCTTCCTTATTTCAATCTAGTTTTTTCTTAATTATATCCTAAATTAGTATAGGAATTTCACACGTGACAGCGTTGTTGAATTTGTCGTCAGGGGGGTATAGATGTATGCAGGGTATGCGTTCACCTACAGCTCTTACGTACATTGCACGTGAATTTTCTGAACCTAACAATTTATTATTCCTTGTTTTCATCGATTAAATCATTCTCATTTCACCCTATACAAATTCATAAAAATTATTTTGATATTATTCTAACTCTGTACTCTCCATCAATATTTAGAACGCCTACCTTCTGCCCTAGTAGCTTCTTTAGTTTTTTTGCAGGTATTGCATTAATAGGAATCTCAATTTTTTTCATCATGATGAAATTAAGTTTGTTTTTTCTTTGTTTGTTTCAACAAAGGTGAGTTTACCAATTATTTCCATGTGTTCCGTTAGTTCCATTGATGTATCTTCTCCTGTATTTTCAAAAAAAGAGGGTCTGTTCCGCTGTCTTCATGTAAGTATTTTTGTTTTCTATGATTTTTAATCATGTAAATAGTAATCTTTTAATATATTAAAGATATTGTAAATTAGTAATTAATTAAGTTACAAAAGGTGACAATATGAAGAAAGGATATCGACTAACAATAGAGGATATAATCAATAAAAGTTCGGAAACATATATGAGTATAATTTTTCTAACTATACATTTTCAAGACAATAAGGACGGTGGTTTGCGACTCCTTCACTACAGATACGCGCTTGTAAAAAAAAGGGATATAAAACCAGATGGAATAAAGTATATGAGAAAATTTTTTGGGAGAAAGCTAAAACATTTTTATTATATGGGAGAAATTAAAAGATGTATAACAACCAGGCAGAATCTTGTAAAGAAACTAAACAATCTCATAGAAATGGATATACTTGAAATAAAACCAGATAAGAATAAAAGAAATCCCCCAATATATAGGATAAATAAAGAACAATATAACAAATTAGATCTAAAAGTTAGAAAGGTGTTATTGAAAAAAAAGTTTTTAAATACGCTAGAAGGTTGTTCTGAAGATTTCCTATCTAAGTTAGAAAAAATCGTAGATGAATATATAAAAATTAAAAATTCAGAATTAAAATCTAGATCTAGGGAAGGAGTATCAAAGTTTGCAAAATGATAGATTATTAAATTTCGTGATTCAAATCTAATGAAATTTTTCCCAGTAATTTCTTATTCATAATATCCTTCTATTGCTTTGTTAATATTGACACTTCTTCAGTTGTAACGTGTGTTAAAGTAAGAATTGTATCACCATCAGAAAACAAATAAGTGTAGATAGTAATATGCGATGTGCTTGTTGTAAGATTTCCATCATCCAATGCCCATGTTCCAGTATCTGAATGATTCCGTTCTAATATTTCAAAAGTATATGTACCATTACTAGAATATATATGTCTCATTGTCATAGGTGTACCCTCCATATCAGTTTCTTCTATCCATATACCATAAAATTTAGAAGAATTGTCAGAGGTTTCTGCCCCATTTCCTCCATTTGTTCCACCATTTGATTCATCATCAGTCGTAGTTTTATCTTCAGTACAACCACATAAACAGACAGCCAATAAAACCAGCATTATTACAATTATTAAAATTTGTTTTTTCATCCACATCTCCTCACAAAAAATTAACTTCTAACCATTAATAAAGATACTTGCTAGGTATTGCTCCAATATCGAATATTAAGGTATAACCTCTAATACATCCTCCCTCAGATTTACTATTTTAGTAAAAGTTTTCCCACCATCAACACTCTTGTATAAATCATAGCCAATATCTATCGCGTAAACGATATTGCTGTCTGAAGGTGCAATGGCAATATCTGAGGGATGCCTTCCTTTAACATCTATGACTTTAGTTTCTGTTTGTAAACCATCTTCTGAAAGATAAACACCATCTATTTTAGAGAACAAAACTCTATCAGGATTTTCTGAGAACATCTCTATGACGTATCCTGAAGTGTGGAGATCATACTTACTCCAGGTTTCTCCGCTGTCAGTAGACTTTAAGATTTTCATTTCATCTACCGCATAAATCACCTCTCCATCACTAGAAATATCAAAATATGTTATGACATGATCTCTGAGCTCTGAAGAAAATGACGTCCAAGTTTCTCCAGCATCCGTACTTTTGTAAAATCCAATATTAGGGCTTGAGCCTTCCCAATTCAGACCAAATAAATAAAGAACTGAAGGATCATCTTTTAGAGATTTTATATATTTGTATTCATTTTTATTATCATTATCTGTAAGATTAACTCTGTACCAATTCTCACCACCATCTGTTGTCCGAAAGATACCGCCATCAAAATAATCACCCGCCTTGATATCACCCCACGAACCAGAAGCTTCTCCTCCAGCTATACCTATTACCGCTACATCTGGATTATCAGAACTTACATGAACACAAAGAATCCATTCATTATCAAGGCCACAGTTCTTTCGCGCCCATGTCTCACCACCATCAATACTTTTATATATGCCACCACTACCCCCATAAGGGCCAGCTAACGGTCCTGGTCCGCTGGTTGTTACAGCATAGATTATGTCTGGATTGCTCTCTGAGAAAGCGATATCATACACTTCTGGATAGAGTTGTTCACCACTCGCTTCACTATGTCTTAACCCATGCCTTAAACGGGTCCATGTTTCTCCTCCATCAATGCTCTTAACAAAACCATTTGCTTCAGTACCAATAAGTATAATATTTGGATCATTAGGATGGATTGTCAATGAACGAAAAGGATTATCAGGATTCCACTCTGTTGGTGTAACCTGCCCAAAGACGATTTCATCTCCATTACCAATATCGTTACCACACGGATCTAATTCTTCCTCATCATATTGTTCAGATGTTCCATTATTGATCTCATTGTTTTCATTTGATGTATCTTGATCAGTAGAACATCCGGAAAGCAATAAAACTGAAGTTACAATAAGAAAGATCACTATCTTCAAAGTATTGTCGTTAATCCCGATCTCCTCATATATTAAAACATTTTACAATTAATAAAGCTACTTGCTAGGTATTGCTCTGATAATATCAGATAACAGACACTTCAAACCACTATTTTTAACAAACTAAAAATAAATATATTAGAGAAATGTTTAAATAATTGATGTCTTTTTATATTTATATTCATAATTTTGGGGAGTAAAGAGAATGAAACATAAAAGTTTAAGCCTCCTGATTTGTATCTTTATCTTATTAGCAGGATATGGAAGTGCAGTAGATAGTAATTATAAACAGAATGACAATAATATGAGGAAAACAAACGGACTTGAAATCGAAGTGATTAACGGAGGAATTGGTATTAACGCTATAATACGGAATAACGGTGACACAAATGCTACCAATCTTACATGGAGCATTCAGCTAGAGGGAGGGCTTATTCTTCTTGGCAAAACAGGCTCTGGTGAAATACCGCTCCTTCAACCTAATCAAACAACAACTGTTGAAATTCCTCTTGTCTTTGGATTCGGAAAAACTACAATCACAGTCGATGTAGAAGCCGACACCACAAATTCGACAGTACGAATAGCAAAAGGTCGGATAGTAACATTCTATGTCAGCATTTTACCAGGCGATAATGATGCATTAACTGCTCAGCTGGAAAGAGTTGTTCGAGGCTTTAAATCTCCAACGGTGTTAACACATTCTGGTGATGGTACAGATCGCCTATTTATTGCCGACCTCACTGGTCAAATATATATTCTTGAGGACGAAAACTTGCTATCAACTCCATTTTTAGATCTCTCCGATAAAATGGTTAAGTTAAATCCCATTTATGATGAACGTGGATTATTAGGACTTGCCTTCCACCCAGAATATGAAAACAATGGAAGGTTCTTTGTTTACTATAGTGTTCCAAAATCTGGTGAAGGAATTGATCACGAAAGTATTATCGCAGAATATCAAGTCTCTGCAGATCCTAACTTAGCTAATCCTGATTCTGAGCAGATTATTTTGAGAATCGATCAACCAGAATCAAATCACAATGGAGGTCAACTTGCATTTGGACCTAATGGCTATCTATATATTGGTTTGGGAGATGGCGGAGGCGCAGGGGACCAGCATGGTGAAATAGGCAATGGACAAGATATCAACACCTCTCTTGGATCGGTTTTACGAATTGATGTTGATAACGGAACCCCTTACAGCATTCCACCTGATAATCCATTTGTAGGAACTGATGGCCTTGATGAAATATATGCCTATGGCTTTCGGAATCCATATCGATTTTCTTTCGATATGCAAACCAGTCGATTATTCCTTGCAGACGTAGGTCAAGATGAATGGGAGGAAATCGACATAGTAGAAAATGGCAGTAATTACGGATGGAGAATTTTAGAAGGCACCCACGCCTATGATTTAGCCTTAGCTAATCTCTTAGGAATAGATATTGAAACACTTAAGAAACCTATTCATGAGTATAGCCATAATGTTGGACGATCTATTATCGGTGGTTACGTTTATCGAGGCAACATCTCACCTGATCTTGATGGAAAATACGTGTTTGCCGATTGGAGCACGAATTTTATGCTTCCTCGAGGAAAAATCTACTATCTGGATGAAATTGAACCAGATAGGTGGCAACGTTTTGAATTTAAACTCATTAACGATAAGCCACTTCGACGTTTTATCCTCGGCTTTGGTGAAGATGAACATGGAGAGCTATACATCTTAACTACAAGAACACCTGGCTCACTCTTAAGATCAGGTGAAATATGGCACATAAGTGCAGGAGGTGATATAAAATGAAATTGGTGAAAATAAGCACAATTTGTGTTATGGCGATCTTGGTTTTAACTATCTTAGGCTCATTAGCAACAGCACACCCGCCAGGGTTTGTGATACCAAGATATGGGGAGGATTCTCTTAAGGTATTTATTATACATTTTTCCATTACCCCAAAAGGATCGCATTATATCTATCAAATAGAAATTGAAAAGAATGATCAAAGTTATCTCGTAGAAAACTATACAAACCAACCTAGATTTCTCTTTTTTTCATACACCTATACAGTAGAAGCTGAAACGGGAGATGAACTCACAGTGACGGCCTACGACAGCCTCTTTGGTCAAAAATCAAAAACAATTACAGTGTAAGATTTAGTGCAGTGATTTCCATACTAATGCCAAACCGATTGCACTGAGAATCATAATCAATTCAAATCCAGGAGTTGAATTATTGGTTGAATCATCAGAGCCGACTGTTATCGAATCAGATATTGAACCGGATATACTACAGTAGCCGGTAACTTTTAATGAATCGAAATCAGCAGTAGTAACTACATATGTATCTGTAAAACTGGAACTGCTTTGCTGACTTGTATATTGTTCATTCATGTATTCTTCCCCGTTTTTTTCGATTTTTACTTTTTCGATATAATGATTATTTGGGTCTGCTACCGAGTGTGAAATATCTACCGATAATATCTGTGTGTCTATGTCATAGCTCAATTCTATATTTGATGGTGGATGTGCACTCACTATGAACGAAACAATGGATAATAACAAGAAAAATGAACAACCAAATACTACCAGCATTCTTCTACTTTTTCTCATCCACATTTTATCATTAACCCTTGTGTACAACATTTTTATCTCCCCTGAGAACACACTATATATTTAGCAAATGATATAGAGTTATTTTAAAGTTACGAAACGTTAAAGATAAACAAATGTTAAAAATATGCCAAAACACCTAGAATTCCATGGACAATTCCAAGAAAGATTGAGATATATGCCAAACGAAAATGCCAGTGAAGAGAAAGCCTTGTCTTTCCTCGCCGTTTGAGTAAACCCAACATAGCGGTCATAAAAAACATACTCAAAGTGATAATACCAAGATACACAATAAATGGTATACCAAATATAAGATAATAGGTGATTTCCTGCAACATTGATTTATCGCTCTTCCTAAAACTATCATTTTATAACAGCTATTTCTTTAAAAACATGTTTTTTTTATTAAAGTTAATTTAGACTACGTGATAGATATTCCGTTATAAGCCTTAAAATATCTTAAGTATTGCTCCAAGATATTGTAGTTTCATTAGTTTGATATCTATGTAATATAAATTTTATTATAAGTCAGCTATCTATTAATATTAAAAGTGTAATTACATCCTCATTCAACTACTCCAGGAGGTAAAAAATTCTTTGGATGACGATCTCATAAAATATGGAAGTTATCATCCTGATTTTTCCGAAGAAATCAAGTATTTTGAAAAAGGTAAGATATACTCAATTCAAATTGAATCAAATCAATCATGTGATCAAGAATGTATTTACTGCTATGCATCCTCAGAGGATAAATCATTACGTGAATTACCATCAGAGGATATAATAAATATTCTAAATTCAGCAGCACAGATAAATGTTAAAGCTATTGATTGGCTTGGAGGAGACCCTTTACTAAGGAAAGACTGGTATGAACTAATGAAACTTGCAATTAAAAAGGGTCTAAAAAACAACATTTGGACAAGTGGAATACCTCTAAAAGAAATAGATATTGCAAAAAAGGCAGTTGAAGTTACAAAAGATGGTTTCATCTCAGTTCATTTAGATACACTCGATGAAAAAATATACAAAAAATTACACCCTGGAAATCCAACAAGTAAAATAAGTGCAATTCTAAAGGGAGTTGATAATGTACAAAAACTAGGAAAAAATCCAAATCACATGATTAATTGTATTACATTTACAAAACCCTTAACAAATGATGTAGAAAAAACAATTAGATATTTTTTTGAACAAAAAGGCATGAGAACTTGCTTAACTCAGATGTGTACCGAAGGATTGGCAAAAGACAAACAAGATCTTATTCCAAATATTTCCGAAATTCAAAAAGCGTGTAAAGTTCGTGATACTATAAATTACCCTGATTCTAAACTTTCAATGGGGACTATGGATGTTAATAAATACTATTGTGGAGGGATGATATGTGTAACAAATGAAGGCGATGTCACTCCCTGTTCTGTTATCAGAATGGGATTTGGAAATATTTATGAGTCTCCATTAGAAAAAATAATTGAAGAAAATAAGAATGAATTATTGTTTCTCCAACTAAGAGCCCATGAAAAAATGCCAGGTAATTGCCGTTCTTGTGAAAACAATTCAATTTGTTGGGGATGCAGAGCAATAGCATATTCTGAGTTAAAAGATATCTTTGGAATAGATACAAAATGCTATAAACAATTTAACAAGGATTCTAGAATTTGAGGAAAAGATTATGGAAAACATATATAAAATGAAGAAGCTGGATTTTAACATAGGTGACGTAATCGAGATATATTCAGGTCCTGTAGGAATATTATGGGAAATGTTGATGGGAGAACAAATTCATGTTGGAGGTGAAAAAGAAACAACTATTCTTGCTAACAAGGCAAATATAACAAAGGAAAAAACAATACTTGATGTTTGTAGCGCATTAGGAGGTCCCGTCAGACATCTAGCAAAAGACTATGGTTGCAAGATAGTCGGTCTTGATGCAACTCAGAAAATGATAGATGAAGCAATTAAAAGAACAAAAAATGAGCCCAATTCTAACCTAATCACATATAAACTGGGTAACGCCCTAGATATACCTTATAAAGCAGAAACTTTTGATGTTGTGTGGGGTCAGGATGCATGGTGCTATATAACAGATAAAAACAAATTCATAAGTGAAGCATGCAGAGTGTTAAAGCCAAATGGAATTATTGCATTTACTGATTGGCTTCAAGTTGGAAATATGAGTGAGAAAGAGTGGATCGATCTCAACAGTTTCATGGCATTTCCTTACATGGAAACTTTAGAGGGGTATGAAGAAATACTAAAAAATACTGGTTTTAGAATTATTGAATCTGAAGATCTCAGCCAAGATTTTGCAATGCATTGTCATAAGTACCAGACAATACTAAGAAATAATCTCAAAAATGATGTCATTAAGAATTATGGTCCTGAAATGTTTGATGCTGCAGACAATGGTCTTAATCTATGGGTTCAAGCAGCAGATTCTGGAAAGGTTGGTCGTGGAAGAATTATTGCAAAAAGAATCTGATACTTATGAGTAAAAAAGAAAATAACGGAATTTTATTATTTGTTAAATGTCCAGAAATAGGTAAAGTAAAAAGCAGAATGGCAACATCAATTAGTATAAAGAAAGTTGCGAAGATATACAGCTTTTTTGTCGAAGATACTTTAGATAGATTAAAGGAAACATCATATGATATAATAATTTGCTATTATCCAGATGAAGCAATTAACAAATTTAAAAATTGGTTGGGATCTGATTATTCTTATATGCCTCAAAAAGGAATTAACTTAGGAGAGAGATTAAAAAAAGGTTTTGAAAAAGGTTTTCAACAAGATTTTACTAAATTGATTGCTCTTGGAAGTGACAGCCCTGATCTATACATAAGCATCATAGATGATGCGTTTGAAAATCTTGATAAATTTGATACAATTATTGGACCTTGTGAAGATGGAGGATATTATCTACTAGGATTTTCCAAACAGAGCTTTTTTCCAGGAGTATTTGATAAAATCCCTTGGAGTTCGGAAAAAGTTTTTGAAAGATCAATAAAAGCTTTATCAAAGGCAAATCAAAAGGTATTTATTTTACCATTATGGAATGATGTAGATACTATTGATGATTTGTTTAATCTATATAAGAAAAATCAAAACACTGATTTCAAAAACTCAAAAACAATGAATTATATATCAAAATATTACAAAAATATTAAAAAGTTATAGTGAGAAAAATTGAATAAAGAAAAAGGATCTGTTATATCAGTAATAGTACCAATTCATGTTCAAAATGAAGAAATACCTGAAGTTCGAAAAAGTATTTTTTACGCAACTACCCCTATAGAAGTAATTTATGTTATAGATAAAAATTTATCAGGAATTATTGAAGACACAAAGTCTTTTGAAAAAGTTATCAAAATTGAAAAAAAAGGGAGAGGATTCATGCTGAAGGGAGGAGTTCTAAATTCATCAGGGGACATAATTCTTTTTTTGCATTCTGATACTATACTTTCAAAAGGCTGGGATATAAGTATTAGAAATTCTCTTAAGGATGAAACAGTAATTGGCGGAGGATTTAGATTAAAATTTAATATTGAATCTGTATATCTGGATTTAGTAGTAAAGATATTAACTTTTAATACAGAACGGGTTAAAATACTATCTGGTGATAGAGCACTCTTTGTAAGATCTTATTTAATAAAGAATAATTTATCAACTCTTGATATGCCAATTATGGAAGATATGGAATTATCCTTTTTAATGAGAAATCAGGGTAAAGTTGTAATTTTAAATCAAAATGTAATAACAAGTGCACAAGCTTTCAAAAAAAACGGTATTTTCAGACAGGCAATTAGAATTATAATATCATTTATCTGGTATAGAATTGGAGGAAATCTTCAAGATATCTATAACTTCTATTATTCAAAGGGAAAATAATTTACTCACCAAGAATGTTTATTGCAACAATGGGTAATATTATCATAAGAACTGACCAAATAAATCCCATCTTGGCTACACTGAATCTACCAATTTTTTTTACATTTCTCTCCATAATTGCAAAAATTGTTAAAACGAACAACATACCATTAAATATACTTGTTGAAACGTGGTGTTCAATTGGTAAATATTCCAAGAAAGGATCTGGATTATACCATCTTACAAAGAAGAATATAAGAGACATATGAACAATTCCGATATAAGCAAAAGTCATCAAATGTTTTTTAAGCCAAAAATTAAGGCGTTGATTAGGATTTATAAGCTCGGTTTTTCTAATTCTTTCAACAAAGTATAAAATTAATATAACTATCATAAATGCAATTGAAATAATTGTTGCTGTATCCCAACGCCAAAAACCAAGAAATGTAGGTATAGTAATATACGATGCAATTAACGCAGTAAGTTGAACAGAGTTTTTGTTTAAGTTATAGGCTAATCCGACAGTTATAAATAAAATTGGAATTGCATAGTTGTGACCCCATCTAGGATCCTCTTCAAAAAGAAAAAAAGCAGGTCCAATCCAGAATAAAAGCCATAATATACCCAATAATAGAAAACCGTTACCAGAGGACAAGAATTTTTCGATATTTTCTTTCATTATTAACTTAGAAAGTTAAACGCTTTAAATAAATGATTGTTACTCAAATTAAAAAAGTCGAAGAATCATGATATCAATTATTACTCCAGTTCTAAATGAAAGTCCTAACATAAGACCATTTCTTGAACATCTTAACACATTGTCAGGTGATTTTGAATTAATATTTGTGGATGGAGGAAGTACAGATAACACAGTTAAAGAGATTAATAAATATAAGAAAAAATTCATAAAAAATTTAACCCTATTGAAATCCTTTAAAGGACGAGGAAAACAGATGAATAAAGGTGCATCTGTTGCAAAAGGCAAAATAATTCTATTTCTTCATGTAGACTGTACAATTCAAAATGATGCAATTTTAATTATAGAAAAAGAAATGAAAAATAATAAAATAATTGGAGGGGGAATGATTCAAGCTTTCACATTTAATGATAGATTTTTGAAACTTGTAAGTAACTTTGGAAATCTCCGAAGTAAGATGAGTCAGATTTTTTTTGGCGATACAGGAATTTTCATAAGTAGAGATGTTTTTAAAAAAATTGGAGGATATGATGAATTAATATTTCTTGAGGATGTTGAATTTTGCAGGAAAGCTAAAAAGTATGGTAAGTTAAAACAAATAGATAGTATTATTTACACATCTTCAAGACGTTATTTGAAAGTTGGAAAAACAAAAATAACCATAATATTTACTATTACATATTTTTTAAATAAATTTGGTTTTCGCCCTAAGTATTTGACAAAATTTATTGTGGATAAATAGGTAATTTAAAAATAAAAATAAAAGAAGAGAGGTTAGTTGGCTAATTTCATTTATACAATTAACCTGTAAGGAATAAATACAAAAAAAATGCGTTAGAGTGGTTGTTTCTACCTGTTATTGGTTAAAATAGGTATTTTTACGTAATTTTTGTGTAAAGCCCATATTTAATACTTTTGTAACATTTCTTTATAATTAATAATTAAATTTTTAGTTACTTACATTACAAATGTTCTATTTAAGGATAATATTTATATACTATTCAGATTATATGATAATGAGGCGTAAGATTACTTGAAGGTATTATTTTGAATTGCCTTCCTTCTTCCTTAATAATAAAATTTGGTGTAATCTGCGCCTCATTCCATTCCATTTTATTAAACAAAGCATTAGTATTTTTTTCTGATTAAAACCAAATTGGTAGTAATATTATTGTAATGAGTTTTTCTGGTTGTTTTAGACTTTTAGGTCAAAATACTAACTTTTGAGTCGGAAATGACTTATAGGTAAAAGCTGCTGTTAATATAACAATTATATTTTTCAAAATAAAATAGACTAATAAAATGCAATTCTTTATCTTTTCCAAAAAAAACAAGGATTGGTTTTTAAGGATAGAAATAAACAATATTGTCTTGTTCTTAATTGTTATTAAACTAATTTTAATTTGTTTTTAAGTTATTGTTTTATATGGCTAATGAATTTAGAGTTTATATGGAGGAATAATATATGACAAAATGGAGAATGTCACCAGACGTATGTGCATATTCTGATGAGAAAAATGAAAATTTAAAAATCGAAATACAATTGCCAGGTGTAAAAAAAGATAATATTACATTTAAAATCAATGAGGACAGTTTTTATATACAAGCACCAACGAAAGATTTTGAATATATCGGGTCTTATGCAGTATGTTGCCCGGTAATTCCTGATAAAGCTGATGCAAAATATGCAGATGGCTTACTCAACGTGACTGTACCATACAAAGAGCCATTTGAGGAAGCAGTAAAAGTCAAGATCAAATAATTTAGCAACAATGAAGATGTTAAACAGAGGGGATACTTTTTATGATCCCATCCTTTCCTCCCTCTCCTCACCAACAAGTACCTCTGTCTGTTTTACATCTTCATCCCTTTTTTAAATTGTTTTTCAATTGTTTTTGACTTGTTTTTAAGTTATGGTTTTATATGTTGGATTAATAAAAAATATTAAAAAGGAGATGATAAACCGTGTCAGAAGAAGAAAATAAGGCTAATATGCGGCGTTTTTATGAAGAGGTCTGGGGCAAAGGTAACCTAGATGTAGCAGATGAGTTAGCTGCTGAGAACTTTGTCGATCATAATCTAGTCGATCCTAACCTACCGCCAGGTATTGAGGGCTTCAAACAGATAGTCCCAATGTTCCGAACCGCTTTCCCTGATATGCAATTTACTATTGAAGATCTGATCGCGAAAGATGATAAGGTAGTGAGCCGATTAACAGTACGGGCCACACATAAAGGTGAGTTTATGGGCATTCCTCCGACAGGGAAACAGGCCACGATAACTGGAATAGATATTTTCCGTATCGTTGACGGCAAGATTGTGGAACGCTGGGGCGAAGTAGATATGTTTAGACTAATGCAAGAACTTGGTGTGGTTCAAACGCCAGAGGGAGAGTAACTGTAGCTCTCTCTACAGGGAGACAACATAATCTCTCTTTTTACTTTATTTTTTTAGTTTTTTGGAATGAAGACAAATCATTTAGTTTGTCTGAATGAGTACCAAACATTGTTTTGTACGGAAATGTAATCAGTTAAATCAATTCAGTAGGTATTTTAAGGTAAAACCGAAAGTATCTTTGGTATTTTATACGGGGCAGGTTACCTTAAGCTAGCATACCCGATATGGGCATTCGCTATATAGTTAAATTCATGTTCAAATCTCGTTTCTAATATTCCCCTTAAGCTGATTTCATTTAAAAATTCTTAAAAAAAAGAAAAGAAGGTTTTATTTTATAATCCTAGCATGTATCGTATTATCGGTAATGAATTTGGCCACCGTTCAAAAAATCAAATCAGTATTGGAAAGTTGAAATTAAATGCCTTATCCTTTGGCATACTTACACCTTGAACAGAGTACGATCAAAACGATAAGAAATTGATATTTAAATCAGTTTTATTGCTTCTTCCCGTGGAACAGCTATCATCGTTTCCGTATCAACTATTTCTTGAAAAGGAAGAAGTATTTTCATAGCGTCCTTTTCAGTTGGAGCTTCCATAATTGTTACTGCGTCATAACGTCCTATAGTCCAGTATATACGCATCTTGATGCCTTGCTTCTTTAGATCTTCAAACGTTTTGGTGGCTTGGTCAATAGTCGCTTGCATTTTCTTTGAGGGTTTTTGTTTCCATTTGGTCAGAGTTATAAAAAACAAACAATTTCACCTCCTTTATTTTATATATACTTGTCGACTTTTTGTTGGTGACTTTTTTGAGACTGTTACTTCAAGTATTCCATCTTCTAAGGTCGCATTCGCCTTATCAGGATTCACCTCTTCCGGAAATGCTATATTTCTACAAATAGTAGAATATCTACGTTCACGTCGAACATAACCTTCACCTTCAACTCCTTCCTCGTTTTTGGTTTCACCACAAATCCGAATTCCACTAGGGATTATGTTTACGTCGAGATCTTTTTTTGAAACACCTGGTACTTCTGTTATAATTTTATATTTATTGCCGGTATCCACCAAGTCCAGGGGGGATATTTTCATGTCAGGTTCATTCCATCGCTCTGACCAGGGGATATATGGCCAACTCCCCCACAAGCTAGTCACCCAAGGATCATCCATAAAAAAACGATCCATATTTGTTAAAAGGTCTAAGGGTCTCCATACAATAGGTTTTGATGGTTTCTTTGTAGGGATTTTCTTGCTTTTTTTTGTCTTCACACTAACTTTTTTTTCTTTTTTCTTTACCATTTTTTTACCTCACATATCTTTTTATTTTTTCACTTTATAAATTCATATCTTTTAAAAAATAAAAAACTAATTCGGTGTGGATTTTGCCCTAAAGTCGAATTGAAACATGGGTATGAATAACGATGGTATTATTGAGAATTGAAATGTCCCAATTATTATATAGATTGGTAAATTGAGTATCCGATTACCCCAATAATTGTCATTCCATTGATTTATACAGTTCTTAAACCAAGCATTCCGATTGTTATCAATGAAATTATTATAAGATATATCATTTACTGGGGAACGTATCAAAATGATTCCGAATTCACTGTTGTTTTCAAACACGTTTCTGTTTATTGTTAGCTCATGAGAGGACTCTAATTGTAATCCAATATTATTTTGAATCATCTCATTTTCTGTGATAATACAATGATTTGAAAATTCTGCTAATATTCCCCAATCATTGTTTGAAATTATATTTTCTTCAATAGTAATGCACGAATGATAGACATATATTCCATGGTGATTGTTAGTTATGACATTTTCTGAAATTTCGATATCTACTGAAAAATCGACAAATATCCCGGAGTCTCTATATCCGCTATTTTGTATAACAAATCCAGAGATAGATATAGGGGCGTTTTCCCCGTCAGTAAATATTGTAATAACATCATCTTTATAATCTCCATCAATTACTGGTTTTCCATTATCACCGCCATTCATATATTCTGAGTCTATACCTGTTAAGACAATTTCTTTCTCAATCTCCAAATTTTCCATGTAGATTCCACTGTAAACATCGATTGAATCACCTGAAGAAGCATTTGTAATCGCATCTTGAATTGTTGTAAAGTCTCCATCACCCTCATCATCAACTATTAAAGTAGCATTCATTGAGGATACAAACGGTGTTATCCTTGTTTCTCCTGATATGACTGATGGTATAAAACTTGCTCCACCAAATATTATTATTATTCCACAAATAACAGCCTTTATAACTAAATTATTTTTCATATTTTTTACCTCCAATGTATTTTTTAATATTTTTTATTAATCCAACATATAAAACCATAACTTAAAAACAAGTCAAAAACAATTGAAAAACAGTTCAATAACTATTTTTTAATAGAAATCTGGTCTATGATGTTGAGCCTTATAAATCTCCAAAATCTAATTGTTATAAAATATCTTTTCAGGGAAGTGGTTCGTTTAATCCTACCCAATATGATCCTAATTGTTGCGCTACACTACTAAATTTCTTAAAATCTACTGGTTTACGAATATAACTGTTAGCTCCTAATTTGTAAGCATTTACAATATCCTGTTCCTCTTTTGACGATGAAAGTATAACTACAGGTATCAATTCTGATTTTTTATTAGCTCGGATATGCTTTAATAATTCAAGACCGGTCATTTTTGGTAGATTCAAATCAAGCAGAATTATTTTAGGAATAAAATTTGTAATTCGATCTTTATTTCTACTATTTCCATTAAGATAATTCAATGCCTCAAATCCATCGTGGGCAACAATAATCTTAATATCTTCTGTAATTTTGCTTTTTTTAAATGCACGTTTTGTTAGATCTATATCATTAGGATCATCTTCCACCAACAAAATAATTTTTTTCTTCATTTTTTCTATCCTTTTCGGTATGGTTTCAAAATCGTTTTCGTATCTTAAATACATTCGTCAAATAAATATATGACTTAAAAATGATTTAAAAATGAGTAAAAAACAATTGCGAATCGTTAAAATAAGTTTAAAAGCCAAGTTTTTTGAAACAGATTTTATTATATCTAGATTTGAATATTTTATAATCTAGAACTTTGGGGTTTGGAGGAGGGGAGAGTTATTGTAAAAAAACTTTTCTTCATCTTGGAATACAAAGATTCCGTTTTCCCTGTTTTAGTTTTTGATTTTATATCCTCCAACCGTTCAAAACATCTTCACCAATAGCTCTACAATATAAAAGTATGACTAAAAAACAAATTAAAAATGTTTTAATTTCAGTGTAAATCATGATAATTATTTAAAAGAAAAAGATGGAGGTTATTTTAGTCTGGTTTTATAGTCCTAGAAGGTACCTGAGTAATGGGAAGGTGTTTGGAAATCGTTCAAATAGCCAATTAAGGAGAGGAAAGTTGAATTTAAATGCTTTATTTTTTGGCATTTCGATTTTGAGTGTTCCCCAGTCGCTTTCTGCCTCATTTGAGTCTTCCGCTTTTGCTCTGATAGTATACCCTCCTTTTTCTTCATAAATATGAGTCGCGACTACATCTTCCCCAGATGGATAAGGGCCAAGACATATTTCGGTATCATCACCCCATTGTATACAATATACTATGTCATCCCCATCTGGATCTACTGAATTGAATGTATAGGTATATTCTATACCAGGTTTTCCACGTTCTGGACCTAATATAGTTGGTGTACTCGGCGGGTTATTATCAGGATCCTGAATGGTTACAAAACTCCAAGTATCAGACTGAGTAGTATACTCTCCATCATCTGCAACTGCATACCAACTGTACATGCTCAATGGTTCAAGGTTAAACCATCCCATATAAGCTCTGCTTCCACTAGGAACATTAAAGTCAGTTCCAATTAAGCTGTCATCCCTTGCATCATAGAAACGAACAGTCATGGAATCAGCATCAGGATCGTTTACTTCAACCGAAAGAGTAGAATTAAGATCAACTCCAGTGGCATCATTTAAAGGTATAGGATTTGTTGGTTCTAAAGGAGCATTATTTTCTGCACCAGTAGTAAATGACCAGGTATCAGACTGAGTAGTATATTCACCATCATCTGCAACTGCATACCAATCATATGAGGTAGAAGGTGACAGACCATTCCAAGGAGTATAAGCTCTTCCACCACTAATAACATCATCGTCCATTCCAATTAAGCTATCATCGCTTGCATCATAGAAACGAACAGTCATAGAGTCCGCATCAGGATCATTTACTTCAACCGAAAGGGTAGGATTCAGACCAACTCCAGTAGCACCATCTGAAGGTAATGGATTTGTTGGTGCTAGCGGAGCATTATTTACTGAATCAGTTGTAAATTCCCAGATATCAGACTGATTAGTATATTCACCATCATCTGCAACTGCATACCAACTATAGGTCACGGAAGGTGAAAGATTAGGCCAAATAACAATAGCTCTATTACCACTTGTAACTCCATCGTCCATTCCAATTAAGCTATTATCACTTGCATCATAAAAACGTACAGTCATGGAATCAGCATCAGGATCATTTACTTCAACCGAAAGGGGAGGATTAAGACCAACTCCAGTAGCACCATCTGAAGGTATAGGAAATATTGGTGAATTAGGAGGCTGGTTTGCACAACATGTGGTAAATGACCAGGTATTAGACTGGGTTATATACTCACCATCATCAGCTTTAGAGTACCAGCTATATGTTGTTTCAGGAGAAAGACCGGACCATGTGACATATGCCATATCACCGCTAGGAACCCCATAATCAATTCCAATTAAGCTATTATCACTTGCATCATAAAAACGTCCAGTCATAGAGTCAATATTAGGATCAGTTAATTTGACACATAACGTCGGATTTAATTCGACATCTGTTGCACCATTTGGAGGCATGGGATTTGTTGGTTCATTAGGAGGTTGGTTTGCACCAGTTGTTGTAAAACTCCATGTAGGTGATTGAGTGGAATCTTCACCATCATCTGCAACTACGTACCAATTATAAGTAGTTGAAGACTCAAGATCATTCCATATGATATATGCTCTATCTCCACTTACTACATTGTTATCTGTGCCGATTAAACTATTATCTGAAGCATCATAGAAACTTACAGTCAACGTATCTGAATTTGGATCTGTAACTTTAACAGACAATGTAGGGTCAAGATTAACATTTGTCTCTCCATCAGATGGAATCGGATCAAACGGCTGATCAGGAGGAGTATTACTTGTTTGTATTGTAGAGACAATGTCACCATGAATACCGCCAGCCCAACCATGAGTAGAATCAGTTAAAAAAATATCATACAAAAAATTAGTTGTTCCAGGATTATCAGCAGTCCAAGTACCACCGCCATCATTGGTATGCATTATGGTAGCATCATTATTGTTGCCACCTGCGATCCATCCATTTTGACCATCAATGAAATGAATACCAGATAAACTATCGGAAGTTCCAGGGTCTTCAGATGTCCAAGTATCTCCACCATTAGTTGTATGTAGTAAAAGTCCGAAACCTCCAATTATCCAGCCATTATTTGAATCTGTAAAATGAACATCAGTTAAATGTGATGTTACTCCAGGATCCTGAACCACCCACGTAGCTCCACCATTACTAGTATGTAAAACATGACCACTATATTGATCATACTCACCTACTGCCCAACCATTATTGGTATCAGTAAAATAGACTGCTAAAAGACGACTGGTATATGATTCATATAGATTTGTTACCCAGGTATCTCCACCATCAGTTGTATGCAATATTACACGTTTATTAGGAGAGTTATAAGTATACGGTTTACCACCAACAGCCCAACCATTATTGGCATCTAAGAAATATAGGCCACTAAAGAAATAACCTCCATTAGTAAAGCTATGGTCTTGTTCCACCCATGTATTTCCACCATCTGTAGTATGTAAAATAACGCCATTAGAACCAGAAGTCCAACCTATGTAATTGTTTATGAAAAATACGCTATATAAATTACTAGCCGCGGGATAATCCTGCTCAAACCAAATATTTCCACCATCAGAAGTATGAAGTATGGTTCCTACTCCTACTGCCCATCCTACATCATTACTTGAAAAATAAAATCCAAACAGGCCACTGGTATCCCAAGATGTTTGTAAATACCAATCAGTTAGTAATATTTCACTCACATGTGAGCTTAAATTAATACTACTGTATGATTCCTTTATATTTACTATAGCTGTAGTCGAAATTGAAAAAGATGTTATCAACAGCATACACACTACAATTCCAATTCTAATATTTTTCATATTTTTCCCTCTAATAAATTTCATTCTCCTGTGTTTGATATAATTTTTTTATTTAAATATCTTTTCTTTTATATTTATTGCAACATCTGTAACAAAACCAAATATTGTTGGAGGTTGGTTTAGTTAGTTTTTATAGCTCTAGCATGTATCGTAGTATTGGGAATGCATTTGGAAACCGTTCAAACAACCAACCCATCAGATTAAAGTTGAAATTGAATGCTTTATTCTTAGGCATGGTTACCTCAAGCGTGCCCCAGTCACCCTCAGCATCATGGATATCCTTTGCTCTAACCGAGACAGTATACATTCCCTCTTCTGACCATATATGTTTAGCAGTTGCCGTATCACCTGAATTAAATGGTCCAATACATACTTCAGGTGTTTCATCACCCCATATAATACAATAAAAGACATCATCGCCATCAGGATCCGTCGACACGAAGGTGTATTCATACTCTGTCCCAACTTTTCCATTAATAGTTCCGTTGATATCTGGTATACTTGGAGGATTGTTATCATCTTGCCATGGATTCATTAGTGGATAGTTGTCTTGGTTACTACCACCAGGGATATTATATGGGGTATCTCCAATGCCATCACCATCACCATCAGATCCAGTATAATCATCCCAGTAATTTCCACCAGATGGATATCCGTCATCCCACATATTGGTTGCTTCATCGAACGCATTGTCATTATTGTTCATAAAGTTGTTATGAAATATATGATTGTTTGTGCTTGAATCTCTTATATCGATTCCATCATCGTTGTTCTCAATGTTGTTTTCATAGATATGGTTGTTGTTTGAATCTCTAATATCGATACCGTCGTCATTGTTAATTATCGTGTTCTGGTAGACGTAGTTGTTATCACTAGATTCTCTAAGTCTTACTCCATCATCGCTGTCTATGAGTATATTGCTATATATGTAACTGTTAGCACTTGATCGTAATTTAATTGCTGCGCCATCGATTCCACCATTTCTAATTTTAAACTTATTAACTGTCACTCCATTGGCTGTTATATTAACTATATCGTCAGTATTACTTCCGTCGATGATTGGAATGCCTGTGTCACTTCCACTTCCAAGTTCTACGTCTTTCCCAAGGAGTGTAATGGTTTTACTAATATTCACATGTTCAACATATGTTCCACTGTAAACTTCAATGGTATCCCCAGATTGAGAATTATTTATTGCATCTTGAATAGTAGTAAAGTCTCCATCGCCCTCGTCATCAACTATCCAAGTAGCTTTCATTGAGGATACAAAGGATGTTATCCTGGTTTCGTCTGATATGACCGTTGATATAAAACTTGCACTACTAATTATTATTACAATTCCGCAAATAACAGCCTTTATAACTAAATTATTTTTCATAATTTTTACCTCCAATATATTTTTTTTAATTTTTACTATTACTACGACATATAAAATCATGACTTAAAAACAAATTAAAAACAACTTAAAAACGATTTTAATCGGGGAAAATGAATCTAGGCTGTTTGTCGTTTAGATAATAATGTTTTTCCTTTTTCTGAAATATATACTGTTCTTAGTTTTCCTTGTCTTTTTGTGAAGATCAATCCTTTAATTTCAAGGATTTGAAGTCTTTTTGCAGCTGTTGAATATGCAATTTTAAATTTGACCATGATTTTTTTGAATGAAACCAAAGCATTATTTTGATTTTGTTCATGGATAAATTTAAGCATATTATATACAGAGTCTTCTATAATTAGACCTTCTAATTTTTGGCTAGGTAATAATTGAAGTTCATTTTCAATTATTGCCATTTTATTATTATCTACAAGTGAGGCGTCAAATCGCATTAACAATATTGATTTGTTTTTAGCCATCAAATCGTTAATTTGATATAAGGCTTCGATAAATTTTTCAAACGAAAAAATAGTTAACAAATAGTGAATACCATCTAATAAAATTACAGCATTGTTATTTTTTATACTGAACTCTTTGATTTCATGTATAAGTGAATCAAGATCCGAGATATTTTTATAATCTTCTGATTTTTCCTTACTTAATAGAATAACTTGAATTTTAAACTTAGGAGGTATGATGCTTTTTATCATTACAGGGTTAGAACGAGTGAAAAACAAACCTTGATGCTCTGATCTTGTTAGATCTATAAAAAGATCTACTGCTACTTTATTATTTTTATCAGGGATTAAATAGCTATTTCCCAGGAGTAATTTCCCATGTATTTCAATATCCTTTGTAATATCGGTCCCTACAAAAAGAATCCCTATGTCTTGTTTATATTTACCCTTAATAACCGATCCTATGACGCGGATTATTTTCTTAACATTATTTTTTGTTATCAATACTAGGTCGTCATATCCAAATTTTTTCTCTTGATATACAGTTTTGACAATATCTATTACATTTTGTGAGTTATCAAACATTGATAATTTATTGATAGATCTGTTAAGTACCTCTTTATGTTTATATCCAGTAATCAGCTCTGCTGTTTTATTCCATGTTGTAATTCTATTATTCTTATCGATTGAGATAATAATTTCAGAGGCACTATTGATAACATTTTGTAGATGTTCCTTAACTTCAACAGCTTGTTTCTCTGCTTTCTCCCTTTTAATAATTTCTCCCTTTAATTTTATATTAGCTTTTTCCAGCTGCGCACTCTTCTTTTCAAGTTCAGAATATGACTCTATTAAATCTTCCTTAATTTTTTGTCGCTCTAATCGTACTTTTACTTCTTCAAGCTCTCGTTTTATTGCAGGATTAAGTCTACTAAGATTGTTTTTCATAATATAGTCATGGGCACCAGCTTTCATCATCTCTACTGCAGTTTCCTCCCCAATTTTACCTGATACAATTATAAATGGTAAATCAAGATCAGTTTTTTGAAGAACCTTCAAAGCATCTAATCCACTAAAACTTGGCAAAACATAATCAGATATAATCACATCCCATTTTTGATTCTGTAATGCTTTCCGCATATCTTTATCAGTTTCTACACGTTCGACTATAAGATCAAAACCTCCTTTCTTTAACTCTCTTCTCACCATTAGGGCATCGTCTTCTGAATCTTCAACCATTAGCACACGAAGTTTCATAACCATCTACCCCTAAAATTATGATAACGGCAGTTTATACATGATTTTCATATTCATAATCTAATTCCTTTTTTTTAACTTTCTAATGTGAAATAGAATGTTGCATGTTTTCCCACTTCTGCTTCAGCCCATATATAACCTCCATGTTTATGTATAATACGTGAGACAATTCCCAGTCCAATACCAGTACCAGGGAATTCATCTGAAGGATGAAGACGCTGAAAGGGAACAAATAGTTTATCTGCATATTTCATATTAAAACCAACACCATTGTCACGTATAAAGAATGCTTGTTTTCCCTTTTCAATTGTTTTACCCATTTCGATTTTTGCATTTGACTGTCTTTTTGTAAACTTCCATGCATTACCAAAAAGGTTTTCAAGTGCTATCTGAAGAAGATGATTGTCTCCTTTCGTAGTTAGTCCGTCATTAATTATAAAATTTACATTCCGTGATGGTTCCGTCTTTTGGAGTTGTTCCGAAACGGATCGTGCTAATTTACTTAAATCGACTTCCTCGTAATGCATCTCGGAACGTGTCAAACGTGACAATTTAAGCATATCGTCAATGAGTTGCCCCATACGTTGAGTTGATTTACGTACCCGTCGTAGATAGTCCTTACCTTGTTCATCTAACTTATCTTCATAATCTTCTAACAATGCCTGACTAAAACCATCGATGCTACGTAATGGAGCCCGTAAATCATGGGAAACAGAATAACTAAATGCTTCCAATTCCTTATTTATTGCAGTGAGCTCAACTGTTTGCCGTGTTAAATCCTCATTCAATTTTTTAATTTTCACCTCAGATTTTTTCCGATCAGTGATATCTTTGAAATCCTCTACAATACCAAGAAGCTCGCCATCGTGCCCCAAAAAGGGAGTTATCGATACAATGCAATCAATTTTGGTGCCATCACTTCGCTCTTTTTTTACTTCATATTCAAGATATTCCTTACCATTAAGTATCTGGGTCAACGGACAACGGGGAGTATGGCATTGAGAACCAGGAAACACATCGTAACACTTTTTACCCACTGCTTTATCCTTGTCTATACCTACAAGTTTTGCAAATGTATCATTGATTCGAAGAATGTTGAAGTTTTTATCAATCACACGCATCCCATCTGCTGCGGTGTTGAATATCTGATCAAGTTCTGTATATGCAACTTTAACAGCATCCTCTGCTTTTTTACGCTTAGTGATGTCGTGCACAACTCCAAGCATTCGTATCGCCATCCCTTTATCATCTCTGATAACATCCCCTGTTTCTGAAACCCAACGCACAGTACCATCAGGCCAGACAATACGATGTTCTATTGCGTAATCCTTGCCATGTTTTACACAGGCATTAATTGAATCAATCACAAATTGAAGATCTTCAGGATGAACACAATCAAGAAACGCTCGGTAAGTTCCCCCAAATTTACCCTTACTAAATCCAAACAGGGGTTCTATCTGCTCAGACCATATCAGATCATCAGTTAGAATATCCCAATCCCAGCTACCAATATTAGCTGCTCGTTGAGCAAGCGAATACCTCTGTTCACTTTCCCTTAGTCTGATTTCTGCCTTCTTACGTTCGGTGATACGTCCCAAACGTTCAGCAATAGCGTCTAATAGCTTCCTCTCCTCTTTTAAGAATGGCCCTTCATCAATAATAGGCCTTTTTTCCAGGTAGTAGACCTCGATAACGCCAACTATCTTTCCATAGGCTCTAATATCAGCAAACTGTTTGAACTTACTCTCCATACAGTTTAGTGTTTTAAATTCTTTATTATCAATAATTATTCTTGCACATGTAATATCTGGATACTGCCAAGAAGGTGGGATTAAATCAACAGCCCCTTGATATATTTCCTCCAATGTGATATTAGATCGCTCAACAAGTTTTGAAAGACCGTAAAGATAATTAAGTTCTTTTACACGTTCACCTAAGTCATGCAATAACTTTTCTTTTTCTCTTCCTATCTTCTTACGTTCAGTAATATCCCTTTGGATTGATACAGAATACTGAATTTTCCCATTGCTATCTCTCACTGCACCGGCACTGAGAAGAACTGTTCGCCTCCCCCCTTTCTTCGTCATAATTACAATTTCTTTATTCCTAATATGTCCGATCTTTTTCCACTTTTCAAAAATTTGCTGCATCTTCGATAATGATTCAGGAGCATAAATCGTTTTTAGAGGCTTACCGATGAGCTCTGCTTTCCTGTAGCCTAACGCTTTGAGTGCAGCACGGTTTACATCGATTATTAGCCCTTCTGTTGAAACGATATAACTGTATTCTGGCCCATTATCAAAGAATTGCTTGAATATCTTATCCGCAATCTTACGCTCCTTTGTAATCTTTTCGAGATTAACATAAGAACGAGTCTCGTTTAAATTCTTAGAACTATCAAGTTTTTTCTTATTGGTCATTTGCTCCCCCTTCATTTTAATATTTTATCACTATTCTATAACATTTTTTCATAAATACTTTACTAATACCCTAATAAATTCCAATATTTTAACAAATAACAAAATCTTCTCCTGAAACTTGGGTAATCATAACAACTGATTAAACTATTATTAGATGATAGAAATTCTCCATTGTCACCATTTAAAAATATAATTATTAAAAAAAAGAAGAAGAAATTAATATGTCTATGAGATCTTTTTAGTTACAGCAAGAATATTACCTTCGGTATCTTTAAACCAAGCCGATTTATATTCTCCTGTAGTCGCGATACTGTTTATAGTTTTAATTTGAGGAGAATCATATTCTTCGAAAACGACACCCTTCTCTTTGAGTCTTTTAACTTCTGTTTCGATATCTTCAACTAAAAATGATGCTACTGTATGATCCGCTTTGGTTTGATCTCTTTTGTAAAGATAGAGCTGTGTTTCATCTCCTGCTTCGAACACAATTCCTTGTTCATTAATTTCACAAAGATTTAAGTCGAGTTTTTCCTCATAAAATCTTCTCGCACGTTCCAAATCTACCACAGGAACTGTGGCTACTAATTGAGCATTTACTAACATATTTCTACCTCCATTATTATCTTATTATATTCTCCATTTCTTCGAAATATTTAATCATATCTTAAAAACGAATTAAAAATAGTTTAAAAACAATTTAAAAATAGCAATTACTAACAATCTTTTCGTCCTTGAAAAGTTATAAACTCATGAAAAATATTAAAAAATAAAAATTATCTGGTTTATGCATTATTTTAGTTTTTACAATAATATAAATGCGGTTGATTTTAAGTTGATGATGTTACCTAAATTTGTCAACATATTACGGGGCGAGACCTAGCTGAGCCAACATAGCAAGACGGTCATAGTATATGTGTTCTTCCGCGATTTTGCCACCTTCAAACCTGAGCGCAATAGCAAGGTCAATTCGAATTGGCTTATTGGTTGGGGGGATTGTTTTACCACCCGATCCCTGAAGAGGACTTTTATGAGTCCCTGTAATTTTGTAAATGGCACAGGTCCAGTCGTCCTGGCCAAAACTACGTTCTCTTTTCAAATGGAAGTCAGGAAATGTACTGATTAAACCTTTTACTGATTCACGATGAGCATCTATTCCTTTGTCAGGCTCTGGAGTTCGGGGGGTATAACAGATGATTGACTCAGTATGACATCGATTAAAAATATCCCAATCTCTTTCGTTGAACGCTTTGTCTACAATTTCAATAATATTTAGGTTTTCTTCTACACTCATTCTAATTTACCTCCACTCTTCTTGGTATTCATTTGTTCATCCGTATAATCTAGGACTTCTTTGCTGTGCTCTATAGCATCTACCATCAATTCCTCTTCAGTTTCACCATGTGCTACGTAGGGGCAATTAGTCCCAATATCTTTACAGTCTAATGTCAATGTCATATTTTTATCACCTCCATCATTTTTTAAAAATAAATTACTGCATATTTAAGAATTTTTCTTTTTCTGTTTTTTGACCCTAAAATGATTTTAAGGACAAGACCATATATAACTAGAGACTATGCTTAAAAAGACTGTTGAAAAATTAGCGAAAGGTCTCAGAGTTAATAGGTCCATAGTCCATGCTAAAAATGTAAAACATGGTAGACTCAGAAATGAAGTTAGATTACATGTCTCCCTGAAGAAAGATGATAAGGAAGAAGAACTTCTTGATACAACGGTGTATTACGGTCTTAAACCTTATTACCGTCCTTGGGTTGAATTTTCCAATATAAACAATAATATAATGTTGGGAAATAAAATCGAGTATTTTAATTCAAAAATTGAGGATTACTTATTGAATTTATTCTCTAATTCACTCGGGCCAGGAGAGACCATTTATGTTGCGTACTATAGTGATAAAGAAACAGCTTTTGGCCTTAACTATGGTATTCCACCGCCGATAACACGACTAGGCTACAAATTATTCAATCTTGGATTCACATGGTTTAAAGACTGGTATTTTCCTGAAGGGGGTAGTGAAGGCGGACAGAAACTCCAAGGAGAAAAACCATTAAATATAGATGCAAAAAAAAGGCATTTGACTAGCAGCAAAAGAGAAATATTGAATTTTATGGATCAAGTAGAAAATTTTAGCGGAAATGAAAACTACTCTTATGTAGAGGCTAAAGATAGGGCAGTAAAAATTCTAAATAAAATCAATGAAGTTTTAGATTAAAAAAGGCAATCGAACCAAAAATAGCCTAATTTATTTCTTTGTCATCAAGGTAACATAGAAATGTAATTTTCTCCCGGTTTTTTCAATAGTAGGATAATCTCTTATTTTTCCAATATCAAAATATTTTAAGAAATTCTCTTTAATTTCTTCTTTTGATACATTCTTTTCCCATGGTGGATTCTTGTCACTGAAGCAAATAAAAAAATATTTACCCCTCTTTTTTAGAGATTGACTTATAATTTTTACGAATTTTGGCTTATCTTTTTTTGATATATGATGATAACATCCTCTGTCAAAGATGAAATCGAATTTGTTTTTTGATAGTTGCGTTTAAATATATCTCCTGAAAAAAATTTACACTTCTCTGAAATCCCTGCCTTTTCTGCACGTTGTCGTCCAATGATCATAGCAGTTTCTGATATATCAATACCAGTTACATCAAACCCTTTTTCTGCTAAAAATACACTATTTGTACCTGCGCCACTGCAAACATCTAACGCATACCCAATCTTAATATTTTTCTTTCTCAACACTTCTATAAGATTTTTATCTGGCTCATCCGAATGCCACGGAATTTCTTCTAACGGATATTTTCGGTAAATATCCTCCCATTCTTCATCTTCTTCAATCAAGAAAATACCTCAAATTATTCATTTAATGCATTCAACTATTCATACCATATTTAAATATAATTAGCCAGAGTTTCCTTTATTTTTAAGTTTCTATCTAATACCTTTGTTTTTTGTTTTAAAATTTGTTCTTCAAATACTGGTTTTTCTATTTTATAAAATGTTCCAAGGGCGATAGGCGCTTCAGAATTGTAGTCCCATTCCGATATCTTCTTCAAAGCCTGATCGAAAATTTGGCTATCATGAGATGTTAGCTCATAAACATGTTTGTTATAGTATTCATATGTATTAAAAAACGTTACACATGGCTGAAGTACATCAATCAAAGAAAATCCCTTGTGCAGAATGGCTTCCTTAAATGTTCTTTTTAGAAGATCCATTCTATTAGAATATGCCCTAGCAATAAATGTGGCACCGCTTGCCAACATCAATTCAAGAGGATTCAGCGGTAGCTCTGCTGTACCTGAAGGAGTTGAACGCCCTTTAAAACCTAAAGGAGATGTGGGAGTATATTGCCCTGTAGTGAGTCCATACACGCGATTATTGTGGACTATCATTGTAATATCAATATTTCTTTTTGCTGCAAAAACTATGTGTTCCAATCCTTCACCATATGCATCGCCATCTCCTGCGAAACCAATCACTTTCAAATCAGGATTAGCTAGTTTTATTCCTTCAGCTACTGGTGTTACTCTCCCATGGATAGCATAGTAACTATTTACATCGATGTAATCAACGATTTTGGCATGACAACCAATTCCTGAAACCATAACTATTTTATCTAAAGGAAAACCTTCTTCGTTTATCACAGTAAGCACTTTTTTTATAGTATTTAAAATAGCAAAATTACCGCAACCTGGGCACCATGTATTCTTGGCAGAAGTAGCTAATTGTTTCTGGTTCATTTTATCACCTTTTTTAAATCTGATTCTAGTTCTTCCAGAGAAAAGGGTCTTCCATCGTATTTCAATATCTTTTCATCCACATTAAATCCATGCTGATTAATGAGACGCACAAGCTGACCAGTGCTGTTATTTTCGACTGAGATTAGTTTTTTAACTCCTTTAAGCCTCTCTCGAAATTGTTTCACTGGAAATGGTGAAAGAACGATAGGTTGGACAACTCTTAAACCAAACTTTTCTGATATTTCAACACAGGCTCCTTTAGTAGATCCCCAACATAATAATGCAACTGAGGAGCCCTTATCTCCAAAAAAATTTACTGTTTCATATTTTTCCAAATCTTGTATAAGATATTGTTCTTTACGCAGACGTTTATCCTGCATCAGGGAAATCATCTGCGGTTCTTCAGTAGTTATTCCATATTCATCATGGGTGTAACTATTTACTTTAATCACCGCATCTTTATTAGGTATAAAACTTAAAGGTGAGATCCCAGTCTTTGTATCTAGATATCTTTTGTAAGGTTGTTTCTTATCCCATAATATAGGTTTTTCTTCTTTCAAATTTTTAACTGCCTCTTTATCAAAACTAAACACTCCTTCACTCAAAGTTTTATCAACCAGAATGATAGATGGAATTTGATACCTCCAAGAGATATTTATAGCAACTGTTGACCAATAATATGCTTCCTCTGCGTTCCCTGGAGAAACCATAAATCGAGTAAATTCTCCCTGTCCAGCATTTAATACAAAGTGTAAGTCACTTTGGGCGGTATATGTAGGAACACCCGTGCTCGGTCCAGGCCTTTGTGAAACCATAACAACTATAGGTACTTCTGACATACCCGCAAGACTTAAACCCTCAGTCATCAAACAAAATCCTCCCCCAGAGGTGCCAACCGCTGTTTTTTCTCCACCATATGAAGAACCTAAAGCCATCAACATTACGGCTATCTCGTTTTCAGGGTGGATAACCTTTAAAGAAAAATCTTTAGCAATCCTGGCTAGAAAATGTAAGAGACCTGAAGAAGGAGTCATTGGATAAGCAATGTATGTGCTCAAACCACCTTTAATAAGACCTAATCCAATGGCCTCATTTCCAGTTAACAAAGGTAGAGGGCGTTTAGACAGGATCCTTATTTTAGCTAACTCCTTGACTTCTTTGTATCCACGATGGGCAACTCTCAGATTGAGTTCTATATCTCTAGAGATATGTTTCTTAAAGACTTGCTCTAAAATGTTATACTTAATGCCTGCAGCTTTACAGAAACCTCCAATAAGACATGAATTTCGCGATATTACAGGCGCCTTTTCGTCCTGTATTACCGTTTTCAAAGGAATACCTATTCCTTCTGATTTTACACCATCAGAATCATAGATTACATTTGAGGTTTTTTTTAACCGATGTTTATGCAGGTCAATAGTATCTTGGTTTAAAGCAAGAAGAAAATCGATTTGGTTTTGATGAGTACCTACTTTGTTTTTTGTTGCTCTTACTATAGAAAAATTATGTCCTCCTCTGATTAGAGAAGGATAGTCATAATACATATAGATACGATAACCAAGTTGATTGAAGATACGGGCAATGAGTAAGCCAGCTTGATTTATTCCATCTCCAGCTTTTCCTCCAATTAAAATGGAATAGCCATTCATTTTACTCCCCCTAATTAAAATTCATAACAGCTATTTCTTTAAAAACATGTTTTATTTATTAAAGTTAATTTAGACTATATGATAGGATTTCTGTTCTAAACCTCGAAATACTTTTTGAATTGCTCCATAATTTTATTAAACGATTTTTGTTTGTAAGTATTAAAGGCGATGGGATATGAAAAAAATAATCATAATGATACTTGTTTTTATCACAGTTTCAATTTTAAGCTTAAATTGTGTTAATGCTCAGTTAGCTGAATCCCCATGGCCAATGATTCATGGCAGTGCACAACATGGTGGTTTAAGCCCATATAATACTAGCCATGTAGACGGAACCATTTTATGGACTTTTGAATCAGATGGTCCAATTGAAACCTCTCCTGCAATTGGTGAAAATGGAACAATTTACTTTGGTGATCATAAAAACAAATTCTACGCAATAAATCCAAATGGAACACTTAAATGGAAGTTTAATGCAGGTGAACCCTTTCCAATTATAGATATGCAAGGTTATGAAACTGAAAAAGCAATACTTTCCTCACCAGCAATTGCAAGTGATGGTACTATTTACTTTACCTCGTTTTCAAATTATTTGTATGCGCTTAACTCAGATGGGATTGAAAAATGGCGCTATCCTGTACATGTATATGTAGACGTATGGTCCTCACCTGTAATTGGCCCTGATGGAACAATATATGTGGGTTCTCAACAGTACCCCCCAGGAGAAACTACAAATATTCAGTATGAAGGAATATTATATGCAATTAATCCAGATGGAAGCTTAAAATGGAAGTTTAATAGCGGATCATCAGGAATGCCTGCATCTCCTGCAGTTGGACATGATGGAACAGTTTATGCAGCTGGTGGAGCAGGCCAAGGTGAACTCAGTTATACATTTGCTTTTAATCCAACAAATGGAGCTATAAAATGGAAATTCAAAACAAATCTTTGGCAAGAGTCTTCCCCATCTGTAGGATCTGATGGGACAATCTATATCGGTTCAAAAAAAGGATACGTTCATGCACTTAACCCTGCAAATGGAAATGTAATTTGGCGCTATCAAACAAATGATGGAGTAAGTGCAATACCTGCAATTGGTGCAGATGGAACAATATATGTAGGGTCATGGGATGCAACATTCTATGCACTCACACCGGAAGGTGAAGAAATATGGCATTTTGAAACACCTCCTTCGTTAGAAGCAATTAGTACCTCTGCTGCAATAGGATCTGACGGGACAATATATTTTGGGGCAGGTAGTGGAAATTTCTATGCACTAAGTCCAGATGGAACTGAAAAATGGAGGCTTAAGGCATCTTCCTTTTCAAGTTCTCCAGCAATTGGGGCTGACGGAACTATATATGTAGGTGGTAATAACCATAAATTATATGCTTTTGGTGGGCTAGATGACGAAAAGAAACAAAACAGCGAAGAAGTCATAATTATTTTTAAGGAAAATGTTACAGAAGAACAAGCACTTAGTCTTTTAGGTAATCACACAATCAATTACTTTTTTTCTCCTGAGTTATGGGAATCAAAAACAATGAAGCTTTATCTAACAATAGATAAGCAAAATATGATAATGGAAACTTTAAGTTACGAGGAAATTGTCAATTATATTGGTTTAGAAATTATTGAAGAGGAACCTGAGGAAGAAGAAAAAGAACCTGAAGAAGGTGATCAAACCGAGGTTGAAACAAAATCTGATAACGAAGATGAGGTAAAAGAAGATGATTCTACACCAGGTTTTGAAATAATTGTAATGTTAATAGCTGTCTTAATTGTTCTATTAATGAAAAAGAAGAAAAATTACTAGGGTTTGATACATTATCTTATCATAACCTCATGATTAAAAAATTTGGTGGATATTTCTTCCATGATTTTATATTTTTTTTGTTATAGCAGTTATCGTAAGCCTTTCTATTTCAGGGAATATCTCTTTAATTCGTTTTTGTATATCTTTTTTAATTTTATTGAATTCTTTAATTGTCATATCTTCAGAAACTTCTATTTCCATTTCACCTTGAAAAATTGGGCCTGATTTTCTTAATCTTACAATATGAGCATATTTTACTTCTTTATGGTCCTCTGCTATTTGTTTAATACTTAAGCTTCTATCAATGCATTCACCATCACATGCATCAATAAGCATATAGCTACTTTCTTTTATTGATGCAAAACCAATTGATACAATAATACCTGCGATTATTAGACCTGCAATCCCATCTGCGATAAATATTCCTTGAGAAGTTAGAATCAAAGCAACAACTGTAAGCCCTGAAGCAGTACCATCTTTAATTGTGTTAAATGCTTCGAGTCTTACTGAGCTCATCTTTGATTTTTTGTTTTTAAAATACTTATAAAATCCAAGAGCAAGTGCAATAACTGCTGCTATAAAAGCGATAATCGCCCCAATAATTGGTGTTTCAACAGCATGAGGATTTATCAGCTGATCATAGGATCTAAAGGCAATGTAAATTGCAAGACCAATCATAATAACAGCTGCTATGCCTGAAGCAAGATTCTCCATTTTATAATAACCATAATTAAAACGTTTATTAGCAGGTTTTTTAAAAAACATTAAACCAATCCAAACAACAGCAGAAACAAAGCCATCACCAATACAATCAATACCATTAGCTGTAAGCGCAATACTTTTTGTAAAAAACTCTCCAAAAATAATTTGAATTATTCCAAGGATTATCAATATGATTGTTGTGTAACCTGCAAATCTATCAGCTTTTTTAATAAGTTGTTCTTGCATGTTTACTGGGGGTATTAATCAAATCCAAATATTTTGATTTTGCTATGCATTTGATATTTTTATAGTAACATTTAAATCTTTTTTAACAATTAAAATACTATGATTGATATCAACAAACACAGTTTTCTTAAATACTCCTTATTTGGGAATCTCTACTTCTCAGAAGGATTAATGATTGCAATAACAACAGTAGTTACATCACTTTATCTCCGAGAAAAAGCAGTTCCTATTCCACTCACCACCCTTATTGTTGGTATTGTTAATATACCCTGGATACTAAAATTTATTTGGGGTCCAATAGTTGACCGATTTAACAGGTTTGGAAGAAAAACTTTTATCATACTTGGAGGACTACTAACCGTTTCTTCCATGTTTATAGTCTCCATGGTTGACCCTGGTGCTTCTTTAATACCATTTACTCTTTTGATATTTCTAGGCCATATAGGTATCGGTTTCATAGATGTTTCAACAGATGCCTGGGCAATTGATGTTTCAACAGATAAAGACCGTGGAAAAATAAATGGTTCAATGTTTGCAGGTCAATACTCTGCCTGGGCTATCGGGGCAGCCATATTCCCCTTCATAGGCTCAAATTTTGGTTATGGTTATGCCTATTTCACAAATGGTTTTATAATTTTGATAATTCTTATCTTCCCTTTTCTTGTAAAAGAAACAATAAAGTACAAGTCAAGACAAAAAATAGCATCCCTAGTAATAAAAGAGTTTAAGAAAAAGACAACTCAGTTAATAGCAATTTTTTCGCCAATTGTATTCATGAATGAGGGAATGTTGTCGTTTATAATGCCAATATATATGAGGGACAATCTTGGAATTAGTGATGTTCAAATAGGTCTTATATCAATGATTCTTCCAATATTTCTAGCCGTTGGTTCGGTAGCGGGTGGGATTATCACAGATAAAATTGGAAGGAAATTAACACTTTATATTTTCATTGGATTAAACATAATTTTTACTGCAACCCTTATTTTCACAAATAACTGGTTAAATTTATCAATAATTTATGGAATAATTGGATTTATGATGGGTGCACATTCAACAGTGTCTTGTGCACTATTTATGGATGTAACAAATCCAAGAATCGGTGCTACTCAATATGGAATTTTCACAGGTATAGCAAACATTGGTTTAAATGGCGGTGGAATGATCACAGGATCTATGGTTGCTGCACTTGGTTTTACCCGTACATTTCTCTATTCTGCATGGATTTTTGGTCCTGCACTATTGATATTGCATTTTATTAAACTTAAAGAGCACATAAAAAGGTCTTAAATCTGCTAGTTATTGCTCCATTATCTATTAATATCATTACTTCATAATTAGTACTAATTATGGAAAAAGCAACCTTTGCAGCAGGATGTTTCTGGGGAGTAGAAGCAGAATTTGAAAGAACAGAAGGCGTTGAAAAAACAACGGTAGGATACACGGGGGGAAATATAAAAAATCCAACATATGAACAAGTATGTACAGGTAAAACAGGACATGCAGAGTCAATACAAATAATATACAATCCAAAAATAACAACATATAAACGATTGCTTGAAACATTCTGGATGATACACGATCCAACACAAAAAAATAGACAGGGACCAGATATAGGAACACAATACAGATCTGCAATTTTTTATCATAACCAAGAACAAAAACAGATAGCTGAACAATCAAAAAAACAAAAAGAAAAAGACCTTGGTTTAAAAATCCAGACAGAAATAACACCGACAAAAAAATTCTATCCCGCAGAAGAATACCATCAAAAATACCTAAAAAAACAGGATCAAACAAACTGTAGAATATAATTTTTATTTCTTTTCTTTAAAATTAAGACCTAAAGAATTAATACAAAAACGCTTCCTAGTGGGACGTGGACCATCATCGAAAACATGACCCAAGTGACCACCACAACGACTGCAAACAACCTCAACACGTTTCATTCCAAAGCTATCATCAGATTTTAATTCAACACTCTCTTTTGAAATAACATCCCAAAAACTAGGCCAACCACTACCAGAATCAAACTTGGTTTCAGAAGAAAACAAAGGATTACCACAACCAGCACAAACATACATCCCATCCTTTTTGTAATTAAGGTATTTACCAGAAAAAGCAAGCTCTGTATCTTTTTTTCTAAGGATTTGATATTCTTCATTTGTTAAAACTTTCTTCCAATCTTTCTTAATATACTTTTTTGACATTATCTAACAACAAAGAATAAACAATTTTAATATTAAAACCTAACTAGCAAAAAAAATATTGTGTCCAATAGAAAATATTTATAAAAGTTTTTATATGTTAAATAACAATGCGTATATAAATACCTTTGAATATATTTAAAGACAAAATGTGAAAACATATGAAAAATGTCCTTGCAATAGTTGTGGCTTTTGTATTAATTGCATGCGCAGCAGTCTTTATAATTTACGAAGATAAAGATAAGGATACCGAAGACAACATAGGTCAATATTTAAATATTCAAGGTGAAAAAATAATACAAAGATACACATTTTCTTATCCTACCTTTTCTGATTTTGAAGAATATACCTGTGTTTATGTAGATGAAGCAGATTTTTACGATATGCACGATGGATGGCCTGCAATACCTGTAAAAACCACAACATATGAGTTCCCTTTTAGAACAAAAATATTAGATGTTATCTATGAATACTCAGAACCTGAAGCAATAACTCTTACGAAAAAAATCTCAGTTGGCTCATGTTCCACCGCTACAGGTGAAGACCCAAATATTTATGACGAAGATACAAGGTTTCCACCTAATTTTATATCTTACCACACTGGTGGAGGTTTATCTAACGGCACACAAAAAACATTCCTAACAGTTAGAGTTAACCCTATAACATACAGACCAACAGATTATGAAATAGATTTTATTGAACAAGCTAAGGTTACAATTACCTTTGAACAACCTGACTACCCATTATTAGAAAATAAAGATGAATATGATCTATTAATCATCACTGTTTCAAATTTTAAAAGGCCTTTACAACGACTTGTAAACCATAAAGAAAATATGGGTATTAAAACCAAACTTGTAACATTAAATGAAATCCAAGACACAAATGGTAGAGATACACAAGAAAAGATGAAATACTATATCAAAGAATCAATCGAAAACTGGGGAATCGAATATGTTCTATTAGTAGGTGGTATTAAAGGTCAAACAACAAAATGGAACCTGCCAACTAGATATAGCCATGTCCTAATTTCAGAAGGTAAACAAGAAGTACCAGAACCAAAGTTCATCTGCGATCTATACTTCGCAGATATTTATGACAGTGAAGGGAATTTCTCCTGCTGGGATACCAACGACAACAATATTTTTGCAGAATGGGACGGATCAAAAGAAATAGACAAAATGGACCTATACCCAGACGTCTACCTTGGTCGTCTACCATGTAGAAATAAACGTGAAGTAAGAATCGTAGTAGATAAAATAATTGACTACGAGAAAAAAAAGGCCGATGATGATTGGTTCAAAAAAATGATACTTGTATCAGGTGACCACTGGAAAGACCCGGGTCAGATAAGTGAAGGCGTACTAATAATGGAAGAAGCATCAGAAATAATGTCAGGTTTTACCCCTATAAAATTATATGCCACTGAGGGAAATAAATTATTAGTTAGAAATATAAACAAAGCCATAAACAAAGGAGCAGGATTTGCATATTTCTGTGGACACGGCTCAGCAACTAGTTGGGGAATACATTACCCACCTGATGCCACCGGATGGGGGCCATCACTCAGCAGATTAGGATTAATCACCTTCTACCACACAATGTATATGAATTTTCTGAGGAATAAAAACAAACTCCCGATAACAGTAGTAGGAGGATGTTTCAACGGAAAGTTTGACTTGTCAATAGGTAATAGTCTTAAAAGAGGGAAAATAAAACTTGCACCGGCTAGCTGTTGGGCATGGAAATTAACCAGTAAAAAAGGAGGAGGAGCAATAGCAACCATAGCCAACACAGGACTGGGGACACATGCCATGAGCGATGCAGATCAAAATAATATAAACGACTATCTTGAAGTACTAGATGGATGGCTTGAGCTAAGATTCTTCCAACTATATAACCAAGAAAAAGTAGACATTCTCGGAGATTTACATAGCGGAGCGATAAAGGATTACCTACATACGTTTCTATGCAGCCGCGATGAAATGGATCCCAAAATGGTACAGCAATGGCAGTTATTCGGAGATCCAAGCCTTAAAGTTGGAGGATAGTATTTCTAGATATAGCCTCTAATCATAGTTATAATCATTTTGTTAGGAATTACTCCAATAAATAAAACGTGAATTTTAATCTCATGTAGAAAAAACTAGAAAATTTAAATAATAGGTGAACCATATCTTTCCAAAAATGGAGGAGGCGTAATATGAACAAACAAAAGAAAATATTTTCGATGTTAGTGATAATAGCAGTAGTAGGACTTGGTATTTCGTTATCAGGATGTGTAGAAGAAATTGAAAATAAAATAATAGTTGGTACATCGGCTGATTTTCCACCGTTTGAATATGTGGAAGATGGAACCATTGTAGGATTTGATATTGAAATGGTAACAATGATTCTTGAGGACCTGAATTATACAGTGGAAGTTCAAGACATAGCTTTTGAAGGTTTAATAGGTGCGTTGAACTCTGATAAAATAGATGTTATAGCTGCTGGGATGTCAATAGATCCAGAAAGAGAGGTAGATTTCACAATTCCATATTATGAAGCTGACCTATCAGTATTAGTGTTGACTGAATCAAACTATACAATTAATGAGACTAATCATCTTGAAGTACTTGCTAATCTTACAGTTGGTGCTCAAACAGGAACTACAGGAGCGGACTGGGTATATGAAACCTTAATTAATATAACTAATGCGACTATGCAGGAAGATCAGCTCAAACGATACACGCTCTATACATTAGCTCTTTTAGATTTAACAAATAAAAATTTAGATGCAATAGTTATCGATAAACCGGTTGCAGAAGCATTTGCAGAGGATGTCGATGCGGAAATTGCATATACAATTGACTCGGATGAGGAGTATGGACTTGCAGTAAAAAAAGGAAATAGTGATTTACTTGCGGAATTAAATCAAGGACTTACTAAACTAATAGGAACTGAAGAATGGACAAATCTAATTAAAAAATACTTTGAATAAACAAATTGACTAAAGTGATCCATTGGCATTAGAGATTTTGACAGATTCTCTACCTCAGCTGATGGATGGTTTGGTAATAACAATCAGTCTAACTTTATTAAGCCTGATACTTGGGTCTGTGTTTGGAATAGGATTGGCAATGGGTCGTTCTTATGGGAAATGGCCTCTTGTCTATTGTATTATTATTTATGAGAAAGTTTTTAGAGGGATCCCACTTCTTGTGATGCTCTTTATAATATACTTTGGACTTTCTCAAATTGGCCTTAACCTCGACCCATTCTCATCAGCAGTCCTAGGACTAGGATTGAGAAGCGCTGCGTATCAAGCTCAGATTTATCGCAGTGCAATAAATTCAATACCTGATGGACAAATGATATCAGCATTATCAATAGGGATGTCAAAACTAAAAGCCTTGCGATATATTATTATTCCTCAAGTCTTGAGGCTTTCTATTCCTGGATGGTCTAATGAACTGACAATTGTTCTCAAAGATACTTCTATTGCTTTTAGCATCGGTGTTATCGAGTTGATGAGACAAGGAGGATATATTTATTCGTTGAACTACGAATTAGTTCTTCCTATATTATTGCTTATTGCTCTAATTTACTTAATAATAGTTATTTCCATCAATAAAGGTTTAAGCTATCTTGAAAAAAAATACAAAATATCAGGTACTGAGATTGGAACTGTTAAATAAGAAATTAAGAAGGTAAAAATATGCATATGCTCGAAGTAAAAGATATTCATAAGTCATTTGGTCAACTCGAGGTCTTAAAAGGAATATCTTTTAATATGGATAAAGGTAAGACAAAAGTAATTATTGGAACAAGTGGAACTGGAAAAAGTACACTTCTTCGGTGTATCAATCAATTAGATCCTCCGGATAAGGGGGAAGTTTTTCTCGAAGGTGAAGAGATCTCCCATTTATCTAAGAACATAAATAGAATACGTCAAAAAATCGGATTTGTTTTCCAGGATTTTAATCTTTTTAATCATCTAACTGCAATTAGAAATATAAGTATTGGGTTGGAGAAGGTACGAGGGATAAAAAAAGAGGACGCAAAAAAACGAGCTTTAAAAGAGCTGGGAAGAGTGGGTTTGGTAGAACAGGCAAATCAATATCCTGCTCAACTATCGGGAGGGCAGAAACAACGTGTGGGAATTGCAAGAGCTTTAGCAATGGACCCTGTCATAATATTATTTGATGAACCTACTTCGGCTCTAGATCCAGAACTTATTGGAGAGGTACTTGAAGTTATGAAAGGACTTGCAGGAAAGGTTAGTATGTTAGTGGTTACTCACGAGATGGGATTTGCTAGAAATGTTGCAGATGAGATCATCTTTATGGAGAATGGGATAATTGTAGAAAGTGGTCCGCCAAAACAAATGTTTCGTAATCCAAAAAAAGCAAGAACCAAAGAATTTTTAGGGAAGATTGCCACGTTATATGGAGAAGAATAAGGGGGAAAAATAACGTCTGAATTTTTTGAATTTTTAATGGATTCATTACCAAATCTTCTTGATGGCTTAAACATTACACTTCTTCTTACTTTCATATCAATAATAATTGGTCTTATTATTGGAATCACATTGGCCCTTGGTAGAGTCTATGGAAATAGAATTGTTGCTAGTTTTTGTATTGGATACATTGAAATTATTCGCGGAACTCCACTCTTGGTTCAATTATTTCTTCTTTATTTTGGTCTTCCTTCAGTAGGAATATCTTTAACTCCTTTACAGGCAGCTCTTATAGGTTTGTCGCTAAATAGTGGAGCATATCAAGCTGAATATCTCAGAGGATCTATCCAATCTATTCCATCTGGTCAGATGGTTGCTGCGAGGACCCTTGGAATGAACAGTTTGCAATCCATAAAAAATATACTCCTTCCTCAAGCATTACGAATCTCGATACCTGCCTGGTCAAATGAACTAATTTACCTTTTAAAATACACTTCAATTGCATATTTAATTACAGTAGAAGAATTGACAGCTGAAGGATTTTTTATCGCAGCGAAGACTTACAAATATATTGAGATATTTGTCATTATTGCCATTATCTATTTAGTATTAACCGTTTTATTAACAGCTATAATAGATAAAATTGAAAATAAGCTAAGTATACCCGGAATAGGAGTACCAAAACGTATTGCATTAAGAAACGCTTAATGACACACTTATCCTGCTAATGTTTATTGATATAGACATTACTCCTGATTAATCTATATGGGGAACGGCTTTGCACCCTTAGTCGTTTTTACATCTAAAGTCTAAAATAACAGGAGAAACACTTTTTACAACAATTACTACCATTTTAGTTTTTAGCCCAGAAGAATCTATTATACCAAACAAAAGTTAACAACCCAATTGCAACAGAACCGAGTTGCAAAACCTCTATCGAAATCTTCTTAACTCCATTAACTGAATTTCATCTTCTATCATCTCACTGGAGGAGCCATAGGTTATTTCGCCATTTACTTTTACATGGTATCTCCAGTAACGGGTTATCACGAATCCAATATGATGAGTGTTTATTGTTTCCATTGTAGCATTGATGTAGATAGAACTTTCTGAATCGGAAATGTTTAATATGAATTTTGTAGGAATTATTCTCCTATTATCAAAAATATATTCAGTAGCCTTAAACTTAATGTTCTCTGGATTTATGTTTATATAACCTAACTGATTCTGGCTTAAAATCGCAAATCGTTGTTGTTCCGTCCTGCGAGTTTTCATCGTTTTTGCCCAAAACAGGCTAAATGAATCACTTACAATTTTACCCCAATACCAGCCCCATTCCCATATTGGAAATGAAATATTCCAGGCATGTTCATGATAGCCCAATCCACTCACATTTATCTGATCTCCATTCAATATAAGTGTTCCTTCTATATCGGCCATGGGCAATACAGGGCCATACCAACCTCTAAGGAGCTTCCCTTTCCAACCTTTTGTTGTACCTGTGACCTGTAAATTAACCTCTTGATTATCAATTTCTAATGAAACATTATAAACCCATTCTCCTGTATTATTAAATTTCTCTCTGTCTAATTTTATAATCTGTTTTCCAGACACTTTTACGAAAGGGAATTCCTCAGATGCCTCAAACTCCTTAAGGGAAATAATTTTCTTCAAATAAACTTCCAAATTGGTGTGGTTATATATATTAAGCTTAAGTTTGCAGATACCACGACTACCCTTTGAGCAGACAATAACATCAATCACAATACTATATCCGTTATCGAAAATTCCCTCAAAATACCACCATTCCCCGTGATAACGACCATATGAGCTATGAAATGCAGCATCTTTGAAATCAATTCCTTCCGGTTCATAAGTAGAACGAGGGATAAAAGTTGGTTTACCTGGAAAACTTATTCCATGTTCCCTATTTATTTCAAATGCCCCTGCTACTGGTAAAACATTAATAGTGATCAGCAGTATACAACTAAATAAGCCTAATATTTTCTTATTCATTTTTTTCTCTCTAGATATTTATAGTAATTACTCAATTTAATTTAAATGTTTGGTATAAAATAAAAACAGAGGCATCTAGAACAAACCCAGAGTTAGTAGGCTGATTTCATTTGCAATAATTACTCTCTATAGAATTAAAACTAGCTTTTGCATTTTTTATAGCCTTATGTACATTTATTCGCCCCATGCCAATGGATTCATCTGAATCGCATGGATTCTGCAATTTGTATCCCATTGATAGTTTCCACTTGTGAATCAACTGTTATTGATCCTTGGCTTTTAACGTGATAACGACAATAATGCCTTATTAAACTACTAGTACCATGGTCTGTTCCAATAGAAGTTAGAACGGCGAGAAGAGAAACATTTTGAGCATCTGCCATTATAACAAAATTGTGAGGTATAAATCTTCCATTTTTTATATCAAAATCTCCAGGTTTAAAATGAATGTTATCTGGTTCAATATTAATATAATATTCTTTCCCCTTATTAATAACAAGTAATAGTTGACCGCTTATTCTTGTGTTCATTATCAAAAACCATGTTATTGTCAGGTTGTTAGAAATAATTCTTCCCCAATACCAACCAAAGTTCATATACGCTTTTAATGTAATCTCCCAATTATGATCATGATACCCAATTCCAACAACATTTACATCCATACCATTTACTCTTATTTTACCACTTACTTCTGCTTTAGGTAGTATCACCGCCCACCCTCCAATAGAAATTCTACCTTTCCAGCCTTTCACACAACCAATAAATTGTAAATCAACTAATGACTCACCGATCTCTAAAGAAACATTATATATCCATTTCCCTGTGGCTTGATCTATAAACCCTTTCATAACTTGTTTCCCATCTATTGCTATCAATGGAACATCAGTAGAAATATTGAGCTCATCCATGAAATATATTTTCTTCTCTTTAACTTCTGGAACCCCATTTTTGTATATATCTAGATACACTACAACAAAATACCGTTCCATAACACCTATAACATGTATACTCACATGGAGGCTGTACCCCTCATTTAACATCGCATCAAAATACCACCATTCTACAAAATGGAATGTATTTGAACCCTGGAATGCATCATCTTTGAGTTCAATATCTTCGGGAGAAAAAACCAAACCATTAAGTTTATTACTACGATGGAAATTATATGCCTTAGGGTGCAAAATATCAATTTGTTCTTTGAGAAATAATCTGTTTACAAAGCGATCATCATCGACATAGGTTATATAATCTCTAGGAGTAACCCAAGGTAATTTATCTAACAACAAAGTTCCAGTTGATGGAAAAACACTCACACTAATGAATATAAGGATTACAACAACTGTTAAGGTTTTCTTGATGAGGTTATTACGTTCCATAATCATCCCCAGATATTAAATAACTGTAATAATTATAATTAGATAAGCAAATTTAAATGTTTGGTATTAAATAAAAGCATCAAATAGATATAACAAACCCAGTGTTAGTGGACTATTTTCATCTCCACATGGCTATAACTCTCTTTTTTTTGAATCTGTGAAAATTTTCTTTCTATGAACCTGTTATATCTCCTTCCAGGTAGAAGCTCAGCAAGCCAGCAGGCTATATCTAGAGTTACATTGGGACGATTTGGATTAAGATTACATTTCTTGATTAAGTTATTTATTGTTCCAAAATAGAGTTGTTTCAAATTTTGAAGATTTATTAATTTTTGATTTGGCAGCGTTTGAATTCCATTTTCCAAATCTTCATAAATGTCATAAATATCTTCAAATATTTGACAAACGCCTGCAAACTCGTAAATAGCTTTTCTTTCCTTTTTATTCAGATCTGGAAGTATCATATACATACCAGCCAAACCAGTTATCCCACCTTTTGCTAAAGTAACTTTGAATAAATTGTCTCTTGATACCAATTTATCAGATAGTTGATATATACTCATTAGTTGACTGATGTGTTCTATCTTTATATAATTCATAAACTTATCAAATCTCTTTTTACCAACAGCAGATTTTATATAATCTATCGATTCTTTGAATAAAGTCAAATATTCGTCACTTGATTTAATAGCTTTATTAAACATAATAAAATCATTAAATTCTCTTAGATATTTTCTACACGAAACGTCATCACAAGATGCATCATACAACATCGCCGCTATCACATAGTTAGCAAGGAGTTTATCATCAAATTTACCACGTATATCAACTAATATCGGGTTTTTTGTTAAAAAGTAGTGTGTTATAAAATCAGCAAATCCAATCTTGAGAATATAGAAGTACAACCTAAAAGATTTAAAAATTCCTGCTTTTTTAAAAGAGCTAATTTTTCTTTTTATATATGTTCTATAAAACAAATCTGCTTCAATAATTCTAAACAATGCCTTAATTACGATCCTATATTTACTATACCTATGATAATTAATCGCATCACTACTATATTCTACAGAACTAGGTAGATCTTCGGCTTTCAAAAATGAATCTAATAGAGTATCAAGTTCATAATAATCCATTTCCATTGGACTTTTTTCCATATCTTTTTTTTACCTCCCTTAAAAAACCTGGTATTCTAAATCTAAATATTATAGCCTGATTTAAATCTTTTGTAAAAAATAAATGCAACATCTGTAACAAAAAGAAAAGAAGATTAGGTTTTGTTTTATAATCTTAGCATATGTCGTAGTATCGGGAATGGATTTGGAAATCGTTCAAATAGCCAACTAAGCATTGAAAAGTTAAAAATTTGGAGTTTGTTTTTAGGCATCGTGATTGGGAATGGATCTGACCAATCGCTTTCCAATCCCCATTCATCCTTGAGTTTTACCTTAATTTTATAATTTCCTCTTTCCCAAGCATGCGATGCACATATGTCCTCTCCAGAAGCGTTGGGGCCTATCCACCCGCTGTAACTACCATCTCCCCAACTAAAGTTAGCCCAAATATCATCTCCATCTGGATCTATAACATTGATTACACAATAGGTATATTCTACACCTGCTTGGCCACTAGTTGGACCAGTTATTCCTGATGAACTTGGAGGGTTGTTATCTCCTCGAATAAAAGCCCAAGTTGAATCACGAACAGTTATACCATCATCATCAGTAACAGTTAAAGTAACTGTAAAATTCCCAGCGTCATTATAAATATGAGTTGGGTTCTGCAAAACAGATGTATTACCATCTCCAAAATCCCAAAGAAAATCATAGGGAGGTGTTCCATTTTCTGCTGAGCCATTAAATTGCACAGATTCACCTATATATCCCTGATAAGGACCATGTGCGTCTACATTAAAACCTATAATTGTAAAATCAGATGCTGATATAGCAGATATATTCCCAGATGATGTAGAAACAATAATCTTAATCCTACAATGTTCAGATCCACCTACATCAACTAACCATTGAAAGCAGCCATTATTTGGAATGTCAGATGCAATTGTATCCCATGGACCTGATTCGCCATCTAGAGATACCTGAATTTCAACATTAGCATCATCTTGTGATGGTGGAACAGCAGAAAGCCAACGAATATTACGAATAGACCCGCTTCTAAACGTTTCTCCCCCATGAGGGATTGACACTTGAGCAGTAAGTGCCGTTGGTTCAAGCCATGGAGAATAAGCCTTTAATATATTTTGATATGAGGGCCAACTACCCTGCTCGGCTTGTATTAAAACATCTTCGCGACCATCATGGTCAAAATCACCATCAACAGTGAGTGCAGAATAATAACCAGGACTAGACATAGTAAATGTACCATCAAGCATCCAGTTCCCATTTCCATCTCCTAGATATGCATAACCTGTGGGAGCACTATAAGCAAGAATATCAAGAAAACTATCCCCATCAATATCTCCAAATTGTACCTCATAGGTTCCAGCGGTTGGTAGACCACTGGATACTGAAACCCATTCATCATTTTGTTTATCAAACTTGTAACAACGTACTCCAGAAGACCCAATACCAATGACTAAATCATCACATCCATCTTTATTCATATCTCCACAATCAATACCGTAATAGTATCCTGCTGGAAGACCATTTTGATTCATAGTAAAACCAAAAGAACCATCTCCAAGGAAAACATAGGTATTCTCACGAAGTCCAGCAAAATCAGGATATCCATCAGCGTTGAAGTCACCTGTTTCAAGATTATTTCTAGCATTCCCCCCTGATAAATCCCAAGTATGACTCCAAGTTCCATCTCCATGATTTTCATACTGGTGATAACCATTGCAACAACCAAATGATAGAGAAATAATATCAAGTAGACCATTACAATCAAAATCAGCAAGATCAGTTGAAAACATACCGTAATCTTCACCTCCAGTACCAAGCCCTGTTGCCCAGGGAATCCAATTCGAGCCAGTACCATCTCCCAAAGCAGCACCAATTAAAGTATCACCAAAACCAGGAGTGGAACTATAATCATGATGTATCCCCCAGACTACATCAAGGTAGCCATCCAGGTTAAGATCCCCTGCTTCAATACCGCCATAACCGAAATTTCCAACTTGAATAACAGACCATGTACCCTCTCCATCACCTAGCCATACCATAATCCCATGTTGATTACTATTAATATATGGAGAACCATGATCACCAACACAGATAATATCTAAATGTCCATCATTGTTGATATCGGCAAGCTCCAACTCGGTATCTCCTCCTTCTTTTGCTGGAACTTCAAGTCCTGATGATTTAGAAACAAAAGTTACACCTCTGTTAAGATTAATTAAATTATTATTATCATAATTTTTTTGCTGTAAAACCTTACCCACAGAAAATGAAGATACTGTTGAAAGAACTAATATTAAAATCATAGCTAATACAAAGTTATTTTTTATCTTTTTATTTTCCATAAATTATTCTCCCTTAAGTAATTAATCAATAAATTATATTTAAAGATTATCTATAAAAATTATTACCATACATTGCATCAAATATCAGAGGTTTTAAATAATCAATATAAAAAAAATGAATATGCGAAATAACACTTAAGCTAAATCGAGTTTTTTTATTTGCCTTTACCATATAATTCTCTTAAAGGAATATAAAATATAAGAAGGGCAACAAACAACCATAATAAGAGTCCTGGAAGAGCAGGGGAGAATTCAAACATTACAATGTTTATTCCTGCGATAATAATAAATGCAACAATTACTCCAGTTAATGCCTCTCCAGCAATAAGACCTGCTGTGAATAAAAGACCTGTTCGAATAATGCGTTCTTTTGGTTTCACTTCTGTTTGTTTAATAGCAAGTTCCCATTCACTTGCTTGTTCTCCTTCATCAGATCCATAATGTTTCTTAATTTTTTTATCGGTGATAAAACGAATTACTCCTCCACAAAAAATAGGAGCCGCAAGGGTAAACGGCAGATATATACCAATAGCTACCGGAAGTACGGGTACATCGATGAGGACCAGAACAAATGCAAGCACCATTCCAGCAAGCACAAACGGCCAGACCATTTCACCACCAAGCACACCACGAACAACCCCACTCATAAGAAATGCTTGAGGAGCAGGTAAATTCGTACTTCCAATTGTATATGCTTGATGGAGTGCGGATACTACCAATGCAAGAACGGGTGCTGCAGCAACAATACCAATTAATTCAGCAAACTGTTGTTTGGAGGGGGTTGCCCCTATCATTTGTCCAGCTGTCATGGATTGTAACACATCTCCTGAAATAGCTGCACAACAAGCTATAACAGCAGCAATAAGAAGTGCAATACCATATGCACCAACACTTCCAGATACACCAAATCCAAGGAGAATCAAACAGGTTAAAAGTAACACTGAAACAGTAACTCCTGAGGTTGGGTTATTTGATGAGCCGACCAATCCTGCCATGTATCCAGCAATCGCACTTGCAATAAATGCAAAAAGAATAGCAAACACAGCCATGACCCCTGAAACTAACCATTCATTTGAAATCCATACGTATAGTAAAAACACAGGTATTGTTAGTACTCCAATCATTAAAAACACATATTTGAAATTTAAATCTTGATCTGTTCGTTTTTTTGCCTGCACTTGACCACTTTTTATGCCAGTAACTGCCTCCCTAATTCCATCAGCAAGATTATGTCTAAGTTTGAATATCGTCCATAATCCACCAACAACCATGGCACCTACGCCAATATATCGGATGTAATCTTCCCAGATTTTATAAAAACCCCAGATGTACTTACCGGTTTCGAAGTTTCCACCTGCCATAGCCATGGCATCCGTAATTTCTCCTGAAGTTATTGGTGTTGGAATACCAATTGCAAGAGTAATAAGTGGTGCAATTATCACCCAGCCAAGCAACCCTCCAACAAAAACAAAAGATGCTATTCTTGGTCCAATAATCCAACCTACTCCAAGAAGCGCTGGGGAGGTTGCAACACCGCCATAAAACAATCCATCATTATCTCCTCCGCCAATATTGAATCTTCCGATATTGATAACACCATGCAGTTTTCCCTCAATTGCTCTTAGTCCAACTTGTCCAAATTTTAATAATGCTCCAAGCACAGCCCCTATAAATAACCAGATACCACTCACTCCAGGATTTCCTTTTTTCTTTGTATCACTATCACCTACTGTTGATGTTAATACTGCAGCAACTGCGACTCCTTCTGGAAATGGCAGATCTGTTTTGATAATCAAAGCACGCCTGAGTGATACCATCCATAACACACCAAGAATCCCTCCTAGTGCTGCAACAATTGTTGTTTCTAAATAGTGAATTTCTGTCCATGCTTCAAGAAGTAACATTGCAGGAATCGTAAAGATAACACCTGCTGCAAGCGCAGTGCCCGCTGCTGCTCCCATCATCCCAATGTTTACTTCAAGAATTGTTCCCTTAAATGGTCTAAGTAAAGCAAAGGCCATGACGGCACCAGGAATAGCAGCGGATACTGTCATACCAGCGTAAAGTCCAAAATAGGCATTTGCTGATCCTAAAACAATTGCGAGCAATGCTCCAACTAACACTGCTTTCAGTGTTAATTCAGGTATAGTACTTTCCGCAGGGATAAATGATTGAAAGTTTTCTCTAGATGTCATCGAACTCGTACTATTTAATATTAGTTTTAAAATATATAAAATAATCGTATTGAAGTAATAGCTACGATATTATATCTTTAAAGCGAGGAAACACTCCAATAACCAATTTGATTAGTACAACATCAATACTCTACCATAGCCTTCGAATTCGACTAATAATTTACCAAATATACAATCTCATATTTAGTTAGATTTCTTTTCCTATAAAAACGATATTTAGGGAAATAAATAAAAATCAATTATGCCTAATGATGTATTGTTGTCGTTGGAGGCTCTTATTTCTAAAGTGTGGATTCCACGTGAAGCTTGCATATTCCATGTAAATGGTGCTTCATTATCGATATGATGCAATACATCATCGACGTAGAATTTAACAGTGTTGGTGTTTTCAGCATTTACTTTTACATTTAGATTTCCAAATACTCTTGCCGCTGCTACTTGAATCTGTAGTTTTCTATAAATCGTAGTAAAACCAATATTAAATATATATGTATGGTAGAATGTCGGTTTTTCAACCTTTACTTTCGGAACATCAGGTTTCAAGTTTCCATATATGCCATCGAGGTACATTACCCCCGTACCGTCTCCATACCATTCTGCAAATATGTCTGCATCGTATGCTAATCTAAACCATCCTTTTCTACCCCATTTTGTTCCCCAGCTGTTTTTTACAATCCAGCATTTATTGCAATCATCATATCCAACGATAGTTACTACGTGTCCTCCAACGCGTTCTCCCCATCGATGTCTATAAACGCCTCCTAGGTAATAGTAAAAATCATTGTAAACATAGAAGCATATGATGAGTGGGCCATATTTGATTAATGCTTCTTTTATTGCCTCTACGTCGTGGTCAACCCATCCCCATTCAGTTATTTTTACTGTTCTATTTTCCCATCCAGGTAGACTTTCAAAAGGGTAATCAAATGCTCTATGTGGATCAGGGTAGCATCCTTCGTCAGGGACGCCATATTCTATGAGGTAATTTGCTGCATCTATTAGGTTTACATATCCTGCTTCATATGTCCCACCTGCATAGAAATAAAGGTGTGTTTCTGAAAGATCTGGTTCATATACTTCCCCCATTTGGTATTGCATTATTGTTTCAAGTGAGGCACACATGGCGTAGGCCTCGCATGTAGGAGCTGGTGATTGATCTTTAATAGGTGTGGTATAGTCAGTACCATTGATATCCTGCCAACTGAAATAAGGTGGTAGTTCACATTGTTCTATAACATTATCTAACTTTTCAGCACTCAATGTATTTATAGGTATAAGAAATAGTAATAAAATGAAAATTGTAACAGCTTTCTTCATATATTTACCACTAAATATGTTATATGCAGTATTTAATATATAAATTCAACCTCTTTATTAATTATTATCATCTTATATATTTAAAAACAATGATTATAGGTTCTGATTTCATTGTATTTGAGCTTATTTTTTTACAATATTAGCATTGATAGATGATGTAAAGGTTATACCTAGGAATAAGATGATAACTGCAACTGTTAAGTTTTTCCTTTATGTACGATTTTCCCACATTATATCTCTAATCTAATTGTTCAATTTCAATAATTTTTACTATTAATCCCCACATATGAATACTGACCTGATTCCATAATATCCTCGCTTTGAACTTCACTCGTAAACCATCTTCCTGAAACTCTAATGGTAAATTTATTGGATCAAAGGAATTAAATCCAAAGAAGCTGGTGTCTGAAATAATTCCATAGAATCCACCTTCTAAGTCTATATACCTTATTGCTCCTGTTCCTTCAATTATAGATTTTTGTATACACCCACTCAATCCACCAAAGATAAGAAGAGAGATCGTTCCTATTATCAAGAGACATTTATTCATTTTCTATAATACTCCTATGCTCATTATTTATTTTAAGTGGTTACATATGCTCTTTCGGTCCTACATAATACGAGCACTGGCGGTGGTTCACTATGATCAATCAGAAGGGATTTTCCTCCCCAGTAAAACACACCACGAGCACGTGTTAACTCAATTCTAATGTCTTCGTAGTCATAATAAGTAGCAAGTCCATTGTTTAAACTAAATATCAAGACATTGAGTGATTCTCCTTCTTCTCCGTTTGCTACTACAAAAAAATGCCTTTTTAGAACAGGGATAAATAACCCGATTCTCCACCATAAACTCAGGCAATTAGTAGAATTGCTCTTACCTGCAATCAAGACAAAAGAATTATTAAAAATCTCCGTATCTGCAGTTATAGTAGGTATAGACACTAGTATCACAGCAAAGATAACACCTATAACCAGACTTTTTTTCAACATTCTATTTTCCATTCTTCATACCTCCCTATATAAACTAATATACGTCATATATATAAAGTTATATGTTAATCAATATCAAGATAAGGTTATCAAACGTCATTAATATACCATAATAAGCGTTTAAGAAGCAAGTAAGGTACAATATATATCAATACGATTTTTCGCAGTTCCCTCATGTAGGAATTCAACCAGTTCATTTTTTCTATTACTTTTACTTTTAAACGAGAAAAACGTTCATTTTCCTTTATCTACCTCACCCTAACAAATCAATACATCTATTTGAAATTAAAAAAAAGAAAAAAGAAAAAGAGATGATTAATTTTATTTCTTTTTTAAGTATGGAAGGCCCGTTCTCTTGTTTACACCAACTACCATATTATTGGGCTTGTCACATGGTGAGCCGCTTTTTGGTGTTCTCTTGCTAAAGAAATAGATAGTCTGTCTCCTTCCACCTTTTAAGGTAACATCTCTCTTATATAATGTCCAACCTTCATATGTGTATGCCATATTCTACCTCATAACTGAATAAACAATCTATGATTTAAACCTTCTCCTAATTTCCTCCATAAAAAGCATACAAATAACAATTTTTTCAAAAAAAACTGCAACATTTTTATTATTTTTCTATTGGATTTAAAATAAGTTTATTTTCATACTTTTTAAATATGATTTCATTATCTTCAAAAATTGGTTTTCTACCAAGAAGAACAGGAATGTCGTTTCGATCAGAAACATGAATTTCTAGATCTTCATAAGTAAATTTCTTATCTTTATCATTTATTATCATATTAACAAATGACTTATACAGGGTTGTTTCTCCCCCTGCAGTATCAACATTGCCTGCTTTTTGTAAATTCAATTTCAAATATTTGGCTATTGCATGGGGGACAACAATAAAATCTCCACCTGAATCTAACAATGCATCAATAACTGGAGTTTCCCTCCCCGATGTACAAAACTTTATAGGAATTAGGGGGAAATCCCTGTATTCAAATATAAATTGTAATTCAGACATTTATCTATCCCGTAAGATATTTCTTGGTGTTCCTTGTAATACTTTTGATATCTTTATATTATCATCTGGAAACTTTTCGGCAGGATATTTTTCATCTGCCTCTTTTAATAAATCTTCTAAATTAACACTGTGATCTACAATTTCGTCATTAAAAAGCAAAAGCCATTCCCCAGAATGTTTCTTGAAAAAATTATCCTGTTCCATCAGGCATCAATTACTATCAACCATATATAAATGTTGTGACGTCTTAAACCAAAATATGCTAAAAAGAAGGTTTTATTCCTCCTTCTCTGGATGAAATGACAATAATATTCCAAAAAATCCAACTAAAACCAAAACTATAGTTATAGAATAGATGCCTACATCTGCCCAAACACCATAAGTTATACCCCAATATACATAAAATATTATACCTGCTATTATAGCGAGTAATGATAATATCGTCCATTCATTAACATCCTTCATATTCATTTCAATCCTCTTCCAATTTTATATGATTGAATGGGAGCACTGGGATTTGAACCCAGATCGGCGGGTCTCTTCTTAGGTCATCGCTCCAGTTATTCATCATAGATCAGATGACCCTCTTGTAATCATTCCTAACTGGAGCCCACAATGATGCCGGGTTACACCATGCTCCCATACTTACTTTTTTCTACTTCTCTTATCGCGCCTCATTCGTTTTTTCCGCCATTTCCACCGCATTTTACCCCTTTTCTTCCAGACTCTTGAACTTCTTTTCATTAATTATGCCTCTAATTGTATAAGGTGCCCTAAAATAGATAGTTATATTTAATAGTTTAGGATTGGATAATAAGATGATTTTTTATAAATCATCTATAAATATAAAATAGTCTTTTCAAAATATGTAGTTTCTATCCAACATTATTTTTTATTCATCCAAACATATTTACATCTAGTGCAGTACCAACCAGCAGATATCCATTCTTGTTTTCCATACACAGGATTTTTATGCCGGTATAATTTCGTTATTTTAAGATCACATTTCGGGCATTTGCCATTGAAAGATTCTATATACTCTTCGCCTCCCATTGAGTACATGAGTGTGTCAGAAGCTACCGCATACACATAATTGCACTTAGTACAATTCCAAGCCGTTGGAATCCATTTTCTTTTTCTATCTACTGTTCTGTTCTGGTATAATCGTACAGCCTTTGATCCGCATTCTGGGCATTTCTTTTTAATATTTCCCACCATCAATTAACTTCATAAGTAATATATTCAGTATCTAAATCATCGTTTGGTTTTAAAACATATCTGACAACAAAACATAAAGCCCATTCAAAAAGATATAGGTTATAGTAATATTGGATATTTTTCTTCACTCTTTTCTTTAGAATCATTTATTTTTTGGCAAGACGTCCGGGACTGGAATATCGCTAAATAAGACAAATGACTTTAGGAGTATCCACCTATTTGGAGACTTGGATCACCTAATAGTTGCCATTGCTCTACAGTCTTCTCATCAATTCCATCCCATCCATAGTCATGACGCCAATACTCAATTTCAAATGTCTTATGATGGGATACATAACTGGTTATTGCCTGAATATACGCCATACCTAAAATCGTCTGATCTTCTTCGCCATATTGTCTGAAGAACTCGGTGTTTATCCATCCATCACCAGTACCAACTGTGCACACATCACCTTCTGATCCCCATCCATATCCAGTATTGCCCATTGTTGCAATAGCACCAGTTTTTGGAAGCTTTACCATAAACCAACCCCAACATTCAGGAACCGGTGTGCCATAAGTATGCATGTATAAAGGAAGCCATCGGTCCAAAATTGCAGTAATCAACGACACACTAAACATACTGTTATGGCAACCGCCAACACTAACAACTGGAAGCTTATTGGTATTTGTTAATTCCTTCATTGGGAAAAGTGGGAAATGTAAAAATGGGAAGTAGGATGATAACTGAGTAACCACAAGTCCAGCTACTGAGCCATATCGTCTGTTACCAGGTATCCCAGGGTAATGATCTCCCCACCATCCAGGACTTCCATGTCCTGAGAAAAAAGCAAGACCATATCCTTTGCTAAACTCCTCGATTACATCAGATTGATCAAACCATTTACCATTTGAAGTAAACACACTGTTTGATTCAAAATCATCAGGAATATAGACAAGGGCTCCTCCTCTGCCAAGTAGGGATTTTTCTCCGACAATCCATTCACCCTCATAGTAGGTTTCTGTATCATTCCTCAATTCTGTAAATATCGTTTCTTCATTGCTGTTATTAATCCACACTTTAATGTGGGTTATATTACCATATGGTTTTGGATCATATGATTTCCCACGAATTGTCAGAACTTCATCTACATAGGAGATATTTGCATACCAGTATAGGTCGTTGCAGTAAGCTTGTCCTCCATGTGGTGTGTAGGTGTAGTCTGTGTTCCCAAGGGTGTTACCGTTTGATATTGTCATGATTTCTGCTATAGGGGGTGCTGGATAAAGATAACCTTGTATTTCTTCTTTGAGGTGGTCATCATGGTTAAAAGTTATGTTAGTTTCAACTGTTTTATCCAGTGTTATATGTATTTCATCTACTGGGCCTTTTTCACCCTCTGGATTTTTGCTTTGTGCACAAATGATATATTCTCCATCTACTAGACCATTGGTGTCCCATTCTATACCCCAATCTTCTTGGTCTAGGAATCCATCTCCAGATATCGAGATCATTCTTTTGAACCAAGTTGGGTCAGCTGGAAGTTTTTCATAGTCGATGATTTTTGTAATTACATCTCTTACTTCTCTTTTATTCCTTACAGCGAGTCTTCCAAATGCTACGTCAGGATATAGATCAAGCTCGTCTCTTACCTCACCTGACCATTCAGCAAATATATCGTTTCCATTGGAATCCCAATCATCGAACTCGCCTCCTTCTTTGTAGATGTCTGCATAGTAGAGATCACTGATGTAGTTCGGTTCACCGCTAGTGAAGTTATAATTTGGATCACCATCATACTGAAAATTAGAATATCTTACGGGGACATGCCAACCTTTTGCACCATGGTTTTGATCATCTTTAGCTTTCGCATAAATTATAGATTTTAAACCACCGAAAAGAAGTACATATTGAACTCCCCATGTTTCTATTGCATCCTTTATGAAATATTTAATTTGCTCAGGTTTATCTCTACCATTATAGTTTGGATTATCATATATCTCTTCTGTTGTTTTTATAACGGTTTCCATCTCAAATGTGTTTTTATGTTCAACTAGTCTTTCAAGTTCACTTGAAAATTTTGATGGAGTAATAATTACGAGATCATAGGTGCTCGTCTGCGGGAAAATATTTAATTCTGGGTCTTCATAGGTTATTTTTATATTAACCTTCTCAGCAACAATTATTTTCCCTGATTCAGGTCTATATCTTAGTGGGAAAATATTTACTGTTAGATGAGTAACGTGCTCACCTTCGGTATTCAATCCGCAACCAACATGAGAGCCATACCACTCATGTGGGTATATATCATTGCTATTATACACTGTTTGATCCTTTTTGGATCGAATTATGGAATCTGGTCTTGGGGTCAGTGGTAGTGGTGCTGGTGCAGGTTCTATTTCTTTTGAAATTTTAAGTTCTTGTATACCTGATGGTTCTGCATTAATCTTTATGTTGGTTACTCCAAAGGGAAGCTCGAATGTTTTAACCACTTTTGGAATCATTGGTTGACCAGGATTCATCAAGTAAGTTTCCCCTTCTTCAAGATATAATCTAATGTAATTCTTATCGATATCTGTAAAGCTTGGTTTTGAAAAGTCAATCTCTATTGTTTTTATGACGGTTTTTGTATACGCATTTTCGGTGTTATCAACATTGATGGCAGTTGCTCCAAGTCCTCCAAGGACCATAATTATAGCTACAAAGATTGTTATGGATTTTTTCATTTTTTTATCCCCATAAAAATAAATGATTTATAGTATAAAAAAGTATCCTTATAAATATTGTTGGGTTGTTATGGGATATAACAACATTTTTTATTAGTGTGGATATAGATCTACCCTGATATTATCAAAGCATGAACAGTATCGGAGTTAGGAATTATATTAAAAAACTTTGTTGAAAATTATTTATAAAAACAGTACAACTAGGTTCTCTTAGACATTCCCTTTCTTTTTAATTTTATGTCCATCATTATGTTTAGAAAATTTTAAAATAGTGTATATGTATATATACATTAATAAATACATTTAAAAACTGCCTCAATAGCAGTAAAAAATGAGGGAAAGGAGGAGGTCGGAAAAGGAAAGGTTCCCAAAAATATTATTCCCCCATTATAATTAATATATATTTAGGAGGAATATATAAATGTTATCCTTAAATAGAACATTTGTAATAGATGCTATCTACTCTATTCGCAGTTTTCTTTAAAATCATGTTACATAGGTATCAAATATGATAACATTTAAAAACAATAAGGAAATACGCTAAGGAGAAATGGGTGAATGAATATGCCGAAAAGCAGTAAAAAACAAATCAATGAAGATGAAAAGATGCTCCTAAAAGTACTTCAGACAAGCTCTGGAGATAACATTGAAAATATTGCAAAAAAATGTGGATTTACCAGACAAAAAGTATGGAGAATCAAAAAAAGATTAGAAAAAGACAAAACAATCTGGGGATATAGTGCTGTCTTTGATGAGGAAAGGGTAGGTTTGAAAAAGTATATTATCCTTCTTAAACGAACAAATAAGCCCATTTCTCCAGAAAAATTACAAATACCTATCAAAGGAGTGGCAAAACGGGAATTAGCAAAGATGGGAATTGAGATTGATTTTAACTTATTAGTCCATGGCGATTACGACTTAGCATTATGTGCTTCTACAAAGGGTGTTAAAGAATTGGTAATATTAACTAATAACCTAAACAAAATGTTTGGAGAGTATATTGCTGAAATGTTAACATTGGAAGTACTGTTCCCCATTCAAAATTGTGGCATTGATAATCCAAATCTGGAAAAACTCAAAGAGTTTTTTATCTCTGAATAAGAGTTAAAAAGTGATTTTATTAACCAAATAACTATACCATATTACTTAGGAATGACACTTTTTAAAGTTGACCTTATGTAATAACCTACAGACAGTAAAGAGCTATAGATAAATGCAATTAATCCTATCCAAAAAGAATCATTTATTGTCAACATCAATGCTATTAAAAATATCAAAAAAGATAAAGAAAATATAAGAGCCGAATTTCCTATTCTATCTGATTCAGTGTAGATATTTTCTGAGGACATATGTTTTCCAACATAATCTAATACATATTAACATTTTTGGAGGTTTTATTTAATTGAACAAGAAAAATAATGTTAATAATCATTTTGGTATAGATCTTACATCTGATTTATTTTATGCTGTAGAAGATAATAAAGAAAAATGTAACCTGATGATATACTATTACATGCCTATATATGGTAAAACGGGCTTGGAGGGATTCGAACCCTCGACCGATCGGTTAAGAGCCGATTGCTCCACCTAGCTGAGCTACAAGCCCAAAACAAGAGAGATGCCTGAATTAAACGATGTCTATTAATGCTTTTCTTCTTATTGATTTATCTCTGATTCGTCGATTTTAGATATATACTTGGCATCAATCCTATCAGTAATATAGACATCTTTACCAGCACGATATATTTTTACTCCGTCTTTTTTTGCTTTTGCACCATCTATCTTTAAAATAAGTGGTTCTTCTGTTCTCACCTTTCCCGCCTCAAGTGCTTTTTCAATACTTCCACTAAGATGTACATTTTTCCTATCTATAGGGTTTAACCCGCCTTCTAATATTATGTCAATTTCTTCTTCTGTAACAGGGTAGAAAAATTCATCAATATCTGCTAGAGGCAAATCATCGAGATTGACTTCAATGGTATGACCGTAAGTTGCACGTACCATTCCTCCATCTATCTGATATCTTCCTTTGGGATCGGTTAGTGCAATGGCCTCAATATGATGATTACGGAGCCAATGAAATCCTGACCTGCTAATTCCTATAGCTTCAACAAATTCAGAAATGTCTACCCATCCATGGCCATCAATCATTACTCCAAGTTTTTCTGGAAAATGACGAAGCACTCCTGCAACAATGCGCCCTAGTGAATTAAGTTCTCTATCATTCATTAGGAATTTTCCTTTTTCACCACAAACTGGACAGGATTCTCCACGATAATAACCGTGCTCTTCACATTCGCCTAACATCTTCTCTTGCTCATAATAAGAATAATAAGTATAAGTTTTTGTATACGTTTTTTTATTACACATTTGGTGAACTATTGGAACAAGAAGATATGAAAAAGATGGCAGCGGAAAAAGCAGTTGAACATGTGGATAATGGAATGGTTATTGGATTAGGAACAGGATCAACAGTAAAATATGCAATAAAAAAATTGGGAGAACGGATTAATGCAGGATTAAAAATAGAAGGAATTCCGACATCCTTAAGAACAAAAAAACTAGCGATAAAATTGAATATTCCTCTGGTGGATCTAAACGAATATACGGAAATTGATTTAACCATAGATGGAGCTGACGAAGTTGACTCATTTCTAAATTTAATTAAGGGTGGGGGTGGAGCCTTAACTCGAGAGAAAATAATTGCATATCACTCGAAAAAGGAGATAATAGTTGTAGATGAAACAAAAGTTGTTAAAAAATTGGGAGTTGGATTTCCCGTACCTGTTGAGGTTACAAAATTCGGCTGGAATGCTACCAAAAAAAACCTTGAAGAACTTGGTTGTAAAGCAGAGTTAAGAACAATTATGGATGAAGTATATATTACTGATAACTCAAACTACATATTAGATTGTGATTTTGGAAAAATCAATGAACCTGAATCTCTTGAGAAAGAAATCAATTCGATACCTGGAGTTATAGAAAACGGTTTGTTTATAGATTTAGTAGATGAAGTAATTGTTGGAAGCAAACAAGGGATCATAACATTAGAAGAACGATGCCTTCAATAATCGTATACTTACCAGCGTAAAAATTCATTTTAGCTAAATACTTTTAAAAACAAATTTATAATCTATAATACAGAATATGGAAAAACCTAAAATGGGTAAAAAAAAAGCAGTAAATCAGCAATTTGAGGCTCACTTTTTTAGACGGGTTTTTCACACGTTTGCAGCTTCTTTTTTAATCTACTATTCATTGCCAAACGAGCAATGGATCAATACATTAAAATTATACATTCCAATTGTAATCGTAGTTTTTGCCTTAATCTTAGAATATTTTAGATTAAAAGAACGAATAGATCGTAAACATTTTTTTAGACTTAGAAGTTATGAAAAAAAAAGACCTGCAGGATACCTATATTTTGGTATAGCAGCACTTATTTTACTTCTTTTCTTCCCCCAACAAATAGCGATACCTTGCATTCTTTGTGCTTGTTTCTCTGATCCAATAATAGGGGAGATACGACATCATTCAGGAATAAAAAAAGCATATGTAATTGGTTTTTTTATCTCCGTTTTTTTCTTCTTAATAACATGGTTTAAAGCCGACATATGGATAGTACTTTTAGTTTCAATAATAGGTGGAACTGGAGCGATAATTGGCGAAGCTAAGAAATTCTGGTTAATCGATGACGATTTTATGATTCAAATACTCCCAGCAATTTTAATTTTTATACTTTGGCAAGGATTGAAAGTAACTGGGCTTGATATTATGCCAGCGGAGATAATTCTACCTATCTAACACTGTGATAACATGTCAAATAAAAAATCAAACCTTGATAAAGAACCTAACAATACAAGATTAATGAGACTAGAATTAATATTTGCCCCTTTGCTTATATTCTTACCAATTGTTGTATCTATTTTTTTGATAAGAGATTGGTTTTATAGAGGCTTTTCTAAGGGTATTTCAACATATGATGGTGAACTTTTTTTGGCGATTATAATTCTAGTTGGAAATATCGTATTTGATGTACTATTTCTTAAGTCTCTAATATCTCTTAATGAGAAATAACATTATTTGACAAATTTTAAATTATATGAACCAGGGAGTGTAATGACAAAATAAAATATTATTATTAAAATACACCGACCTAACAAATCAATATTTTATTATTTCTAGAAGCTCCAACTCTTCTTTAGTTAGATACTCCAACTTCCACTTTTGGTTGTCATCAAATATCATATTTCTTCCCTTTTTAATTGTCAGAGATGTCAGCGGAGAGAATGGGATGCTGGCATGTCCCCCATATCTCATATCTTATTAGATCTAGCATATCTTTTTTGGTTTATATAAGTAAAAAAGAGGCTGGTGAAAGTATTAATTTTAGTGAAGAATCAAAATATCAAAGATATTTTTCTTTAGATGTTTGAATGTTATACCATTAGGGTAATAAAAATCCCTATACTTATGACAATTAGTAGGCCCCATACTTCCTTTTTCCACCTGAAGATTTTCATCCCATCTAAAGGACCAAAAGGAAGCAAGTTAAAAAAAGCTAGAAACGCATTGATATAGGCAATAAAGAAAGAAAGATATCTTATGTAACCATTAGAAGATAACATTAGAAGGAAAAATATAAATGAAATCATAAGGTTTGTAGTTGGGCCTGCAGCTGCCATTTTTCCACTTTCCTCCCTAGTTGGCCTTCCAAATATCTGCACAGCCCCTGGAGCAGCAAAGACAATTCCCACAGAAACTCCAAGAAATAAAGCGAATAAAAGACCTTGTGGGAACATCCGGAATTCTGACCAATACCCATACTTTTGCCCCATGTATTTATGAGCAATTTCATGACAAAAAAAGGCGGTGGCTATAGCAAGAAAAGAAAGAGGTAAATTCCCAACGACAGTACTCAGATTAGACAAAGGAGGATATGGAGCAAACGCAAAAGAAAACGAAACTGTAAGCACGACCATAGCAATCAAAATGTGAACTATCTCTACCTGGCTAAATCTCATTCCAGGTTCTAAACTCACATTATTATAACTCCCCGTGCTACCAAAGGGTATATCATGGAATGAATAGTATGTTTTCCGGCCATTCATTACGAATCGAAGGATGTAAACCTTTGTTCCTTTTCAAAATTTTCCCACAAATAATTTTTCAATTGACATTTCATCCATCAAGACAAACGAGATTTGAATTTAATTTTACAGGTAAAAAATATAAATTGATAGCAACAGTAATAAGATACCAAAAAGGATTTGCATTCTAATTACCAAATTAAAGGTATCAGGATTTTCTTCACGTTTAATTTTTCTCATAAGAAATTTACCAAATATTTTACCAAATAGAACAATACTATATCTATATTCTATTGCTGTAATTAGAAAAATTATGATACTTACTGCAAGGGTAAGACAAAATTGTATTGCCATATCCTACTAGTAAATAAATTATTATTAAAAACTTTATTTGAGTGATAATCATCCTAACATCAATTAGAAAAATTGTGTTTCTGTCATAGAAAACTATATCCATTTTCGACTTGTAAATTTATTTTACTTCACAAATCTCAAATTATAAAACATCGGCAAAATTAACACTGCGGCTACAAGGGAAGAAATAGTCATAACTATAATAACTGTTCCAAACTGTTGTATTACAAGAATATCAACAAAATAAACTGAACTTATACCTGCAATCGTGGTAAAAGCTGCTTCAATAAGTGATAAACCAGTTTTTTCGATAGACTCCCTTGTCGCCTCTATTTTAGACTTACCTCTTTCCATCTCTTCTCGAACTCTTTGAGTTAGATGTATACCGTAATCAATACCTATACCTATCATAATAGAAGCAATAGAAATAGTAATAATAGATAGTGGAATATCAAGCGCTACCAAAAATCCGGGTTCCCAGACAAGAACAAATATGACAGGGACCAACGTTAAAAATCCCCAAAGTGACGAACTAAATATTAAAATAAGCACTGCTAACACGAGCAACAATGCAGTAATCATAGAACGTATTTGTTGGTCTGAAAGTATACCATTAATCTCCACATTTAATGCGTCTTGACCTGTCAATTTTGAAATCTGGCCGTTGAAGGGTAAGACTGTTTTCGATACTATATTATTAATTTCGTGTACCAATGATTTTAGCTTTTCAACACCCATTCCCACTTTAAAAGTAATAATGATGACAGTCTTTGAATAATCATCATTAACTAATCCTTCTCTGGCAATTCTATCAAAAATAATTTCCTCAACACTTGCAAACTCAGCAATTTTTTCAAGTATTATACTTCTCTCTAAAATATCACTGACCTCTTTTAGTCCATCTGCGATTGAAACGACGGTAGCACCTAAAGCTCTTATTTCTTCTTCCATAGTATAAATAGCTTCTATAGTTTCAGGATAAGTTAGACCTTGACTATCTGTCTCAATTAACAACATGTTATAACTAGTCCCACCACCAAAATTTTCTGAATACTCGAAATATTTATCAATTTCTGGCAAGCCCTTTGGAGCCATCTCAAAGTAGTTAACATCAGTTCTAATACCAGGGAGAACTATTAGAGATATGACAGCAAAAAAGCATGAAATCAAAGCAAATCGTTTTTTATTACTAATTATAATATTTGCAACAGCTTTCCAATTATGAGCACGACCATTCTTTTTAAACTTTAATACCATCGCTAAACAAGGAACGAGAATTGTAGCAGAAATAAAACAAAAAATAATGCCAATAACGCATCCAAGACCAAAGGTTACTACCGGCGGCATACTTGATACCATCAATGAACCAAAACCAATCGTTGTCGTTATAGTAGAAAGAAAAACCGCCTTACCAGTAAACTTTAATGTTTTTTCAACAGCCTCGATTTTGTCATCTAACGTTTGTTCTTCGGAAAATCTATTGAGAAGATGAATTGAATAATCAACGCCCAAACCAACAAGTAGGGCAACGATAGCAATAGACAAAAGCGTCAATTCAGGCATTATTATGCCAAATAACCCAAATGTTAAGGCGAGTGCATAACCCAAAGGTAATAAAATAATAATTACACCTTTAAGTGTTCGATTAAAGAAAAATATAACAATGGAAATAAATATTAGCGCGATTGGGAAAATAATTCTTATGTTTTCCATACTCTCTTTTTGAATTGCTTGCTGCATTGCGACAAGTCCAGTTATCATCATATCTGAATAGCGTACTTCTTTCTCTATTGCAGCTTGAACATCATCCAAAATTATATTGTAATCGGCCTCATTTGATAATTGCAAAATAATAATCGCAATTTTATATGTATTAATAAAAAGGACTCCTTCAGTTGCCTGTATTAACTCTCTTGCTACATATCGAGAAATGAGGTTTCTATCTTCTGGAATTTCGAATTTTCCTGTACCTCCCAGTCCCCCGATAGCATAAGGCTTTGCATTTTCATCTTTTATGAGAGAAGCAATACTTGTTACCGAAACAATACCGTCCTTTTCTCCTCTGTCGAGATCATATTTATTTACCTTCCCGCTAACACGATCCATCTCTTTTAAAACATATGGATCTCGTATATCATCAGCTTCAACATAAATAACAATAGTTGATGCAATCTGAAACTCTTTATCTATTTCCTCCCATAGCTGTATCGATGGATGATCTCGGGGTAAATATCCTGAAAGTTCTGAAACCATATACACATTTTGAATCTGTAAACCTATAATTACAGTAATTACAGTAAAGACTAATATGACCGCTTTTGGTCTTTTTACCAATATTTTTGCAATCGTTTTTGAGTTCATGTCTTGTCTACTCGCTCATAAATTTTTATCTTAACGTATTTAGTAATTCCATTTTTTTTCTTAGATAATTTTGCAAGTTTGTTTAACCTACATTCCATATCATTAGCGTATTTTTGCAAAAGTTTAATTGGAGAAGCAGCTCTATAGAGGTAAGGATTTTTTCCTATGCTGTCATTTTTTAGTTTTTCCCGATAAATTAATTTCTGATCATACATTTTGGAAAGTAATTCTCTAACTGTACTTGGGTGAAGTTTGGTACCTTTTATGATATTTTCACTTACTGCCCCGTTTTTTCTGAGTAAATATATATAAATTCTCGACTCAGCTCTAGATTTCAATATTTCATGCACTGCTTTCTCTGTACTTTTGTCTACACGTAACCCAGTTTTACTCATTAATTTGCACCAATTTATTTTTTTATTTTAATAAATTTTGTTGTTTTATAAGTATAAATAGTTTTCCATTTTGTCGTTTGAAAAGCGACAAAACATTTTATCGGATAACAAACGATAAAAATTCAAAAAATAACAAAAAGTTTATTTCCATATATTATGTCTTTAAATTAAGATATTATGAACGATAAAACGAGAATAGAAAAAGATATAGTTATGTTCGAAGAAAATCTTCAAAAGATGCAACAAGGAAGTATAGACGAAAAGCAGAGCAAAATAATTGAACTAGCAAGCCAATATTATGAAGACACAAAATATTATTTAGAAAAAAAAGATTATTTCACTGCCTTTGGATGCATAAATTATGCACATGGGCTATTGGACAGTATCATAAAATTTTAAAATGTCCTAAACGTTTTAGAGGAAGGTAATATGAAAGTTGATGGAAGCATAGAAAAATTCTACCAATACTCATTTCCAATGCAAACGGTTTTAGTAACATGTAATGATGAACATGGCAAGACAAATATCATAACAATAGCATGGCATACAACCATCTCAAAAAAACCTCCATTGTATGGCATTTCTTTAGCTCCAGGCAGATATTCTCACGATTTTATAAAAAAAAGCAAAGAGTTTGTTGTCAATTTTGTTTATTACAATATGGTAGAAAAAGCACATTTCTGTGGAACACATTCTGGTAGATCAACAGATAAAATCGATAAAACTAGGCTAACTCTATCTCCCGCTAAAAAGGTAAAAGTACCCCTCATTAAAGAATGCTATGCTCATTTAGAATGCAGGATGATACAAAACTTAACAGTCGGGGACCATACGTTGTTTATTGGGGAGGTTGTAGCAGTGCAAGCAGATGAAAATACATTTAAAAATGACCTATTAATAACAAACAAAATCCAACCATTATACTATATCGGAGGGAACAAATACACTACAACTGACAGGTCGATAAGGAAAGAATTCTAAGTAAACAATATTTCTAGTTTATCCTCTTCTTTTATAGATAATTTCTTTGCTGCATTACCTTGATTTATGCCGATTTCAAGGAAATTGCTACTCCCAATGGTGGCAAGCATTTCACTTTTTTTAACAAAACCATAGGATTTAACAAAAGGCAATTCTATACGCTTTTTACCAATAAATACCATGATGTTTTTATTGTAAGTTAAACTATTTGACAGTACATCTCTGGTTATATTAGTTATAATGTTTCCAAATCTATCAATATAAATCACCTTTCCAGTGGCGCCATTCTCTCTAATTTCACCTTGTCCAAAATCCAAATCTACAAAATCATCAATTCGGTTGCCAATTTTTTCAAATGGTACGTCATTTGTTATATGTGCTGCAACAGGAGTGAAAATATCTCTTCCGTGAAATGTTGCAGATATTGGATTGAGCATGTATTTTTCGTTCGAAATTTCATATACAATAAAATCACCCAGTAAATGAGCTGTAGGCATTAGAAGGCCATTATCCGGACCAATCAATATATGTTTACTTGTAGTTATCAATAAACCCCGCCTTTCAGTACCTACACCAGGGTCTACTACTGCTACATGAACTGTTCCAGTAGGGAAATATGGAGCGGTACTTCTAAGAGTAAATGCTCCCTCACGGATATTGTGGGGTGCAATATCATGTGTAATATCAACCAGTCTTGCATCGGTAATTTCTAATGCAACTCCTTTCATCTGAGAGACATATCCATCTTTTGTGCCAAAATCAGAAAGAAATGTTATAATTTTCATAAACCATTCCTTAATTTTCAAATCTATTATCTTTTATTAATTTAATAAGTCTATTTATTTTACATTTAGTTAATTTTTACCAAAACTATATATGCTAGAAGCGTGCATAATATATGGAATGGAGTTTCGGGAGATGAGTTTCAAGAAAAATCTGAAGGTTTTAGAAGATATTTGGAGTAAAAATAAAGGAGAAGCCATGACTTGTCCGCAATGTCAAGGATCTTTAACAATGGTACAAATAGAACCGATATATGACAGAGAAACTCTTTATATCCCATATAAGACAGTTATCGAGTGTACCTCTTGTTCATTTAGATTAATAACGGAATCATTTACTATATTAGGGAGCGTAAAAAATTTTGATTCGCATCATGTAGAAATTGGTAGTTGGGCACCAAGTGGAAGTCGGGTTTTATCAAGATATGAGCATATTTTGAGTTACGATCTTCTTAAGGATCTGGCGAAAACTGGTGAATTGGTGGAATTTCTTGTAGTAAATAACCAAGTAGTGCAAGTAATTGGATAAAGTAATTCATTGATATTTTTTCCACCATCTCCATAAAATTTATATAGTTTTTGTAATTACATATAACTAAATATAATGATATATAATTATATTTAATAAGGTGAAGCACATGGTAGAAGGAAAAGATGAAAAAAAATATACAACCATATCAATACCAACACCACTTGCAGAAAAAATTAAAAAAAGAATAGAAGGAACAGGATTTACCTCACTCTCTTCATATGTCACCTATGTACTCAGAGAAGTTATATCAGGAATGGAAGAAGAAAGTGAAGAAGTTTTTAGCAAAGAAGATGAAGAAAAAGTTAAAGAAAGATTAAGAGCACTAGGATATCTAGATTGAGGTGAAAAATATGCCAAAACCGCACGGTGGAAAACTAATAAGCAGAACTGTCAAAAAAGAGTTATCAGAGACAACAAAACTACCCAAATTAGAAATAAATACAAACCTTTCAGAAGATATCATAAACATTTCAAAAGGAGTTTTTTCACCACTAGAAGGATTTCTACACAACAACGATCTTGAAAACGTATTGCACGAAAAAAGATTAATGGATGATACCCCTTGGACAATCCCTATCTTGTTAGATTTCAATAAACAAGATATAAACGAAATAAAAGAGGGAGACAGAATATTACTCACAAACAAAGAAAACGGTGTTATTGCATTATTAGATATTGACGAAATTTTCACTTATGATAAAAAAACATTGGCACAAACAGTATACGGCACTCAAGATACGGCGCATCCTGGTGTGGCTAACGTATATAATATGAAACAACTCCTACTTGGTGGAAAAATCACACTTCTAGACAGCAAAACCAGAAAATTCGACGAATATAACCTTTCACCAAAAGAAACACGCATTTTATTCAAAGAAAAAGGATGGAAAGAAGTTGTTGCATTTCAAACACGTAATCCACCACATATTGGCCATGAATATGTCCAAAAAACCGCACTAACCTTTGTAGACGGAATATTTATCAACCCTATCATAGGAAAGAAAAAATCAGGTGACTTCAGAGATGAAGTAATCCTATCCTCTTATGAAACGTTAATAAAAAATTATTATCTCAAAGAGCGAGCGGTGATGTCTATTCTTCGTACCGCTATGAAGTACGCAGGTCCTAGGGAGGCAATTCATCATGCTATTATGCGTAAAAACTACGGTTGCACACATTTCATTGTAGGGAGAGATCACGCTGGTGTTGGTAACTACTATGGACCATATGACGCTCACGATATATTCTCAGAATTCCCTGATCTAGGAATAGTACCAGTTTTCTTTAGATCGTTCTCCAGATGCACAAAATGCGGCAGTGTTGTAAACGATAAAATCTGTCCACATGATCAAAAATATCATATCAATTTCAGCGGTAAAAAAATAAGAGAACTCCTACGAAATGGAGAAATACCTTCTGAGGACATGATGCGCAAAGAAGTATCAGAAACGATTTTGAAATTCGATAAACCATTCGTGGAGTAAAAGTTCTATGCTGGCAGATCTACAGGGAAAAGGTCTATTGATACATCACTGGGATACTGATGGTATCTGTTCTATACGACTTTTGTTGGAACACCTTTCTGATAAGAACGTAATTAACAAAACACCAGAGCTGGGTAATTATTTTCTCACTGAAAAAGAACTCAAAGACTACTCAAAATATGATTTTGTCATAGTTGCCGATATGTCTCTTCCAGAAGACAACATTCTCAAATTAGTAAAAAAAGCCAAGGTATTGATATTTGATCATCATTTAGGACGGGAGATAAAAAAAATTTTCCATCATAATCCAGTAATAAAAGGGAAAAACCCTAACGAATATCCCTCTGCTAGCTGGATTATAAACCGGTATCTTGATAACCCTGTAAATCTGTTTGCTTTACTTGGCATAGTTGGAGATCATGAACAGAAAATAAAGGATAACCAACTGATATATACAACAATAAATAATTTTTGTAATAAAAACAACCTAACTTTTGACGATATGCTAAAGATTGTTTATCTACTGGATTCCAACTATAAAATAGGTGACAAAAAAGCAGTGGAAAAAGCACCACATCATCTACTAACATATACCTCGGCTAATGAAATACTAGAAAATAATCAATGGAATAAAAATCTCACAAAACTAAACGATGAGATAACAAAACAACTGAACCAAGTATCAGACGAAATCAACGGAACTATTCTAAAGAAAATAAACACCCCATACAATATCATTTCGACAATCACTCGAAAGGTCGCTTGGGAGAGTGGAAAAAATACACTAGTCATCAACACGGGTTTTTTTGGAGATATGGATCAAGTCTATGTAAGAAGCAATAAAAATGCAGAACCCATGATAAAACGAGGAAAAGATCTTGGCTTTAAATGTGGAGGGAAAAAAGAAGTTCTTGGGGCAATAGTACCCAAAGATAAAACTGATTCTTTTGTAGAGGAAATAATGGAGTTTTTAACTAAAAAATAAGAAAAAGGATGTGATCAGAAATATGAAAGAACAAAAAGCTACAAATGTTACATGGCATATTCATAGAGTAAAAAGAGAAAAAAGAGAATCACTTTTAAAACAAAAAGGAGTAGTGTTATGGTTCACAGGTCTATCTGGAAGTGGTAAATCTACAATTGCCAACGAAGTAGCCCACAAATTGCATTCAATGGAGCACATTTCATATGTCCTTGATGGAGACAATGTTCGCCATGGATTAAATAAAGACCTTGGATTTTCTCCAGAAGACAGAAATGAAAATATCCGCAGAATATCTGAAGTAGCAAATCTTTTCGCAGATGCAGGGATTATTACTATAACTGCTTTTATTTCTCCTTACAGAAAATTTCGAAATTTTTGTAGAGAACTAGTTGGAGAAGATAGATTCATTGAAATATATGCAAAAGCCTCCATCAAAACCTGTGAAAATAGAGATACTAAAGGTCTTTATAAAAAAGCCAGAGCCGGTGTAATCAAAGATTTTACGGGTATAAATGCCCCTTATGAAGAACCGGAAAAACCTGAACTTGTTGTTGACACAGATAAAGAAACCGTTGAAGAAAGTACAGAAAAGGTTTTGAAAAAACTAATGGAATTAGGATATTTGAAAGCATAGTATGAGTCTTATGAAATTAGATGAAAAAATAAACTATATTGTATCTGGTTTAGAACGGTCTGGAACGTCCATGTTGATGCAGATATTGCTTGCTGGTGGAGCACCTGTCGCCTTTGGCAATTCACGACTTCCTGACCAGAATAACCCAAAGGGCTATTATGAGCTTGAGGGAGGAAAAATAATAAATAAACTTATGGATGGAACATTCCCACTAAATAAGTATAAAGGGAAATTCATAAAGATAACATCCTATGGTCTGAAATATCTTCCCCTAGGAGACTATAAGATCATCTATTCAGAAAGAAACATAGAAGAAATATTAGATTCGATGGAAAAAATGGCAAACATTTATGATACGAATCGGGAAGAAACAAGAGAAAGCTTTGTTAAATTGAACAGCATGATAAAAAACTATATAAGAGAAAGAGAAGACATAGAAGTTTTAATAGTCAACTACAACAACATCATATCCAAACCCTCAATCAATTTAAAGAAAATATATGATTTTCTCGGTCTTGCTGATATCAACTTAGAAAAGATGGTGGATGCCATAGATAAAAAACTATACAGGCAGAGAAGAACATAAAAGTAAAAGAAAGTGTAAAATTGCTAAGAGAAATAATAATCTTCTATTCAATCATTTTCTATAAGAAACTCTTACAATCTTTTTTATTATAAACTGATTAATTAGTTAAGGTCAATTTAATTTGTTTCAGCCGGAATAATTTGTGATAAAAAGTAATAATTCCTTATTTTATCGTCAAATCAGGGGAAAAAATTAAATACTTGACATGAGTTAGAATTGCAGAGGGGGAAAAATGAAAAAGAATTATATATTAAAGAGAAGTGTAACAGTTGGAATAATAATATTGTTTTTTGGAGCAAGTGTTGTATCAAGTGTAGATGATTATGTAAAGAAAAATGAAAAATTAAATAGTGATATTATTACGTTAACTACTATTGATGATACCTTTATTGATCAACCTGCTGGACCAAATCTTCCTCGTGGTGATTACGATTATATGATTGTTGAAAACGCATATGGGGCAACTCCTGGTTGGGAAATCGATGCTTTAGTTAAATTTGATATATCTGCTTTTCCTAATAATACGATTATTTCATCAGCTAGATTTTATCTGTATTATTATTTCTGGTTTGCTAATAACCCTGCAGGTAGGCCTTTGAATCTTTATCGGATAATAAGCAGCTGGGATGAAGAAACAGCAACGTGGTATAACCAACCCTCTTATGCTTCTCAACCGTGTGCGAATTCTCCTGTTCCATCATCTACCGGTATATGGATGGAATGGGATGTAACAAATGAAGTACAAAATATTATCAGTGGACAGGAGGATTTTTATGGCTGGAAGATAGTAGATGATAATTACTGGGGATGGTATGATATTCCGCAGGCATTTTTCCGTACCAAGGAATTTGGTTACAATTTTAGACCATATCTTGAAATCCAAGGGGATAATCTTCCTAACCTTCCACCATTTGAGCCAGGTGATCCAGACCCAGAAGATGGTGCAATTCTTGTTAACATCGATACCATTCTAAACTGGGATTGTGATGATCCAAATAGTGACCCTCTAACATATGACGTGTATTTTGGACTTACTACTTCTCCTTCAAAGGTTGTAAGCAATCAATCAGATACGGTATACAATCCTGGAATACTAGAGTATGGGACAACATATTACTGGAAGATAGTCGCTTGGGACACCCAAAATGTTTCGACATCTGGACCGTTATGGGAATTCACAACTGAATACCCTCAGAAATTGACATTATGTCCAACGGATGATACCTTTATTGATCAACCTGCTGGTCCAGATCTTCCTCGTGGTGATTATGATTATATGATTGTTCAAAACAAATACGGGGGAGATGGTAGTTTCTATGAGATTGATGTTTTAATCAAATTTGATGTTTCTTCAATTCCAACGAATGCAACAATTTCTTTAGTAATATTGAAACTCTACTATTATATGTGGTATGCAAATAATCCATCTGGTAATGCTTTGAATCTTTATCGAATAACAAACAATTGGTATGAGGAGACTGTAACATGGAATTCACAGCCTTCTTATGCTTCCCAACCGAGTGCAGGTTCTTCTGTTCCTTCATCTACAGGTATGTGGGTGGAATGGGATGTTACTGAGGATGTTCAAGATTTCATAGATGATCTTCAAGTTAATTGTGGTTGGAAAGTGACTGATGATAACTACTGGGGATGGTATGATATTCCGCAGGCATTTTTCCGTACTAAGGAATATAGCTACTCTCTTGGTCCATGTCTTGAAATTCATGGAAGTAACATTCCTAATCTCCCCCCTATGCCTCCGTTGATAACGGGCAATGCATTTGGGAAACCTGGTGAAAGTTATGTTTATTCTATTGTTTCAAATGATCCTGAAGGTTCTGAATTATATTATTTTGTTGACTGGGATGACGAGAGCAACTCTGGATGGATTGGACCATATGACTCTGGTGTGGTAGCGACTATTAGCCATACTTGGGATGAAAAAGGAACATATGAAATTAAAGCCAAAGCCAAGGATATCCTTGGTGAGGAAAGCGACTGGGGCTATCTTGAGATAAGTATGCCAATGAACCAGCTATCACAGAACTGGTGGTTCTTGCAGTTTTTACAAAATCATCCATGGATTTTACCAATTCTAAGACAAATATTAGGATTAAAGTAACTTAACAAAAATCAATAATTTTTATACTTGACCCCACAGTCTGACTCTGAAGTCACTTTAAGGCCAAATTTTCGTTGGTCAAACTCAATTGTTTTCTCTAATTTTTTACAAACATGTTCCAGTGCTGAAGAAACATAGAGTAAATGAGAAAATGTAAAATATGTGAATAAAGCTTACACTTGAAAGGTGATTTTAATGAAAGCTGTAATTTTAGCTGCGGGTGAAGGGAAAAGATTGCGGCCATTTACTGAAACAATGCCAAAGGTGATGCTACCCGTCGCAAATAAGCCTGTACTTGAATACGTGTTTGATGCTGTTAAAAACAGCGGAATAAATGAGATTATAAATGTTGTTGGATACAAAAAAGAAGTCATAATGGAATATTTTAAAAACTACGAAGATATTGATATAACATATGTTGTACAGAATAAACAGCTTGGAACTGCCCATGCATTATTGCAGGCTAAGAAATACATAAATGAACCTTTCATTGTTCTTTCTGGTGATAACATAATAGATCAAAGTAGTATTTCAAAGTTAATAAAAGATAAATCAAAACATTCCTTACTGATAAAGGAACATACTCATCCATCAAAATATGGTGTCGTTTTTGTAAAAAAGAGCATTCTTAAAGAGATAGTCGAAAAACCTAAAGGAGAATTGGGTAAATTCATATCAACAGGCATATATAAACTTCCTAGTTCAGTTTTTGACGATGTAGAGGAGTTAACATCTCAAGGTGTTTATGCACTTTCTTCTGTTATTCAATCGATTGTTGAAAAGGGTGAAAACATCAGTACAATAATTGCAGACTCATGGATGGATATAGTATATCCATGGGATCTCATCCATGTAAATGAGGCTATGATTCACAGTACATCAGCATCTGTTAGTGGAATTATTGAAAAAGGAGTGACAATGAAAGGTGCAATCTCGGTGGGTAAGAATACTACTATCTCCTCTGGTTGTTATATTGTTGGACCTGTTGTCATAGGAGAGGGTTGCGAGATAGGACCTAATGCATGTATCTTTCCTTCTACGACCATCGGTAACAACTCTGTTGTTCAACCGTTTAGTGAAATAAGAAACAGCGTATTAATGAACGATGTACATATAGGTTCAAATTCTTTTATCTCACATTCAGTTATTGCCCGCGGAAGCATAATGGCATATAATTTCTCCAGCATGCCTGGAAAGGCTACTATAGAAATTGAAGGGGAATTTAAAAAATTAGAAAATATAGGGACAATGATTGGAGAAAATTGTACCTTAGGAAGCAGTGTTATTGTAGAACCTGGCATAATAATAGGAAGAAGATGTGAAATTAGTCCTATGAAGCGGATAATGAAGAATGTGTCAAGTGGGAGCAAAGTGATGTAAATTGTGCGGTATAATTGGCTATACTGGATTCAGGGAAGCAAAAAATGTACTAATCGAGAGTTTGAAAAGACTTGATTACAGAGGATACGATTCGGCAGGTATAGGAGTAATAGACAATCAGTTACAGGTGTTTAAAGAAGTAGGAGAGATTCCGAATTTAGAAAAAGAAATAACTGTGGTTAAAGGAACCTTTGGTGTTGGTCATACTCGATGGGCAACCCATGGTAAAGTAAGCAAAGAAAATGCCCACCCGCAGTTAAGCTGTAATAAAAAGATAGCTCTCGTGCATAATGGAATAATTGAGAACTTCAAAAAACTAAGGGATGATTTAGAGAAGAAGGGACACAACTTCTCTTCTCAAACAGATACAGAGGTCATCGTACATCTAATTGACGAAGAATACAAAGGCAATCTTGAAGAGGCGATTTTTTCGGCTCTTAAAAAAATACAGGGCTCATATGCTATTGTAGTCGTATGTGAAGATGAACCTGGAAAAATCGTTGGTGCACGTAAAGAAAGCCCATTAGTTATCGGAGTGGGAGACAATGAAAACTTCCTTGCATCAGATATCCCCGCTTTTTTAAAGTATACAAACAGAGTGATTTATCTTGATGATGGAGAGTTATGTGTAATCACTAAAAACTCAACAAAAGTTTTTGATGTAAATAAAATTGAGGTTAGTAAGAAAGAAGAATTAATAGATTGGGACTTCAAGGATGCTGAGAAATCAGGATTTCCTCATTTTATGCTAAAAGAGATTTATGACCAGCCAGATACTATACATCAAACCTTGAGAGGAAGGGTGTCAGGAATAGAACAGTCCATAGATTTTCCTGAGAATGTAGGAAAATTACTCGATAGGAATCTCGATTCTATCAATATTGTTGCTTGTGGAACATCCTTTTATGCTGGCTTATTGGGCAAGTATCTGATAGAAAAGTTAACCGATATCCCTGTATTTGTTGATTTGTCATCTGAGTACCGCTACTTCGGAACTAGAAACAAGGCATCACTAGTTATAGCAGTTACCCAATCTGGTGAAACAGCGGATACACTAGCTGCTTTGAAAGAAGCAAAGAACTCAGATTGCAGAACACTTGTTATTACGAACGTTATTGGAAGTACTGCAACTAGAGTTGCAGATGGTTACATACTTATGCAATCGGGCCCGGAGATCGGTGTTGCTGCAACAAAAACTTTTACTTCTCAGATAATTGTTCTATTTTTGATTGCATTAAAGATTGCGGTATTGAAAAATAAACTGGGCTCAGATGAATTATACAAATATATACTAAATTTAAAGGAGCTCCCAAGACAGATTAGGGAGATATTGGAAAGAAGTGATGGAATAAAAAATATCGCGAATTATATTAAGGATGCAAACTCTGTTTTTTTCATTGGGAGAGGTATCAATTATCCTCTATCCTTGGAGGGGGCATTGAAACTTAAAGAGATTTCTTATGTCCATGCAGAGGGATTTGCAGCAGGTGAGTTAAAACATGGTCCATTTGCACTTCTTACAGAAAATACCCCGGTTATAGCAATAACCACTAAGGACGCTACTTATGATAAAATAATAGCTAATATAGGAGAAGTAAAGGCAAGAGGTCCCAAGGTAATTGCTATTGCAGATGATAATGATACCGAGATAGATAAACATGCGGATTTTGTTTTACGTTTTCCATCAAATTCAAGATTACTTTCTTGTTTCTCTATTACAGTAATTCTTCAACTTCTTGCATATCATGTTGCAAATCTGAGAGGATGTCCAATTGATAAACCTCGTAACCTTGCAAAATCGGTTACTGTTGAATGAAGGTGTATTAAAAAATGAAATGTGTTGTTCTGGCAGCTGGTGAAGGAAAAAGGATGCATCCACTCACATTTACTAGACCAAAGGTGATGCTTCCAATTGCCAATAAACCTATCTTAGAATGGAATCTATTGAACGCTATAGATGCAGGTTTTAAGGAGTTTATTTTTGTTGTTAGTTATAAAAGCGAGATGGTAAGGAATTTTTTTGGTAACGGTGAAAAATGGAACGTTTATATAGAATATGTAAATCAGGGGAAAGCTCATGGAACTGCACATGCCATTGGAATGGTTGAGAAATTTGTAGATAATTTTATCGTTTTATGTGGGGATACAATTTTTGGAAAGCAGGATATGGAAAATATCTTAAAAAAAGAGTTGAGTATGGGGTTGGTAGAGGTAGAAAACGCTCAAGAGTATGGTCTCGTAGAAACCAAAGAAGAAAAAGTTGTTAATATCTATGAAAAAATAGAAGAGCCATTTTCTAATGTAATAAATGCTGGCATCTATCATTTTCATAAAAAAATCTTTGATTTTATAAAAAAAACAGATAAGTCTCCTAGAGGAGAATATGAGATTACAGATTCAATAAACATGATGTTAAATGAAGATGATGTAGAAGGTATCTTTTTGAAAGAATGGAGAGATGTTGTCTATCCTTGGCATTTGTTTGATGCAAATGAAGAGATATTGAAAAAAATAGACGGTAAGATAGATGCATTGATAGAAGAAAATGTTACTATTAAGGGAAACGTTATCGTTGGTAAAAACAGTAACATATTGGCTGGTAGCTATATAGAGGGACCAGTAATTATTGGTAGTAATTGTAAAATCGGTCCAAATTGTTACATAAGACCTTATACGTCTATCGGTGATGGCTGTCATGTCGGTAATGCATGTGAAGTTAAAAATTCGATAGTAATGGGCAATAGTAAAATTCCTCATCAGAATTATATCGGGGATTCTGTCATTGGATATAACTGCAATTTGGGGGCAGGGACAAAGATTGCTAATCTCCGGCTTGACAAGAAAAATATTGATGTTATTTTGAATGGAAAAAAAGTTGAAACAAAGAGAAGAAAACTTGGGACATTTATGGGGGATAATGTTCAGACTAGTATAAATTCAATGATAAATGTTGGATCTATGATTGGGAATGGTGTTTTTATTGGCCTTGGGGCCGCAACAGTAGGGGAAATTAAACCAAATGCAAAAATACTATAAAATGTGTAATAATTTTTTTCCATATCTATTTAAAATAAAGAAAGAATTCACTAGCGATGATTGCTAGGAAATCAGCATTAATCGTAGCCACAAATATTCTCAACGGAGCTCTTGGCTATGTTGCGTTGTTTTTCATCACACGATATATGAGCCCAGAGGAGTATGGAATAGTAGCTTTTGCTCTGGGTTTTGTAACATTGTTTGCAATATTTGGAAAGTTAGGATATGACAATGCACATATAAAGCGTGTGTCTGAAGGGAAAGATCTTGGTACATGCATCGGCACTTTTTTAACTATTAAAATTGGGCTTGCTGGATTGATGACATCTGTGTTGATTGGTGCTATTTTTTTCTGGAAAGTTGTAATGGGACGGGGTTTTGAGACCTCTACACATGAACTTGCAATGTATATCATGATGGGTTATTGGGCTATAAGGCTATTTGCTCAGTCTTTTGTAACTAATTTTAAAGCGAAAAAAGAGATAGCTAAGGTCCAGACCACTCTTTTATTGGAAACACTTGTCCGAATCGCGGTAATCATTTATGTAGCAATCGCAGGATTTGGAGCAATAGCTCTTGCTTTTGCATATGTTGCTGGGGAAATAGCCTATTTCCTGTCATCGCTATATTTTTTCCGCAGATGTCCTATAAAGAAACCATCCAGGGATTACTTCAAGGATTACTCCGTATTTGCTTTTCCTTTAATTATTGTTGCTGTTTGTAGTGATATTATGACTAATATCGATAAGATATTAATCCAGTTGTTTTGGTCTTCTGCAGATGTTGGATATTATTTTGCCGCTTTTAGGCTTACTAAGTTTATTAATATGTTTACTCTGGCCATAGGAATGTTACTTTTTCCTACATTTTCTATGCTGCATGCCAACAACAATATTGCAGGAATTCGTAAGCTGACATTAAAATCTGAGCGGTATCTAAGTATGGTTGTTTTCCCCATGGTGTTTGGTATGGTAGTTCTTGCGGAACCTGCAACAAAGATACTTTTATCTGGTTGGATGCCTGCTGTTTCAATTTTGCAGATTCTACCTTTTTTTATATTACTTGCTGCTTTGGAAAAACCATATCAAAGCCAGTTTTTAGGGATGAATCGACCTAAGCTTGCTAGAAATCGGGTATTGATTATGGTTTGTTTTAATGTGGTTTTAAATATCGTTTTAATCCCAAAGGATATACAGATGTTCGGTTTGAATCTCGCTGGTATGGGGGCAAGAGGAGCTGCTATTGCCACTGTTGTTGCTTACGGTGTTGGATTAATGTATAGTAGAGCAATAGCATGGAAGTCGACTAAGATAAAAGGAAATCCAAGGATTCTACTGCATGCTGGAGCGGGGGGGATTATGGTAGCTATACTTTATTTTATTCTTTATAATTTAAACGCGATTGCATTTATTACAAGGTGGTATCATCTGCTAAGTTTTGCGCTTTTTGGTCTTGGTATATATATTGGTATTCTATATTTGTTGCGGGAATTCACAAAGGAAGATCTTCACTTCTTCCTCGATGTTCTCAACGTAAAAAAGATGTTTAGATATATTAAGGAAGAAGTAAGGGGAAAGTAGTAAAAATAGTTCTATAAACAGTATTATCGGATTTGCTTAGATGGTAATTATGTCTTGGAAAATATTAGTCTCCAAAAAGAAAGCGGATTTTCCGCTTTTTAAGGTTTTTGAAGATGTAGTCGAGTTACCAAATGGGTTAAAATTAGATTATTATCGAATTGAAAAGGTGCCCGTTGTAGTAGTATTGCCTGTCTTTTCAGATAAAATTATAATGATTAAACAATACAGATATCCTATTAAATCCATGTCTCTTGAATTACCTGCAGGTCATATGAAACCTGATGAAACCCCTGAAGAATGCGCAATACGAGAATTAAGAGAGGAGACAGGGTTCATGGCTGGTAAAATTGAAAAATTATTAAGTTACAATCCATCAACTGAATATTCTGATCAACTCTATCATGTATTTATTGTGAAAGATTTGAAAGAAGGAGAAACAGGTAGAGAGAGATATGAAATCATAGACATTGAATTGCTGAAACCAGAATTATTAATTGAGAAAATTATTGAAGGTACTGTTACCGATGGTAGGACAATAACTGCTATATTTCTGGCAAAATTTATGAATAAAATATAAGGACAATATGATGAATTCTATTTTAATAGATAATTCCTTAAGTATTAAAGTCGTGATAGTTGTCCCATTTTAAATTATTTTGTAAAGAGCAAAGTTTATATGTACGTACGTACTTGCTAGTTTATCATCGGAACAAAAATCGATGTCATTTGAAAAATTAAATGGAGCAGGAAATAATGGTAAATAAACAGTTTTGGAATTTGTGGAGTACATATGCAATATACTACTTTGGAAAAGTTAACTTAAGCATTGTAATTCCTGCATTGTTGATAACATTCGAGAACCTTAATCTGTATGATTTTGGCCTTGTATCGCTGGGATTCATGTTTGCTTATGCAATTGGACAGTTTTTGCATGGACAAATCTCTGAAAGATTTAACCCATATGTCTACATAACTATGGGACTACTTCTTTCTGGAATTGCAAATCTGTTTATGGGATTTGTTGGCAGTTATTTTGTAATGTTACTTATGTTAGAAACATTTGATGGGTTTTTCCAATCAATGGGTTGGTCTTCGGTGGTTAGAGCAAATGCTTTGATTCAGAAAGATAAGGAAAGAGATCGCTCTTCAACAATACTTGGTTGTTCATATCAGGTGGGTAATTCTGTGGCATGGCTTATTTCTGCCTTTGCAGTTGCATGGTGGGGTTGGCAAGCAGGATTCTGGGTAGCAAGTATAATGCTCCTGGGTCGAGGTGTTCTTCTCTACCTAACTAAACCTAAGGTAGACCATAAACCAATACATACGGTAAAAAAACAGGTCAAAGGAACAATCTCATTTCCAATCATAATGAGTGGACTTTCCCTTATGGTTGTAAATATGGTACGATATGGTGTTATGACCTGGTTATTTACCTACTATGTATTTGCTGGTAATTTTGGTATTGCAGATTTTGGCAACGTAAGTTTAAAGATTATATTTATACCAATTGCAGGAGTCATAGGTACATTAGTATACAATAAGCTCCCATGGAAAAAGGATCTGATAAGTATTGTATTCCTTGCGTTAATGGGTGTCTCTTGGTATCTTTTCCCCTTGGCTGATAGTGTGGGAGGAACTATACTAGTTTTAGCGAGTAGTGCATTCCTTTACGGGCCTCATGTATTCTTAGTTTGTACAATACCATCAAGATTCAAAAAGAAAGGTGTGGTAGCATCATCAACAGGGTTTATAGATGGTTTTGGATACATTGGAACTACAATAATAATGCTGGTTGTCCCATATCTTGTATTAGAAACACAAGGTGCTTGGAACAATGTCTTCATATTATGGTCATTGATTTCATTTGCAGCAGCAGCATTAGTAGCAATAACTTACTTTGGACACTTTAAGAATAACGGTTACACTGATTAAAAGAAAAACTGAATATACTCCCCTCTCCTTTCCTTTATTATCAAAGAGAGCAGAGGATTAAATACTAAAAAAATAAACTATCTTAATGGGGGCAATAATTACCTGAAAACTGAAAAAATTTCTATTAATTATTTTAGATTGAGAAAATGACCTTAACAAGTAAAACAATTAAAATAGATATAAAGCACGAAAAATGGTTGGAATCGCATCCTGAAATAAATTTTAGTGAGTGGATACGAGAAAAGATAGATGAGTCAATAGAAAAAGAACGAATTAGTAAGTATAAAAGAAAAATAAAAGCAATCATTGTTGCAGCTGGACATGATAAACGTTTAGATCCATTAAATGAAGACATACCTAAATGCATGCTAGATGTCAAAGGAAAAACTATTCTTGAAAGGCAAATTGAAAATATTAGAAGTTGCAATATAAATAATATATCAATTATAAAAGGATATAAACAAGAACTTATCAATATTCCTGACGTGAAATATTACATAAATCCTGATTTTGAAAAAAATGGAATCGTATCTTCTCTGTTTTTTGCAGAAGAAGAAATGGATAGTGATTTTATCTTTCTTTATTCGGACATAATTTTTGACAGAAACTTACTTGAAAAATTATTAAAAAATTATTCAGACATATCTTTAGTCTCTGATTTGGATTGGAAGGAAAGATATAAAGAACGAATTAAGCTACCAACTGGTGAAGTAGAACTTATAGAGATAGAGGATGATCGTGTATTAAAAATTGGGAAAAGTATTAGTCCAAAAAAAGCTCATGGAGAATTTATTGGACTGGCGATGTTTTCAAAAAAAGGTGCAGAAATCCTAAAGAAATGTTATAAAAACTCTGTAAAAAAATATAAAGAAAAAAGTTTCCATGAATCATCTTCAGTTAATAAGGCATATTTTACAGATATAATACAAGAAGTAATCGATAATGGTTATCAAGTAAACTACTTAGACGTTTATGGGGACTGGATTGAAATTGATACTTTTGAAGATTACAAAAAGGCGTGGATTAAGACGATACCTTAATTAAAAGCCTTCTTGTTCTAACTTAAAAATAGAAATGATAGAAAAAAAAGTAGAAAAAGTAAAAATGGAAAAAATTGATATTGTAAAAGGAGGTCTAAAAAATGAAAATAGTTTATAGTTATTATGTTTTAGATCTAATACACAAAGGACATTTGCTAATGATGAAAAACAGCAAAGCAATGGCAGGAGAAGATGGAAAATTAATTGTTGGAATTCTAACAACAGAAGCGGTTTTGGAAAAGAAAGCTCAACCTCCAGTACTTTCGTTTGACGAAAGAATCGATATTGCTAAATCTATTAAATATGTAGATGCAGCTATCCCACAAGCAACCTATTCCCCCATACCAAATATTAAAAATATAAAACCTGACATTCTAATGGAATCTGATAGTCATAAAGCAAAGGAAATTGAAGAAGCAAGAAAAGTCATGGAATCTTTTGGTGGAAGGGTTGTCGTGATGCCCTATTATCCTTCTCAGTGTTCAACCAATATTAAGAAAAAAATAAAGAACGAGGTTCGGGAAGATCAGGACGTAAAAATTTCACAATTTTGAATGGACTAACATAGATATAAGATACCTTTTCTCAGAATTTGTGATTTGAAATCTAATTTCTATACATGTGATATTGAGTGGGAATAGGGATAATTGCTTGAAGAAAAGAGCGCGCCAATACATAAAACAGCAATCATATCAAGAATAAAATTTTTTATAAGCAATTAGATTAATATGTCAGAAGATCCACTCAAAATAGTAGGAGTACTTTCTATAAAGTCGTCCTCTGTATGTAAACGTTTATTTTTACTCATCTCTTTTTCAATTAATTCACAAATTATGTGATATGCTAATAGATGCATTTCTTGTATTCTTGGTGTTTCTTTTGATGGTATTACTATTGGAATGTCTATTGCCTTCAGTATTTTTTTGCTCTTTTCGCTAACTAAACCTATTGTTTTTATTCCTTTTTCTCTTGCTTCAAGTAAGCCAAGATAAACATCCACCGAATGATTCTCATTAACGTCGCTTGTTGTGATTGCTATTGCTACATCCCCTTGTTTTCCAAGTGCTTTTATCTGTTTTTCAAATATGAATTCGAATCCGGAATCGTTTCCTATTGCTGTTATTGCTGAAGTATCTGTTGTCAATGCAATTGCTGGAAGAGGATCTCTGTCAATTTTAAATTTATTTATGAATTCTGCTGCTAGATGTTGGGCATCTGCTGCACTTCCACCATTACCGAATACAATCAATTTATTTCCTTGCTTAAATGCACTTATTATTGCTTTTATTGCTTCTTCAATCTGGTCTATAGTCTTATCCGATATCTTCTGTATCGTTTCTTTATGAGACTTTATTATATCCTCTATTTTTTCTCTCATTATAAACTCCCGATGTTCTTTGCCTTATCATCATATATTTCATCAAATTCTGGTTTTCCAAACTCCAAACTGTGATATTTTACACCCCATTTTGTTAATTGTTTTTCAGTTAACTCTTTCCAATCAATACCCGTGCTTGTTCCCCGTGAAGTCCATAGAATAATTGTATCTCCCCCATCAAACTTTTTGTTTATCTTATTTATATTCACCTTAATCGGTTTTGCTTTTTCATATTTTCCATATGTGTTATTACATAGAATTCCATCTATGTCTACATAAACAATCATTTGACTTCCCTCAATTTCTCAATAATTGGTTTTCGTTTTAAATAATTTTAACCATTTTAAAGTATATCACTGCATACAATTCCTACTTGAATTATTTTAATATTATTTTACCAGCAAGTTCTTCCTCCATCCATGACAACAACTGAACCAGTCATATAAGAAGAAGCATCGCTGCATAGAAACTGAACTGCCCCTTTATAATCATCAGGTTTAGCCATCCTACCTAGAGGTATAAGATTGGTAAGTTTTTTTACGAATTCTTCTGGTTGATTGTTATATATCCCTCCAGGACATAATGCATTAACTCTGATTCCTTTATTGCACCAATAGGTAGCCATATATCTCGTTAAGCCTATGAGACCGTGTTTAATAACTGAATAGGTTACTGGTTTTACAGGTTGCTTTTCTTCCGAGATACCTTTTTTCATATAAATTCTCTGGTCTGGTGCAATTATTCCAAGGTCAGATGAAATATTCAAGATTACTCCGCTGTCGTTCTTAGCCATTGTTTCACCAAAAATTTGGCTACATAGAAACGCTCCTGTAAGTCCTACTGCAATATCATCGTGCCACATATCAAGAGTAAATTTTTCAAATCGTTCTTGAATTAAACCTTTCTTTTTTACCTTTGGATTATTTGCAGCATTATTTATAAGAATATCAATTTTTAAATATTTTTTTAGTATATTCTTTTTTAATTCTATCAGTTGATCTTTCTTTGTAACATCTGTTTTTACAGATAGGCTATCTGCTCCTAATTTTCTTTTTAAGGATTTTGAAACTTTATCACTAGCATTTTTATTTACATCAACAATAACCGGGATCCCCCCTGCTTCTGCTATTGCTTCTGCATGCATTTTACCTAGTAATCCACCTCCTCCAGTGATTATTGCGACTTTGTTCTTAAGATTATATCTTGTGTATATATATTCATTCATTTTATATCCTCTGATTCATTTCCTTATTTTTTATTCATTGAATAAACTACTACATGATTACCATAAAACGGTGGAGAGATTTTTTTAGTATCAGCCAACCTTTCCAAATTTTTTTTTGTGAAATATATTGTATTAAAAAATGGGTAATCAATAAAAATTATTTTAAAATTATAGTCCTCAAGCATTTTTACCAGTGAAAATGATGTAAATAGACTTATATGTCCTTTATCATGAAGCATTCTATATCTTTTACCAAAATGCCTAGCACAACCTGAATCAAAATCAGGTGTTGCAATAATCAAAATTCCGTTTTCTTTCAATATTTTTTTAACTTCAACTAGATACTCAACAGGATTAGGAAGATGTTCAATAACATGATTCATAACAACTACATCAAACATATTTTTTTTGAATTTTAACTTTGGCAATTCTCCATAAAATACTTTTGCATATTTCGTACAATGATCTAAAGCAGTTTTAGATACATCAATTCCATATTTGTCCCAATTTTTATTTAGAGCTGATAAGAGAAACCCAGGTCCACAACCAACATCTAATATTTTCCCAGGTTTAACCTCTTTTAAAAAATTAATAATAGGTTTCAAGTTTTTTACTTGCGATTCCCATTCATTTATTAAATTTCTTTTTTCGCCATCTGGATCTTCGCGTATACCCCAATATTTACTTTCATAGTTTTGTTGTTTTCTGGGATAAACCCAGTAATATTTCTTCCACGTTAACTCTCCGATAGGGCAAAATGGTTTTTCTCTTAGAGAAACTTTATTTTTTATTAAATTTTTCATACTCATCCTTTTTCTTGTTTTTTCTTCCATTGTTCTTGTCTGAACCAGTTTATTTTATATAAATCTGGATTTTTTGTAAAAAGTTTTTCTATATCACGAGCATTGGCAAATGATCCAAGTATCCGCAAAACAGCTAGTAGTAAATGATAATCCTCCTCATAATCCAGCGTTAATCTAATTTTTGCCATCCGGTCATTATCTACATTAATGGTTGTAATTTTTAGACCTTTGAGTTTCTCAATTATTTGCCACATCATCTCTGAATTCGATGTATCATGTTCATCTATAGCTCTATCTAGAACGAATTTTTTTGCAGAATAACCCGCGCTACCACAATAATAGTCAGTAGGTGGTAGAATAAAATCATATCCCTGTTCAAGAAGTTCAAAACTCTTATGGTCGATCTCTGCATCAAAGAAAGGATCGTCTGCATCAATTGTAATGAACTTTTCAATACTAAAATAATTACATGCATCTCTCATTCTTTTGATTTTGTCATTTGTGCCACCTCTAAAGACTTTCCAGTCATTTCTTTTTGCCATTTCATATAATTGATCATCCGAATTTTCATTTGTAGTACAAATAATAGGGTCAAAATCAAAATGAATCGCACGATTAACAATATGCTCCAACACGGATCCTTTACCAAAAGGCAAAAAACATTTCTTCGGTAACCTGCTTGAACTTGTTCTTACTAAAACTAGCCCTGGTGTTTCTTTTTTTATAATTCATCCCTCTATTTCTTTAATAGTCTTTTTTAAGGCCTGAGCTTTGATTTTTGCCACTTCAAGATTCCTGTAATTTGTTTTAAACTGCATCATTTTGGGTTGTATTTCTTCAGCAACTGGACAGTAACCCCTTTCATAATTAAACGCTTTTTTATATATTTCATTTTTTGGTAAATATCCATTAAGAAAAACTTTATTTCGCATTACAGGCTCTTGATAAACGACAGACAAACCTCCATAGAAACCATCACCACCATTCTTTTTATATAGGTTATAGAATTCTTTCCATTTTACTCTGTAAGCTTTTTCTCCTTCGTACCTTACAGTAAAAGTCCAATAACTATTTTCATAACCTTCAGGAACTTTCTGTGGAATTATCCAATTACATCCGTCCAATGCTTCCAAGAAAAAGCTTGCTATCTGTTGCCTCCTTGAAACTATAAAATCAATTCGCTCAAGCTGAGCCAAACCTACTGCAGCAGTAATTTCATTCATTCGATAATTCCATCCCAGTGAATCATGACGCTTATAACCTGGATCTTGGAATTCAGTCGGCAATAATTGTCTGAGACTTTCACCTGCTTGTAAAGTCTTATACCCAAGCCCACCTATTTTCCTTATTTTAACTGCAAGGTCTTCATCATCAGTAATGACCATTCCACCTTCTCCAACAGATAAATGTTTTTTTGTTTCAAAACTATAACTTGCCATGTGCCCAATTGAGCCAGCTATTCGTCCCTTATATTTGCCCAGAACGCATTGTGCACTGTCTTCAATAACAAAAAGGTTGTTTTTTCTTGCAATTTCCATGATAGGATCCATGTCAGCAGACAACCCATGCATATGTACAGCTATTATTGCTTTTGTTCTTTTGGTAATTTTTCTTTCAATATCTATAGGATCAATATTAAAAGTATCCCGGTCTATATCAGCATAGACTGGAATGGCATTTTGGTAAAGTATTGCAAACGAATTCATTATAACTGTCTGGGCAGGAGATATTACTTCATCCCATGCTCCCACACCTGCCGCTGCCAGGCATGTATGCAAGGTAGATGTTCCTGAATTATGAGCTATTGCATATTTTCTATTAAATTTTTCAGTAAATGCCTTCTCAAATCTTTTTACCCATGGATTCTTTTTATTTTCTATGTCTTCGGAATCTAGAACTCTTGATACATATTCTAATTCATTTCCATTATATTTACCGTATGAATCTGATTTTAAATCATTCATAATTTACTCCTTTGTAAATTTGTAAGTATTCCTTCTACTGCCCAAAAATCTTCTTCTTCATCTATATCAAAATTATAATAGTGTGGTACCACCATTTTCTCCAGCTTTTTACCATACCAATTTCCACTTAAAATCACTTTCGCTTTATGAATATAGACACATCCATCTGCAATAAAATAACTTTTTTTTTCTTGACGTGGAATTTCAGGAGATGTCCCCCATTCACTATATTTAGACATATAGCCAGTTGCAAGTGAATCAACATCTTTTTTTTGAAAAAGATCTATAGAGCGGTCAATAATATTATTTACTCTTACCGGCGATGTTGGGACAAGTAGTACTATAATATCTGCTTTTATTTTTTCCAAAATATGTTTTAAAACGTCTGTAATAATTGAGCGATCTGTGGCTAAATAACTGGGCCTTTGTATAACCTCTACGCCAAAACTCTTAGAAATTTCTGCTATCTCTTCATCTTCCGTAGATACAACAAACCTATCAAGTCTTTTGGACTCTTTTGCTGCCTGAATTGACCACCAGATTAAAGGATATCCTAAAAGTTTTTTGATATTTTTTCTTGGAATTGCTTTGCTTCCACCTCTTGCCGGAATAACACCCAATATCATTTTCCCGATTTTCTATCGATTATTTTTCAAGAATTCATCTCTTAGAATACTAAACAAAACGGCATCATATCTTTTGCCATTAGCTGAAAGATAGAAATTCCGCATTACACCTTCTTTTTTAAAACCTACTTTTTCAAGAGCTTTAAAAGAAGGAATATTATCGAATCTTGTTTTTGCTGATATCCTGTAAAATTCTAAATTAAAAAAAAGGTAATTTAAAACAATAGACAAAGATTCACCAAAGTAACCATGCCCCCAGTAATCTGGGGATAAACCATAACCGATTTCAGCAGAATTTCTATTATTATCAATATTCACAACACCAAAAGTTCCAATAATTTTACCAGTTTTTTTTAATCTTATAAACCAATAATGACCTGAATCACCTTTAGTTATTTTAATCAGTTTTTCTAAATACTTTCTTGTATCTTCTATCGTTTTATGAGGTTTATATTCAAAATATCTGTAAAATTCAGGTTTTTGAGAATATTCAAACATATCCTCCAGTCCATTGAAACTAATCTTAAGAAGATCAACCCTTTTACCGTGTAAATCACAAAAATTCATAACAATATTCCTACAAAGTTTCTACTTTTCTCAATTTTTTCTTTATTTCTTCTTCTTCTTTAGTTATAGTTTTTTTCCCGTTACCAAGTGCGCTTTCAACAACCCTTATATACCTGACCAAACGATAAAAACCCAACACTTCAACAGATGCTGCCTGATCCGATCCATACATAGCTCTATCAAGTGTAATATGTCTTTCAATGGATGTAGCTCCCAGTGCAACCGCTGCAACACTTGTTATTAATCCCACCTCATGTCCACTATAACCTACATTACAACCAAATTCTTCTCTAAGTTTTGGAATCATAAATAAATTAGCATCTTTATCTTTCATTGGATACGTTGAATTGCAATGCATAAGCTCAAAAGGACATTTTACTTTTTTAAATATATCTATAGCTTTTCTTATTTCTTCCATAGTACTCATCCCAGTTGAAATAAATGTATATTTATTTTCCTGAGCTATCATTTCAAGAAGTTCTCTATTAGTAAGCATTGCTGAAGCAACTTTATTGTACTTGCAATCATATTTTTTTAAAAATTCCTGGCTATCAACATCCCAAGCCGAAGCAAACCATTCTATACTTTTTTCATTACAATAATTATCTATTTCATCATATTCTTTCCTTGAAAATTCAAGTCCTAATTTTTGCTCTCTATTTGTGATCCCCCATGGGCTTTCCCTAGGTTTATCAAGTTCTTCTTTCGAATAAACATTTTCAACTGTCCTTTTTTGGAATTTAACAGCATCGCAACCAGCAAAAATAGCACCGTCAATTAATTTTTTTGCGAGTTCAACGTCTCCGTTGTGATTTATTCCTATTTCAGCCGTGATAAAAACGGAGTGTTTATCCTCCATATTTCTAATTCCAATTTTCATTTTCATAACTCCTTTACTAATTCGCTACAATAATTTTCAAATTTTTTATATTATTACATCTTCTAGTTTCCTTCTTTCAAATACTTCTAACTCCCCACCCACCGTAGCATTGTATATCTTTCTTCCATCTATTTCGTACTCTTCTTTACATATTTCATATGCTTTAAATACAGTATTCCAATGCTCCTCATCATCTTTTTCTTTAAAAGGTCTTTTCTGGCCATCAAAATGAGCTTTTCCACTATAGTTACAATCACATCCTACTAAATATACTTCTTTGAATCCCATATGATATGCCATCTGTAAACAAGGAATAATAATTGTCCTTCCTCCACCATGTATATATTTTGATATATCTTTTGGAAAATGTTTTGCTCCCAGTATCAACCCTTCTGTCTTTACAGGTATAGGTTGTTTCTCATTACTTTTTTTGTTTTCTTTTAAATATCTTCTTGCTGCTAGGCGGAATAAAAACAACGTTCCATCTATTGCATTCAACATTTTGGTATCTACTTTGAGTTTTCCACTAGTTAATCCATAGTATCTGCAATCGATACCTATATCTTTGCTTGTTTCAATAAGACGATTTACTCCCCAGTTGATCTCATTTTTTAATAGCATAGTGTTTGTTTTATTTAGTGAAGGACCGGTTCCTATAATAAAACATCTCTCTCCCTTGTGTTTGTCTTTAAATGTTTTCAATACTTCATTGTATTGTTTGTATTTTTTATTTAACTGATAATCTAATATTGGATCAATTATAAGTCTTAGGATTGGTAACCTAAATAATATTTTTTTGTATCCTTCTTCCAATATTTTTTTCATATCCAGCCTCGTTTATAGTAAGCGTCAAAAGTATCATCCACATAATGTTGTTTCAATCCTTTATGGCTCCAATTCTGTATGGGTGTTCTCCAATCGATCCCATACTTAAATTCAAGATAATCAAAAGTATCTTTAGGTATATTTATATCAACACCAAAAAAATCTATTTTTTTAAGTTCTGTAAAATATTTTGCTGGAATAAATTTTCTAATTGGTATTATAGAACCTGTAATGTATCCTAAATATAATAATAGTTTCAGAATAAACTTATTGCTTATTTTTATTATTAGTTTGTAATATAATAAAACACCAAATTTGTTTCTAACTGATACTGTTGCTCTGACTGCTTTATCGCCATCCAGTTCAAATGCTCCAACTGTGAATTCATATCCATCCTTAAAGATTTTCACCTTATCTTTAGTTATTTTAGTACGAAAACCCAGTGCCTCAATTTTGGGTACTAATTTTTTAACATCATCAAATGAATGAGTCCATGTCAATAAATCAAAATCATGATCATATGGTATTAGATGTTTCTTCCCACTTCTTATAAAACCTAATACAGCTCCACCATGTAACCAAAAGTGAATATTATTGTCATCTAATATCTTAACCATTTGCTTTAAATTCCCTATTGCATTTCTTTCCATATCCATTCTTTGCCTCTTCTTATCTTTTTCATGCCAATTTTTATCTGGTATTTTCCACGTTTTGCCATAAAACTGTTCTAAATATTTTTCTTCCTCTTTTGGTATTTTTACATTCACGTCACAAAATGTAACTTCTTTAAATTTATCAACATACGATTCTGGAACGTTTACATTAAAACTATCTAAACAATCAATTTTTTTACCAAACGATAATAAAAAATCATACAACTTATTCCTTGACGGTAAATATCTAATAACTGATTTTATTAGTTGTATGGCTTTTGTTTGTGGTGTGTAACTGTGTATTAGGTCTCTGTGAGATATTTGAAGTGGTCTCAAAAAACAATATATTAAAAATTTTCCCATAAAATCTTTTTTTCTTTTTCTGTTGCGGGTTATGCATCCTGGAACAACATCTGTATTGTACATATAAACTGAAACGTGGATATCTTCTTTACTCATAGCCATTCTTGTTTTAGTGATATAAATATCATATCCCATATCATAAAACTCATTTGAGATTGTTTCAAATTTATCCATAAGCATATCAAAAAATGTTGCTAAATCAATATCATAATCTCCATCTATTATTTTTCCCTCTCTTACAGCACCTAATAGACTGCCGTATTCTAACCAAAAAGGAATTTTATTTTTATCAAGAACGCCTTTTATTTCTTTAAACATTAATATGATATTTTCTTTATCCACCATATTTAACTCCATTTACTTCTTATAAAACCCAATGAAACCACCAATAATCCACATAATGCAAAAAATAACCATAGATAAAAAGTTGCTCGTAAATTGAATAAGAAATCAATTAATGAAGATGCAAACAACATGAAAGGTGTAAAAAGAGAACTATATACAGTATGCTTAATTAGCGTAGCGAATTCACTATTTCCACGAGTAAATTTTTTATGCAGCACAGAACTCAATAAAGAATGAAAACCTATATCTAAAAAACAGAACAAAGCAGAAGCAAATCCAATTCCTAAAATCAGTGCGGGGGGGTACGATAAATGCATAAAACTGATTGACATGCATAGAAATACCATAGGTCTTGCAAGGTGATTTAAGGAATCAAAAAATGGCCCATAATTCCTGAAAAATTCGTCTGGCATATCTTTATATTTTCTGTATCTTGCTACTTCTCCATCGCATTGATCTGCCATCACAGAAAAAAATAGTAGGATTGAACCTACCATAAAAAGCAAATAATTGTTTGAAGCGAAAAGCACTGCAGAACATAATCCCATAATCACACCAAGAATAGATACTTGGTTCGCTGTTAGATTAAAATGTAAGTAAACCCAAGTAAAATAGTAGGAATATCTTCTATAAAATCTTTCTCTATATGAAAATGCTTGTTTTCCACAAATCTTTTTTATTTCTTTAATTGTTTCCATGTTCCACTTTTACCCATTTCTTTTAATATATTCCAACTTAAAATAAACAGACTTAATCTTTGCTAATACATATTTTATAAAAGATCTTTTTTTTAATTCCTGTTTTATTTTACTACTGTCAATTTTATCTAACTCTATTACGTCGTCATGTTTTGCTTTTTCCAGTAACATTTCTCCAGACTTAGTTCTACTAACAATCAGTGACGTCCCTAATTTATCTCTGCGGAATTCAGGTAACCATGCATCACCAAAAGAAATATCTGATAATTTATTTGTTTTATTACTACAATTCCAACAACGCTTAATGGTAAACAGTGGCTTCACCTTCATCCTATACTCCTTTGGTATATTCTTTACTGTACCATCTTTTAACTTAACTTGTATATCACCAGGCCAACCGCGCCATTCTTTGCTTCTATATGTAAATTCTTTAACGTCTTTCTTATCCATATGTATTACTGACAAAATATAATCTTGAAATTTAAAAGTCAAAGTTCTATCACAGAATAAACCAAAATAAAAACTTATTTTCGCTTGAATGCGCCCTTTTTTCTCCAACTTTTTTAGCGCTTTCAATTGACAAGGTACACCTACAAAAGCAAAATTACCTTTTATATGTTTTAACTTTCTAAATATCTCACTCATTTTTACTGGACAATACTTTGATTTCGCTGCTTGTAATATTTCTTCTTTGGATCTTGCTATAAACGTTTCTGGCAATAATGGATCCTTTTTACTCCATCTAGTTACAATTGCCCCATCAATCATCTTTTTTTCTAATGCATAAATTAGTAATGCAGAAACAAGTCCCCCACTTTGCCCTGCAGCACGTATATTTTTATCTTTTGAATATCCCACATATGTATCTTTAAATTTGCCAATTCCTTCTGATAATGTTCCTTTCAGTAACAATGCTGGTTGCTCTGCATCTTTTTTAATCTTTAGAATTATAGATTCAAGATCTTTCTTTATGTTTGTTTTATTTTTCCATAAGTCGTTTACTTTATCCATGATTTTTTCAATGTCAACATCTTGATAATCTACTGAATATTTCTCTTGTTTTACTAATGTCATCAATTCTTTGTATTTGTGTGCCCAACCAATAACTATAGTTGGTACACATATAGAAAGACCTGCTATAGCTCCATGAAATCTCGATGAGATTAATATGTCTGCTTTACTTATTATTGCTTTTAAATCGGGGGCGGAATATTCTTCTGTTATTTTAAATACTTTATTTTTATTCTTAATATTATCAATAACTTTGTTTATTACAAAACGATCATCATTTCCACTTTTTTTGAATTCGTGTGAAAGAAATAATACGTTAGTTTCTAGTTTATCAACTATAAAATTAACAATACTACTCAATGTATCAACATATTTTTTATTTCTTTCATATACACGCATATTGGGAATAATGCAAACAAAAGGACATTTGGCAACTTTGTGTTTGGCCAATATTTCTTCTGCTCTCTTTTTTGACGATGGTTTCAAAATGAAAGCTAAATCTGGTGTTATGTGTACGTTTTTTATTCCTATTTCTTCAAGATATTTTTTGCTCTCTTTACTTCTAACAACTATCAGTTTAGAATTTGGTAAAAATCTTTTAATAAAAAATCTTCTAATCATTGTTTTGAACGGGCCCATATCTTGAGGAAACGCTATAAATGGCTTGTTAAATAGTTTGCTCAACATTATTTCTATGCAATAAACTATATTTCCTTGTATACTTTGTTTATCACTTATAGAAAAACCACCGATATTTATGATTACATCTGCTTGTTCGTATCTTTTTATTAGGTTGCCTTTTATTAATTTCGTCCCTATAACAGGAATGACGGCTTTTGCATAAAGAATTGCTTTTCCTTTTAACCATTTATTACCTATAATCTTAAGACCGGGATATTTTTTACTACCGATATTCTTTTTTTCGTATGTTGCTACTATAATTTCTGGATTTACAAAATATTTATTTAGAATTGCTTGGGTGCTAAGTATCATTGCTTCAGCACCTTTGTTTACAAAATCTCCTCCAATCAAAAGAACTTTAAAAGTTATATTATCACCGTAGATGCTACTTCTTTTATTAGTTCTATATATTGTTTCTTTATAGCTTTCCAATCGTATTTCTTCGCTTGCTCTCTTGGTTTTTTATCCCAATCTTCTGTTGAAGCAAAATACAATGCCTGTGAAAAATCATTTATGTCATTACAATCAGCAACTCTTATTCCAGCATCTCCAATTATTTCTTCTCTCCTTTTATCTTGCTGAGTTACAACGGGCATATTTGATGCCATTGCTTCGAGAAATACCACTCCAAATGCTTCTTTTCTTGCAGCCTGAACAAATACATCAGCATGTTGATATAAACTAATCATTTTTTCTCTGTTAAAATAGGGAATTACTTTACCGTATCTAAATCGATTACCTAGCAATTTTTTTCCCAACTTTACTGTTTTATCTTTTAATGGTCCATCTCCTAATAAAAGCAAGCTTCCATTATTTAATTTAGAGGCTGCTTTAATTATCAAATCATTTCGTTTATATCTGACAAATGCAGATGTTCCTAAATATATGGGTCTTTCTAATCCCTTTAAAAGAGCGGGGGGTTCCTGTTTTTTATTATATTCTTTTAAATCTATTGCATTTGGAATTGTCAAGGTCTTTATTTTTGGTAAAAATCTTTTTGTCGATACCTCATTTTCTTTGGTGAGAAATACCATACAATCTGGTTTAAAAAGATAATTTATCTTCTCCTCTCGTCCACCCCCTCTTGCTCTTGTGATGAAAGACGTTTCTCTCATCCTTCTGTGCTTGTCGCACCAATATGATGCGCCAATTCCTGCGTTATTGAATATCAAATCATATTGCTTTTTAGATTTAATCATACTTTGATACCATGCTTTCCCAAATTGATAACTTTCTAGGTATGCCCTTCCATTACGCCAGGGCAATAGAAAATTATCACGAAACTTTGATTTTATTTGTATACTGTGATCTGTTTTGCCGACGCCATAAATATCAATGTCAAGAACATCCTTCATATGATTATAAAATTGATATGTAAATTGTTCAGCACCTCGCATCACACGACCATAACCATTACATATTAATGCAATGTTTATTTTATCCATGTAACCACTGCCGTCTCTGATAATATCGTTTTATTGAGTCGATAACACCATGTTTTTTGACAATTAATATTGTTCGTATTCTATTTGCCTTGGATCGATAACGGGAATTATCCGCTGAATTTTTCCAATGTGTACCATACTTTCGTAATATTTCATTTCCGGTAATTTTGTAGAGAGCATTTAGCTGTTCAATGTGTACCGTATGATAAAATTCAGTTGCAGGTAGTTTTTCAGTAAGATCATATAGCGACCAGAAGCCCATATCATAATTTTTCAAATTTGTTGTAATTGTCTGTACGCTACCATCAAAAAGATTTTTAATATCTTTGTTTTTCGTTTCTTTGTATAAATCATATATTCCAAATAATGCATAAATAAAACCATTCAATATATGGGGACAAACTGGATATTCCTCAATCCATACTTCTCCTTTGCTATCTGTGAAAATACATCCTTCATCTTCGATGTCTCTATTTAAACAATTGAATGCTTTTTTTGCTGTGTCTAGATAAGTCTTTTTATCATATTTCTGATATGCTTTTATCAATGCAGATATTGCAAGCCCTTGACATAATCCACCGATCCATGATTTTGGGAAATTACTATAATAGGGGAAAGTAAAATTTTGTCTATATGCACCATCTTGATTGATATTGTTAACTAACCATCTTATTTGCGGATCAAATATTTTTAGATTATCAATATTCTTAATAGCATAAGATGCAATTGATGTTGTATGATAGTGATATTCCTTAGTATATGGTATTTTTGATAATATTACACCATTTTTATCAAATTTATATGGATGATTTTTTGATATACTGAACGGTAGCATATCTATATGATAGTTCATCTTTCATATAACTCCTTTATTGGGATAATGATCTTATATATTTTATTTCCAAAGATAAAACCTAGAAGGAATAGACCAAATAATCCTACATTTTGGAAATGATTAAATACACAACCTTTTAGGCCTAATATTTTGTATTCATTTGCATATTTTTTATACATTGCCATAATACCCTTGATTTTCTTTGTCCAATTCTCAGATATCTGTCCTTCTGAAGCATTTTGTATCATCAAAATGTCAGGAACAGTTTTTACACCATAATTTTTTGATATCCTCAACGCCAGATCATATTCTTGAGCAGATGGAAGACCTAAATCAAAATAACCTATTTCATCAAATAATTCCTTTCTAATAAGATAGGATGAAGTTGACGATAAATTAAAAGATTTTAATAAATCCTTATAAAAGATGTTGTCAAGTGGCTTACTAATTCTTTCTCCATCAAATCTTTTATCTAGAGAATGACAAACCACTAAGCCAACATTAGGATCATCAAATGCTTTTAACTGTTCTTCTAGTTTGCGAGGCATCCATTCATCATCATCATCAAGAAAGGCTATAAACTTTCCTTTTGCGTTTTTAATACCAATATTCCTAGAATATGGTGCTCCGCTCCTTGTTTTGTTTTTAAAGTACATGATCCTACTATCATCAAAATTATTGATATTTTTTTGATTATCCACGGGAGAGGCATCATCAATTATCAATATCTCAAGGTTTTCATATGTTTGATTCAAAACTGTTTCAACAGCTTTTTTTAGAAAATCTGGTCGGTTATATGTTGGAATTACAACACTAATAAGCGGATTATTATTCATAAATTATACTCTCCTCACATCAAATTTTTCCTGCTTAGATCACGAGGGACATACTGTATTAAATTATTAATCTCCCCGTAGAAATCTCAAAAGGGAAATGTATTAATAAATTTATTGGAATTTATTATAAATGGGATGTATATATTCGAAATTTTTTATCAGTGTGTTTAAGTTTTTTAAGATATAATATTAGATGACAAACTTTGTAAAAAATAGTGAGTGTTTTTAATTAAGAATTAATTTTTATGCCCTATTATAAATATTTGATTTACAGGAATTAAAAGATAAAATTTTCTATCTGCCAGATAGTTCCGAGAACTTAAGATTAGCTATTTTTAAATCTTCAACAGTACCTATATCAATATGTTGTCCGCTGATTTTTCTAAAAAGAACTTTAAATTTTTCATCAACCATAATTTTTATTGAATCAGTTAATTGATATTCATTTTTTACACCAGGTTTTGTTTTTCGTATGGCATCAAATATTTCAGGTTCAAAAGCATAAATTCCCATACAACCGAGATTGCTCGGTGCTTTCTCTGGATGGGGTTTTTCCACTAGATCAACAACATTAAAACCTCTACCTTTTATAATACCATGTCTTGTGGTATCCTCTATTTCAGCGACGCCGACAGTGGCATCTGCCTTTTTTTGCTGGTGAAAGTTAATTATATCCCTCAGAAAATTCTTTGGATAGAAAAAGTTGTCACCAAGGACCACTAAAAATGGGTCCTCTCCCATGATATGCTCTGCAGCAAGTACAGCCTTTGCTAAGCCATCTCTCCTGTCTTGAACAACATATGTTAACTTTACACCCATTCTTTCTCCAGATCCAAGGTAATCTAAAATCGCATGTTTTCTCCATCCAACAACAATAGTAATTTCAGTTATATTTATCAGCTTCAATGCATCGATAACGTGTTCAATAACAGCTTTATCACCGATCATAAGTAATTCTTTTGGTATTGCCAATGTTATTGGCTCTAACCTAGTTCCTCGTCCAGCTGCAGGTATCAATCCTTTCATATCTACCAGCACATACCCTCATATATTTGACGTTATTTGCATACTTATTCATCCAAATTCTTCCAACCGATAGCACGGTAAGTTACACCATTTTTTATTATCTCTTCAGGGTTATAAGATCTTCTTCCATCAATAACAATCGGATTGCTAAGTAATCTTTTAAAATCTTCAGGTTTAATATCTTTTATCTCCTGCCAATCTGATTGAACTACAACAAAATCCGCATTTTTTAAAGCATCTTCCCAGGTATCCATGTATTCTATTGGCAAATCTGTTAAAGGTTTGAATTTGTAATAAGCTTTTGGATCATAGGCTTTAACATGAGCTCCTTCTTGATATAATTTCTCAATTATTGGAAGAGCTCTTGTTGCCCTTGTGTCATCTGTATCAGGTTTAAAGGAAAGACCTAAGAAAGCTATTGTTTTCTCATCCAAATTTCCTACTGTTTGTTTGATTATATCAACAAAGTGCATTGGTTGAAGTTCATTAGTATAAAGGACTGCATTAAGTAAGGGTGTTTCAACACCAATTTTTTTTGATAATGCTGTGATTGCCTTAACATCCTTCGGGAAACAGGATCCTCCAAACCCACAACCAGCATTTAGGAACATCGGATTTATTCTGAAATCCATTCCGACTCCTTTCATAACCTTATAGATATCAATATTAAATTTCTCAGATATTCTAGAGAACTCGTTTGCAAATGTGATTTTAGTTGCAAGTAAAGAGTTTGCTGCATATTTTATTAGTTCTGCAGCTTTGATTTCGCATCTCATTTTTGGGCAATCATAACCGCTGTAAATACGATCCAGAACGTCACCACTCTTTTTATCATACTCACCTATTACAATTCTATCAGGATTTAAGCTATCATGGACAGCTTGACCTTGTCTTAAAAATTCAGGATTCATGCATAAACCAAAATCCCTACCAACTTTTTTATCGGAATATTTTTCTACAATTGGTAGAACCAAATTTTCAGTAGTGCCTGGAACTATTGTGCTTTTTGTGACTATAACATGATAATCATTCTTATCTTTTAATACAGTTCCAATATCCTTCGCAGTAGCTTCCACAGCAGATAAATCTGCTGATCCATCTGGTAATGATGGTGTACCAACGCAAATAAATGTAACATCACTTTCTTTTATTGCTTTAATATTATTCGTGCTTCCAGAAAGCATACCTTTTTCAACCATATCTTTCACAAGTCCCCCTAACTCCGGCTCGTAAAATGGAGGAATTCCTTTGTTTAGATTCTCAGCTTTGCTAGGTGTAGTTGCTGTACAAATTGTTTTAAAACCATGTTTTGCATAAGCCATTCCACTTGCTAGACCAACATAACCCATTCCAAGTACCGCTATTCTTATTTTATCCATAATATCACATCACAATTGAGAGTGTAGGAATATAGCTTCTATTTAAAATATTTTGGATTAAAAGAGGATATCTATTCACATTTAAACAAACAACTTCATGTCGCCTGTCAGCAAAACATGCATCTGTTTCCGAATCCATGCATCTAGTTAAAAACAGTAGATATATTTATTGGCATCAAGTGTCTAAAAATCGATTTAAATATTGGTATCTAACAAAATTCTTGTTGTTTTTCGCACCGCTTCATCAGAAGTGACTGTTGCCTTCCATCCAAGCTTTTTCATTTTACTGATGTCAAACTGAAACTGCGGTACGTCTCCTTTCCACCCTCTCTTACCACCAGTATAAGTGAATTTCACGTTGTTTAATCCCATTTCTTCTACTACGATCTCGGCAATTCTTGTCACTTCGGTAGCTGTATTGCATCCAAGATTAAAGATATTAATTTGTTCATTCGAGTGTTCAAAACCAAAATACATCCCCCCCACACAATCTTCCACATAAAGATAAGGTTTCCTTTGTCTGCCATCTCCCAATATTTCAAGCTTATTCGGGCTTATTCTCAGTTTATTGATGAAATCTACAATTACTCCATGTGTCCCCCGTTCACCAACAACATTTGCAAACCTGAAGATCCATCCTTGCATGTCGAAAGTGTGACAGAAGGAACTAATCAATCCTTCAGCTGCAAGTTTAGCTGCACCATAGACAGATATTGGGAGAAGAGGTCCGTAACTCTCTGGAAGAGGAAATTCAGGAGTCTCTCCATAGATTGTACTGCTAGAAGAAAACACAATTTTTTTTATGTCGCTCATCCTCATTGCATCGAGAAGATTGTATGTAGCGAGAATATCCCTTTTGGCAATGTCTGGTTGTTGCGCTCCGAGTTTCACATCAGGATTTGCAGCAATGTGAAATACGACATCATGATCTTTTATCTTTTTTGTCACGTTTTCCAGATCTAATAAATCTGCTTCAATAAACGTAAAATTATCCTTTTGTAAGTGGTGCTCTATGAATTGCTTTTTACCAGAACTCAGATTATCATAGACTGTAACAGTGTTCCTTTCGTTAATGAGTCTATCGACAAGATGACTACCAATGAATCCGGCACCGCCCGTTACAAAAATGTTCATATAAAAATAACTCCTGGGTCAGCGTATCTTACCTTGATTTAAGTATTTTTGCATTTTAAAGGTGATACAGGGTCATTAGTTATGGAAGGCGGTTAATTTTTCATTGAATGTATTATAAAATAATTAAATTTTATATAAAGTATTGTAGAGGCGGATTACAAACATCTCGCTTCTTCCACCTCTCATTTTATTAGTTTAGTTGGAAGAGCTTTATTGGTTCTTCTTCATATTTGGAAAAATTAGGCTTTTTTTACGTTTGTTGCCTTTGGTCCTCTTTCTGATTCTTCACTTTCGTATTCAACTTTGTCTCCTTCGTTTAGATATGTTCCAGTTGGTACAGCCGATCTGTGGACGAAAATATCCTTTCCGTCTTCTCCTTGGATAAATCCGTAACCTTTTCTTGCGTTGTACCATTTTACAGTTCCTTTCATTTTTTTTATCCTCCTTAGACTTTGGAGTCTTGCTTTTAACAATAGAATAAAAAGCTTCTCAGTATCGAAGAAACGAAACCATGAAACTATTGTTTTTATTCCTTTGCAACTGGCATATTAATCAATGTCTTAAATAGATTTCCATTAATGAATTTGGTCATATATCTTTTTATTTAATTTTTTAAAAAATACTCGACTTATGTACTAATTCATCTCTATAAAAAATATTAAAAAAGAAAAAAGAGGGGTGGATGTTTTACTTTATGTTTACCCTAGTATATGTGAGAATATCAGTTCTAACACTGGAAATCGTTGAATAAGTCTCTCGAGAAATTGTAGAAATAGATATGGCTGGCTTCTTGGTGTTGTCATTGATACATCTATTTG
>CP070724.1:981693-992264 GCA_020350825.1 Thermoplasmatales archaeon | reverse complement strand
ATTCAGGATTAAATGTCCAGGTTCCCCAACTTGGCTCTTTCGTGATCTCCCAATCTAGTAATCCGCCACCAATGTTTTCAACAGTAAAACTATCTTCTAAAGTTGCACCTGCTGATACATTTCCAAAGTGAAGATCGCCTTCGCAGAGTAAAACAGGATCATCACTAAGTTCTCCATCAAGAGATAGATCGTCATGGTAGATAGAAGTCCCTAGTTTACTAAATAGGTCAACTGCTTCGAGTTTCAAAGGACAATCACCTGCATTGTTAGGTCCTGCACTCCAGTTCTTCTCTACAAGAATCTCACCATCATAATAGCACTCGAAATAGTCGACTTCGAGATCAAACTCAACGCGTATCTCAACCCATTGGTCATAAATCAACGGCAGGCTTAATGAATCATACTCACTCTCAATGATATCAAGCTCGCTGTCCATTCTTAATTGGATTGCCCATAAGTTATCCTGTCCAGCTCCGTCTTCATAATCACCAAGAAGAATAAAATAACCTTGACCACTAAAGTCAGATGGAACATAAACCCAATCTATAAACGTCCAATTACCTGATACTATCCCAGTAAACTCGTAAACCAAATCTGCAGGGAATTGAATGTCCACCGAATGAGGAGAACTTCTGGATTGGTTATCTGTTACATAAGCAGTCCATTGCGGGTCATTATCCCAACCTTTCCATCCGCCTTGCCCATGCATTGAACTCCCAAGTGCATAGGAGTCAAAGTTTTCAGACCAGACAAGACCGGTTGAAGATGTATTGGGCTCCTTATAAATAGTCTTTTCAATATTTACGGCACCTGTTACTGAAAAAACAGTAACGAATAGCAGCATACTTACAAAAATGCTTATTATTTTCTTGTTCATTTATTTCCCCCAATGTTATATATTTTATATACGCATTATAATATATAACGTTTTTGGAGATGGAATTTGAAAAAATTTTGGCATTTTATGCAATTTATACTAATTTTTCTCTAAAAATGAATTTCTTTAATTCGATTAGAACTTTTTAGCTCCTTGACTAAAGTTACTCCGGGAAAAGCTGCACGAGTCTGGCGGATTAGAAGGATTTTACATAAAAAATTCTTCATATGATGGGGTATTTTTACATTTGAAATCTACATCTGTCGGAGCAATACCTTGCAGTTTATTTTGTTGCTGCTGCCATTTTTTCAGGATCAACCATAATTTCAATTAAAGAAGGTATTTTTGAGGTGAATGCTTTTTTTAAGGTTTTATCTAATTCTTTAGGGGTTATTATTCTATATCCTTCCCCACCTGTTGTTTTTGCAAATTCTGCAAAGTTTGGATTAGGGAAGCTTACCCCGAATTCGGGGTAGTTGTCTCGTAGTTGTTCTTTTTTGATGTTTTTTAATTTTCCATCGTTGAATACGATTATTTTTATTGGTAGTTTTTCTCTTACAGCCGTTGTAAAATCTGCCATTAGCATTGCAAACCCTCCATCACCAGAAAGACATATTACTTGTTTATCTGGATAGTCTAGTTGTGCAGAAAGAGCTGCTGGAAGTCCAAATCCCATGCTTGCTATGTTTGCTGAAAGAAATGTTCTCTGTCCATCACATATAAATTTTTTATAAAACCAGTAGGTATGATCCCCAACGTCTATGCATATTATTGCATTTTTTGAAATGTTTCTTTTTAGTGCTTGTATTGCAAATCCTGGATTTATTGGTATTGATAAATCATTTGATTCATTTTCTAGTTCTTTTAGGTGTTGTTTTTTATTATCAAGAATATTTTGTATAAACCTCTTTTCTTCATTCTTTTCTTTAGTATTTTTAATTAGTTTTTTCAATGTTAATTGTGCATCCCCAACTAGTCCTACATCAACATTAAATGTTTTTCCAATTCGTGTTGAATCTATATCAATTTGAATAATTTTTATATTTGTTGGTACTAGATTTGCTTGTCTGAAACCTGAACCAATGATTATAATTAAATCGCTTTTTTGTAATGCTTGTGTTGCATGTTTTGCACCAATCGATCCTACCACTCCAACACTATATTTTTCTGTTTCATTTATGATTCCTTTTGCTCTGGAAGTTGTTGCAATTGGTGCTTTAAGTTTTTTTGATAATTGTAAAATCTCTTTTTTTGCATTTCTTGCACCCCAGCCAGCAAATATTATGATCTTTTTATATGAATCAATTTGTTTCACAGCTTTTTGGATATCTTCATCTTTTGATAATGTTGGATTTTGAAATAACCTTTTTGCGGGTGTATATATTTTTTCATCTAATTTTTCAACGAGTACATCCGTAGGTGTACTCAGAACTGACACACCTGGTTTTTGATATGATTTTTTTATGGCTGTAGTTACAAGTTTTAATGTTTGGTTTGTTCTTGAAATGGCTTCTGAAAAAACTGTAAACGGTTGGAAGAGTTCGATCTGATCAATTTCTTGGAATGCTTCACTTCCAAGGTATATTTCTGGGATTTGTCCAGTGAGTACTAGCACAGGGCTTCTATCGTTTGCTGCATCCATAAGCCCTGTTATGAGATTAGTAGATCCTGGTCCTGCAATTGATATACATACGCCTAGGCGCCCTGTTATTTTTCCATGTGCACAGGCCATAAATGCCGCAGTTTCTTCATGGCGAGTTAAGATGAATTTTATTTTTTTGCTTTTTCTGATTGCTTCTATTATTGGTAGATTTGAATCTCCTGGTATTCCATAGATGTGTTTTACACCGTATGCTTCTAGTTGTTCGATGATTTTTTCTGCAACATTTGTTGATATTATTTTATCTGTTTTTACAATTCCTTCTGGAAAAAATGCAGATTTTGGTGAACCGCAAACAGGACAGTGATAAGATTCAGGCAGACTTGAAAATGGTTTTCCCTCTTTATCCTCGTCATATATCCAGTTGCATACTGAGCATCTATATTTAACCATTTAATTTACCTCCAATTTAATCTTTTTATAGTATCTTTTTTGTAGATAGATTCTTTTAAATATAATCACAATTTTTTATATATTCTATTTAGTTCTTGGGGTCTTTAAACTTAACATACCAATGCTGACCGCTACAGAATGGTTTGTTTTTCGAATGACCACACCGACAAAGAGTGTAGTGTTCTTTTGATTCTGGTTTATTCCCATCTGGATCTTTATATTCTATATGCCCAACCACATCATATGGTCCATCTTTAGAAATGATGATTGCTGGTTCATGATTCCAATCTTTTGAGAGTGCCCCATCTTTTGTGTAGCTTAGTGCTCCTGATGGACAGGTTTTAATCACCTTTGTTGTATCATCTGTAGCTTGGGCATCGGGGTCAATCCATGGTTCAGCTTCCATTCTAAATACTTTTGGAGCGTTACCAGTACAATGTCCACGATGAGAGCACACTCCACGGTTATCATGAATTGTTAATTTCTCACCTTCGTATGTGTCTAACTTATCTGGTATTCGATCATCCTCTTTTGTATCAATAAAACCATTTTTCATATGGGTTCCATCACAAAATGGTTTGGTATTTGATCCTCCACAACGACAAAGCGTCATTACAGGATTTCCCATAATGTCCTCGTTTTTTGAATTTTTAAAATTCTGTAGATTTTTCACCAGATAGGGACCATTTCTTGTTGATTCTATAGATGATTCTTTCTCTTCAACCAAAATTTTACCTCCATATTGTAATATCTCTTTTTATTTAATAATTCTCTTTTGTATACACATTGAAGAGAATTAAAAATAATGAGATAACCAAAGTTATTAACTCAATTTATTTTATTTGTTAATATTAGGAGCCACCTTAGCATATGATTTGATATGTTTTACAATGGACATCAGCCCATTTACTCTGGAAGGTGATAGATTTGTATTCAAACCTATTTTATCAATGAAATATAAATCAGCATTTACTATGTCTTCAGGATATTGATTGTTTAATACTCTAAGGAGCAGGGATATCATTCCTTTAGTTATTAAGGAATCGCTGGCTACTAAATATAGGATCCTTTCACCCCTAATTTCAGCCTTAAGCCATACTTTTGACTGACACCCACTTAATGAGTTTTCTTCAGATTTTAATTTTTCATCTAATGGTTCAAGAGATTTTCCTAGATCAATTAAATATTCATATTTATCAAACCAATCATTCAATTTAGAAAATTCCTCAATAATTTCTTCCTGAATATTATTTATTTTTTCATCCATTTTTATTGATGCATCTCCTGTACCTTTTTTAATCCATAAATTAACCCATCAATATCTTCTTTGGAGTTATAGATCGCAAAGCTAACCCGAATACTCCCGTTTATTCCATAATGGCTCATAACTGGCTCAGCACAATGTGTCCCACTACGTACTGCAATACCCATTTTATCAAGTATCATTACTGCATCATAATGATGAATATTATCAAGATTAAATGAGATAATACCACACCTTTTTGGGGCATTTCCATAAATTGTAATTCCATCAAGAGTACTGAGTTTATCAAATGTATATCTCATTAATTCGTCTTCATGCTTTTGGATTTCTTTGATGCCAATGTCATTTAGATATTCAATAGCTTTTCCTAAGGATATTACTGCTGAAATGTTGCCCGTTCCCGCCTCAAATTTAAATGGTACTTCTGCAAATGATGTTTTCTTAAAACTTACTTTTGAAATCATCCCTCCTCCGTATTTATGTGGGGGCATTGCTTCTAACCATTTTTCTTTTGCGTATAATACCCCAACACCTGTTTCTGCATAGATTTTATGTCCTGAAAAAACAAAGAAATCACAATCGAGATTTTGAACATCTATAGGAATATGTTGTACTGCCTGAGCGGCGTCTATTAAAACAGGTATGTCTTTTGAATGAGCTGTTTTAATAACATCTTTGACTGGAGTTATTGTGCCTAGTACATTTGAAACGTATGTAAGAGATATGAGCTTTGTTCTATCTGTGATAAGACTATTCAGTTTATCAATCATTAGTGTTCCATTATTATTAATAGGAATTATCTTTAGCTTTGCTCCTTTGTTTTCACAAAGTATCTGCCATGGAACAATATTTGAATGATGTTCCATCTCAGTAATTATTATCTCATCCCCTTTGTTAATAAATGATCTACCAAAAGAATTCGCAATAAGGTTTATTGATTCTGTAGTACCAGATGTAAATACGATCTCTTTAGATTTTTTTGCTTTTATAAAATCTTTAACTTTCTCTCGTACAGATTCATATGCAATACTAGCTTGTTCACCTAAGTAATGAACTCCCCTATGAACATTGCAGTTCATACTTGAGTAAAAATCAACAATACTATCAATAACTTGCTGGGGTTTATGTGTAGTAGCGGAATTATCCAGATACACAAGATTGTTACCATTTATTTTTTGAGTAAGTATTGGAAAATCTGACCGTATCTTGTCTATATCAATCATTGAAATTCTCCTAATTTTTAATTAATTGAACCAAGGAAAACCATTTATTTTCATCTGTAAAAATATTTTGTATCTCAAGATCTGCCCCAGAAGCTAAACGTTCTATATTTTCATTTGTAAACTTATAAGAGTTCTCAGTATGGATTGTTTCACCTTTTTTAATAGAGATGTTTGTAGGTATCCTGGGACAGATAATTTCCAAATCTTTTACAGCTTTTAGATGCATCTCTATTCTAGAAAACCGCTCATTATAAAATGCAATATGCTCAAAATTATCAGGATCAAAGTTAGTACCAATATAACTATTTATTACATTTAGTATATTCTTGTTGAATCTTTCGGTTACATTTTTACTATCATTATATGCTTTATCGAGTATCTCTTTGTTTTTTACCATGTCAAGACCTAGCAATAATAAATCACTAGTTTGCATAATTTCATTCAAATCAACTAAAAACTGCATTGCTTCATCCATTGGAAGATTTCCAATAGTGCTACCTAAAAAGCAAATTACTTTTTTCCTATCTTTAGGTATCACATCAAGCTGGGAAATGAAATCAGCAACTATCCCATATATTCTTATTCCCGGGAATTTATTTAAGAGGATATTTGATGATTTTTCAACTGCAGCAATACTCACATCAACTGGTACATAACAAATAGTATCTCTCAATTCTTCAGGAATCGTCTCTAATAAGATAGAAATCTTAGTACAATCTCCGCTTCCAAACTCAACAATATCTATATCTCTTAATTTATCACTTATTTGAGGAATAGCTTCATTTAATAGATCAATCTCAGTTCTTGTCAGGTAATACTCAGGGAGTTTAGTAATCTCTTCAAAGAGTTTTGATCCTTTTGAATCATAAAAAAAGACACATGAAATTTTTTTTGGAGAACTGGTAAGGTCAGAAAGTATCTTTTTTTCTAACTCTTTATCACCATTTTGTGGTAAAAAATTGTCTATTTTTTTTAATGATTTAATTAATAAATCACGTTCTTGATAATTTGTTTTTATTTGTTCCATGCTGGAGTAAGATTTATTTCTATTTATTTTTTGGTATGCCGGTTTCATAGGGGTTACCCTCATTACTCCATTCAAACCATCCGCCATCAAATACCGATATTCGAGACCATCCCATAAGCCATGCATTAAAAAACGCTTCGCTTCCACGCCAACCGGTACCACAATAAAAGGAATTATGCTTATCAGAAGTTATCCCTACTTCTGCCCACATCTTTTCAATTTCATGATAATCTCTTGTGGTATGATCCAGGTTTCGATAATTTTCCATGTGATATGCGTCACTCCCACAATTACCAAAAACTGCTCCAGGTATTCTACCTTTTTTTTCTATATAATTGTAACCGCTCACTTCACCAATAAACTCCCTCCAACTACGAACACTGACAAGATTCTTATCAGATGTTTTTAAAATTTCTTTTGCTTCTTCTATATCAACTACAATTTTAGGAAAAGAAGGAATTGAAACGCCAAAATCCTTCACTGGGTGTTTCTTATATTCTCTAGTTGTTGTTTTAAATCCTGCATCTATCCATGATTGCAAACCACCATTTAGGATACGTACATCTTTAACACCTGCATACATCATAATAAAAGCACAACGGAATGCACCTAGGTGACCTGCACTGCTTCCAGGAAATGGATCATTGTTATCAAGATATGAAAATCTGCCATACAAAATAACGGTTGTATCATATGTAATACCTAACTGCTCAAGTGCAATTTTCAATTCTTTAGAAGAACGACGATTCCATGTTTCAGATGATTCTAAAAGATTAGTATCTAAATCAATAGCTTCTGGAATATGCCCCTCTTCATATGCATCTCTATTTTGATAATATGCATGAAATATTACATATTTTTTATTATTATATTCTGGAGTGTTACCTGTCTTTATAAGTTCATTTAACCAATTAGCTGATACTAATTTATTATATCTTTCCAACCTCTCCATTGGTAAATTTTTATTGTGGTTCCATTCGTCAATAAAATTATAGTAAACTCTCACATCTTTATAACCTGCTTTAATAAATTGATTTGCGACTTTTTCTGTCTCACCTTTATCATATCCATATACAACTAAAGAATGACTAGGCATAATCCCTTTTGCCCTTACAATTTCTATCCAATCGATATAATTCAACCACTTAAAAGGCACACTCCTAGCACACTTAATATGTCCGCCTCTAATTTCGTTTTTTAACTTCCATCCATTGTATGCTTCTATTGAACGTACATCTATTAATTTAAGATCTGGTTCCTCAATTTTACCAAACAATTCTTCTGTTGATATACTAGTTAATTGTTGTAATTTATTTTTTAACATTTTTAGTAATTTCCCCCAATATCATGATTCTTTTTTGTAAATCTAAAGCATTCCACTATTTACCTATTCTTCTTTGGGCTGTACAGGTTCATTATTACCCGGTGTCCAACTATCTTTCCATTTTCAAATCGAAAAATATCAACTTAAACACAAGGTTAATCTTCCCCAAATCAAAAAGAAAAAATATTAATATAATTTACTATCTTGATCCTCTCCGATGGAGGGATGACTAGAAAATGCATAAAAAACAAATAATTGAAATGAGTTATAAGCGATTAAACGATCTCCTCTATCCAAAAGATAATAAATTCTTATAAACCGGCATCTATTTTCTCTCATGGGGGCTTAAGATATGGTAAAAGCAGTTTGGAAAGATAAGGTAATAGCAGAAACTGATGACTACGAAATGGTGGAAGGAAATTACTATTTCCCGCCTGAGTCTGTTAAAAAAGAGTTTTTGAAGGAAAGCGATACGCATACAACGTGCCTTTGGAAAGGTCTTGCAAGTTATTATGACATAGTTGTTGAAGGGGAAGTTAATAAGGATGCAGCATGGTACTATCCAGATCCGAAACCTGCAGCGAACAAAATTAAAAATTATATAGCTTTTTGGAAAGGAGTAGAGGTCAAGGAATAATAATTATGAATCTTGATAAAAAAATCCTTTTCATACGATGTGATAGTAAAGAGGTCGCTTGGAAAATAATAGATACCATAATAGTACAAGTTCAAAAAATGAAAAAACTTCATCTTTATCCGGCTAGTAGTATAGACCCAAGAGAAACAGATAAACTATTAGAGAAAGATAATAGAAATCTGGTAGGATCGTCTGATATATATCATGAATATAATTAGGGAATTAATATGGATCCTATAGCTATAGCGACATTATTAGCCATAATTCTTGGAGTTGTTCAATATTTCGGAGAAAATATATGTATGGTGTGTGGCCATTACTATAAACATGCAATTTCCTTCTCAGCGGGAGTTGCTATAACCTATCTATTCCTAGATCTATTCCCCAGTTTTAGTGTCGAAGTAATTAATACAAATCAATTCTTGTTCATTTTCCTTCTTGTCGGATTTGTGATTTTTCATCTTGTGGAAAAATATATCTATCAACATTCAAAGGGGGGAGTACTTGAAAAACGACTGGGTATTGAAAACCAAGTTCTATCATTTATATATCATTTCATCCTTGGTGTAATTATTGTAGATTTTTCTAGACAAGGTTTCCAAGAAGTAATATTGTTGTTTATCCCAATAGTTATATTTACAGCAGTGGGTACCCTGCCTGTCAGTCAACATCCATCCAAAAAAGTCAATTTCATTGTATCACTATCCATTTTACTTGGTGTATTATTTGCTGGTTTTGTTTACCCTGATATATCTGTTGATATACAAACTGCACTTCTTGGTGTAGTTATAGGAGGTTTATTTTTCTCAGTCATCCGTCATTCTCTTCCCATGGGTAAAGAGGGAAAACCTATGTCCTTTATAATTGGAATAGTAATATATGCTCCTATTATTATATTGAGTTGGGTAGTATGAATAAGAAAATTGTACCTGCTATCATTGCAAAAAATCAAAACGAACTGAATGAAAGATTATCAAAAGTAATAAAGTATGTTGACTTAGTTCAACTTGATGTAATGGATAATAGATTTGTTCCAAATACTTCACTGTTCTTTGATTTTTCATTATCTAAGACAAAATGCCAGTTTGAAACACATTTGATGGTACAAAATCCGGAAGACTGGATAGAAAGAAATGGAAATAAGGTGGACACAGTTCTTGTACATTATGAGTCTTGTAATAACCCAAAAAAAATTATTGAACAAGTGAAAACAGCTGGGAAAAAAATCGGTTTTGTATTAAATCCTAAAACACCAATTTCAAAGCTAACTGGATTTTTAAATGATATTGATCAAGTATTAATTATGACGGTAAATCCAGGTTTTTATGGAAGTCCCTTTTTACCTGAAATGCTTGAAAAAATTTCTAACTTAAGAAAATTAAAACCTAAGCTAGATATTGAAGTTGATGGTGGAATAACTGACAAAACAATTGGTCTTGTTGATAAGGTAGGTGCAAATATGTTCGTATCAGGTTCATATATTGTAAAGTCAGATAATGTGGAAGAAGCAATTAATAGTTTGAAAGAAATTATAGGGGATTAAATTCGGAAATATATTCAAAAACAAAATTACGGAGATTGTATGCAAAATCAAAAGTTAAATTTTAGACGGACCTGGGGATTAAGGCTGTTTTTCGGAGCAGGAGAAAAACTGTATAAGATTTATTCTTCAGGCATATCAATCCATTTGTGTGACTTTGCAGCGCTAAAATACATATAACTTCTTATCATTTTAGGAAAATTACTCGATATATCTTCGATAATTTGCTTTAATTGATCTACGTTTTTAACAATTAGTTCTAATTCCAGATCTGCATATCCAAAAGTTTTGTCAATATATGATAAATGTGGATTTGTCTCAAGGTACTTTATGATTTGATGTATTTTATTATAATCTTTAAGATAGAGATCAACTTTGAACCATTTGTAACCTATTATTTCCCAATTTATTGTTATATGAAATCTGAGTATTACTCCAACTTCTATTAATCGCTTTATTCTATTGCTTATTGTGTTGGTAGTTATATTTAGTTTTTTAGCGATATCTATGGTTGGGATTCTGGAATTCCGAGCAAGTAATTGTAATATCTGAAAATCTAAATCATCATAATCTACTATCTCCCCACCACGTCTAACAATTAGGTTTATTCTATCATCCTTTTCATC
>CP070724.1:958741-981593 GCA_020350825.1 Thermoplasmatales archaeon | reverse complement strand
TGTTTAAACCTCAAAATATATAGTTTAATCCTAAGGTAAACGTAAAATATACAGATTCTCCCGGCTAAAAAACCCATACTTCTATCCTATATTTTTCTGTATAGATTGATAGAAAAAAGCTAGCGTTATTAATTCCAATGCTAATGTTCTAATTCCAAATATGTCTTATATTTTTTGAATAAACGGTTTAAAATCATAAAGATCCAATACATTTCTAACTTATCAATCTAAAAATTAAACCATTTATAAAATTCTACAACGCGAAAATATGAATAATTCCTGATTATTTTTGGGAATTTTGAATGCAGATCTTCAATTATTTCATGTAATTGATTAATGTTTTTTACATTTATTTCTAATTCCAAATCAGCGTATCCAATCGTATAGTCGACACAGTATAAAAGAGGGTTTTTTTCTATATATTTAATAATTTGATTTATTTTGGTATATTCACTTAAGTAAAAATCCACTTTCCAAACTTGGTAACCAATTTTATTTAGATCAAGCTCAACTGAAAACCCAAGTATTACTTTTAAATCTACTAATCTTTTAATTCTTGAATGAATAGTTGTCACATTTGAATTTAGTTTTTTCGCAATCTCAATTGTAGGCATTCTTGAATCAGATACCAATAATTTTAATATCTCTAAATCAAGGTTATCAATCTTAACTTTACCCCAATTCTTGCGTAACGGAGTTCTATCAGTTTTTTCAATTCCATCGAGTAAAAATGCATGCCCATAAATTAATTCACCCATATAAGCTGAAAAAACTTGCTTTGAAAAATAATCTCCATATTTTTGAAGGGTTTTTTTCCAGAGTGGATAAATATCAGAAATATTTTCCACCATCATTAAAACTCCTAAATCGTAGCTTCCTTCAGTTGAAAAAAGATTATTTACATAATCATCATTCATAAAGTGATTAATGATTTCTTCTTTAATTTCAGGTGTTACATATTGAAACTTGAAATAAAATCTTAAAAAATTCACCCCTAATTGAAGTATATCATAATATGTAAAAAAACGTATAATTATCCCAGTTTCTTTTAATTTTTTTACTCTACTGGCCACTACATCTTTTGAAAGACCAACCTTTCTACCAATATTTCTAAATGACTGTCTACTATCAATATCAAGCTCGTATAAAATTTTTCTATCTTTCAAATCTATCTTTTCCATAAGTTCTCGACAAAAGGATATTATATATCATCTATTTTACTATTTTGTCGACTTTTTTAGTGAGCCATTTAATGTTTACTAGTCAATATTGGGAATATTTGGTGATAAAAAAATGAATAAAAATTTTGGAAGAAGTAAGGCAGGAGGCATCACAAAGAAAAACAGTGTAATTATGATTGTAAGTATATTAGCCGTAACCTTATTTATTGGAACGGCTATACAACCAGTCATAGCTACCCCTTTAACCAGTGAAGGAGCTGAAGTTAAAGAAGTTGAAGAAGTATGCATTCCATGTAAATACGAAGAAGAACGCACACAAGGGGATGCTAAATGTAAGACGTGTGTTGGAGCAGTATTTTATGCAGTTAGATATATGAATGGGCACGTCAGGGACAAAATTAAAGCTAAGATATCGGAGGGCGGTAAGCTCATATACCCCCTATGGACCGTTGATTTATCTATGTTGTTCTCCCAAGAACTAATTAAGGGTTTAGTGGACTCAGGTTTTAGATTCAAAGTAGATTTTGTTGACCTTTGTCAATCCATAAATAATACGGTGAATAAATTGATTGATTCAGCGAATTATTTTTATCCTGTCATAAGTTATTTAGCAGTACTTTTTGTTATCCCTATTGGGATCACAGTATATCTTCTAAGACTTTGTACTGGTGATTAAGCCAAGAATATACAAATCCTTTCTTTTTTTCTTTTTTTAATTCTTTAAAATAATTACTGCTAATTTGGTTTTAACCCAAAAAAAATCCATTAGAGAGGGCAGTAAGACTGTAGTTTTTCTCATTTTGACGTTTTGCTACGATAAGTTTAAATAGGATTGTGTTGTAGATTAACATGCTATAAATTATCACAGGTTGGGATATGATGGAAATAAAACTTGTAGAGGAAGATACATGGATCTGCCCGAATTGTGGATCTAAAATGGAAAAATTAACAAATAATCCAGTTTTATGTCATGTGTGTCCGCAGTGTGGGTGTACTATAGAGGGAAAAGAGCAAAATTTTGATACTGAAAGTATTTGTCCTAACTGCTATCAACCAATGGGTGACAGTAGCGAGTGTTCTTATTGTGGTTATGATTTAGGTTCAGACTTTGACTAAAAAAAATCTTAGGGAAAACCTCACCTCTTTCCTTTTTTGATTACCAATGAGATTATTTGTTGGAAAAATGAAATCAGAGTCAAAATCCTGATAGAAAAGTTTTATTTATTAATAGTTATTTGCGTTTCTCAATGTTAAAGGGGGAGTTTAATATGGAAATTAATGAGAGTAAAACAAAAAAGAATTTACTAGCTGCATTTTCTGGTGAGTCGCAAGCACGTAATAAATACACCTTTTTTGCAGAACAAGCAAGATGTGAAAACTATCATTATATAGCAAAAATGTTTGAAGAATCAGCTGAGAATGAAAAACAACATGCAAGAGACCATTTCCAATTATTAAATGGTATTGGGGACTCTATAACTAATTTAAAAGAGGCCATAGAAGGAGAATTTCACGAAACAACAAAGATGTATCCTGATTTTGCAAAAGAAGCTGAAGAAGAAAGATTTACTGATGCAGCAAGATTATTTAAACAAATAGCAAAAATTGAGAAACACCATGAACTAAGATATAGAGCATTGCTAAAAATGGTCGAAGGAGGAACGGTATACAAGAGAGATAAACCGATACGATGGAAATGCAGTAAATGCGGGTATATTTTTGAAGGAACAGAACCACCTAAAAAATGTCCTTCATGTCAACAACCAAAAGAATATTACGAACCAGAATCCATGTGTTTTGAATAATTATAAAAAGTATAGAGTAAGATAAAATGCCAAAACTAATCACTAACCTCATAGCAGTAACAGGCGTGATTATGTGTCACTCATCTGGTATTTTTAACTCTATCTTAAGATCAAAAAAGAGTATGAAAGAAACGGATGAAAATGGTAACGCATCTATAATATAGAGGCGAATAATAGAAGGTCGTATGGGGAATTTGTTGGTAAATTATAGATGACAATTAATAGGAAATAGGGTTTATAAAGAAATAGATGTTAAAAAAACTGCGATAAGGATATAGATGAAAATTAACATTGAAGTAGATACATATGATAAGAGGTTGACTACTGATATTTTAGGTAAAAAACCAATAAGTTCAGGAGATAAAAGAGATATTTATAAGAACACTACAATGGTTTATCAGCTGACTCTTAAGAAATTTTCAATTGAAGAGCCTGACACTATCATTTTCACATTGGTTGTTGAAGGAAATCTCGCAACAAATACATCTATTTTTGCAACGTGGTTGTATGATAACTTGAAGAATAGGGCTGTAAAATTAAAGATTAATCAGATAGATGTTGAAATTGATGAAGAAGAAATTAAGAAAATAATAAATGAAATTGCATTTTGAAGGAGAAGTTCAAAAAATGGGTAAATTAATTGTCGGTGTTATTTTGTGCCTTATCATGGCTTGGATTTGTTACGGATTTGAATTTTTAGTGGGTAGTAATTCAGTAGTTCCCCCATTATCTCTTCTTGGACATGGTTTCGCTGTTACAAGTATAGTGTTAGCATTTTATGATAATTTATCAGGAGGAAGTAAAAAATAAAATAGTGATGACAAAAAATTGCCATTACTTCATAGGTTGTAGGAAGAATGAAATACCAGGAAAATAAAGGAAAAATCTGTAGTGTACCCGATTGTAACAATATAGCCAGGGTTAAAGGATTGTGTACTAGTTGTTATCATAAGAGAAAAAAGATAAAGAAATGTGAGTGACCACCTCCTGATAGATATAATAAAAATATATTTTTTAAGCATAATAAGCATATATTTTTTAAAACAGTAGTTGTTATGTGTTTATAGCTTGGGGATGGAGAAAATGCCGAAAAAAGATGCCGATTTACCTAGGGCAGTTGAGTTGCCAATTTGTCCTTTTTGTGATGGCAAAGTGAATTATACCTCGTGGATAACCCATAAGATTTTTCAAATGGAATGTAAAAGTTGTGGAGCACACTGGCGTACGGGATTAAAAGAATCGTCTCAAAGAGAGTTTTATGTAGAGCTTACTAAATCTATGTCCACGGGGGAAGGTAGGAAGTTTCTTGGGCAAAAGCTTTCTTTGGAGTTTTGGCGGGATATGGTAAGAGAAAGGATACGAATATGATGTTTCTGAACTAGAGCAGATGCTTGAATAAGTGAAGAATGAATGATCTTATATTGATAATCGGAAGAGATTTCTGACTATGGTTTGGAGTGGCAGTAAGTTGAGCGTCAGATTGTATTGGCTGATGACTGGCAGAATTCACTATAGGATTTTTGTAGAAAAAAAGGGAGATTTTTTTTATAGCTAAACATTTGTCGATACAAAACTTTTTTCAGATTCCTTTTGTGTAGTTGTCAGCTCATTTTTAGACGATCTTTTCTTCCGTAAAACCTTTAGAACTTCAAAAACAAATAGAAAAATCAAAGCAGCTAAACCTACAAATCCCCAATCAGTAATCTTTAACCCACTAAAAACCAGAAAATCACTAATAAATGGAACATAGATTGCCATAAAGACTAAACCTGTAGAAACTACTATTGAACCCAATAGAATCTTGTTGGTGAATAAATTACGGTTGAATATTGAAGTACGGTCATATCTCCACTGGAGGATGTTGATGTATTGACAGATAACAATTGTGGCATAAGCTAAAGCAGTAACCTGAAAATAAGGCAATATGTTTGTATCATTGACATTCAGTGTTATTCCTTCTCGTTGCATGAAGAAGAGGAAATTCATGAATGCTAACCCACCAATTAAGATACCTAGCATTATAAATTCAGTTGCAGAACGTCGGTTTACTATGTGTTCCTTAGGATTGCGTGGTGGAGAAGACATTACTCCCTCTGCAGGAGGGTCAAATGTTAAAAAAGTAAGAGGCATGATTTCTCCTATTAGATCAATAGCAAGAACCTGGACAGCAAGTATAGGTATAGGATAATTCCATAAGGCAACACCAAGTAAACCAAATAAAACCAAAGCTAACTCTGCTATATTGGTAGTTAAAGAGGAATACACTGTCTTTTTCAGATTAGTATATATGGTACGCCCCTCCTCAATGGCATTCACCAGAGTCGGAAAACTATCGTCAAGCAGGATAAGTCTTGATGCTTCCTTGGCGACATCAGTTCCTCTCCTGCCCATAGCCACACCGATATGTGCTCTTCTTAGTGCAGGGGCATCATTTACTCCATCTCCAGTGACTGCTACAATTTCACCTTCTTCCTCTAGAATTTTAACTATGCGTAGTTTGTCTGCGGGATCCACCCTGGAAAAAATAATACTTTGTTTTCCTTTGAGAACTTTTTTAAGTTTATTGTCATCCATTTCATTTAATTCAACTCCAGTAAAAATATCTTTTTCCCATTCTACTGATAACCCTATATCTTTTCCTATTGCTCGGGCAGTAATAGCGTGATCCCCAGTGATCATAATGATGCGGATTCCTGCTTCACAAGCCTCTTTAATAGCCTCCTTTACTCCCTCCTTGGCAGGGTCAATCATTGCTACTAAACCAAGAAAGGTGATATCTTTTTCTACCTCTTCCATTGTATAGTCATTCTTTTTTGGCTTCAAATCACGCCGAGCAATAGCAATAACTCTTAAACCCTCCTCTGAATATTTTTCATTAACTGTTTTTATTTGCTTTTTATCATCTTCGGTTAATAATTCTTCTTTTCCATTTCTGTAAATATATTTGCTTACCGAGAGTATCCCATCTGTAGATCCTTTAACAGTAAGAGCTACTTGTTTACCAAATTTTCTCACAGAACTCATTCTCTTTCTTTTAGAGTCAAAAGGAAATTCTTGTATCTCAGGGTTTTCCTCATCCTCTCTAGGTGACCTGGTTCCAAGTTTAGTGGACATGGTAATCAATGCTGCCTCGGTAGGATCACCTATAGGATACCATATATCGTGTTGTTCATCTGGCTTATGTATTTCTGCATTGGAAGCCATAGTGGCAGAGTCCATCATCACCTCCATCTCATCAATCTGCTCCTTAGTCAAAGTTATTCCTTTTTCATCTTTTATCTCACCTTTCGGTTCATAGCCAAGGCCAGTGATTTGGTATTTTTTTCCATTAAACCAAACCGACCTAACTGTCATCTCGTTTTTAGTCAGAGTCCCAGTTTTATCGGTACATACAACTGTGGTGGATCCAAGTGTTTCCACCGAAGGCAAGTTTTTCACCACCGCATTTCTATTTGCCAGTCGACTACTACCTGTAGAAAGAGCAACTGTTACCTGAGCAGGTAACGCCTGAGGTACCAACGCCATAGCAATACCTAGCGCATAAACCAGACTTAAATAAATAGTAAAATTCTGAGCTACACCTATGAAAAACAAGGCAGCACCAATAATTATTACTGCTATGGTTAGTTGTCGGGCCAATAATCTCATTTCTTCTTGAAGCGGTGTTTTTATTACACCTGTTTCCTCAGTCATCTTTGCGATTCTTCCTGTTTCACTTTCCATACCAGTTGCAACAACAATCCCAATAGCATTTCCTGATGCCACAGTTGTACCAGCATAGGCCATATTAACTCTGTCAGCGATAGTAACTTCTTCTTCAATTACTCCAGTTCTTTTTTCCTGAGGAACAGACTCACCAGTTAAAGCAAAATCATTTGTTTTGAACCCAGCTGCTTCAATGATTCTTATATCTGCAGGTAATTTATCTCCCTCTTCTATTTTTACAATATCACCAGGGACCAGATTTATCTGACTGATCTCTATTAGATCTCCATCTCTGATTACCTTGGCAGGAGATTTTATTAACCCTTTTAATTTATCCACGATTTTCCCTGCTCTATATTCCTGTATAAAACCTACAACAGCGTTGACAATAACTATAATAAAAATAATTGTACCATCTCGATAGTCACCTATAAAATAAGCAATAAGACCTCCAATGATTAGAATTATAACTAAAAGCTCTTTGAACTGAGAGAGAAAAATCAGCCATAAAGGCATTTTTATCTCTGCTTTTAAAGTATTTTCTCCATATTTTTTAAGACGTTTTTCAGCTTCACTTTTTGACAGACCATTTTCAGAAGTCTCCCAAGAATCCAATATTTCTTGGACATTCATTCTGTAATATTCTTTTCCTTCTGACATAGCCCAAGCATCCTAAAATAAAATAGTGGATAATATTAATTTATTTTTTTTAAAAATAATCATGTTAATTAATATCACTTCCGTATCGGGATTGAAACATCGAATTTAATCATCTTAACATCCATCAGACAAAGGAAGATATTGACACCGATTTGTTAACAAACTTACGTGGGGAGGGAGATTTGAACTCCCGTGGTCATAAGACCAAAGGATTAGCAATCCTTCGCCGTTGCCAGGCTGGGCCATCCCCACTTGAAAGAGAAGATATAATATGTGTTGATAAAAAGTTTATGTCAAAACAAAAATTAAAATACAGAGTTTCTCTTATATTTAATGAATGGAGGACTGGACAGATAAATATAGACCAAAAAGTCTTGATGAAATATACGGAAACGAACGTGCTATAGCTACTCTAAGAAACTGGGCACGTATGTGGAGCGGAGGAAACGTACCAAAAAACCGTGCAATAATTTTAGCAGGTAAACCTGGAATTGGTAAAACAACCAGCGCTCTTGCCTTAGCAAATGATTTTGGGTGGATAACATTAGAGCTTAATGCTTCAGATGCAAGAAATGCAACAACAATTAAGAAAGTAGCAACATCTGGTGCGGTAAACGAAACTTTTAATGACAATGGCAGATTTATTCCATCAAACAGAGGAGGAAGGAAGCTAATAATTTTAGATGAAGCAGATAATCTTTATGAAAGAATAGAAAAATCAGATAACGACAGTGATTTTAGTGACAAAGGTGGTAAAAAAGCAATAGTAGAAACTATTAAGATTACAAATCAGCCCATAATCCTCATAGTAAACGATTATTACAATTTGATCAAAGGAAGTGGCGAAATTTTAAAGCAAATATGCACGGTGATCCAATATCACGATGTTAACGCAGATCAGATTGTCGAATTATTAAAAAGAATATGCAGAGAGGAAAATATATTCGCCGATATTAGATTATTAAAAACCATAGCTGATAGATGCAAAGGGGATGTTAGATCTGCAATAAATGATTTGCAATCTATATCTCTAAATAGACAGCAAGTAGATATCCAGGCTCTTGATGTTTTAGGATATAGAGACCGAGAGAAGATAATATTTGATGCATTACGAGATATATTTAAAACAAGAAATATCCAAAATATTAAGGACAATATCTACAATATTGACGTGGCACCTGAAACTATTTTATTATGGATAACTGAGAACTTACCTAGAGAATATATAGATATTGACGATATGATAAAAGGATATGAAACATTATCCACAGCAGATCTTTTTTTTGGCAGAGTCTTTAAACGGCAATATTATGGATTATGGTCTTATGCTTGTGATATAATGTATGGGGGAGTATCTGCTGCAAAAACTCATAATTATGGCAATGTAAAATATTATTCCCCAACATGGATTAAAGAGATGAAGAAAAGTAAAAGCACAAGAGGTATAAGGGATTCTCTAGTTAAAAAAATTGGAGTGTTGTGTCACAACTCTCATAGAAAAAGCAAAGAGTTTTTGCTGCCTCATTTCAAATATTTGTTTAGAAACAATACTAGATTTGCATATAAAATGAAAAATAAATTAGGTCTCTCTGAGAGCGAGATAAAATATCTTCTTGGCGAGAAATACATGCATAAAATGAAAGATATCCTGCAATTCTCTGAACGAACAGATGAAAAACAAATTGAAATCAAAGCCTCTGATTCTAATCTTAACGAAAAAGAAACAATTAAGGAAGAAAAGGGAAAGGAAATTAAACAACCAAGTATTTTTGATTTCTAATTATATTATTTGAGATCTTCTAGTTTTTTCATTACATCTACTGCTTGCTGTTTATATTCCTCTTTTAATTTGTTGTACGTATCGTCTGAAACAGTTTTAGATCTATGCTGTTTTTCTAGGTCTTTAAGCAATGATAGTAAAAGGGTTTTTTTTGTGGTGAGTGTTTCTTCAGATTCAACTATTGAACTTTTTGCTTTTGATCTTTGTTTTCTTAACAATAGTAATGTGGAAGTAATAAGAATAACAACTAATAGGAATATTATAACAATATAGGTAATACTTAAGGGAGCCTCTGTTGGTTTATAGAGACGTAGTGAAAGAGATGATTCAGATTGCACCTTTTGTGTTTGATATAGAGGCTCATCATTAAATGTAACAGATAAAGAGGCAGTATCGTAAGATATTGTTTTATCAAAATTTTCTGTATTGGTCGGCAGCGTATACGATAGTAACAAATCTAATGAATCCCCCATTTCTAATGTTAAGTTGTATTGTGTGAGATTTAACTCACGTATACGATCCGTAACAATTGGAGTTAAATATTCTCCAGATTCAACTGCAAGTATTTTTACATCCTGAATGCCTTGTTGTATCCAAAGTTTTACTGAGGTAGCATTTTCGATTCCAATATTAGTAAAAAGGGCGTTTTCTTCAACAAGTAAACCTTTTTCAGACATAGAAATTTTTACTGTTTGATCCTCTATTGTAATACCAGTATCAGATGCATTAGCAAAGGATGCAATAGAGAGAGCTAATAGGCTTATTAGCATCAATTTAATCATTCGCTTCATGGGAGTTCCTCGCTACCATATTTTACTTATTTATTTATTTTTCTATCGAAAGATGTAAAAGGAGGTAGTTTGTTATTGATGGAGATATGAAAATCAGAAATATCCAACTTAGGTCCATAGAGGCGAGACGTTATACAGATCGTAATGAAAAACCTAGACAGATAAGAATAGATCATAATAGTCAGGTTACACAAATACAGAACAAATCAGACAATCAAGCAATAATCGAATTTCAATACACTGCAAGCTATGGAGCAGTAGGTATGATTAAAATTGGAGGATCATTGCTATACGAAAATCATGATGCGAGGAGAATTGCAAAAGAATGGCTCGATAAACATAAAATGCCAGATCAAACAGCAAGTCAAATTCATACTGCAGTTATGCACTCATGTGTACCTGAGGCAGTAGGCATCGCAAAAGACTTGGGATTACCCCCTCCAATACCGCTACCTCAAGTAAGACTTGGCGCAGATCCTAAAAAAGGACAGGCAGGTCCTGAAGTAGCATAAACAATCATTTTATTTTTAATCGTATTAAGTTTAAATAAACTAAGAAATATACTGTTTTTGATGAAGAGCATAGTTATATCAATAGGTGGATCAGTGATTCTTTCGGAGGAAGCAGATGTTTCTTTTTTTAGAAAATTAGCTAGTTTGTTAAAAAAAATTAGTAAACATTACAAGATCTTCGTTGTAGTTGGCGGGGGAAATGTAGCAAGAGATTACATAAAACTGGGAAGAGAGCTTAGATTTGATGAAAAAACATTAGATTCAATAGGAATTTATGTAACGAGAGTTAATGCAAAGATATTGACAAATATTATTGAAGAATCAAACAAAGATATACCTAGTACAACTAGTGGGGCGATTGATATCGACAAACCTATTGTAGTAATGGGGGGTACAACACCAGGGCACAGTACTGATATGGTGGGTGCTGAGCTTGCTGAAAAAACAGGTGCTTATCTACTTATCATTTCAACAAATGTAGACGGTATCTATGACAAAGATCCGAACAAATTTCCTACTGCAAAACAACTAAAAGAAGTAAAAATTGATCAGCTAATTGAAAGATATGGGGTCAAATGGAAATCAGCAGGGAAAAACATAGTAATAGATGGACCTGCTCTGGAAGTAATTAAAAGAGCGGAATTGGTAACATATGTTGTAAACGGAAAAAGATTAGATCAGCTAGAAAAAGCCTTGACAAATCAATCGTTTGATGGAACGAAAATAACGATATAGACTACTTCCCAAAAATATTTTCAACCATCCATTCAGGATTAAAAGGTATCTGGTCATCATAACCTTGACCAATACCAACAAATAGCAGTGGTTTTCCAATGGTATAAGCAATTGATAAAGAACTACCCCCTTTTGCATCGGTATCTACTTTTGTAAGAATAACTCCATCGATTCCTACAACTTCATTGAAACGTTTTGCCTGCTCAACTGCGTCATTTCCTGATAAGGCATCACCAACAAAAATAATCAAATCAGGTTTTGCAACTCGTTTAATCTTGGCCATTTCATCCATAAGATTGTAATTTGTCTGCATCCTACCAGCGGTATCTAATAAAACCACATCCTTGTGTTTTGCTTTTGCGTGCTCAATAGCATCAAATGCGACAGCAGCAGGATCTGACCCAGAACCGTGTTTAATAATTTTTACACCAAGATTATTTGCGTGAATAGTCAATTGCTCAATAGCTCCTGCACGGAATGTGTCGCCAGCAGCCATTACACATGTTTTCCCCTGTTTTTTTAACTGATTCGCAACTTTAGCGATAGAAAGAGTTTTGCCTGTTCCATTTACTCCAATAAACATTATTACAACTGGCTTCTTACTTTGCTCAATAAACTCATTAAAATCAAAATCATTGGTCTTTAAAACATGGGATATTGCATTTTTTAGTACAGTTTCTACAAAATCACTTACCTTAGATCTGGCAAACGATACATCTCTGATTTCAGACCTAATATCTTTTTTTATGGATTGAATAACAGAATATGCAACATCTGATTCTAAAAGACCCACCTCAAGATCCCATAGTAAATCATTTAATTTTCCTTCGTCAATTCCTCGAGTAGGTTTTTTATCTGTTTTTACAACTTCTTCGATACTTTTTCTTGTTCTTACAATATGCTGCAATTCAGTCTCGATACTTTCTTCTATCTGTTTATCAACTTGTTTATCTCTTTTTCTTTTTTCTTCACTTACTTTTTTTAAAATTTTTCTTGCTCTTCTCCTACCTGTAGTTATCTTTTTCTCATCCTTTTCTATAGGTTCAGCAGGTTCTTCTTTAGGTTTTAGTGGTTTTTCAACAATCTCAATTTTTTCTTCTGTAATTTTTGTTTCTGGCTGTATCTCTTCTTTAACTTCTACTTCTTTTTCTAACTCAGTTTCTAATTCTTCTTCAAGTTTTTTTTCGAATCTCTTCAATTTTTTCTTTAGAAATTTAAACATTATTCATACCAAAAAATCATTCTCTAGTTTCTTCCATAAGTTTCTGTGTTTTTTTTGACAGTTCGGTACCATCTTCCTGTAATTTTTGTGCCATTGATAAAAGCTTTTCTTGATTTTCTTGTAAACTTTTAATTCTTTCATCAATTTTTTTAAGGGCATTATCAATTGTTTTTTCGGCTACTAGACCAGCACCGATATCAACAAGAACATTTGAGACATTTTTGATAGAGCCATTAATAAAAGCTCCTCCACCCACAGGAATAAGTATATCTGAATTTTCATCAGCATTATGTAATTGTTCAATTGTTATCTTTGCCTTATGGTAATCAGTTAAAGCAGCTTGCATATACTGTGTTTGTATATCTACTGAGTTCAACTGTTCTTTATAGTATTCAATTAACGATAAATTCCTTGAAATTTCTTCTTCTTTTGTCATATTATTACCTCTATCAGTCAAATATTTTTTATTCTTTATCTAAGAAGATGTTATTAATGTATTTATCATAATCAAATATTTTAATCATATAAGAATAAATAAATCAATATTTGAGAAAAGTTGGTATATTGGTCATAAGAAATTATATATATGGACATTTTATTTACTTTTTACAGGATTATAAGAGTGGTTTAAGGAGAGGATCGGAAGTATATGAAATTAAGTAGAGAGTTTGTCGAAAAATTATCTGACATTCTTTTCGGAAATGAAATTGATGATGATTTCATACACTAAAAAAATTTAAACTGGTATTAATAATATATACTATTTTCATGCTCGATTATTCAGCAATATTTTTAATTAAAGTTTTAATCAAGCAAATGAGAATATGAACCTGCTAGCAACTGCAGACCTACACGGATCTCAATACCGGCTTAATATAATTCTAAAAAATATCGAAAAATACTCTCCAGATCTTGTCATAATATGTGGGGATATTACCCAGTTTGGACCTGGAGAAGTTGCTAAAAATTTTCTTAACCAAATTCCGGTTAATACATTTGCCATCACAGGCAATATTGATACACCTGACGTTGATCAAGCAATAACAGACAGTAAGGCAGATAATCTTGATTTGAAACGAGTTGTAAAAAATGATATTTCATTTGTTGGAATTGGAGGTACAATTCCCTCTCCCATATCTAAAATTGTCATCAAAGATAAAGATTTGGAAAAACCTATAGAAGAATCAATTGATGAAAAAACCATTTTAGTATCTCACGAACCGCCATATAAAACACAAGATAGAGTGTTTTTTGGCCATTATTCAGGAAGTAAAGAACTAAGAGAGCTCATTGAAAAATGCAAACCGAGACTTGTTTTGTGTGGTCACATCCATGAAGATCCTGGCATTACAAAACTAGGTAAAAGTATTGTATTAAATTGTAGTATGGGAAAAAGAACAGAAGGAGCATTAATAGATATAAACAATGAAATTGACATTAAAATTCTTGATTGATTTCTGTGATTCTTTGTTATTAAAAGCCCCTTACGGATTCAAACCACCGTCTGAAAAACCAGACTTTCCAATGATCGTCTTATAGGATCTAAAGGTTTGACCCTTTGAAATCTCTCTACACTACGGGGCTTTAAAGTTAAGAACTATATACGCTTTATTCTAGTTTATTTGTTGAGGAAAATTGTCTGAGTTGGGAATGCCATTTCTATGCCTTCTTTTTCGAAGGCACCTTTTATTGCAAAATTAATTTGTTGTTGCGTGTCTCTATATAGGACGTAGTCACCTTTTTTCATGTAATAGACCACTTCAAAGTTCAGACTGAAATCACCGAATTCCGTAAAATGAACTCTATCCACTTCGGCTAGTTCTTGGGAATTAACAATTTTTTTCACTATATCAGGAATTTTCTCCAATTTTTTTGAAGGAGTGTCATATGTAACACCAAAATGAAATACAATCCGTCGTTTTTTCATTTTTTTGAAATTTCTCACACTGGTGCTTGTTAACTCTCGATTAGACAAAACAAGTTCTTCACCCTGCAATAGTTGAACCCTGGTTGATTTCATACCAATTTTCTTAACTGTACCTGCATATTCACCTACAATAATAAAATCTCCAATCTCAAAAGGCCGATCAAAGTAAATTGAGAATGCACTGAATACATCGCTTAGTACATTTTGTAATGCAAATGCAATTGCTATACCACCCACTCCAAGGCCTACGGCAATCCCTGTAAGATCAATGTTATTTATCCATAATATTACTAAAAACGCAATGATGAAGATAAAAAGGTTAATTATCCGCTTAAAAACGAAAAGAATATGTTCACTCATTCTTTTTTTGGCTACTCTATCAGCATACCATGCAATGACTACATTGACGACTCTGGTTATTGTGAAAGTAATTAAGAGAATCTCAGCTATTCCAAAGATAAATACTAACTCCCCGGAAAAATTCGTACTAAGATATTTGAAATTGATTAAAGCATAATATGCCCCAATAAGAATAACCAAAAAATACAGAGGTTTCTTAATATTCTTTAGTATTTCATCATCTAATTTTGTTTTTGTTTTTTCTGCCCATCTTACTAAAAAGCGCTGAAAAACATGATAGACAATCCAACCGAGAATAATAAATGCCAAAAATATGCTAATGGAAATTATGCTTTCTCCTACATAAGTAGGTGTACCTACGGGTAACAAACTGTTTATCCAATCATTTAATCCTGCTATATTTGCTTCTAGACTCATATGAATCTCTTACCCTAAAAAAATAAGTAATACTTTAAGTTTTAGTTCTCTTCCTGTAATCCTGAACGTAATGAATGGGCCAGGCCGGAATTGAACAGGCGATCTCCGCGTTGTAAGCGCGACGTCATAACCACTAGACCACTGGCCCGTTTAACAGGAGACGAAATACACTCTTTATTTTAGTAATTTGCTGTAAAAATCATTTCCAGATGATTAGATTCTTTCTAAGCAAGATGTTGAGTCTTGACCTATCGATTAAAAAAATTGAAATAAGGTCATCGCCTATAAGCAATCATGCCTACTTTAAAAGATGTAGAGAGAGCCTATGAGCGAATTAAGGATATAGTTAACAAAACAAGTGTTCTGACCTCACGAACTTTGAATCAAATGGTTATGGCTAATGTTTTCATGAAATGTGAAAATTTTCAGAGAGTAGGTGCCTTCAAGTTTCGAGGGGTAAGTAATAAATTGTTACAGTTGAGTGTTGAAGAGAAAGCAAAAGGCGTTGTAACTCATTCTAGTGGAAACCATGCACAAGCAGTAGCTCTAGCTTCTTCAATTCTTGGTATTAAATCAGTCATTGTAATGCCGAAAAACGCCCCTCCGGTGAAGATTGATGCAACCCGTGACTACGGTGCAGAAATTGTGAGATGTGCCAGTAATGTGAAAGCAAGAGAAGAGACCTGTCAGAATCTAGTAGATAAACATGGATATACCTTGGTTCATCCATATGATGATGATCAGATTATTGCCGGGGCAGGGACTGCTACATTAGAATTGATAAAAGAAGTCGGGGATCTCGATTATATGTTTTGTCCGGTTGGTGGTGGAGGTCTTCTCAGTGGTACGTCGGTTGCTACAAAGGGGTTATGCCCAAATTCAAAAGTGGTTGCTGTGGAGCCAGAACAAGCAGATGATGCATATCGATCTTTCAAAGACGGTAAATTATACCCGAGTGCATATCCAGATACAATCGCAGATGGGTTAAGAACGTCTCTGAGTAAGAGAACGTTTAAAATCATACGGGAAAATGTTGATGAAATTATAACCGTGAGTGAAAAAGAAATTATTGATGCTATGAAGTTTTTATGGATGCGTATGAAAATTATTGTGGAACCATCTGGTGCAGTTCCTATTGCTGGAGTTATCAAAATGGCTAGAAGTATTAAAAATAAGAATATAGGAGTTATTATTAGTGGCGGAAACATTGACTTAGAAGACTTCTTCAATAAATACTATATGGAATTACCCGACTGAACATGACGCAAATTCCAATTTAAAAAAATCGGGAAAAATAGAACTTTTGAATCTTTTTGATAATTTTTTATTTTCTTTGGATGGTTATATCTTCTGATTGTTGATTGTTTTTATCATCCAACAATCACTGCTATTTTATTGAAAGTCATCATTGAATTTTGGAATAATAATTTAAATTTCTTATATGTTAACCAGATTCGTGAACAATAAGTACGTTGGAGTTTTAGCTATACTACTTGCCAGTATAATGTGGGCGATTGAACCAATATTTGCAAAACTATCATATCAAAATTCAGATTTTATTCAAACATCAGCTATACGAGCAATCTTTGCAGCATTAACAGCATTAGTGTACGTTGTAGTAACAAACGGAGCTAATCTTAGGGTTAACAAACAACAACTTCCAACATTAGTTTATATCGCAATAGTTGGAACACTTTTTGCAGACTTTATGTATTTTTTTGCCTTGACACAAGTTCCTGTAATTAATGCAGTATTAATTGGCCACATGCAACCAATTTTCATAATCTTGATAGGATTTTTAGTTCTCAAAGGAGATAAATTAACAAAATTTGACTATCTTGGAATTTCACTTATGATATTATCTGGGTTGCTCGTAACAACTAAAACATTTGAGAATCTAACAGCACTTAAACTTGGGACTTTTGGAGATTTAATAGTATTATCAGCAACCATTGCTTGGGCAACAACAGCTATTGCAATGAGGAAATATCTTAAAGATATGAATGCGGGTGTTGTTACATTTTATAGGTTTTTACTTGCATCAATATTTTTTACGATGTACTTGAGTTTAACCTCTTCGATTAGTATATCAAATATATACCAAATTTTAATAGGAGTTATTATTGGAATTGGGACAATTCTCTATTATGAAGGATTAAAACGCATTAAAGCTGCACAAGTATCATCTCTTGAGCTTTCCACGCCATTCTTTGCAGCTATTTTGGGATTCTTTGTTCTCAGAGAGTTCATAACGATTATGCAGATTATTGGAATTCTATTGCTTTTTGTTGGTATATATTATTTATCAAAAAAGGAAGAATGACGGAGCAAAACCTTACAGATTTTTATTAAAAACCACAAGACTATCAAAAGATTGTTTATTGATAAAAATAGAAGAAGATTTTGTAAAAAAACGATTATCTTACAGATTTTTCATCTTTTTACTAAAATCTCTTTGGCCTATGATTCTGATAGCACTCTCTACAGTAAACTGGTCTAGTACCATCGGGTTTGAAAGGAACCTCAGTTTCCTTTCCACAATCTGCACAAGTTACCTTATGCATTTCTCGTGGGGGTCTATTAAATCGACCGCCTCTATCTTCTCTATACATTTATACATCCTTTTTTGTTTGTTTTTTTAATTCGCTATAAAGATTAAGTATATAAGTATTTGTTTTGAATAATCAGATTCATCAAGAAGACTATGATTCGAGCCTCTTCCACGTAATCAGATTTTTCACTACAGTAACTGCAAAATAGTGAGACTCTAATACTCTCTCCTTAAAGTCTCGACTCTTTATCATATCTGTTTTTCAGCTTTTTCTTAGAAATCTTTCCAGACCCTAATTTGGGTAGGCTCTCTGTGAACTCCACTGATTTGGGGACCTTGTAGGCTGCAATTCTTCCCTTGCAGAATTCGATGATTTCCCCTTCAGTTTCCTTTTTCCCTTTGTGGAGAACTACAATAGCTTTTACAATTTCGCCCCATTCCTCGTCTGGAATGCCTATGATCGCTGCCTCCAGTACCGAAGGATGCATATACAAAACATTCTCCACTTCTATTGAGTAAACATTTTCTCCCCCGGTGATAATCATGTCCTCCTTACGATCAACAATGGTAACGTAGCCCTCTGCGTCAATAACAGCCATATCTCCAGTATAAAGCCATCTGTTCTTGAAAACTTTCTCCGTTTCCTGAGGCATTTTCCAGTAGCCATTGGTAATGGTCTCACCCTTCACAATGATTTCTCCAACCTCTCTGTTATCACGCTTGACTTCCGCTCCCTTCTCATTTATAACCTTCAACTCAACGCCCATAAATTCCCTACCCGTGGTCGTTTTATATCTAAATCGCTCCTCATATGGAAGAGAACGGAGATGATCCTTCAATATTGACATGGTTAGGAAAGGACTGGTTTCTGTCATGCCATAAGTCTGAATGTAATCACATTTAAATGTCTCTATAATCCTCTGTACGAGGTTGGGAGATATTGGAGCTCCACCGCTGAGAAGAACTCTAATAGTAGAGTAATCGTAGTTGCCTACCTTTGGATAGTTAACTAGACGGTAGTACATGGTGGGTACTAAATTCGTAAGTGTCACTTTCTGTTTTTCTATACTCTTACATATTATCTTTGGGTCAAAATCGCTTGATATAACATGGGTGCCACCGACCAAGGTGATAGCCCAGGTAGCCCACGCATCTGCCAAATGAAAGAGGGGAGCTGCATGGAGCCATACATCATTTTCTTTAAGGCATAGCTCAGTAATAGTACAGAGGGCGTGTAAATACACATTTTTATGGGAGAGTACTACCCCTTTTGCTCTTCCTGTGGTGCCACTTGTATAGTAGATTTGCGCTACATCCTTTTTTTCTACATCAACCGAGGGTAGAGTTAAAGGCGCAGAGGCTATGAAATCTTCATAATCCTCTCCAGTCCATATGATTTTGAGGCTTTTTTTCAATCTTTTAATTGTATCACCAGCTTTTTTGGAAAAATTGATGTCCGCAATCAGCAACCTTGTTTCAGAATCCTTTAGAATAAAGGCCAACTCGTGGGCAGAAAGATGATGGTTCAATGGAACTAAGGAAGCCCCAATCTGCATGATTCCGAAGTAGCTTTCTAGATAATAATGGCAGTTTTTGTGGAGTACTGCCACCTTATCACCTTTTTTAATTCCCGATTCAAGAAGAGTATTGGCTAGCTTGCCAACTCTACAACCAAACTGTCGATAAGTAAATTTCTTGTTACTGCACACCACTGCTTTCTTCTCTGGATATGACTTAATAACTCTAGGTAGGATTTTAGTCAGATTCATATTTCATCACATTCAAAGACGTTTAAGATTATAAGTATAAAATATTTGTTAACAATAAATATATAAGGATGGGTGTATTTATAAAATTGTAAAGAAAGAATCCAAAAAAGAAAGGCAAAAAGACTGCACCAAAACCAACACCTGAAGAATTAGCTAAGAGTTTAATAAAGCGGATGGATGTGTGCACGAACAGTGGCGGGATTCACATACCAAGGGAAATTCTCGGCAATGAAGACTGGTTCAAAAAGCTGGTGGAGGACCAAAACTGGGTTATAGACATAGATAACAGAGCAATTAGTAAAGGCGACTGATATGACGATAGTGAAGGCGACCAAGAGACAGCTTAGAGAGCTATATGAAGCAATTCCCCAGTGGCTAGAGTGCTCAGAGGATGGGGTTGATTTTGTCTTGTATAATAGCAATTACCCTGAAATAGTCAGCTATGTTTATGTGGAGGAAGAATGAGATGCAACGATGGGAACAAGGATTAAAATGGCTTGGTGAGGACCTCCACAGATGGTTGAGTGGGGAAAAGAATCAACATACGCCACAATCAATGGAGAGAGGGACACAGAGCAAAGATAACCCAGTTTTTGTTAATAACATATATAATTATTCCAATGAAGCCCGAACCCCGTTAAAAACCGTTAGATTTGGTTTTATCAGAACGACCGCTATAGTAGTATTCATGGTTGCAATATCGGCTATCACTTGGCTACTAATTACCAATCCACAAGCATTAGTTGATATGTGGCATCAGTTTGTTCAGTTGATGCATTCGATTTAAAACATATTTTTTTTCGATAGGTAATTTCAACAGGGTTTTTTCATCTAATATGCTGATTCTCTAATCTAAATCTGCCTTAAACCGTCCAATCATAAATTTTTTCCCTACAAAACCAAGATAATTATTAGAAATTATTATTTTTTCACTGGATGAAAGAACTCGAATATCGAATGGTATAAACCGAGCAGTAATTAACAGCTTGGCATTAATATTGGTAAAATTACCTCCTTGTTCAACATTGTCAATAAATCCAAGAAGAAATGTTGGTTTTACCTCAATACCTCCTCCATCACCGGAAAATTTGGTTACAAAGGCATCTTTTGGACTATTAAGCGTATCATCGAAAGGGTTCTCCAGTGGAAAATCAGTAGATTCAGTTCTTCCATAGATATAAGCACAATCACTGCTATCAATCGCTATACCATAACCTCTATCATAATTTTTACCCCCAAGATAGGTACTGTACTCCAGCTTATTGCCTTGAGGAGTAAATTTGGTTACAAAGACATCCTCGTGGTCATTGTAGGTATCGTCGTAGGAGTTTACCATTGGAAAATTATTAGATTCAGTACCACCAGTGATATATGCACATCCGCTACTATCAACCTCAATAGAAAAACCACTATCTCTCTCATTTCCTCCAATGAAGGTACTGTATTCAAGTGTGTTGCCTTGAGAGGAAAATTTTGTCACATAGACATCAGTATTACCGTTATATGTGTCATCATAGGGATTCACTGTTGGAAAGTCGATAGATTTCGTAATTCCAATAACATATACGCAGTTGTTACTGTCAACTGCTATTTCTCTACCCCAATCCTCAGTATTTCCTCCGAGATAGGTGCTATACTCCAGTGTGTTGCCTTGAGGAGAAAGCTTGGTTACAAAGGTTTCTTCTTCACCGTTAGGGGTACTATCATAAGCATTAATCATAGGGAAATCCTCATAGGTCATACCAGTAACGTATGCACATCCTTCATCGTCAATTGCAATCCCATGGCATTCATCAGGAGTCCACCCTCCAAGATAAGTGCTATAAATTAATGAATTTCCTTCTGGGGAAAGCTTAGTTACAAAGACATCATCTGCACCACCGAAAGTGCCATCAAAGGGATTCTCAGTTGGAAAATCATAGCACATGGTATATCCTGCCACATACGCACTTCCACTAATGTCAACTTCAATACCTTGGCCGTAATCATCTCCATTGGTAAAATCACTAATGGCTCCTCCAAATAGGGTACTATATAATAATGCGTTGCCAGAGGATGAAAGTTTTAACACAAAAACATCACAATCACCAGCAAGAGTATCATCATAGGGATTTACCAATGGAAAATCATTGGATAATGTATATCCGGTTACGTAAGATCTTCCACTATTATCAATTATTATATCTTTACTAACATCAGTATCGATTCCACCTATGTATGTGCTATATTCCAATGAGTTGCCTTGAGGGGAAAACATGGTAACAAATACATCACATTTACCTTCTAAGGTGTCATTATAAGGATTTACCAATGGAAAATCATTGGAATATGTATATCCGGTTACGTAAGCACATCCACTACTATCAACTGCAATGCCCGTACCTAAGGTATAATCAGATCCTCCAAGATAAGTACTGTAAACAAGCTCTGGATCAATAATCAAGAGACATTCCTGATTGTAGGGTTCTAAGATGACAAACCTGAAAACATCATCATTTAGCAGGTAATTTCCTGTCACATGATGCTGTACACCATCGATTTCTTGGTATATCACTGGATGCCCTTCATAGATGGACCCAAATCGTGTTGTTATTTTGAGATCACCCTCTGGTGTCATTTGTATGTTCTCTGCCCCTTGGTAATGGACAGCAATCTGAGTGGGATTGGCTCCTGGTTCTATGATGAAATCATACTTAAACAAATCATCAGAACCATAATAGATGAGGTCAATGCCTGGATAAATATCCTGGTAGATGATGGATTTATAATTGGAGACATCAGTATACCATTGCGCTGGATTATTTCCAATAAAATAATTATTTTTATGAGGAAGCGGATGCTTACCGATGACAACTGTATCGGGATTTGCATCGACAAACTCAGCTACGATTGAAATTATCTCATGTTGTTGAGATTCTTTCATTCTCATACGATTCAGATGGATTTGATTATTGTCCCATGCATCATTTTTTTTATTCTCTATAGTCCGGGTAAATACAGATACAATTTTATTTTGACACAAATACACAGTAGTGTCTGATATATGTGTCTGGAATAGCACCTCATCAGGGAACTGTCCCTTGTTTTCTGTAAAAAATAAGGGGGTAGAGTTAAAATCGTCTACTATTTTGGGTTTAATGATCAAAATATCATCTGCATATGTATCATTGCTTAACTTTTCAACACCCATACTTGGTATTACACTTGTCAAAAAGAATAGAAACATGATTCCAAATGTAAGGAGTTTTTTAATTTTTTCCCCCCTGTTCTTATAATATCTATCGGTGATGTGTTATATAAATGCTACCTTCTAGCAGGGATAAACAAATATATCAGAAGTGCATTATTAATACATAGAGGGGGAAAGTTATGGTAAGAAATAACCTCATCAAGAAAGGAGTAGTAGTTGCTGTTATACTCTTACTCATAGGGCTTTC
>CP070724.1:913321-958641 GCA_020350825.1 Thermoplasmatales archaeon | reverse complement strand
ATTTGGCACACATGTTTAAAATAGGTCCAAAACAATAGATCGAATCTTGATGGGGCATTAACTCTTAAACCAACATGTTCTATACAGCCGTGATGTTATCAAACATTTTATAATCGTGATAAATAGAATCAAGAATAGCAAATAATGTAATACAAAACTATATAAGTGATATAAACTGATATAGTATCAGAACGAAATAGAAACTTGAGTATCCATTTCCAATGTTTAAAATGGATTTGATTTTTTTATTTTTTTTCAGACGAAATAGCCCCAAATATAACTAAGGTGAAGTAGACATGAATCAAAATAGAAATAGAAGAACACGTAATAATGAAAATAAAAAACAAAAAAAAGTGATTAGATGCAAAGCTCTAAATCGGCCAGTATTCGAACATGAGGTTTGCTCTCAATTTAGTTCAAAAGTAAATTCTAATAATCAAAACAATTGTGAAAATTGTAAACATGCATTTTGATGTTTATTTTTATAAAAAAATTAAAATTGGTGAAATTAAATGAATTTTGAAAAACTAAATATAAATTTGAAATTACATAGAAAAATTGAAGAATTTGGATTTAAAGATTTGACTTCAATTCAAGATAAATGTATACCTGAAATACTTGATGGGAAAGATGTAGTCGGTCAAGCAGAAACCGGCTCTGGCAAAACACTTGCTTTTTGTTTACCCATTTTAGACATAATTGACAGAAATAAGGATCTACAGGTGCTTGTGTTAACTCCAACTAGAGAATTATGTATCCAGGTGACTGATGTTTTCCAAGATTTTGGGAAAAGCCTCGGGATTAAAGCAACGAGTGTATATGGAGGGGTAAACATCGGACCCCAGATTAAAAATATATCTGATTCTCATATAGTTGTTGCAACACCTGGAAGACTGTTAGATCACATATATAGGAAGACTATAGATTTAAAAAATGTTAGATTCTTAGTTCTTGATGAGATTGATAAGATGCTTGAAATGGGTTTCATTGAGGATGTTGAAAAAATCATATTTAATGTTCCAAGATATAGGCAAACTCTAATGTTTAGTGCTACTATATCAGAAGATATTTACAAGATGGCAAGAAAACATCTAAAAAATCCATTGATGTTTAGAACAAAACCATTGGTAGATACGGATAAATTAAATCAAAAATATTATGATATATATCACCATAATGACAAGTTTTCTCTTCTCGTATATTTACTTAAAAATTCAACATCAGGTCTTGCAATTGTATTTTGTGCGACCAGAATAGAAACAGATAATGTCGCAAAAAATCTCCGGAGACAAGGAATAAATGCTTCTGAGATACATGGTGGAATGAATCAAAACAAAAGATTGAAATCACTGGACAGCTTAAAAAGACAAAAAACAGATGTGCTTGTTGCAACTGATGTAGCTGCAAGAGGTCTTGATATAAAAGACGTTTCACATGTGTACAATTATGATGTGCCTAAAACCCCTAAAGAATATATTCATCGAATAGGTCGCACGGCAAGAGCCGGAAAAAATGGAGATGCAGTAACATTACTTACCAGCCGAGATCATGATAATTTTAGAAGAGTTCAGAGCGATGAAAAGCTTAGGATAAAACAAGCAATTTTTCCGCAATTTAATAAAGTGCCTTTCTTCAGAGGATATAAAAGTAGAAAAAAACAATATTTGAAAACCTCATAATTAAATTTTGACTCAACAGATAGAAAAAATGAAAAATGGTCACAAATAAGGATTCGAATCCAGATGTAACTATATTCTTGGTTTAGGAGAAATCTTTGAATTTTTACCGGCAAAATAGAGTTCAAATCTCGTCCCCTATAAATTAATTTAGGTCGATTCGAAGAATTTTAAAAATCACAATCTTTAACAGATATAAAACATTAAAATGTGACGTCATTTGGCCGCTCGTATCCCGATTCGGACATAGTCAAAACAATGTTTTTGTTTTAAGGAGAGCTCTAGGAATTTTTACCGGTAAAAACGGGATGAAATCCCTTCCCCAGCGCTACTTTTACCAGTATCCACATGCAACTTAAACGAAATTGCGAGGTCGTTGGTAACCTCTCTGAGATAAAACCCAAGGAGGATCTTGTAAAGCTTATGTTCATTGTCGTCCAGGAAGTCGAACTACCCAGGCATGCTTTTCCGGACACACAACTCAATGCGGTTTAGGGAAAGCGTGTTGGTGTTTTCAACCACGATGGCCAATTTTTTTTAAGGGAAATAAAAGAGTAGTTGAAATTATGAATAATGAAATGAAGCAATATTTTTTGTTAGATTACGCGAGGATTACCATATGGCTCTACCAGATAGGAGACCCTATGGGACACCCTATAGGTTATAATATGGCATACCCTTGTAGATTACCACGTGTATTTTTACACTACCACCGCCACCGTGCAGGACGCTGGAATATATGGAGTTGTTACTGATGGAGAAAAAAGGCAAGCCACCTAGTCGTGAAAAATACGAGGCAAATTACCCTAATTGGACAGTTCGAATGCCTAAAGAATGGCATGTTGTGACCGAGGTTTTTCTAAGAGAATCAAATCTAAGCAGAAGACAATTCATTGGAATAGCACTAAAAATACAAAAAATAAATTTTGAAAGGGTGCGTTGGCAAGGTTGGAACGATGGTTATAGTATTGGATTTGGACCAACAGTGGTAACAGTTACAGCAGAGGTACCAGAAAGTTCAGATGTAAGAGAACAAAGTGGATTTGTACTATTGTTCTTTATATACGTTAATCCTAGCGGTGGAGTTTAATACAACTATAAAAATAGAGTTTTTCTCCCTTCTCTTTTTTTTCTTATAGATTTATTGTAGAACAAAATTACATCGTTATTTAAATAATCTTTATGCATACTAATACGTGTTGGAATGGAGGAAGGGGTTTTCAAGTCTATAAATATCTTCATATATTCTCCCGATTGTTCTCCCTTCTTCCAAAATATTGTTGAAATGAGATCAGTAGAGAAACAATGATTTTGTTACAGATGTTTCTGTTTTTATTTTATACAAAACATTTAAATTATGCGGGTGGATTAGAATTTATAGATAAGGGAGGACTAAAAATTGAAAAGGAAAATAATCGGAATCTGCTTTTTTATGCTATTGATAGGAAGCACTATTTTACCAGTAGTTGGGATTATTAAAGAAGATAGAGGTCAAATTTGGAAAAAAATCACTGGCGACGATGATTGTAGATGTGATTCAGATAACGTAATTGGTCCAGGATATAATTTAATGACTGAACCGAATGAAACTTTAGATTTAAAAGATACCTCTTCGAAACCAACGGTTGTAGCCACACCTGATTATTTCAGTTGGTTAGATTATATGGGTGAGGATTGGACTACGCCTGCAAAAGATCAGGGTAATTGTGGTAGTTGTTGGGTTTTCGCGGGAATGGGTGCACTTGAAAGTATTATAAATATTAGAGAGGGATGCGCAAGATTAAATCCGTTTCTTTCTGAGCAATATGTACTTTCATGTTTGCCAGCAGCTGGAAGCTGCAATGGTGGCTGGGCTTATAGAGCTTTTTATTATATAAAGAGAAATACATCTTCTGGGAATAATTTTAATGGTATTATCCCTGAATCTTGTATGCCTTATCAAGCTGACGATACCATTCCCTGCTCTGATAAATGTCCTGACTGGGAAGATAAACTAATCCCAATTTCGGATTATGGATATTGGGATACAGATGGAAGCCCTGAGGATATAGAGGCTATTAAAACCCAGGTGATGAAGACAGGTCCAGTTTCCACCTGCATGTTACTTACCTATTATTTACATGGTGAAAATAATCTTGAGGAATGGGGTTGGGAACATAACAACCCTGATGATTATTATCCTTATCTAGGACCAGTAGATGGTATAAATCATCAAGTCGTCATTGTCGGATGGAAAGATAATCCGTCAATCGGAAACGGGGGCTATTGGATTGTCAAAAACAGCTTTAGCACAGAATGGGGATATGATGGATTCTTTAACATAGAATATGGGAGTTTAAACATTGATAACTCTACAATAGATTGGGTTAATTACACCTCTGAGAGCGTTAATAATTGGGTGCCTGTTGCAGAAGCAGATGGCCCATATTCTGGAGATGTTGGACAAGTAATAACATTCGATGGCAGCAATAGTTTTGATCATGAAGGAAATATTTCTAGTTATCATTGGGATTTCGGCGATGGAAACAATGGATCTGGAGAAAACACAACTCACACCTATAACATCAAAGGGATATATCCAGTGACTTTGACTGTTATTGATAACGAAGATATCACAGGGGCTGATACAACATGGGTATATATTGATGAATCTAATGACCCACCAAATAAACCGACTCTAAGAGGGCCTAGGAGAGGAAGAAGTAGTACAGCATATAATTACACTTTTTATGCTTCAGATCCAGATGGAGACGATGTTTACTATTACCTTGTATGGGGAGATACATACTGGGAGGGATGGTGGGAAGGATGGATTGGACCTTATGCATCTGGAGAGGAAGTAACTATAGAAAACACCTGGGATAAAGATGGGAGATACAATGTTAGAGTAAAAGCTAAGGATGAATATGGTGCTAAAAGCGACTGGGCAACACTTAAGGTAAGTATCCCTAAAAACAAATCTTTTCATATAAACCTGTTATTCCTAAGATTTCTAGAACAACACCCAAATCTGTTCCAAATATTTAGGCATCTGCTAGAGTTTTAATCCCAAACTAAACCAACCTTCTCTTTTATTTTAAATTCCTTAAAATAATCTACTTCCAATTTATTTTTAACCTGGATGAATCTTAAGAACATGATAACTGACTGGAATGAATTCAGCTCTCTTCAGCCATAAGCTCGCTTATAATATGCTTGAATAATGAAATGATATCTTCATTTTCTAGAGTGTCATTACCTACTTGCTTTAGGCTATAACTGCATTTTTCTTCTTCTTCATCTCTTTCGAAATCAACTATTACTCTACCTTTCATAATTCCTTTCCTATATAACCCATAAATGTTCTGATATTTAGTTTTTACCAAGAAGTATCCATCCAAAGATTTAACAGCCGAAATACCTCACTCTTCAGATACAAAGGACGTTGACGCTGTAGTATTGTTGATCTTCATAAAAATATAATAACATTACATATCCGCAGTTAGAAGACTAATCCGATATACATTTTTCTCTTCTTTTTTAATTGGGGATAAAAATCGGTTCGAAGTTTTTCTTTAACAGAAGAAAAACTAGATGGTTTTACTTTTAAAAGCGGACGGTATCTTATCCATAACGTTTAACATGAAGAAAGATACTGTTTTTAAAATTTAACTCTTATTTCCTTTTTACCTTAATTTTTGCTGTTATTTTTCCTTCACGTGCAAGCCATCCTAATGCGGTATAGCAATCTCTCTTCTCAATTTTTGCTAAACGAGAAATGCTAGAAATATCAACTTCGTTTTTCCTACACAGAGTCTCCCACACTTTACCGGCATCTGACCCTATTTTCTTAGTTAAATTTGTTTCACCAATTTTGTAGGTTCTTTTGTCTCTAAATATTTTATTTTCTCTTGCGAGCCATCCAATCGCACCATAAAATTCATCCTCTCTTATTTTAGTTTTTTTTATTAATTTGGTTTGTACCTGAGGACCTTCAGTGCTAAGTGTTTCCCATAATCTTCCTGCATTATGACCAAAAGATTTCATAATTTCATTCATCTCATGCATCCTCCTGAGTGAATGATGTAACTAACTATGCTATTAAAAATATTTTGGTTTTGCACTGAAAATATTATAATTCTTGTACTAACCACAATACAGTTTATCAAGTGAAAAAATAACTTATTTTTTTATTTTACGGATTATAAGTTTTTAACCTAGGTTACTTTTTTAAAGATGAGAACCTTTGGAGGATGCATTGTGAACGAAATAAAACATGTAGATAGTGTCTTTAGACTATTAAAACAAGAAATTACCAAATACGATCGACCAATTGTTTCGCGATCAAAATGGGATGTCATTGTAAATACCCCTTTCACTACCCTAATTTCTTGCATTTTAAGCCTGAGAACCAAAGACGAAGTAACTGAACAAGCATCCATTAGATTACTAAAGAATTACAATACTCCTGAAAAACTTGTGAAACTTTCAGAGAAACAGATTGTATCATTGATTTACCCTGTAGGATTTTATAAAACCAAGGCAAAAACAATAAAGGAAATATCAAAAACAATTATTGATATCTATGAAGGACAAGTTCCTGACAAGTTCGATGAGTTATTGAAACTTAAAGGAGTGGGGAGAAAAACTGCAAATATTGTTATGGTCTATGGACACAAAAAACATGGGTATCTCCCAATAGATACACACTGTCACAGAATCCCAAATCGACTTGGTTGGATTAAAACTAAATCACCTGAAGAGACAGAGATAACGCTTAAAAAAAATTTACCAGAAGATTACTGGAATGATTTTAATCACTTAGTTGTCACATTTGGTCAAAAAATCTGTGTTCCAGTATCACCACTATGTAGTAAATGTCCTATTGAAAGTTATTGTGAGAAAATTTCAGTTAAAAATAGTAGATGATGGAATCTATACCTTTTTATCTGCAATAAATTTTTCTATTTCTGAAATCGTCAACTGTTTATAATCGGCCATCATATCTACTAACATATCTTTTTCATCCCAACTCTGATAATAATTCTTTTGAACACTATTTAGAGTAAAGTCTATCCCTTTGTGCTCAGCTAGCTGTTTTAATTGGTTCTCAGTTAATTCATTTAATAATTCCTTTTTAATTGACATTTTTTCCCATCCATAATGTTATAGATGCATATTGTGTAACAAGCATTTATCAGTTTCGTTTTTCTTATACAAAGATTTTTAGATAGGATGAAATGAACCGATTAATTTATTAATATTAAATAACATTCATCTTCGGAACTAAGTGGATGGGATGCAAGATAGCGATGGGACAGTTGCTTCTCCAGATATATTAAAACCTCTTGTTATACGGTCGTTAAGGAGAAGTAACGTTAGGAAAAAGATTGCAGAGTATCTTTTTGATATTAATCCAAGTGGGAGTTATACCTCTGAGATTGCATATAATGTTAAAACAACTCCAACAAATGTAATAGGTGCTATAAGAGGAATGAATTCGAGATATAGGAGTGACGAGTCACTTATCAGTCTTAATATAGTTGAACAAATCAACAGTGGAAAAAATAATGATATTAAGTTATACAAACTTACAGATTTTGGAAAAGAGATTATAGAATCACTTAGGGATAATAAACGACAATTTTGATTTTTTGTGACTTTATTTTAAGAATGATTAATCAAAATAATACTTTTGAATGTAAATTAGATTTGCAATCGAAACTAATAAAACATGGGTGTTTGTTAAAGGCATGTAAGGGTGTCAATACTATGACTAATATAAATGTAAATGACATGCTTACATCATATGACAAAAAGAATCTTACCATAGCTACTGTTTGTTCTCACTCCAGCCTGCAGATTTTTAACGGTGCAAAAAAGGAGGGATTTAAAACATTAGGAATATCTGTTGGAGAACAAAAAAATTTTTATGATGCTTTTCCTCTCGGGAAACCTGATGATTTTTTCATTGTTGACAGTTATAAAGATATTATGAAATATGCGAAGGAATTGCAAGAAAAAAACATTGTTGTTATTCCGCACGGATCATTCGTTGAATATCTTGATGCTGAAAAATTTTTAACCTTGAATTTACCCACATTTGGGAATAGAAATGTCCTAATGTGGGAATCAGATCGAAACAAGGAAAGAATATGGCTAGAAGGTGCTGGCCTTACCATGCCTCAAGAAATAAAGGACCCAAGAGATATCAACAAACCTGTAATCGTTAAATATCATGGTGCCAAAGGCGGTAGAGGTTTTTTCATTGCAAAAACATATGATGAATTTTTAAAGAGAGTAAAAAAAGACAAATCCTACTCCATTCAAGAATTTGTGATGGGGACACGATATTATCTTCATTATTTCTATTCACCTATTCAGGATAATGCCTATAAATTAAGTAAAGGTAGTCTTCAACTCTTATCAATGGACAGACGTGACGAAACAACGATTGATGAAGTCCAACGCCTGGGTTCAATTCAGGAACTTGAAGAACTAGGTATTCATCCCACATTTGTTGTGACAGGTAATATTCCTATTGTAATGAGAGAATCATTGTTACCTAAGGTCTTTAAGATGGGAGAAGCAGTGGTCGAAAAATCTCTTGACCTCTTTGGCGGCGTAATCGGCTCTTTTTGTTTAGAAAGTGTAGTTACTGAAAATCTAGAATTTAAGGTATTTGAAATTTCTGCTCGTATAGTGGCAGGTACTAATCCTTATGTTTCTGGTTCTCCATATTCAGAATTTATTCAACCAGATCTATCCACAGGACGTAGAATAGCACAGGAGATAAAATATGCTATAAAACAAAAAGTTTTAGATAAAATACTCACCTAACCAGACTAATCTACTGATTGGTTAACGTAACCATAATTCCTATTTGAGCCCACAACCGATTTTCAGCCTCATCAAAGATAACAGATTGTTTTCCATGAGCTACTTCTTTTGTTACCTCATAATCATAATAGGCAGGTAAACAATGCATAAAAATAGCATCAGGATTAGCTAAACTCATGAGGTGCTCGTCGATTGAGTATCCTTGGAAATCTTTGATTCGTTTTACTTTTTCTGCTTCGTCACCCATAGAAATCCAGGTATCAGTTGCTATTATATCTGTATTTTTTGTAGATCCTTCAATGTTATCAGTTACCTCAACATTGACTCCAAATTTTTTTGCTTTTTCAACATAATAACCATCTGACCAGTACTTTTTAGGGGCAACAATCTTTACATTCATCCCGACGATACCGCATCCAAGGAGATATGAGTGTGCCATGTTATTATTCCCATCGCCGATATATACAAAATTCAATCCTTTTAAGGAGCCTTTCTTTTCTTTAATGGTCATCAAATCAGTAATGACCTGGCATGGATGTTCTTTGTCATCAAGTCCGCTGATCACTGGTTTTGTTGAATATTTTGCCAACTCCTTCATATCCTGATTGTTTTTTGCTCTATACATAATAATATCGACATATCGTGATAACACCAGGGCTGTATCTTCTATCGTTTCTCCTCTTCCTAACTGTATGTCATTTGTACTTAAAAAAATAGCATGCCCTCCTAACTTTGTCATTCCAACTTCAAATGAAACTCTTGTTCTGGTACTTGATTTTTCAAATATCATTCCCAATGTTTTCCCTTTCATTAGTTCAATGGATCTCCCTCTTTTTGATTTTTGTTTTAATTTGATTCCAAGATCAATTATCTCTTCTAAATCATCTTTGACATCTAACATTGAAATAAGGTCACGTTTCATCGAAGGGGGAATGTTATTTCCTCCTTTAAAAGTATCGTTGTGGGAAAGTCTATATTCATAAAATCCATTTTGGAATTTGATTAGATGGGAGTTGACCTTGGGAATTTATTCAAAAAAGAAAATATCTCGTTTAACGATTTACATGATAGAGTAATTGTCATCGATGCACATAATGTACTTCATCAGTTTCTATCAATAATAAGGCAGAGAGATGGGACACCGTTAAGGGATTCAAAAGGTCAGATAACCTCGCATCTTTCAGGTCTTTTCTATAGAACTGCCAACATTATTGAAGCACGAATACGACCCGTTTATGTTTTTGATGGTGAACCACATCCATTAAAGGCAAAAACAATTGAACAACGTAGAGAACGAAGGGAGAAAGCAGAAAGGGATTGGAAGGAAGCTTTGGAAAAAGGAGACATTGAAAAAGCCAGAACAAAGGCACAACAAACCTCACGGGTAACAGATGAAATAATTAGGCAGAGCAAAGAACTACTTGATGCACTTGGTGTGCCTCACGTCCAGTCACTTTCAGAAGGTGAAGCGCAAGCAAGTTATATGGTTAAAAAAGGTGATGCTTATGCCGTGGGTTCCCAGGATTTTGATTGTCTATTATTTGGTTCTCCAATTCTTGTAAGAAATTTAACCTCATCGGGACGGAGGAAACTGCCTAATAAAAAAGCTTATGTCAAGGTTAACCCTGAACTTATAAGATTAAAACCTGGTCTTAAATCTTTAGATATCCTACAAAAACAACTAGTTGACATGGCTATATTAATTGGTACGGATTTCAATGAAGGCGTTAGAGGATATGGCTCTAAAAAAAGTTTGAATCTTATTAAAAAGGCTGGTAACGTGGAAAATGCTGTAGCTATTGTTGGGGGATCTAATATCCCCTCTTTACAAGAAATCAAAGAAATCCGTAACATATTCCTAAATCCTAAGGTAAGTAAAGATTATTCTCTTCGATGGTCAAAACCTGATAATGAGGCGGTTTTCAAAATTTTATGTGATAGACATCATTTCTCGAGAGATAGAGTAGAACCTGTTTTAAAAAAATTTTCAGCAATTGAAGATTTAATAAAACAAAAAAACCTGTTTGATTTCTGATATAATATTTTTAATGATATAAAACGGTTAATATTATTCTTCTTTTCCTCTTGTTGAAATAATTTTATTAAAGATTATTATGCAAACGTAATATATCATTTGTTGTTATTACATTTTTTACACAAAAAACGCTATTACAGATGTTTTAAAATCATTAAATAAAATAAATTTATCCCGTTTTTAGAACCTACTTGTGTAAAATTATTTATTTTATTGAAAATATTTATATACCTATTATCATATACTATATCTATCCGGGAGGAAAAAAATGAAAAAGAAAATTGTAAGTATATTTGTATGTATGCTGTTGTGCGTTACTGTTTCTACAGTGACAGGGACAATGAATGATGATTTTAATGAAGGTAAAACAGAGGGTTACTCTTCTTGTCAAAATTTAAATCGGACCCCATGGGATTTTCAGTTTACCTATGATGTACAAACACCTACTGGCGATAGTGGATTGGGTGGAGTTGAATTTGATGGAACCCATTTTTATGTAACTAAATGGAATGGCGCCAATATATATCAATTCGACAAAGAGGGTAACTATATTGGATCATTTACAATCCCAGGTGTCTCACAATTAAGAGATCTTGCATATGATGGAACGTACTTCTACGGCGGTGACGGACTTTCCTCTAGAATATGGGAAATGGATTTAGCTACGCAAACTTTAGTTAGTACTATCACTACTGCCGTAGATGTTAGATCTTGTGCTTATGATGCAGATGCAGACGGAGGTAACGGTGGTTTTTGGGTAAATGTATGGAGTTCAGATCTTAAACTTTTAGATAGAACAGGTGCCGTACTTGATACTATTACTGCCCCGCCTAGCCTGTATGGTTCTGCATGGGATAACGTATGCACAGTAGAAGGTTTTGATGGCCCATTCCTTTGGATTTTTACTGGAACCAGTGGGAGTGCATGTCAAATTGAACAATATGATCTTGCCACAAAAACACTTACTGGGGTAACACATAGTGTAAGCGGAGATCTAGGTACTGGTATAGCTGGGGGCTTATTTTTCACCACAGAGTATAACGAAAGTTATGCAACTCTTGGTGGTCTTATACAGGGGACTCCATTACGTCTTATATTTGGTTATGAGATGTGCGAGTTAAATACACCACCAAATACTCCGTCAACACCATCTGGACCTGATGATGGAGTAACTGGAGTTGAATATGAGTTTGAAACTGAGACGACAGATCCTGAAGGAGACCAAGTTTCATACATGTTCGACTGGGGAGACGGAACCTTTAGCGCATGGAGCGCACTAATGCCTCATCAAACGCCATACCAAGAATCTCATGCTTGGGATACTGCAGGAACATATGAAGTAAGGGCAAAGGCAAAAGACGCTAATGGCGGTGAAAGTGACTGGTCATCTGCACATACAATAACCATTGTCGAAGGACCAATAGTTGATATAGGTGCTGTCACGGGTGGATTATTTAGAGTAAATGCGAAAATTAAAAATGATGGTGCCGTAGCAGCAACTGGTGTACAATGGAGTATTAGTCTTGTAGGAGGCGCATTTATCGGCAAAGAAACAACTGGCACAGATGATATTCCTGCATTTGGAGAGATAACTGCAACTTCAAAGTTAATAATAGGATTTGGAGCGACAGTCGTAACCGTTACTGCAGAGATACCAGAAATGTCAGATACAAAAGAACTAGATGGATTTGTATTGTTGTTTCTTATCAACGTTAAACCTGGTGGCGGCTAATAAACATACCGTAAAATGGGAGTTTTTTTCTCCCATCTTCTTATCTTTTTATTAATTATTTGTGTTTATTACGTATTTCATGGAGTTAAACATATTTTTTGATATAACTTTTACAAATTCTTCAAAATTTAAATAAAATACTTATTAAATTAGTATAAGTCTTCAAAGAATGACATTGATAAAAAGTATGGCTTTTCGGAAACATATTTTAAATTATATTGACATGTAAAGTTAAAATTAGCACAAAAACCTATTATTGAAACAAAAAATAAATCAAAGCAAAAAGATAAATAGTACGTATTAATATATTAATACTCATACTATAGGAGGCTTTAAAGCAACTTATGTATAAATAAACACATGGGGAAATAATATGAAAAGAATTATTGTAGGGAAAAAATTGGTATTTTTGGCAGCAATTGTTCTTGTTGGAGTAAGTATCATACCTAGTTTAAGTGGTACAGATGTGGTAACTGTAGAGAACGAAAACATTAGAATAACAGTTCAAAACGATGAAGATGTAATAACTATCAATTATCAGATTAGCGAATTTACATCAGAAGAAGTAATTATTGATGGAAATAGCTATTTAAAACTTACTTTAGACGATGAATCAAACATTATGCTTAAAGGAAAACCTGAACTTCCTAATATCTGTCGGAGTATTATTATTCCAGATGACTTAAAAATGGAAGTAATGGTTATACAATCTCAATATCAAGATTATGAAGGAATACAGATAGTACCATCAAAAGGACACCTGCCTCGAACTGTAAATCCCAAGGATGTGGCCTATGAATTTGACGTTATTTATAACGAAAATAATTGGTTTCCAGAAAAAATTGTAGAACTAAGGGAACCTTATATATTACGTGACTTTAGAGGTCAAGTAGTCGAAATTAACCCATTCCAATATAATCCTGTACAAGAAAAACTGCGTTTCTATACTGAAATAACAATAGAAGTTTATTCAAATGGCCCCGATACGGTAAACTGTATAACCAGAACGGAATTACCTTCTAAGATCAATAATGATTTTAAGCAAATTTATGAACGACATTTCATCAACTTAAACAACATTTTTTCTAATAATTATGATCCCGTTGGAGAACGAGGAAATATGCTTGTTATCACCTATGATAGTTTTTGGGATTCAATGGTACCCTTTGTTCAGTGGAAAAATATGAGAGGCACTCCAACTGAGATGGTTAAGGTTTCAACTATCGGTAATGCCAATGCAATTAAGACATATATTGAAAATTATTACAATAACTATGGTCTTACATTTGTCTTGCTAGTAGGGGATGCAGCCCAGGTGCCTACACTGTATACTTCCCCTTATACCTATGCTGCGACAGATCCAAGCTATTCATATATAGTTGGAAATGATAATTATCAGGATTTGTTTGTCGGTCGTTTTTCTGCACAAAACACAGCAGATTTAGAAACCCAGGTTGAACGATCAATTGAATATGAAAAATTTCCGCAATCTGGTGCTGAATGGTATCATAAAGGTACCGGTATTGCCTCCAATCAAGGACCTGGTGACGATGGTGAATATGACGATGAACATATGGATAATATAAGAGACGATCTATTAGTATATACCTATACACTGGTTGATCAAATCTATGATCCTTCCGCCACATCTGCTATGGTTACAACTGCGCTAAATGATGGTCGAAGTATTGTAAATTACTGTGGTCATGGATCTCCTACATCCTGGGGTTCTAGTGGTTTCAGTAATAGTAATATAAACGCGTTAACAAATGATAATATGCTTCCTTTTATGAGTTCCGTTGCATGTAACAATGGAGAATTTGATAATTATGACGCTTGTTTTGCAGAGGCATGGCTTAGAGCAACCAATAATGGAGAACCAACTGGAGGTATAGGTATGTTTGCATCATCACAGAGTCAAAGTTGGGATCCACCAATGGATGCTCAGGACGAAATAATTGATATTTTGATAGAATCATATGCAGATCATAAAAGGATCACGTATGGTGCATTATGCTTTGAAGGAACCATGCACATGATGGATGAGTACGGTTCAAGTTGCTATGACGAAACCGATGCTTGGACTGTTTTTGGAGATCCTTCACTACAAGTGCGTACTGATACACCAGAAACTATGACAGTCACCCATAATTCAATGATTCCAATAGGTTCAACCTCGTTCGATGTAGATGTAACTAGTGTTGAGGGTGCTCTATGCGCTATCTCATATGACTATGAACTACTCGGATATGGATATACTGATGATACTGGTCGTGCCACTATCACCTTTGAGGACCCCTTACCTTTTATGGAAGGTGTTGACCTAGTAGTTACAGGATATAACAAAATTCCATATACCGCTTTATTACAAGTTGGGGATAGTTACCCACCTTACCCACCAACTGTTGATGGTCCACCAACAGGTAAACCAGGAAAAGAATATGAATATACCTCTGTTACAACAGATCCTGAAGAAGATCAAATTTTCTATATGTTTGACTGGGGAGACGGTACATTTAGTGAATGGCTTGGACCTTACAATTCAGGGGATCCTGTAACTGCATCTCACGCTTGGCCAGCAGTAGGAGATTACGAAATCAAGGTAAGAGCCAAGGACATCGAGGGTGCTGCGGGTTATTGGTCAGATCCGTTTCCACTACACATTGACTTGCCAGTTCTTGAAGTAAGCGTTATTAAGGGTGGACTTACTAAAGTTAGTACGACAATCAAAAATACTGGTCTTGCTGAAGCAGATGACATAAATTGGCAGATCTCCTTAGATGGCGGTTTAATACTGCTGGGCACAGAAACTACTGGTACAATCCCAACTATCCTTGCTGGAGAAGAAGAAGAAGTAAAATCTGGATTGATATTTGGATTTGGACAAACAAAAATAACCATTACTGCAGATATACTAGAAAGTTCAGGTGTAAGACATCAAGGTGCCTTTGTACTGTTGTTCTTTATAAATGTTTTACCCGGTGGCGGCTAATAATAAAGCCAGTATGAAATCCTATGATATGTGTAACTTTAGTCAGTATACTGAAATTACGTAGGAATAAATCATGACAGGTAAATCGAGATTACTCTATATAACAATAGCAGCTTTTTTATTTTCTGCAAGTTGTGTAAATTTAATATCAGCTGAAACCAATGAACTTTATTATCAAAATACCTTGAATTTTCAACCATTATCTGAACCTCCTGAGCCAATACGACAAGTTGCTGAGTTTGAACCAATGGAAGGCGTGTTAATCCGTTATTCCTTCGGTATTTCCTATGAGATTATAGCAGAAATGGCAGAAGATGTGGAAGTTGTTACAATCGTTGGGAGCTCATCTCAACAAAATTATGTAATATCACAATACCAAAATAATGGAGTGAATCTAAATCATTGTAGTTTCTTAACTGCTCCTAGTGACAGTTATTGGACAAGAGATTATGGCCCTTGGTTTGTATTCACTGGAAACGATGAATTAGGTGTTATCGATTTTCTTTATAATAGACCACGTCCAAATGATAATGCAATCCCTTTGGCATATGCAACTGATCAGGGATTACCGTATTATTATATGCCTCTTGAGCATGCTGGAGGAAACTATATGACCGATGGACAAGGGATATCTATTTCAACAGATTTGGTATGGACTGAAAATCCAGGATATACCCACCAGGAAATAGACGAAATAGTAAATGATTATCTTGGTGTCACTAATTATCACGTTGTACCAGATGTAAACGGCGAATATATTAAGCACATCGACTGCTGGGGTAAATATCTCGCACCCGATGTAATAATGATAAGAGAAGTTCCTCCGAGTCACTCACAATACGATGAAATCGAAGCAGCAGTCGATTATTTTGAATTACAGATAAGTTGTTATGATACTCCGTACGAAATCGCACGGGTTTATACACCAAACAACCAACCCTATACTAACTCACTTATTCTTAACAACAAAGTCCTAGTTCCAATAACTGGAAGTCAATGGGATGATGATGCTATTGCTTCATATCAAACGGCTATGCCTGGATATGAAGTTCTCGGATTTACCGGCTCATGGCAATCCACAGATGCACTCCACTGCAGAGCTAAGGGAATACCAGATAGAGAAATGTTGTATATAGAACATACACCATTATATGGTATTCAAAATGGAGATGCTGGCGTTGATATACAAGCAAAAATTGTACCATACAGTGAAGAAAGCCTAATCAGTTATTCAACTCGCGTATACTGGAAAGAAGAAAATGGAACTTGGGATTCCGTTCAAATGACACCATTGGGAAATGCCAATTATCACGCTGTTATCTATCCTCAGGAAGATGGATCAAGAGTGTACTATTATATACAAGCTGAAGATAATTCTGGCAGAAGCGAAAACCACCCGTACATTGGCGAGGAAGGAGCACATTCATTTATAGTAAATATTACCACAACCAATAATTCACCAGAAAAACCAATCAAACCAACAGGTGTGACTCAAGGTCAAACCGGGACATCGTACCCCTATTCTACAAGTGCAATTGATCCCGATGGTGATAAGTTAGAGTATGGATGGGACTGGGATGGAGATGACACAGTTGATGAATGGGATAATAATAACAGTAATTATTATCCCTCTGGAATACCTATTTCCACGCCCCATGCGTGGCCGGATGATGGCACATACAATATAAAAGTGAAGGCAAAAGACATCTATGGTGAAGAAAGTGAATGGTCAGATCCTCTTTCAGTAACTATGCCAAAAAATAAGGTTATGTATTCCACATTGCTTGATTTTTTAGAACGATTCTTTCCCCGGATTTATTTATTATTTAGCAACCTGCTACAATTTTAGTTTGATTGATATAAAATCTTCTTTTTTTAGGGCCTCTATCGCTCATAGATACTTTTTAATATAAGTTGCAAATATATATTAGTGGAGTAAATATGGAAGGTAAAAAAAATTATAGAAATAAATTATTGAAGCTGGAGGTATTAATTATAGTTTGTGTTTTTCTTTTGAGTGGTTTATCTATACTTTCTGGAGCGGATGAAAGAAAAGGCATAATATCTAATGATTACAGTGTTATCATTACTAGAACAGATGAATTTGGTGTAGATGTCAGTTTATCTATTATTGATTTCAATACTGAAATTATTGAAGCCAATACAATAACGTATGATCGATTAAAACTACAGAGCGGTGGTTTCACAGCTGAATACGGCAAAGCTGAATTACCAACCATCAGTTTCTTCGTAGCAATTCCTCAAGAAGCAGAAATAAGTTTTAATTATGAAACATCAGATTACATACTCCTTCAGAATTATAATATATATCCATCTCAGCCTCCAAAACCAGATACCGATGGATCCATAGATCCGCCATTTACAAAAAATGAAGATTTTTATTCCACAAATGAATATTATCCTTCCTCTGTCGTCCAAGTCAGTCCTATTAAGACGATACGAGGTTGTAGATTTGTAATGGTTTCTGTATTTCCATTTACCTATAACCCTGTCACTAAGATAATAAAAGCTTATAACGATATAAGTATAAGTATTGACTTCATTGGTGGGACTGGAGAATTTATCCCCGAAAGACTGCGCTCAATATACTTCCAACCACTTTTAGATGCTTTTCTGATTAATTCAAATATTGTGGAAAGAGTAAAGTTGAACAATCCACAAACTCCAGGTGGAAGATTATCCGAAGAAGATAGAGCAGATCTTTTAATAGTAGTCTATGATGATTTCTATGAAGAAATATTGCCTTTAGCTGAATGGCGTCATACAACTGGCATTGAAACCAAAGTAGTAAAATGGTCAGACATTGGAACCACATCACAAGAGTTACGTAGTTATATGGAGACTGCTTACAATGATTGGGTTTTACCACCTTCATTTCTTCTCATTGTTGGAGATGCAGATCATGTTCCTGTAAATTACCTTAATGGAAATACAGGAAGCGACCATTGGTACGTAACATTTGGCAGTTCTGATTATTTCCCAGAACTACATACCGGAAGAATTTCTGTTGACGATGAAACTCAACTCACCACAGTTGTCAATAAAATATTGGATTACAGCAAAAATCCGTACATGGGATCTGATTGGTTTAATAATGTTCTACTTGCTGCAAAAGAAGAATCTGGGAGATTTTTTGTCTGGGGCTCAGAAACAGTTTATGACTTTCTAAATCCTCTAGGATATAACGTAATAAGGCAATATGAAGGTACAACTCCCCCTGGTTCTACACAGGGAGTTATTAACGCAATTGACAATGGTGTTATCATTGCCAATCATCGCGATCATGGTATATCCGAAAACAGTGGTGCATCATATACAGGATGGTCCTCGCCGCGATTTACCACAGATCATATTATAAATGACATTAATAATGGTGAAATGTATCCAGTTATGTTCAGTTTAAACTGCCAAAGCGGATGGTTCGATGGGGAAACTGACAGCAATAGTGGAAATTATGAGTCAATAGGGGAGGTAGGTATTAGAGTTCCTGATGGATTCATAGCAGTAGTAGCCCATACTAGAACCAGCTACAGTGGTTATAATGACGAGATAGGTCGTGGCCATTACGATGCTATGTTCTCAGATTTCGATCCTAATTACCCTACAGGTAGTGATTTTAATCCATACACCACAGAAGTTTATAGGATATCTCAAGTAAAGAATTATGCTCTATTTTGGATGTACGACAAATATGTATTCCCAGGTGGTTGCCCTCCATATCCTTGGACTCCAAATGAGCAAATATCAGAATTAGAATTTGAGATGCTTCACGTCCATGGTGATCCAACGACAGATATATGGTTAGCATTTCCACAAGCTCTTACAGTAGATCATCCTATAATGGTTCAATATGGCCCAAGCATTTATGAGGTAACTGTTGAAAGTGATGGCAATCCTCTCGAAGGTGCATTAGTTTGTATGAATCAGCCAAATGGAGCCTATGCAAAAGGTTTAACCGATTCTTCAGGTGTTGCTGAATTAGAATTAGACATTGGATTACCAGATGAAGTAATATTAACGGTTACAGCCCATAATCATCTATACTATCAAAGTAACATTCAAGTTGGTAGTAGTTACCCACCATATCCACCAACTGTTGATGGTCCAGCAAATGGAAAACCAGAAAAAGAATATGAATATACCTCTGTCACAACAGATCCTGAAGAAGATCAAATTTTATACTTATTTGACTGGGGAGATGGAACCCAAAGTGAGTGGGTTGGACCATACAACTCAGGGGAACCAGTAACAGCATCTCACGCTTGGCCAGCAGTAGGAGATTACGAAATCAAGGTAAGAGCCAAAGATATCGAGGGTTCTATAGGTTATTGGTCAGACCCATTTCCGCTTCATATTGACTTGCCCGCTCTTAATGTAGGTGTTATAAAGGGTGGACTTGCTAAAATAAGTGTTGCAATCAAAAATAGTGGACTTGCTGAAGCAGACGACATTAATTGGAAGATCACCTTAGATGGTGGTTTTATCCTACTGGGCAAAGAAACTACTGGAACGATCCCAACTATCCCAATGGGTGAAGAAGAAGTAGTTAGATCTGATTTGATATTTGGATTTGGACAAACAAGAGTAACCGTTACTGCAGACATACTGGAATATTCAGGTGTAAGACATCAAGGTGCCTTTGTACTGTTGTTCTATATAGATGTTCTACCTGGTGGTGGTTAATAATACTACCAGGAATCTTCCTTTCTCTTTTCTTTTTAATGTTTTAAAAATTCGTGGTTTTTTTTTCTTTTTACTTTTATTTGAACGTCAAGATTTACTAAGATAAATCTTATTGTTATTTAACGATTTTAAACTTATCAATTCCATCAAGTATAGCTAATTTTTCACCATTATCCCAATCTACCCAGATAAGTTTCTCATCTGATGATTCCTCTATTTTAAAAATCGTTCCTTTATCTCCTGCTTTCAGTCGTGTCCATGTGTCGTTCATAAAGATTATTTGAACCCGATCTCCTACTTTCACAGTTTTTTTCATAACCAGTTTTCAACTCCATTTGTTTAATTAATTCATGCGGATACCGGGACTCGAACCCGGGCAATTGGCTTGGGAAGCCAATATCATAACCACTAGATTATATCCGCGTTTATAAGGAGTAAAATACATTTATTGTTTTAGTATTTTGTCCTAAAACTAAATTTCATAACTGAAATCAATTTCTTTTCGTAGAGTTTTCATGATTAATAAAAAGAAGAAAGAATTCTATGATTCAGATATCTTCCAAAAGCTTCAACACATATTTATAGAATTTATCAATTGTACTGATATATACTTGCTCTTCTGGAGAATGAGGGTATTTAATAGTTGGCCCTATAGATATCATGTCCATTCCCGGGAATTTTTCTCCTATGATTCCGCATTCTAATCCAGCGTGGATTGCTTCAACTTTTGGTTCTTCACCATACATTTCTTTAAAGATTTTCTTTGAAAGAGCTAGTAGATTCGAATTCAGGTTGGGTTTCCAACCAGGATATGGTGTTTCTTCAGTAATCTTTGCACCTGAGAGCGATGCAGTTGCGCGTATTCTGTCGCGGAAATCTTGAAGAGCTGACATAATAGAACTTCTTGAACTCAAACCTATTAATGCATTATTCTTATCCAAAGAAACTGTTGCAAGATTCGTGGATGTTTCTACAAGGTCTGGAATGTCATAACTCATTTTATCAATACCATGAGGAAGACTATGCAAGAGATTTAATAATGATATTTGCGAATTTTTATCGAGTTTTTTATTGAGTTTTTCAATGTTTTCTATTTCTATTTTTAAGTTTGGATCGATAGGTTTTATCTCTTCTAAAATATCCTTCTCCTCAGTTATTAAACAAGATTTAAAAGAAGCTTTTCCTGTTTTACCTATTGATATTTTTGCATATGCCTCACGAGGTATTGCATTGTGTTTATCTCCTCCCTTAATATCTGCTAAGTAAAACTCATGATTTTGTGATGCTTTCCATAGAATACGTGCTAAAATTTTTATTGCATTTCCTCTCTGTTCGTGAGCATCCACACCAGAGTGTCCTCCTCTAAGGCCTGAAATTTTAATATGTAAACTTTCTAAATCTCCTGCAATTGTCTGTGTTTTCAAAGGTAGTTTTATTTTTGAATCTCCACCTCCAGCACATCCAACTGTTATAACTCCAAAATCTTCACTGTCAAGGTTCAGCAATATTTTTCCTGTCAACATATCTGATTCCATTGCAAACGCACCAGTAAGGCCTGTTTCCTCATCAACGGTGAATAGTGCTTCGATTGGACCATTTTTTAATGTTTTATCTTCCAATATTGCTAGGCTTATTGCAAGACCGATACCATTGTCAGCACCAAGAGTTGTACCATCAGCTGTTAGAATATCATCCTTAATTTTGAGTTTTATTGGATCTTTTGAAAAATCATGTTCAATATCGCTGTTTTTTTCGCATACCATATCCATGTGTCCTTGAAGAACAACTGTAGGTTTGTTTTCCATTCCTTTACTTGCAAATTTTGAAATAACAACATTTCCTGTCTTATCTATTTTTAACTTCAGTTTATTATCTTTTGCAAAGTTAATGATGTAATCTCTAATTTTTTCTTCATGTTTTGAACAGTGTGGTATTTTTCTAATTTCATCAAAATGTTTCCAAACGGATTTTGGGTTTAAATTTTCAATTACTGACATATATTAAGCCTCCCATAAATTAAAGACCGATAATATAACATTAAATAAAAAAGGTTTCTCAGAAGTTTTATATGTAATTACACTTTGATATTTTTAGAAATAGTTTATATAATCCTCCTCTATATACCGAGAGAAAGGAGGCGATTTATATGGATTGGGGAATGAAAAACAGAATATCAAGGATTATTAAAAAAGATGGTCATACAGTTATGCTTGCGGTTGATCATGGATATTTTATGGGGCCAACAACAGGACTAGAAAAACTTGACGATATAGTAAAACCACTTCTTCCACATGCTGATGTGCTTATGCCCACTAGAGGAGCGCTGAGAAATTATATTCCTCCAGATACAGATATTCCAATATGTTTGAGAGTATCAGGAGGTACAAGTATTCTAAATAAAACGAATCTACTTCATGAAGGCATTATAGTCTCAATGGAGGATGCGCTTCGCCTTAATGTTTCTGCTGTAGCTTTCTCTATTCTCGTTGGTCAGCCATTTGAAAGAGATACGCTTCTTGCCTTTACCAAAATAATCGATGAGGCGAACCGATTTGGTATTCCGGTTCTTGCAGTTACAGCTGTTGGTCGTGGATTAGGAAAAGATGCAAAATATCTCTCACTTGCGTCTCGTATGGCTGCAGAGCTTGGAGCTAGTATTGTCAAGACTTATTACTGTGAAGATTTCGAAAAAGTAGTTGAAACATGTCCAGTACCAATTGTCATCGCAGGTGGTAAAAAGATACCTGAAAAAGATGCTCTTCAAATGGCATATGATGCTCTTCAGGCGGGTGCAATTGGTGTGGATATGGGTAGAAATATTTTCCAAAGCTCTAATCCAGTTGCAATGATTAAAGCAGTAAAAACGATAGTTCATAAAAATGTAACACCAAAAGAGGCATACGAATTATTCAAATCAAGTAAGAAATAAGTTTAAATAAATAAGATTTATAACCACCATAAAAGCGGAGGTAAAAATTATGTTGTTATTGATAGGTTTATTCGTAATAATAATTGTTGTATTCTTTCTCATTATTTACTGGGGGTTTTACAACAGAATTATTCGAATGGAAAACAGGATTGACAACAGTTGGGCACAAATAGATGTACAGCTAAGACGCAGGGCTGAGCTCATACCGAATCTCATGGAGACAGTAAAAGGATATATGAAACACGAAAAGGAAGTTCTTGAAAATGTTACAAAAGCACGAACGTCATTGATGAATGCAAAAACACCGCAGGAAAATATAGATGCAGATAACATTCTAACAGGTGCACTTAAATCACTTTTCGCTGTTGCTGAAAACTATCCTGATTTAAAGGCTAATCAAAATTTTTTAAATCTACAAGATGAACTCACCAACACTGAGAATAAAATTGCCTACTCGAGACAACACTTTAACGATTCAGTTTTAGCTTTTAACAATACTATTGAAACATTTCCTGGTCTTTGGTTTGCCAAACGTATGGGACGCAAGACAAGAGAAATGCTACAGATACCAGAAGCTTCAAGAGAAGTACCAAAAGTAAAATTCTAAAACTATCTTTATTTATCATTTGATACATATGGAGAAAAAATTACTTGTAGAAGACCATATCAGAAGAAATAAGCGTCTAACAATTATAGTATGTACCTTTATGGCTTTATTATTCATAAGTGTAATTTTTGCCGTAGGTTATATTTTCTTTCCATTTGATCCATATATTGGCCTTATGTTTGGTTTACCTATTGCGATTGTTTATGTCCTTGTTACTTACTCGTTTTCCGTTAAAACGGTTTTATCAGCTGCGAAAGCTCGTCCTGCAAACCCAAATATAAGAGAAGAAAAGCTACTTATTCACCGAGTTGAAGAAATGAGTATTGCAGCAGGACTTCCCATGCCAAAAGCGTATGTTCAGGATTCTGATAATATCAATGCGTTTGCAACCGGCAAAAAACCTGAAGAAGCAGTTATTTGTGCAACAACTGGAACCATTCGCAAGCTAAATCAGGAGGAACTTGAAGGTGTCATCGCACATGAGATGAGCCATATTAAAAACCATGACATTCTTATTGCAACAGTTACAATTGGAGTTGTTGGAGCTATCGCTCTTATCTCCGAGATACTTTTTTATTCTTTTTTTTGGGGTGGAGCTGGTCGAGGGCGTAAAGGTGAAGGTAACGCGATTTTAATGGTAGTAGCAATCCTTCTTGTAATTCTAGCTCCAATTTTTGCTCGACTCACTTATCTTGCAATTTCTAGAAAACGGGAATATTTAGCAGATTCAAATGGGGCATACTTAACAAGAAATCCAAATGGACTTGCTCAAGCCCTTGCAAAAATAAAAGAAGATCATCCTAGAGGAAAACCCAAAGGATCAAAAACTGTTGCACCACTTTATATTTCTAATCCTTTCAAAAGTACATCAGTAAGTTCAATTTGGTCAACACATCCACCAATAGATGAGAGAATTAGTAGACTTAGATCAATGTAATTACAACATTTTAATAATATAAAATTGTCATAAACTCTTTTAAACAACTAATGATAATGAGGTTTGTGTTTGACTATGAGAAAAATGCGCGTAGCAATGTACTACAACAACAACGATGTTAGAATCGAAGAAATGCCAATACCTGAAATAAATGATAATGAAATACTAGTAAAAGTTCAAACATGTGGTATCTGTGGTAGCGACGTAATGGAATGGTATCGACTAAAAAAAGCTCCAAGAATTCTTGGGCATGAGATGGCTGGAGATATTATAAAAGTCGGAAAAAACGTTAAAAAATTCAAAGTTGGAGACAGAATATTTGTTTCTCATCACGTCCCTTGTAACACCTGTAGTTTTTGTGAAAATGATCAGCACACACTCTGCAAAACATTACATTCAACAAATTTTTTTCCTGGAGGTTTTGCAGAATTCCTAAGAGTTCCAGAGATAAATATTGAAGAGGGCGTATTCATCCTACCAAAGGAAATGACCTACGAAGAAGGAGCATTTATTGAACCACTAGCATGCGCTGTAAGAGGTATGAGAATTGCAGAGATGAAATCTGGTCAAAGTGTTCTTGTCCTAGGTAGTGGTATTGTGGGTCTTATTAATATTAAACTTGCAAAGGTAATTGGAGCTAGAATAATATTTGCTACAGATATTGATGATTTTAGACTTAAAGTCGCAAAAGTAATGGGTGCTGATGTTGTAATTGATGCTAAGAAAAATGTTCCTCAAGAGATAAAAAAACATAACAATGGAGAGTTAGCAGATTTAGTAATATTGTGTGCAGGTGTTCCCTCTGCTGCAAGGCAAGCAATGGATTCAGTTGCTTTAGGAGGAACAATTTTACTTTTTGCACCAACTGAACCAGGTGTTGAAATTCCATTTCCAATGTTTGATTTGTGGAATAAACAAGTAAAAATTATATCAACTTATGCTGGAGCGCCTGAAGATTTAAAAGAATCTATTGAACTAATAAGAAATAAAAAAGTGAAAGTAATAGATATGATAACTCACAGATTTCCACTTAGTGAGACAGGAAAAGGATTCAAACTTGCTGCTCAAGCAAAAGATTCAATTAAGATAATTATTGAACCCCAAAAAAGGTAGGAAATGAAAAAAATTAAAGCGATCTGGGAGATGATGCGACTAGAACATGGGGTAATGATTGCGATTGCGATTCTGATTGGTTCATTAATTGCTTTAGAGGGTCAAGGTTTTCCAACATTTGATAAATTCATTCTCACTTTTTTTACTGCTTTATTTTTAGAGGCTAGTACTTTTGCACTTAATGATTACTATGACTTAGAGATAGATAAGAAAAATAAAAGGATGGACAGACCATTAGTAAGAGGAGACCTATCTCCAAAAACAGCTTTATATTTATTTGGAATTTTTTTCCCACTTGGTATAATCTGTTCATATTTCGTCAATTTATTTTGTTTTATTATTGCTCTAATTACAGCTCTTCTTGCAATTCTTTATGATGCCAAAATGAAAAAAATAAAACTACTTGGGAATTTCTATATTGCATATGTCATGGCTATTCCATTTATTTTTGGAGGAGCTGCAGTAGTAACAAAAGACACTTTATATTTCGAAATCCAGCCAGCAATCTATATTATCGCACTTATTGCCTTCCTCACAGGTTCTAGCAGAGAAATTATGAAAGATGTGATGGATTTTGAAGGAGATAAAGAAAAAGGAGTAAGATCATTTCCAAAATATATTGGTTCAAGATGGTCAAATATCCTAGCAGCTTTAATTTACTTAATTGCAATTGTTTTAAGCTTTCTTCCGTTTTTCATGGAAAGATTTGAGATTTATTATCTAAATTATTACTATCTTGCTCTTGTTTTTCTAACTGACACAATGCTTCTCAGTACATCTATACATTTAATTATAAAGAACAAACCAGATCTAAAACTTTATCGGAAATTTACGCTGATGGCAATTTTTATTGGCCTTCTTGCTTTCCTGCTTCCAGTACTTTTAAAGATTATTGAGGTTGGTTAATATATGATACAAAGCGATCTTTTAGGTGTCGCATTTGTTTATATTTATGTTGCAATTTTACTAATTATTACTGAAAAACTTCTTGCCAAGCACCCCGAGATTAGTAGAAAAGTTCTTCATATAATGGTAGGTAATGTTGCTTTTATTTTACCCATTTTCGTAACAAAAGAAATAATGGCATTTATTGCAGCAGGACCTTTCATAATATTCACATTTCTAATGAGCCCGTATACGCCGATTAAATCTATTCGCGGGAAAACATCTACTGTAGGTCATGGTATGGGCTTGGTTTATTATTCTATTACTTGGACTGTTTTAGCCTATTTATTTTTCGACAATATGGTTGTTATTGCTATAGGTATTCTTGCGATGTCCTATGGTGATGGCTTTGCCTCTGTCATTGGTCTTAAATTTGCCAAGAAAAAGTATAACATTTTTGGCGATCAGAAAAGTTATATTGGCTCTGCTGCCATGTTTATTTTTACATTTATTACAATGATTGTTGCTTTATTTTATTATAATATTTCAATTACATTTTACATACTATTAGTTCTTTCATTTATTGCTTTAGTGGTATCAAGTGTAGAGGCCTTAACTCCTAAAGGACTTGATAATTTAACTGTTCCTTTTGTCGCTGTTTTTCTATACTGGTTGATTTTACTTAGTGGGATTATATGCGTCTAATAATTGTTGACGGACTAGATGGTGTCGGTAAAGACACCCATGCTCAATTGATTAGTTATCGATACAAACAAAAAGGTGAAAAGGTTATTATTCGCTCCCATCCTGAATCAGATAATTTTTATGGAATAAAAGCAAAGAAAGCACTATTAGGAAAAGGTAAGATTAATCGATTGAAGGCCTCTGTTTTCTATGCTTTAGATGTCCTTCGTTCACTTAGAATCTATTATCGCAAACCTAAGCATGATACGCTTATAATTGTTAGATATCTCATGGGTATTGCCTATCTTCCAAAAGTTTCAGGTAGACTAGCATATAAAATCTTTGAGAAATTGGTTCCCATTTCTGAGTATATGTTTTTTTTGGATGCTTCTCCGGGGGAGTTACTAAAACGAATTAGTAGACGAAATGAAACAGAGATGTTTGAGACATATGATGCTCTTATTGAGGTGAGGGAAAAGGCCTTAGATCTGGCTAAGGATTGGTATATTATTGATACAGCTCAGCCTATTGAAAAAACCTTTTCTCATATTGAAATCATATTGGATAAGATAGATAAAAAGCAATAATTTCTTAATACTTCATATTTTTTTATAAAAAAATTTATATACTCATAGATTAATATATATTTAACGGATGGGGGACTTTTTCTCACTCTCCTCACTACCTCCTCCACGCTTCCCCATCCGAAATATTCATTCGAAAATTTTTGAAACGATTTCTTTTAGGTGTGGAACAGTATTATATTTTTCAATTTCTGAAGGAGGAATCCATTTAAATTCACTATGCTCCCAGTCTATTTTTAATTTAACTTCTTTTTCAATAGTAAATAAAAATGGATATATTATCCAGTCATATTTTTTCCCATTATGGTAATCTGTAAATTTTACTGGGTCGCTTTTTTTAATCAATCGCACATTACCTCTTTCAATACCTACTTCTTCCTTGATCTCTTTAATAGCAGTTTCATAGGGAGTTTCATCTTCTTCAATATAACCTGCCACACCCCCCCATAACCCCTTATATGTTCTGACCTTATCACTTCTCTTTAATATAAGAATTTTACCGTTATGTTTCAATAGGCAGGTCACAACACTCGGCATTTCAAAACCTTTTAGAAATATTGTCCAAAACGGATTCAAATATTGCTTGGCCATCTCCTATTAGATCACCGAGTCCAGCTCTTGTCCAATCAGGATGTTGATGTTTATAAAAAGTTCTTTCTGGATGTGGCATCATACCAAATACAGTTCCATGGTTATTGCAAATACCTGCAATATTTGAGATTGAACCATTTGGGTTCCATGGATATCCACCATAATTACCTTCTGGATCAACATAACGAAATACGACTTGATCATTTTCTTCTAGTTTTTTTAGATATTCTTTTTGTCGGTCTATTGGGAATAACAGTTTTCCTTCAGCGTGGGCACTAGGGATTAATCTAATATCATTTTTAGGGATTTTTGAGGTGAAAATACATTTACCATTGTTTTCATGCTTAAGTAAGGTGGGTCTGCACTCATATCGATTGGAATCATTAAGATACAAACAAGCTTCAGGTGAAGAGGGAATTGCGTCATCAATCCCAGGCAACAATCCAAGTTCTATCAATACTTGAAAACCGTTACATATACCAAGTATTGGATATTCTTTTTTTACAAATTCTGTCAAATTTTTTTGCAATTTGCTTTTGATTCGTGCTGCAAATATGGCTCCTGCCCTGATATAATCACCAACTGAAAAACCTCCAGGTATCATTAAACATTGGTAATCAAAGACATCCCTTTTCTCATCTTTGTTGCAATCTATATTTAATAATTGTTTTAGATGCAGTAATTCGGGATTTGCTCCTAATCTTTTAAATGCATCGTATGACTCTTGTTCACAGTTTGTTCCTTCTATTCTTAGAACACCAACTTTTATGTTCTTTATTTTCACTTTTTCACCCGGGATTTATAGGTAATCATTACTCCATTATTTCTAGTTTTTTTGAAATGCAGGAATTTTTTATATATCTTAAAATACCATAAAATGGATTCTTTTTTCTCAAAACACATGTTAGATATCGGTACCTAAAAAAAATCTATTGAAAATTATCATAAAGACTATAGCTATTCAGAATTAAGTTAATACATATTTAAAATGGAGTGATATTTGTGAAACATCTACATCATACAGAAATAGAGTTAGAAGAACCTGGCGAACAGGGGATAAAAGAGGTTAAGTTGAGATGGCTTATTTCAAAAAAAGATGGAGCCAATAATTTTGCCATGCGTCTTTTTGAGATTAAAACAAGGGGATATACCCCATTACATCAACACGACTGGGAACACGAAGTATTTATTTTAGAAGGTAACGGTGTTACTAGAGATAAAACTAGTGAGGAAACCTTTGAAAAAGGGGATGTAATCTTTGTTCCTGCTATGGATTGGCATCAGTTTGCAAACACAGGTAAAGAAACTCTGAAATTTCTATGTTTAATACCGTACAAAGAATGAATTGGTATTATGGATTTTCTTGGAATATCCAAATATGAGCAAAAAAATATTAATTCATATCAGAAATCTCCTTCAGATAAAGACTGATCTGACTTTTGTGATGTTAAATAGTAAAAAACTTTATTTCTCCAATATTTCTTTTTTCTTCCTTTCTTCCAATTCACTTCTGTCATAATATTTCCTATGGCAGTTAGGACATGTTATGGGTGATTCCATTGAATTTCTTATCCATCTATGTGCACAAAAAGGACAGTTCTCCCTTTTCATTTCAATACAATTTAAAGATAATATTATAGTATTTAAAAATATTTCATTAAAACCATTGTTTTTGCTATTGCTTGGGAAGATCCCTGTGAAGGCTATGTTTTAAATTTTAGGAAACTATAACAGAAGAAGAGAAATCAATGATTTCATTATCTAAAATTGAAAAAGAAATAAAAAAGATAGAACAAGACGTTACAAATTGTAAAAGATGTGATTTATGGAAAACAAGAAACAATCCTGTGGCTGGAGAAGGATCTGTTACTACCAAAGTGATGTTTATAGGTGAAGCTCCTGGATATAATGAAGATATGCAAGGTAGACCATTTGTTGGTAAAGCAGGTAAGATACTAGATGAACTATTATATTCTGTAGGGTTTGAAAGAAAAGAAATATACATAGCCAATATTTTGAAATGTCGACCGTTAAAAAATAGAAATCCTTTAAGGAAAGAGATTAAAGCATGCACGTCATATTTAGACAAACAAATTATGACAATGAAACCAAAGGTTATTGTTACTCTTGGAAATTTTGCATCTTCATATGTTCTTGAGAAATTTGGCTTTCAAGCAGAAAGAATAGGAAAGATTCACGGAAAAATATTTCATATTAAAAACTTACTTTTTGACACGAGGATAATTCCATCATATCATCCTGCTGCTGCTGTGTATAACCCTAATTTGAAAAATGCATTGATGAAAGATTTCAAATCTATTATAGAGGCTATTTAGAGAAAAATGTTGATATGATTTAGTGAGAGATAACATTAAAATTGAAACTAAAAAGACTTAAAGGAGCTGATAAATTTACCTAAAAAGATCTGAGGAGTAAGTACTGTGATTATTAATCTAGCATATGTTATCTTAACGACGTTTGTAATTGCACTTATTGCCTTTGTTGGTGTTTTTACTCTAGCGATGAAGGAGCACCTGTTAAATAAAATATTACTTGTTCTAGTAAGCTTATCTGCTGGTGCATTAATGGGTGGCGCTTTTCTTCATTTACTACCCGAAGCTGTTGAAAGTAGTGAAGGAGCTGATATTTTAGGTTTTGTTCTTGTGGGTTTCATTCTGTTTTTCATCATTGAGAAGGTTTTGCATTGGAGACACTGTCATAAAGGAAAATGTGACGTGCACACATTTCATTATATGAATCTGATTGGAGATTCTGTACATAATTTTATTGATGGTTTAATCATAGCCGCAAGTTTTATTGTATCCATACCATTTGGTATAACTACTACAGTTGCAATTGCTGCACATGAGATCCCACAGGAGATTGGAGATTTTGGTGTTTTAATCTATGGAGGTTTTGAAAAGAAGAAAGCTTTACTTCTTAATTTTGCAGTTGCTTTGATTGTTGTTATTGGCGGCATTGTTGGATACTTTATATCTAAAAGCATTGAACAGGTCGTTGTGTTTTTAATACCTTTTGCAGGAGGTGGCTTTATCTATATTGCTGCTACGGATTTAATACCTGAACTAAAAAAAGAACTGAACATTAAAAAATCGATGGCAACTATACTCGTTTTTATATGTGGAATATTGATTATGTGGTTAATCAAGGCAGTTTTTGGTGGTTAAATAACCGATATTACAATTCCCATAGGTAAAATTTATAATGTAACCTAAACTACAGTTAGATTGTGTGTTTGGCAATTCCGGGTAAAATAGTATCAATCGATGAGAAAAAAGAGCATGCAATCATTGATTATGGGGATGGTACAAAACGCAATGCAAATGTGTCCCTTGTAGATGTTAAGGTTGGTGATTATGTCTTAGTTCATGCTGGTTTTGCAATTCAAGTTTTAGATGAAAAAGAGGCTAATGAAACACTGGATTTATTTAGAGAGATGTTATCCTATGAGGAGGAGGCGTAGTGTTTTCACTTCGCGATAAAAAACTTGCTAATGAGATTGTTTCAAAGATAAAAACGTTAAATGTAAATCTCAAATTTATGCATGTTTGTGGAACACATCAAGATACATTAGTAAAACATGGTTTAGATGTCTTATTTAAAGAATGTGGTATAGATATTGGTCAAGGTCCAGGTTGTCCTGTTTGTGTTACAACTCCTAAAGAAATTGAAGAGATGTTACTTTTTGCAAAAAAGGGGAAAATTGTTACAACGTTTGGAGATATGATACAAGTCCCAGGAGAGAAAGATTCGCTACAAAGCATTAAGACGGAAGGATGGGATGTTCGAACTGTGTATGGGATAGAGGATGCTATAAATATTGCTGAAGAAAATAAGGATAAAGACGTTGTTTTTATGGCCGTCGGTTTTGAAACAACTACCCCTATGACTGCCTCGGTTTTGCTTAAAAATCCTCCCTCTAATTTTTCGATTTTAGGTTGTCATCGAGTAATTCCGCCTGCCTTAAAAGCTATCCTTGACATGGGTGAATTAAAACTTGATGGCATTATTGAACCAGGTCATGTTTCGACTATTATTGGATCAAAACCATACGAATTTATTTCTACAGAATATGGGATTCCTCAGGTAATTGCTGGTTTTGAACCTATTGATCTCCTCATGGGTGTCTGGATGCTTGTCCAGCAGGTGGAGCATGGAAAGGCAAGAGTTGAAAATGAATATGCGCGTGTTGTAAAAGAAGAGGGAAATATTAAGGCTCAACAAGTTATCAATGAGGTTTTTGAACCTATGGATGTTAAATGGAGAGGATTTCCTGTTATCCTAAGATCTGGTTTGAAACTACGGGATAAATTCGAGGATTATGATGCGAGAAAAAGATATGAAGATGATTTTGAAGAAATAGCAAATAAAGAATTCTCTGAACCAAAAGGATGCCGTTGCGGTGAAGTGCTACGAGGAATTATTTCCTCTAAGAAATGCCCTCTTTTTGGGAAAAAATGTACACCGGATAATCCTGTTGGTCCGTGTATGGTGAGTATTGAAGGTAGTTGCAATATCGAGTATCGTTACGCAAAGAAACAATGAAAAGTCGCTTTTATCTAATTTTAAAACGAAGCTTAAAAAGAACCAGCGTTACAATAAGAGAGATACCATAAGCATATATGCTGCCCCAGATGATTCCATATATAGGATAGAGAAAATGGATTGCGGTTGCATAACTTAAAACACTAGGAACTCCAAATACCATGGACTTAGCCAAGCCAACTGCAAAATCAGGACCATGCTCTTTGACGGAAATTATCATTGTTGATGACAGAATTGCAGGGAACACAGAAAATATCCCACTAAGTACGGCACCTACATTTGACAGTAAAACTGCAATTGCTATCACCGTCCCTGCGATAAGACCACGAAGCGCTATTTTCATTGGAGTATTGTGGACTATAACACGAGCTGTTGATGGTATTTTTTTGAAATGTTCAAGAAATGTAAAAGTAAAACCAATAGAGACTATAAATATCGCAAGAGAGACGAAAATATTCGTAATGTTAAGAATTAATAGTAGTGAAGATAGTAGTATCCATATTGTTAGTGAACCTGCGAAAGCTACATAAATGGAGCGATATACAAGTAGAGAAAATAGAAATAGAAAGATAAGATTAACACCCAACTCCGCAGGAACAACAGCTACTGATTGGGATGCAAAATCAATACCTTTATTTAGTGAGATAAAAAGGAATGCAATTACAATGGTAGAAGGAATGGTACCAAAAATTCCACCAATTTTTGTGCCATAGCGTTCGGCAATAAACATTATAAGAATAACAATAAAAGCTGAAAGAATAAATGGAATGATTGCCTGAAAGAGTAAATCGTACATAATGGCAGGGGATATAATAATCCTATAAAACATTTATTCACTGTTGCTGTGATTTTCGTTTTAAAGAGTGGTGTGTAAAAATTCAACTGGTATCTAGGGAGGGGAATTATTAGTAAAGATTAAGTAGACTCAATATATTGAATTAAAAAATATAATTTGTCTATAGACGATTACGAAAGAGGAAATTGATGATGACTGGAGTGGGTTATAGCAAAAAGGTAATGGAGCATTTTATGAATCCAAGAAATGTTGGTGTTTTGGAAGATCCTGACGGATATGGAAAAGTAGGAAATCCAATTTGTGGAGACGTTATGGAGATATTTATAAAAGTAAAAGATGATATTATTACCGATATAAAATTCAAAACATTTGGTTGTGGTTCAGCTATCGCTACAAGTAGCATGATAACTGAGCTTGCTAAAGGAAAAAATATTGATGAGGCTATAAAGTTAACGCGAAATGACGTTGCTGAAAAACTTGATGGATTGCCCCTTCATAAGATGCATTGTTCCAATTTGGCAGCTGATGCATTACACGAAGCTATAAAGGACTATAAAAGTAAAAAGAATAAAAAATAAATTAAAGATAATGTTCCTCAGGCTCTTTTTTGTTCTTTTTTTGTTTAATAACTTCAATTTTCTTCTTTAGAATTGTCATGTCCCTCTTATCCATTCTAGGTTTTGTATGGAAGTATCGTCTTTTCAGAGGGGGTTTATATCTTGATCTCATATATTGACCTGTTATAGCATAAATCTACACAGATAATGTAATAATGTTTTATAAATAATTATCCATAATAAAATTTTGAATGGATGGAGAAAAATAGTTATTATAAAAAATGTTTCAAAAGCAAAGTGAATGAACAGGTTTTTTGTTTTATTAAAAGCTATTTTATCAGATTTGGTGGGTGTTTTTGCTACACAGGTAACCACCAGTGGAACTACCGCTCCCTTAGTAAAAATTATATACGACTAATGCATTATGTTAACAATTAACCAGGAGGTATTTATTTGGTAGAGAAAATTAAGAGTGGAAACCATATTACCAATGTTGCAGAGAAAGAAGTGGATCTGCTTTCTAGACATATCGACGTTCTAAAAACGGTTAAAGAGCATGGGCCTATAGGGATTATACGACTATCACAAATAACCGGTCAACCGCAACATATGATTAGATACTCATTAAGAACGTTGGAAAAAGGTGGAATAATAAAACCTTCATCTCAAGGGGCGGTAATAACAGACAATGTACATGAAACATTAGGTACATTGGAATCAACATTGGATGAGATTATCACAACTATGGATGAACTAAAAAAGAAACTAAAATAGACGATAAAAATAACTTTTAGTAAAAATATATAGGTAATCATTGAAAATTTGGCAATATTTTTAAATAGTATTATTAAATTGCCCTACTGAACTATTAAAGGGGCAATAGCCATGAAAATAGGAAAAATTTTGATACTCGCAATGGTAGTCGGCAGTCTTCTACTCATTTCCACTACCTCTGTTACTGCTGTTGATAAAACTATCGAAGATGCTAAAGATGATGTTATCGATCTTGAAGGAGAACTTAGTAGTTATCCAAATATTGATATCAAAGAATTAACTTATACTAAAGAAGATAAAAAAGTAACTTTGACCATAGAGGTATTCGGAGAGATTGAAAATCTAGGTAGTCTAACTGGTGATTTAGGCGACTTGGTTACATATAGTCTTATTCTTACTACATCCTATGATCAATATACTATTTTGTATGTAAACAACCTTTGTGTCCTACTTTCTAGCGAAGGAGAGGAAAATATAACGGATTTTACTGTCACAGAATCTATTCTTGAAGTTAATTTTGATTTAAATAGCTCTGACGAAATCTATGATTCCCTTGAAGGTGATTCTGCATTTTTTAGTTTGTCTGGAGAAGGTGAATATTATATTGATATAGCTGGTGATATACCACTAGAAGTTTCTGCAGATATTCCGGATCCGGGAGAGACAGGGAAAAATGTCGAATTTACAGGAATGGCATTATTCGGTCAACCCCCTTATACATACCACTGGGACTTTGGGGATGGATCAACTTCAACAGAAAAAAATCCAACTCATAAATATACCAAAGCTGGAACATATGAAGTTACCTTTACCGTGACAGATGATGATGAAACATCTAGTAGCTTTACAGAAACTATCGAAATTATCGGAGATAGTGGAGATGATGAGGGCTCCCCTATTATCATGTTCGTTGCAATAATTGTAATAATAGCGGTAATTGGCATTATTGCATTGGTTTACATAATAAGACGATAAAATACCATCTCTATCTTTCTTTTTTATATCCTGTTTTTAGTTATCTTTTTATTTAGCCATCATATGACTTTCAAAAAAGAGGAGTCTAAATGACTGAGAAAGAGAGCGAACACGCATATAAGAAGAAGTCTGCATGGGAAATCCTAACTAAAACCAAGATTAAAAAAGCCTTTGATTTTGCTGAGGAATACAAAACTTTTTTAAATGATGCGAAAACAGAACGGGAAGCAATACAACAAATAAACGAGATGGCAAAAACAAGTAAGAAAAAAATCATGATAAACAGGGGAAAGGAAGCTGCCATTATTGTACTTGGTAAAAAACCTGTGAATGAAGGGCTCCGTATTATTATATCTCATATAGATTCTCCTCGCCTGGATTTAAAACAAGTTCCTTTATATGAGGATTCAGATAGTAATCTCGCACTTTTTGAGACACATTATTATGGTGGAATAAAAAAATTTCAATGGGTAGTTATTCCTCTTGCATTACATGGAATTATCGTTAAAAAAGATGGAAAAAAAATACCTTTTACCTTAGGTGAAAATGAAAACGAGCCCATTTTTTCTGTACCTGATTTACTACCTCATCTGTCCCATGAAATACAAGATACAAAAAAAATTAATGAAGCTATAAAAGGAGAAAGTTTAGATATAATGGTGGGAAGTATGCCAGTAGCAGGTGATTTTAAAGAAAAAATCAAAACTGCAATTCTTGATAAATTGCATACAGATTATGGAATAACAGAAGAAGATTTTATCTCTGCTGAACTTGAGGCAGTTCCTGCTCACAAAGCAAGAGATTTGGGATTTGATAAATCACTTATAGGTGCATATGGGCAAGATGATAGAGCATGTGCCTTTGCATCATTAAAGGCAATACTCGATGTGAAAGATCCTCAATATACTGCACTATCGCTTTTTGTTGATAAAGAAGAAATAGGCAGTGAAGGAAGTACCACTGCTCAGGTTACAACTTTTCTAAGATCAATTATAAAAAAAATTGATTCATCTGTCGATGTGGATATTGTTATGTTAAAATCTAAGGTAGTATCAGCTGATGTGAACGGTGCAGTAACCCCCAATTATACAGATGTTTTTGAACTTAAAAACGCCTCATCTCTGGGAAATGGTATTGTTATGTCAAAATATACTGGTCATGGTGGTAAATACGCTGCAAATGATGCTTCTGCAGAGTATGTTGCTGAGATTAGAACAATGCTTAATAGAGCAAAAATACCGTGGCAAACTGGAGAACTAGGAAAGGTTGACAAAGGCGGTGGAGGTACCGTTGCAAAGTATTTCTCTAGATTGGGTATGGAAGTTATTGATCTTGGACCAGCTGTAATGTCTATGCATTCACCTTTTGAAGTTACGAGTAAGGCAGATATTTATTCTTCATACTTGGCATATAACGCATTTCTAAAAACCTGAAATAGGGTCTGTTTAATTAGACAAACCCCAAATATAAAAGAGATAATGGTAGAAATGTTTATATATAAGTTACTTCATTGGCTTTAAAAGCATATCGCAAAGTATAAAAGATTTAAGGGGGAATTAATAAATGATTCCTGTTCAATCAAAAAAAAAGAAAGATAAACGGCAGAATATAGAAGAAATCATTGAATGTCCTGAATGTGGTAGTACACATCTTAGTAGGGATTATTCTAGGGCAGAATTAGTTTGTGAAGATTGCGGACTTGTCATTGATGAGGCTTTTATTGATCACGGTCCTGAATGGAGAGCATTTGACAGTGACCAGCGGGAAAAGAGAGCTCGAGTAGGAGCTCCAATGACTTACACTATTCACGATAAGGGGCTTAGTACAATGATTGGTTGGAAAAATAGAGACTCTTATGGAAAATCTATTCCAACCAGAAATAGGGCTCAGTTATATCGTCTCAGGAAATGGCAGAGAAGAATTAGAATTAGTGATGCTACAGAAAGAAACCTAGCCTTTGCGTTATCAGAACTTGACAGAATGGCTTCTGGAATGGGACTCCCCAGAACAGTAAGAGAAACAGCAGCTATGATTTACCGAAAGGCTGTTCTGAAGAATCTCATCAGGGGAAGGAGTATAGAAGGAGTTTCGGCCTCTGCTTTATATGCAGCCTGCAGACAATGCAATGTTCCAAGGACACTTGATGAAATTGCAGCATCGTCACGAGTCTCAAGAAAAGAAATCGGTAGGACATACAGATTTATCGCAAGAGAGTTAGGATTGAAACTTATGCCCACATCACCACAGGACTATATTTCAAGATTTTGCAGTGAATTAAAACTGAGTGGAGATGTGCAGGCAAAATCAATTGAAATTTTGAAAGATGCAGCTGATAAGGAACTTACAAGCGGCCGTGGGCCAACGGGTGTTGCAGCAGCTTCTATTTATATTTCATCCATACTATGTGGAGAACGACGTACGCAAAGAGAAGTGGCAGATGTGGCAGGTGTAACAGAGGTAACTATTCGAAACAGGTACAAAGAACTTGCTGAGCGATTAGACATTGATATCATTCTCTAAATACAATGACTCGTTGGTACAGCGAAAAAAAGAGAGAGCATTTCTACAAAGAAGCAAAGCGGCAAGGATATAGAGCTCGTTCTGCATTTAAACTAAAACAAATTCAAAAGAGATTTGGTGTTTTTTCAAAGGAAGATATTGTTATTGATCTCGGTGCAGCTCCAGGTGGATGGAGTCAGGTAGCAAAAGAATTTGTTGGTGAAAAAGGCATTGTCATCGGTGCAGACATTCTATCAATTAAACCTCTTGATAATGTGCAATTCATCCAAGGGGACATTACAGAGAATGAAACAATAGAGGAAATCAAACAAATATTGAACGATACCAAAGCAGATGTTGTTCTATCAGATATGTCACCAGATATTTCTGGGAATTACTCTGTTGACCAGGCTCGAAGTCTCTGGCTGTGCGAGAGAGCATTAGAAATTGCAGAACAATTACTACACCCTAACGGAACGTTTGTCTGTAAAAATTTCGAAGGGGTGGACACTAAAAAATTTATTGAAAAGGTAAAACAACGTTTTTCTTCAGTAAGAATATTTACTCCTGATGCATCACGGAAAAGTAGCTCAGAGATTTATATAATAGCGAAATCATTAAAAAATATCCATACATAATGTATTTAATAAGTTCAGATAAACAACAGATAAGCAATAGAAGACTATATTATATAGTAATTGATACCAATGCCATCTCGAATAACTGAACTTGTAAGGGAGATATAATGTTAGAACGAACAAATTCACTAGAACCGTTTCTACAAAACACCTTCAAGGATATAGAAAAAAAGATTAACGAGATGATCACAGACGAGAAAATACTAACAATTTTAAAAGGCGGAAAACGGTTAAGACCACTGTTAGGGTCTATTGCTTTTAAAGTTTGTACTGGAGGAGATGAGCCTCTAGGGAGATATCAAAAGTTTTTAGAGGGATGTGTTGGTGTAGAACTTGCTCATGGTGCATCTCTTGTCCATGATGATATTATCGATGGTGATTTGAACCGTAGAGGCGAACCTGCTTTTTATATCAAAACAGGTATAGATAATGCAATTTTAATCGGACATAAAATGCTTGTAATAGGATTTGATCTTGCCGTGGCCCATGGAGAAAAGATTGCGAAATTATACGCAGATTCTTGGCGCGGAACACTTGATGGGCAACTGAAAGAAATAAATTTCAACAGTAAAGATCTTAACGATGCAAAGTTATCTCCAGATTCAAAATTTTTCCAAATTTATAGCAAAATTATTGATCTGAAAACTGCAACCTTGTTTTCTTCAGCTTGTAAGGCCGCTGCAATCTGGGCGAATGTCTCTGAAGACCTTTCAAATGTCCTTGCAAACTATGGGAGAGAGGTCGGGTTTGCCTATCAACTTGCTGATGATCTGGTAGATCTCGAAAAAGGGGAAATGATCGACAGTGTGGTACTTCCCTTGCTCTCGAGACTAGAGAGAAAATCCATTAAAAACGGCAGTACAAAAGCGAGAACGCTCAAGAAAAAAATAGAGAAAAGTTCCCCTGAAATAAAAAAACTCTACATTGATGAAATTAAAAAACATGTTATGAATGCACAACGGCTCAGCACAGAAGGAATTGTTCCAACCAATCGCTATAAATCGTTCCTCCAACAGGCACCAACTTATATTATTAATAAAATGTTAAAAGAAATAAACCTGACAATTTAGACCTTTTATCGTTTCTTTCGTTTTTTGATAACAAAATACAATATTATCACTATAATAATGATGCCAACGAGAATGAGTGTGAGCAGGGTATTTATTTCAGCAAAAATAAGGAATACCTGTGCAAACGTAGCGATAAGGAGACAGCCGATAATTGCTCCTATTGATATTGCAAAAAATATATTCCAGGGTTTCATCCCAATTAAACGTCCAACAATCGATCCGACAAGACCTCCAGACCCTTGAAATGGGACCATAACAAAAAGAACAATTCCGATAAACCTAAGTGGTTTAATCCATCCGTACTTCTGTTCAACATTTTTTCCTTTTTCTTCAACTTTGGTTATAAATTTTCCAACAAAGGGAATTTTTTTTGCAAGATCATAATTCCAGACAAGAAAGATTGCCACAACGATATCAATAAAGGCAACTGATAAAGCCATTGATATGGGATTTATTGAAACTGGAGCTACTTGTAGATTTATAAGAGGGACGGTTAATCCTTTTTCTAAAATACCTAAACCCAATGGAATAACAGTCTCTTTACCAAATGGGGGGAAAAAATATGCAATGAGAAGTGGCCAGATTTTCGCTAATTCGTCACTTAATAGCCCCCATAGTGCAAATACTCCAAATCCTAATAGTATTGGTGCAAAGAATTTGGCTAGTCGAATCAATAGTTTTGATTCCAGCTTTCTGTTCATGATTCTGGCATCCTAATGTCGTATGCTAATAAAGACTATTTCGATAAAATTAGATAGATACGAAAATTGCTGCATGATCCTTTTCATATGGTGCCAAATCTATTGTTTTAATAACTCTTAACCCATAATCCTCAAGTTTTGAACATACAAGATTGTACGCTTGTTTTGGCTGTAAAGAAACATCAATACTCCGTGCTTTCAGCATCAAAATACCGTTACCTTTCTTCTTTAAATATCTGCTCACATTTGCTATAAAAATCTCTGGTTGATTCCTCTGAGATATATCCTGATAAATGAGATCAACCGAGGGAACAAGATGGCTGTACTGATCTGGATGATTTGCATCTCCTAAAATAGGGATTATATTCGTTCTTTTTCTACTTACTTCTATAAAATCATGAACAGCAACTGGTGAATTTTCAACTGCATATACAATGCCTTTTTTTATTATATCTGAAATATGACTTACGGTTGTGCCTGTTGCCGCACCGAGGTATAAGATATAGTCATCCGGTTTTATATTCACTATAAAACCTTTGAGAATTGCCGCCGCAAGTTTGCTTCTGTATGGATTCCACGATCGATATTCTCTCTTTTTATAAGTTATTAATTTTTCATTATATACTTTGATACCTCTGCATGAATCAAGATTTTCTGTGAAGATTCTTTTTTTTTCTTTGAAAACACCCTCTATTTTGATAGTTTTCATTGATGTATGTTATAAAGTGTATTCGATAAATAATTTGTCGAAATGTTTTACTATAGTAAAAATATACACGTGGTCGATAGATATGGTGTTGAGATCACCTTTATTTAATATTCAGAAAAATCTTGGAGCGAAATTTACTAAGTTTGCTGGTTTTGAAATGCCGATACAGTATTCATCAATAAAAGACGAACATCTCACGGTGAGAAGATCTGTTGGCCTTTTTGATGTCTCTCATATGAGTAATGTATGGATTACAGGGAAAGATGCGGAAAAACTGATTAGCATAACTACTGTAGAAGATGCGTCAAGAATTGGAGATGGTTTAAGCCAGTATACTGCTATATTGCGAGAAGATGGTACGGTTATCGACGATACGATTTTTATGCACCTGGTGGAGAAATATATGATAATTCCAAATGCAGGGATGGCAACACCTGTTACTAAATGGCTTAATAATAAAGCAAATGAACATAATCTCGATGCAAAAGCAGAAGACGTTTCTCGAGATTTTGTGATTCTTGCTATACAAGGTCCGAAATCAAGAGATACCTTGCAGAAACTTACAGATATAGATCTCAATACTGTGAAATTTTTTGGCTGCCAGTATATTGATATCGGTGGTGTACACTGCATTATTTCACATACAGGATATACTGGAGAATTAGGATTTGAGTTGCAAGTAACTCCGCCTAAAGAAGCAGAAGACTTGTTTTATAAAATTCTTGACGCTGGAAAAGAATTTCTTATAAAACCAATCGGTCTCGGTGCACGTGATACTTTACGACTTGAGAAATGTTTCATTCTCGCAGGTAATGAATTTGAAGGGGGAAGAACACCCCTTGAAGCGCTCTTGTCCTGGACTATAAACTGGGATCATGATTTCATAGGAAAGGATGTCCTTTTAAAGCAAAAAGAGCAGGGAGATTATGAACGGTTAACATGCTTGGAATGTACTGATAAAGGAGTACCACGACATGGTTGTGAAATACGGAATGACGAGGAAAAGGTAGGTGTTGTCTCAAGTGGAACATTGTCTCCATGTTTAAACAAAGGGATAGCAATGGGGTATGTTAACCCTGAGTTTAGAGAGGTAGGTAATATACTTGAGATTGTTGTGAGAAATAAATCAGTAAAAGCGAAGGTGGTGAAAGCACCGTTTGTTAAGAAAGATTGGGCACAGCAATATTAGAAAATGTTTAAAATACAGTCGAAAATAACAAGGTTTGATTAATATGGTAGAATTGAGAGAAGATTTAAGATATACTGAAGCACATGAATGGCTAAAAATACAAAACAATATCGCCATCATAGGGATTACTGATCATGCTCAAGCTGAACTAACAGATATTGTATTTGTAGAATTACCAGAGATTGGTAAAGAATTAAAAAAGGGGGAAGAACTCTGTGTTATAGAGTCAGTGAAATCTGTTTCAGAGATATATTCACCAATTAGCGGAAAGGTTGTTGATGTAAATAAAAAACTTGATGATTCTCCAGAAGTTGTCAATGAAAGCCCATATGATGATGGGTGGCTTGTAAAATTAGAAATAAAAGATAAGTCAGAAATTGATAGCTTACTTGATGTAAAATTGTATAAACAAATATTGAAATAATAATTCCGTTTTAATGTGAAATTGCTAGATGTTACAGATGTATTGTTTGTTTTATTAAGATACAGTTATCCAATGAAAAGTTTATTAATTACTTACCTTATTAGTTTTTAAAACTAGGAGATGTGGATAGGATGAGAGATGACCCTATTGCTAATGTTTTAGATGATTTGCTCAAACTTGATGATATCTTAGCTTGTATGGTTGCTCGGCGAGACATGATTAGTGTGATGCCAACTGGTGATAGTTTTAAACCTGAGGTTAACCAAATATGGGATATAATTAAACGCGCTATGGATGATGTGTTTGGTGTGATCCGTGACTATTCTCAGGCAGGTCTTGGAGAGATGGAGTTTCGGATGCAGGATTATGAAGTCTTATTCTACGTGTTCCCTGATACAGAGAATGCATTGGTCGCAATTATTCCTGCAATGGCCAATAAGGGATTGATTGAAGTTGAAATGGAGAACACACGACGGGAAATACTGAAGATTATGGAAGAACCTGATAGAGAACCAGTTTTGGCCACTGCTTAACATTTGATATTATATGCTATTTAGAAGAAAAAATGTACTTTCGATTTAAAGAGATAAAATAAAGGAAAAATTGTTAATAGTTGGACGGGATGTAAAATTGAACCTTAGGAACAATTCTAAAATACACGCTTCTATAGGTTTCTCTCGTAAGTGGGATGCACAAGAAGCAGGTAGAGAAGTGGTTCAATCAGCTCTGAAAAATTTAGAGACACCGCCTAGCTTCTTTCTTTTGTTTTCTACAATACATTATAAGGATCATGGTGGTTTTCAGGAATTTTTAAATGCAGCCTTGGATGTTCTACCTGAAGGAACACCGCTAATCGGTGGTACTATCGCTAGTTTTATCAATAATTATGGTTGCTACGCTAGAGGAGCTGCTGCATTAGCGGTTTCTTATCCTAATATGGATATAACAGTAGGATATGGGATACGTGCAAAAAGAAATCCTAAGAAGGCAGCAAGAAATTGTGCTAATATGATTAGAAAAGAATTAGAAAAAAGTTCATATAAAAACAAATTTCTGATAAATATGATCTCCGCACCCATCATACCAAAAATACCATTTATGGGAGAGGTTAACAACGTCAAATCAAGATTTTATGGTGCTATGTTAACATACATAGGTATGCCTATTGCCCATTACTTTGGAACAGGGATAGGAAAAGAACAAGATGTCATTGAACAACTTGCATTATCACTTCCGGAATATTACATGATCGGTGGCTCTTCAGTAGATGATGGAAGGATGTTATCCAATTATCAATTTATAGGAGGCAACATTCTTTCAAATTCAATAACTGCTCTTGCTTGTTCTACAGATATACCCGTATTTCTAAAAGCACAGATTGCTGTACACAAGACAGAGAAAAAATTTAAAATTACAGATGCAACGTATCATGACTACATTGTTAAAAAAATTGAAAACAAATCTGCCAGTAATTATTTTTTAAAAGAAATATTAGAGATACCTCCTGAGTTATTCTACACCTTGGGACCCTTTTATTACAAAACGTCTGACTATTTCCCTATGACATTTGAAGAAAACAACGAACATGTTTTAGGAGTTGGGTCTCTCCTCGGAAATAATATTCTACTTTCACACAAAATGGCAGGGAAAAACGTCGTCATGTGCACTACAAATGGTAATGAGATATTACGAGTTATTGATTCGCTTTTTTTAGATTATAACAAAGCTTTTCCTTTCTTATTTATTTCTTCTTCAACAATTTATTCATTTATTCTTAGGAATAAAACCGTTAAAATAAAGGAGATATTGGACAAACAATTAGGAGATATCCCTTACTTGATGATTCAACCAATAATTGAGAATATCTATATACCAGGAAAAAAACCTGTTGCAAGAGCATACTCAACCAATACTTTATCTCTGCTAGAGGGGGGTGTATAAACAAGTGAACAAATCAATATATTCTCTAGACGAAGTTGTATTATTATATAATTCAGTTGGACTTAAAAGCAGGAATATGAAATTTTTTTCTAAATGGGTTTATGAAGTATATAAAAACCTATTTTATCTGCCTGGAGTTGACTTAGGATATATAGAAAAATTAGCAGTGGACAAAACAAAATTATCTGTTTTT
>CP070724.1:908602-913221 GCA_020350825.1 Thermoplasmatales archaeon | reverse complement strand
TTGATTGCGTGATAAATGGTAATATGCCTGCCTTTGAGGGTGCTAATATGCCAGAATTATGGATGTCAGACCATATAGCTGCTAAAAACAAATCACTTTTGAGAGTTACAACAGGTGGCACTACTGGTGGCTCCGTATTTGTAGCAGGTTACTATGCCATAGCCTCGGGATTATACGATACAGTTTTAGCGATTGCTTTCGAACAACAATCGTGCGGGAATACTACAATAGGATTGGCTAGTGTAGCATTAGGCGAATTATCTATTTTCCCTAGTTTAGGCTATGAAGCCACCAGATTAAGAAGAAATATGGGTGCCGGGGCTGCCATTGGTGTTGCATCATACCAGGCAATGAATTATATGAGAAGGAGTAAAGCTACTGAAGAAGATTTAGCCCGCGTTGTTGTACAAAATAGAAGAAATGCCGCAAAAAATTGGTGGACCCATCTAAAGATGCCTACTATTACAATTGAAGATGTATTAGATACACCGTATATTTCATATCCATTAAGATATGGAATGGTATGTCCAGCTTCCGATGGGGCATGTGCTGTGTTATTTACTAACGAAGAAAAAGCAAAACAAATAGCTGATATTCCTGTCTATATTAATGGTGTTGGTAGTTATGCTAATGAACCTGCAATCATAGGCCCTGATTGTGGAGGAGCTGGGCAAACTGATCCATGTGAACAATTAGGAGCTGTCAAATCAGCCGATCTTGCTTATAACCAAGCGGGAATCTCTTTTCCAAACAAAGAAATCGATTACGCAGAAGTATATTCTCCTTTTCCAAATCAAGAATTGCAGTGGGTTGAAAGAGTTGGTCTATTTGAACCAAATTCTGCTCCCGAAGCATACGCAAATGGAGTTACTGCTCTTAATGGTGAATTACCAGTGAACTGTTCGGGTGGAGTAAATTCTACAAACGCAATTGGTGCTTCTGCTATGGAAAGACCTGCTGAATCTGCCCTGCAAATTATGGGTAAAGCAGGAAATCAAGTTCCTAAGACTATACACACTGCTTTAGGACATGGTTGGGGGGGCGCAATAAACTTAATAAGTCACGTTGTTTTGGCAGATGAGCCACAACGTAAATTTAAATGAGGTGATAAAAGAAAATGCCATTACCACCATATGTCAAAAAGGATTACAAAACAACAAGAACTATGAAGGGAAGTTGGTATTTGACATCCTATAATTATAAATTCAATTTATCAAGGATTAAGGTGTTTTTAAAGGGTCTTAAGGATGGAATAATTCTTGGTTTAAAATGTAGATCATGCAACACTGTCTCTTTTCCTCCAAGATTGATTTGCGGGAGATGTTTAGTAAAACCAGATCAATGGGTTCGATTACCTGAAACAGCCTCAGTAGCGACTGGTTCTGCGAACTACGACGAAGATGATAAAAATAAAGAACATCCCTTTCCAGTAATAGCCGTTCGCCAAGATGGTTCGGATACCGTGTTGATCCATAACCTTTCAGAAGATGTTGATTTCAATTCGGTTTATATAGGAATGCCATTAAAAGTCGTATGGGCTAAAGAAAGAGTAGGTTCATATTTGGATATCGATCATTACGAGCCAATCGAAGACCCAGCAATCGAACTGAACAAAAAAGAAGGCAGCGTCGATTAAATAATAATATTTTATTTCATTTTTTTTTTATTTCTTTTTCTTAGCAATAAACCTTTTAAGTCTATAAAAAATAAAATAGAAAATAATTTAGAATTTTATATAACTTCCCAGTATAGGATATCTTTTAATGTACCTTCTCGTTTCTCTCTAGGGCTTAATATTGCCCTTACTTTTGCTCCACAGTAGTCTTTATTGAGATCTTGGCTCTTAATTATCCCTAACATCGCACCATCAGTTCTCTCTATGTCAATTAGAGCTACAATTTTCGGTTGTTCCATTTTTTCACTGTGGGCATTTCTAGTAGCAACAGTAAACAGTTTTACAGTACCTGCTGCTGGAACTTCTCTCCAATCATTATCCGTAATTTCTGTAAAGCAATCTTCGCAATATAATCTTGGTGGGAAAAGGACCTTTTCACAAGTCGAACATCGTGTCGCTAGGAAGTTATCCATTTGCATTAAATGCCTAAAAAACTTCTCTCCAGCAAGTCCGCTAGGATAAAAGTAATCTGCTTGCATATCCCCTCTCCAATGCATAGGAGTAGTAGGATCTGTTTGTTTTTCTCCAAATGTCATTTTTTTTAACACCTCATAATGGTTTAAAATATTTTATGTCATTAATCGATCCTTCTCTCTCGTGCTCCAGCTTCCACACTGCTTTGACTTTCATGCCAATCTTAATCTGGTCTTTTGTCATCTCTCCAAAATAATGCATAAATCCATGATGTGGAGGTGTGCCATCAAGATCTACTACGCCAACAAGAATAGGCTCTTCTATTCTCCTTGCATCAGGGTCAAGATACGAAATTGAGAATGTTTCAATGACTCCTGTATCTGGTAACTCAATCCACTCATCTGTAGGTCCATAGCAATATTCGCAAAACATCCTTGGAGGTACAATAACCCGTTTACATGGCTTACAATGTATCCCAAAGATTTTTCCAGCTTTAAGACCTTGTAAAAATTTACTCATTGCAGGACCTAGGCTCCAACTATATTGAACCTCAGGTTCCCACCATGTAAAGGTGATTTTCTTATCTCGAATGTCACTTTCTCTAACGTGAGTTCCAGGAGCATAGGGAGGACAATCTTTCTTTTCTTCTGTCATTTCTTTTATCCCCTCCTTAATACCATTACTGTTGCCATTTGCATTATATCACCCCAAGCTTGACCTACGCCTACTCTAGGGTCCCCAGGTATCTGTCTTTTACCTGCTTTACCTGCAAGTTGCCAATATAATTCGCAAACCTTCTGTCCCATTGTCGCCGCAATAGGATTTCCAACACCTAAAAGTCCTCCAGATGGACATGTTGGTAAATCACCATCTCGCTGGGTCACTCCTTCTCTCGTAAGGATTGGTGCTTCACCTTTATCACAGAGTAAAAGCCCTTCCATATGATGTAATTCTTTATAATCAAATGGATCATAAGGTTCAGCAAAGTCTATATCCTTTCGAGGATTCATAATACCTGCTTTTTTATATGCCATTTTAGCAGCCTCTGCAACATATCGAGGGAAGTACAGGTCTCGATTAGTCCAAATAGTACTATCAATATTCCATCCAACACCCCCAACATAGATACGGTCATCTGTGAATTTGTGTACAACATCTTTATTGCAAAATATTAATGCTGCGGCTCCATCGCTTGGAGGACTGATATCTAGTCTTTGAACGGGCCATGCCATAATCTCAGAATTTAATACATCATCAACAGTAATATTTGGATCGGCTAATTGGGCGCAAGGATGTCCAACAGCATTTCTTTTATTTTTAACTGCAACTCTAGCTATATCTTCTTTTTTAATATTATGAACTGTCATATACCGGTTCATTTCCATAGCAAATAACCACACTAAATTAGGATTAAGTGGTCTATCTAAAACAGGATCCCATATATGTCTAAAAGCTGTTTGTGGATGGGGATAAATATTACCCATTTTTTCTTCACATACAACTAAACAAATATCAGCTACGCCTGAAGCGACATGCCACCATCCAGCGATTGGAGCAAATACACCAGTACCTCCACCATTGAATACTCTAACGTATGGTTTTCCGGCACCAGCGGCACCATCTAATAAATTTTCACCTTTCATATGAATGCCATCAAAAGCATCTGGAGCAGAGCCCATAACAACCATATCAATATCATTTTTTTGAATGCCAGCATCTTCCATTGCCATTTTTGTAGCCAAATAGGAGAGTTCTTTGCCAGTTTCCTTTAAATGTCTACGAAAGAGGGTCATGCCGGCTCCAATAACTGCTACATCTTTCATTTTTTCTTTTCCACCTCCTTATCCCCTCTCAAATATTGCTATTGCTCCACTTCCTGTGGGAAGGAAACGCCACGATTGAGCAATTCCACATTCAGCATCAGGTACTTGTCTCTTTGCTGCATGCCCTCTTAGTTGAGTGACTATCTCTAAAGATTTTTGTAATCCAGTGGCTTCAAGACAGTTCCCTACTCCTAAAGCCCCTCCAGACATATTTGTTGGACATGAACCCTTGATTTCTAGCGCTCCATCTTCAGCTAATTTTCCTGCCTCTCCTGGTGTCGCAAGTCCCATAGCTTCGAGATGTTGAAGTTCTTTATATGAAAATCTATCATCGACTTCCGCAATACAAATCTCTTTCTTAGGATCTGTAATACCCGCCATTTTATAGGCCATCTCTGCTGCTTTCTTTGCGTATAAAGCATCCATTCCTCTAGTGGCAAGCCATGGAGTCTCTGAACAATATCCAAATCCAGATAAATAGATAGGTTCAATTCCTAAATCCTTAGCTGTTTTGTCATCAGCTAATACAAAGCATATAGCACCATCAACATTTGGAGCAATATCATATTTCTTCAACGGTTTAAATAGATATTCAGACTTCATGACATCATCAACAGATATTTTTGCCTCATAATCTGCATAAGGATTAAAGAAAGCATTTTTCTTGTTCTTGACCACTACAGACGCGCATTGCTCCTCTGTTGTGC
>CP070724.1:853764-908502 GCA_020350825.1 Thermoplasmatales archaeon | reverse complement strand
GCATCATAGATGTATCTCTTACAACACCGAAAAACAAAGCATTCAACATAAACATGTTATTCCTAAGATTCCTAGAAAACCACCCACATATGTTCCCGGTAATAAGGCACATACTTGGTCTATAAAACCAAACCTCTCTCTTTTCTTTTTTTATTTTAACAAAGTTTTGTACCATAAATCATATTTATTTTAAAATACATATCCATTATTTGGTGAGGGGATTTTTTGCCTCCCAGTTTGGAGAGAAGAGGAGAGTTCTTTCCAATTTTTCCTCCTCTTTTTCTTCCCCAATTTTTATATCTTTATATAGCAATATGGAGATGAAATCAGATCACTAACATTAAATTGTAACAGATGTTGCAATAAAATTCTTATTGGGAATATTTAAATAACCTAATAATATATAAGGTAATATAGATTTATATTTTTGGGAGGAAAAAAAATGAAAAATATAGTTAAAAAAGAAAATATTGTGAAAGGAGCTAGAGCGCTACTAATTGTTTTAGTGCTATTGTTTTCCAATCTATCAGTAATGGCAAATACCACCATGGATACATCAAAACTGAATATTCAAACTAATAAATCACCATATGTGCCTTCAATGGTATTTGGTCAAGAGTATGAAATTTTACTTGAGGAAAACTTTACAGATGGGAACATACCCCCAACAGGTGACTGGGGGGTCTGGGATCATATTCAAACTAATCAGATTGAAACGTGGTATATCGACTCTACTATCCCCCATAGCTCACCTTACTGTGGTACTGTTCATCGTGGTAGTGAACTTGATCTACTTGACGAATGGCTGATTACCCCGAGTTTAGATTTCAGTATATATTCAAACATCTACCTAGAATTTTATTGGTATGCAGATTGGTGGACGTCTCAAGTTGCAAATATTACTAATTTTAATGTTAGTATTTCAACTGATGGCGGGTCAAATTGGACGTTGATTTGGAGTGAAGATTACCTAACTGGTGGATTTCCTACTTGGGAGTGGATTTATACTAATGATGGGAATTGGATTTCCTTATCAGGTTATGCCGGTGAAAATGATGTGAAAATTGGTTTCCAATATTATAGTAATAGTACCGAACAACCCCAAGCTCAAGAGTTAAGCATTGACGATATCAAAGTGTTAGCTGATATAGAGGAATTTAGGTGTCATCATCATGGACCCTATGAGTGGTGGTGGCCGGTGCAATATGACTATACTATCCCTGGTGTAAGATTTCATGGACGTGCTGAAGGTGGGACAAAACCATATCATTATTACTGGGATTTCGGTGACGGCGGTTCTTCAATACTAAAGGATCCTATACATCTTTATGAGGATCTTGGGATATTTAATGTTACATTAAGAGTGGAAGATTCTTCTAATCCACCACGAATTACAGTTGCTGAAACATGGGCATATCTTTTTTTGTTACCACCACCCGACATTGACATAAAAATAAGGACCATTTCACTTGGAATAAAAGCCGATATCGAAAACCCTGGAGAATACAATGCAACATATGTTAATTGGACAATGGTTGTTCATTGGGCTCCACTGCAAATTAGGGAAAAATTGGTAGGAAATGGGACTATTGAAAGGTTGGAATCAGAGAGCACTAAACTAATAGAAAGTGGATACTTTTTTTCAGTAGGACGTATTCATATAACAATATCAGTACAGCCAGAAAACCTACGTGGACTGATTAGACATTTCAATGCATTTAAAATCGGCCCATTTATAATTGTATATAAAATAGATTTGTAGTCAGAGAACAATTCAGTAGATAGCAGATGTCTGCTATCTCTTTTTTTTAATTCTATAGAGTCATTGTGGAAGTGAAAATAGTCCACTAACATTTGGTTTTTATACAGATGTTGCAATGAAATCCTTGGGGGAAAACATTTAAATCTAAGAAATATATATCTATTTTACTCAATTTTTATTTTTGAGGAATGGAGGAAAATAAAATGAAAAAGAAAAGTTTGTCGTATGTTGCAGTAGGTCTACTCTTAATAAGTAGTTTTGCTGCCATCGGTATAGGAAAAGAGGCTGTTGTTAACAAAGAAACAAAAAATCCATATTTATTAAATGAGGAAACAATAAATCTACAATTTTTAGAACCGGACATCAATGAGCAAGGAACATATGTAGAAATAAATGTTGAAGGGGCAAATGGACGTTTATCATATGCAGACGAACCAATGTTGCCAATATATAGAACAACGTTGAGTTTTCCATTTGGGACAGAAATAGTTGATATCGAGTGTTTATCACAAGATGTTAAAACTATGGTTTTACCAAAGAAAATTGCACCGGCTCCCAAACCGATAGTATTGGAAAAGGGAGAAACTGTTTTAGAAAATTCAATGGATGAAGCCATATATAATTCTGACGAGCTTTTCCCTGATAATTGGTTTAGCTACATTACTGGTGGAGGGCTTGATAGGAATAGTGAACATAAAACTTTCTTGAATATAAGGGTTTACCCTGTTAGATATAACCCTACGATGGATACTATCTATTATGTTGAAAACCTTGAATTAAAAATAACCTACAATGAACCTCTGACAAATCCGTTTCCAGAGAATAGTGAGTTTGATATGGTGATTATTGCTCCGTCAAAGTTTTCTAAAGCTCTGGATAAATTAGTTGATCATAAAAACGATGTTGGTGTGAATACAACACTTAAGAAAACAGAAGATATATATGATGAGTATACTGGGGTGGACAAACCCGAGAAGATCAAGTACTTCATTAAGGATGCTATTGAAACTGATGGTATCAAATATGTTTTACTTGTTGGTGGTATGAAATCATACATATTTGGAACGGGACGAGATGATGCAAATCAAGGTACAGCAACCTGGCATCTTCCTGTTAGATATAGCAATCTAGATGATACCGTAGATCTCGGATTTATCTGTGATCTTTACTATGCAGATATCTACAACGGTGTAGGAAATTTTTCAACCTGGGATTCTAATGAAAATGGTGTTTTTGCGGAATGGGACGCATTTGAAAAGGATATTATCCATCTTTATCCAGATGTATACCTTGGGAGACTTGCATGTAGAAATAAAATTGAAGTTAAAATAATGGTCAACAAAATAATCAACTATGAAAAAGAACCTGCAAATCCATCATGGTTCAACACAATGGTTGCTGTAGGAGGAGAATCTTTTAATGATACCACTAATTACTTAGAGGGAGAAGAGATATGCAATAAATCATTGTCATATATGACAGATTTCAATCCTGTCAAGATCTACGCATCTAATCAGGGTGGTGGAGGTCTTGTCCCCACTACAAAAGATATTGTAAAAACAGTAAAGGAAGGATGCGGTTTTCTATTTTTTGCAGGATTCGGCAACGCTTTGAATTGGGCGACACATTGGCCTGGTGATTTCGAAACCTGGGTTGAAGGAATAAATGTTTTTAAATTCCCAAGGCTGTCAAATAAGGAGAAGCTTCCAGTATGTATTGTAGCTGGATCTCATAATTGTCAGTTCAATGTAACGATTTTAGCCTCCTTATCGAATCCCCAGGGGATGCACACATATGGTGTTCCAATTCCAGAGTGTTGGGGCTGGTGGCTTACCAGAAAAATTGGAGGAGGATCTATTGCAACCATTGGAGAAACAGCGATAGGATATGGAATGATGGGAGAAGGCGGTGATTTAGATGGCGACGGTATTAATGAGCCAGATTGCGTTGAAGGCCTTAGTGGATACATAAACACGCAATTCTTCAAAACATATAACGATAGTGTTGACATCCTTGGAAAAGTATGGGGGGACACAATAAACAAGTATCTCGATACATTTCCAGGTATGGGAAATCTGGAAGACTGTAAAATGGTTGAAGAATGGGTACTACTCGGTGATCCAAGTCTTAAGATAGGTGGATATACATAATAAAATCTGTTTACCCACTTTTTCTTCCCTCTTCTTTTTTTTAATTCCCCTTAGAGATTAATTATTGGAAATAAAATCATTACAGTAACTAAGGATTTTGAATTATTTTTCTAAAAGATACTCCAGATTTAAATCTAAAATAATATTAATCCTCTCCATGAATTAACTTTACCTCCAATTCTGTATCGACTTTGAGTTTAAAATACTATTCTCTTCTTTTTTAATCCTAATAGAGTGGAGTAGAAATCAGCCCACCCAGTAGTTATATCTAGGATTTTGTTACAGATGTTGCAAATATATTTAATAAGTAAACTTTAAATAACCCTCCTGCATTAAAATATATGTAGGAATGGAGGAAGGGAACTACCATACAGGATTGGTTCTCATATATTATCCCCTGATTCTTCTCCCTTCCTTCCAAAATACTACAAAATGTAATTAGTATTTTCACTTTTTACAATCTATCTTATCGTTTAGGATAATGGTTTTTCAATGAGAGTATATGGCTTTCATAACAAGACGGAATTATTGCAATGTGGAATTGATATCATTACACTAGTACTGATCTTTATGATATTTGTTCTTGTTTTTATTTTATACAAAACATTTAAATGATGGTAATGTATTACAACTTAACCAGATTTATATTTGAGGAGGAAGGAAATAATGAAAAAAAAGAACCAATATATGTTAAACGTAGATGACGATAAGGCCATTCAGTTATTTGTTAAGCTGGGGATGCCGGAAAATCTTGCTAAAACATTAATGTTTGTTTCCCAATTCGATGAATGTCGACGTGTTGATGTTCAACAGGGGACAGATATGCGTCAACCCGAAGTTAGCGTAGCAATGCAGGAGCTACGTAGAAGAGATTGGGTAAAAAAGCGAGATCTTAAAAAGAAAGCTAAAGGTAGGCCAGTTCATATTTATAGACCGATAGTAGATTTATCCGATATATTAAAAACTGTTGAGCTGGAAAAATTAAAAGAAGTTGACGCTGTTAAAAATGACTTATCGGAGCTTAAAAATATTATCGAAAACAGATGAGTTCTAACTTTTATTTCTCTTTTCTCTCTTTTTTATTTCTATATAGGTTATTTGTGAAGATAAAATCAGTACTGTGACAATGGGATTTGTTACAGATGTTGCGAATATATTTGTATAGTAAAATTTAAATAATCCTTGGGTATATGATTATCTGTAGGAATGGAGGAAGGTTTTAGGGTTTGGTATTTTTTCATATGTTTTCCTCCTTCCCTTCCTTCCGAAACACTTTTTAAATGAAACAAATACGCTATTGTTAGGGATTGCTTCTCTGTTTTAATTTTATACCAAACATTTAAATTTAAACAGATGATTATATCCATAAAGAATGGAGAATCGAAGAATATGAAGGGGAATTCTATAAAAGTAGCATCATTTCTGTTGATTAGTCTTTTTATAATGAATGCAGGTTTTGCAACAATAAATGCCTCCACCATTAATAAATCACATATACCTCAAAACTCCCAGCCATACGAGTATTTCACCTATCAAGAGATGACAGACTTGTTTATTGATCTTGAAGAGAATCATTCAAACATAATGTCTTTATCTTCGATCGGTAGGACATACGAAGGACGGGACATCTGGATGGTAAAACTTTCAGATAACGTAGGTGAAAATGAAGATGAAACTGGTGTTTTGCTTATGGGTGCTCATCATGGTAATGAGAAGCCATCATTTGAAGTATTAATCTTTTTTGTACAATATATGCTTGAAAGACATGGGATGGAGAACACAGACGATGATAACGATGGGTTTGTAAATGAAGATCCGATTGATGGATTTGATAACGACGGTGATGATTTAACTGATGAAGATCCTTCAGAGGACCGTGTAAGAGATGTCATTAACAATACTCAGATATTTATTATTCCTATGGTAAATCCCGATGGTGTTGAATTCGGATGGAGAAAGAATCGTGCTCCAAACTATGGTCCTGATGGTAAAAGTAATGTGATCACATCATATGGTGTGGATTTAAACAGGAATTATGGTTTTAGGTGGTATTTTACATATTTATTTCCAGAGCAGTATCGTCTTGATGATTTATTGAATGATCGGAGTTGGACGTATCGAGGTGAAAAACCTTTTTGTGAAAATGAAACTCGGGCGGTTAAGAATTTTGTAGAATCTCATAGTATTAGCATTTCTTTATCATATCATGATTATGGCGAATGGATGGTTTTTCCATGGATGCATACGAGTAGGCATGTTCCACATGAGTCTCTTTTCCGTTCCATTGGTGAAGGTATATCTAGGATAAATAAGTATGAACTACGTATCTATGGTCAATATGGAACTAGAGAATATCTTGTTCCCAGATTTTGTGGTACTCCTGGATCATCTGAAAATTGGTTATATGGTGAAAACAGAATCATTGCGTATACAGTGGAACTTTGTAAGCAGAGACCTGAATTTAATCCTCAAGAGGTTTTCGATGCTTGTTGGAAACATGTCGGTGTGAATTTATACGTATGTGAGCGGTCATTGAGTGTTGAGGAAGAAAAGGTTATTTTTGGTTATACAACACCCTGGAATTTCAGACAAGGACTAAAGATAGGTGAAATAGATGGTAAGTTGGGAATATAAAGTCTTTGAAACAGATAAAAGTTTCTGGGGTGCTAAAGATAAGATAGATATTGATAATACACTGGATGAACTAGGTAGAGATGGATGGGAACTTATATCAGTTGTTCCTCTTTCTACAACTTCGGGTTCTACTACAGGTTTACAGTTTTTTTAAAAAGAAAAAGGTTTTAATCAACCTGCTAACAATTATTGGTTTTGTTACAGATGGCATAATAAAAATATTTTTTTAGAAACATTTAAATCTAGATAATATATATCAATTTTGCCAAATTTAATTATTTGGCTGGAACGGAGGAAAAAAATGAAAAGAAAAAATATTTTGTTAGCAGTAACCTTGGTTATTGCAGGGCTGGTGATATCAAGCGTAGTTAGCATACCTGCTAAGTTATCCACAGATAGTGAATTTGAAAATAAAAAAGCAATTGTGCAAGAAATGGATGGCGCAATACAATGTGCATCGTTGGTGGGTGAAAAGATAGAGCTGTTTCGTAAACCTGTTTTTAATAATCCAGTTTCAACTTTGATGGGTGACCCAGCTTTTACAGGTCCGGGGGATCAAATACATCCAGCAATAGTTCGAACGGAGTCTGGGATATTGGGAGCTGTCTATTTGGATGGAAATCTTGATAATGCTTCATGGGAGGTTTCAACAGACGATGGTCAAACATGGACACATTTGTTAACAGATAATGTCAGTTATGATTATCCTTCCATCAAACTTTGGGATGGAGAACGCGTTTTTGCAACAGCCGTACCCGGCTGTGTTCCCTATTATGGTTATGGTGGAATGACTCTTTTAGCTGAGATACCAGATATGAATGATCCATCTGTATTCAATTCCTATGGATGGGGGTGGAATGTGACAACTCCTGAATATCCTTACGGCTTCAATAACATGACCGACGTAGATCTTGCATGTGACGATAGTCAAAATTTTGTTGAATATGGTGTATTATCATGTATAATGAGTAAAAACTATGGTGTGGAGAATTATACAAATATACCTTTTATGCAACTAGCTGATCCTGATGAGTGGCCCACGGTTTGGGGATGGTGGAGCACATGGCATACTAACTGTTCCCATACAGATGTCGATATTGATCCTGTTAGACAAGGAAGTTATCAGTGGATCTATGCATTATATGACTGGTATGATACTGATGCAGGTGATTGGAAACTACTTGCCTGGCGCTTGGATTTCATAGCTCGAATTTCCAGTGGGATAATTCCAATCGATGGAGAGGGCAATCTAAAATACCCAGCAGTGGCAGCCTACGATGACAATATTGTCATTCTTGCAGAAACCGATGAAAACGGCAATAAAGACATAATCTGCTATTATTCAGACTCGGGAATCTTTAACCTTGAGACAAGTTTTGTCGCTGAAGAAGTTGATGACGAAATGTACCCAGATGTTCGCCATGTGCAAGATCAAAAATTTGAATGTACCTTCGTAAAAGGCGGTAAACTTTATAAATCAATGACTGAAAATGGTGGAGAAACCTGGAGTACTCCTGTAGAAGTTGATGACAATGTCGTAGAGGAATATAAGACATCAGATCTTTCTGAACATGCTATGAGAGCACTATATGAAGTTGACAACGGCAATGATATTGATATATACTTTTCAGAAATTGGCGAGGGTCCAATGTTACCTGAACTTAATGTAACAATTAAATCAGGGTTTGGTCTTGGTACTAGTGCAACCATCGAAAACACTGGAGATGCTGATGCGACAAACGTCGAATGCACTATGACAGTAACTGGTGGAATACTGGGTATGATTAATAAAACAAAAACAGCTAATGAAACAAGCCTTATCATGGGAGCCGACCTTAAAATATCCTCTGGATTACTATTAGGATTTGGGCCTATAGAAGTAACTGTTAGTGCAGAGTGTGATGAAGGCCCCTCTGGATTTGAAACTAAAGAAGGTACACAGATAATCATCTTTACATTGGTCAATTAGGGGAATACCCTTACTCCCTCTTTTTTTCTTTTTAATTTAATAGAGAGTATTTGTAGAGATAAAATTTTTATTATAAAATATTAATAAGATCTTTACAATTTCATCATTGATTCCCAAAACGATGGTAGTTCTTTCTGTAATTCAGATTTCCACATCATAAATACTTTATCATCGTTATCTGCTTTTCTTTTCATGTTGCCAAGAATTTTAGTGTAATTGTCCTTTGGCATCCAATTATATCCTTTCAATTATACATCCCTTCCTTTTAGTGAGAAAAAACATTTAACAACCTTCCCTTTATTTATTTTTTTCGCAGGTAATAATGTAGATAAATAACTAGATTTAATAGGTTGTTTTTATCTATTAGTTCTTCTTATAAGCTTTTTTAATTGTTAAAATAAAATCTGTACACTATCCAATGGTTTTGTTTTAGATGTCGGGCAGTTGTTGATAAAAAAATATGGCCGTATAGTAATTCTAAACAAAGTAGGCATTATATTGTTTATTATCGGTTTTGGTTTATAGCAATATACTGTTTTATTCAAAATATTAATAGCAAACTTTTTATGGTCAAATGTAATAATATAGCAATTGGGATAAAATATGAAGAAAATAATACCAATATTAATTGTAGGAGTTTTAATCATATCAGGATTTGGAGCAGTTGCTGTAACAGAAGATAAAAAAGAAGATGTAATATTTGAAACATTCCCTTTCTCAAGACCAACATTTCATGAAAAAGAAGATTATATTTCAATTAGATTAACAGAATCTAATTCTGATTCTTGGGAAACTGGTAAACCAATACTCCCTGTAGTAACTAAAGTGTATACATTTCCTTTTGGTACACGTGTGGACAGCGTAGAGGTAACATTTTCTGATACTCTAGAAGAAGAAATATCAAAACCAATTGAGCCTGCACCTGAACCAATAATGAAAAACACCAAGGTTACTTCAGTTACATACGAAAAATCTAAAATGGTGAGTTATTCAGATATAGATATATATCCAGAATCTCGATATAGCTATCGTACTGGAGCAGGATTAAATGGTGAAGAACGCGTTATTTACCTAATAATTAGTCTTTATCCAGTTCAATATAATCCCAATCAAAATACAGTTTATTACTCAAAATCTGCAACAGTTGATGTAAGATATACAACTCCAGAAAATCCGGTTAATTTTCTTGATGTTTATGATCTTTTGATAATTGCACCTGAAGAGTTTTCATCGGCGTTACAGCCTTTGGTTGAACATAAAAACGGTATTGGAATTGACACAAAACTGACAACACTTGATGAAATCCCATCTGTTGGTGTGGATGAACAGGAAAGCATCAAATACTATGTCAAAGATGCAATAGAAAACTGGGATATTACATACCTTCTATTAGTTGGAGCTGGTGTAAAGGATGCAGAAATTTTTCCTGTTAGATATGCATGGATTCCTTCTGATCAATATGAGGAAAACTTCCCGAGTGATCTTTACTATGCTGATATATATGACGGTGCTGGTGGGTTCTCTAGTTGGGATTATGATGGCGATGGAAAATATGCAGAGTATCCAATCGATATGCCAGCTGTAGATGTAATTCCAGATGTTTACCTTGGGAAATTACCTGCTAATTCTGCAAGTGAGGTTTCTGTTGTCGTAAATAAAATAATCAACTATAAGGAGCACAATAAGATGACAAATAAAATATTACAGATTGGTGGGGATACATTTCCTGGTGACGATGAAGGTATTTATGAGGGAGAGTTTGCAAATGAAGATGTATTAAGCAGGCTTCCGGGGTATTCTACAAGGCGTTTATGGGGATCTAATGGACAAATGACGAAGAGTAATATTGCAAAAGGTTTCAGAAGCTGTGTAGATTTTGTTGATTTTTCTGGTCATGGCAGCCGTCTTTCTTGGTCTACTCATCCACCTGATGATGAGCATACATGGATTCCTCCTGCAGAGCTATTGTCATCATTTACAGGATGGCTTTATGTTGACTTTGATTTATTCTTTGTGCTCAATTCCAAAAAACTTCCTGTAGTCTTTTACAATGCCTGTTCTAACAATAAATATACCGGTACAGAAACCTGTTTGGCTTGGAAAACCCTTATGAAACCTGATGGCGGTGGTATTGCAGCATTTGGTGCATCAGGTATTGGGTATGGAAGTCATGGAAGTCATGAAACAGAACGGCTTATGGGATGGATGGAGGTACATACCCATGAAGAGATTTTCAATAATAAAATACTTGGATTGGCCTGGAGTAACTGTATAACAAACTATTACTCCACTTTTCAGTCAGATTTAGACAAGATAGACTATAAAACAATGCTTGAATATTCAATGTTTGCAGATCCAACACTAGCAATAGAAGATGGTGATGATCCTGAGAGCATTCCAGTGAACATTCCGTCATTTCTTCTACGGTTCATTGAACGAGTTATAGAGCGTTTTCCACGATTGGAACAACTATTTTCATTGCTTCTAAAACACAGTTAAAATTATATTTATTATCATCCCTTCATTCCTTTTTTAAATCTATAAAGTAACATAACGATGAAATCAGTACAAGTAATGTAAAACTTCTAAATTATTACCGATATAAAGTTGAGGCGCATGGTATGGTAGAGCTTGTGTAGTTATTTGAGTGTAAATTCAATGAAACCATTTATTATGAAGATTACAAAATCATTATGATAAATTAGCCGATATTCTTATGTAAAGAATTTAATCTCTAACGAAATAGTGCGATAAATTTCTTTATCTTTAAGAGTTGCAAAGAAGCTAAAAATTTTTTTGTTTGCTTAAGAAGAAAATGCGTTGCTCTTACTACTAGTTTTATCAAAATTTTCCATTCCTGAGGCATAAAATCGTGTAAATCCTGATTGATAAACTGGATCTCCACTATTTTCAGCTACGTTCACTTTTTCATCAGATATAACAATTGGCTGAACTCCGGATTGTACGTTAGGTTCACCGCTAGATAAAAAAGGGCTTAATATGACAGGTTTCTTTTGTTCATATCTTGTTCTACACTCAGGGTGAGTATAATTACCAAATATCTTGCGGATTTTTTGATTTATTTCCGGATTATTAGTGTCAAATAACATAGGATCTTTACAATTGGGACATGGCAATAAAAACTTGTTTGAACACCAAGCTCCCCTCAATTTTTTCTGCAAATTTTCCAATCGCTTACTTTCGGCCTTTTGTTCTTCTTTTACTTTATCTATTTTTTCCCATTCATTTATTATTTTTTCTTGATCATTTTTTATTTCTTCTATCTGTTTATCCACTTTGTATTTTATTTCACTTTCCCATTTCTCATGATATTCTTTTATTTTTTTTCGTTCGTTATTCAGCTCATTTTTCTTCTTATCTACCACCCTTATGAGCTCCTTTTCCGATTCGGTGACATTTTCTTCACGCTTTTTTATGATTTTTATTTTTTCTTTTAATATACAATCGTAGGTTTTTTTATTTTTTTCAAAATCATCTTCCCGTTTTATTATGTCTTCTTCACGTTCCGCGATTATATTTTCACGTAACTCGACATCTTTTTGTTTCTTATCAATCTCGGCTTTTAATTTATTAAGATTTGATAACTCCGCTTCTTTATATCTGGCAAAATCTTCTTGTTTATGTGTTAGCTCTTTCCGCCATCTTCCAACCTCACCATCAAAACGATTATCTATATAGTTACTTAACCGGAAATTTTCATCCTTTAAAAAATTGATTTCTACTGACTGATTATAAATCTGATTCTCCAGATTCTCCTTTTCTATTTGGTGAGAAGCCTCAATGGACGATATTTCTAATTGGTGATCTTCATCTTTTTTAGCTAGAATACTCTGGTGTTTATTAAAATCTAACCAGGTGCCATTATCGAACAGAGGCATAATTATATTTTTGAAATATTCATTGATGATTTTATCTTTCGCCTCTTTTTCAACAAGTTCCTGTGCTTTTTCAAGAACATCAGGAGAATAAGGCCCATGCTGAACCGCTGATTTCTGTGTTTTAGGCTGAACATTTGATTTAATGTTTTTCTCTCTCCAAGCTCTATGAGGAGCGTCATCTTTCATTTTATAATGACCGGTCAATGCAAAAGGATTTTTGAATTTTTTTCCACAAACCTCACACATAGCTTTCATAAATTTTTACACCCCAATATATTACATTAACAGTGTTGTACTTTAATTTTTCTGTTAAATCAATCAATATTTGCTGTATATTAACTCAAAGAGAGAGGTCAGCTAGGGCTAAACTTGAGATTAAGCGAGGATTAAGCGAGAGATTCAGCGGTATATTCAGCGAGGATTAGGCGAGTAATTAAGCGGGAGAATAAGCCTGGTGGGTGACGTGCAGGGGAATAGGAGTACACCTAAGGGTTATGTACAAATACGTTTCTTCGGAAAAATAATATATTTAGAAGCATCCCATCCCTCCTTTTTTCTTCTTTAATACCATAAAATAGGGATGAAATCGATACTATCTTATTTCTTACACACCTCTTATATTAAATATGATTATCTCAAATTTTTACAAATTTTTCAATTCATTTAATATAACATTTTTTGATTAGGTGTTGTAATTATGATTGCCCGAAAATCTGCGCTAATTGTAGCTACAAATATAATCAACGGTGCTCTTGCCTACGTTGCATTGTTTTTCATCACCCGCTACATGGAACCAGACGATTATGGGATAGTCGCTTTTGCTATGGGTTTTGTAGCCTTGTTCACCATATTTGGTAGAATGGGATTCGATCAGGCACATATCAAAAAGATGTCAGAAGGTAAAGACCCTGGCATATGTATTGGTACATTTTTTGCTTCCAAAATTGGACTAATTGGATTGATGACACTAATAACGTTAGTTGTGATTTTTTTCTGGAAAGCTATTATGGGAAGAGGATTTGAAACCTCTACACATGAACTAGCGATATATATCATGATGGGTTATTGGGCTATAAAGCTAATTACTGAGTCCTTTATAACTACTTTTAGGGCAAAAAAAGAGATTGCCAAGGCCAATGTCCCGATTTTTTTAGGGACACTTATTAGAGTTGCAGTAACCATTTATGTCGCCGTTGGAGGGTTTGGAGCTATTGCTCTTGCTTTTACATATATTTCCGGGGAAATAGCTTATCTACTTTCAGCACTATACCTTTTCCGCATATATCCAATAAAGAGACCAACCCACACATACTTCAAAGACTATTCTAAGTTTGCTTTCCCTTTAGTTATCGTTGTTTCTTGTAGTATCATTATGACTAACATCGACAAGGTATTGATTCAACTATTTTGGGATGCTGCAGATGTTGGATTTTATTTTGCTGCTTTCAGACTTACTGTTTTTATCAACATGTTTACTTTAGCCATAGGAACATTACTTTTTCCTACATTTTCTATGCTACATGCCGATAATAACATAGAGGGGATTCGTCGTCTGACATTTCAATCGGAGCGATATCTAAGCATGATTATTTTCCCCATTGTGCTTGGGATGGTAGTATTGGCAGAACCTGCAGTGTTTATACTTTTATCAGGTTGGATGCCTGTTGTTCCTATTTTACAGATCCTCCCTTTTTTTGTATTACTTGCTGCATTAGGGAGGCCTCACGATGTTCAGATTGTAGGAATGGGCTATCCTAAGCTATCTAGAAATCGAGTGTTGATTATGGTTTGTTTTAATGTGGTTTTAAATATTATATTAATTCCAAAAGACATTCAGATGCTAGGTGGGATACAGCTTGCAGGGATGGGAGCAAAAGGAGCCGCTATCGCCACTGTTATCTCTTATGGTATCGGATTGGTATATAACAGGATTATAGCATGGAAGCTTACTAAGGTAAAAGTTAATCCTAGGATTTTACTACATGGTTTAGCAGCAGGAGTTATGGCAACCATTCTTTATAATATTCTCTATACATTCAATATGATCGAGTTTCTTACAAGATGGTATCATCTGCTCGCTATTTCCCTTCTAGGCTTAGGTATATATCTTGTCATTCTGTTCTTGTTCAAAGAATTCACAAAGATAGACTTTCACTTCTTCATTGATACTCTTAACATTAAGAAGATGATACAATATATTCGAAAGGAATTAAAAAATAAATAAGATTTAAAAAAACCTGCTGTGTGCCATGATTCTGTAATAAGGTCCTAGTGTCCTGAAACCATTCAGGAGAAAAAAACTTGTTCAATTCACATTCAGTACAAGGATGCACCTTTGATTTTTTCTTTCCTTTCTTTTTGTTCATTCATGCATGTTACAGGATAAAACATTTAAGAAAAAACGCTTAACCGATCACCAATGAATTGGTATTATTCTATTAGGATTAACTTTTGTTTTCCAAATGTTATTAAGAAGACGACTGACTTTTAATTGCCATAAAGAGTATCTTTTGTTATATTTTTTATTCTTGGATGTTAGACCACCGATATTCAATAAAAAAACATATTACCATGTTAAACTATTTTTAGCGAGTTTAATAATATTTTCAATAGAATATTTTTTAATCATTAAAACCAAACCTCTCATTTTTAAATCGTTTTTGCTCGGCAAACAAATTGTTTCTTTTCCAAAATAAAATGAAACTATTGCTGGGTGATATCTGTCAGTTATTATGACATTGTATTTCAGTATGACCTCTATTAATTTCTGAACTGTGTTGCAATTTATGAATTTATAATTATTTATTAGACATACTTTCCCCATTTTTTGGTTATCTTTTAATTCATCCGATGTTGCAAAATCACATGTTTCAACGTTGATATCTATCTTGTTATCTTGATTTATCCCTTTCAATGATATTTTTGAGATCTCCGTATTTTTTAATTTTTTTGAAAATATTTTTTCTAAGCTAATTTTTATAATCGTTTTAATTTTATCCCTTAATTGTAGGAAATCACAATTTATAATTTTCTTCATTGTTTTTATTAAGTTATTTTTGCTAATTCCAAATAGCTTTTCTACCTTTAAATTATCATGTCTTAAGAAACATAATTTTTTATCGTTTCTTTCGTTTGCTATACGGCCGGTTTCTTTACTTTTGTACATCTCTTCAAGATATAAAAAAGCTAAATCTGCTGATAAGATAGCTTTGCAATCATTTTTTTTTAAATAGTTCCAACTTTCAATTTCTCTGGCCACAATAAAATCGGCCTTTTTTAAAATCTTGAAATCTTCTTTATTTAACATAGAAAAGGAGTGGCCAGCCAATATACATTTTGTCTGCGGCAGTTCTGATAAAATTTCAATATCAGTAAATGCTGCTTCTTTTCTCTTTTTATCTATATTAGAGATATATGGTCCAGGGACAAAGATCACTTTTTCATATTGTGAAAATATTTTTTTTCTTTTAATCCTATCATAGTCTCTTACTACGTTTTCTTTGTAAAAAGCGTCTATGCTTTTAATTATTTTTTTCCACTCATAGCTCTCTTTTGGATAATAACCAGAAAGATGAACTTTATATCCTTTCTTTTGTAAGTATTTGATAATTGGTTGTGTATGTAACATGTCTCCGATATTTCCGGTCATCCAGGCATGAACCAACAGTGCTTTTTTATTTAATGATGTCATGTGAGCAATCCTTACATTTTTCTCTTTTTATTTCTCTTAAATGCGAAAAATTCGATAAATATATATTTTTGGCAGAATCTTTTAAGCAATTTCCAATTATTTTAGAAGCTACAGAACAATACATGAGATCGCCATTGTTGCTTAAGCATACTGCTTCTTGTGCACTATGGGGGCAGGAACTTGTTCTTTTATTTCCTTTTAAAATAGAAATTATATGTTGGTATATTTTATCTTTTTTTATCTTTTTTTTGTTGACAATAAAAGTTATTTTTTTTAGCAAACTTCTTTTCTGCCTATGTATTTCTTCTAAAAGAAAGTTTATAAGAAATTTTTTCTCTTCTTTAGATAATTGATGATATGTTTGAGAATTGTTATTATGTAGTCTATTTATTTTGGAGGCCAATCTATAGTTTATATTGATTTTATTGTTATCGCAAAATTCCCTTAGGGCTTCTAAATGCAGTACATTAATTTTTGAAACTGTACATGCACAAGTGAAATTGATTTTATTATATTTTAACCAATCAATCACATTCATTGCACTTTTAAAATTTCCTTTAATGCCTCTAACTTTATCGTGTATTTCTCCTACACCATCTAATGAAATACATAGAGAGAATTTTATATTTCTTTTTTTTGATTGGTTATAATAATATTGTATAATATCTATCGTTTTTCTACTATTAACACAGTTTGTTGTAAGTGCGATTGCTCTTAAGTTAAGCAGCGATGAACAAAGTGTATCGTATATTTCTTTCCAATTTTTATGAAGTGATGGTTCACCCCCTGATACCCCAACATCTATTACACCCTTGAAAAGAGGATCTGAAAGGATTTTTTTAAGTTGTTTGGGGGTGAGATCTTTTGTAGGTTTTTCGGCATGTATATTACACATAACACATTTACTATTACACTTTGATGTGCTGAAAAAAGCAATTTTTCTGATAGAACTTTTTTCTGTTGTCATTATAAAATTTCCTTAAATTTTATTTTATTGTATGATTTATAGTTCTTTATTCTTTTTTTTTATATTTTTCAATAATTTTATTATTGTCTTTTCTCTTTTTTCCATTGGAAATTTATGTTTTATTCTTTTTCTTGCTTCCTTTCCTTTTTTGATATGAGCAGCGATTGCTTTGTTTAATGCCTCTGTGGTTTCTTCAATATCTCCCCATGAAGCATAAAATCCCGTATTCGCTATCGCTCTTGGTATTCCATTTTGGAACGAACCAACTGGAATGCATTCGCACAGCATGGCTTCACAAAGTGCATTTGGTAAACCTTCGTGTCTTGAAAGTTGGCAATAGACTCGAGATTTTTGATATAGATCTAATAATTTTTCATCCGATATGAAACCAGTAAACGTTACGTTTGATGGTGCTATTTTTTTTAAATACTGTATAGAATCATCAATATGTTTTCCCGCAAGAACAAAACTAATATCTGGAAATTTTTTTGCCACTTTGACGAATGTCTCAAAATCTTTTCTTTTAATATTACCTTTTTTAACTGCTCCGACAGTGAGAACAATATTCTTTTTTTTCCCATGCGGTTTAAAATATTCTGAATCATAACCAGTAGGAAGATATTTAACATGATTGCATGGTTTTTGCAACAAATACTTAATTTGTTTTTTAAGCGAGGGATCAACAACTAATACTCTATCTGCATGTTTTAAAGCAAACTTCGTAAGCATTCTTTTATGCCAACCCAAAGTAAATTGTCCATAATTTATCTCTGGAACATAAGCAACGTCTCCACCTCCAACGATCACAATAGATTTTTTCTGAAATAATTTCGAGAAGAAAACAGCTACAGCAGCATAATCAAATGCAAACCAAGAAAAAACAACATCAGATTTCAAAACCCCAAAAGCAATATTTATTATGTCTCTTTTTCCCCGCCATTTAACTGGTTTTACGTCAAAATGCTTCTGTAAAAATTCCAAATCTTTTTTAATGAATGTCGACGATGAATAAGGGACGAATAGAATGTTAATTTTATCTTTTGATTTTGCCATATCTAATCACCTTTCGATTCCTTCATACATAATATATAGCTTCTATATTTCCTTAATTAATGCATTTCTCATTTAGCAATCTTTACCGTGTCATACAACTTAATCAGTTTCTTCTCTTCAATTTCCCAGTTATATTTATTAATAGCTGCCTTCAATGCATTTCGCCCAAGTTTCTCACAAAGCTCAGGAGAATCCCTTAACTTCACAATTGCCTCACTAAGCGCTTCTTTGGTATAATCAACTACCAATCCACAGTCTTCATCTCTAGTTATTTCACCACTGCGAGTTCCATTGGTACAGATTATCGGCCTTCCACAAACCATAGCTTCGAACTGTTTATTTGTAGTGGCTATACGAGTATTCACATTTTTTACTGTTATCATATTAACAACAGCATCACATTTTTGAGTCATAGGTACAACTTTATGAGGAGGCACCGTTCCTATAAATTTTATATTATCTGTTTCATCGCACTTTTGTTTTAACTTTTCTACATATCTAGTTCTTCCAATCCCACCTATGATACATTTCACGCCATCCAACCCTTTTACTATATCTGCTAAATCCAATAGAAATCTTGTAGGACTAAGCGAACCAATGTATAGTAAAATAAAACTCTCATTATCTGGGGGTATATAGTCTCTTGAAACTAGATGTTTGCAGTTTAGTATAGTTGTTAATTTATCATTTGTAATAGAATTGAAATAATTTGCATATTTATCTTCAGCGCCAATAATCTTATTTACATACCTAATAAGTTTTTTTTCTTTCCTAAAATAATAATTAGCCCACCATTTTGGCAGATCTTTAGCAACCATATATCCCCAAATCTCATGTGCATCGTAGACTAGCCTAACATCAAGGTTTTTCTTCAGTTTTATACCAATTGGTAAAGCCGAAAAATCATGACAATGAACTACATTAAAAGGGTTCTCTTCATGCAATTGTAGAGCGTCTCCATATCCTTTATTCCACCAAAGATGCATTCTAAAAATATCATATGGTATTAGATCCATAAATTTTGTATTATAGCTCCTAGCAATTTGGATTCCATCTTTGACTTCCCTTGATGGATGTTCTTTTTTTTTATCCCATGCAAGAACCGTAACTTTATGTTTTGCGTTAACAAGGGATTTTGCTTCATTGTAAACACGAGGATCATGAGTAAATGGATTGGAAAGTACCATCAATATATTCATTGATTCTTCTCCTTTATTTTCTATTGTAATCATTTTTTATCCTTTATCAGTTCTTCTATTACTGTCAATACACGCTCTGATGCTTTTCCATCGACATTGCCATGAAGTAGTTTTAAAAATTCTTTTTGTTTTTTCTCAAATCGGTTACCTTTTGATAAAACTGTTTCTAATGCATCATAAAATTGTTCAGCATCAAGAACAATTTCTCCAGATCTATATTCTGGAAGGACTTCAGGTTCACCTCTTGTTTTTGTAAAATACTCTTTATTTACCTCTAAAAAAATAACCGGTCTTTTAGTTAACAAGAAATCTGTACTAATAGATGACCAATCAGTAATCAAAATATCTGAAACTGCAAGTAATTTCATTGTATCAGGCTCTTTATCCATGTTTAACCATAAAACCTCGTATTTATCGACAATTTTTCTAAGCTTCCTTTTGCTTATTTTTACCAATGGATGTAGCCTAAGAATAAGAGTAATATCATTCTTTCTGCAAAATAAACACATTCTTTCAAATTGGTTATATTGGTCACCCCAACCCCATAATCCACAGTCCCAAGTAGGCGCATACAATATGATTTTTCCTCTTATGCTATATTTTTTACAAAATTCATCTCTTATCGAATCATTCTGAAGATATTTGAATAACGTATCTAATCCAGCATAACCAGTTACATGTAATTTCTCTGGAGAAAGGCCGTATAATTTTATATATCGCTGTTTTATATATTCTGAAGACATACACCAAACGTCAAAATCGTATTCAGGTAGCGTTAGTCCTTTGGGACAGACACCATGCCAGAGTTGAATAACTTTAGGTTTTTTATGAAAAAAAAGAGATTGAAATGCTGTATCCGAAGTTACCAGAACATTGGTATTGAGAAGAGATTTCATAGAAATTAATGGTAAGTAAGCATAAATGCAGTGTCCATTACTTTCTCTTATATCTTTTAGCGATTTTCTATTTCTTGCTATCCAAAAACATTCATAATTACCAAGGTTCTTCATATACTCAAAAACAGCCTTTGAATTACCATTATAATGAATGCTCGTGAACGCAACAACTGGTTTATCTGTAAATTTTTTTACGCGTATAAACCGAGATACAGTTATCCACAATGCAAGTTGACTAATTGCAAAAGGAAGAACGAAAAGAGGTAATTCCTTTAAGAACCAAAACAACATGTTCTTAAATTTACCCATATCTATGTTTGTCAACTGATAACCCTCCTATAGATTTTTATTGTATTTTCTGCTAATTTCTCCCAAGACAACATACGAGTGTCAGCATGAGCTTTTATACCCATTTGCTTGTAATTCTTTGTAAATATCTGATTAATTGCCTGAACTAAGACATCAATATTATTTGGAGGTATCAGCAAACCCGTCTCTCCGTCGGTAACCATCTCTGATGAAGCACCAACATCTGTAATTATAACTGGTTTTGAAAAAGAATATGCAAGAGGTACTATCCCCGACTGTGTTATCCATTTGTATGGCAACACAACAACATCCGATGCATTAAAATATATCTGAATTTTATCCTCAGGAATATATTTATCTATGAATAGAAGTCTATCTTTGTATTGTTTTGCTTTCTTTTTGATAAACTCTGAAGTCTCAGGGTCGTTTCGCCCAGAACCAACAATTAAACAAAAGTAATCTTTGTTTAACTTTTCAAAAGCCTTTACAAGTTCTATTTGTCCTTTATATTTCTTTATCATGCCAAAAGAAAGTATTACTTTTTTAGAACTTGGTATTCCCAAGCGTTTTCTTGCTTCTTCTGTTGTTATATTGTTAGGATAATTAAAGACAGGATGAAATATCACCTCAACATTATATATATCTACATTAAAACAATCTTTTAATCTTGTGAGATTGGACGTATAGTGTACAAATTTGTAGTCGGTATTTTGATAAAGCCAACGTGATTTTTCTTTTGTACGAAATTTACTCGTATAAATATTACTAATATCATGAATTGTCCAAACTATTTTGTAATTCAGAAGCTTTAAAAATTTTACAATAATTTTCATAAGAAACGTAAAAGGAAAAGCATACTCAAAATGGATATGAAAAATGTTATAGCCCTTTAGTTTCAATATTAGTAGTTTTAAAATATTGATTGGAGTCGCATAATGAAAGTACGACATCAAAGCAACATGAATACCTTTAGATTCCAAGTTGACTTTTAATTCAAAGATGTAATCATGATTATTTGGTATCATTACAACCTTCACTGCATTGAACCTCCAAAAACATATTCAGTGATTGCATATTCATGTTCTATTCTTATTTCCTTCATCTCCATATAGTGATACTACATAACGTGGTATGTACCATCACTAAGTATATATAAACATATCGTGTCAAAACGTCAAAATGAAAAATAATAATACATAGAAGAAAAATTATGATAATCACAAAATGATATGACAAATTTTATGGCAAAAAATTTTTCACAGATTACACAATCAATTAAAAAATGTAAAAATCTAGTATTACTAACTACTCAATTTTTATACTCTTTTAACTATGTAGTGAAATCCTTCTGCAACCATTCCCATACAATAAAAAAACCACCATGCAACACTCCCAAGTTTCACTAATTTCACCTCACCTACCGTCTTTATCTCACTTAATTAAAACGATAATTGTAGTTTTTTTAAATGAGTACTTTTACGTATGAAATTTTCATTTAAAAATATATCCCTCAAAATTTATTAACGTTAAATAAAAATGGATAGAAAAAATGTGTTTGATTATGATTAATAGTTAAAAGAAGTGAATTTATTTAAATAAACGCCCTAGACTAAGTCCTAAAAATCCGATACCCAAGCGAATGAGATTTTTTAAGCCCATTCCATGCTGATGCATATGTTTTAGTTCAGGGTGAATCCTGTTTAACTGCCTTCTGCCATAACCATTCCAAAAAGCCTGTCTGGCAAATCCCACTCTTGTTGTCCTCTGATAATGATAAATTATCATTTTCGGATTATAAAAAATTAGGTAACCTGCTTTTACACATCGATAATTTAATTCAACGTCTTCAGCAGTTATCATTTCCTCTCTAAAGTATCCGACTTTTTCAAATATTTCTCTTTTATATGCTATATTACAAGTTGGATATGTTATATCCTGACCATTTACATAAATAGGAACCCTTGGTAAATGCCTTCCTTCTGGATCAGGAGAATATCCTGCAACAATATCATATCTCTTCATTGAACTAACTAATTCACTATACCATTCATCTGTCAGCTCTGTATCAGCATCAAGAAAAACTATAACATCACCACTTGATTTTTTTATTCCAATGTTTCTTCCACCACCCCTAAGAGAAGAAGGCGCTGATATTAATTTAACAAAATCATAATTTTTTGCTATTTCACATGTTTTATCTGTTGAACCTGCATCTATAACTATTACTTCTATCTCATTTTTAATTTTTAAAATACTCTTTAGTAATCTAGAGATGTTGTATTCTTCGTTCTTTGTTGTAATTATTATTGATATTTTCATATTTTCCATCAATTATAGGTTTCTGTTTATTTAACTTATTATATTCTATAACTATTATATGTGTTTAGCAGTTATATAAAATTACCGTGAAAAGATGTCAAAAATTCTAGTATGATTCATAAACTCATAATCTTCTTTTTCGCCAGCACTTCCAAAGAACCAGTACACTTATGTTTTCACCTCACTTCATATCTTCCATGATACTTCATAGCGTGTAATGCTCTGACAACAATGTTATATAAAGCTACTGTGTAAAAACGACAAAATGGAAAAATGACTAAGGAGAGCAGGGTTGTAGAAATGGAATCTAAAAAGAAAAGATAAATTAATGGAACGTTTCCTTTTTCTAATATGGTTTAATACCTCTTATACGCTAAGTTAATCTTTATTAAGTAAAAACTCTAAAACTTCTATTGAAGGGGGTCATATTAAAGAAATAAATTCAATAAGCTAGTCCTTTCTTAACAGGTTTATTTCCTCCCTTTTGACCCCTTTTATACTCTCTATGTAACATACCACCTAGGAATACTATTTCTCAACACCTATAGATCTTTTACAAAAACCACACTATACAGAGGATCGTAGAAATATAAATGAGGGAGAGGAGGAGGTAGGAAAAGGAAAGGTTTCCAAAAATATTATTCCCCCATTATAATTAATATATATTTATTGGGTGTATATAAATATTACCCTTAAATAGAACATTTGTAATAGATGTTAGTTATTCTATATGCTATTTTCTTAATCATCATGTTACAAAAGTATCAATAATGGCACCATTTAAGAACAAAAAAGGAATATACAAAGGAGAAAGAGACGAATGAATATGCCCAATAGTAGTAAAAAAAATCAATGATGATGAAAAAACGTTTCTTAAAATACTTCGGAAAAATTCTGGAGATAGCCCTGAAAATATTGCGAAAAAATGTGGTTTTTCTAGACAGAAAGTATGGAGAATCAAAAAAAGACTGGAAAAAGACAAAACAATCTGGGGGTACCCTGCAGTAGTAGATGATGAAAAACTCGATATGAAACGATACATGCTGCTTGTTAAGAAATCTGCTCAACCAGTGAGTGATGCAATCAATAAGATAATTGACCTTACTATGCAAAAAAAAAGGAAAGAAATTAGAGTAGAAATTCTATCTGGTGCCTATCTTCATGGAAAGTATGATTGGGTACTCATAATCTCAGCTAAGGATATTATTAATGTAAAGAAATTCAGTGAAACATTTCTTAAAGAATACCAGCAAATGATACGTGAAATTGACATAATGGAATATATTTTTCCAATTAAAGAATGTGGAATAACAAACCCAGAAATAAAAAAAATAAAAGAGTTTTTTTAACGTTATGAAATTTTAGATCTGTATCGTATAGTATCTGTATAATAACACACAAAGGTTAACTTTATTAACCAAATCTCTATTACACCCCTCAGAGGGGTCAATTCCTTTTGGAAAAGAATTTTTCTATTCTTTCCTCCCTCTCTGACCCCTTTTATATTATATTTGTAATTCACTTTCACAAAACCCATTTCTATATCATATTGCTTAGGTATTATACATTTCAATATGAAATCCTTTTGAAAAGTAAAAATAGGTTTTGTAAAGGTTTTTAAATAAGAGATATGTTACAGAATCGCATTTTGGAGGAAATGCGATATGCCCAAAAGTAGCAAAGAACAAATCGATGAAGATGAAAAGACGTTTATTAAAATACTTCAAAAAAATTCTGGAGATAGCATAGAGAGTATAGCAAAAAGATGTGGTTTTTCAAGACAGAAAGTATGGAGAATAAAAAAAAGACTTGAAAAAGACAAAACAATTTGGGGATATTCTGCAGTATTAGATGAAGAGAAACTGAATTTAAAACGGTATTTTATACTTATTAAAAGAACAAGTAAACCTGCAACAAGAGAAAAATTAGACACGGTGATTGGCAGAGAATTAAAAAAGGAATCGGCTAAAATCGGAATAGGTATCGAAGGTAGTTTCTATATTCATGGTTCATTTGATTGGCTAATCACTATTACTGCAAATCATATTAGAGAGGTGAAAAAATTTTGTGAGACTTTTGGCACTTTGTTTTCGGAAGGTTTTATATCTGATATACAAGTGTTAGAAGTGATTTTTCCAGTTGAAAAAAACGGAATCGTTAATCCAAATATAAAAGAGATTGAAAGCCTTTTTTCAGTTGAATAAAGATAATGGTTTAAACCTAGTTTTAAACCCTTTTTACACTATTAGCCATATCTTTATTAATAAAATTTGTATATATTGATAATTGGGAGGTGAAATATGGCAACATATGTTATTCTTTGTCGGATCTCTCCTGAAGCATTTACAGATGTAAAGGGATTTAAACAATTAGCTGAAAAAGTATCTGAAAAAATCAAGAGCGATTGTCCTGGAGTAGTTTGGAAACATAGCTTTGTTCTTATGGGACACTATGATATCATTGATATTGTTGAATCTGATGATCCAGAGCAAGTCGAAAAAGCAGCTATGATTATCCGCGCGTATGGTCATACAACAACAGAGACGCTAGTAGCAACACCTTGGAAAGAATTCCTAGGTATGCTTTAGTTAATTTCCAAGCAATATATTTTAAAAAAATTCAAAACTATGAAATCTAAAGTTTGAGGGCGGAATATTTGATGTTAAAACTAAAAATAAAAGTAGGTAGTTATTATGAATTAAAATTAAATGATGATCACAAGGTAACATTCGCAGTGATGTACGGATTTGATAGCGGAAAAAATAAGGATGCCTATGCTCTAAGAATGTATGCAAACGAAAAGGATTTTGAATTTCCTATAAAGAAGCAATTATTTGATAAATGGGTAGATGAAGAGCGAATTGAAGAGATAACAAGTGATGAAGCTTTAGCTCATGCTATATAGTTTCGATTTAAGATGAGGGAATGGTAAAAAACATAGTTGTACCTTTTTCTTTCCCTGGGCTTTCAGCCCATATATGTCCACCATGGATCTTAACAATACGCTTACATATAGTAAGACCAAGGCCACTAGACATATGATCATGTCGAGACCAATCAGCTTTGTAAAACTCCTCAAAAATATGATTTAGCTCTTCTCTTGTCATGCCAATACCGATATCTTTTATTGAAACAGTAACCCATTCTCCATCATCTTGAGCATCAATGGTAATAGTACCACCATTGGGACTGTATTTAACAGCGTTACTAATAAGATTGTCAAATAACGCTCCAAGCATGGATTTATCTGCTTTAATTATGATACGTTTATCAACTCTATTCAGGATCTCCAATTCATTCTCTTCAAATACAAGTTTATTGTTTTCGATAACGGCTTTGATTTCATCTAAAAGATTTGTAGTATCTAAAGAAAGCTCTGTCTCAGGGGAATTAAGCATTGCAAGTTCAATTGTTTTACCAACTAGTGCGTTCAAATATTTAACATTGCGATTAATTACTCCTAATTCCTCCTTCAAGTGGGGATCTTGTTCTTTTTCCTCTATCATAGGTAATAAGGCAGTAAGCGGTGTTAATGGTGATCCCAAATCATGACTAAGTTGATTAATAAACTCGTCTTTCTGTATAAGTAGATTTTCAACTTCAATAGTTCGTTCCTTGACTTTTTCTTCGAGTTTACTGTTAAATAGTCTGAGTTTCTCATGTGCTTCTTTCAGTTTTTCCTCAGTCTTCTTACGCTTAGTGATGTCTTGTTGTATAGATATAGAACGCAGTATTTTTCCATCTTTGTCTTTTATAGAACCGGCGCTGAGAAGAACTGTACGCCTTTCCCCTTCCTTTGAGATGATTACGATTTCTTCATCCTTTAATTGTCCGGTTTTTTTCCACCTCATAAAAAGTTGCTTCATCTTTGATATTGATTCGGGAGTATAAATTGTTTGCAAAGGCTTACCGACGAGTTCTTCTTTATTATAGCCTAATATCTTTAACGCAGCTTTGTTGACATCAAGAATTACGCCCTTTGGTGAGATCATATAGCAGTATCCTGGTTCGTTCTCAAAGAATTGCGTAAATCGCTCATTGTTCTCTCTCAATGTCTCTTCCATCTTCTTGCGATCGGTGATGTCTCTACCTGTTGCTTGAAAACCAATGTATCTTCCCTCTTTGTCAAAAATTGCGGTTCCGTTCCATTGCACTGTTCTCCAACCAAATGGAGTCTTCTGTCGGTTTATAAATCCCCTCAATATTTGCTTGGTTTTAATCAGTTCTTGAACAGTGACATTCGTTTTCTCAGCGTCTTCAGGATGCAAATAGTCAGCAAACTTAATACCCAACAACTCTTCCCTTGATTTGCCCCAAAATTGACAAGCACCATCATTTAAAAACGTCCATCTACCTTCTGAATCAACTTTTACAATAATATCGCCAGTAAGGTTGGTTATATTAAGATAATCATCTCTTGCTCTCTTAATATCTTCCTCCACCTGCTTACGCTTAGTGATATCTCTGAACACCACCATGTCCGCTGTTTTTCTTTCGTATTCAATCTTTGTTGCGTTTACTTCATACGGCAATTTTTTACCATCTTTCGTAAGTACCTCAATTTCGTATGGTGCAATATCTACTCCCATCATCCGTTTCGCTAAATTCTTTAACAGAATACCTTTGCTTTTCTTCGTTACAATCTTTGAACGTAGAAAATTCTTACCAAGCAACTCCTCTTTTGTGAATCCTGTAACCTCTTCCACTTTGTCGTTGATTTCTAGGAATTTACCCTTTGAATCAACAATAACCACAGGATCAGCCATAGAATTAAACATCCGATGAAAATATCTCCTAGATTCTCTTAACTCATCATCTTCTACAACAACAAGGTTTTCATTTTTCACATCCTCTGCCAACTCTTCAGGCATCTCTAAACTCTTATAAGCACTCTGAATCTTGCATTGTAGTTTCCCAAGGGATTCCTCTTTTCTTAACGTTTTTATTATTTCAGGTTCATCCTTCATTGGATTCCCATCCAAAACAATATATTAAAAATTCTAACACGAATAATATCAATCTCTTCAGTAACAAAGTCTAGCGAATTTATCATTATCTCATCTCATCCCATAAAGCTGTTAAAAGAAATCTTTTTTGATATATAAAACTTTATCTCGATTTTCAACCCTTTTTACGCTCCCAAAAAACCTAAATCATGCAAAGTATTATACAGGCAAAATCAATTAACCAACACTGAATTTTTATGATTATTGTTCCTGTTTTTATTTTATACCAAACATTTAAATCTAGTTACTATATATTAACTAACATAAGGAGGTAAAAATAAACATGAAAAAGACATTACCATTATTAGTAGTAGGAATTTTGGTCCTAAGTGGACTTGGAGCAGTTGCTGGAACTGAAGATGAGAAAGAAATATTTGAATCTAAAATAATCTATTTTTCGCAGCCAGTAATAGATGAGAAAGAAGATTACATCACCATAGGTTTAGCAGAAGCAACTTCTAATTCTTGGGAAAAAGATAAACCAACATTGCCAGTAGTCACAAAGGTGTATACATTTCCATTTGGTACACGCGTGGATAATGTCGATGTTTCGTTTTCTGACATTATTGAACAGGAGGTATCAAAGCCTATTATACCCTCTCCAAAGTTACAAATATTCTCCACTGTTTATGTCTCAAATAACAATGTAGAACCAGAGACAACGGTGACATATTCGGACATTGATGTGTATCCAGAACTTCGATGGGGATATAGAACTGGAGCAGGATTAAAGGATGAAGAACACGTCATTTACCTAACTGTGCATCTTTACCCAATTCAATATAATCCAAAAGAGAATAACATTTACTATTCTGATAGCGCAACAATTGATGTTACATACACTCCACCTGAAAAACCAGTTAATTTCCCAGATGAGTATGATCTCTTAATAATTGCACCTGCAGAGTTTGAGTCTGCGCTACAACCTCTTGTCGATCATAAAAACAGCTTAGAGCCACCAGTAAATACAAAGCTGGTAACTCTTGACGACATCCCATCTGTTGGTGTTGATGAACAAGAAGATATCAAATACTACATAAAAGACGCAAAAGAGAGTTGGGGCATTACTTATGTTCTTCTTGTTGGCGCTGGTGTTGAAGATGAAGAAATATTCCCTGTGAGAAACGCTTGGATCCCAAGTGCGCCTCACGAAGAATATTTCCCAAGTGATCTTTACTATGCTGATATATATAATAGTACTGGTGGTTTTTCAAATTGGGATTATGACAGTGACGGAAAACATGCTGAGTTTCCAGATGACCAACCAAACGTAGATGTCCATCCGGATGTCTATCTTGGAAAACTCCCTTGTAACAACGTTAAAGAAGTCAAAGCAGTAGTAAATAAAATAATTAATTACAAGGAACACAATAAGATGACAAACAAAATCTTACAAATCGGAGGCGACTCACTTCCAGGTACCGATGTATACACGGGAGAATACGCAAACGAAAAAGTCTTGGAAAAACTACCGGGTTATACGACCAGACGTTTATGGGGATCTAATGGACAAATGACAAAGGGTAATATAGGAAAAGGTTTCAGAAGTTGCGTAGATTATGCTGATTTTTCTGGACACGGCAGCTGGGCTAGCTGGGCTACACATCCACCAGATGATGAGAGTACATGGATTCCACCTAAAACAATCATTTCACCAGTTGAGGGATTCTTCAATTTTGACGTTGACATATACAGGCTTACTAATGCCAAAAAACTTCCTGTTGTCGTCTTTACCGCCTGTTCAAATAATAAATATACTGATTCATCAAAATGCATTGGTTGGAAAATGCTAAACAAAAAGAATGGAGGCAGTATTGCAACATTTGCTGAGGCAGGCATAGGCCATGGTCCTGGGGGAACTGCTTTTGTAGGGCGATGCATTGGTTGGATGGAAGTAAAAGTCTTCGAAGAGTTATACAACACCAAGGTACTTGGACAGGTTTGGGCTAACTGTATCTCAGATTATTACAACACTTTCGAACTCGAATTAGATATCGAAGACTATAAAACAATGTTAGAGTTTTCAATGTTTGGAGACCCCACACTAGCTATAGAAGATGGTCTTGAACCTGAGAGCATTCCTGTAAACCTTCCGTCATTTTTTCTTCGGTTTATGGAACAAGTAAAAGAGCGTTTTCCACTGTTTGAGCGGCTATTTACGTTACTTTTACAACTCTGATAAACAATATTTATTAAAAGGGACGTAACCTACCCTCCCTTATCTTTCTCCTTTTATTTTATACCAAACATTTAAATCCAGTTACTAGATATTTAGTAATATAAGGAGGTAAAAATAAACATGAAAAAGACATTCCCATTATTAGTAGTAGGAATTTTAGTACTTAGTGGACTGGGGGCTGTTGCTTTACCTGAAATAGAACAAGGAACATTAGAAAAAATAGAATCAATTTCTTTTTCAGATCCAAAATTAAAGGAATTAGATGATTATGTTGAAGTAAAGCTTAACGAAGCAACCTCATATCTAATGGAACCAGGAAATTATATTTTACCAACTGTTACACGCGTTTTTGTTTTTCCTTTTAGAACAAAAATAAAAAATGTCGATGTCGATTTTTCAGATATAAAAGAAAAAATATTGTCGAAAAACATATGTCTAGCTACAGAACCGATTCCTGATATTTATAATAAAAAGATGCCCTCTAAAATTATAGAGGAAAATAAAGATATAATTTCTCATTCGGGGCTGTATCCTGAAAAACAGTATAACTACAATATTGGTGCAGGTAGAGATGACGATAAAATTGTTAACTATTTATCGGTAAAATTATGTCCCATTCAGTACCGCTCTTCGGAGAAAAAGTTATACTATGCCAATAACGCTCACATAAAAATAACCTATGAATTATCTAGCGATCCTTTGGTTTTAACAGATGAGTACGAAATGGTTGTTATAGCACCATCCAAGTTTACTCAGTCACTACAGCCGCTAATTGATCATAAGAATGAACACAATGTAACAACTAAGTTAGTCACTCTTGATGACATATACAATAGTGTTTACTTTCCAGTAGAGGGAAGAGATTGTGCCGAAGAAGTGAAATATTTTATAAAATCATCTCTTGATGAATGGGGAATCAAATACGTACTTTTAGTAGGAGGAAGAAAAGGCGGAATTTTCGAGGAGAAATGGTGGGTTCCAGTTCGTTATTCACATTTAGTTAAAGGTGACGAATCATCGTATTTATGTGATCTGTATTTTGCAGATATTTATGATGATGAAGGAAATTTCTCATCATGGGATACCAATAGTAACAATATCTTCGCCGAATGGGATGGAGTAATTAAAGACATACTTGATATGTATCCTGAGGTATATGTTGGTCGATTAGCGTGTAAAAATATTTTTGAAGTGAAAACCATGGTTAATAAAATAATCACTTATGAAAACACAGCATATGGAGAAGAATGGTTCACCAAATTCGTTGGGGTAGCAGGTGATACCTATCCTGATGTTGGCGACCCATATTATGAAGGTGAACTTGCAACAGAAGCAGCATTCAACTATCTAGATGGTTTTGAATCCTCGTTCTTATGGACATCAAATGGAAAGTTTTCAGGTAAACAAAGCGTTATTGATGAAATTAGCAAAGGTTGTGGATTTGTACATTTTTCAGGTCATGGAAATCCAGCTCTTTGGAGTAATCATCCACCAAATAGTGAAGATGAATGGGTAGAAGGCCCAAGTTGCTTTGATATGCGCAAACTACGAAATGGAGACAAACAACCCATTGTACTTGTAGGCGGTTGTCATAATGCACAGATCAACACAAGCCTTTTTAACATTATAAAAGGGATTTTAGAAAATGGTTTAAAAGGATATTTCAACACTGATCGGGAATGGGGACCTTTAGGAGAGTTTTGGTATGAGGAGTGGGTTCCAAGATGTTGGGCGTGGTCAATGGCAAGTAGATCTAGAGGTGGTTGTATTGGAATAATGGCAAATACAGGTCTTGGCTATGGAATAGCTGGTGAAAACTGGAATACAGGACGCGGACGATTTTTAGAAATTCAGTTCTTCAGAAGTTACAGTGAAGGAAAGGATATACTAGGAGAGACACATTCAACTGAACTAATATATTATTTAAACGAATTTCCTCCAATGTATGATTTAACAGATTGCAAAATTGTACAGCAATGGATACTCCTTGGTGATCCGAGTTTAAAAATCGGCGGATATCCCAGTTAATCTAGCGGTAAAAAACATCCTCTCTCCACTTCCATAGTATAAGTGCGGATAATTGTATTCATCCTGTAAATAATTGGTATTGTTACAGATGTTGCAAATAAATTTTTGGGAAAATTATTTAAGTGTAGGTTATATATATTTTCTTTATTAAATTTTATATTAAAAGGGGGAAAAACATGAATTATAAAAAAGCAAGAATAGAGGCTGTTGTTCTAACTATGTTGCTATTGGTATCGACTTTTTTGGTACCAGCAAGCTCTATTGAAATGGATCAAACAAATAGTTCTAATGAGGAGTGGTATGGAGATGGTGAGAGATCTTTTTCTGAAGAACCTGGATCTCGTTGGTTTGATCGGAGATATTACTATGAAGATCCTCGTCCACTTAATCTGGTCGATAATGATGATGCAGGGCACAAAAATGATGCTGGCGATTCGTTTTCGCGCGCGGACGCAATTTATCCTGGTGAACTTGTTGATGATACACCAGGGAGAGGGGTAACCGGAAAACTTGATTCTAGTGATGAAGATTGGTTCTATTTTTCGGTTTGTATTGGTCAAGATATAGATATTACTATGACTCCGCCTGGAACTTCTGATTTTGATCTTGCTCTTTGGGATGATACAGAAACTCTGAAAGATTCTTCTTCAAACGTTGGTAACGGTGTGATGGAGTCTGTATTCTTCACTGCAGAATATACTGGTTTTTATTACATGCAGATCACTTATGCTAGTGGAGATAGTGGGCAGTATTCGTTTGATGTTAATCTTTCAGACCAAAACGATGCTAACACTGGTGATGATGCGGGTAATACATTTGCTGATGCTGTTCTCATTACTCCAGATACCTATAGTGGGTATCTTGACATGAATGACCCATATGATTGGTACAAATTTGTGGTAGATACGGGAGATGGAATTCATTTTAATCTAGAAATGGAAGACACTGCTGATCTATCTGATTTTGATATCTCGTTGTACAATGAAGCTGAAGAATTAGTGTATTACGAGAAGTATTATTACGATGATGAGCTTTTGTACCCTGTTCCTACTCTTGCATCTCCTGAAGAATGGAGAGTGAAAATAGAAATCTTTCCAGGATGGGTTGATGCACCAGAGCCAACTGAGTGGAAGTATTATAATTATGGTTCAGGTGCTTATAATCTTGAATTTGCCATAGATCCAAGTGCTCCTGCTCCACCAGGTCCAATACCTCAACCAGATATTACACCAATTGCTAAAACTTTTATTATCGAGAATGATCCTGATAGCAATAGAGATGAATATGGATATCTAGCATCAATACCTGCGTGTAACTATTTGGACGGTGGACAACGATTTCTCGCCCCGATTATCTATGAAGGAGACAATACAGAGACAGAATACCATGGAACTGGGAAGGATCGAGGTGTTGTTGACGATACCACTCAATACTTCCGTGATGACTGGAATGATTACCTAACCAGTCATGGTAAGAGTGCCGTTGAGTATGAAGTACCTGCAGATCCAATTGAAGCAGCTGCTGAAATTGCGACAAATAACTGGGTTTCATCAGATCTTGCAGTTGTAGCTGTTGATGGAAGTGGTTATGAGGATACTATTAAAACAGCAATAAGTAAAACAAAAAAACTAACCAGGAAGGTTGAAGTTGAAACAATACCAAATGACAGCCCAAAAATTGTAGATCTTGGTAATAGGTATAGCTATCAAATGAATTTGGGAAAAAAATGGTGTGCTATAAACGTTAGTTTGTATGGTACTGGCGGAGCTGAACCATCAATCGAAGCGATTCTACCCCATTACATAGCCCAGGGAGTAGATTGGTGGCCACACCCCTATGATAGCGATGGCCCCAAATATGATATTTATTACCCAATAACGAGAATGGGCATCTGGGCAGCAGGAGCTGATATTATTTCTGGCGACTGGAACTTCGAAATTACAAAATATGCCGGTCATCGACATAGAATATGGGTGAAAGATTCTGATTCAACAATTCATGTTAAAATTGAAACTGATGAACCTTCAGATCTCTTGGTCTTCTTGGTTGACCCGAAAGGACATCTTCGAGCTCCAGATATTCCTTACTGGACTGGCCCTGTTAATCCGATCCACGTCTGGAATGGCTGCTCCTTTGATCCTGGAGCCGGTGGATATGGTCCTTGGAGGAATTGGAACCCAGATCTGCATACTGAATTTTCCGCTGAGGTTCTCCATCCAGAGAAAGGATTGTGGACTGCAATTGTTGTACCAAGAAATGCAGAGGGTCCTGACTTAACCTACGACATAACAGCTGAAGTAACTTATACTAATCCGATTAAGGCTGATGCAGCTGTATCTGCTGCAAATGCTGCGGTAATAGCTTCATTAGAACATGCTCCTCTCTTATATGTAACTGAAGATAGCGTGCCAACTGCAACAGCAAATGCTCTAACCTCACTTGGTGTAAGCAACATTATACTTGTAGGACGTGGAGACATTATAAGTAGCAGTGTTAAAAGTGCATTACCAGATGCACAAGCAGACCTTAAAACAATGCAGGAAATAATTGATCACATTAAGGGCTACCCTGCTTCTGAAAACTATATTACCATTACCTCAACTAAGTATTCCAAAGGAGAGTCAACGTCAAGGTATGGCGGTTCTGGAAGCGGATACTTTGCTCAGGCTGCAAATATTGGCGCGTATCACGGTTCTCCAATTCTCCGAATTGGTGATGCAACACAGGATGGTCCAATCTATACAAAGGTGAATCCTGCTGGAATGGCTGACCGAATAGAAACATGGAGACTCTGGGAAGGTGATTATTATCATGGATCCAGGGCTTGTGGGCATTTACCAATACATGATAGTCCGATAGAAGAAACTCCAATGCAACTCCTGATTCAAATGCTGAAATACTTGATACTAGAACAAGGTGAGCTTCCACCATTTGGATTGGATGCAAAACGATACTGGAACGAAAAACTACATGATGGTATCTATAACTGGATTGCAGATTACGGACTTGACCTAGAAGGGCAGGAAGGATACTGTTTTGTTGCACCACGAAAGAATATCTATATCCCAGCACATTTTGTCATGATGGGCAATAACTCATATGCAGGTCACATTCCAGGATTCACACCAGCATACACCTCTGCACTGGTTGCACGGAGCTTGCTGTATCCTGCTGTGATCTATGCAAATCCAAACAGAGATATTGTCACATCACAAGCGATGAACTTTCCAGATGGCAATACCTGGACGTTGAACGATGGAGAATTTTATACAATCTATTCAACCAGAAATAATAAAAAATCGTTTGGTACCCATGGACGAACTTACGAAGGTCATGCGCTCTGGCGTGCCCATCTCGAACGGATGAATGCGGGTGCAAGTGCAATGTATTACTCAGGCCATGGAACTGGTGGAAGTGGTACCTCAGCACAATATGAACTAACAGAATTCTGTAACTATCCTAATCAGATTTGGTGGGATGGATGGCGTGGATATAAGTATGACAACTGGAGAATGCCACGAAGCGAGGGACACACATGGTATAATCCAGATCCAGGGGGACTTTATGATTTCATACACTTTGACTACCACGATGAACTGTTTGAAAATTTACGAAGCAATGCAATCTTTTGGATGTCTTGTACCACTGCGGATGCTAACGGCCCAATGGTATATCTTGACCATGGTGCAGTTATGTACTATGGAAATGCCGGCACTGGTAATAGACATGAGGGTGGCTTACAAGATCAAGAATTCTTCAAAGACGTGTTTATCCATGGGGAGCCTGTCGGTCCAGCATATTCAAAACAAGTCTGGCTCCACTTCAGAGATTTCACGACTAAAGACCCCACCTCGATGTATGGCGTCTCATCCATGAGTGGAGACAATGGTGTTGAAACTGTTCAATGTATATACGGTGATCCAAACCTAATTGTCTACAGTCCAGAGTGGACCTCACCCGGACCAGTAGATCCATAAAACCGACCATCTTCTTCTCTCTTTTTTTTATTCTATTATAATTCGTAGAATAATTGTGGAAATGATATCAGTACAATAAACTAGGTTTTTGTTCACTTTTTTTATTTTATACCAAACATTTAAATTAGAGTATACAATTATAACTACTACAGATGTATTTGACAATAGAGGAGAAAGAACTCACGATTGACAATAATGCTATTAATAGAGATAATGATTATGGAAATATTGTTCTTAGGAGTGATAATAATGAACACAAAAAATAAAATTTATACAATTATGAAAGCGTGTGTAATAACATTTATTCTACTTTTTGTCTCCTGCTCAAATTTGACACTTGCAAATTCATCAATTTCAAACGCTGAAGATGCAGCACGTTTTGTCATAGAGCGACTTTCATATGATATAGATGAAGTTCTCCTTTACGCTTGGGGCCCTATCTCTAAAGGAGAAGAAATTTTTGGCACCAAAGAACATATATTGAATACTCCAGAAAAAGGATACGTAATTTACATCGACATATATCCAAGAGCGAATTTATTTCACCCTGTGAAATATATATTTCTATCAGAATCCGCAGAGGAATTTATTGTTAAGGATGCAATGAGCCCTCCAGGCAATTTTGCTGATTATCAAATGATCAAAACAGCAATCGGGACATTACTCACATCAGTGGAAAATAGACGAGCACCAATTCCGGATGGGGCAATCCCTGCTCTTTCGCAACGTTCAACTGATTCACGATATGCAGTTCTTATGAATGGTGGATACAGTTCAGGTTCCAATCATGTGAGGTATTGGAACGATCTATCAAATATTTACATTACCTTAAATTATGTGTATGGTTTTCCTGATGAAAATATCATTGTTCTTTGTTCAGATGGATTAAATCCTGCTCCAGATCAGTCCAATGGCCTTAATTCAGATCCAGATTTGGATGGTGATGGAGACGATGATATTATGTATTCCTGTATTCTATCAAATGTAGATATGGTTTTTGCCGAACTAGCAAATATCCTAACAGAGAATGATAAGTTGTTTATTTTTACAACTGATCATGGGAGTAGTGCTGGTGGATGGAATGTTGTTCAAAATCTTTGGAATTATGAGGAACTAACTGATGCTCATTTTGCCGCTCTTTTGGATGCGTTACCTAACTGTGAGATTATCTGCACGTTTGAGCCATGTTATTCTGGAGGATTTTTAGATGATGTAGTAGTTCCCCCGGGACCAGTTATGGCCTCATCAGCTTGTCGACACGATGAACTTTCATGGGCTATGAATAATCTTGAATATGATGAATATGTGTTTCATTGGACAGCTGCTATTAAGGGAGAAGATGCCTATGGAATACCAGTTGACGCTGATTATAATCAAGATGGCAGAATTACTATGGATGAAGCATACTTATATGCCAAAACACATGATATCCAAAATGAACATCCACAATATGGAGACTATCCAGTAAATATCGGCTCCCTAATATCTCTATATCCTACTAATCTAGCACCAGAGGACCCGCTGAAACCTGTTGGACCTGGTGAGGGGATTATCCTAGAAGAATATTCATTCTCTAGTAACACAACCGATCCTGAAGGAGAACAAATCTACTATTGGTTTGACTGGGGAGACAGCAGCAATACTGGTTGGCTCGGTCCCTTCGCCTCAGGCACTTCAATCGAGGAATCTCATATTTGGTATGATTCTGGAAATTATTCAATTAAAGTAAAGGCTAAGGATGAAAAAGGTAGTGAAAGCGGCTGGTCAGAACCACTGACAATTCATATCGCCAAACCGGTGTTAGAAATCGGTTTGATTAAAGATGGATTCCTCAAAGTCACCGCACCCGTCAGAAACAATGGTGATACTGATGCCAATGATGTTAGTTGGAATATTAACCTCCAAGGTGGAATTATCTTCCTTGGGAAAGAAACAACAGGGACTATTTTAAGCATTCCTCCAGGTGGAGATGAAATCATTAGCACAGATATTATCCTCGGATTTGGCCAAACAACAATCTTTGTGACCGCTGAAGAACCGCGTGGATCAGCAGATAACAGAGATCAAGGGGCAAAGATGTTTCTCTTTTTTATCAATGTAAATCCAGGTGGCGGTATCTAAAACAATACTAAACAAAGCGGAGATATTCACCTCTTTTTATTTTTATAGAGTATTTGTTGGGGATGAAATCAATCTGCCAACCTTTTGTTCCAGATGTTTTTATTTTATACCAAACATTTAAATTATACGAGTAGATTACTAATTATAGGTAAAACAATGGGGATAAAATGATGAACAAAAAAATAATTGGAATTTTTATTTGCATGCTATTAATTGGCTACGCAATACCTGTTTTGGGATTACCAGGGGAACCTAATAATCAATTATTAACCTATCAAGATCCAAATCAGAGTTATAGATCAAAGGTTAAACATCTAAATGATGGTAGACTTCCACCAGATCCAGGGGAAATGCCAGAGGATTTTGTTATTAAGGAATCGGGAAATATTCAAAGAACCTCCAATCCCCCTGATAGAACCATATTATCCGATGATGAAACAATTATTGAAATTCTGGAAAATATAGATGAAGCACTCGTGTTAGGTTACTTGGAGGATATTGTTGACTTTGGACCAAGAAGAACGGGAACAACTGCATGTCAACTAGCAGGAGAGTATATTTACAATGAATTTGTTAGTTATGGACTCGAAGCTCGATATGATGACTGGTCTTATTATGGGGAGTCAGGTAATAATATCGAAGGTACTCTGCCTGGTATAGATGGAAGTAGCGATGAGATATACATTATTTGTGCACATTATGATTCTGTTTCAGGAAGTCCTGGTGCAGATGATGATGGCTCTGGAACTGCTGCAGTTCTTGCAGCGGCATATGTTTTGAGCCAATATGAATTCAATCATACAATTCGTTTTGTTGCATTTGACGGTGAAGAACAGGGCTTACGCGGAAGTTATAGATATGCAGAGGAGGCTTATGGAAATGGTGACAATATTGTAGCAGTATTAAATGGTGATATGATCGGTTATGCAACAAATCCAACAGAAGCTAGTATGATTAAAATCTATGAAAACTCTGCTTCTTCATGGATTACTGATTTCACTAATGATGTTAGTCAAAACTATAAAGAATATTTTGAATTAACAGTAGTTCCAAGTGGATCATCATCGGGTAGTGATCATGCTAGTTTCTGGGATTTTAATTATCACGCAATTTTTTACCATGAGTATAAATTCAATGATTATTATCATTCATCACTGGACATTATTGCAAATATGGATCTTGATTATGACACTCGTTGTTCAAGGCTTATGATAGCGACCTTGGGAGAACTTGCAGAAGCGCAAATTTTGAACTATCCACCAGATACACCTGGTCAACCTAATGGACCAACAGAAGGAGTGATGAATAAAGAACTTACATTCTCTGGAGTTACCACTGATCCTGAAGGAGAACAAATTTATTATAAGTTTGACTGGGGAGATAACACATCAAGCAACTGGGTTGGACCTTATGACTCAGGTGCTACTGGAGAAGCGTCTCATGTTTGGACTGTTCCAGGAGAATACGATATAAGAGTAAAAGCAAAAGATATAAATGACAAGGAAAGTGATTGGTCAGATCCATTATCTATCCACATTCTTCAAGCACCAATTATGCATATAGGCGTTATCTCTGGCGGCTTGTTCAAAGTGAATACAAAAATTAACAACAATGGTGAAGTTGAAGCAACAAATGTACAATGGAGCATCACTTTAGATGGCGGTACAATACTAGTAGGCAAAGAAAGTAACGGTGAGATACCTAGTATACCTCCAGACGGAAGCGAAACTATAAATTCAGGTTTAATATTAGGATTCGGAAAAACAAAGGTAACGGTTACAGCTGAGATAGTAGAGGGATCAGATACTAGAGAACAAAGTGGGTTGATGCTATTATTCTTTATAAAGCTCAATCCTAGTGGCGGCATTTAATTCGACTACAATCAGAAATCCCTTCTTTTTTCCTTTTAATTACCTAAAGTAACGTGGAAATTAAATCAAAATGGTAACATAACAAATGTCACTTTGCTTTATCAAAATATTTATATAAGATTAATTAGATGTATTAATCGTGCTATAGTATAGCAATTACGGGAGGAAAAAAATGAACAAGAAAATTGTAAGCATTGTTGTAAGTATGCTGTTGTTCGTTACTGTTTTTTCAGTAACAGGTGCCATGAATATTGAAAAGGCTTCTAATCTGACACCCAACTCAACTTCATCCGGTCGTGCCTGGTCCGATAATTTCGATTCCTACGCTACGGGGAGTGCATTGCATGGCCAAGGCGGATGGGAAGCCTGGGATGATAACCCAGCCACAACCGCCTATGTCGTTGACGATCAAGCACGAAGCATCCCAAACTCATGCGAAATCGCCTGGTTCGGCGGGTTATCAGCAGATATCGTTCAACAATTCACTGACATAAACTCAGGTGAATGGATAATCACCACATATCTTTATGTCCCCAGTGATATGCAGGGTCAATCGGATTTCATTCTGCTAAACACTTATAATCATGGTGGCCCATACTCCTGGTCACTCCAGTTAGCCGTTAGTGCCACAAGTGGTCTTATATGGGATTTGGACAATCCAGGCGATTCGTTACCGCTTATAACAGACGATTGGGTTCAGCTACGTTGGGAGGTAGATTTTGAAGCAGACATACAAACAGTTTACTACGATGGTGAAGAGCTACTTTCGAAAAGTTGGGTTGATGGAGCTTCAGGTGGTGGTGCGAAAAACCTTGCCTGTATCGATCTTTATGCAGATACAAGTCCCTCAACATCAGTTTATTGGGATGACTTCCTTCTTGACAGACCAGAACCGCTTTCGTGTGATGCCAACGGACCATATGAAGCCTTAGTAGATGAAGAAATACAGTTTGATGGCACTGCAGCTGGTGGAACACCCCCCTATGAGTTTCTTTGGGATTTCGGTAATGGCGATACTTCAACCGTCGAAGACCCCGTTTACACTTATAGTGAACCTGGTGTCTACACTGTTAATCTTACTGTTACAGACTCAGATCAAAGCACTGCTTCGGACGAGACCACAGCAACCATTGAAGGAGTACCAATACTAGATATAAAGCCTATAAAAGGTGGATTATTCAAAGTAAGTACAGAAATCGAAAACATAGGGTCCAAAGAAGCAACAGGTGTACAGTGGAGTATTAAACTAGAAGGCGGGGCATTTATTGGTAAAGAAACCGAAGGTGGGCCTTTGACTATCCCTGAAGACGGTAGTGAAACTGTGACTTCAAAATTAATAATAGGGTTCGGACCAACAGTAATAACAGCTACAGCAGATATACCAGAAAGCTCAGATACAATAGAACAAGATGGGTTTGTGTTCTTGATCTTTATAACAGTAAGCCCAAGTGGAGGCATTTAATACAAACCATAAATAGGGAGTTTTTCCCTCTTTTTTCTTTTTTTAATTCCACGGATTAATTTTGTAATGTGAAAATAGAATCAGTACAATTTTTCCAATTTTTTTGTAATGAGATTTATATACTAGAAGTTCTATAGTAATTTTGATGAGTAAATATATAAGGGGGTAAAATAAAAATGAAAAAGAAATTAATTTTCGTCTTTGTTTGTATGCTGGTATTTTCTACAATTGCAGGAGCTATATCCTCTTCAAAAACGTCAAACGAACCACCAGAAGAAATGACTATGGGGAGAGCCCATACGGTTCTAGCAGAGTTAGGAACTGCAACAACATGTCCTTATTGTCCATCCCATGAACAATATCTTAAACAAGTGGTTGGTGACTGGGAGCTTGTATCTTTAACATGTTCTCATTACAATCCAGCTAATGGTCATACTCCAGCTACTGTGGCTAGATTAATTGAACTGGGCATGGGTGGCTATCCAAACTCTTTTTGGGATGGAGGATATAGATCTGTTCTTGGCGGTCAATCTAGTGTAACTAACCTTCAAAGCGCATATAATGCCTGTGCTGCTAGGTCTGTAGCTGATGTTGATTTAGATCTAGTTGTTACTTGGCTGGGGAGTGCTCAAATAAAGATCGATGTTGATGTTACCAACAATGAAGGCAGCACCTACAATGGTCATATACACGCATATATCTTAGAAATTACCTCCCGATGGTTAAATAATGCCGGAAAACCATTTCCAAATGCCTTATTAGATTTGGTTTTTAATCAAGATATAAATGTAGCATCTAGCGGAACATGGTCTGATACAATAACTTGGGATGGAACACCTCTTGGTTTTGGTGATATAGAAGAAGATAATATCCTGGTCGTAGCATCGGTTTTTTCTCAGTCAAATGATTATGTTGATGAGACAACAAGTGTCCGAGTGGGAAATAATCGTCCACCATATACCCCAACTATTCGTTTTCCACCTAACGGTGCGAACAATATTAATGTTGGAACAGATATTGCATGGTACGGGGGAGATCCCGATTGGTTTGATAGTGTAACATATGATGTATATTTCGAGGCAAACGATTCTACACCTGATGTTTTGGTGTCAGATGATCAGACTGGAACAAGCTATGATCCAGGACCACTTGAATTTAGTACAACATATTATTGGCAGATCATTTCAGAGGATAATCACGCTGCCTCAACCCCTGGTCCAGTATGGCATTTCACAACTAGAGAACCTGAACCTAACCTGGATTGCGATGGTACATTAAGTTGGACTGATATATCTCCTGGAGGGGTTGTGACAGGAAGTTTTACTGTTGAGAACATCGGTGATCCGCCTACATTCTTAGATTGGGAGATACAAAGTCATCCTGAATGGGGTACATGGACGTTTACTCCAGAATCAGGAGATGACTTGACACCAGATTATGGACCATTTACCGTAGATGTAGAAGTTGTCGCACCAGATGAAGGAGAACAAACCTTCACTGGAAAAGTAAAGATAATCAATTCAGAGGATCCTACAGATTCCTGTACAATAGATGTCTCTCTTACAACTCCCAGAAATAAACCATTCAGCATAAACCTGTTATTCCTAAGATTCCTAGAAAATCATCCACATATGTTCCCAATTCTAAGGCATATACTTGGGGTATAGTACTAGACTAAAACAATCTTTCTCTTCTTTCTTTTTAAAAGTCACATACCAAAACATTTTTATTTTAAAGGTTGTTAATATTATATAAAAAATATGAAAGGGGAAATAAAATATGAAGAAAAGCGCAATAAGTATCTGTATATGCATGCTATTGATCATACCAATTCTTTCAACGACAGGAATTGCAAATCAACCCCCAGAAACACCAAATATAACTGGTCCATCAAGTGGAAAACCTGGAGTAGAGTATGATTTCAACTTTAGTACAATAGATCCAGATGGCGACGATGTATACTACTGCGTCAGTTGGGGTTGTTGCGGCTCTGGAGATTTTCATACCTATGGCCCATATGAATCTGGAGTAGAAGTAACACTTAGTCATTCATGGCCCGAACAAGGGGGTTATACAATTCAAGCATATGCAAAAGACATCTATGATGCAGAAAGTGACATAGCAACATTAGAAATCAGCATACCTCTGACTCATCATATAATCAACACATTATTCCTAAGATTTTTTGAGCGATTTCCAAATGCGTTCCCGATCCTAAGATATCTATTAAGACTATAGTATTATTTTAATTCCACCTTCTTTTTTTCAATTGTTAATACTGTAATGATATATATGTAAAATTAACTCTTTGTGATGAGATTTATATACTAGAAGTTCTATAGTTATTTTGGCATGTAATTATATTTGGGGGTAAAATAAAAATGAAAAAGAAAATAATTGGAATTTTAGTTTTTATAACACTAATGATACCAACATTATCAGCCACAGCAATTGCAAATGAACCGCCAACTGCACCAGATATAGAAGGTCCATCGAGTGGAAAAGCCGGAATCGAATATACTTTTGGATTATGCTCCTCAGATCCAGATGAAGATGAAATGTTCTACTGCATCGATTGGGGAGACGATACAGGAGAAATATGCCTTGGTCCATATCCATCTGGTGTATGTGTAACAACAACCCATACCTGGTCTAAATCAGGGACATACATAATCGAAGCATATGCAAAAGACGCTCATGGTGCAGAAAGTGAGCGGTCAACTCTAGAAGTGACAATGCCAAAAAGCAAAAAAATTTTCTTTACAACAAACGGTTTGTTTGAAGCAGAGATAGGGCGGAGAGGTAATCCCAATCCATTGGTGATCCTTAGTGGAACATATCGTTTGCGAGATCGTTTTATAGGATTTGGTGGTACAGCATCATTAGGTGACAAAACTGGACGTTTCCGAGGCGCCTTTAGAAATAATCACTTCTTCATCAAAACATTTACTGGAGGAAGGAACATTATAATCATTGGAAGATGCGTTTTTGATGATACCCGTACTTCGTTCACGGGTGGATGGGTAGGAAGGGGACTACCAATTAGAGGCTGGATTATTGGAACATTAACACCGTCATAATCAACATCTTTTTTTATTTTTTACATACTCCTATTTGATCTTATTATATTGATTAGGAATTTTCTTTGATTGCGCTCATATTTATATCAATTATAAAAAGACCATTTGAGTTACAAAATAATAATAAATGGTCCAAGAATTAAACCTTGCACCATCTTTGTCGCGGTATCTGCTGTAACTGTAATATCAACCAACCCCAGTCCAAATATTATGCCCTTTGTTTTTACTGTCTCTTCACCATTAATTACAAGGATTTCAATGGTTTCTTCTGTTGAAACGTCTATTAATCCAAGAATTCCACCTTCTACATTTATGCTCCATTCTACATCAGTTGCATCCCCGCCTCCAATATTACGGATAACCGTTTTTACACCCAAAATACCTCCATTAATGTCTCCGATTTGAACGATAGGATAGGTTATCTCTTCATAGTTTGTGATGCTAATATCAATCTGTATCTCTCCATCTCTTAGCCATTCGACTGATAGAGTGAGATTAAGCTCATGAACATCTCCAACTCCACACGATTCTATCCTTGTTCTGTATGGGGCTTCGCTAGAAATTCCTCCTAAAAGTACCTCCTTGCCTCCATCAAAATACGCTGTTGGAAATCCATACAGATTATAATCCTTTCGCAATCTATTTGCTGCAATTGCACTTTTATTATCAACTAGTGCTATATAGTAGAAAGGATAATCTTCTGATTCATAAATACTGTACAAAGCCTCAGCCATATTTGGACAATTAGAACACCATGTTGCAGTACCTTCTTCAATAAATACAGTATGCGTAAAATTTTCCGTGACAGTGTTAAAACCAGTGTTTCCTGGCGTGGCTCCTGCTGCTGCATCAACATAGTGAGCCTCGAATGGTTTACCTGCTGGCGGATTTGAAAATCCTTGATGAGCCACCGGGTTAAAAGTTGCAGCCATAACCATTATGTTATCTTCCTCCACATCACCACTCCATGTAATTGAATCTGTGAAGGTATCGAGATAATCAATTGATAACGAATCATCATATGCAAAATCCATGAATCCAAAATGATATGGTTCTCCAGAATAGTCATTCCATCTCGATATAATTTCAACTATGTAAATACGTAAATGACCTCTATATGGCGCTCCGTCTATATTTTCAGAATAAGGTAATTTATTTAACGTATCTATTTCGTCCAATGTCCCCATTGCAATTGTAGTGATTGACGAGATCACTAAAAGTATTGTTATATAAGCCCCTATAATTTTATTTAATTTTTTATGGATCTTCATATATTATCCCCTTTTAACAATTGTTAAAAACCCTTAATAAATCTTTCGCTATCATTCTAAAATTCTCTTCTCTTTTATTTTTTCCAACATAATAACAGTAATTGAAGATATAAAATCTTTTAATCTAGGATTTTGTTAAAGATGTTGCATTTATGCTCTGAAAAAAAATTTAAATAAATTAAATGATTGTAGAAGATCAGTTGCACAATGAAATATGATGTTGTTATTATTGGCGCAGGTCCTGCCGGATCAACTGCTGCAAAATTTCTTTCAGAAAAAGGAATAAAAGTACTTCTCGTAGATAAAAGCAAGTTTCCGCGGGACAAACCATGTGGCGGTGGTATACCTGTTAGAGTGTTAAAAAAATTTAAATTTATTGAAGAAAAAGATCTAATTGAATCTTATATATATGGCGGATGTCTCTATTCACCCTCACAAAAATACAAAGCGAAATTACAAAAAAATGAACCGCTCAGTGCAATGGTTCTCAGGAAAAAATTTGATTATGGGCTAGTTAAAATTGCAATTGATTCCGGAACTACTTTTATAGATGGAAAAAGTGCTGATGGCATTAGAATATTTCCTGATAAAGCAAAGATTTCATTTACTGACAAAACCTCAATTGAATCGGAGATAGTTATTGGTGCTGATGGAGTATGGAGTGTGATAGCAAAACAATCAGGTTTAAATCAAAATTGTAAAAACATTGGTATGAGCGTTGTTTGTGAATATCCAATGGGTGCTAAAATGCTTGATTATTATTTCACAGAAAAAAGAATTGCCCATATACATCTAAATATAGGTGGAATAAAAGGCTATGGATGGGTATTTCCAAAGAAAAAACATTTAAATTTAGGCATTTGTGAATTTGAATCATTAAATACTAGAAGGAATAGTAAATTAAATTTTAAAAAAGTTTATGAACGTTATATACAGATTCTCAAGGATAATAAAGTTATTCCAAATAATCTCAAAATTGGAAAAATTAAAGGAGCGGCATTGCCCTTACATCCTCTTGAAAAAACATATGCTGATAGAGTTATTCTTTGTGGGGATGCGGCTGGGCTGATAAATCCATCTACTGGTGCGGGTATTGACTATGCGATGTCTTCTGGTAAAATAGGTGCAAATGTTATCGCTGATGCTTTAGAATCTGGCATTACTACGGACAGATTCTTATCAAAATATCAAACAATCTGGAAAAAAGATTTTGGGAGAGACATCCAAACACTTTTACGTGTTCAGAAAAGATGGGGAGCAAAAAATGAAGAAGTTATTAAACTTGCAGTTAGAGATAAAAAAATTTCTGAGCTTGCTTATGGATTTATAACTGGGAATTTAAGAATTTATGAATGTAGATTAAAAATATTACGACTTTTGTTATATCTTTATATTAAGAATCTTTTTCATAGGACTTTATAGTTGTATTTTTTAGATTAGCTTCTTAACGACGAAATCGATTTTATAAGGAGTAAAAAAAGGGCGAATAGTGTTGTGGAAATGAAATCAGTAAAAATATCCCAACTTTTTGTGATGAGATTTATATACTAGAAGTTCTATAGTAATTTTGATAAGTAAATATATAAGGGGGTAAAATAAAAATGAAAAAGAAATTAATTTTCGTCCTTGTTTGTATGCTGATGTTTTCTACAGTTGCAGGAGCTATATCCTCTTCAAAAACGTCAAACGTTTCACCAGAGGAGATGACTATGGAGAGAGCCCATACAGTTCTAGTTGAATTGGGAACTGCAACAACATGTCCTTATTGCCCATCTCATGAACATTATCTTAAACAAGTGGTTGGTGACTGGGAGCTTGTATCTTTAACATGTTCCCATTACAACCCAAGCTATGGTCATACTCCAGCTACTATTGCTAGATTAAATGAGCTTGGAATGGGTGGTTATCCAAGATCTTTTTGGGATGGAGAATATACATATGTTTCTGGCGGTCAATCTAGTGTAACTAACCTTCAGAATGCATATAATACCTGTGCTGGTAGGTCTGTAGCTGATGTTGATCTAGATTTAGTTGTTACTTGGCTGGGAAATGCTCAAATAAAGATCGATGTTGATGTTACCAACAATGAAGGCAGCACCTACAACGGTCATATACATGCATATATCTTAGAGATTACTTCTCGATGGTTAAATAATGTTGGACAACCCTTTCCAAATGCCTTATTAGACTTAGTTTTTAACCAAGATATAAACGTAGCATCTAGTGGAATATGGTCTGATACTATAACTTGGGATGGAACACCTCTTGGTTTTGGTAATATAGAAGAAGACAATATAATGGTTGTAGCATCGGTTTTTTCTCAGTCAAATGATTATGTTGATGAGACAACAAGGGTCCGGGTGGGAAATAATCGACCCCCATATACCCCAAGTAATCCTTCTCCTAGTAACGGTGGATCTAATATACTTGTTGAAGCTAGTTTGAGTTGGACTGGTGGAGACCCTGATTGGTTTAATAGTGTATCTTATGATGTATATTTTGGTATTACTAGTCCACCTTCATTGATTGTTAGTAACCAACCTGAAACAACATATAATCCTCCAGGTTTACTCAATTTCGATGAAACATATTATTGGAAAATTGTATCTTGGGATGATGAAGGTGCTTCAACATCTGGACCACAATGGAGTTTCACAACAAGAGGTAATGATCCACCAAATAACCCAAGTAATCCTTCGCCAACCAATGGTGAAATAGACGTCTATATCAACGCTGACCTAAGTTGGACAGGGGGTGACCCAGATGGCGATCCAGTAAAATATGATTTATATTTTGATACCAGTAGCCCTCCACAGCAAGTGGTATCAAATCAATCAGGAACGACATATAACCCTGGTATACTTGAATTTGATAAAACATATTATTGGAAGATTGTTTCTTGGGACAGATATGATTATACATCAGAAGGATCAATATGGAGTTTTACAACAGAAGAAAATGTGCCACCAAATATGCCAAGTGATCCAGATCCAGGTGATGGAGAAATTGATGTAAATGTTGAAGCAGATTTGAGTTGGACTGGTGGCGATCCCAATCCTGGTGATACAGTAAAATATGATGTATATTTTGGGCAGACAAATCCTCCTCCATTGGTTGTAAATAATCAATCAGGTGCCTTTTATGATCCAGGTACAATGGACCTAAACACAACTTATTATTGGCAGATTGTTTCTTGGGATAGTCAGGGGGAATCAACGTCTGGTTCGATCTGGCATTTTACCACGACAATAGCACCAAATATACCACCTAATAAACCAAGTATTGCGGGAGAACAATCTGGAGCTGCAGGAGTAGAATATGAATACATCGTTTCCACAATAGATCCAAATGAGGACAATGTTAAATACTTCATTAACTGGGATGACGGTAATACTGAGTGGACTGACTATTATGGTTCTGGTGAAGAGGTAACTATAGGTCATATATGGGAGAATAAAGGAACATATACTATACGAGTAAAAGCCAAAGATACTCAAGGTGATGAGAGCGAATGGGAAACACTCGATGTGCAAATGCCATTAAATAAACATTTCCTTATACATCCTATACTCCAAAAGATTCTAGAATTATTTCCAAATGCATTCCCATTACTAAGACACTTACTAGGGCTATAATCTACATTAAAACTTTATTTTTCTTTTTCATTTCTTATATTTTGTAATATTTGCTCCTTTTTTTATTTTATACCAAACATTTAAATAAAGTTCATTACTTACAATAAGTATCTAGGAAGGAAAGCAAAATGAAATACAATTTATATAGAAAAACCTGGATATTGGGAGTAATAATAATATTTGTTTTAGCAGGTATTGCTATACCAAATCTCAGTGGGAATATTAAAAGATCGGCTGATTTTGAATCTGTAAAAACATCAACAAGATCTGTTTGTGAAATGGGTTCTAATATGGAATATTCTCATACTGTCTTTGTAGAGGTAGCAACATCCCAAAATTGTGAACCCTGTCATTCTTGGAATCAAAACATATATAACACATATATATCAGGAGATCATGATTTTGAATATGTAGAAATGATTGAATTTGACCATGCAGGACTTGTCCTTAATGATAAAGCACATGATTGGGCCAATAATTATAGTATTAGCGCTTATCCAACGTCAATATTAGATGGGGATTACCAAAGGATAGTAGGTAATCACCCTGATCAACTTCCCGGTGATCTTAAAACCTGCGGATTTAGATCAGTTGCAGATATATCTGCGGATATGACAGTCTCGTGGTTTGGAAACGCCACGATTGATGTTAGTATTAATATTCAAAATAATGAAGGAACGCATTACAATGGTTACATCCGAGCATGTATTACGGAGATTATCTCCAGATATGATACTTACTATGGCGATAATTATCATTTTGGATTTCTGGATTACGTTTTTCACAAGGAGATCTCTATAAATCCATGGGGTACCTATACAGATAGTACAATTTGGAATGGAAATGAACATTCAGATAATCATGGCAATGATTTCGGTGATATCACTCCTGATAATATCAAGATCATAATGGGAGTGTTTAACAATAATAATGATTATGTAGATGAAACAGCGACAGCACAAATAATCCCTAATAATCCACCAAACATACCAAGTAATCCCGATCCATGGAACGGTGCTACAGATATAGCTATCGACGCTGATCTAAGTTGGAAAGGAGGAGATCCAGATGGTAATCTGGTGACATACGATGTGTATTTCGGTACAAATAGTCCCCCACTGCCTGTGGTAGTGAACCAGTCTGGTACCGTATATGATCCTGGAATACTAGCGTTGAATACAACGTATTATTGGAAGATCGTCGCATGGGATAACCATGGAGCCTCTGCGGAGGGTCCTATTTGGCAATTTACAACAAGTTCTGAACCAATGATAAAAACGAATATTACAAGACCAATAGAACGTTCTTTTTACTTTGAAAATACTCGTCTTTTTTCGTTACCCAGAAATACAATAATAGTTGGTTTTATTGATATTATCATTGACATCGTTGCAAGTGAAGGATTAAAAAAAGTAGAATTCTACATAAACGGTAGGTTGAAACATATAGTTATTGAGGAACCTTATGAGTATAGATGGAGGACGTGGCTTCCACTATGGAAACATACTATTGATGTTGTTGCTTATGATTTAAACAATAATACAGCCAGTGATGAAATCACGGTGTGGAAGTTATTTTAAAAATCTCTCTCTATTTCGTTATTTAATAAAGCTAATTTGTAATATATCTGTGAAATCAGTCTAATAAAATTGTGTATGATTTTTTTAACTTATTTTATTCTATGCAAAATATTTAAATTTAATAATTACATTATTATTAGGAGAGAATTCCCATAGAATTCTTATCCACTCCTTCCGTCCTAACTGCCTTATTATCCTCCAGGAAAAGTCACAACAAAAAAGAATAAGATTTATGTTAGTATTGAGACGAAATTAGATGAGTTTTTTATATGAAGTAGATTTCAATTGATAACCGTTATATTTATATTGTATTATAATATTTCTTAATGCAGAATTATTTTACGGGGAAAAAATGATAAAAAAAATCGTTGAGATTTGCATTTGCATGCTATTAATTACAACCACTGTTTTACCATTAGCATGTGCTGTGTATGAAGATAGTACTAATGGAGCAAATTCTAGTGTGATCCTTGATGATGATCGGTTTCCAATGTTTCAAAATAATGTGAGATTAGAACCTACTAGTGATTTTATTATTGATGTTATTGAACAGGTTAATGAAACAATGTATTTAGGATATTTAGAAAATATAACTGCTTTTGGACCACGTGTGACTGGAACCCCAGCATGTGCAGCGGCAGGAACGTATATTTATAATGAATTCCAAAGTATGGATCTTGAAGTTCGATACCATAATTGGAGTTATGGTGGTTACCAGGACAGAAATATAGAAGCGACAAAACCTGGTACTAATGAAACGAGTGATGCAATCTTTATTATCTTTGGTCATCATGATACTGTAGCCAATTGTCCAGGGGCAGATGATGATGGATCCGGCGTCGCTACTGTTTTGTCGGCTGCAAATATTTTAAATCAGTATGCTTTTGATCATACAGTTCGTTTTGTAACTTTTTCTGGAGAAGAACAATGGATGTTAGGCAGCCATGAATATGCAAGAGAAGCTTGGGAAAATGGCGATAATATCGTAGCTGTGCTAAATGTTGATATGATAGGATTTGCGATCACTTCGACTCATGGAAACAACATTAAGGTCTATAAAAACGTGGCTTCTAAGTGGGTAAGTGATTTTACCATAAATGTTAGTGAGGTTTATAATGATTATATACGTCTAAATGTTATTCCACTCGGCGAATCCCCAAGTGATCAGTATTATTTCTGGGAGTACGGTTATGATGGTATATTTTACCATGAATATGAATTTAATGATTATTATCATACTCCCCAAGATACTATTCAAAATATGAATATAACCTATGCTACAAAATGTTCAAAACTGATCATAGCGACACTTGCTTTACTCGCTCAGTTAAGTTCTACTGCTCCTGATGCTCCAACTATCTCGGGTGTCATTAATGGAATAGCAGGAATAGAATATGACTTCACCGTTGTTACAATTGATCCTGATGGTGATGAGGTATACTATTACGTTGATTGGAATGATGGCACCTCTACAGGATGGATCGGATCTTATGCCTCGGGTGAAGAGGTGATTGTGAACCACGCATGGTATAATCCAGGGACTTATGAAATTAGAGCAAAGGCCAAGGACATCTATGGTGTAAATAGTGACTGGTCAGAACCACATACTATTACTATTGTTGAAGGACCAATACTTGAAATTGGTGCTATCACGGGTGGATTATTCAAAGTAAGTACAGAAATCAAAAATACAGGCACTGTGGATGCAGCAGGTGTACAATGGAGTATTAAACTAGAGGGTGGAGCATTTATTGGCAAAGAAACCGAAGGTGGGCCTTTAACTATTCCTGCAAGTGGAAGTGAAACTGTGATTTCAAAATTAATACTTGGATTCGGACCAACGGTAATAACAGCTACAGCAGAGATACCAGAAAACTCAGATATACGAGAACAAGATGGATTTGTATTCTTGTTCTTAATAAAGATTAACCCTGGTGGCGGCTTATAACACAACTATAAATAGGTAGTTTTTTCTTTCCATTTTTCTTATTTACTACCTTTTAATTTTTTAACATTTACAAACAATGATACATGGTGGAAAAAAGCTAGCCCTAAGGCTTATATGGTAAAAAAATATAAAGTATGAGAAAGAGGTGGACAATATATGGTTCTAGCCTTTGTACTGATAAGCATAGCACCTGGAGATGAATTTCGCGTACTAAAGAAACTTAAAAATGTACTTGAAATTGATGAGGTGTATCCCCTCTTTGGAGAATACGATTTTCTGGTTAAAATAGTTGCTGAGGATTTTGAGGAAATTGGAAATATTTTAGTAAACAAGATTAGAATCATCAGAGGCGTTGTAGCTACTAAAACACTAACAGAAGCAAAGTTTTATTAGCTACATTGGTTCCTTTTCTGTTGCACCATAATATCTTAAACCTATATTCTTTAACGTGAATACAGCATAGCAAGGGAAAAACAAAGTAGTAAGGGTTTATAAACAAGGATCCGTTATCAAAATGTAGTTTGGAGGGGTAAAAAATAAAACAATTGAATGAACTATCACTACAAGAGTTGATGCAAATATCACATGATATAAAAGAGATGCAGAAACACATTGACATGCTTGTTGAGTTTATGGGAATCGATGAAGTTAGAACAATTTTAAAAAAGAAAAATGAATAATCATTGATAGCTAAAATATCAGTTATGATAATGTATTAAGTAAAGGATTAGGGATAGTTCTGATAGATTCTTACTCTTTCGGAAGAATAGTAATCGATGGAAAGACATATACATCAGACATAATCTTATACCCAGATAGAGTAGATGATGGTTGGTGGAGGAAGAGTGGACATTTACTTCAGAAAGAAGATTTAAAAGATATAATTGAGTATAATCCAGAGATATTGATTGTTGGAACTGGAACATATGGTTTAATGAACGTTCTAGATGAAACAAAGCAATTCTTAGAGTTAAAAGAGATAGAGTTAAAAGCTGAGGAAACGGGGAAGGCGTGCAAAATTTATAATGAATTAAAGGAGAAAAGAAAGGTAGTTGCAGCGTTACACCTTACATGTTAAACTTTAACCAAAACATCAATAAAGTTAGTTTTATAAATCAATAGCTTATAAATTATTTGCTACGATTTAAAAAGCAAAACATAGAAATATAGCACTCAGAAATGTAATCATCCCCCAATTTAATTGATTTTGTTATATATTGCAATTAACAAAAGTTAATGAAATATTTATATATGAGTTCTATTGATAGGGGTATAGTCGATAGGGGATAAAATAATATGAAGATATATTTACATATGAAAAAATTAACATGTTTATTTCTAATGACTATTTTGTTTGTTTCTACAGTTTCTGCTGTTCCATTAGATATTGATGGGGATGACCTGGATCCTTTAGTTGATATCGAAGTCACAGTAGAAATCCAACAGATACGAGCGTTTGATAAGGATGATAAACAATTCGGTTTTCTCCCTTTTTATCCAATATTTTTTAAAAGAGAGTATATAGACAGAGAAAGTGACCCTGATTTTTTTGTAAAAGTTCTAATCAACAACGAAGAATCAATAAGTAATACTTGGCATGATACAAAGTATATCTATGACCCGCAATTTTCAGCAACCCTGGATGTTCCTGATGATGAAGAATTTGTAACAGTAAAAATACAGTTATGGGACTGGAATGATAATGGAGATGTCCTCTGTGATATTGGAGATG
>CP070724.1:850708-853664 GCA_020350825.1 Thermoplasmatales archaeon | reverse complement strand
TGCCATCTCAAGACAGCAGCGTGTAAAACTACATGCAGTATCAGCCAAATATGCGTCACCCATCGGTGTATCAGTGCACCCTCTCGCTCTGATTCTGATAGGCAGAATATCGGCAGCATGAATAATCTCATCAGGAATATAAGAACAAAAAGTTCCTAAAACCTTTTTTCCTTCTTTTTTCCAATTCTCAATCCAAGGATTCTGGAGAGGAACGGCTTCAGCAAATTTTTCTAAAACAGTCATATCCAAATCTCAAGTTCAATTTTATCTTAATTCACATAAATGTATAATCTATCTAAATTTAGCAAGATGACAATTAATAAAATTGTTTATCTATAAAAGATATATCTTTTTCTCTTAAAATATATTTATCATATAGTTTGGATATCTATGAGACTACATGTGTAAGAAAATCTGAAATCTTCCCCCTGATTGCTTCTGCTGGGACCTCTCTTGAGTCATAGGAATCAACACCAAAAATCAAGGTTGGTATTCCTGTTTCCTCGCGTATAGCTTCAGATGCAACCCTAGCCATAGTATAAACATGCTTGCATGCAAAATGCATTGGCATAATGACAGCATCGATCTTATAGTCCTTAACATAATTCACGAGATATTTTACATAATATTCCATGGGACCTCTACATTTTCCAACCATAGAAGCATCTAACGTTCCCATAGCTAGACTTTCAAAACATTTTTCAGTTGTTGAGGTATCGTGCGGAAGTACTTTATAATGACCTAATAGGTCCATTATGACAACAGCATTAAAAGTTTCTTCCAGCCATGGAAGCAATTCTTGATCAAAAAACACATGAGTATAAGGCCACGCAATTCTGATCTTTTCATCAGGTACTCCACCTATTCCTTTCTTTACATTTTCTGCGGCTGTATCTCGAAACCATTTGGTAGCTTTAACTGCTTCAGGGCTTCCACCTCGAGTTACCATTGTCAAAAAAACTCCAAAACCAGTTATACTTGGCAAAGGACAAGGTACAGCCTTAAGAAGTTCATTAAATTCCAATGTATATTCGCGCGCTTCATTAACTATTGCCATGGTCTGTTGAAATTTATTGTCATCAAACTTTTGTTTTGTATTATTTTCCAACCAAGTTATTAGATTTTTTGATTGATTGATCATATAATCCACTGTTTTCTTATCGTAAAATTCACTCTCATGGTTATAAGCCCAATATGGGACATCTATATTATATGATGGAATTCCTGATAATCCTTGATAAACTTGATATGAAGCTACAAGAGAATTACATGGTGTTGAAAGATAGAAGAGAAGGTCGGGGATTGGTGCTGCTCCTTGTATAACCATGCTAATAAAAGGTCTTTGAGCGTTACAAATAGTAGGATTATCTCCATATCCCATTTTATTTATGTAATCAATATAAGGTTCATTCATATGAACAAAGGCCAATCCAACACTAAGTATTTCTTGCATCATTGGTGCTAAATTCATAGCAAAAAATATTTCAGGTTCATAATTAAAAGGATGCATAATTACAGGAATTCCTTCTTTTCGTGCTTTTGGAATATCCAGAAAATTATTAAGTAGCATCTCAGTAAACGGATTAAACCCTTGGCTCTTCGCCATATTAAGAAAACCTCTGTACATAGTTTTCCATATAGCAAGATCTTTTCCCCAATTTCCTCTACCGAGTTTTTTATATTTGTCAATTAATTCTCTATCCATTTTTTTCACACTCCTTATAATAATGTTTGTACGAACATACTTAATTTCTCTTTAAAAGTTTTTAAAGAAGTCATTCTAGCATCTCCTACATCAAAATCTATAGTTAGCATAGGAATTCCTACTTCGTCCATAAGTACTTCTCTTAAAAGTTGCGGCATGGATCCAAACTGCTTACAAGCCAAACTTTGGGTGTAAATAAAGCAATCAGCACTAAAATCTTTTGCCATCCTTACACAATCCTCTAAGAAAGGATAGTAAAAGTCAGTAGATTGTTTTATCATCGGCCAACCCATCCCTCTTTTTGCCATGTCGTAAAACATCGTATCTAAATCAGATTTCGTATCTATGGGTTCTGAAAAATTATAGTTAAAAATATCAAAAAGTATGCTCATGCCTAATTCCCGATCTAACCATTCACATAAAGAAATATCGAAAAAGGTTACCATGTAGGGCCATATGGATCTAATTTTTTCTTCACCACCATAATGTTCTTTATTATTATATCTTTTTTTTGTTATATCTAACATCTCTTTATAGAAATCAACATTTTCAGATGACCCCGATATAAAAATACTTGTCCCTGCCGAAACGGGATTAAACATATTTTCAATGGGACTTGGGATTGCTTTGATTAATTCAAATAATTCAAGTCTTAATTTTGAAACTTGATTTTCTATTTCTATGGCCTCTTTCATTTTATTAAAGTCAGGATCTTGACCAATTATTTTTCCAAGCTCAATTAAACTAAGTTTGAGTTGTTCGGCATAATATTTATAACCTTTTTCCCCTTGATAAAATGGTAAATCGACAATAATCAAGGGATATTTTTTTTTTAATGTAAAAAATGGATATGATGCACATGTACTATCACATGGGGCAGTAGGCGTAATAATTGCATCAAGTTTAAATATATCATCAAGAGACATTCCCATTGATCCTTTTTGTGCGGAACAGGTGTGAAAGGGATGACCCCAGTTTCCTATTATGTCATAATATTTTTCTATGCCATGTAATAATAATGCAGCTAAGAAAAATGATACACCTTCCATGCATATAGGGATACAATCATAACAGTTTAGAAATTCTCCTGGAAAAGCAAAATGATATCCAATCACGGGGAGGCCTTCTCTAGCCTTTTCGAGATTTTTTTCTAAAACGGATAATATTTTTTCAGCACCAATTCTTAACGAAGGAATACTATGCTCAGGAAGGATTCTTTTAACTACTTCTTGTGTAGTCGATAAAGCATCC
>CP070724.1:842445-850608 GCA_020350825.1 Thermoplasmatales archaeon | reverse complement strand
GTTTATTATTTTATGATCTTTGGAATCTAAATTCTGCATTTTCCAGATAGTCCCACTAACTTTTTTTTAAATAGTTAATTTGTACATATTCAAATATAATAGATAACACTTTTGGTTTTGTTCAATTTTGTATTAAAAACTTTTATCCACTATTTTTTACTAATATTGCAGCGGTAAAATCATATCTTCCCTTAGCTGATGCTGCACTCCAAGTATTTTTATAATCTGTGAAATAATCAATTATTTCTTTTTCTTTTTCAGGTGATACGTATTGGAAGACAAAATTTAGCTGATAAACAGAATATCCAAGTTTAAATACATCAATCATAGCATTAAAATTTTGGATTATATTCTCTTTTACAAGCCGATCTATCCGATATTTTATCACGGTTTTTTGTAGACCTACTTTTTTTCCTATTGAAGCTAAAGATTCTCTAGAATTCAAAAAAAGGTGGTATATTATTTTATGATCTTTGGAATCTAAATTCTGCATTTTACAGATAGTCCCCCTAAATTTTTTTTAAATAGTTAATTTGTACATATTCAAATATAAAAGATAAAACTTTTGGTTTTGTTCAATTTTGTATTAAAAACTTTTATCCACTATTTTTTACTAGATGAATATATAATGGAGGAAAAAATATGAAAAAAATATTGCCGATAGTAGTAGTAGGAATTTTGGTCCTTGGTGGACTTGGGGCTGTTGCTTATCCAGAGCCAAAAAAATCGACAGAAATAGTTAAAGTCAAAGGCGGAATCGGCCATGTCAGCATAGTAATTGAAAATACTGGAGAGGCGTCTATAGACAACATAGAGGTGTTTATATCTGCAAAAGGTGGAGTGTTTGATAACATTGACGTAACCGAATCCTATTGTATAAGCATACTTGATATCAAAGCTATTGAAATTTCTGAGACAAATAAGTTTATATTTGGTTTTGGAAAAATCGATATTACAATAGATGCAGATTATGCAGATACCTGGATTGGTACAGGGTTTGTATTTGGACCATTTATAATTGGAATCGATAAGCTATGCTATGATTAATGTCTAACTAAGAAGAAAACCTATATGAAAAAAATTTTATCATTAATGGCGATAGGAATTTTGGTCCTTAGCGGGTTTGGAATTGGAGTAGGGATTGGTAAAGAAACCAAACCTGAACTCCAGCATTCATCCCATAATGTCCTGATACTAAATAATGACGGATTTGAAATTGAAGCGAAATATTCATATATTAGGAGTTATCGGGGCGGCGGAGGAATATTTATAATCAATATGACTCCAGAAAATGATTTTTCTGGGTTGGTATTTTTATGGATTAAGGGAGATTCTGATTTAAATATACAATTGAATAGAAGAATCCTTGATAAGGAATCAAGGATCGCAGAGATAACCGTTGCCCCCAATGAACTTACTGAAATCAAAACACATCAAATTGTACTTACTGCTTTTCATTTTAAGATGCCAATTATTACAACTATCCTTAATCTCATTAGTAAGATCATACACACTCGTTTCCAACACTTAATTGGCCGTTTATATGATCATCATGACGTTGGTTTTTTAGCTACGTCTCTATTTGACATCAGGAGACTTGTGCTTGAAGTTGAAATGTTCAATTGGTCATCAGACAACCTACCTGATGCAATAATAAAAAGAGATGAACTTATTGATTGGCTTGAATTAGAATATCCTGAATTCGGTAACTTCTCAGATAAAGAATCGTTTGCCTACATGACATATCCAGAGATTCTTATTGTTGAACACTGGACGTTCTTATGCAAATGTTGGGAGATGCGAATATGTTACCACGTTATGATTCCACCACACGACTGGTCTAAAATATGTTTACGTAGGCGTGGTGAAGTTAACCCTATATTTGCAGCAATGCGTGAATCAGATGGCACGATATATGAGATAAATGTGTCTGAATATCCAATTATGTTTGGATATTAGAAATTTTAACTGACAGTAAAAAATACTGATAGTCACAAACTAGCATTTTTTATATACTATATTTGGTATTTTAAATTTTTTTACCGCTTTATTATCACGTACTTTGGAAAGGAGGAATAATGCGAAATATAACATAGGGGTTATATCATATAATGTACAAGAGGAACCTAGTTTTTGTCAAAAAGTAAAACAAAAACTCCGATCTATTAATCGAATAAACTATCCTCCTTTTAATCATTCCAAAGTACATTTTAAAAAAGCTATAATGGTATATAAAAAAATTATTATTAAAAATTTGAACAAACTTCTAAAAAAATTAAAAATTATTGCTACTGTGTTCAAAAAAACTGTTTTCATAAAAAAAGAAAGAAAATCCGTTAGAGGATTAATTATAGTGTTCTATTAAACGTTTAACCACATAACCGGTATAGTATAATAATTTTATATATTTGTCAGATTGTTTATAATAAAAAAAGAATAAAGGAATTTATTCCAATTATCCTATTTAATATTGTATTACATAAGTATAGCATTCATTTTTTGATGGCTCTGCTCTATCGTTAGCAAGACATAGCTGAATTGGTGCATCACAATCTTTTTGATATACCAAGTAAGTACCTGCATGTATTTTCACTAATTGATCTCCAGCTTCTGGATTCCCAATTAAATCTTTTGGAATATCCCATGTTAATGTATTGTCTTCTTCGTTGATTTCACCATTTATTATAGAATAATGTGCTGTGTCATCTTCGTCAAAATATCCAGCTATTGAACTAATGTATTCTCCCTTTGTATGGGTATTTGTCCCTATAGAATAACGTGTACCATTATACGTCCAATAGATTGCATAACAGGATCGTATTTCAGAATATTTAAAATTCCTAATTTTCATTTTTGCATATAGAAATTCTGGTTCATCAGTATCTTCAAATATTGAAAATGAGACAATATCAAGATGCTTTAAAAATATCTGCATTAAAGGGTTCCAAGATTGGAAAATCGCGATTGGTATTTTTCCATTTTTTCTTATAAAACGTATGGAATGAAATACGTCCAATCTGAAATCATTTTTTTCAAATTCATTTTCTATTTCTTCAGATGCCACAAGAGGTGTTATTGTCATAACCAGCATTATACATATACATGGAACAATTAATTTCTTCATATTTTTCCTCCACTTATTACTAATAAGAGATAATATAAAAAATATACTGTTGAAAAATTGTACAAAACGATAAAATTTTAAATATCAACATTGTTATGTTCAAAATATTTGTTTTTTTAAAAAAACAAAGAAAATGCGTTAGAAGGGTTGTTTCAATTCTACTTTTCTAAGTAAAAAAAACTAGAGCAGGAAATAACTATTTGTAGGAAAAAACCAGTATTTTTACCTGTAAAACCGAGTCAATATCTCGTTTTGCTTGATGGATGTAAGGATGATTTAACAGATATCACTAAACCATCATTTGTAACATTATTACTTGCTGATTATGATGTTGATAGTCAGTGTTAATAATAGCCCGTTTCAACACTTGTTGGTGTAATTAGTAAAACAGTAATTAATGCAATAATTATTACAAGTACACCTAGGTATATTCCATAGGTTCCGTAATTATCTCCTTGTTTCTTTGCTAAATACCCAAGGATTATTGCTACTATACTTAGAATAATTCCACTAATCATTCCATAAAGCCTATTATCTACGAATGAGTAGAAAAACAAACCTATGAAATAGAGAATTAAACCCAATATTCCTAAGATAATAGAGGCAATCCCAACATTTGTATGTTCTTTTTCTTTCACCATGTTATTCTTCCTTCAAATCTACAATTTCACAACTTTAAAAAAACTCATTAAATTTCTTAACTTCAGGGCTCGTTATTCCCCCATCTCTTAATAGGAAAATATACTCCATAAGTTCAATTTCACTTATCAAATTTCCCCCTTCTGCAGCTAGGATTTCACTGAATTTTTTCGCAAGTTTAATATTATCAGCCGTGAAAATAATTGCCACATCATACTTACCATGAAGATAGCCAACAGATAGAACATCTATTCCAATTTCTCTTCCCTTTTTTTCAGCTATAAGGTTAGTTATCTTATTGATTGCATCACCTAATGGTTGAGAAGATCTTTTAACAAGCATTATATATCGTGTTACATCAAGTTTTTGATCATCTAATACTGCATTATATCCCCAGATTGTTTTGTCTTTTTCCATTCTCTTTTTTATTCTCCATAGCTTCTGTCTGGAAAAACCACATTTTTTCGCTATATTTTCAATATTATCCCCAGAATTCGTCCTAAGTATTTTAAGGAACGTCTTATCATCTTCATAGATTTGTTTTTTACTGCTTTTCGGCATAATATGTCTCTCCAAAATCGCAAATATGCAACATCTTCTTAAATAAAAACCTTTACTCCCTTACTTTTACTCTGCTACCCAAAGTTTTTGCATCGAAAACCTAGTTCTTAACATTTTGATAGATATTCAACAGAACGGAAACAGCAAAAATAACTATGTACTTTTTAAACAATTTATATTTATTTTTCTGAGAAAAATGGTAGTTTTTAATAAATTATCAATCAATTACCACTTATGAAAATCAACAAGAAATATTCAACTGTTCTCTTTGCTATGTTGATGTCCTTTGTAATGTCTTTTTCAATTTCATTTGTTTTAACGGTTGTAAATGTTGGTTTTATCCGAATTTTCTTTTTGTATGGATGAGAAATTTTCTTATAGGTTTTATTGTTGCCTTACCCATTGCACTTATTGTAGTTCCTATAATGAGAAGAGTGGTTGATCGATTGATAACAGATTAACTGTTTTCAGCATTCTAGATTTTCGACATCAATCGAAAACCTATGATCCTCAGCAATATAAACCCTTATTCTACAGAGGGGAAATTAATGTTTTTTACATTTTACAAAAATGGGAGAAGGAAGGGATAAAAATAGGGGATTAAATATAATGGACTATTAGGAAACCCCTTCCTCCTTTCCTACTCACTTCTTCCTTATCTATATCCTTCCTCTGTTCCTACAATACTTCTTTCTTCCTTTCAAATTAACATATAACTAAAGGTTATTTAAATATTACTATCGAAATATATATGTAACATTTGTAATTTATAAGATTGTTTCTTTGTTTATAATAAAACATTTTTAATATATTTGTAAATCTAACTCCACTATTGAACATACTCTTCCCCCAAAGCCTACCAAAGAAAGAAAAAGTAGGAGGGAGTTGGAATTTTGGTTTACATTAGCCGTAAAGTATTTATAGCAGCCGGTCCCTAATATATATGGGGGTCTAATATGAAAAAATTTTTAATCATAATCTTTCCACTTCCTTTCCTCCTTATATACGGTTTAGGCCCCCATATCCATCTCAAGGAAAGTATCAAAGAAAGAAAAAGAAAGTACGTTAGGTTTTCCGTTTCTATGTGAAGTTTGGTTTTTAGCCCAGAAGAATCAGCATCTAAAGAGGACAACCAACAGTTGGACAAGCAGATGATGATGCAGGAGGAAAACAATTTAAAAGACTTGTAATAAATCCAATTATAGCAACAAAATATCTACTAAAGTATAAAATATAATTCAACATCCAGGAAACCAACGACATGAAAGATACTCACTAGTAACATCTGTAGATATATCACTTGTGTCATAATACTTTATAAAATTTGGATTTTCCCTTATAAAATGGAGATGCTGTAACACATCTGAGGTTTCTTTATCAGTCATCTACTCCTTGTTTTTTAGAATAATTAGGTCTATCTCACTAAAACCCTTTCTTTTTTACCTTAATTAATATCGGGTACTCCATTAGCACGTTTATGATTTGACATTTTACTTGATTTCGAACATGAGGTAATACTTTATCCTGACATTGTTGTGGATGAATAACTCTGTAATCCTTGTTTTACCATGACCTGATTGTATGATTGCATTTTATTATTTACAATAATTATCAAATGTCCCCACCCACTCTCACCCCCATAAATATCCTTAGCTTTCACTTTTATAAACTTAAGAGAAATTGGTTGAGACCATGTATGGTTTGCGGTTATTTCAACATTTGTTGGATTAGGACCAAGCCATCCACTGTTGCTATTATCCCCCCAGTCAATCCAGTAGTATACATCATCTCCATCAGAATCTGATGTGACAATCGTAAATTCGTATTCTTTATTAGGTTTTACAAACGCTATTCCTGGGATTATTGAATCTGAACCTCGTATCGATGGTGTATTTGGTGGTTGATTAAACTCTTCTCCTGTAGTAAATTCCCATATAGAGCCAAATGCTGAAGCACCAATATCATCCCAAGCAACAATCTGCCAGTAATATGTAGTATTATAGCTCAAAGTACCTGGATCATAGGTTGTCCCTGATTGATTAGCAGAAACCTTTGTCGGTGGACTGATCGTATCAAAGTACACATCATATTTCACCGTATCACCAGGATTAGGATCTCCTCCTGACCAACTCAGATCAATTTCAATAGAAACACTTGTTTCTCCATTATCTGGGTGAGGATTGCTAGGAATATTCGGTGGATAGTTCGTTCCCGTGGTGAAGTTCCATATTGGCCCAGATGATATGGCACCATGATTATCCCACGCCACTATCTTCCAATAATAGGTAGTACCAAAGTTTAGCGTTCCTGGATTATACGTCGTTGTAGACTGGTTATTAACCGCTTTTGGTGGCGGATTAATTGTCCCAAAGTACACGTCATAGGTCACCGTATCACCAGGATCAGGATCGCCACCATCCCAACTTAAATCTGTGTTGAGATCAACATTTGCTGCTCCGTTTGGCGGATCTGGATTATTTGGTGTATATGGCGGATTATTGAATCGTGTGGTAAAGCTCCAGACAGATCCTGCCGTTGATGCTCCATAGTTATCCCACGATACAATCTTCCAGTAATATGTCGTACCATAAATCATGGTTCCAGGATCATAGGTGGTTATCGTATGGCCATACACCACTATAGGTGGAGGATTTGTTGTACCAAAATATACATCATAGGTCACCGTATCACCAGGATCAGGATCTCCCCCTATCCAACTTAGATCTTCATTAAGGTCAACATTTACTGCCCCATTCAGTGGAGAGGGGGCACTTGGTGTATTTGGTGGACTGTTTGCTCTTGTGGTGAAAAGCCACAATGGTCCTGTCGTTGTAGCACCATATTCATCCCATGCTACAATCTTCCAATAATAGATGGTGTTATGGTTTAGTGTTCCGGGATCATATGTGATATTAGATTGATTCGTGATAACCTTCGGTGGCGGACTTGTGGTACCAAAGTACATGTCATAGGTGACTATATCACCGTCAGGATCTCCCCCACTCCAACTCAAATCAGCATCTAGATTGACGTTTACTGCTCCATTTGGCGGATCTGGATTATTTGGTGTATATGGCGGATTATTGAATCGTGTGGTAAAGCTCCAGACAGATCCTGCCGTTGATGCTCCATAGTTATCCCACGATACAATCTTCCAATAATAAGTAGTACCAAAGTTTAGTGTCCCAGGATTATAAGACGTGGCAGACTGATTGTCAACCACTTTTGGTGGTGAACTTATAGTACCAAAATACACATCATAGGTTACTGTATCACCAGGATTGGGATCCCCTCCTGTCCAACTCATATCTGCATTGATATCTACATTTATTGCTCCATTTGATGGATTTGGATTACTTGGTGTATTTGGTGGGTTGTTTGTAAAGTAGCTTACTCCCCATATATCAACTACAGGAGAAGAAGAGGGATTTGTTCTTGAAAATGTTGCCATTAATCTGATGGATGATGCAGTTACTCCTGAGAGATTCCATCCAGAAGAAATATCATGTAAGATCATTGTACCAGTATTTCCATCTAGAATATCAAAGATAATATCACCGCGAGAAGACACTTCAGTAAACTCCTCCCAATAAGTTAGATTTAATGGTTCAATCTCAATTGATGTCACATGGGCCGCAAGTATCAACTCTTTTTCGTTATCAAAAACGTAACTCACATCTGTTCCGCTAGGAATATTTAGGTTCCACATGTTCCCAAACGCATCAGGGTCAGAATAGCCAATAAGACGTTCGTCTTCCCAAGTTGCAAATATTTTTTCATCGCCAAATGCAATATTTGCAGTATCAGCATCAGCTGCAGTGCTAGCGGACATTTGTATT
>CP070724.1:808960-842345 GCA_020350825.1 Thermoplasmatales archaeon | reverse complement strand
TGTTGAACCATCGGAATTAGACATTGACGAAAACTTGCCTCAAATAGCACTAGTTAGTAATTTTAGGAAGATGACAGGGTAGTGAAAAAATGGAGCTTTGTTATTATCCTGGGTGCACGTTAAAAACAACGGCTAAAAATTTCGAAACTCCAGCCATTGCGTCAATGGAGAATCTAGGCCATAAATTGGTCGAATTACCTCGTTGGAACTGCTGCGGCACAGTTTATTCGCTGGCAGCCGATGATTTGATGCATCAACTAGCACCAGTGAGAACCCTCATTAGGGTTTTGGAGACCGGGGCAGATAAAGTCGTAACGTTATGTGCGATGTGCTATAACACGCTCAAACAAACTAATAGGATAATGTTGGATGATGATGAAAAGAGGGATTGTATCAACAAATTCCTGGACGAGGAAAAAGATTATAGTGGTAATGTTTCCATATTTCACCTTTTGGAGTTCTTAAGAGACGAAGTCGGGTTCGATAAGATTAAAAATAGGGTTAAGAGGCCGTTAGATGGCTTGGAATTGTCCCCTTTCTATGGCTGTCTTTTATTGCGACCGGAAGGCATAGGAATAGACGATATCGAAGCCCCAAAGGTAATGGAAGATTTTATCAATGCTTTGGGTGGAAAAGCTGTCGAAAGTCCATTTAAGATCGAGTGTTGCGGCTCATACCACACCGTCGATGATATTGAACCTGTGGTTGAACGAACAAAAATGATTATCGACGCTGCGAGAATCAGGAGTGCGGAGGCGATAGTTGTAGGCTGTCCATTAGGCTTCTTTAATCTCGATTATCGCCAAAAAAATGTGGAGATAAAAAATAGAGTTTATACTAGGATGCCAGTATTTTATTTCACTCAACTTTTGGCAATTGCGCTGGGATTAGGTAGTGAGGTCTGCAATTTTGACCTAAATTATGTAGATCCACAGCCTTTGCTAGAGAAAAAGGGATTGATTAAAATTGAGAATTGATGAAAAATGAATAAAACAGAATTTACTGAAGGACGACATCCAGTCGATACTTTACTTCACACAGATTCAATACCATCTGAGTGGTGTTCAGGCTGTGGAATAGGCATGGTAGTCAATACCTTCGTTCAGGCAGTCAAGAAAATGGATATCGATGCTGAAAATATACATTTAGTCTCTTCAGGCATCAGTTGCACAGGGAAGGTTGACCAGTACTTAAACCTCAAGTCACATAAATTAACCAACAACAATGCAATCGCTTACGCGGCAGATTTAGCGGCTAAAAATCCAGATATCAAGGTAGTGCTCTTCTTAAACGACACCGATTTCATTGCATCCAATATAGACGATTTTATAACAGCTGGAAAGAAAAGGGCAAGGATCGTTGTGATATATATCAACAACTACATCTACCGGATATTTATGGAGTATAAAAGCCTGTCACAAACTCCATTTTTGAAAAGTCCATCTAAAGATAAAATTGTGTCCCCCTTCAATATTCCACACTTAGCGAAATCGAGTGGAGCTGATTATGTTGCAAGATGGACACAATTACACATTCGAAGACTCATGTTTTCCATAGAAGATGCCCTTTCGACAGAAGGTTTTTCCGTGATCGAGGTTGTAGCACCGTGTTTGATGTACTATATGAACACCGAAAACGCGGGAGAAACAATCGATAGATTGGGGAATTATAAGGAGACTTCGATCATAAAACATCGTGAACCAACAGAGAATCTCGACCTTAGAAATCAGAGGGAGATTATAGTTGGAAGATTTGTGTGGAGGGACGCAGATTGAGCAGTATCAATGTAACTGCAGTAAGTCACAACGAACAACATCCAATCGATTCTTTCTTTCATCCCAATTCCATGCCATCTGTTTGGTGTCCAGGCTGTGGAATAGGCACCATTGTTTATACATACGTCCAGGCGGTCAAAGAGATGAATGTAGAGCCAGATAAAATATGTGTTGTTTCTGGCATCGGTTGCACAGGAAAGATTGCCGAGTACTTGAATTTCGGCTCGCATGAAATAACTGATGGCAATGTAATTGCTTATGCAGCAAATCTGGCTGCTAAAAAACAATATATGAAGGTGACTCTCTTCACAAACAATGCCGACTTTCTTGTATCCAGTGCAAAAGATTTTCTGGAAATAGGAAAGACAATGGCGAATCTTCTCGTGATACATAATAATAATATCATATATTGCATCACGGAAAACGGAGCCATTCCAACGACACCGTTCATAAGAACATCTGCCAGTAATGATTTTGAGTTGCCATTTAACATTCCTCATTTAGCAAAATCGAGCGGGGCAGAATATGTTGCAAGATGGACGCCACTTCATGCAGGATGGTTGAAGTATTCGATTATAGACGCCCTCTCAAAGCAAGCCTTGTCAGTGATCGAAGTTGTATCGCCTTGTGTGATGTTTTTTACATTTACAAATAAAATTGGAGATGCAGCTGATCAATTGAGGTTCTATAGAGATAATTCAGTAATGAAACAATACGAACCTACTGAACACCTCGATCTCAGATCTAAGAGGGAGGTCATTATAGGAAAGTTTGTGGATAAAAAAGAGTTTTGATTGATCTTATGTCAGTAGAGATTCACATAATAAATGAACGATGCAAGGGATGCAAAATTTGCGTAGAAGTCTGTCAGGCAGATGTGTTAGATATAGACGAAAAGCCCAATACCAGCGGATATAACCCTCCATGTGTTAAAACCCTAGAAGATTGTACAATTTGCGGACTCTGTGAAATGCTTTGCCCAGACTTTGCTATTCGAGTTTCTTGCATAGAGGGGGAAAATAAACAATGAAGTACAAAATAACCCGTAAAGAAGCTCTTAACCTAGAGGATTTTTTAGTCGAGGTCGAAGCGCCCTTAGTTGCTAAAAAGTTTAAGCCCGGCCAATTTTTGATTTTAAGGATTCATGAGAAGGGCGAAAGGATACCTTTGACCATTACTGATTGCGATCCAAAGAAAGGATTAGTAAGTATGATAATAAAAGCGGTCGGAAAGACTACATCTGAATTGAGTAAGCTAGATAAAGGTGACCTACTAACTGATATCGTCGGTCCTTTGGGCAACCCTTCCAAAATCGAGAAATTCGGAACTGTCGTCTGTGTCGGCGGTGGAACCGGAATCGCATGTCTATATCCCATAGTCAAGGCCCTAAAAGCACATGGCAATCATGTAGTTACTATAATCGGCGCTAGATCTAAGGATAAATTGGTTTGGGAGGATGAGATAAAGGAGATTTGCGATGAGTTGATTGTAACCACTGATGACGGATCATACGGATATAAGGGTGTTGTGACAAAACCATTGGAGAAGATACTAAAGAGTAAAGCCGTGGACAAGGTAATAGCCATAGGCCCAATGATTATGATGAAATTTGTTGCTAAGACGACCGAGCCACATGGCGTAAAAACGGTGGTTAGCTTAAACACAATAATGATAGATGGTACAGGTATGTGCGGCGGGTGTCGCGTATTTATCGATGGAAAAATGAAATTCACGTGTATAGATGGACCGGAATTTGATGGGCATAAGGTAAACTTCGATGAATTAATGAATCGACTAAGCATGTTTAAGGGTAAAGAGAAACAGGCTATGAAACATTATGAAAGAGGTACAAAATAATGGTAGATATTGGTGGGACTCGTGTCACAATGCGGGAGCAACCAGTTCGGGAGCGGATAAAGAATTTTCACTCCGTGCCGTTTGGTTATGACGAGAAAGAGGTAGTGGCAGAGGCGCAGAGATGTATTATGTGCATGCACGCTCCATGCGAGATTTACTGTCCAGTCCGCCTGAAGATCAAGGCGATGATAAGAAAGATTGCTGAAAGAAAATTTAAGGAGGCGTTTTTAATTGCCAAGGAAGACAATCCAATCCCTGCTATAACTGGACGGGTGTGTCCCCAAGAAGATCAGTGCGAAGGCGTTTGTCCACTGGCAGAGACGGAAAACGGTGTTAATATCGGTAAGTTAGAAGCGTTCATAGCCGATTGGGCCATGAAAAAAGGGATTACTGAGGAATTTTACATCGAAGAAAGAACAGAAAAGGTTGCAGTAATAGGTTCTGGACCTGCAGGCATCAGTTGTGCCGTGGACCTCCGCAAATTCGGTTATCAGGTAACTATGTTCGAGGCGCTTCATGAAGCAGGTGGAGTACTACAATACGGCATCCCAGCGTTTCGTTTGCCCAAGGATATCGTGGACTATGAGTTATCATACCTTAAGAAAATAGGAGTGGATATCCAACTCAATAATATAATAGGACAGAACATAAGGTTTAGTGAATTGCGCGAAAACTTCGATGCAATTTTTATTGGTACAGGTGCGGGTGCCCCTCTGTTTATAGGTATTGAAGGAGAAGAGCTCAATGGTGTTTATTCGGCCAACGAATTTCTCATCCGTGTAAATCTGATGAAGGCCTACGATTTTCCAGAACACGATACGCCGATCGTATGTGGAGATGAAGTGGGCGTTATAGGTGCAGGAAACGTGGCAATGGATGCTGCCAGGTGTGCCCTCAGACTCAATGCAAAGAAGGTGTATATCTTATACAGGAGAACGAAACGAGAATCGCCAGCTAGGGACGAGGAAGTACAACATGCACTTGAGGAGGGAATAATCTTCAAGGAACTGATCAGTCCCACAAGGATGCTGGGCAACGAAAAAGGCTGGGTAACTGGTATAGAATTGGCTAAAATGAGGCTTGGCGAGCTTGATAAAAGCGGTCGTCCTAGGCCTATAAAAATCGAGGACAGTGAGTTTACCATGAAACTAGATACAGTCGTAGAAGCCCTTGGATCCAGACCTAATAGACTCTTCCTGGATCAGTCACCCGAATTGGAACGAAACAAATGGGGTGTCTTGGTTGTTGACGAGAATCTAAATACGAATATAAGAGGAGTGTTTGCAGGCGGTGATGCGATAAGTGGTGGTGCAACTGTGATTCTGGCTCTTGGGGAAGGAAGAAAAGCTGCAAAATCTATCCATAAGTACTTATCAAAGGGAGATGGTAAATGACCTCCTTACAAGCCGCATTTGATGCAGATAAAATCGAGATCCCCTTAGGCCAAGTCCACATAGTAAGAGATAGGTGTAAAGGCTGTGGATACTGTATAAAATACTGTCCAAGAGAGGTTTTAGAAGTTTCAGAAAAGCCAAATGATAAAGGATATTACTTTCCACGGGTAAAAGATGAAGACACATGCCTCAACTGCGGTCTCTGTGAGCTAATCTGCCCAGAATTCGCTATTTGGTCTACATTGACAAGGTACGTCAAGCCGAAATTGATAAAGGAGATGGTAAATGAGTCCTTCTGAGCCCAAGCCAGCAATCGGCGTATTCATATGCCACTGTGGAAAGAACATCGCGACTACCATTGATGTTGAAGAGTTAACACAGAATATGGTAGGGATTGAAGGTGTGGCATTTGCCGAAAATAATAAGTATATGTGCTCCGAACCAGGTCAAAAATTGATCCATGATGCGATTCGAGATAAAGGATTGACAGGTGTTGTAATCGCCGCATGTTCACCTCGCCTCCACGAAATTACCTTTAGAAAGACTGTAGCTACGGCAGATTTGAATCCATTTCTATGTGAAGTAGCCAATATTCGTGAACAGTGCAGCTGGGTGCATAAGGATAAAGAAAAGGCGACGAAAAAGGCTATTAAGATAGTTAAGTCTTCGGTGGAGAAAGTCAAACTCAGCGATCCCCTCACACCGATCAGCGTACCTGTTACCAAAAAATGCATGGTCATTGGAGCTGGGATAAGTGGGATACAGGCCGCACTCGACATAGCTGACGCGGGTTTTAAGGTCGTCCTAATCGAAAAGAATTCATCGATAGGGGGGCACATGGCACAACTTTCTGAGACCTTCCCAACGCTCGATTGCTCACAATGTATCCTCACACCAAAGATGATGGAAGTTGGAAATCACCCAAACATCAAGTTATTAACTAACTCCGAGGTTGTAGAGGTCGATGGATATGTTGGTAATTTCAATATCAAGGTGAAAAAGAAACAACGGTATGTGGATATAGATAAATGTACTGGTTGCAACGAATGCACCAACGTCTGTCCTGCTGTGGTCCCAAGTGAGTTCAACGAAGGGCTAGGTTTGAGAAAAGCGATATATGTCCCCTTTCCGCAAGCAGTGCCTCAGGCCTATATTTTGGATGACCAGGCTTGCTTAGGTTTGCTTCCATTAGCATGTAGTAAGTGTATGGATGTTTGTGAGCCCGGCGCGATAGACCTCGATCAACATCCCGAATATTTGGACATTGAGGTCGGCACGATTATTGTAGCTACTGGGTACGATCTCATACCCAAGGAGAATATAGGCGAATATGGGTATGGAAAATACAAAGACGTAGTCAATGGGTTGCAGTTTGAGCGATTATTATCCGCCTCTGGTCCAACAGCCGGCGAGATTAGAAGACCTTCTGATGGTAAAATCCCGCAAGAGATAGTCTTCGTTCAATGTGTTGGTTCTCGAGACCCGGAACACGGTATGCCGTATTGTTCCAAGATATGTTGTATGTATACAGCTAAACACGCAAAGCTTTACAAACATGCGGTTCACGATGGTCAACCTTATGTTTTTTACATAGATATCCGCTCTGATGGCAAAGGCTATGAAGAGTTCGTCCAACAGGCGATCGTAGAGGAAGACATAATCTATTTGAGGGGTAAAGTTTCTAGGATTTTTCAGGAAGACGGTAAGGGTAAGGAAGACGGAGGCAAACTTATTGTTTGGGGGGTGGACACCCTCACAGGCAAAAAGATCGAAATCGCAGCCGATATGGTAGTTCTCACAATGCCAATAATCCCAAGCGAGGGTATTAAGGATCTTGCTAAAAAATTAAAGATTTCAACAGATGCATTTGGGTTTATTACCGAAGCACATCCCAAGCTGAGACCCATTGACACTGCTACCCGAGGTATATTCCTGGCTGGTTGTAGTCAAGCCCCAAAGGATATTCCAGACACAGTTGCCCAAGCATCGGGGGCAGCTGCCAAGGCGGTGATACCACTCTTACAGGGAAAGATAGAACTTGATCCCCAAACATCTACTGTAAATGAAGATGGGTGCAGTGGGTGTGGAATGTGTGAGCCTTTGTGTGAATATGGTGCTATTGATATAATAGAGGATCCAAGCCATCCAAAAAAGAAAATAGCTAAGGTCAATGACGCGCTGTGTGAAGGTTGTGGCTCCTGTGCAGTAGCGTGCCCATCAGGTGCCTTAGAACAGAAAGGGTTCAAAAGCGATCAACTGTATGCAATGATAGATGAATATTTAACTGAGGAGGATAAAACATGTCTGAAGACAAAAAAATGATTACGATATATATCATTGGAAAAAAATATCTAGTCCCATATGGTCTAACTATTATGAAGGCAATGGAGTATGCAGGTTATAGGTATATAAGAGGTTGTGGTTGTCGAGGTGGGTTCTGTGGTGGATGTGGGACAGTTTATAGATTTAAAGGCGATTTTAAGCTTCAATCTGGCCTTGCATGTCAAACAGTAGCAGAAGATAATATGTATTTAGTCCAGATTCCATTTTTCCCTGCGAATAAAACAAATTATAATATGGACGAACTCAAACCGGTAGGTGGCACACTCCTTAAATTATATCCTGAACTAGCTAGATGTGTTAGTTGTAATACTTGTACAAAAGTCTGCCCTCAAGATATTGAGGTGATGGATTATATGCAAGCCGCACTCAGAGGTGATGTCACCAGCGCTGCTGACATATCATTTGATTGTATCATGTGTGGATTATGTGCAGTTCGATGTCCGGCTGAGATTGTGCAGTATAACATTGCGATACTTTGTCGTCGGTTGTATGGAAAGCATATTGCACCGAAGGCAGAGCATATTAAAGTTAGAATTGGCGAGATATCTGATGGTAAATTCGATAAAGAACTTAAAAATCTGATGAAATCCGGCATAAAGACACTTAAAAAATTGTATAATGAACGGGACATAGAACCCGAAGAGAGCGAGAGGTAATGAACATGTACACCAAAGTTATGATAGATTCAATAAATCGCCTTGAAGAAACCCGGGATAATAGGATGAAGCAAGAGTTATCTCTACTGACATCGAGAGAAAAAGAAAAATTATTACATAAATTCCATCCGGATTACCAACCAGGGACTTTGAAAGAACTTAAAATCGGTCCTAATAAAGGGGAGAGGGTGATATACGAAATCGCCAATTTGTTTGAAGCCTATAGCCAAATCAATCCGAACAAATTCGATATTTCAAAAATAGATTATGATGTAGATGTTTTTATAATCGGGGGAGGTGGTGCCGGAGCTTCAGCCGCTTTGATCGCTCAAGAGAAAGGCGTGAGTGTGTTGTTAGCAACCAAACTTCGATTAGGTGATTCGAATACAATGATGGCTCAAGGTGGGATTCAAGCTGCAGATAAACCGAATGATTCACCACCCATGCATTACTTAGACGTGATTGGTGGTGGTGGATTCCATAACACACCAGAATTAGTAAATGTCTTGGTTCGAGATGCACCCGAAACTATTGTTTGGCTTGAGGACCTTGGCGTAATGTTCGATAAAGAGAATGACGGAACTATGATCACGATCCACGGTGGCGGCACATCTAGAAAGAGAATGCATTCTGCCAGAGATTACACTGGTGGCGAGATAATGAAGACTTTGCGGGATGAGGTTAAAAATCGAGGTATAGATATTATCGAGTTCTCACCTGCAATCGAACTTTTAACTGATGATGAAAAATGCACAGGTGCTATATTGTATAACCTCGAGACTGAAGAATATGTTGTGGTTCGAGCTAAAACCACCATCCTTGCGACGGGTGGCGCAGGGAGATTACATGTCCAAGATTTTCCAACATCCAACCATTATGGCGCAACTGCCGACGGATTAGTTATAGCATATCGAGCAGGTAGTCCAGTCATCTTCATGGATAACATTCAATACCATCCAACCGGAGCAGCATTTCCCGAACAAATTGTCGGTCTCCTCGTCACTGAGAAATGTAGGGGATTAGGCGCACAATTAGTAAATATTGACGGAGATAGATTCATTTATGAACTCGAAACCAGAGATGTCGAATCTGCAGCGATTATTAAAGAATGTACCGAGAGAAATAAAGGAATAAAAGCACCAAATGGCATGATAGGGGTTTGGCTCGACACTCCTATGATCGACATCATTCATGGGGGAGGTACAATCCAAAAAAAACTACCAGCAATGTACAGACAATATCAACGCTTCGATATCGATATGAGTAAAGAACCGCTCCTTGTTTATCCGACCCAACACTTTCAGAACGGCGGTATAATAGTCAATGAAAAAGCTGAAACCAAAATTGAAAACTTATATGCGGCAGGTGAAGTCGAGGGAGGCGTTCATGGACGCAATAGACTTATGGGTAACTCGTTGTTGGAGTGCATCGTATTTGGGATACGAGCAGGTAAGAATGCTGCTCTGAAAGCAAAGGAAATTGAGCGCGGAAAACTCACACTTCAACATATCAAGAGATATCATATAGAATTGAAGGATGCAAATATCGAGACGGATATTATGTCGCCAATGCTCTTACCAGATTATCGACGAAACGAGACAATCGCAAGAATGATTGATATTTGATGCCAAGCATATGTGAATTTTCTGTTCAAAGAAGTTACTATGTTTAGGAGATAAAGACAGCAAACTAAACAAATGATTACATTATAATAGGTCTAACAGTTACGAGGTAAGACTTGTTCATATGAAAAATAAAAGTGTAAGGATAACATGGAATACAAATTAAAAAAAGACAATAATACTATACGGAAGTTTTGGCAGGGAAATGAAGCAATAGCTGAAGGTGCTATAGCTGCTGGTTGCCGTTTCTTTGCAGGTTATCCGATTACCCCTTCTTCCGAGATTTTGGAGCATCTTTCTAAAAGATTGCCTCAGATTGGTGGGGTATGTGTGCAAATGGAAGATGAAATCGCGTCTCTAGGTGCTGTTATTGGGGCAAGTTGGACTGGTGTGAAGGCGATGACTGCAACATCTGGACCAGGTTTTTCATTGATGCAGGAAAATATTGGTTATGCTGCTATGACAGAAACACCGTGCGTCATAGTTGATGTAATGCGTGTTGGACCGAGCACAGGACAAGCAACTCTAGCTAGTCAGGGAGATGTATACCAAGCGCGGTATGGATCACATTGTGCAGATTATGAAATTATTACACTTGTACCAAGTACCGTTAAAGAAAGTTATGAGCTAATTATCCATGCTTTCAACCTTGCTGAAAAGTATCGCACACCCGTGATTTTCCTTCCTGATGAGCATATATCTCACATGAGAGAAACAATTGAAATACCAGAGAAACAACTTATTATAAACAGAAAAAAACCCACAGGTAAAGATGACCCCATCTTCGGTACTATTTCTGATAATGAACTTGTTCCCCCTATGCCCTCTTTAGGTGAAGGATATAATGTGTTGGTCACAGGTAGCACGCATGACCTCAAAGGATTTAGAGACACTTTAAATGGAGAAACCCATAGAAAACTAGTGTATCGTCTTGGCGAAAAAATAACTTGCAATAAAAAGGAAATCATAAAAATCGAGGAAAATAAACCTGAGGACGCTGAAATTGGTATTGTCAGTTATGGATCTGTCTCGAGAACTGTCTGGGAGTTACAAGAATTAGCTGAAGAGGAAAATATAAGACTGGCTCATTTAAGATTAGTTACTCTCTGGCCTTTCCCAGATAAAGAAGTGAAATTATTTACAAGTGAGCTAAAAAATATAATCGTCCCTGAGCTGAATTCTGGTTTAATTGTTAGAGAAATTGAGAGATGTACAAATGGAAAAACGAATGTTCATTCATTTTCTAAAATTGGAGGAGAAGAACCCATTACTCCCAAAGAATTATTGGATTTAGTGGTGAATTTATCATGATTAAAGAAATTCATGAAAAATTTTTACGGGTAACTCCAAAATTCTGCCCGGGTTGTGGGAACATAACAGTTTTAGATTCTATAATCTCTGTGATCGGGGATTTATATGGTACTATGGATGATTTTGTGTTTCTGAGCGGCATTGGTTGTGCAGCATGGATTCCAAGCCCACATATTAAAGCAGATACTATACATACGACACATGGGCGCTCTATAACTTTTGCGACTGGAGTGAAACTTGCGAATCCAGATCTAAACTTAGTGGTCATTAGTGGAGATGGAGACCTTGCTGGAATAGGTGGTAATCACCTTATTCATGCTGCTAGGAGGAACGTCGAAATCACTGTAATATGCGTAAATAACTTAATCTATGGTATGACTGGTGGTCAGTTGAGTCCTACAACACCTCAGGGGGCTATCACAAGGACGACATTGAGTGGCAATATTGAGTATCCTTTTAATTTGGCAAAGTTGGTAGCATATACGGGCGGCTCATATGTTGCTAGATGGACCATAGCAGATAAAATACAACTCCAAAGATCCATTGGAAAGGCACTGAAGAAAGGGCAAAAAGGTTTTGCATTTGTCGAAGTAATTTCGCCATGCCCAACACAATTCATTCGCCGAAATCTGAAAGCCTTTCAGACAGCTAAAGATGAACTAAATTTAGGGGAATTCATTGATGTTGAGAGGAAAGGTTTTGTGGGGACAATACGAAATAGCATTGGAAAAAATCATTCAATAAGAATGAAACAATAAATGTCTAAATCTTGATGGGGGATGTTTGTTACCCCGGTTTTGAATATAAACGTTGGGAAAAAGTATAAATAAATATTTTGCTATGAGAGCAGTCGTTAGTTTACATCGGAGGATAAGTAGACATGGAAATAACTATGTATTTGGATAAATACAGAAACGTGAGGTATAACCTTTTCAAATGGCGTTATGAATTAGAACTTTTACATAAATTTTCTTTAGCTATCGCTTTTGCATGTTTAACAGGATTTTTAGCACAGTTTTATTTCTATATTCCTGGCATACCTGTACCCATTACGGGACAAACATTTCCTGTACTGCTCGCAGGGATTTTACTGGGTAGTAGATGGGGTGGCATTAGCTTAGGGATGTATGCAGGAATTGGAGCAATAGGTGTACCATGGTTTGCTCCAAAAATCGGGATGTCCATCTTTTCTAGCGGTGGGATAGGTGTACTTACAGGTGCTACCGGTGGATACATCATTGGATTTATTATTGCGGCTTTGTTTCTTGGATATTTTATGGACAAGTATATCCGTTCAAGAAGCTTTCTTAGTATGCTACCATTAATGCTTTTTGCAAACTTTGTATTAATATATATACCTGGTCTAATGGTGCTTAATCTATATCTCACAAGCATAAGTGGATCAATTGGAATTGTAGAATTATTAACATTAGGTCTTATTCCTTTCGTAGTTGGCGATATTATAAAAATTGTTGCAGCTGCTGGAATTGCAAAGGGGATTACACCAAAAATAGCGTACGGAAGAGAGGTAGATATTGAAAAATCCAAAAGTTGGCATATACCATAAGGATACACAAATAAATAATACTGAGTAAAACATATACAACTGAGGATAGGTGGTGTTTCTTTTAGTTTTTAAGAATAAGAGTAAGACGCAGTAAATGACTTAGTGACAGTAAGAAGATTGAAGAGAACATTTCCTTTTGCTTCTCCATGTATTGTAAGGTCAAAGTTCTCTGTTTGTAATCCATTGATAACGGCATTTCCCACATTAACATAGTATATAGTAAGAAGAACATCTCCAGTCTTATGGGATTGCTCAGGGATTGAAACTGTTTGAAAACTACCATTTCCCACATAGGTGCTAGCAATAAAAACATCAAATTCCGCAGAAAGTCCTGAGATATACTCAGTAGTTGGATTAGAGATGCTAACCTTTAATTTTAATTTACAATACGTAAGTCGCAATTCCTCTATACTAGTGTTCTCCACTGTTACGTTAACATTTTCAATAGCTGAAGCAGAAGCTATATAACGAATACTTAAAAAGCCTAAAATGAAAATAACTATAGTTATCACAATTAATATTTTTATCTTTTGATCCATAATTGCTTCACATTATATTGTTACTATTATTAAATACATCCTCCAAACAAAGGATAAAAAGGAAAGCTGTTCGTTGTTTTATAGAAGCTGTATTTATAGAAGCTGTACTCGTGATTCTCTGTAACATTACACCTACTGTTTTGCTTTAATTCTAAGGAATTCATGGTAGTTGTGTGCTAATTGTTGGGATATTTCAGGATCGTTAAGGTATGGTTCATCAGTGGTCGCAAGGTTTTGCCATCCGAGTTTTTCTAAGTTGTTTTTAAATCCTCTGGGATCAGCATATATAGGACATTCACCAGTCCAATTGTAGGATAACCATTCCTTTCGAGTTTTTTTAATTGATACGTCTATGTTACCTTTTATTACATTGAATTTTGCGTAATGAAAACAAAAACAGTTTTTAATATTACCATCGACATCGAAGTAGAGTAAGCCGTTGCATTTTGGCTGTGTTGTTTCTTGCATGTAGATCATATTTGAATTGATGATTTCGTTTTTTCTTTTTTCAAGAAGATAGTATGCCTTTCCAGATAAAATTAAATCCATATTGGGAGTTGGCCCAACAGGGATATATTCTAGATATCGAGCAAGAAAAGCACCTTTTTTAATTTTATCCTTTAAAAATTCTTTACTGAGAACTTCATCTATATTTGTAGCTGTAACTAAACTGATGTAACCCCAGGGAATACCATTTGCATTTAAGTGTTCAATTGTATCCATCACTTCTCTGTAGCTACCTTCTCCGCGCAGATGATCATGTGTTGATGGTGAGTTTCCGTCAATACTTAGTAACGGTATTAAATTTCCAAATAAAGATAACTTTTTTGCATATTTCTCGGTAATCGTACTGCCGTTTGTGAGCATAAAAAATATTATGTCTGAATTGTTTTCAGCAAGGGTGAATATTCGGTAATCTAAGGTTGGTTCTCCTCCAGTTAGAAAGACGTGTTTAAATTTTTTTCTTGCAACACTTATAATTGAATTGAGGATGTTATCTGACATGTATTTTTGTTGCCCTGTAAATTTTGAGTAACAATGGATGCAGTGTTTGGTACATTTTTTTGTTACTTCAATGACTATTGATCCTCCTCTCCCATCAATATGAATGCCTTCTTGAATGATTCTGAGGTAGGATCTGAGGTAACTTTCTCGTAGTTTTGGATTATTCGTAATCTTTGTAATTTTAATGATTTTTTTAATTAAATCTTTCTGCTTTTTTGGTGGTATTTTTAATTGCTTTACTCCTGTCAAAAGGATTTTTGGGCTGCTTTGAAGGTCCTTGTATGTGTTTGTAGTAATTATTTTTATCAATCTATCAAGATTCATTTGGTATTCCTACTAAATACACTAATTTATTATATTTTAATTTTATGGATTAATATATTATTTCTAATTATTATAAAACCATCCAGTAACATTTATAAATCATGCATTTTTTTCTTTTCCTATGCCAATCTCCCAACGATTTTTAGAGGTTTGCAACCAATGTAAGGCATTGTGCTGTACCCTACTTAGTCCCCCCATAACAGAAAAAGAAAAACACGATATTCTCCGAGCGGGATTCGTTGATCATTTTACAAAAATCAGAAATGGAGTGTATACTATTAAATCACTGGACAATGGAAACTGCCCCTATTTAAAAGAAGATTATTCTTGTGAAATTCAACGTGTAAAACCTACATTATGCAAGGTGTGGCCTGTTATCCCACATTACCAAAATAATAAACGAGGTAGTATCGTTATAAAATGTCCATTATTCCAGTTAATATCCAAAAAAGAACTGCAACATACAAAGCAAGAAGTAGAAAAAATACCACTTCCGATCGTTCAGCATCTCTGGAACATTTCACCAGTGATGAAACAAAAATATAAGAGGTTTGAATACGAAAAAATATAATGCAGAAGATTGAAAAATAATCACAAGTTTTCCTTGCGAAGCCTTTCATCAGTGATGCGTCCTAATTCTCGTACAATCGTTAAGATATCCCTAATATCCTGTTTTGTCGTTCGAAAATTGACAATACAAGCTCTTAAAACATATTTATCTCCTAAAGCTGTGCTGGATAATACTGCTCGTTGGTCTGTACGCATCTTTTCAGCAATAACGCGGTTAAGCCGGTTGAGATATTCCTCAATTTTTTCCTCTTGAAGCTGATCCACCTCTGGATATTTTTGTCGTAAATGTTCAGGAAAGTATCGTAAGCAAAAAACACTCAAAGTAACAGGACTAGCAGCCTCAAAATCCGAAGATTCCTCGACTAGTGCAGCCATATATCGTGTCAGATTAATATTCTGATAAATAAGTCGCCTATACTTTTCTATACCATACTGCTTAAGAGACATCCATATCTTGAGCGCACGAAACCGACGAGAAAGTTGAAGACCATAGTCAGAGAAGTCTACGTTTTCGTTTGAAATAGATGTAGTGTTTGTCATATGAACATAGGGAGCATCAATAGAAAACGTCTGAATCATATGAGATGGATTTTTCACGAGAACACATCCCGCTTCGAACGGTATGAACAGCCACTTATGAGGATCAATTGCTACAGAGTCAGCACGAGTGATCCCATTTAATAACGGTTTTAGATGTGAAGATAATGCTGCAAAACCACCGTATGCAGCATCAACGTGAAACCAAAGATCATATTGTTGACAGATATCAGCAATAGATTCCAAAGGGTCAATGGCACCAGTGTTTACTGTCCCAGCAGTTGCCACCACACAAAAGGGAAACATATTATGATTTTTATCTTCGATAATTTTAGCTTTCAGATCATTGGTATCAAGACGGAATACGTTGTCTACTTTAACTCGGTGAATATTATTAATGCCGATACCTAAGATATTCGCTGCCTTCGGTACACTCATATGCACTTCTTCAGAAACGTAGATAACCATTTTTTTATCCTGCTGTATCCCTTCAGTCTCTACATCAAAATCAGCCATGACATTACGGGCAGTCGCAAGAGCAGTAAGATTAGCCATCGAGCCTCCGCTTAGTAGGATACCAGCAGCATTAGAATCATAAGCAAGAATTTCTTTAATCCAATCAATAACTAATAGTTCTAAAGCTGTCGCCATTCCTGCACCTGATACTGCAACATTTTGATTCAGAGTGCTCGCTATTCCATCAGCAAATGCACCGATGATAGTACCTGATGCTAAAATCCAACCGAGAAAACGCGGATTTCCGATACGTATAGCATTTGCAATAATCTTATCCCGACAGTCATTTAAAACAGTACGAGGATTTTGCCCAATCTGGGGAAGTGGTTCATATAACAGATCCTTCATTTGTTTGAGCGTTTTACTTGTCAGGATTGGTCCCATACCTATATTTTTAAAATAATCGACCATGAGATCCACTGAATGATAGCCAAGCTGACGAATCTCTTCAGGATTCATGTCGAAGGTCTCATCTTTGATTAAATTAGCAAGTTCTAAGCTTTTTTTATCTTTCATGTTTTCTCCCCAAGTGTATGAATATATACTAAAATGTCTTATATCTTTACTGCCCCACGATGTGCACTAATTTTACCGTTCTGATTTCATTTCCACACTGCTATAATCCTTAGGAGGAGATTTAAAAATCATACCATATTAATTGAATGTCTTCATGATAACGATTATAGCTCTTATGGGAATAATTTATTGCTTGGTTTTCCATTATTTTTTACTAAATATAGTGCAATAAAAATCTGAAGAATCTCTATATTTAAATATTGGAATACTACCTAACCAGTTTCACATTAACAACAATGGATGACTATGAATATTCATCCCAGCTTTTAATTTTTAAATCTTCAGGTGAGGTTGCATAAATTGCTTCAGCAAACCTCTTCGCAAGTTGTAAATTGGTAATCAAAGGAACATTGAAGTCAACAGCTTTTCGTCTTATGCGATAATCATTATCAAGCTCTTCTTTTTCAATATTTTTAGGTATGTTTATTACTAAATCAATTTTCTCATCTGCAATATATGTAAGAGTATTTGGTTCTTTATTCTCCAACGGCCAGTACAAAACCTCTGATTTAATTCCATTTGTTTTCATAAAATCAGAAGTTCCCTTAGTAGCATAAAACTTAAAACCCATTTTATCTAATATTCTCGTACCTTCTAAAAATTCTGCCTTACTCTCTATAGGTCCAGTAGATAGCAGAATTGTTTTATTAGGTAATTTGGATCCAACTGAGATAAGACTTTTTAAAAATGCCTCATTAAAATCATCTCCTAAACAAGCAACCTCGCCAGTAGAAACCATCTCTACACCTAAGATTGGATCTGAGCCTTTTAATCTAGTAAAAGAAAACTGTGGTGCTTTCATTCCAACGTAATCTAGATCGAAAGAAGATCGATCTATCTTAGGGACACGTTTATCCATAATAATCTTGGTAGCTAAATCAACAAAGTTTATTTTAAAAACCTTAGAAACGAAAGGAAAACTCCTTGAAGCTCTTAAATTACATTCAATAACTTTAACATCATTATCTTTGGCTATAAATTGTATATTAAACGGACCTGTTATCTTTAAAGATCTTGCTATCTTCTTTGCAATTGTTTTAATTCTCCTCATAGTTTCCAAGTAGGTTCTTTGAGGAGGTAATACCATGGTTGCATCTCCAGAATGTACTCCGGCATTCTCAACATGTTCGGAGATCGCATAACAATACAAATCACCTCGCTTAGCGACAGCATCAATTTCTATTTCTTTAGCTCCGGTAATAAATTTACTTATAACAACAGGGTGTTCTTTACTTACCTCAGAGGCTTTTTTTAGATATTTTTTTAATTCATCTTTACTTAATGCAATACTCATCGCTGCACCACTAAGGACATAACTTGGTCTAACAAGAACAGGATAGCCAACCTTGTTTGCAAATTCCTTTGCCTCTTCCATACTTGTTAATTCTTCCCATTCTGGTTGATCTACCTCCAGTTTATCCAATAATTGGGAAAATTTGTGTCTATCCTCAGCATTATCAATATTGAGAGGTGATGTACCTAGTATTGGAACGCCAACACTATGTAAGGGTAATGCCAATGTATTAGGTATTTGACCTCCCATTGAGACTATAAGTCCCAAGGGTTTTTCCTTTTCATAAATATCCAAAACTCTTTCAAAAGTAATTTCATCAAAATATAGCTTGTCACAGATGTCATAGTCTGTGCTTACTGTTTCAGGGTTATAGTTAATCATTATAGTTTTGTAATTCAAATTTCTTAACGTTATTACTGAGTTTACGCAACACCAGTCAAATTCCACTGATGACCCAATTCTATAGGCACCACTTCCTAGAACAATAACCTGTTTTTTTTCTTTGAACGTAAGATCATCCTTACAACCATTATATGTTAGATACAAATAGTTGGTTTTCGCTGGATATTCTGCTGCCAATGTATCTATCTGCTTCACGTATGGTACAATACCTAGTTCTTTCCTTCTTTTCCTCACCCCAAGTTCAGTATTGTTTGTGAGTATTGATATCTGTAGGTCAGAAAAACCCTTTTGTTTTGCTTCTTTTAACAAAGGAATTGGGAGATTTTTTAGATCATACTTTTTTAATAATTCTTCTACCTCAACTATGTTTCTCATTTTATACAAAAACCATGAATCAACCTTTGAAAGATTGTATATTTTATCAATAGAATATCCTTTTTTGATTGCTTCAGATATCGCAAATAATCTTTTATCAGTTGGCTCTTTAAGCTCCTTCTCCAGGTTATTAAACTTAAGGTCATTGCAAACAAGGCCGTTCATTCCGACATCTAGCATTCGTATTGCTTTTTGGAGTGCCTCTTCAAAACTCCTTGCAATTGCCATTACCTCCCCCACAGATTTCATTTCAGAGCCTATACTTGAACTGATTTTTCTGAATTTCTGCATATCCCATCGCGGATATTTAACAACAACATAATCTAAAGCTGGTTCAAAACAAGTTTGTGTTTCTTTAGTTATAATATTCTCCATTTCAGTCAAGCTATATCCTAAAGCCAGTTTCGTTGCAATAAAAGCCAATGGGTAACCAGTTGCTTTAGAAGCCAAAGCAGAGCTCCTGCTTAATCTAGCATTGACTTCTATTATTCTGTAATCTTCTGATTGTGGATCAAACGCAAATTGTATATTGCACTCGCCGACAATACCAAGATGCCGAATCACTTTTATTGAAAGGGCTCTTAATTTAAAATTCTCAGAGGAAGTTAGAGTTTGCACTGGGGCAACGACAATGCTCTCACCTGTATGAATGCCCATAGGGTCAACATTCTCCATAGTGCAAACAACTATGCAGTTATCATAACGATCTCTCACAACTTCATATTCGAGTTCTTTCCATCCACCGAAATATTCCTCTATCAAAATTTGCTTTGTAAAAGAAAAAGCCTTTTTCGTTATCTCTAATAACTGTTTTTTATTTTGAGCTACACCTGATCCTAAACCACCTAAAGCATAAGCTATCCTACACATAACAGGATAACCAATATTATCTGCTACCTTAACTGCTTCTTCAACGTTAGTTACGGCTTTACTTATCGGAACTCTTAGATCGATCTCTTGTATTTTTTTAACAAATAGGTCCCTATCCTCTGTATTCAGGATAGCTTCGATAGGAGTTCCTAGGATTTCTACATTATGCTTTTTGAAAATTCCTTTTTCGGCGATTTCTACACCAACGTTTAATGCTGTCTGACCACCAAAACCAAGTAAAACGCCATCAGGTTTTTCCTTTTTAATAACTTTTTCAACAAAATATGCATCAATTGGTAAAAAATACACTTTATCGGCCAAATAATCAGATGTTTGAATCGTTGCAATATTTGGATTAATTAAAACAGTTTTAATTCCCTCTTCTTTTAATGCTTTAATTGATTGAGAACCAGAATAGTCAAATTCTCCTGCCTGACCTATCCTAATTGCACCTGAACCTAAAATTAGTATCTTTTTTGGTTTCCTTTGTTTATTCTTCATGATTTCATCGCTCTTAAAAACATGTCAAATAAAAATTCAGTATCATCAGGTCCAGGAGACGCCTCAGGATGAAATTGTGCTCCAAAAAATGGTTTTGAAATATGGAGAATACCTTCATTGGTTCCATCATTATTATTGTAAAACCATTCTCGCCAATCCTCAGGCAAAGTCTCAGAATCAACGGCGTAACCATGGTTCTGTGAAGCAATATAACATCTTTTGGTTCCAACCTCCACACACGGCTGATTTTGACTCCTATGACCGTACTTTAATTTATAGGTATTAGCACCAGCAGCAAGCGCTAAAATTTGGGAGCCAAGGCAAATACCAAGAACGGGAATATTTTTAGAAAGAACCTTTCTAACATTCTCAATTGTATTTTGGCACATTTTTGGATCTCCTGGCCCATTTGATATTACAATACCATCTACCTTTTTTTCAAAAAAATTATAATCCCAAGGGATTCGAATAACGGATATATTTCTCCTAAGAAAGGCCTTGATTATATTATTTTTTACACCACAATCAATAACTATAATTTTTTTCCTACTTTTTTTGTATGCGATAGGATTTTTAATACTGACTTCAGCCACCAAATTCCTTTTATTTGGATCTTCAAAGTTAATATTATCTTTATCGTAAACAATCTTTCCAATCATCGTTCCTTTTTCGCGTAACTTTTTTGTAAGCTCTCTGGTATCCACACCATATATTCCTGGAGTATTATGTTCTACCATCCACTCCGATAAAGACTTTTTAGCATTCCAATGAGAATATGATTCAGAATAATCTGTGATTACCAAACCCTGAACTTGTATTCTGTTCGATTCAAAATATTTCAACAGATTGTCTTCTGTTTCATTTTCTGGAATGCCATAATTACCTATCAAAGGGTATGTTAAAACCAAGATTTGTCCTCTATAAGATGGGTCTGTTAGGCTCTCTGGATAACCAACCATGCCGGTGTTAAATACAACTTCGCCGGTTACAGTTTTTTTAGAACCAAAGGAATAACCATGAAAAATTGAGCCGTCTTCAAGAATTAGTTTTACCTTTTGTTTCTTAAACTCCACGCTATTGAATCCCCCCCTAATTTGGTATAGGGTTTCTGTTCAAAAATATGTATATTGCATCGCTCAATATAATCTTTTTCATCAATGATGATAATTTTTCAACAGCCTGAGAATAGATCGGCAAACAAAGCTTATATAATAATATATGCGTTAACAAATTGAAATAAAGAGGTGAAAACGTGGCATATTGTGCAAAATGTGGGAAGAAAAATGAGGATGACGCAGAATATTGTAGTAAATGTGGCGCTCCTTTAACTGGGGCAGCAAAAGACTATAAGAAAGATAAAGATGATCGCTGTGAAGAGGAATGTGTAGGTGGGAAACGTAGTCCATTTGCCCCGATTTTCTGGGGAATCATTGTAATTGTTGTAGGTCTCTGGATTCTCTTTGAGATCGTAATTAAAAATACTACGCTATATGATGATTTACCAACATGGCTTCAAAATTTTGAATTCTGGTGGCTTATCGGTTTAATCATCGCGGTAGCAATTATCATTACAGGTATTCGAATTATTGTCAAAAAATAAGATCATTTATACACCTTACAAGGTTCAGTACAGTTGCCACAGATTAGCCCATGATGCCAGTTAGAAAGCTGAATTCTAGTATCTAACCATAGAAATGATAGTAGGATGCTTGCAACTCCATAAATTATATTGCCTGTAATTTCAAATATGCCAATGGTGATTAAAAGGAAACCTATAACAAGAAAAATATTTGAGATGACATGAATGACTGCATGTCTTATGGGGAACATGATTTCTATATAGATAATACCTATTATGATAAATCCAAGGATGATAAAAAAGTGAAATGTGGTCAAGGAGTTATTGCTAGCAATAATTAAATAGATCATCATAAAAAAAATTGATATTATAGAACCTATGGTTAGGCCTAGGCAACCTGCACAGTAGGCTTTATTTTTTATTTTAATAATGTGATTCTGAAATTGATTACAGTTTGGATGATGACCTTGACGTTCCCTATTTGTTTTTTTTTCTTGTTGCTTGTTTGCACTGTGGTTTCTAGATATAACAAATTTTTTGTGCCAGCTTGGCCAAATTGCTAGTGAGATACCAAATATACAACTAATGATGAATACTCCACCTATGGCTAGTTTACCATACGTTCCAATTGTGTTTACATTAGAGGAGCTGAAAAAAGCTAGTATTAATAATAGAAATGCTGCGGCAATTGAAAGAGTTAGATAGTAAAATATGTTTTTTTGCTGTTTCAAATTAATCTCCTGAATTTTGTTAATACATGTTGTCCAGCCATATGGCGGTAGAGCGTTCTTTTTAACCTGTTTTTCGAAAATATTCCTGCTATGTTTCTCTTGTATGAGCCGTAAAATGCTTGATAACATTTCCAAAGTTCATGTTGTACTTCGTTTCGTGTTAATGATTCTGTAGGCATTACTGCATGAGCCATGTCATAATTTGCATAATTTGTGTCCTCAATCCATCCGTTTTTTTTTGCGTTTTCATAGTATATGGTACCAGGAAATGGAGTGAGAGCTGTGTATATTGAAAAATCTGGCTTTAGATCTATCGAGAACTGTCTTAACCTCTCGATGGATTCGCAGGTATCTCTTTTCGCGCCAATGACGAACATAGCATGTGAAAAAACATCGTTGTCCCTCAGAATTTTCATTGTTGAGTAGGCATCTTTGGTTTTGGTACCTTTTTTGAATTCTTTTATTGTTGCTTCTGCATCATTTTCAACACCACACATAATCCAGTATGTACCAACTTCACGTAGTTTTGTGACTAGATCAGGGTGTTTTGCAACGTCATCTGTTCTAGCCTGTAAAAACAGCATGATATCCTCTTTACATTTTCTATGTCTGAGTTCTTCGTATAAGGATTTTCCTCGTAAGCTAAATTTAAAGTGGTCGTCAGTGAACCAGAGAAAAACTCCTCCGTAGGTTTCGTTGAGGAATTCAATTTCATCGGCGATTCGTTTTATTGACTTTGTCCTCCAGACACCTCCCCAGTGTTTCCATTGTGTACAAAAAGTGCAAATGTGATCGCATCCCCTTGCTCCTTCCAATACCATGTATCTCGTGTTTTTTCCAGCCATCATGCTGAAATGATAGTGCTTAATATGATCTTCAACAAGATGGTAAGCAGGATAAGGAAGTATGTCAAGGTTTTTGATTAGAGGACGTGGTGGTGTATGGATAATTTTACCTTTATGTCGAAATGATATTCCCTTTACCCGTCCAATGTTTTTTTCACCTTTTAATGTCTTTATTAATTCTACTAGAGTTATTTCCCCCTCACCTCTGATGATGTAATCGATTTCAGGGAAATCAATGAGTGATTCTTCAGGTACAGATGAAAAATGTATGCCGCCAACTATGGTGATAATGTCCTTGTCAACTGTTTTTGTTATTTCTGATGTTCGTGCACAGGTATATGCATTACAGGTGAATCCTGAGGTTAAAACAATTGAAGGGGCATATGATTCGATATATTTACTGAGACTGTCCCAACCTATTTTTCCTCCCTGGCAGTCAAGGACGTCTATTTCAATATCGGGTAATTCTCTTTCAACATGAGCTGCAAGGATAAGAAGTGATGTGGGTGGTGGGAGGTATTCACCCATCACAAACCAGTAGTTTCTTGGTGGTTCTACAAATAATATTTTTGTTATGTTCATCTTATATATTGTAATTGATAACCTGTTGAAATAGGTTATTATTCATAAACAATAAGGAATAATAAGATTCCACTCAACAAATATATGTTGTAACCATAAAAAAATCCAAAATACATTTGATGAATTAATACTCAAAATGCTCTTATATCGCAAACATATAATGAATCCAGATAACTTTTAACAAAATTGGATGATATAATGGTGAATCAAAAAGTAGATATCAAGGTGGTTGATAATTGGGTTGAGGAAGAGATAGTTACCCTATATAAATCTGCAGGATGGTGGAAAGAATCTTATGACCCATCTGGAATTAAAAAATTGATTAAAGGTAGTTTCGCCTTTGCAGTTGTTATTGACTCTGTTACAGGTAAGGCTATTGGTATGGGTCGCATCCTATCTGATGGAGTCTCCGATGCCTATCTACAAGACTTAGTTGTTCTACCACAATATCGTAAAAAGGGTATTGGTAAAAAACTTGTTGAATTTCTATTAGATTATTGTTTGTCACGGGGAATCCTATGGATTGCACTTATATCAGAACCTGGGCAGGATATTTTCTATTTATCTCTTGGTTTCAATCCTATGAAAAAGTATATTCCCATGAAATATCAAAAGGAGGACTAACATGCTCTCAATTGATGACTTTACACCTGTTACACTAGAAGATAAACATATATTTGACAAACATTATTTGAAATATCCTCCTGTGCATAGCGATTACGTTTTTACTACAATGATAAGTTGGATGGAATACGCTAACTATAAATTTACCTTTCTTAACGATAATCTGATAATAATGACTGACGTTAAAAACTCTCGCCGATTCCGACCTCCAATTGGGAAATACAATAAAGACATCTTTAATCAAGTGATGACATTTGCAAAAAAAGAAAGTTCTGATTATCCATTTGGACTCATTAATCGGGAAACAAAAGATTGGCTTTCAAGAAATTATCCAAGATTAGAATTAACTCCAAATAGAGATTATTTTGATTATGTATATCTTTCATCCGATCTTGCGGAACTACCTGGTTCGACCTATGGTAAGATCCGTAATCGTCTTAACAAGTTTACACGAAATTATGCTTACACAACTGAATGTATCTCAGAAAAGAATATGAACGATTTAAAAACTTTTCTTAAACGTTGGTGCCTCTGGAAGGATTGCGCATCTGATCCATTGCTTGAAAATGAAAAAAAAGCAATAATGTATTCTATGGCTCATTTCTTTGAACTAGAACTATCAGGTATCGTAATACGTATCGATGGAAATATTGAAGCTATTGCTGTATACGAAAAAATGAATCCAGATACAGTTGTAGTACATTATGAAAAAGGATCACCCGATTACGATGGAATATATAAAGCCATTAATGCAGAAACAGCAAAACTAGTTCAAAAAGAGTCTACATATATCAATCGCGAACCGGATATGGGTTTACCAGGATTAAGAAAGGCAAAAATATCCTATCGGCCTCATCACATGGTAGAAGTTTTTCATGTGACTAGACAAAACATCATTATATAACCTAAGATGCAATCAACTGGACACGTCTAGAGAAATGGAGGTGCTTATTTTGTCAGTATTAGCCAATAAGCAGAAAAATATATGATTATGTTATTTCATAAGCCCCTACTATATGTTCAAAAAGAAGTATGATTTTATTGTAATTGGTTCAGGAATAGGTGGCCTATCCATTGCAGCATTATTGGCAAACAAAGAAAAATCTATTTGTTTAATTGAAGGCAATAAGTTTATAGGCGGCTATTCTTCAACAATTCAAGTAAAAGGATATTCATTCACTCACGGGGTGAAATACCTATACGGCTGTGGACCCCAAAATCCGATTGCCAGGTTCCTGAAAGAGCTTAATTTAGAAAAAAAAATCAAGTTTAATTCTTTTTCTCAGGACTGTTATGATCTTATCCACATACCAGGTAAAGACGTTAGAATTCCCTTTGGAGTCAAAAAGTATAGAAACAGACTTATCAAACTATATCCTGAACATAAAGAAGGTTTAACTAAATATTTTGATACATATGAAAAAATATTCAAGGAATTACGACTTAATAAATTTCTTCCGGATAAAAAGTATATTTTACTTCATCCTTTAAAACACAGGACTTTGTTTAAGTTTGAGAAAACTACTACTCAAGAATTCTTAGATTCATTTGATTTTCCCATGGATCTAGAAACAATATTGGCTGGCCAAATAGGCAATCTGGCTTTGCCTCCTAAAGAAGCTTCTCTTATTGGTCATGCTGGTATGGTAGTTTTTTATTGTAATGGTGCACATTTTCCTGCTAAAGGAATGAAACATTTTAATGATGAGCTTGTAAAAATTATATCGTCCTGTGAAGATAGTGAAATCGTTTGCAATCAATTTGTAAAAGAGATTCATATTGACAGGGACAATTCATACGTTGTTACGGAAAAAGATAAAAAGATATATGGCAGGAATATTATCTCTAATATTGATCCTTCCCAAACTTTGATGATGGTTAAAGGTGCGAAGAAACCTAAATTTGAAAAAGCTCTGAAATACAAGTATTCAGACACTTTTTTCCAGGTGTTTTTAGGATTGAAGGACATTGATTTAAAGAAATACGGCTTTGGCAAATGGAATACTTGGTTTCATCAGGATATTGGTGTTAATAAAGAGTATTATGCATTAATGAAAAGAAATGATTTTAAACATTCAGTGTCATTTATTGGGGTCCCTTCAATACTTACAGATAAGAATATGCTTGCCCCTCCTGGCTGTGCAACGATGGAGATTATTACAATTGTAAACTATCATTATTTCAAGAAACTTTATGAGAAAGACCGTAAAAAATATAATAGTATAAAGAGACAGATTGCTGAATTATTTATTGATTTTTTAGAAAAACATTATATCCCAAATATAAGAGAGTATATTGAAGTGAAAGAAGTATGGTCTCCAATAGATATTGAAAAAACATTCCGTACAGTTAAAGCAAATATGGTTGGAAGCGCATTCAATACCGATAATATCAGCCTCGATAGAATCACCTGGAAAACACCATTCAAAAACCTTTTTTTTATAGGAGCAACAAGTACGATGCCTGGGATTACGGGTATTATAACAGGAAGTTTACGATTGTATGATGAGTTGATATAATGAATTTTAGATACCAATCAATAGAATATTTTGAAAAGAATAAGATCAGACATCTGTTAGTGAGCTAATTAAGACTTATTTATCTATTTTCACGAAAAATTTAAACCAGATAAATATAACCCAAGAATCAAGATAAAGGTTATTTTGTTTAGATTTTGAGTTCAATAGCGTTTATTATGAAAGTAACTCCAAAGTAGATGAGAATTGCCCCAAATACTCCTATAAATATTCTGTACCCTTTTAAACCTATGACATTTGTCCCTTTTTTTGCTAAGTGTGCAACAATTATGAGCCAAACATAGTCCATCCATACATGACAAATATACATAAAAATAACACCTGCTAAAGAAGCAAATGCAAGAGATATTAGAATAAGTTCTGCTCCAACAGTTAGCCACCAAACAATAAACAAAGGATTCAAACCAGTAAAAGCCAAACCTATGAAAAAAAGATGGTAAAATGATGATTTACTTACTTTAGATTCTCTAACATTAAATAGGAGAGAATTTCGGATTTGGACAATACCAAAAACGATAAGAAATATACCTCCAATTATCCCAACAATAAGTTGAACTATTGGTTCATTTGCTACAGTTAAAAGTCCAAGAGCAAAGACCATAATAAGGGAAAATTCAACTACAGTATGGGATAATGAAAATATTAATCCACTTTTAGCGCCGAATTTAGAACCATAAGAGATATTGGCGAAAAATAAAGAACCCGGAGCAAGGGCCCCTGATGCTGTTACCAGAACAATAGTAACAACGAAATTAAGTAAATCCATATGACAGTTGAAAAACAGAGATTTATTTAAGACCTTTACTACCATTATTAATTATAAAAAGAAAAAACCAATTTTTTAATTTTGGAAAAAAGAGTAAAAAATCGAGATAAAGTTTTATATAACTAAAAGATATATTTTAATAACCTCACTGGAAATCATATTTTTAAGGTGTTTTACAAAGCTGATTGGTCTCGATAAGATCATATGTCTAATAGCCTTGGTCTTACTATATGTAAGCGTATTGTTGAGAAACATGATGGACATATATGAGCTGAAAGTCTAGGGAAAGAAAAAGGTACAACTATGTTTTTTACCATTCCCTCATCTTCAAAAGAGGATATGGTGAATAAAGGGAGATAGTCCTAAAAAGAATTATGATAGTAGATTATTCAACATGAGAAGTGTTTAGGGGGCCTAAGAGAGGAAAGGAGGAAAGGAATGAAAAATATTCAGTTTATAAATCATTTCTTTAGGTTTAGACCCCCATTACAATAAAAATATGCGTGAATAGTATAAATACTTTTTGCAACATTCGTTATGTTATATATACTTGTTTAGGTGGAATATTGGATAGTTATTAGTACATTTATATCCTTTACAAGTCTTTTAATGTTTTCTATCCAGATAAAAACATTTAAAATTTTTAAAAGGGTGAACAGGAATCTAGAAATAGGATATTTAACTAAGGACATAAGTAAAGTATCAGGATTTTTCTTAAGAATAGAAAGAGATATAACATTGGTATATATTAAAAAATATGACAAAGGTGTACATTTATGCCTAAAAGCAGTCAGAAACAAATCGATGCTGATGAAAAAAAGGTTATTAGAGAGCTTCAGAAAAACGCAAAAGAAAGTATTGACAAAATAGCTAAAATTTGCGGTTTTTCTAGACAGAAGGTATGGAGAATCATAAAAAGACTTGAAAAAAACAAAACGATTTGGGGCTATGCTGCAATTGTTAATGAAGAAAAACAAGATCTAGAACATTTTATTATGCTTATTAAAAAAACAACCTTACCGATAGATGAAAAACTTGCTAATAAAATAATTACGAGAAAATTAGATAATATTGTGCCAAAGACAGAAATAAATATCTTAAGTAGTTTATATGTTCATGGTACTTATGACTGGATTGTAACTTTTACTGCCAAAGATATTAAACAAGCAAAAAAATTCAGTGAAAAATTCAATGAATTATATGATGGGTATATCAGTGAATTACGTCTTTTGGAAACTTTGTTTTCAGTCAAAAAACAAGGGATTTTAAATCCGAAAGCTATAGAATTGAAAGATTTTTTATAATATATCCTGAAAAAACCCGCAAACATTGGTAATAAGGATAAAATAAGGTATTTTAAGCACTTATGGAGAATCACTAAATTATCAAAAGAAAGTACACATTAGCTAGGTATTCTCCTTATACTTTATCTTATCAGCGTTTTCACAAGTGAAAAAAACTTACTGTTTTTGTTAATACCCACCGATCATGAGACTTGGATCACCGAGAAGTACCCATTGCTGTACTGTTTTCACATGGTCATCTTCTTCCATATCAAAGGTACCAATATAGTTGGTAAGAGTTTGGCTATGCGTTTCTCCAAGGATCTGATGGCCTTCTTCACCATATTGTCGGAAGAAGTCTCGGCTAAGTCCTCCGTCGAGACCATTAATAGTACAATCTTCGCCTAAAGTTCCATAACCGAGCCCAGTATTACCTATTGAAGCGATTGCACCACGCCGCGGAAGACGTGTAAGCCACCAACTCCAACATTCAGGAGCCGGCATGCCATAAGTCCACATATAAAGAGGGCGCCACATATCTATGATTGAAGTGATTAATGAAACATTAAACTGGCTATTGTGACAGCCCCCAACAACAAGTACAAACGGCTTTCCAATGTTTAATATCCTTTCTACAGGTAAGAAAGGAGGGCCTCCAAAGGGATCAGTGGTTACTAATCCCGTAACGCTCGCAGGTCCACGATTACCTGGGACTCCAGGATAATGGTCAGCCCAGACTCGTGGGCTTCCATGCCCTGAAAAGAAGGCAAATCCACTACCTTCACTCAATGCGTCTATTACCTCTTCTTGACCATTAAGTTTACCATTTGAAGTCCATAAGATTTCATTATTAAAGTCACTAGGCATGTAATAAAGAGCTCCACCTTTCCCTTTTAACATTTTTTCACCAGTAACCCATTCTCCCTCATAATACATTTTTGTATCATTCCTCCACTGGGAGAAAACAATCTGCTCATCGCTATTTCCTATCCAAACATGTATATCTGTAACATTCCCATATGGTTGTGGATCGTAGGATTTCCCACGGATATGCATGATTCCACTCTCATAACTGACGTTTGCCCAACCAGTAAAATCATTACAATATGCCTTTCCATCTGGAGGTTCGTAAAAAAAATCGGTATAACCAAGTATATCACCTTCTGAGGGTGATGTGATTTCAGCTATTGGATCAAATGGATAGTTTAATCCTGTTGTAAGATGATCATCATGATTGAAGGATATGTTAGACTCAGTTGATTGATCAAGAGTTACATTGATAACATCAATTGGTCCATAATCATCTTCTGGATTTTTACTCTGCGCATAAATTGTATATTCCCCATCTGGAAGATCAGTAACATTCCATTGAAAATCAAGATCCTCTTGATCTAAGAATCCATCTCCTGAGACTACAATCATTTTTTTAAACCAAGATGGATCAGCAGGTGTGGATTCATATTTAATTATTTTATTAACCATAATTTTTACTTCGCGTCTGTTTCTACACGCTAATCTTCCAAGACATACATCGGGGTATAGATCTAAACCTGTATCATTTTCTACACCAGGTCGTCCCCATGCAGCAAAGATATGATCTCCATTTGGATCCCAACTTGAAAAATTACCCTCAGCCTCATATATATCTGCATAGTAAAGATCGCTAATAACTCCAGGATCAAATATTGTACTACTGCTTAATGGATGCTCTGGATTATCAAAGAGATTAGTGTATCTGACCGGTACATGCCAGTCTTTTGTACCCTGGTTATAATCATCTCTTGGCCTACCCCATATAAGTGATTTCAATCCACCTACAAGCAAAACATACTTCACATTCCAGGTTTCCAATGCCTCTTTGATGAAATATTTGATCTGCTCAGGTTTATCTATACCATTGTACCCACTATTGTATATTTCCTCAGTTGTTTTAATTGTTGTATTTATACCATAACTAATCTTATGATCTACTAGTTTCTTGAGAATACCAGAAAATTTATTAGGGGCAATAATGACCAAGTCATATAAACTGTTCTCTGGGAATGGATTTGACCTTGGTTCCTCATAGGTTATCGTTATATCAGCACTCTCTGCTATATGAAGCTTCCCTTCTGAAGGTATATATCTCACTGGGTAGATGTGTATTGTTAAATATGTGATTCGTTCATTAGCAGCATTAAGCCCACAACCAATATTATATCTGTACCAAGCAGATGGAAAGAGTTCCTGGCTTGTATATACCTCAGCATTCTTCTTAGGTTTTACAACTGCATTGAATATTTCTTCTGTTAATGGTACAGACACCGGAGCGGGACGAACTTCCTTTGTAATCTTATACTCTTTTACTGTTTTAGGTATCACATTAACCTTAACATTCCTTACACCGAAAGCAAGCTCAACATTTTTTACAATCTTTGGTAACATAGGTTTACCAGGACTCATCAAATATGTAGAGACATCTGTAAGACTCACTTCAAAATAATCTTCATCGTGCTCTTCGATAATGAGCGGTGGAAATGAGATAGAACTTACATCGGTTTTTTCCTCATTTTTAGCATCATAAGAAACATCTTTTGATATTGCACCTGCTCCAAGTCCGCTTAGGACTAATACAACTATAACTAATATTGGTATTATTTTCTTCATATTTTAATTCCCCTAATACTATAAATACTATACAAAATACTATAATGCACATAGTATATAAATCTTTAAAAAAATGGATGGATTATTTCCATAAAACAGATTTTATATTATTTCAACTCAAAATTTTTATACATAAGTTAAACCTATAAGATATAACATATTTTCTTAGTTCTAATAAGATGGTAAGTTATATAGGCCTTCCACTATGATTCTAGGAGCGAAAAATAGAAACTAGTTACTAAAGATATTTAGCATTGTTATGTAGAAAGATTGACATTAACCTAAAAATTTTTCAAAATAACGCTTGTTATAAAAAAGAAAAGAAGAGAGATGTATATAATCTAAATTAGAAGAACTATCATTTTTGATATCAAATTATGCTCATCTAGTAAATTGCTATTATCATACTCCTTGGCAGTTATCGAGTAAATTCCGAAAGGAACGTCCATTTCGACTGAAAAACCATCCGAGGGGTTATCATCTCGAAATGAAAATTCTGTTCCACGAAAACGTAGTTTAGCTACAAAATCAACATGTGTGGCATCTTCATTGAAGTCTGATAGTATTACCGGAAGGAAATTTTGATCAAGTGCTATCGCGTAACCTACACTAGATAAAAGATTAAACGGACCATAAGGGTTGCCTAAGAGGTATATATAACCCGGTTGGTATACGTTTGGAACACCAAAATACACGAATATGTTGTATTCGTAACTGTGACCTGCATAGTCAAAGACCTTAGCGATGATATGTCTCCACTGTTGCTTGTTGAAATGGCGATCGCAAAGCCATTTGTAGTTCCCTGAACCAGGGGGATCATCGTCGTAAACTTCTACTGGATTCTCGTAAGGGGGTCCTACGTCAAAGGACACATAGTTAATTCCTGATCCTTCATCTGTAGCTGTTGCTTGTACCCAAAAATTGCCTTCTAACGGGACATTTGATCTATCTGGAGGATCCCATATCTCACAATGTGGAGATGCTTTGTCGATTTTTATGTTAACAGGGCCCTGTGGGGGTTCGGTGTTACCCGCCTTATCAACGGACCAGTACCAAACGTCCCATGTGCCATAAGGTTCATTTGGATCATCTGGTGGTAGTTTAATACCAATTGAATCATCATACTCTTGAGGATCTTCATCATCTATTTTAAAGTAAGTATGATTTACACCAGTCCCATATTGACCATCAGTTGCATCGAGTAATATTTTGACATTACTTGTGTACCAGCCGTTCTCACCCTCTGTACCTATTATATCCCGTATGGTTGTCTGCGGTGGATCATCATCAATACCTACATAGACAATACTCCACCAGTCTAAAATGGGGCTATATGAAGGATTGGTTCTTGTAAAATGTGCTCGAAGACGGATCCCTGGGTGAATATTTGGATCTATAACGTTTAAATCTTCACCAGAACTTGCTCCTGAAATAAGCACAATACTACCAGTACTATCCAATATATCAAATGTAATTGATCCGGTAAAGTCTACATAAAATTCATACCAAGAAACTAAATTATCTGGTTGAATGATTTTTGAGGTTATTTGTGCTGTTAAAATCAATTTTTTTTCATCTCCAATACTGCAGGTGACATCTGAGCTACTAGGAATATTAAGGTTCCACATGTTCCCAAACGCATCAGGGTCAGAATAGCCAATAAGACGTTCGTCTTCCCAAGTTGCAAATATTTTTTCATCGCCAAATGCAATATTTGCAGTATCAGCATCAGCTGCAGTGCTAGCGGACATTTGTATT
>CP070724.1:805011-808860 GCA_020350825.1 Thermoplasmatales archaeon | reverse complement strand
GAGATCTGTCCAGGCTGGGTTGATACTCCTCAGCCATCTGAGTGTGATTATTATAATTTTGGTTCAGGTGCTTATAATCTCGAATTTGCGTTAGATTGTAGTGCTCCTGCTCCTGCAGGTCCAATACCTCAACCAGATATTACGCCGATGACTAAAACTTTTATTATCGATAATGATCCAGATAGCAACAATGATGAATATGGATATCTAGCATCTATACCAGCGTGTAACTATTTAGAAGGCAGTGATCGATATCTAGCACCTATTGTATATGAAGGAGATGATACGTCAACTAATTATTTTGATACTGAAGATTACCGCGGAGTTGTTGATGACACCACCGGTTATTTACTTGAAGACTGGAATGATTATTTGATTTCACATGGTGATAATGCTAATGAATATATTGTTCCTGCTGATCCTATTGAAGCAGCAGCTGAAATTGCGACAAATAACTGGGTTTCATCTGATCTTGCGGTTGTAGCTGTTGATGGAAGTGACTATGAGGATGAGGTAAAACAGGTATTTCAAAAGACAAAAACACTGAAGCGTACTACAGATGTAACAGAGATATATAGTGATGATCCAAAATTAGCGGGAGAATTTGGCTATCCAATGCTCATATTCCCAAAGTGGTGTGCACTTAAAGTCGATGTTTTTGACATAACAGCTAGTGGCGGTGATTCTAATTCAGCTCAAGTTACTCAGGTTTTTCCACAATTTATGGATCAAGGTGGTGATTGGTGGCCTGTACCATACGATGGAGCGGGTGATTCCACTGACCTATATTATCCCCTTACTCAATGGGGCATCTGGTCTGCTAGTTCACAATTAACATCAACTAGCTGGGATACGATGCGCATTTCAAAATTAGCCGGTCATAGGTATAAAATACGAATAGGTGATGCTGATGCAGATTCAGTTCTGAAGGTTTCTTTAGAAACTGATACTGAATCTGATCTGCAGGTATTTCTTGTTGATCCTCAGGGACGTATTCGTGCTCCTGATATTCCTCAATGGAACGGCCCAGTCCTTGATATTCATCAGTGGTATGGATATCATAATCCGCCTGTTAATCCGTGGAGAGCTTGGGAGCCAGAGGATCATCTTGATTGTTCTGCTGAAGTCCTTCATCCTGAATCAGGGAAATGGACTGCTATTGTTGTGCCTCGATATGATGATCAAGGTTCAACAAAATATACCATTACAGCCGAATTAAGAAAGATCAATCCAAAGAGGGCTGATGCAGCTGTATCTGCTGCAAACGCTGCGGTTATCGCTTCACAAGAACATGCACCTTTATTGTATGTAACTGAAGACAGCGTACCATCTGAGACACAGAGTGCATTTACTGCTCTTGGTGTTACCAAAGTCATATTTGGCGAAAGAGGTGGAATTGGTAGTGGTGTAAGTGGTCTTCCAACACTCGAAGCAGATCTAACAACAATGCAGGAAATAATTGACTACATAAAGGATTATTCTTCTTCTGAAAACTATATAACTATTACTTCTATAAAATCAGGAGATGGGTACTTCGCGCCAGCTGCGATGCTTGCAGCATATCATGGATCACCAGTCCTTCGAATAGGTGATGCTCCAGGTAATCCTGCTGGAGTTGCAGATAGAATAGAATCTTGGAGACTTTGGATGGGAGATTATTATCATGGAGCTCGTGCTCCAGGACATTTACCAAGACATGACGAACCAATAGAGGATATGAGTCAGCTACAGCTTGCTATCAAACTACTTCAGTTTTTCCTGGATCGGACGGATGAATACCCACCTCTCGGTTGGGATGCTCACCAACGCTGGTTTGAAGAACTTTATGATGGCATTCAGGGCTGGATTGACGGTTTTGGCCTTGATATCCAGGGAGAAATAGAGGGGTACTGTTTTGTTGCCCCACGAAAAGACATCTATATCCCAGCACATTTTGTTATGATGGGGAACAACTCTTATGCGGGTCATATTCCTGGGTTAACTCCTGCATATGTTTCAGCAGGTGTAGTAAGAAATATCTTGTATCCAGCGTTGATATTTGTAAATCAAAATAGAGATATAACTACATCTATGTTTATGTGCTTCCCTGATGGGGGATCGACTACGACAAATGATAGAACTCCTCATAATGTTTACTCAAGTCGAGAATGTAAAAAGGCGTTTAGTTCTCACGGTAGAACGTTTGATGGACATGCTCTTTGGGTTGCTCATCTAGAAAGGATGAATGATGGTGCTAGTGCATTTTACTACTCAGGACATGGAACAGGTGGAAGCGGTCAATCAGCACAGTATTTACAGACAAACAACTGTAATTATCCTTCTCAGATTTGGTGGGATGCATGGCGTGGATATTCATATGATAGTTGGAGGATGCCACGTAAAAATGGACGGGTGTGGTATAACCCTGAACCACCTGAACTCTATGATATTATCCATTATGACCATGTAGACGGTAATTATGATAATCTAGGAAGTTGTGCAGTCTTCTATACTTCTTGCTCAACAGCAGATGCTTTTGGACCATTGGTCTTCCTTGATCATGGTGCAGTATTCTGGGCTGGGAGCGCAGGATCTGGACCAGTCCCTGGTCCCGATTTTCTAGCCGACCAATTCATCAAAGATACAATGATCTATGGAGAACCAATAGGCCAAGCCTTTGCCAAATATGTTTGGTTGAGTTATAGGGATTTCACCACAGATGATCCAACAGCAATGTATGGGATTTCATCAATGGATCAAGAAGGATTAGAGTGTATATATGGTGATCCAAACCTCATCATCTACAGTCCAGATTGGACATCACCAATACCAGTAGATGTTTAAACCGCGTCTACTGCCCCCTCTTTATTTTTTTTAGATAAAGCTTACACATCTTTAAACAAGGATTTTTCTAATCGGTTTATTCACTTCTATTGCTCCATTTTACAACATCCTTATGTATACAGAATTATTGTTACAAATATTAAAATAAATATGTTTATTGGAAAAACTTTAAATAATCATTGGTATATGATCATATGTAGGAATGGAGGAAGGTAGTAGATTTTGTAAAATCATTAAATAATAACCCCCGATTCGGTTATTATACCTCAACCTTCTTTCCTATTTTTCACAGAATGTAAATAGTATTAATTTCTCTTCTGAAGAATAAGTGTTGATATTGCTTACTTTCATAGGTTTTCGATTGTTCCTAAAGGTCGAGTAAGAAGGTTTCTAGAGGATTATTGATATTTTTACTTAGCGTTATATTTGGTAATTACGCATTTATACATGTCTTAATTGTTGTATAAAATAAAAGAATTATTGATTTCAATTCTTTTATGTTCAAAAATTATTGGTTATAAGAGTATTTTATCTCCTCTTTATCTCTTTTTTAAATACCTTTGAGGAACGGAGGACTTTGGAAAGAATAAAGTAAATATAACACTGGGGTTGTAAGAAATAATACGGGAGTGAACAAGATTATTTTTATAAGCAAGGTAAAAATCCGTTCTTTTTATTCGAATATTCATTTCCCCCTTTACTCTTCCCAAAGTACAAATTTATATCTTATGCATAATATAAGATATTTTTTATCTGAAATTTGTACAAAATGACGGAATTTTTAATATAAATGATGTTATGTCCAAAATATCTGTTTTTTTTGAAAAAACAAAGCAAAATGCGTTAGGAGATTTCTACTGTTTGTTGATAAAAAGAAAAAAGAGAGGTGGATGTTTTACTTTATGTTTACCCTAGTATATGTGAGAATATCAGTTCTAACACTGGAAATCGTTGAATAAGTCTCTCGAGAAATTGTAGAAATAGATATGGCTGGCTTCTTGGTGTTGTCATTGATACATCTATTTG
>CP070724.1:801888-804911 GCA_020350825.1 Thermoplasmatales archaeon | reverse complement strand
TTCTATGCGACATTTGTAACAAGAAAAGGATGATAAAATGAATGGTGATAAAAAGTTTAAGGAAATCTATGATAAATTTGGCGGGAATTATGGTGACCTTATTTTAGAACATCTTAGAGTGCTTAATGAGTTAGAAAAATACCATCAGTTGCTTGATGAACAAGCAAGCAAGGAAATAAAAAATGGATAGATGTGTATTACATTAGATATATAGAAAACGGATAGAACTGATGGAACACATACATATTCACTTTTTATTAAGTTGGTTTTTGAATACTGTAATTAATGAAAATAAAAAAAGAGAACGAAGGGGAGAATGGTTATAGTAATGTTGAGATGAAATCAGTTTAATAGTAATATTACAAAGCGAGATTTGAACTTAAAGTTTAAATCAGGTATTCTTATGCCTGCAACAATTAAGAAATAGCGATGTTCCTTTTATTTTTTTTTAATTTTTACTTACTATACACAATAATTAAATATATGGTGTAATATTAAAAATTGATAAGGAGGATAAAATATGGATATAAACAAATTTATTAATATTGTAAAACTTGGTCGTGCACTTGCTCACGCTGCGATGTTGGTGTACATACTTGGCGTCCTCTTTGCTCTCGTAATTGGGTCTCCGTTTGATGTGTATAAGTTTGTGTTGGGGTATGCTATTGTGTTCACCAGTGTTCTTGCTGCGGGCTATACGAATAATTATTTTGATGTTTCTATTGATAAGTTTGCAACGCAGACGGCTTTTTCAGGAGGAAGTAGTATTCTTGTACAGCACCCTGAGTTACAGACGACGATACGTAATATCATAGTGTTTCTGTACTGTATGTCGATTCTGCTCGGTTTGACTTTTACCTTGGTATTTTCATATTCTTGGACATTCTTCGTGTTTGTGATTATCGCGAATTTCGTCGGATGGAGTTATACCGCACCGCCCTTGAGGCTCGTATACAGAGGATTTGGTGAACTAGTCACCATGCTTGGAGCGAGTTTCCTTCTCGCGGGGGCTGGATATTTCGTAGCGAAAGGGACGATTGATGGTACGTTTGCATTGTTTTCTCTTCCCTTACTATTATTTGGATTTGCGGTGAGTCTCTATTTAGAGATCCCCGATAGGAACGTGGATCGCAAGGGCCATAAGATGACATTGGTGGTTCTGAAGGGTGAACGTTTTGGTTTTATTATCGGCGGGGTATCTCTTGGTCTTGCGACCCTTTGCTACTTGCTGTTTAGCATGTTTCGTGTCTTTGAAGGTGCCCTCAATTTTTCAGCAATCGCTGTCTTCTCGTCGATACCATTTGTTATTGGGGTGTGGAGTCTGCGAAAATATCTTATTGATCCGTCAACCATGATGACGGTTGTATTTCGTGCTACTGCTTGTATTTTCCTGATGTGGATTTTTCTTGATGCCTATTTCGTGTATGTACTCCTTACCTAGTATATCCTTATTTTGGGAGGGTTTGATTTAATCATGACTTATGATGTTGCCGTCGTTGGCGCTGGTCCTGCTGGCGCAACTGCAGCGAAATTCCTCACTGAAAAAGGAGTAAAAACTCTTCTCATCGATAAACGCCCATATCCAAGGGATAAACCATGTGGTGGCGTTTTATCTGTGAGAACGCTTAAACGATTTCCATATATCTCAGACGATTTAATTGATTCTTATTCTTATGGCGGGAGCATCTCTTCATCATCTCTTATGTATCAGTTACAATTGCAGAAGGAGACGCCGATCGTTGCATTTATTCTCAGAAAAAATTTTGATCAGGGGTTGGTGAACTGTGCAGTAAAGAGTGGAGCTACATTTAGAGACGGAACAGCCGTGGTAAATATTCAAAGAAGGAAAGACACAGTAAAAATCAGTTTGAATAATGGGGAATCTCTTGAATCTAAACTTGTTATAGGCGCCGATGGCATCTGGAGTACTGTTTCGAAAAAATTTGGTTTAGGCCAGCATTACCCACATATTGGTAGATGTCTCTTCCAGGATTATTCTCTAACCAGCAATCTGCTTGATCAGTATTTTAACGAGAAAAGGTTTTTTCAGTTCTACTTAAAATTCATGGGTATAAGCGGCATCGGGTGGGTTTTTCCTAAAAAAGACAGCATAAATATCGGTGTAGGTGAAATTCAACCGTTGGCTTCTCGCATAACAAAAAGACCACATTTAAAGGATGTGTATACCAACTATCTGATGGTTCTCAAGGAAAAAAAAATGATACCTCCCACTATAAAGATAGGTAAGATTAAGGGAGGAGTTCTCCCACTCCATCCTTTAAAAAAAACCTTTGCAGACCAAGTTGTTCTATGCGGTGATGCCGCTGGACAGATGAATCCGCTCACTGGTGATGGTATTCATTATGCGATGTCCTCAGGGATGATCGCTGCAGAGGTATGCACAGAGGCTTTAGAAGCAGATGACACAAGCGCTGTCTTCTTATCGAAATACCAACGGCTTTGGAAAGATGATTTCGGAGGAGAAATCACACTCTTTTTACGCATATTGAAAAGATTATTGAAGGTAGATGGAGATGAAAAATATATCAGACTTGTATCCAAAGATAAACAAATTATTGACATGCTTCTTACAATATTCTATAATCAGGTGAGAGTCCAGAACTATAAATGGAAACTTGCGAAACGCTTCGTCTACATCTATATGAAAGATCTTCTTAGAATGTAAAAAATCTATGTTTTCTCATGTAAATGATTATTTCTTATTTTAGATTTTATTAATCTAAGATGTGGAATTTGAAATCACATCACCCCTGTAATTGGTTTTGTTACAGATGTTGCAATAAAAATATTGGAAAACATCAGATAAACAAATATATCAGAAGTGCATTATTAATACATAGAGGGGGAAAGTTATGGAAAGAAATAACCTCATCAAGAAAGGGGTAGCAGTTGCTGTTATTCTGTTGTTCATAGGACTTGCTTTTTCACCAAGTATTAATGCCAATGTTAACAAAACGTTAGTAGATTTAACACAGAATAAGAAAACACCAATAGTGGAAGAC
>CP070724.1:718909-801788 GCA_020350825.1 Thermoplasmatales archaeon | reverse complement strand
AGAAAAAATTATTATTTAAATGGCTTTATGTAAACTATGTAATCGCTCTGGTAATTTTTAATGCGCATGCTTGTGTGCGTATACGTAATAACATGTTCATTAATCGTTTTCATCGTTTACATTTGGGGTGTATTTTAATGAGATTGATCTGCCGTAGCTACAGAAAAAAGGGGGTAGGGTTTTGCCACTCATAATTTCCCCCTACCCCGCCTCCCATTTTTGGAGTGTGAACTAAAATGGCTGTCCGTTTTTATTGCTGTGAGGATTGCCAACAGCTATATTCGGTTGTTACCCAATTTGAGTATAGCCGTAATTGTCCTTATTGCCATTCTAAAAATGTACAGCGGGTTACCATAGGGGAGGTTTACAACCATGCCGGATGAAACCCCTAAGCATTGGAAAATGGTTAAAGTTGTTCCCTGTCCTTATGACGGAGATCGTTGTATTTTTCCTAATTTTTGTTTCCGGTTGGTTAATGATACTATCCTGATCTCTTGTGATAGGTTTAAAGGAGTTGTAAAAGTAGATAAAAAGGGGGTGATAAAAGATGGAAAAGAATGAATTTGTTAGAAGGAAAAAAAAGCAGGATGCTAATATTAGATATAAGCGTAATAATAGACTATGGTATAAGGCGCATAACAAACTATGGAGAGCAACGGGAAAGGGTAGGATATTGAAACCATCTATTTGTAGTGTTTGCGGTAGCGCAGGGTTTATCGAAGGTCATATCCCTGACTTTAGTAATCCGCTTGCGGTTGTTTGGTTGTGTGCTAGAGGCTTTGCACATAAAGTAGTGGGTTTATGTGCAGAATTGAAATTTGCACATAAACTATTATTCTAATTTAAATAGCTGTCTTATTATTGGAAGAATCCGTGGATGATTCTGCAACCACTGTAAAAACCACCAACTACTAGATGTTGTTTGTTGGTTCATCGGCATACTTATCTCAAGTTCACCCCATGGACCCAATAAATTATCGGTGTCTTGTGCTCTGGCTCTTATGGTATACAATCTTTTCTGAGTCCATGTATGATTTAACGTAATTTTTACACCAGAACCATAAGGACCAATCCAGTCTTCAACAGCACCATCTCCCCATTCTATGTAATAGTAGACATCATCGCCATTAGGATCTATTGAAGTGAACTTATAATCATACTCTTTACCTACTTTTCCAATTGTCCGACCAGAAATAATCGGTGCATCTGGTGCATTAGGGTCATAATTGCCAAATGCCCGTAGACCGCCATAGGACCCAATGTAAACGGTACCATCCTTGCCAATAGCAGGAGAAGAAAAAGACGTCTCAATAAAATGTCTCCACTTTTCAGTACCATCAGAATTCAAAGCAATAATATCAAGCGCCCAGGGTGCCGAACCTGATATATCAGATGTTCCAAAATAAAGGGTTCCATCCGCAGAAATCGCAGCAGACGACTCCCAAACTCGATCGCCAATGTTAAATGTCCACTTTATAGTCCCATTAGGGTAAATCGCATAGAAATTTTTATCCCAGACACCAATATAGAGTGTACCATTTTCGTCTAACGAAGGGCTGGCCCTGGCCGCTCCAATTTGACACCGCCATTTCATCGTTCCATTATTGGGAAACAATGCATAGAGGTAATCATCATCAGAACCGATATAGACAGTCCCGTCATCCCCAATTGTTGGACTCCCATGCACCCAATTACCTGTTTTAAATTTCCATTTCACCGTACCGTTATTAGGATAAAATGCATACACATAATCATCATGAGAACCAACATAGACAGTACCATCTTGACCGATTGCAGGGGAAGACGAAACAACATCTCCTGTCGTATATCTCCATTTCCTCGTACCATTTGGATATACAGCATGGATATTACCACTCCAGTCGCCAAAATAAATTATCCCGTCGTCGCCTATAGCAGGTGATGATTCTATAGAATTACCTACATCATACGCCCATTTTACAGTCCCATTATTAGTATAAAAGGCATACAAATAATTAGGCATTGCCCAGATAGTTCCAACATAAACAATACCATTTTCATCAATTGCAGGAGCAGAAGCAAAAATACGATAAGGAACATCATATTTCCATTTTAAGGTTCCATTTGGGTATACTGCATAGAACTCATCAGCGCCAATATAAATTGTTCCATCATTGTCGATAACTGGAGAACAATCTGCAGTATCCTTTGTTCTAAACCGCCATATCTCATATCCTGGGTTTTCAGCAATACCATACGGACTCCTGCCTGTATGACGAATGTCGTGACCATGCATCGGCCACGGAGAATCCATCGGGCCACCAGACATTACGACTGGTGTTGATTCTTTTTTCCTCGTTTCAATCACCAAAGGACTTAGCGTTTCTTTAAAATCAGGCAATACCATTGATGTAAAATCATCAACCAGCTCTCCGAGTATATGTTTTTCAGAAGAATATGGCTCTGGAAAATGGTGTCTATCAAAACGATAAAACGCATAATCCTCATCTATCAAATCTCCATTTGTTGTAATAACTTCATAGCCAATTACCATAGAAGTTACTGTTGAAACAATAAACAAAGCTATAATCCCAAATATCAACACTTTTCTTATTTTTTTACTTGCTCCCATGGTTTATTTCCTTCTACATATTTATTTATATCTATCACATTTATAAAACTTTGCCAAAAGCGTAGGTAAAAATCATGAACAATATAAAATAATAAACTTTAAAAAATGATACATTTGTTACATAAAAAACGATTGTTTAATATACAACCTATTTGATTTTTTAAATGGGTGAGGTAGAATTATGCGAAAAAAATTAAGTGTTTTAATTGTGGCGCTGTTAATATTTCTAAGTTCTATTATGATTATACCCGATGATTTGAAAGTAGAAGCTTCCGGAGAAGGCGGTGATGGAGGAATAGGATTGGATCTTGATTTCATGTGGAGTGTAACTGAAAATCTTAGTAATATTGTCCATGAATACGAACCAGGTGATATACCAAAGGGAAGATTCTTTGGATCATGGGGAGCCGAATTTAAGGCTGCAAATTATATCAATTATACAATGAATAATCTGGGTTTAGATGATGTTAGAAAAATTAAGCTTGGGCCTATTTGGGGAAGAACTACAAGGTTTTATACGAGTTTAATTCAAGTAGTCGATTATATGATCACAGTGAATCATCCTGATTACCCTTTTCCTAGTGATATTCCATGGAGTGAAATATTTCCAACACCCAGTGTACGTTTCCCTGTTAACGGAACATTAGATCACAATTGGACATATACTGAGACTCGTGTATTATCTCGTGATAAATGGAGAGATAACCTACTATGGCCATTTGGAGGCACTCTTACAGGCTATCATCTTAATATGTCTGCTACAGCAGCAAATGCAGGTAACATTGTTATTGGAAATGTCACATATATTGCTAGTAATGAAACATTACCAGACGAACAAGAATTGATGGTGTTCTTGATTGATGAAGAAGAAGGTGAATGTGAACAAAAGTTGGAAAATGTTACAAATGCTTCAGCAGTAATTTTAATACATGATGTTATCAGCGAGTATACCACTAAGGAGGCTTATAATTGTTCTGTTCCTGTTGTGAGAGTTAATTCAAATGATGAGAACTTAACTCTGATTAAGAATATGTTGGCAAATGGAACTGAGATGATTTCAGATAACGCTGTATATAACGACACTATAACGTTTACATACAACCTTGGTTCATTGATTTGGCCTAACTATCCTCACGTTTGGGTTGATGAGGGTGATGGATGGTGGCAAGAAAAACTCGGTATGATGGCGGTAGGTAACAGGATTAAAAAAGATAAACAATGTTTAGGCGTTATCCTTTATAATTATGTAGAGGACGATACTCATCGTATGGAACTCCACAATAGGAACTGGTGGAGATCCCTAATTAGGACACCTGCTCTTCCCATGTTTTGGGTAAATTTATCAGTAGGAAGTTGGTTAAATGACACTGGCAGTTTAAATGAAAGTAATTGTACTATTAGTGGTTATTTGAACCAATCATTCAAAGAAGAGAAACATCGATTATTAGGAGGGACGGCTGGTGTAGAGGCCTACAATGTAGTGGGTCATATTAACATCTCTAAAAGCCCTCAGGATAAAATAGTGGTTATCTCAAATCGTCATGATAGCATGTGGGGAGAATGCCCTGGTGACTCTGGAGCAGGGGCAGGAATAGTGTTGGGTATTGCGAAATATTTCAAAGACCATAATATCACACCGAAGTATAATCTCACATTTCTGCAAACTACAGGTGAAGAATTTGGTTATCGTGGCGCTCAGCATTACAGTGACAGCCATGCAGATGATAATATTATACTCTTTATCGGAACAGATCAATTAGGTTTTGAAGAAAATGATACAAAACTACAAGTTGGTTATAAGAGTGGGCAAACAAAAATAATAGTGGAAAATATTACAAATATAACTAATTATAATGAAAGAACTAAATACGGGCCGATTAACCATCACGATCCAGATACGGGCCATTGTCTTTTAAATTTACTAGGGGATGGTGCTGAAGATATAGTTTGGAAACAACGAGATTTTCCTGGATTTCCGCCAACGAGTAACCCTTGTGACACAATTTTAATTAATAAGAATACTAACTGGACTCATCATCACCGAACAGGCTTGAATTTCATAGAAGGAGATTCTTTAAAAAATACGAATCGGAGCGATTTAAACATTACTTTTGAGTTGGTGTGGAACGTTACAAAATATTTCACAGTTAACCCTAACTGCTGGTTTGAAAATGACTATATTACATGGTTTGACTCGCCGGATGATGCGGATTACTTGAACGATTCCATACAATTTAACCTCGGTATGAAAACAGCGATACCTCATGATAAAACAATGATATATGCCAGCGTAGGTGAAACAGGCATGTCTGACAATAAAACAGTTAATTACACGTTGACTCCAGGTGGATTAAGCACATCCATTATACTTACATACCCAGAAAATGGATTCGTGGGTTTTCATCCCTATAGTTCCCGTATATATAATTCAACGGGGAGAATTAATGAGATTGTAGGAATTGATGGAACTAATTATAATGATACCGGGCCCCTTGGTTTTATCTATCTGTATCCATTTAATTTTGATAAGTATCCACCTGAGATTAAAGATGTTTCAAGTAACCCAGATACTGTCGGATTTGGGTTTAACGTCACAATTAGTGCTAATGTTACTGATAATGCAAGCAGTATCATTTCTGTTAAAGTCAATATCACATACCCTGATGCAACTAAAGGAAATTATTCCATGACCAACACTGGAAACGACAGATATGAGTATGTTTTCACTGATTGTTGGTCTGTTGGACAGTATAACTATACCATCTGGGTGGTTGACAACTCCAGTAACTACAACGGTAGCTCAGGTCATAGTTTTAATGTCTCTGCTCAGGCGACTATAAATATAGCCACTTTAAAAGACAATTACGGCAATAACGAGTTTATCAACATCACCGATCCGCCAACGCCTCCATCGAATTATTATATCGTAGACCGGGGGCTTACCTGGAACGAATATTACAACGCAATTTCAGGTAACAATGTCCTGGAAGCATATGTAGAGCCGGTTAACTATTTAGAAGATAATGAATGGACGCCTATAAACTGTACACTTAATCAACTTGAAACGTCTCATCCTGCGTATGGTTATGGCTATAGAGCAGGCAACGAGCATGGGATTTATAATACTTATTTCAAACCCAATATTCAGGACAGTTGGCCTGTTGCTTTTGCCTATAATAAATCCACTGACTTGTCTCATGTTGTCCGAAGTGAACTTGTGGGTGTTGGGTATCTTGATCCAACGCAGGATTGGGCATATGAATACTTGCAAAACGTACAGAGCAGCCAGGGGCAAATCAATGAGTGTTCTGCAACATATGAAGATGTCTTTACTGGTACTGATGTAGTTTGGACGTATGGCAACGCTGGTTTAAAAGAAGACATAATAATGAGTAATGCAACTAAGGCGATGCTACAAAATCATCCCCCGTCAGAATATGGACTCAGTAACAGTGATTCGTATCTGGTGTTCATCACGAAGTTAGAATACCAAAACCTCAACATGAATAACAGATCTACAATGCTAACTGGAAACTTCACTGTCTCTGAAGGAGGTATCGAGTTCAAGGATGCTCTTGGGAAGTTCAAATGTGCGCTTCCTCTTGGTGAGGCATTTGAACTCAATAACGAATCAGCCAGACAGAGACTGATATATCGGGTGATACAGTATAACGGTAATTATTATCTATTGTCGGGTTTGAAAGCTTCAGATTTGAACAACATGACATTCCCAGTTGTAGTAGATCCAACATTGACCGTGTATTCAAGTACAAGTGACGGATACATCTCAGGATCCAATACAGTTTATGCAACTGCTCATGATGCAATGTCGGGTTCAGTTTTAGATAGTGCAACGACATTTGTCATTGGTCAAGCATATGGTACTGGGGAACCACCGTCGTATACTATTTGGCGTGGTTTTGCGTTCTTTAACACGTCGTCTTTAACATCAAATACGGCGATTACCAATGCAACATTATCACTCTACAAGTATAGTGATTTTTCAGCAACTGATTTTGACATTGTGGTTCAGAATGGGCAGCCTACTTATCCACATGACCCGTTACAGTCTGGTGACTACTATTGCATCTCCTACTCTGGAAACGGTGGATCATTGAATACATCAGGTTTCTCCAATGGATATAATGATATTTCGTTAACTAACTACAGCTGGATTAATAAGAGTGGCACGACGAAGCTTTGTCTAAGAAGTAGCAGGGATATAAATAGCGTTGCACCTTCCACCAGTGAATATGTCTTCATTCGTTCAAGAGAATATCCTTTGAAAAATGTTGGGCCAAAACTTGTCGTTGAGTATCGAAACCAATCAAAGATCAAAAACACGGGTTCGACCGACATCAAAGGTTATTTGTTGATACAGGTGCATTTTAACGATTCTGGTAATTGGGTTGTTGCTGATGATACAATTAATGAGTCCACCCCACGAACAATTAACAGTGGTGAGCAGCTGGCTTTAGATACGATTTTCAACGGATTAGTATATACAGGAGAGCAGCTTGTTGAATATGGTAATGGTACTTATCGTGTCTATGCTGCATTCAGAGACCCAAATGGGAACATTTTAGTTACCGATGATGAAACTGAGTTGGTTGCAACGTACGAGTTCACAGTAACCTTTGAATAAATACAGAGTCAGACAATTGTAAAAATGAGTCGGCCAGAAACCGCCTTATTTTCTTTTTTATTTAGTTTCTTCATGAAAGATTAGAGTAGTTATTTTCATGTTCATAGCACGGTATCCATAAAATTTTAAAATTTCGGCTTTGCACAAAAAATACTTATTATTTGTGCAAAACACTATTCTGTACAAAAAATCATTTTAATCCTGGTAGTTGTCTTAGTATTGGGAACATCCGTGGATGATTCTCTAAATGTCATATGGTAATAGTGCAGGACGCAAATCAAACTGAATCCAAGGTACAAAAAAAAGATTAAGTCCGAAAATAGGTTTTGGAAGTAACCTTGGTCTACCCCAATAGTTGTTAAACCATCGATTAAGAAATGGAAAAGAGTCTAACCCAATATGAAAAAAAGCATCTACTTTACTGTTGTCAATGAAATTGTTATTTTTGATAACATTAGGGGAGCCTACCACAATTAATCCATGTTCATTGTTTTTAATAGTGTTTTGAAAAAATGTATTGTATTGACCATAAGATTCGATACCATATCCACAGTTTTGGATAATATTGTTCTCGACAGTATTATTATTGGAACCCCAAAAATTAATACCAGTTGGGCAATCAGTTATAACGTTTCCTAATAACGTATTGTTCTTGCTTCCATTAGCAGTTACGATACCTTGTCTAATAGAGCTATGACTGATATTATTATTAATAAATTTGTTATTGTTAGAACTGCAACCGATACATCCCATAATTGAATAGCGAAGATCATTTTCTGAAATTACGCAATTATGAGCAATATCATGAATACCAATGATACCACATGCAACAGTCCCACCACTATTTTCAATACGGAAACCTGTAATAGTAACATTCTCAGCCTTTGCTCTAATTACCATTGCTTTCCCTTGACCATCGATAAAAGGCTTGCCAGTATCATTACCAGTTCCCAGTTCGTAGGGAATTCCAATTAACGTGATATTATCTTTTTTAATTTCTATTCCATGTTCGTAATATGTTCCACTATACACCACAATAGTGTCACCTTCACTTGCATTATTCACTGCTTCTTTAATAGAAGTATACTCCCCATCTCCTTCATCATCAACAGTAATAACATCACCATAACCCAACGATGTTGTATATGTTGATATTGTGACTGGTAGTAAACACATACTTAAAAGTAGAGTTATTATTCCAAATGGTATTATTTTTTTAGTTACTAACATAATATACAACCATCTATACTATTTACTTATATTTATAGTTTATTTTGTAATTTAATGATTATATAGGCGTCAAACCATGTCGCAACCATACTTGGCAGCCACCAATAGCCTCTTCAAATAAATTAATACCTAACCAGTCGAACACTTTTTCGACAGCTGCTTTTCTTAAAGCTTGAGTGGAGCCCCTAAACGTTCCAACAACAATTTTTTTACTACCTGTAGGATACTCTATCATTGACCGTGCACCTGAATTTAGTTTATCACAAAAACCATTAGATTTTTCCCCAATTTCATCTTTCACCTTCGCAGTCCAATTTGTCCCATTATAACGCCATACCTCACAACCGATTGTTACAGGACCGTTAAAAGTACCAACCCAAAGGTAATTTTCAGAGGTAACATTCACTGAAAAAGCATACTTATTTTTCCCGCTTCCAAAACCATCATACTCTGGATCGTTAGAGGGAGCTCCTGTGTTATCTTCTACAATACACGTCCAATTAGTACCATTGTATTTCCAAATCTCAAGAGCCTCTGGATACATCAAGTTTGAAGGTTGAAAAACACTAGCAGCAGTTCCAACATATAACTCATTGTTGTACACCTTCAACATACGAATACCATAATTCTCTGGCTCACCAAAACCATTTCCATTATTATCACCTGGAAGAGATACTAGCTCCCAAGTACCATTATCACCAGAAGAAGACCTAAATAACTGACAACCCTTATGTTCGTCTTCTCCCCATAATAGAAGATTAAAAGTACCCGCATAAAGAGAACCATTATATTCTTTCATCCTCCAAACATACACATTCAAAACACTCTCATTAGCTCCGCTATCTCTAAATCCTCTATTGACCACCCGAGTCCAATTCAAACCGTCTTGTGTCCTCCAGATTTGAGAACAACCATTATCTGTTATTTCAGAGTTCAATGTACCAATATAAAGATTATCATTAAACACTTCAATGCTCCATGCTCCAGCGTTTTTAGAATTATTGAATCCGCCTTTCAGATTTGCTTCGTCTCCAACAACATTCTCCCAGTCAGAACCGTTATACCTCCAGACTTCACAGCCACCATAAAAAGGAGCTCTCCACGTTCCAACATATAAACTACCGTTAAACACTTTCATAACCCCTGCACACATGTTTGTCGTATCGTTGAAACCAGATGGAAGATCAGCTCCATCGACATCACTAATAAGTGGCGTCCAATTTCTAGTAGTACTGTTATATTTCCAAATATCACATCCATCACTCCAGTTTGATAAAAGAGTTTGTAGCCTATCCCCCATAAGCGACAATCCACCAAGAAAATCAAAACACTCATCATCTACAGATTCATGTAGTAGAAAGGAATAGTTTTCATTTACATACTCTGATTTATTTTCATCTTCAAAAATAGAAACCATGACTTCTGTAAATTCTTCAATATTTTGTGCAGATGTAATATTATTTTCATGTCCTTGAATAAAACCTACTGTTGAATTGATTTTTTCAAATTCTTGGGTAGATATATTAGCTGAATAGTTCAACCCTGACTTTCAAAAAATGTTGTCAAAAAGCTATTATATTGCTGCATAGAAGCAAATTGTTCATCCATCAAATCTAAAAATAATTCCTGTATAAAGAGAAGTTTTTTTGTATAATTGGTATTCTGAGTACCAACATATAATTCATCGTTATAGACTTCTATTCCTCTAGTACATGTGTTATACGGATTTCCAAATCCATTAACAATTAACCTTTCCCATTGTGTTTTTGCAGATAGATTAAATGAACATTTTCTACTTAACGGGGTATTGTTATTACACACCAAAACATTTCCATCTGGATCTGTAAATGATACGAATATATGATATGTTCCATTACCATAGGTCAAGTTTGAGGAATTCACTAGTCCATTCATAATAGTATCTAAAGCCAACTGTTCAGTAGCATTAATAGTTCGTGGAGTTGTTTCCTCAATAATAGTATTGTCAACTGCTGTTATATTAAAACATTCACTATAATATCGAATCTGTATCTTTAAATATCCAGAAAAATTAGTAGAACCCGTATTTTCAATCTTCGACTCGTATCCAGTATAAAACTTATACACACTGCTTTCGGTGTAATTGTACAAATCAGATACATTAACCTTCCAATACCACCACTGACCATTCACTGTTGCATTTAAGAGCATCTGATGATATGTGCCATTACCCACGCTATTATTTGTGCCAAAAACCTGCCACGAACCACTACTATTGCTATACCAAGTAACATTCATCGTATTCCCATCAGCATCATTTATTGTGATATTTAATGTAGGAGTAATCGACACACCAGAAGCTCCATTTGCAGGATAGGGGTTGCTGATCGTAGGAGCATATACCAGTGGAATATATGTCACACGAACCTCAACCTTAGAACAGTACGAAACAAATTCAGGGTCACCAGAACCAGCATCTACTTCTACATCACAATCCAATTTCACAATATCGTCCCAATCCCATTCAGACGGAGCGTTTGTATCTTCTGTGATGTCAAACCATTGCGACCAACTGGGTGGATCTGAATTAAGAGTAAACGTATGATTATCACCATCGGAACCAACATTAAATACAGGTCGCAGTGTAATATTACATTGACCTTCAGAATAGTATCCATAAGCTCTTAATGCAACCTTGTATATCTCACCGAGATCCTCCCCTTCACAAGTATTGAGGTTACATAATTCAATATCACCATTAGTCCCTGTTGAGGCATAATTTCCAAGGTTTCCATCGACCATGTATCCTGGATTTGACGACCACGCTTCTCCCACATTGTAACCTGAGAAGTAATACGTTGTGTTAACCAGTGGGATAATTGTATAAGTTACACGTACTTCTACCTTGGAACAATATAACGTGAATTCCATTATATCATTTTCTGCTTCTACATCACAGTCTAAATATCTAATGTCGCTCCAGTTCCATTCTTCCGGTGCATTATTATCGTTTGTTATATCAAACCACTGTGACCAGCTTGGCTCATCATAAGGGTCAAAGGCGTAATCTTCCCCGTCGTTTTCTCCATCGAATACAGGTCGTAAAATAATATCATGTGGATCGATAGAATAATATCCATGTGTCCTAAGTTCTACTTTTAATATGGTGCCAAGATCGCTTCCTTCACAAGTATTTCCGTTACATAATTCGACATCAGCAGGACTGGTTGTTGATGCATAGTTAGATGTGCTTCCATCAACCATATTTCCAGGATTTGTTGCCCAAGTTTCTTTTCTATCATAACGGTCAAAATAATACGTGACCTCAGAGGCATCATGCCACAACAACTCAGTAGATTTTTCCTGACCTGCATCCAGTGTACCAATCTTGAATGCTAAAGTAACAGGAGAATTGTATTCACCCTCTCTGGATTTAACCTGTACCACGTAATTCAAGGATTCATCCCATTTGAGATATAATGATTCAGAGCGATTCCCTGGCTGATCGTCTCTGATATTGAAATACGGTATAGGCTCGTACCCACAGACATAACTCTCGTTCGTGGTTTCATTCCAACAATAAACAGGGATTGCCATATTTTTAAATGTAACATTAATTTGGTCATTGAGATAAAATAATGATCCGTTTATTTCGATGTAATCATCCTCATATGTCATATCCACCTGGATGTCGTTGATCTCCCAGGCAAAACCAAGAACATACGGAATATCATCCTGATCGATGTTCTTGATATATGGAATCACAGTGAGCTCGTTGTCATCCACACTGAGATGATACCTTATTGCAAGGCGAAAATCATATCCTTGATAATTGAGGTCTTTCCATAAAGTTGCATTCACATAGGTCTCATTATCTGTGTCAATGTCTTTGTTGAATCCGCTGAGTTCGTCTGTACGGTATATAAGATTCCACTTGTCGTTGTTGTAGTAACCGAGCATCAGTACATTGTGTGACCAGTACTCATCATAATGATTGGTGAGTTGTATCCCGCTACTTGTGTTGAAATAATAACTGTCAAACTTATTCCAGATATGAAGAACTTCGTTATCATTCAACAGTTCATAACCAATAGATTGCTGTGAAGATCCACCACCTCCTCCAGGTGGATCGGTAAGGTTAATGAATTCATTATCACTATAGGCATCTTTTATTGTACAAACAGTTACTGCTGCCTCGGTAGAGACATTAAAACTATACTGGGAGGAGATATTTGTGTTGTTTGCATTGTCAACTGTCCAAATGGTATAATTATACTGTCCAGCAAGCCAAGCATCATCAAATTCATATTCATAGGTATCATTCCCAGTGTTGTTCATGGTGAAGTTACCTGTCGAGTTATCAGGATAGGTGATGTTAACCTTAACAAGATTTACCCCGCTCATGTTATCAGTAACATTTGGAGCAATTGTTATGTTAAAGCCGAATCCGACGGTATCTGGATTATTCTCCACAGAAGTTATCTCTGGGGGGTAAGTGTCGGTTTCTTCTGCTTTCAAATTAATAAGACCAATGTTAACAGTAGTCAATATCAATAGCATAATTATAAATATCACACATATATTTTTAGCCATCTCTTTTTTCCTCCCTATAAAATTTTCTAGATTTCTTACGAAACGAAAACTATATAAATATGCCGAATAAATTGACGTTGATTAACGAAAAACCCGATTATTTAATTATTATATTAATTAAGGATGCTTGATTTCTCGGCAGAAAATAACAACTGATTCTTCTGGGCTAAAAACCAAAAATTATATTGGTAGTAATTTTAAGTTAAAATAGAATTTTAGGGCAAAGCTCTCTAAAATGCAATCCTTTTATACTACTAAGATTATGACTTAATTGAAAAAGTGTAACTTATGGGAAAAAGAAAATCTCGTAAATCCAAACCGAAATCATCTTGGAGTAGAAGAAAAAGCACTACTAAAAGAAGACGTAAGAAATAGCTTATTGTTTATATTTTAATTTTAAATTAAATTTAGATTCTTTTTTCTCTTTAAACTTCCAATTCATCGTTACAGTGATTCCTAATTCTTCTAAATTTTCAGATAAGAAAAAATCTTTATCTCTCAAATCATCTAATAATCTACTAATAAAATTTTCCCTAATTTCATGTTCTGCCTCGTCTGGTAAAAAACCTATGTCTTCTGTTTTTTGTGACAATAGATTCTTTTTAAAAAGCCCAAAGTATAATGCTGATGGTGAATTTTGAATTATTTGATGAATTTTTAGTTTTGTATCCTCAAGAAATTCTAAATTAAGATTTTCTTCGATATAGCTTATGATAGATTTGTTTTTTAGTAGTTTTTGAGCATACTTTGATTGGAAAAAGATAGGGGAAAATTCCTTGGTTATTAATAGGCCTCGAGCAAGTTCTACAAATGTATCCAAATCTTCTTTAATTTTATAACATGTACCTCCTGTAGTTTTATCGAGGTCTTTAACAAGTAATGCAGGATTACCTATCTTATTGAACTGGTCATAGTCATCCAAGGTGTTTTTAACTGTTCTCTTAGATATTCTTACATTTCGTTTTACTAATGCTGAATAAATTTCGGGATTAGAAATGGGTTTATTATCATTTTTCAGAAAATCAGCAAATATGTGTTTTTGTTTTTTAGTTAGCCGTATAGCCACAAAATCATTTGTTGATTGAATGTTTATATAAAAACATTTTCTGATTTTTCCATTTTGGAAATTTTTGTATTCTTTTTTCTAAACTTGAAAATTATTTTGTGATTTTTCAATTGTAGTAAAATCCAATTTGGATAAATACAATCTAGTATTTTTCTAATGTGGAAAATTTGGTAATATTAATCAATAAAAGTGTAAAGTTTTATATATTAAATCTAAAGAAAATTGATTTTCCCCTGTAGGGTAATGGAGAGCCCAATTCCCCACTAAGGAAAAAATGTGGGTTCAAATCCCATCAGGGGTATACCAACAATGTGATAATGTGAATAAATATATTTGCGAACTAGATAAACTTTATGATTTCTCGGGTTTAACAACTATTATTAAATTTTCCCTATCCGTTTTAAAAGCCCAATCTAGTTTATCGCCTTCTTTAAGGTTAAATTGGTTCATAACTGCTGCTGGTACAGTTGTACGATACGATTTAGCAACTGAGGATGCTTTTGCGATGGTTGTTGTAAATCCCATATTAATAAAGTATGAATGTCTTGTTGAATATATAACTTTTACTACCTTTGATACTATCAAATATCATACCTAAAAGTTTATATACTACAATAGGTATACCATATAATAGGTAGTAAAAAAGGTAGTAAAAAGATGGTAATATAAAATGGTCCTAATTGATATAAACCAAACTACCTTGGAAAACTACCTAGAAATAAAAGGTAAAGGTAATATGGAAAATAAATCCAAAGAAGAACCTAAAATTAAAGTGTCTTATCCACAAGATTGGATTGCTTATAACCAAGCACAAACTCAAGAAAAAATACTGTTTTTAGAACTTCTTTATGAAATTACTTCTCAGATACCACAACCTAGATATAAAGGAAATGGTAGACCACCAGCAAATCTCGGTGAAATGGTTTTTTCCTGTTGTCTCAAAACGTATCTTGATTTCAGTAGCAGACGGAGTGAATCAGATTTAAAACTAGCTCAGCACCTGGGTTATATAAATCAATCTCCACATTTTAATACTATCTTAAAGTATCTAAATAAAACAGTTATGAAAAAGGTGTTGATGAAACTAATTGAAGCATCTTCGTTACCTTTAAAAGAGGTTGAAGAAGATTTTACGATGGATGCCTCTGGATTTAGTACGATTATGTATGGTCATTGGCTTAAAAAACGAAGTATATATAATGAACATAGAACTTTCAAGAAAGCCCATGTTATGAGTGGTGTGAAAACAAATGTTATCACTCATATTGAAGTGACTGATGGTTATGTTTCTGATAAGGTTATGCTCGAAAAACTGATATGTAGTACTTCACGGAATTTTAGAATGAGGGAAGTAAGTGCAGATAAAGGATACCTATCTGAGAAAAACCTTTGGATTATCTTTAAAAATGGGGCTTTTCCTTTTATTCCTTTTATAAAGAGCGTGCGAGGGACATCTGATAATAGATTACCAATTTGGAATATCATGTATAGATTTTTTAGAGACCATAAAGATGAGTTTATGGAGCATTATCATAAGCGGAGTAATGCTGAGTCAGTATTTTCTATGATGAAACGTAAGTTTGGAGATTATGTGCGGGCAAGAAATTCAATTGCTCAAGAAAATGAAGTTTTATGTAAAGCACTCTGTCATAATCTTGTTGTGCTTATTCATGAGATTTTTGAACTAGGGATAAAAGTCGATTTTTCAGATGTGCCACAGGAGTTTATGTGCAAAATTGAAGTGTGAATAGTTTATGTGCAAAGCTCATAAATATATACTTATTCTGACACGTACTTAGCTTTTTCTAGGGTTTTTACCAAAAAAGAATGAAAATGTATTAGATGATTTAATTATGTTGTTCTATTAAATATTTTCAATAGGGGTTTTTTTCATCTAAACTATTGTCTCTGCAATCCCTTTTTATCCTACAAAAAAATCGTGATTGGTTTTTTAACTAAGCAGTAACTATTTAACAAGCAAAAAACTCCTTTATTTGATAAAAATGATCTCAGCTATAAACTTGAAGAATAAAATGGATGAAATTGCTGGTAAACATTGCTCACCTATTGACGTTGCACGAGTGAATGATCAAGTTATGAGAATGTCATACATAGATGGAGAATTTCATTGGCATAAACATACAGATCAAGATGAACTTTTTTACATTTTAAAGGGTAAACTCGTTGTCCAATTAAAAGACCAACCAGATATAACTCTATTAGAAGGACAAATAGCGATAATCCCTAAAGGGATTGAACATTGCCCCAAAAGTATCGAACCTTCGTATGTTTTATTATTTGAGCCTTTTGTTTTAAAAACAAGAGGAGATTAGATTTTTCTCATGGCGGAATCAATTATTGAGAAATAAAATGGAGATGTTTTTGTGAATTATTATAGTTATTCATCCAGCTCATCTTGAAGACCAATAACCATCTCTGTAAGTACTTCTTCGAGATTCTTATGGCTGTATTCTTTGGTTGATCCATTGGCTAAATGAACTCTCGCAACAAACTCTTCTCCATCTTTGATTATTTCAATATTACAAACATATACCATAAGCTTACATCCCGAATCTTCTGGGGTTATTTATATTTTTAAGTATGAACGAATCTCTATAATTAATTCAATAAAATCCCTTTTTATTATCCTACAAAACCCTACGTCGTTTTTATAAATAAAAAAGAGAACGAAGTTTGTTGATTTTATAGTATTATTACAAAGAATAACAAAAGAAATCCTTCTGATATCTTTTGCACTTCTGCAGCATTGAATGCACATGCTGTGGCAGTAATCTCAAGTCGACCAAATCCAATTGGAAGCCATAACACATTTTTTTCATTTCCCGTTTCAAGTGGTAATGATAAAGAACCTTTAGAATTATAATTTACAAATCCAAAAACGCCTCCAGAAATATTAACACTCCAATTTACATCATACGCTGTTTCACTCCCAATGTTTCTGATAATTATTTTTCCAGGTAATCCACCTTTAACTTCAATTTCAAGCTCAGTAACGTTCACAATGGTTATTGTCCATGGATCTGACCAATATTCGTTCCCACAGCCATCTTTTATTTTTACCCTTATATCGTAATTTCCTGGTTCAGTCCACGTATGAATTGCACAAACTGTTTCTCCCGCTGAATAGGGCCCAATCCAACTAGTAAAGAGTCCATCTCCCCAGTCCCACATCACATAGTACGGTTTACAATCAGGATCGTCTGGTAAATCAAAGCAAACCGTATAGTCAACTCCTACTAAACCTTCAGTTGGTCCATATGGTGGATCTATTAGTAGATTATTTGCAGTTACCGCTACAGTTGCTGGAGGAGTAATACACAAAAGTATACAGGTGATTATTCCAAATATTTTCTTTTTCATTTTCCAGTTCCCCCTTTCATATTCTCATAGACGACATATTATAAAAAACTTTGTCACAGATAAACAAATATATCAGTTCTGCATTATTAATATCAAGAAGGGGAAAATTACGGAAGAAAATAACCTCATCAAGAAAGGGGTAGTAGTTGCTGTTTTTATCTTGTTCATAGGATTTGCTTTTTCTCCATCAATAAATACCAATATAAGTAAAACATTAGATAAAAGTCAAGAAATCAAGATAGGCAATTCAGCTCCGTATTTGGGATTTGAAATTTGGTGCGGATTTCGCTATCCTGGTATAAATATCTATGTCATAAACGGAGGTAATGAAACATTTCGGGGCAATGTCAGTTGTAAATTACTATTAATGCACCAATTATGATATTTGGTAATAGTTATATAAATATTTCAGATTTTTATGTAGAAATTGAACCACAAGAATAGGTACTATTATATCGGGGACTATTACTAGGATTTGGTACTGCTGATGCTTTTTTAGATATGCCTCCTCCCATTGATATTTATGAAGAGTTTGAAGTTTTTTTATTGTATATTTTTCTGTTCTTTAAATTCAAATTACACTAATATATAAATATCATAACACCTAACATCTATGAGAATATGGGGAAATATTATGGAAAAACGGATATTTGTTGGTAGTATTATAGCAGTTGTAATACTTGTTCTGGTGTCGTTTACAGGTGTAGTTTGTTATCAAACCTTTAAATCTTCTACTATTTACAAAGCATCACCACTTTTTAGGATTAGAAACAAGAGAGCGATAGATGAAGAAAATAAAAATACTCTAACAATTAATTATATAGAAAAGCAGAATAAGATGGTGATTCCCTTTTTAATTCCAACGAGAGTTACAATGATTAAAACTATCATTGAAAGAATAAGGAGATAGATGATTCTGCATTTAATCAACTATTATTATATGTAATATATGCATCGGATACCCATTTTACGGAATCTGGAAAACTGTCTTCAAAGATGATAAAAGTAATTCAAATTATTAGAGAAGATACTAACAATATAGTTGCTCAAGATAATCCTGAACCGTTAACGTTTGCATGTCAAACCTTAGATTGTCAAACTGCCTTTAGATGCAAAACAGTTTTTCGCGGCTGTATAAATTATAAAATATTCACAGCCTTAATAGGGGCATTAAACAACGTTTATGTAATTACAGAAAGCATCCCGCTATTTAAGGGAAACATAGTCCTTTTATTCATTGAAGTACTGGTAACCTTGTATGAAATGTATACTACCACATTATCGCCTCTAGATACCGCATTTCAAAACGATTAATAATTGTCAACTTTTATATTCAATTTACACGAATTCTTCTGGTTAAAACCAAATTGGCAATAATTATTTTATGGAATAAAAAAATAAAAAGAAAGAGGATTTTGTTTTATAGCCCTAGCAGGAGAAAACTCGAGTTCAAATCTCATTTGTCTGCTGCAAGTGTTTATTTTAATAATTCGTATCGTAACATTGCATTTTGTATAAGCTCAGTTTTGGTACCATCTTTATTTATAAGAGTAAGTGTTTTTGCTTCAACAGGTGATTCCTTAGGGTAGCATATGTCCTGATGCATATCACTTTTTACTTTTCCACCCAGATGCGAGCTCATACCATATGCGATATGTAATCCTCCAACTTTTTCATCTTCTAGGATATTGCCGGTTACAACTGCTTTAGGATTACAACCAATACCTAACTCAGCAATGTTTCTACGGGTATCGTTTTCTGCAAAGAAACCTCGCATCTTTTCTGCTTTCTCATCATCTCCAACAACATCAACGATTTTGTTATTTTTTATAACATATTTTACAAGTTCACCATCTATAATTACAGGGAGAACACCTTCAGTTTTACTCTCCCCAAACTCATCGAGCTCATCAGATGCAGCCTCATATGGCGTCTTATATGATTCACCACTTGGAAAATTAATTCCATGCCCCTTTTCACTACAATCACCAGTGTCTGCATGGGCGACACGATTTCTCAAATCAATATGTAAACTATCACCTGTGGAGAATAAAACCTCAGCGCTGACAGCCTTGTTTAACATTTTTTCAATTGCTAATGCATACTTTTTTACATCTTTATAGTTAGCTTTGAATGCTGTATTCTCCATTCTCCTTTCCACACTAGGCATACTAGCACCACGAATAATTGAACCTTCAGCTCTACATATTGGCAATATTGATGAAGTCACAGAAAATTCAGTCATAGCAAGTACCAGATTTGACTTACGAACTGTTTCTAAGACTTCTTCTGGAATTGGTTTATTATGCATGCCGGTAGCGTTAAATTCCATCATACGTACTAAAAAACCGGTTTCATCACCCATCTTTTTAAATGTTTGATACCATTCTTTTGCCATCTCTCTACGTTCAGCCCATTTTTTATTATCTTTTAAATTTCCATGTGGAATATCTATTAAAAACAACACTTTTTCTCCAGATTTTGGTTCAAATACATCTTTAAACAATTTTATTCTTTCTTCAGGTTTCATTTTTTCCCCCTAATTGCAATCAATAACAACCATTTTTAACAAAACTTGTCGTTAGTTATATTAGTAAATACATCAATATATCTTTGTAATATTCTAAATTTTAAATCCAAAAGAATTAAATCATTATTTTTTAACAGTAAAAGTAACAAATCTCGTTCCCTCCTTATAAATCTCTAGTTAATAATTTAATAGTCATTTTCTTAGCTAACGCTAAAGCTTCTTTAATATTGTTTTTCTTGGGTCCACCGCATTGTGTAAGTTTTTTATTTCCACCGCCACTTCCCCCTAGAATTTTACCTATTTCAGGTGCAATTTCTCTTAAGTCAATATCCACATTTTCAGAGGCAGAGGATGTTAATTTTTTCCCATCATAGATATGCGCTACATACCCTTCTTCATTAGTTATTGTTCCAGCAGTAGCAATTGAATCAAATTCGGTTAATCCCGTGATTACTTTTATCCGAGTTCCAGAAATTGTTGCAGCTTGACTCTTCAAAAGGTCAATTTCATCTGAAGAAACTTTCTTTTTCTTTTTCTGTACATTTTTCCATTCATTAAATAAATGTTTGCACGCTTCAGTAAGATCAATTACAATTGTTTTTTCTTTTTTTCCAATTTCTTTTAAAAATCGTTTTATTGTTTTATCGAGTTGATCCATTGATACAGAGAGTAATTTACTTGCATCCTTTAATTCATTAGTAACATTTTTCTGCTCTTTTATCTCATAAACTTTACCAAGATTTTTTACAATTTTTTTATAAAGTTCGTTTTCTTCTTTTTGATAGGCATCAACCATCTTCCCCGCCGCAAAAATAATTCGATTTACGCCATCTTGAATTCGTTCTGTCTTTAAAATACGAATTTTTTCAACTTCTTTTATGTTGTTTAAATGTGTTCCACCACAAGCCTCAACATCTATTCCTGGAATATTCAGAACACGTATTTTATTTCCTGGGGGCACTCCTCCTTGATATAGTCTAAAACCATAAGTTCTTTCTGCGTCGTTTCTTGTCATTACTTTTTTCTCTACTGGAATCTCTTGTTTGATAAATTCGTTTGTCAAATTTTCAATTTCTTTTATTTCTTGTTCAGAAATCGATTTGTAGTGCGAGAAATCAAAACGAGCCTCATTTACACCTAATTGCGAACCTGCCTGCCATATGTGTTCTCCAAATAGTTTTCTGAGAGCCCCATTTACAACATGAGTTCCAGTGTGATGTTTCATTAATGAATAACGGTGATCCCAATCTATTTTTCCATGTACCTTCTCTCCGATTTCCAAATCATCATCAATAATGTGTAATATAGAATTACCCTCTTTTTCAACCAATTTAACAAATACTTGCTTTTTATCTGAAGAAAGAACTCCTATGTCTCCTGGTTGGCCCCCACCATCGGGATAGAATGTGGTTTTATCAAGTATAACTTTAGTTCCATTGTCAGTATCGTTTTTCCATAATACTTTGGCATCAAATTCCTTGGAATAGTGATCCTCGTAGTATATAGATTTAGTTTCTGGAAGAACTGTTTTTATTTCATGCTTTGTTTCTTCCTTTTTTTCGTGTGAATGTAATTCTGCAATCATTGAGTCAAAATTCTTTGGGATAGTAACTTTTATTCCCTCTTTTTTGGCGATATTTCTTACTACATCTGGAGGCATACCGTGTGTGTCATACAAGATAATAAGCTCATTTTTATCAATGGTTTCTTTCTCTTTGAGAATTCTTTTAACTAATCCTTTTCCTTTAGAAAGAGTTTTAAAAAATCTTTTTGTTTCCATATCTAAAATTTCATTAACTTGATTTTTTCTTTGTATTAATGAAGGAAATTCCTTTCCAAGTAATTTCAGTTGTAAATCTACTAGTTCTTTCAACGAAACACTAAGTTCCAATTTTTCTAGAAAACGAAGTGATCTTCGGATTATAAGTCTAGCAAGATAACCAGCTTTGACATTTGATGGGACTATACCATCCCCAAGCATAAATGCAAGGCATTTTGAATGGTCAGCTAAAGCGTAAACATTTGCCATCTCAAAATCGTCCTTGGTATTTTCTAACAGAAAGTCTACAATTTCTGGAAATACACTTTCATAAATGGTTGGAGTGCCTTTAGTGTACCAAGCTATTCTTTCTAGACCGTAACCCGTGTCAACTATGTTTAATGGATTTTGCGCGTATTTTTTTCCTTCTATAGTTATTTCTCCACTTTCATCTTCCTTCATGTTCATAAAGACAAGCGTTGCAATCTCAAGACCCCCAGCAATTACTTCAAGGCATGGACCTGCATTTCCTCCACCAACCCATAATTGCTCCTTGTACTTTATCATCTCACTCGGAACGCCAATGTTTTTTCTGAAAAACTCATCACAATAAGCAACTGTTTCTTCTTTCCAATATATTTCATCTATATTTTTATTAAATGCATGATGCCCCATCATTTCAAACATTGTGAGATGACGACCACTCCTTCCTACTTCTTCGAGATCATTCAATCGGATGCACGGTTGTGATACTACTAATGGATTTGCTGGTGGTGGTACTTCACCAGAAGTTACATGTGGCTGGAAATCTGCAATTGATGCAATTGTTAGATAAATGTCAGAGCGCCATCGTGCGATAACCGGACAGCGATCTCCTATTTCTGGATAATTAACTCTAGAATGATTTTGCCTTTCAAAAAAGGATAAAAAACTTTCTCGAACCTCTGGAAGAGAGAAAGATTTTTTTGTGATAGGATTGTCGATAAAGTTAAATTCTACGCATGGTTGATCTCCACAAAGTTCTGCACTGCTATCTAACGTCCAAAAATACCCTCCGCAAGATCTACACTTCTTGCGTATATATCCATTATTATGGAAGAATTGCAAGTTGCATTCTTGTTTAAGTAGCGCGTCTATCATGTTGACTTGTCAGGAATGTAAAAAAGGTTTAAAGTTTTATCCTAACAATTATCTCGACAAATTATTTTGAATAGGACAAGACCTTTATATGAGAAATATAGGATAAATATAATAGGGTACACCATAGGTAAGAAAATTACTGCGATAAATTTAGTATTGTCTTTTACCATATTTATTTTTGGAATAGCAATTGCATTTGAAAACGAGTTCAGTATTCCAGAGAAATGCGAGATATCTGAACGAAATGATAATAGTGAGATTTACGGCGTTCAGTGGGAATTGAATTATGGATCAGATTGGTTTTATTAGGCAAGATATAAAGGCCTTCAGCCAAAAGTGGATTGTGATAACGATATAAAAAATGAGATTAACGCTGTTTCGGTTATGGTTTTCCCCAGTCAAATTTATATGTATTGGTTTTTCAAGTATTTTCTGGAGTTAATTGATAAGATTTTCAACCTATCCCATTTTAGATATATTTTTATATATTGCCGATATGTCTATCGACATAGATAGTAGTTGAACATATCAATGTTGAGGCTATGATATTCCATGAATGTTAAAGATGTATTGGCCGAAAAGATAGCTGGAGAAATTACTTTAAGTTCTAAACCAGGTCAGACTATAAAAAAATGGCGTACTGCATTTGATATCTCGCAAACTGAACTGGCTGATTTTTTAAATTTATCTCCCAGTGTAATAAGTGATTATGAATCAGGAAGGAGAAAATCACCTGGTATACAGGCTGTGAAAAGGATAATCGAGGCCTTTTTAAAGATAGATGTAAAGAAAAACAATAGCAAAATAATAAGAAAATATCAATTTATTGCCAAAAACCAGGAGGGTGTATTGGATATTATGGAATATCCATATTCAATACCTATTAAAAAATTTATTGAAGAAATTGGTGGTAATCTATTAACCACAAAAGCTATTGATAATAGAAAAAATGTGAAGGGATTCACGTTAATAGATGGTATCGAGACAATTAAGACAATAAGCTCTGCAGGTTATCCAAATCTTTATGGATGGAGTACTGAAAGAGCTTTGATTTTTACAAATATAAAATATGGAAGAAGCCCTATGATTGCAATTAGGATTCATCCTGTTAAACCATCAATTGTCGTTTATCATCAACCAGGTGCAGTCGATCCTCTAGCAATACAACTTGCGGAAAAAGAGAATATGCCACTTATTGTAATAAATATTCCATTGGATGAATTAAAGAAAAAACTTATTTCATTAGGAAGGTGATTAAAAATGACTGATTTACTCGGTCTCTGTAGCATATGCGGAAAACCTTGTGCTATGTTTACTTGCCATATATGTGGAAAACTTGTGTGTACTAGTTGTTTTGATGAAGAACACGGTGTATGCAATCAATGTCGTATAGGAAAAATCTAATCATTTTACACATAAAAACTTTATACGCAAAAACTCATTAGAGTATAAAGTGAGCTTAGTTAAAGGTCACATATGTTCAGGATGGGATGTTAGGCGTGGATGAGGAGCCATTTGACTTACAGAAGTTCTTGTTTAGTAAGTTAAGCAGAAAGATAACCCTCCTTTTTTTGATTGTTGGAATAGCTGCTCCCTCGATAGGTATTTATTATTTCTATTCAATTTCATTTTCTCTTCTTAGTTCCGATCAAGAGATTTTTGCAGAACAAATTTTATTACTTGATACAGCCACTATGTTGATAATAACTCTTATAGCTATAAATATGGGGATTGTAGGATTTTTTATCTCACGCTCTATAACAAAACCCATTAAGCAGTTACATAAGGTAGCACAAGAAATTGAAAAAGGAAACTTTAACGTACGGACAGATATCAAAACAAATGACGAGATAGCAAAATTAGGTGATGCCTTAAATATGAGTGCCATTACATTGGGGAAGATGGAGGAAGAAAGAAAGCAATTAGATAAAATAAAATCAGAGTTCCTAAATATAACCTCTCATGAACTGAAAACACCAATTACTCCATTGAAGGCACAAATTCAAATGCTACAGCAGCAATTTTTTGGAAAACTCACAGAAAAACAGAAAGCAAGTCTTCGCATCGTACTAAAAAATACTGAACGATTAAATAAGATGATAGAGGATTTTTTGGAAATCTCAAGAATAGAAGCCGCTAGATTAAAATTTAATTTCAGGAAAATGAATCTAAAAGTAACAGTCGAAGAAACAATTGGTCTAATGAAAGGTTTTGCAAAAGAAAAAAACATAAAACTTACCTCAAACATTGGTCCTATACCAATAATAGAGGTAGATCCTGATCGATTTAGTCAGGTTTTGAGAAATCTTATACATAATGCAATAAAATTTTCTAAAAACAATAGTGAAATTGAAATAAACGTTATTCCTAAAAAAGATCATATTTTGTTTAGTGTTAAAGACTATGGTATAGGTATGCTCCCTCAGGACCAAGTAAGAGTTTTTGAGCCTTTTTATCAAATCGAAGAGACGCTGAATAGAAAATATGAGGGAACAGGTTTGGGACTTGCAATTTGTCGAGGAATAGTCGAATCGCAAAAAGGAAAAATTTGGATTGAAAGCATTTTGGGTCAAGGTAGCACTTTCTTTTTTACAGTTCCACTTAAACCTGTAAAGGAAATTGAACCGATAAAGGTGCTTTTCTCATTAAAAACAGAAATAGAAAAGGAATTAAAAGAAGAATTTATTTTATTGTTAGGGCCGATGGGAATTGTTGAATTTAATGATTTAAAAAACAAAAACGCGATTGGACGGTATGATCTATTTAAGTATATCGATTCATTAAAAGAGCTAAATATATTCAATGATTTGATTGCAGACGAATTTAAGACAAATATTAGTAAAATTTTTGGGGATTATACTTCTAATGATGTAAGTGAAAAAGAAGTTTTAAAAAGGTGAAATGATGAGATTAAGGGCTTTATTGATAATTATGTGTCTTGCAATTTCTATGATACCTGTTGCAATAATTGGAGGTTTTCAAGGTTTTGAAATTGCAACTGCATTTCTTGGACTTATTGTTTTAGTTACATTCTTTGTTTCACTTATCATGTCTTATTTTATCTCTAGATCATTGGAGAAATTAACAAAAAATATTGATGAGAGAAGTAGGGGTAATCTCGAAGTTGAAATGGAAAAAAGCGAGATATTTGAGGTGAATAAACTAACAAATTCTTTAAAAAGAGTTATGGTTAGCTTGAAATTAGCAATACATAAAGTAGGTGTGAAAAAAAGCGAGATATTTGAAGAAACTATTAAAGCAAAAGAAGAAGCAGAAGAAAAAATTAAAGAATTAAATAAAGAATTATTAGATATGAAAGAAAGAATGCGTGATGTTCTTAATGAACTGGAAAAATTCAAATACAAACAATCTAGGAAAAGAACCATGGACAAGTTGACTGAAGAAGAATTTAACGCTATGTATATCTTCGATGAAAACGCCAACATCGTCGATTGTGATAAGAACATGTATGAGAAATTAGGTTATAAAAAAGATGAGATGCTTTCGCTAAAACTCTCAGATTTTGATTATCTTGAGACCAAAAAAGATTTTAAAGATAAAATATTCAAAATAAAAAAACAGGGGGAAATTAATTTAAAAACGATTCATAAAAAGAAAAACGGCTCTTCAATCTTTGTCAGTGAAAATATACAATATTTAAAAGATAAAAACATGTTTAAATGCATTGTAAAAGAAGATCTTTAGTATAATTTGAGAGTGTATTACTAATTTTTGAATACATATGAGAAATTTTTTACTTTTAATATTAATTTTACTTAAATCGACCATCAACTATTTATGTTGATTTCATATGTCCGATTTTTGATATTTATGATAAAAGCTTCGAAACGCTCTCAAGGGATTTCTTATGCTATTAGAGATGTAGTGTTGCCTGCAAAAGACTTAGAAAAAAAAGGCATAGAAGTTTTACATCTTAATATTGGAGATCCAAACAAATATGATTTTGACACTCCACAACATATGAAAGATACTCTTTATAAAGTTGCAAATGAAGGTAATAACGGTTATGCTCCTTCTGAAGGTTATTTGGAACTCAGAGATGCCATAGTTAATCGCGAACATAAAAGAAATAATATGGATTATAAAGTTGATGATATTTGTATTACCACAGGAGTAACAGAATCACTGCAGATTCTTCTTAATGCATCACTTAATACTAGCGATGAACTTTTGATACCTGGACCTACATATCCACAATATACATTAATTACTCGTTTTAATGGTGCAGAACCAATAGCATATCATTGCGTTGAGGAATGTGGATGGCAACCAGATGTAAATGATATTCGCAAAAAGATATCAAAGCACACTAAAGGCATTGTCGTTATTAACCCAAATAATCCAACAGGGGCTTTGTATTCAAAAAAGGTAATAAAAGAAATTCTTGATATTGCAGGTGAGTATCAAGTCCCGGTTATCTCTGATGAAATATATGATGATATAACATTTGATGGTAAACAATATGCAACTGCAACCCTTGCTAAAGATGTCCCAATTATAACTTTCAATGGTTTTTCCAAAGTATATCTTGTACCAGGTTGGCGTATTGGATATGTTATGTTTCATCATTCTGGAGAACTTGATGAAATACAAGATGCATTCATGCGCATAGCTCGTTCCCGATTATGTGCAAATTCTGTTTGTCAACTTGCTTGTATTCAGGGATTAAAAGGTCCGCAGGATCATATTGAAAAGGTGAACCAAAAATTAAGAAAACGTCGGGATTTCTCATATAAAAGACTTAATGAAATAGAAGGCATCTCTACCGCTAAGCCAGATGGAGCATTTTACATATTTCCAAAGATTGAAGCAATGGAAAAAAGGCTTTGGAAAGACGACAAAGAATTTGTTTTGGACCTCTTACATGAAGCGCACGTTTTAGTCGTACACGGTTCTGGTTTTTGCTCTACTTATGGTAAAGGTCACTTTAGAGCTGTTATTCTTCCACAAATGGAAACATTGGAGAAAGCATTTGAAAAATTAGAAAAATTTATGAAAAAAAGACTTAGGTAATTTTTTTTTAACAATCTTCAATATCTTCTGTGAATTATTTTTTTTGATTTGTAAACTATTATAACAAATGATATTTCTTATATTAGATGGAAGAACAATAGGTCATATAGCCCCTATAAATTACAAAATCAAACATTATTTATAGCGCTGTTTTATTTGTTTTACCCGACAAAAAATTGTATTACATAGGGGGAATAGTACGTGTCTATGGATATTCGAAGCAAGCTAGCTATAGAAGCTAAAAGGCTAGATGAAATAAACGCTTTTTTGATGGATCCAGCGAACAAGATAGTCAATAATCTTTTGACTGTGATTGAAAAATATGGCGGATCTGAGGAGATAAACCGAAAGGCCAGAAAAGCAAGCAAGATAGAGAATTTAATGGCAAGATTGAGGGAGAATGACTCTCCCTACTTAGAAGATCTAAAGTGGCTTATAGAGCAAAGAGACAAGGGAAATTTCATTACTGTTGATGAATACCGAAAAAAGATTCTGGGTGACAAAGTGGAGGAAATAGATTTCAACGAGGATTTTGCAGTTACCTTAGAAATAAGCGCTTGCCAGTACTTTCCTTCTTTTATGAAACAAGCTCGACAGGCTGTTGAAAATGGAGAGTTAATGCCAGGTCGTTTTATACGGGTACGGTGTATGAAGGAACAGGAAGAGGACGACGACTTATTGGCAGTAACAGCGGCTATGCAAATTATTGGGGCAAGTTGGTGTGAAACACTTGATACGAAGGGTACTGACGGGACCAACGTTCATTTAGGTGGACCAGAAACGATTACGGGTTATTTTGGAGGAGTTGGCCAACCGAACGATTATCCAATTAAGTGGGTAAATGAGTTCCTTTACTATTATACCAACTATGGTGTGAAGCAAGTTCTTAATATTAATCCTGGTACTATACTTCTAGCCTACCTTTTACACAAAGTTGGGATAGATGTCGAGTTCAAGGTTTCTGTTTTTATGGGCAACGATAATCCATATTCAGTATTTTGGACACTTATGGCAGCACGGCTATTTTCAAGAGAGGATGGTTCTACATCACTAATAGGATTCAATTTCTCAAATTCTGTAAACAATGTAACAATAGAAATGAGCAGCGACATAAGGAGATCTCTTGGATTGGAAGAATTCGTTCGGTTCGAACATCACATTCTTGAAACATGGAAAAGTATCGTGATTCAGCCCTATGATAGAAGGGATGAGCTTGTAGAGATTGCTTCAAAGGTGAAGAATATTAGTGCTAAACATGAAGGAGGAGAAATTGCAGTGGAGGAGAAACGAGAACATCCTTCCGATATTCTTGACTATTTCCTTCCTAAAATAGATATAAATGAGAAGGGGCTCATGCCAGCTTTAATCCAAAATTACTTGGACAAGCACGAGACTATTAACAATACCGCTAGAGCACTGACCGAGAAAGGCTTAACGTTTATTGCTGCACCTAAACTACATCACAGAGGTTCATAAATATGCACTTTAAATTAGCATTCATAGGATTTGGTACCGTTGGTCAAGGTTTGACAGAGATACTTTTGGAAAAAAAAGATATGCTTGCGGAACAGTATGACTTTAATTACATAATAGTTGCTATTTCTGACATCATGAAAGGGTCAGTCTACGAGAAGTATGGTCTTGACATGTACAAGATACTTGATCTAGTAAAAAATGGTAAGAAGTTGGATGAGTATCCCACTGGGATTAAGGATTTGGACAGCCTCGCTACTATCAAGAAATCTAATGCCGATACGATTGTAGAGGTCACCTATACTGATATCAAAACAGGGGAGCCAGCTATTACATACATAAAAACTGCTCTCGGTGCGGGTAAGAACGTGGTGTCTACGAACAAAGGTCCTGTGGTAAAGCAGGCTGTGGAACTTTTAAAAATGGCAGAGTCAAATAATGCACACTATGGTTTTGAAGGCGTTGTATTAGCAGGAACTCCAGCATTAAATCTTGCCAGGTTCTCTCTGGCTGGAAATAAGATCAATGGTTTCAAAGGTATATTGAATGGTACCACCAACTATATTCTTACACGGATGGAAGAAGGCATGTCTTATGACAATGCATTAAAGAAGGCACAGGTTTTAGGCTATGCTGAAGCAGATCCAACTGGTGATGTGGAAGGCTTAGACGCCCTTGGTAAAGTAGTCATTTTATCAAACGTTGTATTGGGCAAGAATATAGGTTGGAAAGATGTAGAAAGAAAAGGAATAACTGAAATAACAAAAGATGAAATTGTAAAGGCAAAGGCTGAAGGAAAACGTTGGAAACTCATAGGGAGTGCAGAGATTCAATCAGACGGTTCCGTGAAGGCAAAGGTTTGGCCGGAAAAATTACCTCTTAGTGATCCACTGGCAAGTGTGAATGAAGCTATTAATGCGTTGACTTATCACACTGATGAATTAGGTCCAATTACCATAGTTGGACCTGGTGCAGGTCGTCGTGAAACAGGTTTCTCATTGTTAATCGATCTTTTAGAAATAAATAGAAAGTCGTAAAGGAACGTGTTCTAATGAGTGGCGGATATACAGGAAAAATGCTCATCATCGATTTAAATTTTCATTCTACAGCAGTTGAAGATACAAATATGGATGCTGCAAAGAATTTTATCGGAGCTAAAGGACTTGGAGCCAAAATTCTCTTCGATAGACTTCCAAAAGGAACTGCTCCTCTGTCTCCTGAGAATATTTTGATGTTTACTACCGGACCACTTACTGGTACTCAAGCTCAGACATCAGGCCGAGGAACTGTAGTTACCAAATCTCCTCAGACTGATCTTTTTTTAGATTCTCATTTTGGTGGTAGTTTTGCTGTGGAGATAAAGAAAGCCGGCTGGGATTTCATAATAATAAAAGGACGATCTGATAATCCGGTTTACAGTGTTATAAAGGACGATTCAGTTGAGTTTAAGGATGCTTCTAAAATTTGGGGGAAAGAATGTCTTGAGACTCATTACTGGCTTCAACAAAATGAAGGCAAGGTAAAAACTGCCCTTATCGGGCCAGCTGGAGAAAATCTCGTTAAAATTTCTGCCATTACCGTAGATGGACATAGGCATGCAGGAAGAGGTGGGTCCGGAGCAGTTATGGGTTCCAAGAATCTTAAAGCTATTGCAATTACTGGTACTAGTAATATACCAATACATGACCCAGAGAGGTTCCGTATAAGAACAAGAGAGGTGTTGAGGAAGATTAAGGAAAATAATTTCGTCCCTATAAGAAGACGGTATGGAACACCATATTGGGTTAAACCCGTTAATGACTGGGGATTTATTCCAACAAAGAATTACCAGGAGGGATACTTCGAACACGGTGATGCAATCAATGCTGAGACTATGCAGAAGAGAATAGTAGACGATTCTGGAGCTTGTTGGAATTGTGTTATTGCATGTTGGAATAAATCTTCTATCAAGTCAGGATCTCATAAGGGTATTTCGTTAGTGGGGCCTGAATACGAGACCTTAGCGCTCATGGGTTCTAATTTATGTGTAGATTCTGTCGAGAATGTGGTATATCTTAATGAAAGGTGTAACGCGCTTGGCATGGATACTATCTCTTTAGGCGGTGTATTAGGCTTTGCAATTGAAGCATATGAGAAAGGTGTAATTTCCGACGAAGATCTTAAGGGTAATGAGATTGGTTGGGGTAAGACTGAAGATCTGGCAGTACTCATTGATGACATTGCCCACCGGAGGAGTAAAGCTGGAAATCTGTTGGCGGAGGGTGTTCGAATTGCTGCGGAGAAGCTGGGAAAAAACTCGGAAAAGTATGCTGTACATGCTAAAGGACTTGAAATACCTGGTTATGATCCCAGAGGTGCTTTCGGCATGGGCCTCGCTTATGCAACATCGGACAGAGGCGGGTGCCATCAGAGAGCATGGACTGTCACAATCGAGATTAACAATCCTGATTTTGATAGGTTTTCTTTTGAAAAAAAAGCGCAACTCGTTAAAAAAATTCAGGATGAAAGATCTGCGTTCTTCTCTCTTGTGCTTTGCGATTTTGCTCCAATATCTGAAGAGGACTGCGTTGGAATGTGGAACCTTGCCACTGGATTTGATCATACAGTTGAGAGCTATCTGTTAGCTGGGGAACGAGTATGGAACCTTGTTCGGCTGTTCAATCTTCGAGAAGGGCTAAATTCAACCGGGGACAAACTACCAACTAGATTCTTTAAGAACTCTTTTACAAAAGGACCCGCTAAAGAGGTTGTCTTACCTCCCGGAGGATTCCAGCAGAGTCTACAAGAATATTACTCTCTCCGTGGATGGGACAAAAATGGTATTCCCACAGCAAAAAAAATCAAAGAACTTGGTTTGTCCAACTACGCGTTAGCAACAAGATAGTATAAACATGTTGTAAATAGGTGATTAGAAAATGATACAATTAAGCGAAGGGGCAAATAGGATATATGGGGAGGCGGCATTTGAGGTACTTGCAAAGGCCCAGGAATTAGAAAAGCAGGGTAAAAGCATATTACATTTTGAGATTGGAGAACCAGACATAGAAACCCCTAAAAACATTGCTCATGTAGGTATACAAGCAATCCAAGACAAAAAGACACATTATGTTCCGTCAATTGGGATCTTGAAACTCAGGAAGGCGGTGCAGGATGAGATAGAGAAGACCCGAGGCTATCGACCCGACCTAGAACAAGTCATTATCACTCCCGGTTTGAAACCGGGCATATTTTTTTCAATGCTAGCTATTGTTAACCCTGGGGACGAAGTCATATATCCAGATCCTGGCTATCCAACGTATGGATCTGTTACATCCTTAATTGGGGCAAAAGGAGTAATGATACCCCTTTTGGAAGAGAACGAGTTCCGTATGAACCCTGATGATATTAAGAATAAGATAACTAAAAAAACTAAACTTATAATAGTAAATTCCCCTCAAAATCCAACAGGATCGGTGATGACAAAATCTGAAATAGAGGCTATTGCAGAACTGGCTGAGGAACACGACATCTATGTAATATCAGATGAGATATATTCAAAGATGACATACGAAACATGCCACTACACCCCAACAGCAAGGGATAAAGCAAAAGAAAGGACCGTGCTTTTGGATGGTTTCTCAAAATATTATGCCATGACAGGCTGGCGACTAGGTTATATGGTAGTGCCACCTACAATGGCTGGGAGATTACAGGATTTCCTTGTTAGTGCCATTTCATGTACTGCAGCATTTACGCAATGGGCAGGCATAGAAGCATTGACTGGGAGTCAGAGTTTTATACATGATATGATGACGAGATTCAAAGAGAGGAGAGATAAGATTGTTGAAGGACTAAATTCTGTACCCGGTTTTAGCTGTCAGGCTCCTAAAGGTGCATTCTATGCTTTTCCAAATATTAAGAAAACTAATATGAATTCACAGGATTGTGCTGAGCATTTGCTTTATAAAGCCGGAGTGGCAATTCTTCCAGGTACTGCCTTTGGCCCATATGGAGAGGGATACCTCAGATTTTCTTATGCAACAACTCTGGAAAATATTAGTGCAGCAATAATGAGAATTCAAGAGTCGTTCGAATAGGGTTTCGAATAATTTTCTTCCAAGATCCTCTATTCACAAGGTTAATTAGTAGCAAGAAGTTAAAGTATATGGTAATAATATGATCATTGCACAACTAAGTATTTCACCAGTCGGAGAAAGCACTAGTTTAAGTAAATATGTTAAATTTGCTATCGAAACTCTAAAAAGTGAAAATATAAAATTTGAAACAAATGCAATGGCAACTGTTATTGAAACAGATGACTTGAATAAATTATTTAACGCAGTTCAGAAAGCACATAATGCAGTTTTATCATGTGGGGTGAGAAGAGTAATAACAGAATTAAAAATCGATGAAAGAAGAGATAAAAACGCGACAATAGAATCGAAAATAAAATCTATCCAATAAATTTTGGTTTTCAAACTATTCAAAACAGTTATATGTGATATTTTCATTCCGAGGTCTGGGTAGAGGCATTACCATGGCATCTCGATATTTAGTGGAAATATGTTTTCACGGTAGAGGCGGTCAAGGTGCGGTCACAGCAGCGAATCTACTTGTTGCAGCAGCGTTGATAGATGGAAACAAAGGGGTCCAAGCATTCCCTTTTTTTGGTGCTGAACGACGTGGTGCACCAGTACGTGCTTTTGCTCGGATTTCACATGATGAAATACATCTCCGTAGTGAAATCTATAATCCTGATATAGTAATTGTGCTTGATGAAAGCATTATGGATATTGTAGATGTTTTAAAGGGTTTGAAAAAAAATGGTAAAATTTTAATTAACACCAGGACGAAACCTGGTGAATTTGATTTTTCAAAAAAGTTTATTGTTGCAACTGTTGATGCAACAGATATTGCACTCAAACATGAGATCCTTGTTGGGGGGATTCCTGTTGTTAACACCCCTATTCTTGGTGCTGTACCAAAAATACTTGATCGAGTTACCCTGAAATCAATACAAGATATAGTGCTTGATAAATGGAAAGGTGAACTTGCTGAAAGAAACGTCAAAGCAACTCAAGATGCATATGATAAGGTTGAGGTGAAATCTTGAAAAAATACGATGTTGTAACAACGATTTCATATCCTAAGAAAGGCGCGATGGGTAAAACAGGTAACTGGCGTGTTTTCAGACCAATTCTTGATAAAGATAAATGCGTGAAATGTTTGCGTTGTTGGATTTTTTGTCCCGAGGCTACAATTACACGTCACAAGGATGATAGTGTTGATATTGACTACGTGTATTGTAAAGGCTGTGGGATTTGTGCAGATGTGTGTAAAGTTAAAGCTATAATTCTTGAGCGGGAGGGAAAGAAAAAATGACCGAGGTTATGATCGACACAGGAAATTATATCGCTGCAAAAGCAGCTGTTATGTGCAAACCCGACGTGGTTGCAGCGTATCCTATTACCCCTCAAACAACCCTTGTTGAAGGTATTGCAAAATATCTTGCTACGGGTGAGTACAAGGGTGAATATATCTGTGTTGAAAGTGAGCATTCTGCAATGGCTGCTTGTATCGGTGCTAGTGCAACAGGAGTAAGAACGTTTACAGGTACCTCTTCTCATGGTCTTTTATTAATGCATGAGATGCTTCATTGGGCAGCTCTTGCAAGACTCCCGGTTATTATGTGTAATATCAACCGAGTCGTTGGACCTGGTTGGAATATTTGGGCTGATGAAAATGATAGTATTTCTCAGCGCGATACAGGTTGGATTCAATTTTATTGTAGTAGTAATCAAGAGATTTTTGATACAATAATTCAATCATTCAAACTTGGTGAACATGAAAAAATATCGCTCCCTGTAATGATTAGTTATAATGCTTTTATACTGTCCCATACCAGTATGCCTGTTTTTGTTCCGAATCAAAAAGATGTTGATGCTTTCTTGCCGAATAGGGCACCTAAGTGGAAATTGGATCCAGATAATCCGATTACTTTCGGAAATATAATATTGCCTGCTGAGTATGAAAAAGTGCGTTTGGATATGCAGAAATCTCATGAATATGCAAAGAAGTTGATACTTGAGATATCAAAAGAATGGAAGCAACGTTTTGGACGTTATCACGGTGATCTTTTAGAATTTTATAAGTGTGATGGTGCCGATTATATTCTTCTTTCTATGGGTGCTATTGGTGCCGAAAGCAAAGCTGCAATTGATAACTTGCGAAAAGAAGGTTTAAAATTTGGCCTTGCACGGGTTAGATGTTTTAGGCCTTTCCCAAAAGAAGAAATCTTGAAACTTAGTAAAAAAGCAGATCTTATTGTTATTGATCGGAATATTTCACCTGGTATGGAAGGTGCTTTGTTTACAGAGGTGAAAGCCTCATTGTATGATAACACCGATGCTAAAGTGTGTGGTTTTATCGCAGGTCTTGGTGGAAAAGATGTACCATTTGGGGATATTGAGAAAATGTGCAAAAAAGTAATTAATGGTAAAGCAAGACATATTGAATGGTTTGGTCTTGAGGGGGTGTAAAATTTGGCGATTAAAGATTTACCAATTGAAGAGTGTTATATTCCAGGAAGTGCAGCATGTCCCGGGTGTCCTGCCACGATGGCGCTTCGAATTGTCTATAAAGCTCTTGGTAAAAACACTGTTAAAATTGTTCCTGCTTGTTGTACTGCTGTAATTGAGAGTCTTCATCCATATACATCGTTTGATATTCCAACTATGAACATTGCATTTGAAGCAGCAGCCGCGGGTGCAAGTGGTGTAGAGGCAGGTTTTAGAATGCAGGGTAAAACGGATATAACGGTTGTTGCTTGGGCAGGTGATGGTGGAACATATGACATTGGTATACAAGCTTTGTCTGGTGCGCTTGAACGTAATACCAACTTTATCTATATATGTTATAATAATGAAATATATTCAAATACTGGTATTCAGCGTAGCGGTGCAACACCATATGGTGCATGGACCACCACAACGGTTAGTGGTAAAACAGAATTTAGAAAAGAAATGGGGGAAATAATCCAGGCACATCATATACCATATGCTGCACAGGCTTGTATTGCCTATCCTGAGGATCTTTTCAAAAAACTTCAGAAGGCAAAAATTATTCATGGCCCAAGATATATTGAGATAATGGCACCGTGTCCTCCCGGATGGCGTTTCCCAATGGAGAAAACAGTTGAAATGGGTACTATGGCTGTAGAAACGGGTGCATGGGCTTTGTATGAGGTTGAAAATGATAAAGTAACTTTTAATGGTAGGAGTAAATTAATTATGGAAGGGAAAGTTGAGCGTAAACCTATCGAGGATTGGATTAAATATCAAGGACGTTTCAGGCATCTTTTTAAACCAAAGAAGGATATTAAAAGAATCAAGGCCATTGAAGATCATATAGATCAGATGTGGGAGCGATATAGAAAATGTTACCTTTAATAACTGGAGTGTGAATATAAATGGAGGCTTTGAGAAATGTTTGCAAAGGAAATGTTGAAACAGAGCCTCCCCCTACTTATTGTCTGTGGCATTGGAGGAATTGTTGCAGGAAACACTCTTGGTGCGATGGTAAGTATCTTTAAAGATATTCCAGGACTTATTGTTGTAATTCCAGCGGTTATAGCTTTAAGAGGAAATATCAGCACAGCTTTAGGCTCCCGGTTGGGATCAGCGTATCATCTTGGTATAATTGATGCAAATAATTTGTGGAATGAGGAACTTAAGCAAAATATTATTGGATCACTGGTATTGAGTTTTCTAATGACTTTTATTATCGGGGTTCTTGCATATGCAAGCTCTTTAGTTTTAAATGTTCAGCCTGATCCAGTGAAATTGATTGCTATAGTAGTTTTAGCAGGTGTGTTATCAGGTTTAATTTTAACACTTTTGACAATTATTATTATATATTTTGTTTTCAAGCGAGGATATGATCCAGACAATATCACGGGTCCTGCACTGGCTACATTTGGAGATGTTTTTTCAATGCTTTGTATTTTTGGTAGTGCCATTTTAATAGGAGGAATAACATGATTTATAGCTGGAAAAAAATTGTAAAAACCAGTATTCCTCTACTCACTGTTTGCATTTTTATTGAAATCTTTGCAGGCCAAATTCTCCAGGGTAATCAACAAAAGTTGTTACTCATTCCGGTATTTCTAATTTCTATCCCAGTAATAAATGGGGTTGGTGGAAATATTGGTAGTATTTTAGGAGCGAGACTTGCTTCGGGTCTCCATATGGGCCATATAGAGTTGAATATTAAAGATAAAAATATGCATGAAAATTTTTTCAATTCCCTTTTTATAGGCTTTGTTACTTATGCAATATTGGCGATATTTATATACTACATAGCATATTTTGGCAACATACAAATGAGTGTAGGTTTAATGGGATTTGTATCTATAGTATTGGGTACAGGGATATTACTTATTTTTGTGATCTCTATAATTAGCATCTTTACAGCTTTTTTGTCTTTTAAAAAAGGACTTGATCCTGATGATGTAGTTGCACCAGTCGTTACAACTGTTGGTGATACTCTAGGAATCATATTTTTATTTTTGTTAATTGGAGTAGTTGGAGTATGATGAAAAGAAAAAGTATTTTTGGAAGATTACAAAGAACACCAAAGTGGAAAAAAGAGGAATTCACTGAGATTGAATATGAACCTACGACTGTCAAAGAACTCTTAACAGAGATGAAAGATATCTCTGAACTTATTATTGACCTAGCATATTCTGCAGTTCTTTTAGATAACGATGAGATAGCCGAAGAGGTCAAATATTTGGAGGTGCGAATGGACAAGATGAACTACGATATTAGGATGATTTCTATGATGGCTGCTCGAACTAAGGAAGATGCTGAACAGCTAGCAGGCATTCTGCAAATTGCGGAAGCGGCTGAAAGCATTTCAAATGCTGCGGGAGACATCGCAAATCTTTTAACACTCAAGGAAAAAACTAGACCGATTTTACCAAAGTTATTAAGCAAAGCTGATGAGAAGATATTTAGAATTGAAGTATTAGCAAAATCAAGAGCATGCGATAAAAAAATAGGCGATCTTAAAATAGAATCTGAGACGGGGATGAGAATAATTGCAATACGTCGTGGAGAATGTTGGATATATAATCCTCAATCCGATACAAGCATCAAAGCTGAAGACTGGTTGATTGTAAGAGGTACAGATGCTGGTTATGAAGATCTCAATAAATTTTTAAAGGGACAGTTGAGGGTGTTAGAATGATAGATAAAACAGCTGAAGATATTGTTCTAGAGATAAAAGATAAATCAGAATTGATGGTAGATCTTGCCTATTCTTCAGTATTATATGATAATAAGACAATTGCGGAAGAAGTATATGATTTAGAGAATTTAGTTGATAATCTTTACAGAACCCTTCAAAAAAAATCTTTAGAAGATGTTAAAAAGGGAAAGCACAACATAGACGATGCTCTTACACTTTTGAGAATTGCACATGCTGGAGAGCAGATAGCTGATGCTGCTCAAGAGATAGCTGACGTAGAACTTAGAGATGTAGAATCCCATCCTATACTCAAGATGAGCATTCGTGAATCTGATGTTGTATTTACTCGAGTAGAAGTTGAATCTCAGTCTATATTATGTGGAAAGACATTGGGACAACTCAAACTTGCTAGTGAAACAGGGATGATGGTGATAGCGATGCGACATAAGGATAAGTGGATATACGGTCCAAATAAAAACACAAAAGTTGATCCTCATGATATCCTATTTGCAAAAGGACCTGAGGATGGAGAAAAACATCTTGTAGATCTTGCAAAGGGTAAATCAAACAAGATATAATTTTAAAACAAATTTTTTATTCTTTTAAAACTTGGGCCCCATATCTGTCTACGGTGCAGACATATGTTTTTCCAAATACCGAGAGTGTTTCACGTAGCATGTTTGTATCGCCAATGGCAAACACAGAATTGCCTAACATACACATACTTGCCATGCCATGACGATTTGCAGATTTAATGGCTTTCAGGACCTTTTTATCTGCAAGACCTGTTTTCATTGTAAACATCTGTGATAATGAAAAAAAGTTTTTTATAGATGGATTTTCAAGTATTTTTTTGATGCAATATCTTCCGTAAGAAGAGATTTCATTTATTTTTGCAGAGTCAGATAGTATTTTTTTTGTGTCAATCTTTCCCCCTACGACACATAAAACCACTTCATACTTTCCAGGGATATGCTCTATCGTGCCCCAAGGAGGTAGTCCTGCCTCTCTTCTGATTTCAATACCGCCGAAACTACTTGCTATTACATCCCCAAGACCAGTACCCAATTGTACCTCTGCATAATGTGACGTTTTAATTGCATGTTCTTTTGGTATTTTTAGCAACCTTGCAAGTGCTGTTGTTGCACTTAGGGCACCTGCACTGCTCATACCAAATCCTTGACCTACAGGAAGGTCTAGTTTGGTGTTTACTATGACATTTAGTGGAGTATTTTCAATTAAACGTTTAATTGCTAATTTTGTAACGGGAGCTCTTGATATTTTGTTGTTTATATATATATCAATACTCTGTTTTAAAGAACTTTCAATTGTTATATCACTAAAGGCTCCAAGAGATACATTGATACCAGAACCACGAGAACCTGATCTGTCGGCATCATTTCCTCTATATATTGGTTCAAAAAAACCTGATATGTGCCCTGGAGCAAAGGATATAGCTTTCATGTGAATCCCGTTTTTATAGTATCTGGAATATAGTTTGTTATATTTGATTATATCCTTTTAATATTTTTTTTGTTTTTTCAGAAATATTTATCTTTTATATCACACAAAACTTTTGGTTAGGTTCAACATAATGGAGAGTTAATAGTTTTAAACAGCATCATAGAAGATTGGAACGAAATAATTGAGGAAAGTTTGAAGAAAATTTCTTCATTCTTCAGGCATATAATGCATTTTGTGAACTTTTACAGCATAAATGTATCTATAATTCTTTACGACGTTGGGAAATTTGGCAATGATATCCTCCATAATATCATGTAATTTATTTAAGCTTTCTAAATGAAATTCTAATTCCAAATCAGAGACACCTGCCGATTCATCTATTATTATTAAATGTGGATTGGATTTTATATAATCGATAATCTGTTCTTTTTTTTCATACTCTTTAAGATCAATATCTAGTTTGAACCATTGATAACCTAATTTTGAAAAATCATAATTAACTCTAAATCCTTGAATTACACCCAATCTCATTAATTTTTTTATTCTATAATTTATTACTGTAACCGTTGAATTAAGATTTTTAGCAATCTTTGTTACTGGCATTCTTGCATTCTCGGCCATTAATTTTAATATATGAAAATCTAAATCATCGGTTTTTACTTTCTTTCCCCCTCCTGTAATTTCAAACTTTGTTCTATCAGATTCAACATAGTCTTCTAATAAATACGAATATCTATAAAGATACAACATAACATAGAGAGAAAAAACTTGTTCTTGAAAATAATATCGAAATTTCTTTAGAGTTTTTTTCCAGAAAGAATAAAAGTCGTTAAGATCTTTTACCCACATAATAACTGCTAAATCAAATCTTCCTTCAAATGTGCCTAGCCACCAGGTATGTTTATTTTTTTTAAAATAATCAACTATTTCTTTTTCGATTTCAGGAGTTGTATATTGATAAGTCAAGTAGAATCTCAAACTGGTGTAGCCTAATTTAAAAGCGTCAATAACTGTATAAAAACTTTTTATTATACCTTTTTCTTTAAGTTTGTTTATTCTATAAGCCACTACAGTTTTAGGTAACCCGACTTTCTTTCCAATTGTTGATAAAGGTTGTCTTGAATCTATATCTAATTGATATAATATTTTCCTATCTTTTAGATCAATTTTAATCATGAAATTGTACATAGTATTCATTAATTAAAAACATTTACTATTTTGTACAATTTTTTAATAAAAGTTCTTATATATATCGATATACAATTATACAAATGACAAGGTGTTTGTAAGAATTTAAAAAAACTTATACACATATTAAATTACCGATACATATAAGATTGGGAGTAAAAATATGAAGAAGGTGTTGCCATTATTGTTCGCAGGAATTTTAGCTCTTAATAGCCTTGGGGCTGTTGCCTTACCTGAAGCAGAAGAGAATAATCTAATCGAAAATCCAGAACCAATCTTATCCTCAACATCGCACATAAAAATCAATGATCAATATGCAACCGTGAATCTACAATTTTTAGAACCAGATGTTATCGAAAGAGATTCATATGTAGAATTAAATATTGAAGGTGCAAACGCACGTTTATGTCATGCAGGCAAACCAATACTACCTATTTATACTAGAACGATGAGTTTTCCATTTGGGACAAAAATTGTTAATATTGATTATGAAACTCAGGAAGTTAAAAGCATGGTTTTATCAGAAAAGATTGTACCTGCTCCTCCGCCTGTTATACGAGGTATGGAAAAAAACGTCTTAAAATGCGAAATGGATGAAACCATCTACAACTCTAATGAATTATATCCTAAGAACTGGTTTAGCTTTTATACAGGTGGAGGGCTTAATGAAAACAACGAACATAAAACTTTCTGCAATATAAGGGTTTATCCAGTACGTTATAGCCCAGCGACAAATATTATACAATATGTTGAAGACCTTGCTCTAACAATTACCTATATAGAACCTAAGACAAGTCCATTCCCAACAAATAGTATATATGACTTGGTGATTATTACTCCAAAAACGTTTTCTGATGATTTGCAAAAACTGGTCGATCATAAGAATAATCATAATGTCCCTACCACACTCAAAATAACTGGAGATATATATAAGGAGTATAGTGGTGTAGACAGACCTGAGCAGATCAAATATTTCATCAAATATGCTAAGGAAACTTGGAACATAACCTATGTGCTTTTGGTTGGTGGTTTGAAATCACTTTTGTGGGGAAATCCAAGAGACGATAAGAATCAGGGTACAAAAGATTGGCATCTACCGGTACGATATTCAAATCTAAAAGAAAACGAAGAAATCTATGACCCAGGGTTCATTAGTGATTTGTACTACGCAGATATATATGATGGCGAGGGTAATTTTTCAAATTGGGATTCCAATGAAGATGGTATCTTTGCCAAGTGGTCGGGGCTTGGTGATGATAAGGATACCATAAATTTTTATCCAGATGTCTATGTTGGAAGGTTGGCTTGTAGAAACAACTTCGAAGTCTAAATAATAGTCAATAAAATAATTAAATACGAAAGTACACCTGCTGATCCATCCTGGTATAATAAAATGGTTGTTAGTGGTGGTGATCCCTTTAATGATACTGGAACGAATTATATTGAAGGCGAATTAATATGTGATAAAGCATTGTCATATATGCTTGATTTTGAACCTATAAAACTTTATGGATCTAACCGATATATTAATCCCGATTATACACCATTAACAACAAATATTAAACGAGAGATAAATGCTGGCTGTGGCCATCTTTTTTTTGATGGGCATGCCCACCCTGGAAATTGGAACACCGGTTGGCCCGGTGAATTTGATCATTTGATTTTGGATGGAGGTATAAGTATTTACGACTTCCCTATACTTAGAAATGGTGGAAAACTACCTGTATGTGTTGTTGGTGGTTGTCATAACAGCCAGTTTAACGTATCATTAATTGCCACTTTGTTAAAAAAACCATTTATGTGGACACATGGTTTACCAGTTCCCGAATGTTGGAGTTGGCATCTTACCCGTAAGATTGGTGGCGGTTCTATTGCTACCATAGGGAATACTGGTCTTGGTTATGAAGCAGGATGGGAATATGGCGATAGAGATGGTGATGGGGTGAATGAACCAGATTGTGTTGAAGCCTATGGTGGATATCTTGAGAGATGTTTTTACGACACATTTAATAAAAGTGGTGGCATTCTTGGAGAAGTATGGGGGGGCGCAATAAACAAATACCTTGATACATATCCAGGTATGGATTTTCAATGGGATGCTAAAGTTGTTGAAGAATGGGCGTTACTTGGAGATCCAAGTCTGAAAATAGGAGGATATCCTAATTGATTGATGCTAGGTTATCTGAAATATTCAAATTTATTGTATATGTAAAAATATATAAACTATATAATATATTACCACTCCTATAGGGAAAGGATGAAAAAGAATATCAAAAATAAAATGTTGGTGTGTATAACAGTACTTTTATTTATTGGAGTAACGGTAGTTCCAACAATTAATGCAGAAAATAAAAAAATTGATCAAACTTCGAAGGATACATATCAAACTCAAATTTTTAATAAAGATCTCACCTACGAACTCCTTATAATAACCCCCACGAAATTTAAAGAAGAGCTAATTCCACTAGTAGCTCATAAAGAGAAATTTGGTGTTTCTACCTATATTATTACTTTATCAGAGCTATATGGGGAAATGTATTTGCAAGGTAGAGATGACGCGGAGAAAATCAAATATTTTATAAAAATAGCTATTGAAGAATGGGGAATAGAATATGTTCTTTTGGTTGGTGGTAAAAAAGGGCAATTCCCATCGTGGTATCTTCCAGTCAGATATGTAAATATGGAGAATATATTGGAATCTCATTACATTAGTGATCTCTATTATGCAGACATCTATGATTCAGAAGGTAACTTTTCAAGTTGGGATTCTGATGGAGACGGTCTGTATGGTGAGTGGTGTTATGGAAAGGAACCAGAAGACAAAGACATAGATTTGAGTCCGGACGTTGCAGTTGGACGACTTCCTTGTAGAAATAAAATAGAAGTAAAAATAATGGTTGACAAGATCATCAATTATGAAACCAATACCTATGGTCAAACATGGTTTTATGACATGCTTGTGTTTGCTGGGGACACTATGCCAAAATATACGAATCAATTTTTGGTTGGATATGAGAGTTTAAGCTCAATCCCCGCATATGAAGGAGAATATTTTGGTGATCTTGCAATAGGTAATATGAAAAGTTTCAACTCATATAGATTCTACACTTCAGATAGAACGTTTAGGAGGCAATCTGATGTTATAAAAGCGTTCAGTAGAGGAAGTGGATTTGTATATTTTGTAGGACATGGAAGCCCTCAAATGTGGGGTACTTATGCGCCATATGGGGAGAGACTTATTATTGGTTTAACGGTATGGAGTGTACATAGGCTAAGAAACAGATATATGCTACCAATTGTTGTCCTCAGTGGATGTCATTGCCTCCAGTTCGATGTATCAGTTTTTAAAATGTTTAATAAAACTACTCGAAAGCATATGGAGGGGACTCTTGAGTGTTTGGGCTGGAGATTAACACGGAAAATTTGTGGCGGATCTATAGCAACCATAGGAAATACTGGTCTTGGATGTATAAGAGAAGATAAAGGGTCCAGAATGGGCGGAGTCAATGAACTTGAAGTAGAGTTTTTTAAGCAATATGGACAGAACAATATTGATATTCTTGGGGATACTTGGACTGCAGCAATAAAATGGTATGTTAATACATACCCAGTACAATGGAATACCCAGGTAAATAGTGATTCATGGCGGGCAGTTAGTGACTCATGGATCGATGCCCAGGTTGTAGAGTCATGGGCCCTATTTGGTGATCCAAGCTTGAAGATAGGCGGATACGAATAAATTTTTCCATTATTTTAAGAATAAAATTAGTTTATAATACTAATTTGCCATCATATTTTAAAATATGAGTAGATGCCGAAACATTTTATCCCATGGACTATTTACATTATCTGTTATTACTAGTTTGGACTTTCCATTATTAACTAAATATTTTATAAATACGTCTATTGGAAAACTTATCCACAATATTATACATTACAGCTTTTGTTTGAAAATGTTTTACAATTTCGTACAAAATCCTAATGACAAACTTTATCTAGTATATTATCTTATACTTATAATATAATTTATAATAAAATGGAGAGGAAAAATATGAAAAAAATTTTGCCAATACTGGCAGTATTTATATTAGTCCTAAGTGGACTTGGAGCTGTAGCCGTAACTGAATCAGATGAAAAACTATTAAACGAAGAATCTGTGTTGCTCTCAGCACCCATTTTTAAAAAGGAAGATAGTTATTTAACTGTAGATTTTAAGGAGGCAACATCAATGCTTTTGGATACCGGGAAACCTATGTTGCCAGTTGTAACAAAGGTTTATACATTTCCATTAGGAACAAAGATTGATGATGTAGCCGTGACTTTTTCTGAAATAAACCAACAAGTTTTATCAAAAAAGATCATGCCTTCACCAGAACCTGTTCCTTTGTTGGCTAGTGAAATGGAATCCATAAAACTTTCTAAAGATATAATAGATGAAAATGTCTATTCTAGTAGTGAACTCTATCCAGAAGAAAGGTATGTTGTTAGAAAAGGTGTTGGTTTAGAAGATAATGATCATGTTATCTACCTGACTGTTCGATGTTATCCGGTTCAATATGCACCATTAGAAAACACCATTTATGTTGCAAACAGTATTGACATTGACGTCAAATATCAACCACCAAAGAACCCTGTGATATTTCCTGATATCTATGATATGGTTATTATAACCCCTGAAAAGTTTGAAACACAACTTCAAGCATTGGTAACTCATAAAAATGCTATGGGGATAGAGACAACGGTTAAGACCGTTGAAGATATTTATTCCGAGTACTCTGGCCGTGACGATCCTGAAGATATAAAATTGTTCATCAAAGACGCTATTGAGGATTGGGGTATTGACTATGTTTTACTTTTTGGCGGTAGAAAAGGTCAATCACTTGGTTGGGATTTACCAGAGCGGGTAACCAACAATGCAGATATTAATCCAACTTATCCAGAACCAGGATATGCTAGTGACCTCTACTATGCAGACATTTATAAATTGGATGGAAATATAACTGTTTTTGATGATTGGGATTCCAATGGAAATGACGTTTTTGCAGAATTTAAAGGGCTTTATAAAGACGTGATGGACTTCTATCCTGATGTCCACATAGGTAGAATTCCCTTAAGATATTCGTCTGAAGTAGACAGAGTAATTAATAAGATCATTACATACGAGACTACTGCTGACGACTCGTGGTTCAAGAAAGCTGTATTTATCGGTGGAGATACATCCCCATCGCCTGATTCATACTATGAGGGAGAAATAGAGAATCAAGTTGCAATAGATTGGTTAGAAGGCATTGGTTTTTCTATCGAAAAACTATGGGCATCTTTAGGAACTTTGAACGGTGTCTCAGATGTTATAAGTGCTTACAATGATGGTGCGGGTATTCTTTTTTTCGCAGGTCATGGTAATCCTTCATCATGGTCGACCCATCCTCCACATGAACACTCATGGATTACAGGTTTTAAAATTTTTGATGCGTGGAAGTTAAGAAATGGCGATAAAACTCCTTTTGTATATGTGGGAGGATGCCACAACGCCATGTTCAATGTAACCTTGTCGAACATTCTAGTAGGCATTAAAAGAGATGGATTTTTGAGCTTCTTTGGCTTGGGTGAAGGCGCTACAAGCCGATTTTATTATTATGAGTGGGTACCTCATGATTGGTGTTCAGTCCAGGTATTAAGAAAAGGCGGTGGAGCTATTGCTTCTATTGGATATTCTGCGCTTGGATATGGAATCAGCGGCCCAGGGACTACTGGAGTATATAGTGGTTTTCTTGATACACAGCACTTCAATGCCTACGCCAATCAAAGTAAGGAAATCGTAGGAGAAATGCATAGTCAGGCAATAACAGATTATATCAACATAGTAGGCGGGGTTAACGACGATAATATAGATAGAAAAACCATTGATTGTTCGATACTTATAGGAGATCCAAGCTTAAAACTAGGTGGGTATTAATAATACCCTTTTTCTTTTTTCTCAACTATTTTCTGAATTCATCCAACTAATAATTTTTGATAATAAGCAGAGTTTCCTGTGCAAAGAAGAACGAGAATTTGAAATAGAAAGAAAGATTGTGCCTATAAAATTACTTGAAGAATTAAATACACAGACAAGTAAACTTATAGATCAAAATGAAAAATTAAATGAACAAACTAAAAGATTAGGTTCTTTAACACTCATATTGATAATTGTAACGATTTTATTAATAATTATTGCAGGTTTTCAAATTTATCTTCTTTATAACCCACCATAATCTGTGTTAATGCTTGACCGTTCATAGTATATAAAGCTAATGTTTTTCACGATATTTTTAAAAAATGTGTAATATTACAACCCTTTATCATTTTGATAACTATCACCCACGCTCCCACCTATCATAATAAAACTTCGCTTAAAAGGAGTACGTTTTCCTTTTGGATTCAATTCCTTACGTGAAACATCTATCGCGTTTACTTTCACCGAAATATCTCTTCCAAACTCCCTTTCTACATAATATCCCTCTGATCGACCATCACAATATACACAGTTATGATTGCATCCTCTATAAAGGTTCATTCTATAATGAGAGATAAACCACGAGTCAATTTTTTTGCTTTTACGTAATATAGATTTTGCTTTGGTTTCCCTGATGGCCACTAGTTCTATGTATTCTTTTTTCGTATATATATTCATTCACTTTTAAAATTAATATGTCATCCCTAAAAACAATTTTAACTGACCTTTTTATATAATATATAAATGAAGTTACTTTTCAAAATTCTATTATTTCTATTTTTCAGCTATAGTTTTTCTTATTATTTCAGTAAAATTCATAATATCTTCTTTAGTTGTATCAAATGAGCACATCCATCTCACTTCTGAGGTACGTTCATTAAATACATGGAAGAAATATTTTTTCTGTAATGGAATGATATGTTCCTTTGGAATGATTGCAAATATAGCATTTGCTTCTACTTTCTGGGTTATCTTTATTTGCGGAATATCTTTGAGTTCTTTGTATAATAATTGAGTCATTTTATTTGCATGTTTTGCATTTTTTAACCATAAATCATTGGATAAAAATACTTCAAATTGTGCTGAAATAAACCTCATCTTTGATGCTAACTGCATCCCTTGTTTCCTTATGTAAGCAAAGTCCTTTGATAAATTTTTACTGAAAAAAACAACTGCCTCCCCAAGCATCATTCCGTTTTTTGTACCCCCAAAAGAAAGTATATCAACACCAGCATCCTTGGTAATTTCCTTCATTCTTACATTAAGTGAGGCAGCAGCATTGCAAAGTCTCGCGCCATCTATATGGATTAACATTCCATTTTTATGAGCAAAATCAGAAAGTTCTTTGATTTCTTTAGGAGTATAAATTGTACCAAGTTCAGTTGGTTGTGTTATAGAAATGACCTTTGGCTGAGCAACATGTGGATCTCCAAAACCAACAATATATGGTTCTATCTGATCGATAGTTAATTTTCCGTTATTTGCTTGAATGGTTATTAGTTTGCAACCTGTAAATTTCTCTGGGCCACTGCATTCATGAACATTAAGATGAGCAGTTTCAGCACAGATTATAGAATTGAAAGAATTGGTAACTGTTTTTAATCCTAGTATATTTGCTGCAGTACCGTTATAGACAAAGAAAACTTCGATACTATCACCGAAATGTTCTTTGAATTTTTTAATGGCCCGTTCTGTATACTCGTCATCTCCATATGCAATGGTATAATCTACGTTTGCAGATACAATCGCTTTAAGAATATCTGGGTGGATACCAGAATGATTATCGCTAGCAAATCCTTTATTATTTGACATATTTTCATCAAATCTATATTCTATTATATGGTTGAATTAACTATACTTTATGATTAGTGAAACACCCACATTTAATGGATTTTCTCATAGTATATAAACCTAACCTATCTGTAGAGTCAAGAGATATCGGTAATATTTTTCTGGAGAGAGAATGTTACTCTTTATTTAATAATTAAATGGTTCTCCCCGTTTTCCACATATTTTACCTTTGAGACCACTATTACCAAACTTACTTAACATTACACCATGATAATCTTATTGGAGTGTTTGTAATTTGTCGAACATCTGATTATATAAGTTTTTGTTTTTGTGAGTACTATATATCATTACAGATGTATCGGTAAAATAACGAAATAGTGGTGAATTAAATAATTTTATAAAACATTTGCCCGGAGATGCGAAAAGTATATAAGAGCATCGATATTAATAGTTAGTTTGAGGCGTAAGATTACTTTGGGAGTTATTTTGAATTCATTTCTAACCTCCTCCCTTAATATTAAAATTTGGTGTGATCTGCGCCTCATTTCACAAATTTTTGCCACAGATTCTTCTAGTTAAAACTAATTGGTATTAATTATTGAAGATGGAATGATTTCATTTCTACATTTCCATAAGGAGTTAAAAAGGAATAGTTACCCTTTTTTATTATCATTTATCAAAAGTAATATTTGATTCCCCTTCAGGACTTTCATCATCCATAAATTTCATATTTTCCTTTTCAAAATCCATAATCTCTTGTTTTACAAAATCAAGGATGCCAAGGATAGATATTAATCTTAGTTTAGTGACATATCTCTGACAAGATCTCATTAATTCTCCATATAATCTTGTTTCTAATGTTTTATATTCTTCCGCAGGTAAATCTTCAAAACCTTGTATTCCTCTCTCATTCATCAAAACACCTCAATACCTATAAGAGATTTTAGATTATAATATTATCTCAAAACCTAGTATTACTCCAATGATTTCATTTCCACAATGCTATAACCCTTAGACTGAGATTCAAAAAGCATACCATATTTGTTTTGGGTTGGAAAGATGAAATCAAAAAGTCTAATACAATCTTAAAAAAAACCTACCTCGTTCTTATAGTTATGTTATAATTATCGTAAAATAGTACAATAAATTTAATCAAGATCTATTTACCTGTTATACCATTCATTTCTTCTTGCATCATTTTATCTAATTTTTTATCCATTTTCTGTTCCTTTGCTATTTCCGACATCTCAGACAATATTTGTTCCCATAAAACTTCTTGTTCCAATGCATAGTACCACATATCAAGTTTTTTTGGTCCATCAGCCTTTCCGAATTCTTCCAGAAATTCTTTTTTGTCTTTTTCATTCATTTATAACCCTACTCCAATATTCTAAATTCATTATTGCACCAGAGTTCAATAGGTAATACTTCACTTTTTTCTTTAAAGTATCCCTCAGTTATTTAGCTAAGTATTCCAAGTTAAACTAATGGATAAGCTGTATATATGTTGTTCGGGCATAACCAGAAATATCTTTGGTATTTTATTAAAGCAATCACTGCAAGATAAGAAACATATTGAATATGATTTAAATCAACTAGTAATATCTAGAATAAAATCAGCAAGATCTTCTTTTTTTCCTTTTCTATGATAACTCCTGCCTTTTTTATTAATAATCAAAATCTCATTTTCATCTTTACCAAAAGCAGAAACAGTATTGGCGATAACAAAATTTAGTTGATTTTTCTTTAGTAATTGATATGATTTTTCTTTCAAATTTTTCTTGTTTCCTTCCACTTTAAAGGCAATAATTTTGGATTTCGGTGCAATCAATCTAATTTTTTGAATAATTTTTGGTGCAGGAAGAAGCTCTAAATCAAGCTTGGGCCTTCCAGAGGAAATTTTTCCTTTTTGTTTTTTTGGAAGATAATTTGCAATCGCTGCACAGACAATGATTAAATCAAATTTTATATCATTATTCTTCAATAAATTCAATAAATCTTCTACTGATTCATAATTTTTAACTGGTATATATGAAGGAACAACCTCTTTTGAATGTCCACACCATAACTCAACGTTTGCACCTCGCTCAAACGCAGTATTTGCCAGAGCAACAGCAGTTTTACCAGAACTTCTATTTGTTAGTATCCTTATATCATCTATTGCTTCGGCAGTAGCCCCACCAATAATTAGAAGATTTTTTTTTCCTAAATCCTGTTTTCCAATCAATCTTATTATATGTTCAACTATTTCATCCACATCAACCATCTTGGCTTTGTTCCCTTGAATAACAGGGTCAATAAAAGATATACCGATTCTTTTACATTTATCGATGTTTTTTTGTACGATTTTATGATTATACATCGAAAGGTGCATAGCCGGCACAATTGCTATTGACATACCTGATCCAATCGCAGTAGTTGCGAAAGTTGTCACCGGTGTGTCATCAATACCAAGTGCAATCTTTGAGATAGTATTAGCAGTACAGGGAGAAATTAGAAATAGATCTACGCGGTCTTTCGTAAGGCCACAAAATGAAACATGCTCTGTTTTTCCAGTTAATTCAATAATTGGTAGATGGGACGTGGCAAATTCTAAAGAATCAGGATGAATAATTCTTGTTGCTGCTTTTGTCATAACAGGATAAACATCTGCGCCATGACGAATCAACTCTCGTGATAATTTAATTGATTCAGTAGCTGCTATACTTCCGGTTACACCAAGAACAATTTTCTTTTTAGAAAGCTTCTTGCTTTTAATCCCGCGTATCTCGTTTGCAGGATGCATTTAATCACAATTTTTTATCTTACAACTAGAACAGATCTGCTTGCGTGTCTTACCACTTTATCGGTAACACTACCAAGTAGAAATCTACCTTCTTTTCCATATCCTTTGTATCCAATGATTATAATATCAACTTCATGTTTTTTTGAAGTCAGAAGTATCTCATCTGCAGCATCGCCTGATTCCACGACAATATCTACTTTATCTATTTTACCTTCCATTTCTTTTGCAACTTTGTTCATATTTTCCATGGCTTTTTCTTTAAAACTACCTGATCTTACTACAGAGCTTAGATCAATCGTTGGAAGCAACATATCTGTAAAAGCCGATTCTACCAGTGCAGCAGGTATCACTGTAAGAAGTATTATTTCGTCTCCTTTATTAGAACATTTTAGTGCCATATCAATAGCTTTTGTTGAAGCCTCTGAGCCATCATAGGCAATTAGTAATTTTTTCATTGTAATCAAAGGAGCAGTAATATACAACTAACTAAAAAGATTTCGTATCATCCAATATGAACTTATATATCTAATGATGATTGATTAAAACCTTCTTTGACATTATTAACCATAACTATTGTTTTTGGTTCATCATCTCCTGCGTGAAATTTTTTTGTGATATGTAAATCTGCTATCTGTCCATCGTCTCTGAAGGCAACGCCATTCAATCCATCAATTACTGCTTTAGCAAGATTATCTATATCAGGTCTTTTATCCGAAAAAATTTCAGGCATGGATCTTCGTTTCCAGATTAATCTTTTTGGTCTTGGAAGATAGAATCGTATAGCCAAACTTATTGAACCGTCGAGTGGATGTTTAAATTGTTCTTCTGCTTTAAGTTTTACTAAGTTCTCATACGTTGCTGTTGTTTTTGGAGTGTACGTCCTCACCTTTCCACCCTGAGTAGAAAACACAGGTCTTTTCTTTACCTTTGGAACCCCTTTAATTACAAATGTTACCATACTCATTTTCACCTTTTACAGTTAATCCAAATCTCCACATATGACAGAATAAAATGTATTCGTCTTTGAAAGAGTTTCTTTTCTATCTGGTATACTTTTAAATCTTTGTTCACAATTATCAATCATACGAAAAAGGTAAAATACTTGAAAATCTTTTAATGTTTGGGCTGGTAGTTCTTAACTCTGAGTTTAAAGTGATTATAAGGTGACTATCAAATGAAGAAAGAAGTCATTGTAAAGGAAGCGATGAAAAGTAATCCTGTCATAGTAAAACCCACAATTACAGTTTTAGAAGTAGCTAAACTCATGAGAGAAAAAAAAATCGGAAACGTAATAGTCGTAGAAAAAAAACAGCCTACCGGCATATTAACAGAAAGTGATATATTAAAAAAGGTTGTAGCTGAAGGAAAGAATGCAAATGTGATACTGGTGGAAGAAGTCATGAGCACACCGATTATAGTGACTGACCCCTATATCTCAGTTGAAAAAGCTATGAAAACAATGGGTAAATGCAACATTAGAAGGCTGCCTGTAGTTGAAAACGGTGAATTAATTGGTATAATAACCCATAAAGATATAACACGAATTTCCCCCATATTGAACGAGATAGCTAGAGAGTGGTATAATATATCAAAGAAAGATGAATCTCATCTTAGAGCTCAGATCTTTTCTGGTAAATGTGAAGATTGTAGTTCACTATCTACCAACCTAAAAAATATTGACGGACGTTTGTTGTGTGAGAATTGCATGGATGCATTAAAATATCAATAATATTTTTGATTGAAACGGGATGAAATAATGAAAGTAAAAGAGATAATGACAAAAGACATTATTTATGTTGATAAAGACCAGGATTTAAAGTATATTCTTGATCTTATGAAGAAGCATAATATTACAAAAATTCCTGTTGTTGAAGATAAAAAACTTTTTGGTATAATAACCGACAATGTAATAGCATATAAATTAGGATCAATAAGAAAAAGAAGCATTTCTACTTCAAGATTACATGCTTCATCAGTTAATGAAAAAAATTTTGTTACAATTTCCCCAAATACAGACGTTAAAGACATTTTAAAAAAGGTCGGTGAACCTGGACCAACTATGCTTCCAGTTGTAGATAAAGATAAGCTTGTAGGAGTTGTCACAAAGGCTGATCTTTTGCATCTTGTTAATAGTAAAAAAACTCTAAGTGCTCTGATGCAAAGAAATGTTTTTTCTGTATCAGCAGATGATAGAGTAGTACATGCAAGAAGGGTTATGATAAATGAAAATGTTGCACGCCTACCTGTCCTAAACCAGGGAAAACTTGTTGGTATAATATCAGATGCTGAAATTGCTTTTGCATTTGCTTTATTAAAAAAATCTTTTTCTTTAGGACATCAGAAACATCGGCTTGATGAACTATTAGTAAAGGATGTTATGAAGATTCCAGTAGTTTGGACAATACAATCTATAACGGCTGCTGATGCAGCAAAACTTATGACCAAACATAATGTTGGGGCTCTACCTGTGATAAAAGATACCGTTCTTGTTGGAATTGTTACAAGAACGGATCTTTTGAAGACCGTATCTTTATAAAAGATTATAAGTAATTAAGACAATTCTACTATATTATGGCCTACCATATTCCTTCAGACGAAACAGTCCTAAAATCCGTTAAAAATGTTTTTAAAAAATATCGCACCGTTTCTTCACAACGTAAACTAAAAAAGCTTGTAGAAAAAGAATTAAAAACTAAGAAGAAACAGTTTCATGTGAGTGAACATAGGTTACGTAACATCGTTCTAAAAAGTAATTTAGTAGATATAGAAATCCATAGCAGAGAGGGAGATCCTCACAAAATACTCGCAAGATGTCCTGTTTGTAGTAACTCATTACAAAGAGTAAAAAATCTCACAATTTGGGGCGGAGAAGTAACTATCGAGTTTAGATGTTCTAACTGCGGATATTGGACTGGTAAGAAAAAAAGGATTCCCACGTTATATGTTTTTCATTTAAAAAAATAAAAATTTTCAAAAAGACATTTCATTTAAAACCTTAAATATATATCTCATATGCGGAGTGGTTATTATATCACCAATAATTAAAGAAATACTCAATGACTCATAAGGATCATCTGAAAACTATCAATGATAATACTTGTAGATATTTTTTTCCCGCTTACAAAACACACGATACCCTATTCTGCTTTTCTCTTCTGCATATCTATGATCTTTCGTTATAATTGTTCCTGCATCGCCTTTTATTATATATTTCCATGTAATCATCATTAATCCTCGATTTTTTTTAAAAAACCTTTTCTTCATTTATATTAATAAAATAGGGGTGACTGAAACCATTGTCCAAACTTTCAATACTCTTCTACTGTACTACTAGATATACTATTATGTAAAAATTTAATCATTAGTATGAAAAATCGCCTTTAATTATCCCTTTTTCTGTTATATAACCGGTGACATACTCTTTAGGTGTTACATCAAAAGCAGGATTTTTAACAGATATCCAATCTGGCATAATCATTTTTCCATTTATCTCTGATAATTCGCGTTTTCCCCGTTCTTCAATAATTATATGACCACCATCCTTAATGGCATTATCAAAGGTAGTTATTGGAGCGGTGACATAGAAAGGGATATTATTCTCCCTGGCTAATACTGCTTTTTCATACGTTCCAATTTTATTTGCAAAATCACCATTTTTTGCAATTCTATCTGCACCTGTAATAACCATATCAATATCCTTATTTTTCATGAAATAGCCTGCAGCATTATCAGTAATAACTACATGTTTGATACCTTCGTGTTTAAGCTCCCAAGCTGTTAACAGTCCTTGAAGCCGGGGTCTTGTTTCATCTACGTATACAAAAAATTTTTTTCCATTTCTGTGAGCTAACCTTAAGGGTGCAAGCGCCGTCCCATAATCCACTGTTGCAAGAGCGCCGGCATTACAATGTGTAAGTATCTTCATGTCATCTTTGATCAATTTTTCTCCAATTTCTCCAATTTTTTTACACCGCTTAATAATATCTTCAACATATTTTGATGCCATGTCAAATCCATTCTTATTATTGTCTATTTTATCTATCATGTATTCTATAGCATAAAAGAGATCATATGCAGTTGGACGTGTAGCTCTTAATTTTTCCGCTGATTTTTTAAAATCTTTTTTTGAAAGAGCCATTCCGTATACAGCTGCAGCTCCAATAGCTGGTGCACCACGCACTATCATGTTCTTTATAGCAAATATAATATCATCCACAGTTTTTGCAGTAAAAATCTCGAATACATATGGTAATTTTCTCTGATCAATGAATTTAATAAGATTATCCTCAACCCAAAGAGATCTGTAATCTTTTCCGTCAACTTTCATTTATATACCCCATATGTCTTTAATACCAGTTCTTCGGCTTCTTTTAGACTTATACCTACGAACAATCCCCCTCTATTTTTAATCACGATTTTTTTACTACTTCTAAGTGTTTTTAAAACTTGCTTTGCCAGTTTAAGAGTTCCAGATAGGCATTCTTTTTCAGTAATTAGTAGATTTTTTGATAACTTTTTCGCAACTTTTTCCCCGTTAAGCTGGATAATTGCGTTTACATCGTCTCTTGCATGATGTATGAGCCAATGAACCGGTGTTTCAATGCTTGGATCTTTTATACCTATTGCCAAAATAATATTTTTCAAAGGGTCATAATCCACGATTTCTATAATGTCTTGATGATTCATACTTTCAACGTTTACGTTTTTAGCATTAATTAGTATACGTTTACCGTAAGCAAGACTTATGCAATAATCGTTATTGTCAATTAACCCTAACTCATCTATCTTTTTGCTCAATTTTATGATATCCGAAATTAAAGGACATTTGCTTATCTCCCTTGAAACAAAAAATGTTTGTAAGGGAATAGTGGTTAGATTATTTCCGATCATTATACCTCAATAATCTAAAATATTTTTTATCTGTTGTATTATGAGAGTTGACAACGTCATTTTATTATTTAAATAGGTTACTTACTGTGATTTTAAAACAGTAATATATACTAATTATCTCGTCTATTTGCTGAAATAAAAAACAACTCTTTATCGACTAGTTCTAACTCCCCAAAATAATGGTTGTTAAGATGCCTGTTCTTATTGTTCAACATAATTCGCCTCTCCCAAGCGGTGCAATAAAATTCCATTATATAACACTTTCTTTTTTATTTTTAAGGATTTAATCATTTTATTATAACAAATTACCCTGTATTTTATATAATGAACTTCGTTTAACAAAATATGAAAGACTATACTAGATTTGTTTTATCAGTTTCATTGATTCTATTTTTACCATTTTTTTTTGTAACAATGTCAGCAGGAAACCCAATTCCAGTTTATCCAGATCCTGAACCAGTTTATTATGATTCAATTAGTGTGAGTAGTTTAAATATTGCGTGGATTGCAATTGTATTCATTATGGATTTTTTAATAAATATTTTAATCATATATGGGGGAATATATCTGTTATATCATTATAATCTGGTCACAATCAAATATGTATTTGATTTTCCTAAAACGACGTTACTTATGTCAGTATTTATAATTAGTTTATTAGGTTTAATCTCTGAATTGTTATTAGGATCATGGATTGGGGGATTAATGATCGCTTTGTTATTTATTTTCCTATCATTTGTGCTTGTTTCTAAGTATTTACTCAGATTAAGTTGGATTAATAGTATTCGTATGGGTCTTATTGCATTATTGATAAACATTATTGTTTGGATTGCTGTTTTTACAGTATAATAGCTTTTTTAGAATGTTATCTAACTATACTACGATTTATTAACCGTAAATTTCTAATACAGAATCTATCTACCAATTTCAACCGAGCGTTTAAACCATGTTAAAATTGGATTTACATATTCATTCACAATATTCAGATGATGGCATAGGAAGTCCTCGAGATATAATTAAATCACTAAAGAAGGAAGGACTTCATGGAATGGCTATTACTGATCATAATACCGTTGAAGGTGGTCTTAAAGCATTAAAAGTTGCACCCAAAGATTTCATTGTTATTCCAGGTATAGAAATATCAACTGCAGACGGACACATGCTGGGCCTAAATGTAAAAGAAGATATTCCTAAAGATCTTTCTGTTGAGGAGACTGTTGAAATAATTATTGATGTAGGCGGTATACCGGTAGCCCCCCATCTTTTTAGAAATATGTCAGGTATCAAAAAGGAAAAACTTAAAAAAAATTATTCAAAAATACCAGCAATAGAAGTATATAACAGCTGTAGCCTTCCAAAGACTAATATAAAAACAGCACAGGTAGCAAAAGAATTCGACCTTGGCGGCACTGGAGGTAGTGACTCACATGATCTGTTGTATGTGGGATATGCTTACACAACTGTGGATTCAACCGATATAACTATTGATACTATTCTTTCAGAAATAAACAAGAAAAAAACATGGGGTGAGGGAAATGCCATGCCAGTTGATTATAGACGTGACCGCATGCTTATATCACTTAAACAATTTTTTCAAAGAGGTTTCAAGCGAATATAAATTTATGTCATATGAATAATAATGACAAATATAGTTACTTTTTTAATTCCTTAATATAATTACTGCTATTTATAAGCTAGAAGATATAAAGGTAATAAAGAGTAGTATTTATATACTACACCGTATATAAGAATATAAAGGGAGGTAATAAAATATGAAAAAAATATTACTACTATTAGTAGTGGGATTTTTAGTCCTAAATGGACTTGAAGCCGTTGCATTAAACGCGAACAATAATAGCCAATTATTAGTTTATAAAACAGGTACAGCATCACTCAGCGATGAGTTAGACCAATCCCAAGCTGTAATGACAACAGATGCATTTCTACCTGTTGGCCAAGTCCCGGTACCAGAAAACCCAATTAATGTTCAAGCCGCTCAATCATTTATACCAACAAAAGAAATTCTAACAAGGGTTGAACTATTAATAGGTAAAAACTCAACAGCGACGCATCCTTATGTCTTAGCAATAAGAGAAGAGTTAAATGGGTCAGATCTAACATTAACAAATACAGAACCAGCACAAGTTCCAACTGAAGAATTTGGTTGGGTAGAAATTGATTTTGACGATATAATGGTTACTACAAGTCAGACTTATTACATAGTTTCTTATACTGATAATATTACTGATAACTTTTATGGATGGGGTGCCAACAATATTTCCACATCTTATCCCCATGGATGTGCATGGATATCCATTGATGATGGTAGTACATGGAGCAACAAATCTACATTATCCAGTTCGAATAGTGTTGAAACACGGGTTAACCTCGGTGGACAAGCACGTGATGATCCCATTACATGGGATACGTGCTTCAAAACGTATGGAAGGGATAACTCACCACCTGAAACACCAACTATAGATGGCCCAACCAAAGGCAAAGTAGGTGTAGAACATACCTATTGTATTATCAATGCTACAGATCCAGATGGAGACGAGCTTTGGGTTTTCTGGGATTGGGGAGATGGAACCAACAGTAGCTGGCTGGGCCCCTATATATCTGGAGAAGACATTTGTGCATCTCATACCTGGGATGAAAAAGGAGATTATATTATCCAAGTTAAACTCAGGGATGAATATGGTGCTATAGTGACAGCATCTCTGGAAGTCACCATGCCAAGAAACAGAATATTTAACTTGACCCTGTTATTCCTAAGATTCTTTGAGCAACACCCACAAATGTTCCCAATACTAAGGTGTGTGCTGGGATTATAAAGTAGCTCACCAACCCTCTTTTTTCTTTTTCAATTCCTTAAAATAACTATACAAAGCCAGATTTGCTGGTTCGATTTGATTTTTATGATTTTTAAGTAAAAAAATGTTAATTAAAGTTGTGAAAACCAAGGGCAGTTAAATGATATAGTAACTTCAGATATATTATTAGCTTTCAAAAGTATAAGAATAAATCCAAATATTATGAAATATTACGACACGAAGGATAGTCCTTTAGAAACTTTAGAATATTTTACATGTTGGGGATTTCCTATATGTATAATTTTTACGATTTGGACCCTTTTAGCCGATATACTTGTCTATATAGTTGCTTGGATTTCGGGTCAAATAAGTTGTTCTAATTATCCTACCAATTGTTGTTAAGAGTAGGTCAAAATACCGACTTTAGATGCTGTTTCTTCTGGGCTAAAAACCAAAATTGGCAGTAAATAAACAGAAAAGAATGGGGGTGTGAGACGTAAGAGAATACCATATTTAATTATTAAGAGAGGTTTAAAGGAAAGAAATATAAGAATTAGTCCCCCAAAGTAATCTTACGCCTCTAATAAAAACTATTATTAATTCTCTTATATACTTTTCGTTCTATGTTCTAGTATGTAAATAAGGAGGGAAAAACCATAGATAAACAAATATATCAGAAGTGCATTATTAATATTGAAAGGGGATTATGCGTTTTGAGATTGGAATTTTTCATTTAATTCCTCCGTTCCTCAAATCCTTCCCCTTTCACAATATTCCTCAATAGAACATTTTATAACTGAAAAAAGCAACTTTATTGTTACATCTGTTACATACATATTCGTATAGTAAAATTTAAATAATCCAAAATATATGATTATGTGGAGAAAAGAGGGAAGGGTTTCATAATGAAATCATTCATATTTAAATCCCCTTGTGTTATCCCTTCCTTCCCCCCATTACTGTAAAATGTAAAAAGGGAATTAAGTATCTCCCCTTATAATAATAAAATACCTTTTATCATATCTATAAAGTACAGCTATATTCAATAGTGGAGACAGATAAACAAATATATCAGAAGTGCATTATTAATACATAGAGGGGGAAAGTTATGGTAAGAAATAACCTCATCAAGAAAGGAGTAGTAGTTGCTGTTATACTCTTACTCATAGGGCTTTCTTGTATACCGATTGGTATTACTTCAAAGGTTGCTCCAATAGATGATATTCAAAAGGAACCTCTTGGCTTATTTGGTTTAAAAGGGCACCTAAAGTTTGATTTCAATCTAGATGATTTTCTCGAACCGATAAAACCATTTGGAATATACTTCTTTCCGTTTAATGTGAGCTATAAGGTTTCTGGTATGTTCGCCGATATTATAATCCATATTATAGAACGTTGGGGATATATATGGAAGGTTTATAGTAATAATATCGTTGATTTATCTATAAAAGACGTCCCTGAATGTGCTGAAATTCAATTTCCTTACGGTAGTAGGTTACACTTCGATATTAGTACAGAATGGGAGAGAAGTAAAGAAAATCCATTTATCAGTATTACTTTTTTAGATCCTATGACGCCTGCTTTTGAAATATCATATTATAAAATAGTGGGGGTATCTGATTCTGTAAAAGGACGTTTTGGTTTTCTGACTTGGATACATGGTTTAGAGAGTGAGGAGGAGTTCCCGCTTGTGCCAGATTATCTGCCAGTAATTGATGTAACACCAGAGGGTAATTATATAGAGATACCACAAGGGCAAATGGTAGAAAAAAATATCACAATGGAAAGTTTGGCTAATGGTTTAACTTTGGTTAAATCTGAAGTTATTGATATTCCTTCTCCTGATTGGTGGGTTTATATCCAACCTGAAACAGTTTTGGATATAGGAGAAGTGAAAAAGGTTTCTTTGTTCATCATGCCTCCTGAAAATTTCACGGGTCGTGAACAGATTATAATTTCTTTCACCCCATATTATTATTATAATCCTGAATTACATGGAGATCCTCAATCTGAATATTTCACAGTTGAGGTTCAGCCTTAAGGACGATTTATGGTATTAGAGGTGTATAATCAATATGAATAAGAAAATACTATTAGGTTCTATATTATCTGTGATAATCCTTATTCTTGTATCATTCACTTCTGTAATTGGATATAGAAGCGTAGGTTCTGATGTGAAGGTTTCTCCTTTGTTCAACATTAGAAGTAGCAAAGCAATAGGAAAAGAAAGGAAAGATATTGATTCTAATTATATTGGGATGGGAGTAGAAAACGTCTTATCAATTCCAAAACGAGAAAGTGAAACATCTAGAACTCAAAAGGCGATAGACATCATAAACTATATGGATGATAAAGCATTCAGTAAATTTGTTGCACGAATTATTTTCCGTCTAAAAAACCAAGAGCAAATGACTAGTAAAGAAATATCAGAAACATTACAGAACCTTTATTATTTGAGAGAAAATCAAAATGATATGAAGTATTTTGACCCAAAGAATATTCCTAAAGCTGAAACTACTGAAAAGTTCTCATGTGATTGGTTTCCAGGATGTAATCTTATTTTAACTATTATATTTATTTTGGCTGATATACTTCATTTTTTTACAGAGCTAATAAGTTGCCAATCAATTGCAGGAAAGCCATGTTGTTAGTATATGAAATATATGAGGGAAGGCTATGAATAAGAAGATACTCATTGGTAGTATCATAGGAGTTACCATTCTCATTGGTGTATCATTTACATCTGTCGTTAGTTATGGTAGTATCAAGTCTGCATCTGTTCTAAACTCTCCTTTATTTGATGTCAGAACGAATAGAGCAATAGGACAAGGACAACAGGAGATAACAACAGATTATCTAGGACACGGAGAGGATACCAATATACACTTAACAGGTAGAATACATAGAGCTGAGCAGGTTCAAAAGGGTATAGACATCATTAGGACGATGGATGATAAATCATTCAGTAACTTATTTGATAGGATTATTCTTCACATAAAAAGCCAAAGACAGACGAATAGTAAAGATACATCAGATATATTACAGGTTCTCCATTATATCAGGGAAAATCCAAATGTTATGGTGTATTATGACGGGGAGAATAGTTCCGTACCTGAAACTAGTGAATATTATTCATGTCGTTGGAAGGCAGTATGTTATGTATTAAACATTTTAAACTTGGCTCTTGTAGTTACACTTGTTATAATAATGATTGTATTACGTCCATTAACAATTGATCTTTTTACTTGTAGCCCCTATCATCCCGTCTGTCAAACTGCAGATTGTGCCATTTAGACGCTGATTCTCCTAGGCTAAAAACCTAAATATCAGAACATATATAGAAATATGAGGGAAGGCTATGAATAAGAAGATACTCGTTGGTAGTATCATAGCAGTTGTGATACTTATACTGGTATCGTTTACTTCTGTCGTTGGATATGATAGTGTTAAATCTACTTCTGCTATAAACTCCCCATTGTTTGGTATCAGAACAAAGAGAGCAATAGGACAAGGACAAGAGGACATAACTACAGATTATCTAGGACATGGAGAGCAAACTAATATACAGTTCTCAAGCAGAATGAAAAAAATAGAACAGATTCAGAAGGCTATTGGCATCATTAGTAAAATGAGTGATAGAGCATTCAGCAAGATAGTTGTAAGAGTTGTTCTTAAACTGAAATACCAAGAGAAGTTGGATGCTAAAGAAACTTCAGAAGCATTACAAATTCTCAACAATATAATGAGAAAACCAAATGATATAAAGCATTATGACACTAATAATAATCCAAAACCTGAAACTGGTTGGTATATTTCATGTGATTGGTTTCCTGGATGTAACATTCTCGATATAATAATAAAAATTTTGTATACCTGGGGAGATTTTGTTGGTTCTATACTTCAATTTGTTACGAGTCTTTTTGGTTGTTATCCTGCTACCTCAGATGTGGTTTGTCCACCTCTTTACTCTCCTCGTTAGATGCTGATTCTTCTGGGCTAAAAACCAATACCATTTTTATGAATTAGCAATATCAATTATTCAGTGAAAATCATGAGTTTACTAATAGCAATGCCCTGTCTCGATATTGTTTTATCTTCCGCTTCAGCTGTTATTGAAATGAGTTTAATCCCTCTCATTCTAGTGTTAATTCTGGAACCACTACGAATTTTTGGCGGTGCGGTAAAATTATAATCATAAGTATAGTCCCAATTATTTCTGAGAAGATAATCAAATGATAAATTAACGAAAACAGTAACATTCTCACTTTTGTTATTCATTATCTCTACTGTAATGCCAAACCCAATGTCATTTCCAAAAAAACTAGCATATATATTAACGTCTACATCATCATTAAGCTTTGATGCTTCTGTTAAAGATACTGTAGTTATCAAAAACAACGTACAAACAATAACACCTATTATTTTCCTTTTCATTTTATTGACCTCCCTTCCAATTCTCATCTACCCCTTGGTATATAAATTTTTGTAACAGATTTTTCTAGTCCAAAAACACTCTCTCCTTATAATTATAGACTTTTAGGTCAAAACCAAGACATTTAAATCAAAACAAACTTTTAGAGCAAAGCTATAAATTGATAGAAAATCATAAAAGATAAAAAATTAATTAAAAATTGAAATGAAGGATCAAAACAAAATAATAATAATAATTGTAATTATTGGAATAATTATTACACTGAGTTTATTATATCTAATTCCGCAAGATTTTGTTAAACCTGAACTACATCAAGATGAACTCTCTGGAGCTATAATTTATGCAACTGGTGAATTTCAATCAGGAGATCATCCAACATCAGGGACAGCACAGATTCTTGAGGTAAATAATACATTTGTATTGCGATTTGAGAACTTTAAAACAGACGATGGCCCTGGTTTATATGTATACCTATCAAGAGATACAGAGGCAACAGATTTTATCAGCTTGGGAGAACTAAAAGCAATAGAGGGGAACATGAATTATAATATTAACACTGAAATTGAGCTTAATGAATACAAAAACGTACTTGTCTGGTGTGAACCATTTAGTGTGTTATTTGGATATGCCCAATTAGATTTTATTATCTAATCTCAACATTGATGCAGCTTTCAGATTCTTCTGGTTAAAAACAACCTCTCCTTATAAATATATATTTTAAGAGCAAAAAACCGACTTTAGGAGCAAAATTGATTTTTAGGGCAAAGCCATAAATAAAAAATAATTAACTCAGATTAACTTTTAAATAATTATTAATCTGAGTATTTAATAAATTACATGTCCATTTAATATCCTGGACCAAGCAAGGGACATCCAAAGTAGTGATCTGTTCCTTCTGGATCCATAATATCGTTTCCATTCACATCAAACCACCACCTACCGCCATTATATTGCGTGTCTCCAGGACCATACATAGTTGTTAGTCCCATTGGACCTATATATAGTTCTTGAAATGTATGGGCATTGTGTATATTATAAGGTAAAGGTTCCGCTGTGACAATTGAATCATAAAATAATCCTTGATTCTCTACGTATATTACAGGACCATCACCACGTCCTCCTTCCCCGCCTCTTTTTGCAATAGCAATTCCAACGGATAATAACATACCAATAGCAATAAAAATTGCTAGAATTTTCATCTTCATTAATTTTCACCTCCTTTTTTATTTTTTACTTCTGCTTTTATAGTGGAGTTCAAAGCCGAGTGTCTCCATTTTGTTATTTCACACCTTTACTATATCTGAACTATAAAAAAATGACTTAAAAACGAATTACAAACAAGTTAAAAACAATTAAAATTGGAGTTTATAAATAGTGGGCAAATGTTTGGAAAAAACCAAAAAATATTGGTAATAAATATTTTAAAGAATAAAAAAAGAAAAGAAGATGGTTTTAGCTTATCGTAGCGTTGGTGTTGCCAAACATTCTTTTAATAATTACAAATAGAACTGTAAATAAAGCTAAAGCTGTAAATTTAATCGTACGCAATATATTAAGGATTTGTTTAAGTATGAAAATCAAAAAAAACCATGGTTCAGAACCGCTTTGATATTGTAACCTCAACTCATCAACATCAATATCTGGAATTATTATTGGTTGCAATGATTTCATTGTTTCTTTCATTGCATCGGATTCAATTGCAGATACTGTTGGCAACATCATCATAAGAAAAGCTGCCAACAAACTTCCAAATAATATTTTCTTTCTCATTTTTCACCTCCCTTTCATTTTCTCATAGACGCTGTGATATATAAATATTTGTAACAAGATTTTTTCATCTAAATATACTGAAACTCTAAATTACATTTGCCCTTAAAATTTTATAAATGATGCTCGCCCTTCAAAATAACCCTTAGAAACGGTATCAAATTTGGGTAAATTAGTTTCAACATTTTTTAACTGTAAAGCAAATATAACAACTCTATTACTAAGGGAGAATTCTAATTTTTGACCATTCATTTTCCATATTGTTACATCTACAACGATGCCAGATGAGGCGTCCAGTTTTATTGCAGTGAAAAATGGCACGAATTCCAGACCTTGAATATCAAATATACAGTAATTACAAAAAATTCTTCTATATATTGTAATGTTAAATCTAACGAAAAAATAAAAATGTCTATTATCATCATCAATATTGTTATAATTTACAATAATTCTTTCAGCTGAATCTATATGTAAAGAAGAATCATTATTCTTCTTAACGCTTATACTTGATACAATACCTGCCCCAACAATTAGGATTATTACTCCAATTGCGAAAATTGTGCTAAACAAATACTTTCTCATTTTTTAACCTCCCAATAAATTCTCATGGATGACATATTATATAAATGCTACCTTCTAGCAGGGATAAACAAATATATCAGAAGTGCATTATTAATACTTAGAGGGGGAAAGTTATGGAACATAATAACCTCATCAAGAAAGGAGTAGTAGTTGCTGTTATATTTTTGTTTGTTAGTGTGAGTGTTATTCCTTCAACTGGAAACATAGTTGAAAAGAAACTTACTGTTCCAACTTTCTACAATGGTAATATATTTTACGTTGGAGGTAGTGGTCCCGGGAACTACACACGGATTCAGGATGCTATTGATAATGCGAGTGATGGGGACACGGTTTTTGTATATATTGGAAGGTATAATTTAGATGAGAGGCTTAAAATTAACAAATCTATTCGATTAACTGGTGAGGACAAAGATAACACGATTATAAATGATAGTGGGATTTCGATTGTTGTTTCTGAGGTGTGCGTTAGCGATTTTACAATACAAAATGGCAGTGGCATTACAATAGATTCATATTCACGGGAAGTTACAAATAACAATACTATTACTGGTAATATTTTTAAATCAAATGAATCTTTTTATGGATTTGGAGGTATCACTCTTAGTGATTCGGTTTACAACACCTTTTCTAATAACTCTTTTTTCAATTGTGGTCTAAATATGATTTCATTTAATTACTTTGCAATACTAACTGCATATCCGAATTTTGTTTATAATAATACAGTTAATGGTAAACCACTGGTGTATTTTGAGAATACCTCTGATGAAGTCATTGATGATGCTGGACAGGTAATTCTTATGGGTTGTAACAATATTACTGTTGAGAATTTAGAACTATCTAACACGATTATTGGCGTACAAATACTAAATTCATTAAATTGTTATATCTTAGACAACGTGTTTTCGAATAACTTTTTGGGAGGTATACTCCTTGCAAATTCAAACAATAACACAATTTCAGGTAATACTCTTTCGGATAACGGACTTGACGCACTCCTTTTCTCTAGTAGATATAACACGATTTCGGAAAACTCTTTTGAAACCCAAGCAAATATAATGTTCATAAAATCATCATGCAATAATATTTCATTTAACAATTTCAAATATTCTCATTTCTTACGAAGATTTAAGGGTATCTTTTCAGTTGATTCAAATAATAAATGGAATGGTAATTTTTGGAACAGACCTAGGCTGCTTCCCGTTCTTATCTGGGGATTCAAACCAACCCTTTTACAACGATTGATACCTACCTTAGATGTTGATTGGCGACCTGCTCTAAAATCCAATGACATAAGAGTGCGATAGAATATGAATAAGAAGATACTATTATGTAGTATTGTATCCGTGGTTATACTTATTCTTGTATCATTCACATCTGTAATTGGATATAGAAGTATTGAATCTGATGTGAAGGTTTCTCCGTTATTCAACATTAGAAGTAGCAAAGCAATAGGAAAAGAAAGCAAGGATTTGACTAGTGATTATGTAGGAAAAGGAAAAGAAAATATTTTATCAATTCCAAAACGAGACAGTGAAACATCTAGAATTCAAAAAATAATAGATATGATTTGTAAGATGGATGATAAAACCTTCAATAAATTTATAAACTCTGCAATAAAATGAATATATCAAAGGAAAACGGTTGGGAAAGATGTTACTCTTGAACAATTACAACTTTTATATCATCTTAAGTACACACCAGAAGTTTTTAAAAGAAATCAGTTTAATTTAAAAAGAAACGTGGTAGACCCACCAACGGGATTTACAGATGCTGATGAATGCTGTAGAACCTTACAATTAGATGTTCGGGAATGTATAATTTTCTGGTTAAAAGCTTTGGTAGAAATTCTACTACTTTTACCTTTTGTTATTATAGCAAAAATGCTCACATTAATGCCGAATAATTGCTAATTGCTGATTCTTCTGGGCTAAAAACCAAAAAAATATCTATTTACCATTGACTATTTAGCTTGATTTTTAATTTTACAACGTAAAGGTTGTTGCTTAACAAGGTTTAACAAAATGTTAATGATTTTATATCAACTATTATGACATAATGGCTAATTCTTTTTTTAAATAAGCCATAAATAAAAATAACTCCTTAGAACCATAGGTTTTCGATGCAAACATAGGGAGTTACAGGGTTAAAGTAGGGGAGTAAGAGTTTTTATATTGGGAGTAGATTACAAATTATTATTTGGGAGAAAATATTGTGGAAGTTGAATTAATATTATCCTATACCACGATAGTTATTGCACTTGCTGCTATTTTTGCAACTATAATAAACGGATGGTATAACGCTTTGCAGATAAAAAAAGCCATGTGGTCACAGAATATCATCAAACTAAGAGAGATTTATGCACATGAGGATATGATAATAGGTTTGAAAGAAATCAGAAAATGGTATATAAACCATAATAATAATACTAAAAGGGCTGTAGATGATTTTATAAAAAATAGATACATCGCAACACATACTGCCAATAAAATAGATAGTTACAGGAGAAGATTCTCCCATTATCTTTATACAATTCACTCCTTAAGAAAGCAGAATACAGTTGATGATAAGTTTGTAAAATTGATGGTTAAAAAAGATACAATAAAATTTCTCAAAAAATATGTTGAACCATTAGAGAAAGCAATTAGAGAACAAGAAGATATTGAAGAAGTACCAGCAGGAAAAGACACATTTGATTTTTATTATGAGCTTTTTAATCTTTAATCCGCTTCAAAGTTTTATTTTTTCCCTAAGGGGATAAGTAGGGGGAGTAAAGGCTTTTAACTAAGGAGAAGTTATGAAATCATAAAATGGAGGAGGAAAAATGAGTGAATGGATATTGATTTCAATAGGAATAATTGCAATATTAGTTTTAATAGGAATTGTTTTAGCACTAGTAGTGTTTAAGAAGAAAAAAGAAGGTAAAATGGGCGAACCAAATTATCAAGTCTTTTTTAACGTTGGGATAATATGGTTACCCGTTGGTGTTGTTTTTATGATAGCAGTAAATCCTGCAATTGGCATCGCCTTTATGGCTTTGGGCATAATGTATTTAGCAATTGGTTTAGCAAATCGTGATAAATGGGACAAAAAGAAATGAAATTGTAGATTTGGAGGAGGAAAAATAATGCCAATTATATTTTATCAATTTTCAAATAAAACAATTATCATAATTTTGATTCTTTCTTTCTTATTGATAGTTTTTCTACTATGGATAACTTCATAATTAATATTAAAAAATAATCCGTGCTATTGCTTGACCGCTCATAGTATATAAAAGTAACGATTCTTTGGATATTTTAGATAATTCAATAAATTAAATTCAAGTTGGCTTATTATTAAGCGAATTTAGAGTTGTACTCGCCTTCATCGATTGCTTTCTGTATTTCTTTTGGATTCTTTCCTTCAACAGCAACACCCATCGATATGCAGGTCCCAATGATTTCTTTTGTTTTTTCTTTTAATTCTTTCCCTAAGAGACTATCAAATTTCATCTTAGCGACCTTGATAGCTTGATCGATGGTAATATTGCCTATCTTGTGTTTGGATGGCGAGCCTGATCCTTTTTCTCCGCCCATTTCTTTAAGAATTAATGATGCTGCGGGAGGAGTACCTACCTCTATATCAAAATTCTTTGTCTTTGGGTCAATAATGACCTTTACCGGGACCTTCATCCCTTCGAACTCCTTGGTTTTATCGTTGATAGTATTTATGATCTGCATAATATTCACACCCATGGGACCAAGAGCCGGTCCCAATGGCGGACCTGCAGATGCTTTTCCCCCTTCAACTAGTGCCTCTAATGTTTCTGCCATGTTATTTTACTCCTTCTTCTCTTTATTATTGTCTTCTTCATTCTTTCTTTTAATGATTCTAACCTGTTCTCCTCTAACAGTGATTGGGATTGGAACCATTGAATCCAATAACTCAACGGTAATTTCCTCTTTACCATAGTCTATATGGGTTATCTTTGCTTTTTCCCCTCTAAATGGTCCCGCAACCATCTCAACTGTATCCCCCTCAGTAATCTTTGCGACTGTAGAAGCCGGTGTAAGAAAATGTTCTATTTGATCGATAGGGATGTCCCCCTCAAGCACATTCCGCGCATATGAAATTGTTTTAATCGTATTCTTTAAGCGTTCTTCATCAAAGCCTTCTACAAATATATACCCTCTAAGTTCAGGCGTCACAAGTATTGATGGAATTTCCAATTTCGATTTATCTGCCCTACTATTGATAAGATCAGCAGTATTTTGTTCTTTACCAACCTGAGTTTTGATAGTAAATATATTTGACTGTTCCTCATCTAAATCTTCAAAATCGTTGTTCTGCACAATATGCACCAACCATTCAATAACCGAGTGCTGATAATATCCAAGGTACAGCTAACTCTTTGATGATATATATGGTAAAACCGATTGCTCCAACCAATAGTATACCTAAACCTGTTATCTTAGATGTTTTTTCATATTCCTCATTGGTCGGCTTACGAGCCATTTTAAGGACTCTCCCGTATTTTCCTTTACCTATCCTTTGTTGTCTTACTTCAATTTTGTGTTGTAATTCCCAAGCTCTTTCGATTACGCCTACGTCCTTTTTCAACCTAGACACCTATGATGAGTAAGGGTCAAATGTTAGGTTATATATAAAGAATTTGGCTATTTTTATGCTACAAAATCAATTCCATATTCTTTATTTTCAAAAGATCTTTGTGACGGACCAAGAATCTGTTTTGATTTTACTCCTGTAATAACCAACATAGCACGTAAACTTCTTTTGAGCGATGATTCAATGGTTGTACCCCATATAATACGTGCATTTTGATCAATTTTAGAATAAATTTCTTCTACTACTTTTTCTGCTTCACTAATGGTCATATCATCTCCGCCCGTAACATTGACAAGAGCCCCCGTTGCATCTGAAATATCAACTTCTAATAATGGAGAATTAAGGGCTTCAGAAACAGCATTTACTGCTTTGTTTTCACCTTCTGCTTCACCAAGACCAATCATAGCTACTCCGCCTCGTTTCATTACTGTTTTAAGATCAGCAAAATCTAAATTGACTAATCCTGGCATTGTTATCATTTCTGTTATGCCTTTTATTGATCGCATAAGCACTTCATCGGCAACTTTAAAAGCAGCGTTTAATGATAAGTTAGGAACAATATCAAGCAATTTATCATTTGGAATAACAATGACAGTATCACAGATTTCTCTTAACCGTCTTAAACCTTCTTCTGCATTTTCCATTCTTATGATGCCTTCAACACCGAATGGAAGGGTTACTACACCTATGGTTAGTGCACCTGTTTCTTTAGCAATCTGAGCTATAACAGGAGCAGAACCAGTTCCAGTTCCACCACCAAGTCCACATGTAACAAAAATCATATCGGCGGGTACAATTGCCCCACGAATGTCTTGTTCGCTCTCCCTTGCAGCTTCGTCTCCAATCTGTGGGAGAGAACCAGCACCTAGACCACGAGTAAGATGTCTACCGATTAATATCTTATGGGGTGATTCTGATAGTAAAAGGTGCTGAGCATCGGTATTGATAGATATCAAAGCTGCACCAGTAATGCCCTCTGCAAAACAACGTGCAATTGTATTTGTTCCAGCGCCACCACATCCAACAACTTTAATGGTTGTGGTAAGTCCCGCCAAAACTTCCTCTAATTCTTTGTTGTCAACACCACCGGCTATCTTAAAACTTTCTTGAGCATCATCTCTATTGGATTTTTTTACTGTCTTTACATTTTTTTTAGCAGTTTCTACATTATTATTCTTCTCATTATTGGCAGATGCTATTGCATCTTCAACAATCTTTTTCATTAATACGTCACCATCCTCATAATAAGAATCCCTCACTTGTGAATAATATATTTTTTACAATATTGTAAAGACATTTCTGTTCTTAAAAGTTTCCTTAAAATTAATTAATTTCTAAAGAAAAATCTTTATTTTTAATTGAATGTGTCAAATAACCAAGTGAAATACGATCTGCAAAAGAAGCATATTCTTCAATATTTTTTTTAGTAATTCCTCCAGATACCTCAATAAGTATATTTGGATTTGTTTTTCTAATTTTTTTTGCAGTGTTTTTTCCTAGATATGGATCAAAATTATCAAGCATTATGACATCTACATTAAACTTTGCGGCACTAAGTGCATCTTTTTCATTTTCTATTTCGATTTCAATAACTTTATTATGAATTTTTTTATTTACTCTCTGTATCGCTTCTTCTACAGAACCAATTAATTTTAGATGATTATCTTTGATCATAACCGCATCAAATAATCCAAATCTATGTGGTTCCCCTCCACCAATCACGACAGCTTTTTTTTCATATTTACGAAATCCCGGTGTCGTTTTTCTTGTGGCAGCTATAGTTATATTGGGATTAATTTTTTGACAGATATTTACAAGCTTTTTTGTTTCTGTTGCAATACCACTCATTCTACCTATCATGTTAAGAGCTAATCTCTCGCCTTTAAGAATAGAACATATAGGTCCTTTAATTTTTGCTACTATTGTGTCTTTTTTGACAAAGTCTCCATCATTTATCCGTAGTTTTGTTTCAGCTCCTGTTTTTTTAAAAATTATTCCTATTTCTTCAAGCCCAGCAACAATACAATCTTCTTTTGCAATAATTTCTGCTTGAGCATCTTCGTTAGTAAACAAAGACTCAGATGTTATGTCACCTTCTAATCCTAGATCTTCCTTTAGAAATCTATCAATATTGTCCATGATAATATTTTTTATATTGGCTTGCCGTTTTAAGGTTTTGGTAGTGGTATGAATCTTGGTATAATTGGTTGCGGGGCAATTGGAACTGATGTTGCTAAAGCTGCTGATAAGATGGAAGAGATTGAAAAGATATATCTTTTTGATATTAACATGGCTAAAGCCAAGAAACTATATAAAATAATTGATAAGGGAGAAATTAACCCTGTAGAAGATTTTTTGGAAAATGTTGAAGTAATTTTTGAAGGAGCTTCACAACAGGCAGTAATAAAATATGCTGAAAAAATACTTAGAGCCGGCAGAGATTTAATTTTAATGAGCGTGGGGAGCTTATTTGATGATAGTTTTAGAAAAAAACTCGAAAAAATTGCAAGAGAGAAAAATTGTAAAATAATTATCCCATCTGGTGCAGTATTTGGAATTGATGGATTATCTTCAGCTAGTATTGCTGAATTGGATGGAGTAACTCTTGTAACTACAAAGCCGCCGTCATCTCTTGGTAAAAGTTATAATAAAAGAACAGTTCTTTTTGAGGGAAATGCCAGAGATGCGGTAAAAAAATTCCCAAAGAATATAAATGTAGCTGCAAGTGTATCTCTTGCAGGTATAGGTTTTGATGATACAATTGTAGAAATAGTTGCAGATCCTGTTGTTACTAGAATAAATCATAAAATTTTAGCTCATGGGAAATTTGGCAGATTACGGGCAGAGGTAGAGAATATGCCAAATCCAAATAATCCAAAGTCCAGTTACATGGCATCGTTGTCTGCAATTGCTACACTTAAAAGAATCGTAAGCCCTATACAGATAGGTGCTTAATAAAGAGTGGACATTAATAAAGTAACCATGTAAAGATAAAAAATACTTTTAAATAGTAGAATTTTTACTAAATAAAAATTTGAAGTTTTATAAAAGATACAATTGGAGATAAATATATAATTTCTTTTCAACTAAAGACTAAATATTATATTTCGATATCTTCAATGAAATGAAATTCGAAATTAAGGGTAGAGACGCAGCAGGAAGGATTTGTAAATTTACCACAAAACACGGAACAGTAACTACTCCTAATTTGATGCCAGTCATAAATCCAAACAAGATACTCATCTCTCCAAAAGAAATGAAAAAAATATTTGGCACCGAGATGGTTATTACTAATTCTTATATAATAAATAAACACAAAGAGTATAAAGAGAAAGTTTTAAAAATTGGAGTTCATCGTCTCATAGATTTTGATGGTCCCATTATGACAGACTCTGGTACGTTTCAGTCTTATGTATATGGTGATATTGATATAGATCCAATCGAGATTGTAAAATTCCAAAGAGATATTGGAAGTGATGTAGGGACCGTCTTAGATGTTTTTGGAAAACCTGATCAAACTAAAAAAGAAGCAGAGCATGGGATTAAAGAAACGATTAAACGCTCTAAAAAGAGTGCATCTGAAAAAGACGATATGTTGCTTGCCTGTACTGTCCAGGGCTCTATTTATCTTGATCTTAGGGTGAAATGTGCAAAAGAACTTAGTAAAATCGATGCTGATTTTTATCCAATAGGTGGAGTAGTCCCTCTAATGGAAAATCAAAGATATTCAGACCTAGTAGGATGCATCATTTCATCCAAAAGGGGACTTGACCCTTCAAAGCCAGTTCATTTATTTGGGGCAGGTCATCCATTGATATTTCCTTTGGCTGTCGCACTCGGTTGTGACTTCTTTGATTCTTCTGCATATGCAAAATATGCAAATGATAGAAGAATGATTTTTCCGTGGGGAACAGAGAGATTAGATGATTTAAATGAACTACCGTGCTGCTGTCCCGTATGTACAAAATTTACTGCATCTGAACTTAAAAAGCTAGAGAAATCAGATCTTATTTTACAATTAGCCAAGCATAATCTCTACATTAGTTTTGCTGAGATTAAAAAAATTAGATCTGCTATTTCTGAAGGAAATCTCTGGGAATTGGTAGAAAGACGTGCCAATTCAAACCCATTTTTACTAGATGCTTTAAAAGAATTAAGAAATACAGAAAATAAGATTTGGTTAGAAAAATTTGAGCCGATTAGCAAAAATAAAGCTTTATTTTACACTGGAGATCATACTATTCATAGGCCTATTATTTATAGGACCCATAAACGTTTGTTAAATAGATATGAACAATTGTTTGATACTACTGTTATTTTCCCAGAGGGAAATAAACCATATTCAACTTACTATTCTCCATATGTAAAAGAAATCCTTAAAAAGAAAAATGTAAATCTCTTGGTACATTCTCATTTGGGTCCAGTGCCTTTTGAGCTTGATGAAATGTATCCGTTTGCACAATCTGTATTCCCAAAAAATATAGATAAAGAGACTGATGAAGAGTCAAGAAAGATAATCGATGAATTTTTGCTGGGAAGAAAGATAATACTTTGGAAAGATAGTAGAACTAGTCTGGAAACAGATGTATCTGAAGAAAGGAAAATAGATATGGATCTTAGAAGAATTTCTGCTGTTACGGACATGCAGTTCGGAAATGGTGCCTCCAAGGCGTTATTTAATGGAAAGATAAAGATTGTCAAATCAAAAAAGACTGGTAAAATACGTAATATATATTGTGATAGAAATCACATTTTGTCTATGCGAGCATCAGATGGTATGTTTACTTTAAAAATCGGCGGTGCATGTTTTTTACATGATTTTTTCAAATATCCAAAATTGAGAGTTGTTATAAGAGAGGTTGCTGTACCATTTATTAAAGAAGGAAAAAGTGTCTTTGCTAAGTTTGTAGAAGATTGTGATTCAGCATTAATACCACTTGATGAATGTTTAATTGTTAATGAAAAAGACAACTTACTTGCAGTTGGAAGATGCCTGTTAAATAAAAGCGAGATGCTTTCCTTTAACTATGGTCTGGCAGTTAAAACAAGAGAGATTAAAAAGAGAAGTTAAATCTTCCAATTTACGTTATATCCCCATATTTCGCAAGAAACTAGTTTATTTGTCATAAATACTTATATATATGGTATTCTAATAATAGTTATATAAATGATAAAAATGACAAAGAAGATAACTTATATATTAATTAGTATGCTTATTATCTCGACTTTTTCAGTGGCAATTTCATCTACAAGATCATCAATAAACTTGATAAGTGAAGGGACCGATCAGGTTTATTCGCATACCGTTTTTGCTGGAATAATAACTGCCCAAGTTTGTGGCCCTTGTCATAATTGGAGTCAAAACGTGTATAATACATACGTTTCAGGAGACTATGATTTTGAGTATGCATCGATGATTGTGTTTGATGAACTTGGGAACGTTCTAAATAGAGATGCAGAAAATTGGTCAAATAGTTATGGTTTTTCATCCACCCCAACTTCTATTCTTGATGGGGATTATCAGAGAATAGTAGGTGATAATCTCCCCCAACTTCCAGGGGTCATTAACCTATGCGGAAATAGAACGGTGACGAATATAACCGCAAACATAACCGTATCATGGTTGGGAAATGGCACTATTAATGTTTCTATTATTATTCAAAACAATGAATTAGTACAATATAATGGGACCATTCAAGCATTTATTACTGAGATTTCATCCCGTTATAACACATCTCTAGGTGTACCATATCATTTAGGATTTTTAGACTTTGCTTTTGATGAAAATATTTCAATAGATGCTGGAACCAGTTATATAAATAGCACTATCTGGAACGGCAATGACCATGAAGATGAACATGGTAATAATTTTGGTGATATTTTTCCCAACAATATTCAAGTTACAATGGTAGTATATAACAACAGTAATGGTTATGTAGATGAAACAAAGATAGGGCACATTCCAAATAATCCACCATATGCACCAAGTGATCCCTATCCTGCAAATGGGTCAACAGGTGTTGATGTAAATATAGACATGTCTTGGGTTGGTGGCGATCCTGATCTTGGTGATATTGTAACATATGATGTATGCTTTGGAACAGTTTACCCACCACCCAAAGTAGTAAATAATCAATCTGCAACCGCATATGATCCAGGTACACTTGATGTTAACTCAACCTATTATTGGAGGATTATTGCTTGGGATAACTATGATACTTCATCGTCTGGTCCAATATGGTGGTTCACAACAAGAATAAATGATCCGCCAAAGATACCAGAACAACCATCTGGACCAGCTAATGGGGCCGTAGGATTTGAATATGCATTTTCGAGTAAAACGACCGACCCTGATAATGATCAAGTATTTTATAAATGGGATTGGGGTGATGGGAATTTCAGCGAGTGGCTTGGACCATATTTTCAGGGCATAAATACAACTGCAAACCATATATGGGTTGCAGGAGGAGATTATGAAATTAAGGTTAAAGCTAAGGATATTTATTATGCTGAGAGTAATTGGTCAGAACCATTTTCAATACATATTGCAGAACCTTTAATCGAGATAGGCAATATAACTGGCGGATTATTTAAGGTAAATGCTATTATCAAAAACATTGGAGATGGCAATGCTGAAAATATTAGCTGGAATATCAACTTACTCGGTGGTTTAATATTGCGGGGTTATCAAACTTCAGGTTTAATCCCAAATATACCCCCAGGGGATCAAGTAACGGTAAGATCGAATTTAATATTGGGAATGGGTAGAACAGATGTGACAGTGAACGCAAAGATACCAAGTGGTCCTATAAATATTAAAAATACTAACGCGTTTGTGTTTTTGTTCTTTATAAAAGCATAATATTTTAACTGCCAAACGTTTGTTTTTCTTTTTTTAGAAATCATTATTTTAAGCTTTATAAAAAGGTAATCAACAACATAAAAAGAATTTGTTAATAGTTTAAAATAATCGTAGGACAAAACTCAGAAATAGAATTGCTTATCGGAAATTCATCGACAATAAACGTAACTAAAATGCGCAATTATAAAAATATTAAACTGTTTTCTGGAAAGCTAAAATAGGAGGCATTAGAAGATGTCAAGTGTTGAGAAATCATCAAAAGTCTCAGGACTTTATAAAATGCCAGTTGAAAAAAGAGTAGAATTTGTAAAGAATTTTTCTGATTTGAACGATGAGGAAACAAAGATATTTTCTTCTTCACTAGATATAGAAACTGCAGACAGAATGATAGAGAATGTTTTGGGAACGTTTGAGTTGCCACTCGGTGTTGCAGTTAATTTTCTTGTTAACGGCAAAGATTATCTTATTCCAATGGCTATCGAAGAATCAAGTGTTGTTGCTGCAGCAAGCAATGCAGCCAAGATAGCCAGGATAAAAGGAGGATTCACAACTGAAAGTTCGAATCCATTAATGATTGGTCAAATTCAACTTTTGAATGTCAAGGATGTGATAGGTGCAGTACAAAAAATATTGGATCATAAGAAAGAGATTTTACGACTAGCAAATGCTCAGGATAAGCTTCTTGTAGAGTTTGGCGGTGGAGCAAAGGATCTAGAGATTCGAATTCTTGACAGCCCTATCGGGAAGATGATTGTGATTCATTTAATTGTGGATGTTCGCGATGCTATGGGTGCGAATGCAGTTAATACAATGTGTGAGGCTTTAGCTCCAATCCTCGAGGAGATATCTAGTGGGAAAATAAGGTTAAAGATACTTTCAAATCTTGCCGACAAACGAATTGTAAAATCAAAAGCTGTTTTTGACAAGGAAAAAATGGGTGGTGAACAAGTTGTCAATGCTTTTCTTGAATCTTATACCTTAGCATCAATTGATCCTTATCGGGCAGCAACCCATAACAAAGGAATTATGAATGGTATCGACGCATTAATTATTGCCACAGGAAACGATTTCCGTGCAATTGAAGCAGGTGCGCATGCCTATGCAGCACGAGGCGGTCTTTATACCTCACTTTCTACATATCACAAAGACAAAAATGGAGACCTGGTTGGTGAATTAGAATTACCTCTTGCGGTTGGGATTGTTGGTGGTGCCGGAAATATACATCCAAAGGCGAGAATCTGCAAAAAAATACTGAACATAAAGACGGCACAAGAACTCGCTGGAATAGTTGCTAGTTTAGGACTTGCACAAAATTTTGCAGCATTACTAGCACTTTCAACTGTGGGTATACAAAAAGGACACATGTCTCTTCATGCAAAAAACATTGCTGTCATGGCTGGAGCCAAGGGAGATCAGATAGATAAAGTGGCAGAACAAATGATCAAAGAAAAGAAGATAAAACTTGATAGGGCCAAAGAAATATTTGAAGAAATTAGATAATTTTTTCTGCAATATCTTCTGTTTCTCTTTCACAATAATAGCATTTAATACTAGGAGGATCATCACTTACTAATAAAAATCTGCTTTTGACCGGCTCCTTGGCATTAGATATACATGTAGGATTTGAACATTTGACAATACCAACAATCTCATCTGGCAATTGGACCTTATGTTTTTCTACAACCTCAAAATCTCTAATAATGTTGATCGTAGCTTTTGGAGCAATCAATGCAATTTTGTCTACTTCTTTAGGATCTAGCTCTCGATTCTCAACTTTTACAATGTCTTTTTTACCGATTCTACTTTTTACATTCATCGCTACGCTCACAACCGATGAAGTAGATTCTGGAATTTTTAGCACGTGTAATACTTTAACTGCAAAACCAGGAGTTATATGATCGATAACAGTCCCATTTTTAATTGGCGTGATCTTTAGTTTCTTCATAGTTTTTTATCTCCTAAAATTAGGGATAGCAATGCCATTCTCACAGGGATACCGTTGAATGCCTGCTTGAAATATAGTGCATGAGGGGTTTTATCGACCTCCGGATCTATTTCTACTACTCTAGGTAATGGATGCATAATTATTAGACCCTCTTTTGCATTTTTTAAAAGATCCACATCAACCTTGTACATCCCAACAACACGATTGTATTCCTCAGCATCTGGAAAACGTTCTTTCTGAATCCTTGTCACATACAAAACATCTGCATCTTTGACTGCTCTCTCCAAATTTGAGATGCTGCTTGGTTCTGCCCCAAATTCTTTGCATTCATTGATTACTTCTTTAGGCATCTTAAGACTTTCTGGTGATACAAAGGTTAACTCTGCTCCTAAAAGTGAAAGTGCATATGCTAAAGAGTGAACTGTCCTTCCATACTTTAAATCACCAAGAAGTACGATTTTATTACCTTTAATTTTCTTTAGCTCGGTAATAATGGTAAACAGGTCAAGAAGACATTGTGTGGGATGTTGTCCAGCGCCATCTCCGGCGTTCAATACCGGTGATTCAGCAAATTCTGTGGATAATCGTGCTGCGCCTTCCTGAGGATGGCGTATTACGATTGCATCGGCGTAAGAATCAGCCATCCTTATTGTATCTGCCAGACTTTCACCTTTTTTTTGCGAGGTTGCACTTGGATCTGCAAAACCTATTACTCTTCCACCTAATCTATTCATAGCGCTTTCAAAACTGAGTCTTGTACGGGTACTAGGTTCAAAAAATAACGAAGATAAGATTTTTTCCCTTAAAATGTCTGTATGTTTTTCACCTTTTGCATATGGCACCATTTTCTTAGTATAGTTTAGTATGTAGTTAATTTCCTCTTTAGAGAAATCTTTAATTGAGATTACATCTCTTTTTTTAAAATCCATTTACATCAGAAAATGATTAATAGGTTACCCGGTTAATAAATTTTAGCCTATTATTTACCTCTCGAGCGTTCTTTTTTCTATTCTGAATTATGTTTTATCCAACATTTAAAGCTATCCCAAAAACATTTATAGTCCCTCACATAAATATTTGTTTAAATGTATAATCCAGTTGAACTTTCTAAAAAAATTGAGAATACTGTTGTTGATGGATATATGAAGAAATATTATCGTTTTCGTGGAACAGGTTTCTATGGAGGTATATCAACTGCTGATACAGTTGGATGTAATCTTCGATGTAAATTTTGTTGGTCTGGATCGAGTGTATGGAACGCAAATAATACAGGTGAATTCTATTCGCCACAAGATGTGGTTAATAAACTCCATGAAATAGCTAACAAGAAAGGATATAATCGATTACGAATATCTGGTGGTGAACCCACTATTGGTAGAAAACATTTAATCAGACTTTTAGAAAATATACATCCAGAGTTTTTGTTCATTCTTGAGACTAATGGCATACTTTTAGGAGTTGATAAAACATATGTGGAAGAATTATCTCAATTCAAAAATCTTCATATCAGAGTGTGTCTGAAAGGAACCACCCCAGGAGAGTTTTCCTGGCTTACAGCAGTCGAGGGAGGATTTGAATACCAGTTAAAAGCACTTGAACATTTAAGAGATGAGAGTCTGAGTTTCAATATCGCACTAGTATCTATCATAAAAAATAATCACGAATTGTTAAATAAATTAAGAGACATGGATTTAGACAGAGTTATGATTGAGGAAGAGGAAATAAAACTCTATCCGCAGGTGAAAAAAAGATTAGATAAAGAGAAAATCCTACATTATTTTGAAAACAAATAAAGACATGCGAAAACGCCTGGAAGCTATTCAAACAGAATCACAAAATAAAAACTCAGTTAGAAGCTACTTTTTGTTTATAAATAGGTAATGAATAAAGATTAAAAAGGAAAATTTATTAATATGTGAGTAATCTTATACAGTAGTTGGTATATGATATAATGCCAAAGGATAAAAAATCTAAAAAAGATATCATAGAAATCCTACGTCAGATTTTAGATAATCCTCATGATCCTAAATTTAAAGCTTCCACTTTTGAAAAAAATAAAAATCTAGATTCAATACGCCAAAGATTATCTGAAGAACCATTAAAAACGGATGGGAAACACGTATCGTCAGATTTTTTACCCAAGAAATATGATAACTTGGAACCAAGAGTCACAATTTATCAAAAAGAAGAGAAGTTCACTCCACCAGAAATTAAGAAATTAGAACCTGATGAACAAGCCGAAGAGGCTAAAGACGAATTTCCTGAAGAAGATTTTTTTAATGACGTAGATCTTTATGAAATCGAGAAAGTTGATATCTCAGAACCTGAATTTTTGGAAGTTAAGCCTAAAGAAACACCAAAAAAACAAGCGGAAGCCCCCGAAGAAGCTGAAATATTCTTACCCGTCCCAGAACCTATCCAAAAAGAAAAAGCCGAAGATATGAAAGTCACCGATGAAGAGCTACCGGAATGGGAAACAGTAGAGGAACCAAAACCTGGAGAAGCAGTGGAGAGAAAAGAAGGAAAAATTTCAGATTTTGAAAAAATTGATGAAGAAACTGAAATTCAGTCTCCCAGTGGTGAAACTGAGGAAGAAATTCCTACTTGGGAGCCCGTGAGTGAGGAACTTGTCAAAGAAGAAATAGTTGAGTTGCCTGAAGAATCCAAAGAAGAAAAACCTCCTGAAGAAGTTAAAGAAAAAATATCGAAGGAAAAAGAAAAAGAATCTAGAATTACCAAGAAAGAAAGGGAGCAACAAAAAGTCCGAATTTTGTCATTTCTAAAAGAACGCAAACGAAAAAAGAAAGAAAGAGAAGAACAGAAGTCAGAAGAATTAGAAAAAAAAGAAACAAAGAAACTTAGTGACGAGATAGTTATCGGTGGTAAGGAAAGCGAAGAGAATATTTTAAAAAAATTAGAAGCAAAGGCAGAATGGAAACCAGAAGAAACTGTTGAGAAAAAAGAAGGAAAAATTTCAGATTTTGAAAAAATTGATGAAGAAACTGAAATTCAGTCTCCCAGTGGTGAAACTGAGGAAGAAATTCCTACTTGGGAGCCCGTGAGTGAGGAACTTGTCAAAGAAGAAATAGTT
>CP070724.1:714668-718809 GCA_020350825.1 Thermoplasmatales archaeon | reverse complement strand
GTATTCCCACAATGACTAGCAGGCTTAGAAGAATAATAGTAATAATTAAAATTACATACCGATCTACAGATGAAAGACTGGCTTTATCGAAAGAATTCAAAGAGATTGTAGATGGTATGAAATGCATAATTAAAACTTTTTCGTTAATTGTTAAATTTTTATTAAACCAAATATAATAAATATTTTTTTTGATGTCAAGCGAAAAAATAAATATTCAGTTATTAGGTGTTAGATATTAGAGGTTAGATAAAATAACAATTTTAGAAATTTGTTGCACCGAAGCTGTTCTTCATCTTAAGCTATCCTTTGTTGATGTGAATAACAACTCGTCAACCAAGAACACATTAAAAAACTAACTCCTAAAAGCTAACTTCTAATCGCTTAATTATTGAAAAATTAAAATTGAATAAAATAAACAGATTTATTCTGACCAAAAAGTACATGAAGAAAGCACAAATTTTGTACATAATACCTTCCCAGTTAATTTTGTGTTTTAGATTTTTCTTTTCAATTGTTATGTTTTCGTTTATCTTGAATCCTGAAAGATATTATAAAAACTATACCTGTAATTGCAGCCATTCCTAACATAACAATTAGATATGTTTCCATTTTCAACCTTTCTTTTCATCTTTTGGTGTTATAAAATATGCCAATAATGCAAATATTATAAAAAATATACCAATAAGACTGCTTGATAATTGATTTTGCTAATAGAACTTTTAATAAAATCGCCGATTTAGGGGGTAACAACTTTCCGCCTTGTGGATAACTTTAAATCCAAACAACAAGGAGGAAAGCATGGAAACCACCTCAAAAAATGACAGATTTGGCAAGCGCTACAGCGCAGCCGAGAAGCAAGAGATTTTAAGAACAGCCGAAAGAACCAGCGTCAAACAAGCCTCCAAAGAATATGGCGTATCAGACGTAAGCATCTACAATTGGCAAAAACAGCTTCAACAGAAAGGACTTTCCGCTCTTGAAGATGGTCGAAGACAAAACCAGGGTGGAAAACCGATACCAGATTGGAAAAGGAAAAAAGTACTTGGGGTCAAGGAAACTGATCCTGGTTTTGGCCCCAGTCAGATCCGTAATCAACTTCGTAGAGAAGGCATTACCATCAGCATTGAGTCGATCCGTAACATCCTCAAAGAGTCTGGTTATGAGCTTGGACGTCCGAACCTTCCGAAGAAAGATTATATCCGGTTTGAAGCTTCCCGTCCTTTAGAGCTTGCTCAAATTGATATTTGTGAGTTTTATATTCATAAACACAAAGTGTATCTTGTTGTTTTACTTGATGATTACAGTCGATTCTTGCTTAACTTTGCACTTTTAGAACAGTGCAATATGGAAAAGATCGAACAGATGGTAACTGATGCCATCAACCGTTATGGCAAGATGGAACGTATCCTCAGTGATAGAGGTTTTGTTTTTCACGGCTGGCGAGGCATCAATGGTTTCGAGAAGTTTCTTGAGAACATGGATATTTACCATATCCACACCAGTCCTCATCATCCAGAAACAATCGGTAAAGTCGAGGCTGTAAACAAGAACATTCAGAAAGAACTGATCCGTCAGGTTGAATTTAACAGTATTGCTGATGCTAGAGAAAAGATTGAAGAATGGCTCTGGCGTTACAATTATTACCGTGTTCATCAGGGTTTGGATGGTTTGTGCGTACCTGCAGATCGATTTCATGGCTGGCTTCCAGAATTAGAAAGAGGACTTTCAAAACTGATCGAGGGCGGTATTGATCTTTCCCAACGTCATGTTAATTTGTTCAACATCTCCCTTTCTGGAGGTAAATTGGAGTTGACAATTCTCGGAAGAAAAGCGTATATTATAGAAAGCGATTAAACTTCAAAAGAGGGGTCAATTCATGTCAGTTTATACCAAAGAGGATATTTCCGCTGTTCTTCACACAGCAGAGTTATTGAACAAAAAAGGTTCAGGGCAAAAAATCAATGTCTCTGAATTCTGCCTTGAAGCAGGCATCAGCCGTAAGAATGCTTACAAGCATAAAAATAACATCAACGTTTCAGTTGATAGCCTTGAAGATAAAGTCCGAGAGCTTGAAAATGAGAAAGAACAGATCGAGCATAAACTTGTTCTTGCTGAGAACCGTGCTAGAGAAGCTGATTTGTACTGGCAATGTCGGTGCATCCTGGTAGAACTGAATCGAGACTATAAAAAAAACGGTCCTGGCAGAACCAAGAGGCGGCTAGAGCTTATCGAGACTTACAACAAAATTGGGGATTCCCTCGGGTTCGAGCCTCTGAGTTGTTGGGAATAAGTACTTATGTTCTTGCCGATTGGGAAGATGATAAAGCCAAAACCGAAAATACACTTCAAGGCAAAAACAGGAAACTTTCAGATAATCAGATTCAGTTTGTTGTAGAGCAGTACCAAGTATACAGTCAAGAACGAAAAAAGGTGAAAATCGCAGCCTTTATGAAAGATTTAACACAGACATGGAAAAAACAAACTTGGCTTACACCAGCACCCTCAAGAAAGACAGTTGAGGATATACTTATTGCTAACGACTGCCGTAAACCGAAAACCATAAAGAAACGGTCTTATTATGAATCGATCAAACGTTATTTTCCGCATGTTCAATCGGTTCTGGATGGTAAAGAAGTTGTGGTTACTCTTAAAGGAAATGATTTTTCGTTTGTTTTGGAATATTCAAAAGACATGGCTACCGATGCCATCTGTGGTACTGCTGTTGGATTAACTGAGACTTCTGATCTTGTCAAAGAAGCTTTTGAAAAACACAGTCAGAATTATCAGAGACCACTTGCTGCTTTGGTGGACAATGGAAAAGGCAACCATAAGGCTGCGATTGACCTCGGCAATGAGGGTACGCTTTTTATTAAGGCATTCCCATATCGTCCTGAATCCAAGGCACAGATAGAAGGTGAGTTTGGTCTTTTTGAAAGAAAAGTCTCACGTATCGTGATCGAAGGAGATACAGAACAACAACAAGCTATGAGCATTCTAAAGAATACTGCCGAGGTTTATGCACGGCTAAGAAACCAAACCCCGAGATGCTCTGTGTGTCCTTTTACACCTAAGAAATTAATGAAAGCAAAACTTAACTCCGTAGATGCAGAAACTACATATAATATTTTCAAAGAACAACAACAGATTAAAGAAAAACAAAAAGAACAACGAATGAAAATCTCCCAAGAACACAATGATCTTATAGAGAGTATTGTTCGTGATTATAGATTGAGTGGTAATCTTTACCGATTTAAAAAAAGTCTGAGATGGCTCGAAATCTCTACTTTGGAAAAAGCTGAACTTCAATTTGCTCTTTACAGTCAGAAAGATAACTTTGATCCGGCAAAACGAACAATGGCTTATTTTGCTGCCATTGCAAACAATATGCAACAAGAAAAAGATCGGGATCGAAAAGAACAAACTGCCCGCCGTCGCTACGGATTAAGTGAACAATACAAAAGACAACGGCAAGATATAGAGGCTGAACTGAAAAGGAAAAAAGAACTACAAGCTCTGGAGAAACAACCCAATCTGAAACTGCTTAACGCAATACAGTCTCATATGAATTTGCCCGAGTCTTTAAGAGAAAACGTAAACCTCTTTAAAGGATTTATAGATGAGGCTATCTTCTCGATTCAGAGAAAGAAAAAGCAAAGACGAAAAACATTAATCGCTAATGCTCATAAGGAAATCATGGGATTAAACAAAATTTCTATAGAAGATCGGTACGAGTGGATTAACTATGTCAATGAACGTATCAGCTTTTTAGAAAATAACAAGGCCGAAGTTGTTACCCCTAATTGATGGTTTTTATTAAAAGATCATTTCTTATATACAGATAATAAGGAATATTTCCCTGATAAGAAACTACCAATCACACCTGCTGTTAATGTATATTTTGCAGCATCTGCAAAAATGCTGCCTATAATTTTTCTCCGTTCCCTGTTCATAATTCTATTATAAAATAAATTAAATCCTTTTATTTCTGTGTTTTATCCTCTGATTTTTTCTTTGCCTCTTCAAAAGCATCAAAAATAATCCTGTACCCGCATCCCTTGCACATTAGTGAACGGTCAACACTTAAGAGAACTTGTTCCCATGGACTTAATTCTCTTTCACAGTTCGGGCAGATGTCAGGTAC
>CP070724.1:711521-714568 GCA_020350825.1 Thermoplasmatales archaeon | reverse complement strand
GTTTGTACGCTGTTAATACTGGCATCTCTAAGTTTGGTTAGTGCCAATTCAATAACTGAATATGGCAAAACATCCTTTGATTCGGAGATATCGATAGTAAAACCAAATGCACATGTTTATATCTTTAATATACAGATTGCACCTTTACCTGGCCAAGGTAGATTTAATGCTATTGTAATTGGAATGGTAAATGTACAGGTAGACGTTGGAAATACCTCAGTTGATAAAGTGGAGTTTTATGTTGACAATGAACTTAAAGAAAATGACACAGAGGCACCATATGAATGGATGTGGGATGAAAGGATGATTGTTCCACCTATACATAGCTTAAAAGTAGTCGGATATGACAATGACGTAGAAGTAGGAAGCGATGAAATACGTTTATTGTATATCAATCCATTTTTGTTTAGACCATAAATAACAAAAATTAATATAAAATAAAGGGAAAACAGTAATATTCTCTATTTTTTAATTCTTTTTTCTTTTTAAAATAATTATTTAATAATATACTGATTAAACATTTTCTCCTGTTATTTAATAATTCTAAGAATAAATAATAAAAAGAGAAGAATTTATTCGCAAATATACGAAACAACCAATATCTGACAATATAATAAAAGAACTTCTAGAGGCTGCAGTAAGTGCCCCGTCTGCAGGTAATCAACAACCATGGCATTTTATTATAATCGATAATCAAAGGATATTTAATGAAATACCCAAGTTTCATCCTAGTGCAAAAATGCTCAAAGACGCTAATAAAGCAATTCTCGTTTGTGGGGCTATAAACTTAGAAAAATTCAAAGGCTATTGGATTTTAGATTGTTCAGCAGCAACAGAAAATATACTTATAGCAGCTCATGCTAAAGGACTGGGTGCATGTTGGCTTGGAGTGTATCCGCGGGAAGAACGAATTGCTGGTATGAAGAAGTTGTTAAACATTCCAGACCATGTCATGCCTCTTTCGTTGATATCACTTGGATTTCCAGCTGAACAAAAAACCAGGGAAGACAGATATAACGTTGAACGGATACATCATAACAAATGGTAGATACTTATTCTCCAACTATTTGCACTATTATATTTCTATTTCTAGGGCTTGTATCTAGTTCTACAAAAACGATTTGTTGCCAGGTTCCATGAAGCAGTTTCCCGTTTCTTATTGGAATAGTTATACTTGCTCCCATAAGACTTGCCCTTACATGTGAATGTCCATTATCATCATGCCATGTTTCATGATGATCATAATGAATTCCTTTTGGAGCTATTTTTTCAAGAGCTCTAGGTAGATCTTTCATTAAACCTGGTTCATACTCAATGGTCGTAATGGTCCCAGTTGAACCTCCAACAAATACACATGCTATGCCATCTTTTAGTTTCGATTTATGAATGGTATTTTGTATGTCATCTGTAATATCGACAATATCTGTTTCACCATTTGTCTTTATATTTATTTCATCATAATACACTCCCATTTTTACATCCCCATTAATATTTTGCCAATTCTTTGTATGCTTCGAACGCTTGAATAAGTCCGTAACCATACAAATCATCATGACTATATACATCCAGATGTCCTTTTAAATTACCAATTTTTCTGGCAGTTTTTGCAAATATTTCTTTGAATAATTGTATTGTGGTTTCATTTTCATTTTTAGCTCCACCATGTTGGTACTCAGGATAAGCATCTAAAAGTAATGCAATAATCCCTGCAACATATGCTGTTGCTTGGGAGGTGCCACTGAGTTCGCCATATCCCCCGTTAATTCTTGTGGACATTATTTCATCTCCAGGGGCTAATAACTCAGGCTTTTTATTTGGATTTTGTGTACTTGGGTATTGATGCCCTTTTGAGCTAAAAGGTAAAATAGAATTTCCTCTCGATAGTGCTCCCACAGCAATGACATTGTCCATTAACGCTGGGAAACACACATCACCATCATCATCCTGTCCATCGTTTCCTACAGGGGTAACAACAAAAATACCGTTCTGTACAGCTTGATTAATCCTTTCTATGGTATTACTGTTTTTATCAAAGTCAATATTATCAGGACTCATTCCCATTGATAAAAGAATAATGTCTGCACCATTATCAATACAAAACTGTATGCTATCTGCAATGGTGCTATCATTTCCACCGCCAAACATGTATTGATTGCGAGGGATGGATTTTGCAACAATTAATTTCGCACCGTTTGTTATTCCTTTCATATTTATCCCTGAAAAAAGTCCCTGAAATGATCCCTTAGATACCAAGATACCGGCAACGTGGGTACCATGATCGTCGTCATCATAGTAAGTTGATCCGTGATTTATTGAATCATTCCAGGCAATGAATGATGAGCTATCAAATTCCTGATGAGAGCTATCTACTCCTGTATCAACAATGCCAATAATTACGCCAGAGCCATCAAAACCTAATTCATGTAGATTATCTATCTGTATAACACTACTTGCCCAAGAATTGGACCTGGGTACAAGCATGGTCATCAGTGATAGAGTCGCTAGAATGATAGTAATAATTACAAGTATAACGATCAGAACAACCTTCTTACGATTTTGCATGTTTTCATCCTAGAACTGAATTTTTCCTCCTGTCGAATCTCTCCTAAATACACCAAAATCTTCAACTTTTTTTAATGTTTTCCCATCGAAAACTGGGCCATCAATGCACACCCGTAAGCCTTTACCTATGCAACATTGCCCACAGATTCCTATTGAGCATTTCACATATCGTTCTAAGGAAGCTTGGAATGGAATATTTTTACAACAATCTAAAAGGATTTTCATCATTACTTCTGGTCCACAGGTAAAAACTGCATTGATTTTCTCTTTTTTTAGAATCCTTTTCGCTACATCTGAGGCAAATCCTTTATATCCTGCCGATCCGTCGTCCGTTGATATTACTACCATTGCTCCACACTTTTTTAATCGTTTTTCAAAAAATATTTCGCTTTTGTTTTCCGCTCCGATAACAACAGTTGATATTATCTTGTTTTTTACTGATTCCTCTACCGCCGGTGCTAACATAGCAATACCCGTTCCACCAC
>CP070724.1:708697-711421 GCA_020350825.1 Thermoplasmatales archaeon | reverse complement strand
GATTATACTATTTCTTATGAAAATAATTTTTATAAGGATGGTTTTGGAAACTACTGGGATGATTATCTCGAACGGTATCCAAATGCTACGCAACTTAATGGAGTTTGGGATACATGCTACAAAATCCCTGATAGTAGTTTCGAAGATAAATATCCATTAGTAAAACCAGTGGACATTTAAGCAATTTTGTTACTGCTTTCATTTTAAAAATCCTACATATATACAAAATATTATATAATTTTTTAATTTTGTAGGAAAATGAAGTAAAGTCCTTTTAAATAATAATAAGACAATTTAAAATCTATGTAAATGGATGTTGAATTGATATGTGGAGGGATATATAATGGAAGAGAAAGAAGCATATGGGATTATGGATTTTAAGGAGATTGATCCTCAACTTGAGAAACATAGAAAAGAAGTACTTGAAAAATATATTGAGTATGAGATTGTTTTAATGCATGAGTTCAAAGATCAAGGTAAAAGCCTTGATGATTTTTTAGAACATATGAAAATAATTCTTTGGAATGTAAAAAATCAGAGAGCACAACAAATAAAGGAAGAACTGGGGGTGTAAAACCTATTCTTTTTTTATACCAATGATTTCATCAATGAGTTCATATTTTATCGTGGCTTTACCCATTATTATTTTTCCCTTATTAACTTTGAAGAAGATTTCATCGTTTGGTTTTAGGTTTAGAAGTTTTAAAACTTCAGGAGGTAGTGTTACTCTGTTTCTACTGTCTATTGGTCGGGGTTTACCTAATATTTTTTCCATTTGTTATTTGTAATACATAAAGGCATATTTAGTTTTTATAGGGTAAATGGGTAAATGGGAAAGATATATATACCCATAATATATTAAGATTTCTATTTGAGGGAGGTATGTATAGAAATGTCTGCTATTGTAGATGATGAAATGATAGAAGAAGATGAATTTGAAGCTGAAGAAGTTGGAAATGAAGAAGATCATCAAGAGGTCTGGGGTGGAGGTGCAGAAGTCTCACCCGAAGGCGAAGAATTAGAAGAGGACATGGTTGAAGAAGATAATAAAGGAACAGAAGGAAAAAAGGAAACAGAACAAGAAGGTGTTGAAGGCGAAGAAGAAGGAGGCGAGAAAGGAAAAAAGGGAAAAAAGGAAACAGAACAAGAAGGTGTTGAAGGCGAAGAAGGCGAGGATGGAAATCCAATAGAAGTACAAGGTTATGGTGAACCGGAAGATAAAGCTCAAGAGACAATTGAAGAATCCTTTGAAGAAGAGAGTAAAAAAGCATATCATGAGGCAGGAGAAGGAGAATGGATGATGGAGAGAGTATTAGGTAGGGATGACAGAAAGAAAATAAATAACACTACTAAATTTCCTTGGCGTACAATATGTTCTCTTCAAATAACTGCTGCTGATGGTAGGAGGTACATAGGCAGTGGAAATTTCATTGGCCCCCATACTGTAATGACAGCTGGGCACTGTATATACATGCATAAACATGGCGGATGGGTTAAAAGCATCAAAGTTGTTCCTGGTGCAAATGGTTCCCATAAGCCGTTTGGATCTTCAATTGCTACAAGGTTTGTAACTGTCAAAGGATGGATACGTAAGCGTTACAAAAAGTATGACTATGGCGCTGTTATATTAAGTTCAAATAATCTTGGTAAAAAAGTAGGATGGATGGGTTTTGCGGCATTAAGATGGATCAATTTAATCAGGTTACGTGTAAATAATGCGGGATACCCTGGAGACAAATCCTTTAAAACAATGTGGTGGAATTGCAATAGAATCGTAGCAGTGACAGCAAGGAGGGTTTTTTATAAGTTAGATACCTATGGAGGGCAAAGCGGAAGTCCGATCTGGCGTTATCGCAAAGGACATCGCCATCAAATTGCAATTCATGCTTATGGTGGGGTAAGTTCCAACTCTGGAACAAGAATTACTAAGGCCGTATATAAAAACATGAAAAAGTGGAAAAAGTAATATAACATAAAAATTAATATCTAATTAGTGTAAATATACATGCTTTTACTAAGGTGAAAAGAAAATGGGAGTCATAGCTGGTCAAGTAAAGGACAATAAGCAGATACCAATTCCAGATGTAAAAATAGGTGTTACTAAGGGAACAGCCAGTTACCCAGATATTATTGCCCTTACTGACGACAATGGCGAATACGATTTAGAATACATCTCGACAGGTACATTTGAGGTTACCGCAAGCAAGGATAATTACATTACTCAGACTAAAGTTGCCAAAGTCAAAGGTAATGAGGAAACAAAACTTGATTTCGTTCTTGAATTAAAAGATTAAATAGAAAATATCACCTAATTTTCAAATGGATGCTCAGAGTGGTACTGTATGATATGCCCACATTCTCATTACAGATGAATTTGATAAAAAAAGATATTTCACTTACAAAATATTGGTGATTAAGGACAGAGAGATTCATTGATCGTGCTTATAGAATGGATACGGGTGATTTCTTTATAACTGATCCTGAGAAGACTCGTATAGATGGTATTCATGCTGAAATTAATATGAATTTGGATGGTAAAAAATTTTCATTTATTAACGCAGGTTTTCCAGTAAATTTCGATGGAAATATTGAAAACATTCCATCTCAAATAATCCAACTTACTCACTGTATGCTTATAGCTGCTTCTCAAGAAACATTAGGTAAAAAACATGGATTACATCATCTCAACAAAAAGAATGATAATTGGATTTACAAAGAAGGCTT
>CP070724.1:701868-708597 GCA_020350825.1 Thermoplasmatales archaeon | reverse complement strand
TATCTAAAAAAACATTTTTTACATGTCCCACATACTTCCCTTCACGGGTATAAACAGGCAATTTTAGAAAAGATGTAACCTCCTCTGCCTTCTCTTTCTGCTCTTTTTCCATCATGTAATCAAAATACATTTTCCTATATTAAAATGTGATGGTTTAAGTCATAGAACCTTTTTTGAATAAATAATAATTACCTTAACTAATGTCCTTGTACAACGATAAAAAGAGAGTTGAAATATTAAAGGAACTTAATAGCTTAAAGAAAAAAGATTTTAGCTTTTCAAGTGGTCATATACTTGGCTCCATGTGTACCCAACCTCACCCTATTGCAAAAGAGGCATACCAAAAATTTTTAGAAACCAATCTGGGAGATCCTGAACTATTTCCTGGAACAAAAGAAATTGAATCCAAATTTATAACATTCATCTCAGATTTACTCCACGCACCAAAATATTCTGCAGGGCAAATTGTGAGTGGCGGAACAGAAGGAAACATAACCGCAATGTGGATAGCCAAGCAATTAACTGGAAAAAAAGAAATAATTTTAGCGGACAGTGCTCATTTTTCTTTTAAAAAGATTGAATCAATTATGGATATGAAACTCATCAAAGTGCCACTGACTATTGATTATAATATGGATGTTTTAAAAATAAAAGATAACATAAAGGACAACACAGCTGCTATTTTAGGAATTGCGGGCTCAACTGAGCTTGGAACCATTGACCCCATTCCTGAATTAAGTGACATTTGCCTCGATGAAAATTTATTCCTTCATGTTGATGCAGCATTTGGTGGGTATGTCATACCGTTTTTAAAGGAATTAAACTATCAAGTTCCAGATTTTGATTTTAAATTAAAAGGAGTGAGTACAATATCAACAGATGCCCATAAAATGGGTTATTCCGTTATTCCTTTAGGGACACTTATTATACGAGATTATAAATGGCTTGATGAAATAAGTGTAGAATCACTTTGTACCGGCAGTAAAAAACAATCGGGTATTTTTGGAACACGATCAGGTGGGCCAGTAGCAGCTGCATACGCTGTTACTAGATACCTTGGGGTAGGCGGCTACAAAAAATTGGTTGAAAATTGCATGACCATCACAAAATATACAGAAGAAAAAATTACAGATATGGGGTTACATCTCATTACCAAACCCACGATGAACGTACTCGGCATCAAACTGAAAAAACTACCGGAAGTCATAAACAAGCTATCTAAATACGGGTGGAAGGTAAACAAAATAGATCATCTTTCATGCATACGTATTGTTATAATGCCCCAGATAACAAAAAAGATTATAGATAAATTCATTCCAATTTTAAGAAAAACCTGTGAAGAGGTTGGAGAACTATGAGCCTAGATTATCTAAAAAAATCATTAAAACAGGCACCAATTGTAAAAAAAGGAGATTATTACTATGTTGTGCATCCAATAACAGATGGTGTTCCAGAGATAAAACCTGAGTTATTAAAGGAAGTTACTAATGAAATAAAACGACTTATAAAAAACTGTGGCAAGATAGATAAGATTGTAACTATGGAAGCAATGGGAATACCTCTCGCTTCGATACTGGCAATGGAAATGAATCTTCCATTTAATATCATAAGAAAAAGAGAATATGGCCTACCGGATGAAATCTCTGTAGGACAGGTTACTGGTTACTCTAAATCAAAACTGTTTATAAACGGCTTAAAAAAAGGAGATACCATCGTTATTGTTGATGATGTCTTGAGCACTGGTGGAACGCTCAGAGCAGTACTTTCGGCTCTTAAAAAGATAGGAGTTATTATAGAAGGAGTTTTTATAGCTGTAGATAAAGGCAACTGTGCTCAGAAAATTAGTGAGGAATTTGACGTTCAAATCAATGTTCTTGTTACTATTGATGTTGTTAAGGGTGACGTTGTTATAAAATCATAAGAAAGTATTACATATTAGAAGTGTATATTGTGGGTGGTAAGTATGACAGAAAAAGTAGCGCAACATACCCATTGTCAGATATGTGGAAAAACTATACCAATATCAGAGACTCTTTGTTCTGATGAATGTAAGCAAAAATATCAATCGATGGTTAAAAAAAGAAAAATGCTGGTATACATAATGTATGCACTGATATTTGTTATAATAATAATGTTTCTGCTGTCAGGTCGTACCTAATAAAATAAAAGAGAAGCTTTAAATTCACTTTTTTACTCTGTATTAACAATCTATGTTAGATATTACCCTTGCTCTTATAATTCTAGGAGCAATAATGATCCTTGGATTTATAGGGAACTTTATTTTCAATAGAACACAGATTCCCAGCATTGTATGGCTGCTGATTTTTGGTTTGGTCATCGGATTTATTTTTAACGTTCGAAATATCGATCCAAGTTTGTTAATGACCATTTCAAGGTTTTTTGCAGCTGTCGCTATTGTAATCATCTTATTTGATGGAGGTATCAATACGGATCTCTATCAGCTTTTTAAAGGAGCACCAAGGGGATTATTACTTTCAATAAGTGCTTTTACTTTAAGTGTTCTTGCAACCATGGCAATTGTAGTTGTATTATCAGCAACAGTAATTCCAAATATTCCTTTGGAAAACAGCGTGGTAATTGGTGTAATACTTGGAGCGATAGTTGGCGGGACCAGCAGTCCTATAGTAATCCCACTTGCAAGTAGATTACAAAACCTACATGAGAGGACAAAAATGGCTCTCTCTATTGAGAGTATTATCACTGATCCATTGTGTATTGTTGTGGTTCTCGCAGCTTTTTATATGATAACCTTTGCAGGAGGCATTGATCTTGGCCTTGGGGTGCGTAATCTGGTCAGTACCTTTTCAGTTGGCGCAGTAATGGGTTTTGTTTTGGGGCTCTTATGGTTACCTATTATGAATAGGGTAAGAAAAGAACAATTCTCATATGTGATAACCCTGGCTGTTGTATTTCTAGTCTATTCCTTGACAACGTTACTTGTTGGTGTAGAAAAGGGTGGAGAGGGAGCTGGAGCAATTGCTTGTCTTGTGTTTGGACTAGTGCTTGGAAATGGAAAAAAGGTGTTGAAGATGCTTGATTATGGGGGTAAGGGATTTGAGATGGATGAAGAGACAAAGCATTTTCATTCATTGATCTCGTTTATCATTAGAACATTCTTTTTTGTCTATCTTGGACTGGTAGTAAGTTTTCAAAAGATTGAATTTATACTATTTGGAATAGCTATTTTACTTGTACTTCTAGCAACTCGATACCTTGCTATACTAATTTCAACTTATAGAGGAGGGTTTGAAGAGGATGATAAACAAACAATGATGGTGATGATGCCACGAGGACTTGCAGCAGCTATTCTTGCACTTAGTTTTGGTCCTGGTTTTATAGAAAAACTGATGCCAGGTATGGATGGATTTTTTAAAGACGTAGCATTCGTCGTCATACTTGGAACTGCTATACTCTGTACAATAGGTGTATCAATAATTGCATATCGCGAGAAGAAAAAATTAAATCTAGAGACCTCAAAAAACGAAATCGATAAAAATGAACCAGAATAAAAAAATTATTCACTTAATTCTTCTTGAAGATCGATAACCATTTCTGTAAGCACATCTTCAAAAATCTGATGGCGGTATTCCTTTATTGAACCGTTTGCTAAATGTGCTCTGGCGACAAACTCTCTCCCGTCCTTAATAATTTCAATGTGACAAACAGTTTCCATGGTTCTCCAAGCCTGGTTTTTATCCCGTATTAATCTACTGTATTTATATTTTGCGCATAAGTTTAATGTTTATATCAACTATACATAGCGGGGGTGTTTTACGCTGGAAAATGTAAGAAAACCTGTAGTAGCAGGTCAGTTCTATTCTAGAACTGAAAGTAGTTTAAGAGAACAGGTAAAAGAATGTTTTTTGGATGCCCGTGGATGTGGAAAACTTCCAGAAATTGGACGAGGTGAAAAAAACATTATGGGTGTGGTTGTACCACATGCAGGTTTTGTCTATTCTGGTGCTATTGCGTCTCATTCGTATTTTGAACTTGCAAAAAATGGCTTTGCCGATACCTTTATAGTTATTGGTCCAAATCACAGCGGAAGAGGTTCAGGAGTTTCATTAATGACTGAAGGAAAATGGGAAACATCACTTGGCAAAGTATCCATTAATGCATCACTTGCTGAGAAGATACATACTGGAATTGTTGATAAAGATGAAACAGCCCATGCATATGAACATAGCATCGAAGTGCAACTCCCGTTCTTACAGTTTATTGCTAAAGATAAAATGTTTGACTTTGTACCAATTTGTATGATGATGCAAGATTATGAAACATCATATGAATTAGGTAATATTTTGGCAGAGACAATAAAAAAATCTGGAAAAAATATCGCAATTATTGCAAGTAGTGATTTCTCCCACGCAGGATTTAATTATATGAGTATGCCTCCTCCTGGAATGAAGGTAGATGATTACGCTGATAAACAAGATAAGCTTGCTATTTCTAAGATTTTAGAAATGGATCCAGAGGGTCTTATAAGTACAGTTCAGACTAATAATATTACAATGTGTGGCTATGGCCCAGTGTCAGCAATGCTTGTTGCAGCAAAAAAATTAGGAGCAACAAAGGTAGAGCTCTTAAAGTACGGTAATTCATATGAGGTATATCCAAGTACATCTTGTGTTGGCTATGGAGCTATAGTGATATACTAGGTGGACGTATGAAGGTAGTAAAGGATATCAAACTTAGAAAAGGTATGAATTCAAACGAGTTGGTAAAAGAGTTTTATGAGTCAGGAGGTTTTAGTGCAAAGAAGGTTGCCATTGGCGTTGATATCCTTGAAAAGATGATTAACGAAAAAGATTGCGTAAAATTTTTATCTTTTCCTGCTTGTATAGTTTCGACAGGGACTCGTGGCGTTATTAAGGAACTGTTAAAAAGAAAGTTTTTTGATGTTGTTATCACTACTACAGGGACTCTTGATCATGATCTGGCTCGGGTGTGGAAGAATTATTTTCATGGGTCGTTTTTGGCTGATGATAGAGAGCTTCATAAAAAAGGAGTAAATCGTCTTGGGAATATTTTCATTCCTCTTGAGTGCTATGGAACAATAATTGAAGAAAAAATGCAGCCTATTTTACAAGAGTTATTTAATATAAAACAAAAATGGTCAACTAAAGATCTTATATGGGAATTTGGAAAAAGACTTGAAAAAAATGGTAAGGATTCATTACTGTATTGGGCTTGGAAAAACCAGATACCTATATATGTTCCTGGTATCACTGATGGAGCGTTTGGGTCACAGCTTTGGATGTACTATCAAGAGCACAGGGATGTTGTAATTGATCTCTTTCAGGATGAGCAGGAAATATCTGACATTGTATTTGATGCTAGGAAGACTGGGGCTTTTATTGTTGGTGGGGGTATTTCTAAGCATCATACTATATGGTGGAATCAGTTCAAAGGTGGTTTGGATCATGTAGTTTATATTACAACTGCTGTGGAATATGATGGGAGTCTGAGTGGCGCTCAAACGAGAGAAGGAATATCTTGGGGGAAGATAAAAGAGAAGGCAGATAATGTTACTATTGAAGGAGATGCAACAATTCTTTTACCGTTTATAGTTAGTGCGTTGTTGGAGAGATTGTAACAAATTTATTAACATGAATAGTTAAAAATTGATTGATGTTTTTGTTACTTGAAATGAGGTATTTTAGGTTATAACTCTGATGTTAATGTAAATAATTTTTATAAATTTAAAACTAATTAATTTTCTCTTTTCATTCTCTTCAAATTAATAATTGTTATCGTTATTTTAAAATATTAAGGCATATATTTTTAGAAACATTTATAAGTTTTGATATTAATATCCTGATATAATATTGTTACATTATATATGGCAATATAAAATTATTCACGTATATAATATCTAGGGAGGCAACACAATATGAAAAAAAGAATAGAAAAAAAATTAATAAGAAATGATTTTTTTAAGAAAACTATTGTTCTTGGAGTTGTCCTAATTTTTGTAGCAAGCTCAATTTGTACAGCAAATATATACTTGTCAAATGAAATAATCCCAAATGCAACTATCCCCGCATTAAATGTTATTAAAGAAAACCGTGCCATCGAATGGGATGTTCAGTTGAATTTTGCTGAATCCGGTGGAAAAACCAATTGGGTTATTTTTGGCGAAGCACCTGATGCAAACGATGGTCCACCTCCTGATAATTATGATACACCATGGCCACCAGGGCAGCCGCAACCCCCATATATTCTCCCCTGGTTTGATGATGGATTACCACCACCGTATCAATCGCTGTGGTCGGATTATCGTAGATATCCTGATATAAATAAAATCTGGAATTTAACAGTTCAATGGGTTCCTATAGATTCTGTAACTCCAACAAATATTACGATATCTTGGAATACTAATGATATAAATAATAGCGAGTATGGTTCTATACATTTATATGATGGTACTGGAACAACTTTTCTTAGGAATATGTCAATTCAAAATAATTATACTTTTCACTGTCCTGCTTGGGTACCTCAAAATTTCAGGATTATTTGCATTGTTAATCAGGCACCAAATGTTAGTGATATCCCTAATCAAACTATTGCCGAAGGGGAAAGTTTTGCTACTATTCCTTTGGATGATTATGTTTCTGATCCTGATAATCTTGATAGTGAGATGACGTGGACGTATTCGGGTAATGTTGATCTTACGGTTTCTATTGATGTTAATCGTGTTGCTACGAT
>CP070724.1:698309-701768 GCA_020350825.1 Thermoplasmatales archaeon | reverse complement strand
TTACAGTATATGTGATGGTTTGCAAATCGGTAGCATTAAGGTCATAAATAAATGGCTGCCCTAATTCTACCGTTTGACCAGTCGGTACTTGGTCCCACACAGGGTCAGTGTTATCTTCAACCGTGACGGTAATATATGCGATAATCACATTGCCAGAGGCATCAGTCGCATTAATTTGTAATGAATACATCGCTACCGTAAGAGCGGTATTGTTTGTCAATTCACCTGTAGCGGCATTCATGGCAAAATTAGAGGTGTCATTCACCGTATAGGTGATGGTTTGTAAATCGGTAGCATTGAGATCATAACTGAACGGTTGCCCTAATTCTACCGTCTGATCGGTTGGCACCTGATCCCATGTTGGATCAGTGGTATCTTGGACCGTGATTTTAATCGTTGCGGTGGCATTATTATTGGATGGATCAGAGGCATTAATCTCTAGCCAATAAATACCTACTGCGAGTGCGGTAGCATTAGTAATGATACCATTTCCATCTACTTGGAAGTTGGTAGTATCATTAACATTATATGAATCTATTCCGTTAGCATCAGAAGCATTGACATCATAACTAAACGGTGAGCCAAACTCAACAGTCTGATCGGTTGGGGCTTCATCCCAGGTAGGGGGAGTTGTGTCTATTACTATTGTTGTTACGTTAATTGTTAATGTTGCACTTTGGTTATAATAATATTGTTTAGAGATATTGACCCTTATTACAGACCAATTATTCAAGACAAAAATAGAATCGCTACAATTGATTTTAATTTTATAATTACCACCACCTTCGTCGTACCAATTGGTATTATAAGTTGTTCCATTAACATCAATATCGATTGAGGCTCCAGAGATCCCTGACTCCAATCCAGTATCGTTGAAATATGCTGTCATATTGAATACTTCAGTAGAAGTATGCACCGACATGTCAGGGGGACTATTTATAGTAAATTCAGTGGCACCTCTAATTGTTGTGATCTTTTCAAGAAAACCTGCTGCTGTATTATTACTCCAAACCATTTGTACACGAAAATTTCCTAGCTGAGTTACATTATTAGAAATATCCCAATCAGTAATTGATATTTCTGTACCTGAAGAAAAAGTGGAAAGTGAAGAAGTAAAATTTAATTTATTACTAATTGCTGCGGGGCTATATACTTCTAAATTTATTGTGCCATCATCTTGGGCTATAATTTGGCTAAAAGTTAGATTAAAATGAACTATATCTGTAGTATTAACAATACTTGTTGCCGTCCCTCCAACATAAGTATCAATGGACTGAATTAAGTTCGTTGAAGTGGCATTTAAAAACCAATTTGTGCCGTTAACTGCATTCCTCAATTGTACTAATTGAAAGCCGTTACCTAATGGAACTAACGTAACATCATTAGTCCTATTTGATGCTCCATTCCAAACCTGAATATTACTCCATGTAGACGGGATTGTGAAATTAATATACCTATCTACTAACGCATCCATAAAATAATTAATATTTTCATTAATAGATACGTTCCATATGATATCCTGACCACTTCCTGACACTTTAAAAGTTGGAACTAAGGCCAAATCTTTCGTGTAATTGATCTGGAAAAGGGTAATATTACAAGCAGAATTCTCCCATTCGGTAAAGTTAACAACAAATTTGAGACTTCCAGAATCACTTCCGTATTCTTCATAACTAGTCCAATTTCCTGTTCCTTTAACAACACCGTTTTGGACCATAGTTTTATTAATAACCGCACCAAACTCTAACATTGTTGGCTCTCCTAGACTGCCTGCTAGATTGAAAGTTAATCTTGAAATAAAATCAGCATCTTCGGGCTTAGTCCATACAGTTCCTGTAGTTTCCCACATATAGGACATATCAGTACCATCAGTGTCTGGTACAAAGCACCAACCAGGATTTCCTGGTGTTGAACTCCTATCAAGTAAACCAAGCGCCCATGTATTATTATCAGTATTAGAGTTATTTAAGAAATAATGGAGATCTGTAAAATTAACCCACATCCAATCCCTTTGCCCACTCCCAGGGGGAGTCCAATAAAATTCGCCAAAACTTGCATGAAAAATAGTATTAGTTCCATTTGGTTGAGGAGCAGTATCCGTTCAATTATATACAACAAGTTCAACTCCACAATTTTTACCGCGTCTTCCCCCTAAATATAGAGATATATTTTCAAGATACATATCTTGTTCTATTACAAAAGTACCTGCTATGGCATGATCAGTGCCAGTTATTGTTTTTTCATAGTTTTCGGGTAGATATGATGCGTTTAAATCTTGTATAACAATTGTCTTATTTGGCGCATAGAGATCTTCTACTTCTATATATGTATATGTTGAATTAAAGTCAGAATCAGGAGGACAAGGTACTGTAAATGAATTCTGAGACGGATCTGATGTATTCAGTATTTCTTTTCTTGTGGTATCATTTAATGATTGATGCATAGTAACATTTATATTGGCCCCTGTGCCTTCTATTGATGATGAATAGTCTGATAAAAGGGGATTTTCAAGTCTAAACTCGTCCAAATCATTATTATAATCATCATTTTGATAATTTGATTGATTAGGACTAAAGATAAAACTATTTAATACTATTACACTTATAACTATAACAATGACAGAAAAGCAGACGACACTTTTCTTTTCCTTAACTCTATATGTAATATGATATTCCCCACTAGTTCCCTATACCGATACAAAAAAATAATACTAATTCGTCTATATAAAGATATATTATTCATATATAATTCTATATAAAGATATATTAAGAAGCCGGTTTTAAGAGAAATATAACATATTAAAAAGTGAATGATTTGAGAAAAAAAAAGCAAAATATTGACGCGATTAACAAACAATTTCAAGAAGAAATTCGAAATGGGGCAGAAAGCCTATATAATTATATGGCTGATTTTATAGATAACAGGTTGGATAAAATAGATGAAAAATTTCACGAAATAATAATGCAAGAAAAAAACTGTGATAGAATTAAGGAGAATTATATAGAAGTTTTATTTAAAGACAAAAGAGCACTTCCGTTTTTGGTAGAAGATAGATATAAGATAATTACATCTTTAGATAAGATATTAAATATGTCGGAGTTCATTGCAAGATATATACAAGTTCTTCCACCTCAATTTAAATTTTTCGAAGAAATTAGAGAAGATATGCATAAATTAAATAAATTGTGTTTGGAAGCAGTAAATCAATTACTCAATTGCACGCTTCTGATGGAAACTAGTTTTAGTGGTGCCTATGAGATAACTTTTGAAATTGAAAAATGGAGGAGACAGGCTCATGATTTGAAATTTAATTTGCTTTACACAATATTCCAAAAAAAGGAGGATCCTTTGCGCGTGAATTTAACATGGAAAATTATTTCCTTGATTTATGATATTATATCATGGGCAGAAGAGATTTCAGACTATTTAAGAGGTTTAATCATTAAATATCCAAGTAGA
>CP070724.1:695552-698209 GCA_020350825.1 Thermoplasmatales archaeon | reverse complement strand
AATGTTTTTATATTGATTTTAAATTGTTTTTTATTTTTTAAATAATACTATTTCAAGTTGTTACTATATATAGATATCTAATAAAATATATCATAAAATATATAACAGCAAAATAATAATTAATTGAGAGAGAAATTATGTCTAAAAATATCATTGTTGGTGTAATAGGTGCTGGTAGAATCGGTAAAATACATATTGAAAATCTATTGCGTAAAGTACCTAATGTGAAATTAAAAATCGTAGCTGATGTTAATGTAGATAATCAATTGAAACAGTGGGCTGATGACATGGGAGTACCACAGCTTATTACAGACGCAAATGAAATCTTTACTGATCCAGAGATTGACGCAATTATCATTGCTTCTTCTACGGATACACACATCAAATTCATTCAGGACGCTGCAATTGCGAAAAAGCATGTATTTTGTGAAAAACCTATTGATACGGAATTGAAAAGGATCAGAGAAACACTTAAAATTGTCAAAAAAGAAGGTATTAAATTAATGGTTGGATTCAATCGACGATTTGATCGAAATTTCATACGAGTTCACGAAGCTGTCTCCTCTGGACAAATTGGCACTCCTCAGATTATTAAAATTACGTCTCGCGATCCTTCTCCCCCCCCAATAGAATATATTAAAGTTTCAGGGGGAATTTTTATAGATATGACAATTCACGATTGGGATATGGCTCGATACCAAGCTAAAAGCGAGGTGGTGGAAGTTTATGCTAGTGGTGCGGTGCTTGTTGATCCTGAAATCGGTGAGGTTGGAGACATTGACACTGCAGTAGCAATTTTGAAATTTAAAAATGGAGCTCTAGGAATAATTGATAATACTCGTCAAGCTGTCTATGGATATGACCAACGTGTTGAAGTATTTGGATCGAAAGGATGTGTGATGGCAGATAACGAGGCTACTAATACTGTTCGACTTTATACAGCAGAATGTACAAACATAGACAAGATTCCTTACTTTTTCTTGGAAAGATATATGGAATCATACGCAACTGAACTAAAATCCTTCTTTGATTGCCTTAAAAATAACCAGGATCCTACTCCCAGTGGGGAAGATGGTTTACAAAATGTATTAGTAGCAATAGCAGCCCAAAAATCATTTAAAGAGAATCGCCCTGTAAAAATATCTGAAGTAGATATATAAATAACTATACTATAAATTAAAATTTAATCCAGATTTTGTAATAAAATAATCCTAAAAAAATGATATAATTATAGAAATTGGTCGAAATTGTATGAATTTAGAAGATTTAAAAAATTTTAAAGTTCCTGCAGCAATGATAAAGAAATTGTTTCCGCCGAAAAAAAGTGTCTTTACAGTAGACACAACTGGAGATGGAAAAGCAGATAGCATAAAAATTGCAGCTATTAATATACTTGCTCCATTTTCAATTCCTGTAAAGGAAGATTTAGGGGATATCAATGTTGATGAGATTGATCCTTCTAAATACGGAAAATTATTGCTTAATGGGGAAGATATTGATATTTCTAAAAGTGCGAAAAACATAGAACTAATTAAACAAAGCCTTCGCGTTTATCATAAAGGTGAATCTTTTACTTTTGATGATACAATTGAAGGTAAAATGGGTGGTAGGACAATCGCTATGGGAGATGAGATTACTATCGTATTCAAACTTGATGAATCATTTCTAACAAAGTTAACTGAAGGGAAGCATACGATAGGTATTAAATCAGATAAAATACCAGATTTAGAAATTGGTTTTGAATTAAATCAAAAAAATATAAATCAAAAATTTAAATATTAATTAGGAATTTGATTATAAAAAAAAAAGATAGAATGAAAAAAAAATCACTCTTTTGTTTTTTTTGATTTTTTAATTTTTATAGCAGAAACAATAGAAACAACAGAAATTAGGAAAGAGATTAGAAATATATCGTAGCCAGGTATAGCTCTTTCATCTTCTTCTTCATCGTCCTCTTCATCATCATGAGGGTCCCCTAACCACATTTCAAATATTATTCTGTGAGAAGTTACATCTTTCTTAAATATCATCATTCCATTGAGTACACCATTTTGCATATAAATCAAATGTACTGTAAAATCATTAAAGCAATATTCGATGTGATACTCATACCAGTACCAGTCATACCAGTTATTTATGTCGTAATTTGTCCAATCACGATCAAAAGTATCAGCTTTTTCGAAATATCTCCACATATCACCTCTTGGAATAAAGAAGTCTACGCCATCTTTCATATTGATAGGATTTTTGTAAATTTTATATTTATTCTCATCAGTGCCAGCAAATTCATCAAAATCATCCCAAGGATCCCAAAATAGTGAAGTCACTTCCCAATATGACCCCATATCATTGATGGACATAATTTCAATCTTTATAAATTCGTCGTAAAATCCGGGTATTCCACTGTGAAAAATTTCGGTCCATGAATACTGATCAATATACGGAAAGTAATAATAAAATTCATCTCCTACATGAATACCCAGCTCATAACCTATAGGTTTATCATCCTTTATACCTGTTATTAGCACATTATCAATCAATTCTCCTTCATGGTCATTATCAAATTCATCCGCTTCAAAACTAAAAATAACGTCAACGTGTTCATAACCACTAAAGAAAGATAAATCAAAAGTTTGATTAACCCATCCTCCTGTATT
>CP070724.1:692349-695452 GCA_020350825.1 Thermoplasmatales archaeon | reverse complement strand
GTTACACTTGTTGTTACAGATAATAACGGTATTGCACATAGTAAAACTATAACTGTTAATGTTTCATCGGAGGCAGAGAAGGAACAAAAAAGTGTAATACCAGTTGATTTAGGGATTATTCTTATTGGATCTGCATTGATTTTGATTCTTTGTTTTGCAGTCTTTTTTAGAGATGATATTAAATCATTTGCATCAAAACGATATATTAATTTGTTTTCACGTTGGAAAATACGTGATACAAGGGATAAGATAAAAAAAATCGATGCCCAGATTGACAAAATAAAAAAAGAGAGGTTGACAAAAACAGATTTCAAACTACCACCTATGGGAATAGAAGATGTGTACTCTGATAAAATTCAAATGAGGTACGATAGAATTTGTAAATTAATTGATTATGAGAGTGTATCTACTTCTGAGGAAAAGAAATCTTTTGATGAATTTGATAAGTTACAAACTGGCGAAATTGTTGATAAATTGATTAGAATGGAGCTAAAACCTGATACTCCTTCTACTGAATCGGTTAGAGATATTGATTTGGAAACAAGGGTTGACAGTCTCATCTTGTCGGGTGGAAGAAAGACACTATACAAGTTTGATATTGATAGTGTGTTTTCTGATTTTGTAACTGAAAGTATTGAAAGAAAGATTGACGATATTGTTTTTACAAAAACAAGGCAAAAGATCGACGCTTTGTAATTTTAAAATTGATGCTTGTGGCTTGTGGATAAACATTTTGATGTATAATGGTGAATTTTTAGATAATTGATAATGATATTGATATAAAAATTTGATATATTCAACAGTAATGTTTAAATAGTCATAAAAAATAGGAATCAGCTATATAATTATTTATATATAATAACAATTGTACAACAACCTTTAAATATGCATCAGATTAATTAAACCAAATAATAAATATGGTAAAGAGGTAGTATATGCAAAGCATTTTGATGAGGAAAGGCTTGGCTTCTGTAATAAGCATAATACTTATCATCAGTGCGTTCACTTTTACAGTTAGTGCCGTAATTTCCATCCAGGACAATTCTCCTGATATAGCAGGGACTGGGGATAGTTTCATTGTTAACGCTACGGTTTCTGATGATGACGGCGGTATTAATAGTGTATGGGTTGAATATTGGTTTGAAGCTGGTTTGAAGACAAATGTATCAATGACGAATACGGGTGGTGATTACTGGGAGTATGATAATATCAGTATTCCATTAAGTTCTGATGATGATCTTTACTATAATATCTCTGCTGAGAATTCTACCGGTGTCTGGGATCATTTAAATAATCAACAGGTAATTGTTACAGATGTTATCCCTCCAAGTATCGTTGCTGATAGCGGTAATGTTAGTGTCGGAACAGGTGATTCCGTCATTTTATGGATTAATGCTACAGATAACATTGGTGTTATAAGTGCTGAGGTGTTTATTGATGGTGGTACAGGTATAAATATGTCTTATAATGCAGGTTTGTCTCTTTGGGAGTACAATTACACTGCTTCTAATTATAACATTAGTGCCCCCTCGTATACTTTAACTGTGTATGACAATGAATCACTTTCAAATAGTAGTGGTCCGTATACTATAACAGTAAATGATGATGAATCCCCGGAAATCAATGATGTTCAAGCTATTCCGTCATCGATTTTTCAAGGTGGATACATTAATATCACCTGTGAATTAACTGATAATATTGAAGTAGATACAGTCACGGTGAATATCACCTATCCAGACAGTAGCTATCATAATGAGACTATGAATAAGGTAGGTATGGCGGTGTATGAAGATTTTACAACATTTGAAGAGCTAGACCCAAACAACCATATTAATGTAACACCTACCAGAGTAACTCAAGAGGCATGGCACAATGAGGATTCTTATGTAGTTAATGACTATGGTACAGATTATTTCACCAATTTTACCCATTACCTTGACGTTTGTGCAACCTACGGACCGAATAATAGGGGGAAAGTTTTTTGGCAGATTGCCAATTTGAAAGCGCCTTATTCAACTTTATTTTATAGCTATGAAGTTTATATTTCTATATACTTATGGAATGGAAATCTTCAAATGACAGAGCATCTTCACAACACAGAATTTTATGACGCTTCCACCAGTATAGACTTTAACACTATATATTATTTGATTATTAATAAAAATGGTACTAATATGTCGTGTGAAGTCTATACAGACTCTGAGAGGACGAATCATTATGATACAATTAATCTAACACTTCATGACAACCATAAGTTTAGATATCTTTACGTTGCAAATAGCTGGAATACTGGCTCAGCACAACACGCAGATGGATGGTGTGAAAACCTAGACATTGGTGCTGCTACCGATTACTTTTACGAAACAAACTATACAATGCTTGGGAACTATACTTATTTCATTTGGGCAAACGATACCAGTGGTAACAGCAATATGTCAGCTACGTATCAGTTCACTGTAAAATCTAATGATCCACCCACCATCGTTGATAACTCTCCTGATACAGCTGGTACTGGTGATAGTTTTGTGGTGAATGCGACTGTTACGGATGATGAAGGGGTTAGTAGTGTCTGGGTTGAACACTGGTTTGATGGTGGCAATAGGACTAATGAGTCTATGACTCGTGTTGGAATGACAGATTATTATGAGATAATTATTGATATTCCAGGTAATTCTACTGATGATTTATGGTATAATATCTCAGCGAATGATACGTTTGATGTATGGAGTCATTTGTATAATCAACAGGTGGTTGTAACAGATGATGACCTCCCCACGGTCGCTAATGTTTATGCCATTCCTAATTTTCAAGAAGTTGATGGATATATTAATATTTCATGTAATGTAACTGATAACATCATTGTTGATGAAGTATTTCTTAATATTACTCATCCGGATACCAGTATAGAGAATTTTTCTATTACACAAAACAAGACAGGTAACACATATTAGTGTAATAAGACGTACAGTCAGGTAGGGATTTATACTTATCATATTTGGGCGAATGATACTAGTGGTAATAGTAATGTGTCATCTTTGTATCAGTTCACTGTTGTTATTAGCGGTGCACCATTAATTGTTGATAATTCTCCTGATACTGCTAG
>CP070724.1:689308-692249 GCA_020350825.1 Thermoplasmatales archaeon | reverse complement strand
GAATTGTTAATCTTGCTGTCTCTGATGGAGATTTAACAGATTATGATCATTCTTCAGTATTGATTAATAATGTGGCACCTACAGTTGATGCAGGGCTTGATCAAATAGTGAATGTAGGAGAAACTGTTCAATACAATGGATTTTTCAACGATTTAGGTTTTCTAGATAATCATGTATTTAGTTGGGCATTTGGTGGACTCTGCGCTGATAAAGAAAAATTAAATGCAACAGTTAATTTAACCAATATCAAATTAGGATTAGTACATGAATGGAAATGCAATATAACTACGAATGGTGAGAGAATATTTGATTTGCATTTTTATTTGATAGTAAGTGATATGAGTGATTCTTTCCAAAACGATAAAGAGGGTATTCCTTCAGGTTTCCCGATCCCACCACAACATGAGATAAAAATACATCCAAATGGTCATGGTATGGATGTTACGTTTAATGAACCTCTTCCAGATGATTATCAGTTCATCCTCTATACAAAAGTTAAAAATATTGATAATGTTGGTATTCAATGGACGACAACAAAGTCAGGTGGGGAGGAGACAAATACAGGTAATATGGGCTCACCAAATTCCCCTATCGGTCCATTTGAAAAGATTTATGACGAACCTGGATTTTATAATTCTGTGCTAACTATATTTGATGATGATGGTGGTAGTGATACAGACACGATGGCAGTTCAAGTAGTAGATAATTTATCTCCATTTTCTCCCTCTATTAACGGGCGATCCAGTGGTAAAGCAGGTGAGGAATATGAATACACTTTTGTCACTACTGATCCTAATGGAGATCAGGTTTACTATTATATTGAATGGGGTGATGAAACCAATAGCGGTTGGCTTGGAGCCTATGATGGAGGTGAAGATATAATTTTAAGTCATACTTGGGAAGAACAAGGAGCCTACGAAATCAGAGCAAAAGCCAAAGACATACATGACGCTGAGAGCGACTGGGGAACCCTAAGGGTCACTATGCCCAGAAACAGATTGATTAATAATCCATTGTTTACTAAGTTCATAGATGGTTTTATGAATCGTTTCCCATTGTTTGCACGGCTACTTCAACCTGTTTTTAACAGACTACTAAATCTCTGATAATCAAATCATAATCTCTTTTTTTTATTAAATAATTTTTTGAATACCATCTGGGGTACAAATCCCCTTTTTTCAAATATTAGTAGAAAATAATATTCTTATAATTTTTCTACAGGAGAAAAAATAACAGTATGCTCCAGACGAGATTTGGCACTCACGAGTAAAAAGCCCCAACTCTGAATAGTAATAAAGGACGAGATTTGAACTCGATTTTACTGGTAAAAAGGTAAAAGGAATAATGTTTATTCCTGAATAACCTTAATTGTCGGTTTCATTATATATTTATCACTGCCTGTTATATGTACAGATTTATGTACATCAAAATCTAATGTTAGAACTGTTGTGTCATCCTCATAAATCCAAAATGGCTTAATCAATTTCACTTTTTTTGATGGTATTTTCAAGTCATGAACTTCGATTTCCCCATCGTTATCAATCGTAATTTCTGCTTTTTCAACAGTTAAACGTATTTGTGTATATTTTCCAACGGAAAGATTTTTCAAACCTAATTCTTCTTTTACATCTTGAAGAGCAATTAAATCGAATGTTTGGGGTTCTTCTACTATTGTATACCAACCAGCTTCAGAAGGATCATCATCTTCATCAACATCTCCAATCATAGCAAATGTAATATACCAATCAACTCTACTATCATTGTCGACAACTGTGAGATTTACTTTATAGGTGCCATTAGTAGAATAATTATGTGTTACATTTTGTCCATATAAACTGTTTCCATCGCCGAAATCCCAAGAGTAATTATATGGTTTAGTTCCACCTGAAGCATTGCCCGTAAAATCTATATCTTCATCAATTTCTCCAAAATATGGTCCATCTCCATCGGCTATAAAACCATCATCTTCTTCATCTTCATTCTCGTATTCATCATCTTCTTCCTCCTCTTCTTCATCATCCGCACCTGATTTATGTACTTGTATCATTGAAATAGTTACATTTGCATAAAGAATATCTAAATCAGCAGGTTTATCAGTAATCTGAAGATGAAGTGTTCCAGTCGCTTCTGTTTCTTCTATACAACCACTAAAAAATGATGTTCCAGCTAAAACCAGTGTTATTCCAACTATTAACAATTTTTTCATTTCCATCCAAGTCTCCTGTCTCTTTATTTAAATATTTACATAGTATTTATGAGTTTTGTATTTAATAGCATTCTTCCGTAAATAAGATGATCGTATAGTTATGCATTTTAGAAACAATAAAATACATTTTACCAAATTGTATTTATTATAATAGTATGTGAGGAGTGATTAAATGTGGATTGAAATTTTAAACATAATAGGTGGATTAATACTGTGTATGGGTATACTTGGTGCAATACCCGCTATAGGTAAAGAGCTTGAAAAACTTGCAAAATGGTTGGGATCTTTTCAAACAACCATAGGAATAATAGCTATCATTCTTGCAATTTTCTGGTGGTCAGGTTTACAAAGTGTCATGGCTATTATTGTTGGTTTAATATTAATTGTTGGCATTCTACCTGCTATACCAGCAATGGGCAAAGAGCTTGGAAAACTTGCAAAATGGTTGGGTTCATTCCAAACATTAATAGGAATTATTGCAATCATTATAGGTATCTGGGGATTATTATAATCAAATAGTTATTCACACCTTCTTTTTTTATGTTTTAATAAATTCTTTTTTTGAAATATAATGGGAGGATTTTAAAAAAAAGTTTTACTGATATATTAGAGTGGGTACAAATCCCTTTTTTTCAAGTTTCAGTAGAAAAAGATATTTTTATTATTTTTCTACAGGAGAAAAAATAATAGTATGCTCCCGACGGGATTCGAACCCGTGTCTAAGCCTCGAGAGGG
>CP070724.1:684973-689208 GCA_020350825.1 Thermoplasmatales archaeon | reverse complement strand
CCACCCTACAATTGTTTTGTGACAGATGTTGAATATACAAAATAAATCTATAAAGAAACAGATATACAACTGGAAAGAAAATTTTATTTATAATATAGTATAAAAAGTGCAGGGGACGAGATTTGAACTCGTGGACCTCTACAGGACAAGGCCCTCAACCTTGCGCCGTTGACCAGGCTTGGCTACCCCTGCATAATGAGATAAAATATACGCCTTCCTTTACCGATTTCTTGCTGTAAATAATACTAACTTATTTATCTTTTTGGTACCAGATTATATATCATTAAGATTCATACCACATATATCGCTTAATTCATTATGCAATTTAATGAGACGTTCCGCAAGTTGTTTTTGTCCTTTTTTTAACGCCTCTTCTACTTCTTTTTCAATTGGCTGTTTTTTACCTTCATCTATTAGATTATCTGTATGTGCAACAATTTTTTCTTCCAACGTTTTGGGAATATAATCTCTATTAGGCAATCCTAATTTGACAGCTTCGTCTTTAGGTATTCCTCCACCCAAATGTCTCTCGATAATCTTGATAATTCGTTCTTGCAAACCGATTTCTCTTGCAATTTTCGCTCCCTCAATTCCATGTTTTATCCCATGTGTTTTTGATCTGCCAATATCATGAAGGAGAGCACCTGCTTCAACCAGATCAATATTTGCGTTGGTCTTCTCTGCTATTCGTACGGCTAAATCTCTTACCACTTTACAATGATTGATTACCTCTTCAGAACAGCCATTTTCTCTTAATAATTCAATGCACCTTGGGGGGCTTGGAATGTGGGACATGTGTTCAATCACTCTTCTCTTTTTTAGATAAAACTTTTTTTCTTTTATTTGAGGGAATAATTTCTATGTTTCCGTTGAATTGTTCTGTTAAACATTTTCCATTTAAATATCTATCAAGAAAAATTGCTAACGCTGCAACTTCTGAATGGGGTTGATTCCCTACCGAAATATTAAAATCTGCTTTTTCATAAAAATATGGTGGAACTTTTTTAGCTCCCACAATAATAAGAAGATTATCATTTTTATCAATTTTTGATATAGATTTTTTTAGATTATCTCCATACATTGTGAGGTGAACTATGGTACCATTCCATTGTTTGATTATTTTTTTAGGATTTGTCCCAGTTTCTATTTGAAAATTTCCGCCGAATTTTTTACATATAGAGTTAATATTTTCTTTTATCTTTTCATCTTTTGTAGTAATAATAATATTATCTGCACCAAAGGCTCTAGCCACCAATGCAACATGAGTTGTTATTCGTTTGTCACGATTTATTCTATGTCCTATTCTTAAAACAGTAATCAACGATACTACCATCCTTAAATTGGTAAAATAAAAAGAATATTAAAAGACTCCTATATGTTAAACATAATTTTATTGTTTTTTCTTTGAAAGTAATCTGTCTACCTTTTTATCTAAATCCTGAGACTCGTAAGTTTTTTCAGTATTGTCTATCTTTTTTTTTCCAATATCATCTACATTTTTTTCAATTGTATGTGTGCTCTCCCAACTTTTCTGTTTCCATTGTTTTTCACCTGTTTTGGGAGGTGTCGTGCTTTTTTTAGGAACATCTCCGTTAGAGTAAAGTGTTTCATGATAATCTGTAACTGGTAATTCTTCACTTTCTTCATTTGTTTCATCAATTGTTTCAGGTTCTGGTTGTAAGACTTCTTTGCTTTCTTGAGCTGTTATTTCCATTACCTTGCTGTTCTCCTCTTTTTTCGATTTGGATTTGCCAAATAACTTCCATCTTACCAAATATGATTCCCCCATTATTTGTTTCGTCTAAATGGTTAACATAACATTGGTTGATAAATTTTTTCTTTATAAAAATCAGATAATGTCTTTCAAGTTTTTACGAAAAGCATTTATTCGTTATTTATAATTCAAAAATTCAATTATCAGATATTTATGGGCTTATGGTCTAGTGGTTATGACGTCGCCTTCACACGGCGGAGGTCGCCGGTTCAAATCCGGCTAAGCCCATATTGTTAAATCTAATAAATAAGAAAAGTAGAATTTATTTGGATATGTTTTTAAATAAATAAATATTACGAAATTATGGCTTGATAAGAAAAAGATTGTATTAATTTAAATCAACCAATTTGTGGTGAGGTATCTGAAAACTACAACTACCATCCAAATATTGAAATCAACTATTGGCAATCCTCTCACTAGAAAACTCCTAACTGGATTTGGATATTGTGAGACCTGTAGTAAAAACCGAATAGAAGTTGCTTTGGAATTATATACAGGTATTAGAAAAGATGCATGCTTTAAATGTAAACTCGCTGAAAAAACTATTCGCGGTATTTTAAAAACCGGTAGTAAAGCATTTGGTGTAGATTCAGAAGCATTCAAAGATCAATTTAAAAATCCATCTTGGAGAAAAGGCCTTGCTAACGTACTAACTGGAATAGCACATTTTGGTATACAACGGCCGTTTATTTCAGGCGCTCCATTTCTAGTTGTTTGGGATATCACGTATGCCTGCAATCTAAAATGCAAACATTGCTATGCTAGTGCAGGAAAATCACTTGAAGATGAACTGACAACTGAGGAGGCTAAACAGGTTATTGACAAACTTGACCGAGCTTCTGTACCTATTATAGCGTTTTCTGGTGGAGAACCGTTAGTACGAAAAGATATTTTTAAATTAACAAAATATGCCTATGATAAGGGTATATATGTTGCTGTTGCAACAAATGCAACTTTAATTACTAAAGAAAAAGCACGGGAAATGAAAGAAGCTGGTATTCGGTTTACTCAGATAAGCCTTGATGGTGCAACTGCAGAGACCCATGATAGCTTTAGAGGTATAAATGGAGTATATGAAAAAACTGTACAGGGAATTAAAAACTGTGTTAATGAAGGTTTTTTTGTTAACATTGCAGCAACTGCAACTAAATACAATTACGAGGAAATTCCTAAAATTATAGATTTGTGTGAAGAATTTGGTGTTAACTGGTTTATGCTCTATAACTTTGTACCTACTGGGAGAGGAGAGTTTATTACAAAAAACGATCTAACCCCTTCTGAGAGAGAGAAAGTACTTAATGATTTATGGCAGAAATTAAAAGGTGGTGGAAAGGTAAATGTGCTTTCAACAGCTCCACAATTCGCCAGGGTTGCATTAGAAGCAGAAGTTGGTAAAAACGAAAAAACAGTTCCTACTCATTTTGCTAATCCATCTCTTTCTGAGAAACTTGTAAACCTTGCTGAGTTCATTGGTGGATGTGGATGTGGAAGGTTTTACTGTGCTATACGACCAAATGGTAATATTGAACCATGTGTGTTTTTTCCCCTCACCGTAGGAAATATAAAAGAGGATGATTTTGAAGAGTTGTGGATAAATAATCCTATCCTTAAGGATTTAAGAAATAAAGATATATTGGAAGGTAAATGCAGTAAATGTGACTACCGATACTACTGCGGAGGATGCCGAGCTCGGGCATATGGATATACAGGTAATTATTTAGGCCCTGATCCCGGATGCGTTAAAAATGCTAAGATAAATTAATATTTCCATCTAGTAATCTTCTTATGTCAATCGCTAAGTCACGGGGGAAAAAACAGTAGTTGCAAGCTAAAAAACAGGTCTTTAATCCTTATATTTTTTTCTTAAATTTTTTTCATTCTTCTACAACATCTTTTTATTGAGAATTACACGAACCAATTTTACCTGTAATTTTCATGTACCTGAGTAAAAGCTAAAGACCCTCATGATTCTTAGACGACTGGGAGATATTAGATGTTACTATAACATTGAATCAGAAATCAACAAACTCATTATTTCTCCGATTCTTAGAGAGATTCCTATTGTTGGCCCGACTATTATATCTTTCACTATTCAACAGATTACATGTTTTGAAAATTTACAATGATTAAACTGTTTTTGCAAGCAAAATTTCGAAAATCTAGTTGATGGATAAAAACGTCTGTTGACTTTTTCATCTATTGATGTCTAATTATTTAAGTAAATTTCAGCTCTAGAAAATGCAGGTTTACACCGATTTTTTCAATATCTGAAAGATATTTATCTCCAAGTTTGTTTTTAAACTCATCAATGTAATTATATATTTTATCTCCTAAGTGTTTATATGTCATCTTATTTTACATATTTATTCTTCATTAAGCTTTTTTGAATATATAGTAAAATAAAAAGTTGATCCTTTTCCAGGACCCGGGCTTTCAACCCATATTTTACCGCCATGCTTCT
>CP070724.1:682113-684873 GCA_020350825.1 Thermoplasmatales archaeon | reverse complement strand
ATCTGTGCCGGAAGTGATACTTTAAAAACGATTTTTGATGCGGCATTAATAAATTGTTCGTTTATTAGTCCGATTCTTTTCAGAAAAAGACCTATTAGAAAGATCAAGAATATCGGAGATACGATGTGTGTTGTGAGTATTATGTTTTGCATTTTTTAGTCTGGAGAGTTGTTAATATTAAATTAAACACAAAGAACAAGTTAACCACAAAGGGCACAAAGAAGGCACAAAGTTCACAAAGATTAATGAGCGCACTCTAAAAACTGGCAAACGAGACATCTCCAAAAGCCAGTTCATGACATAATTTGAAGTTAAAAATCTTAGTGAACACGAAAAATCGAATTTGTTCTTTGAAATAATCAAAAAATGTCCCAAATGAGCTTATTCCGAGCTCGATGTCATTTGTGATGTATCGATAAATCCTACCGAAATTGGATGATATGGCAACCGCAAAGGCAAATACCTCTGTTTTGAACGCACCTCTGACTTTCAGCTTGCCTTTCGGCATTCTGCATACGAATTCGTTGACTGTGGCCTCTACATTGTTTCGCAGTTTCAAGCGATCTGCTGGTATAGATGCTCTATACTTCAATCTCCGCTTTCGTAAGTGATCTTCAAGAGTGAAGTAATACGTTCTGCATTTTGCCCTCTGATTCGATGAGCATTCGGCTCTATTGTCGCATTTGTTGCATATGAGCAAATCGAATTCGGCTTTAAATCTCTTTTTACATTTTTGAGATTTCACTTTCTGGTAAGGACAAGAAACGATAAATTCATCTTCTTTTGTTTGCTCAATCTCAATGGGTACAGTTGGTTTTTTCCCTCTCATATCACTCTGAACTGGAACAATCTCATGCTCCTTGAATTTACGGTCATTCTCAGAACTGCCATATCCACCATCCATGTGAAGCTCGTTCAGATCAGGAGTTTTCTCTTTGATATGATCGATACGTTCATTTAAAATCTTACTGTCATCTTTGTTATTGGGGGCGACAACAATATCTGTGATCAGGTTAATCGGATTATCGGGATTGGCAGTTTCTACAATATTAATCACCTGCCCTTTGCTCTTCTTCCCATTCTTATCTCGATATGTCGCATCCAGATCATCAGGAGACTGAATGCATCCGGAATGAAGTTCGTCTTTTGACTTGACTTGAACAGTTTCTTCTAATACGGTAAAATGCTCAGTAAATACCCGCTCAAACGTTTTGAAAAGTGAAATCTGGCTGTAGGCAGGTCTTATATTCTGATTTATCCACAAATAGAGCTCGGCGATCTTTTCTAATTCATGAGGGATATCTGAAACTTCTAATTTGTAAATATATTGACCGGAAGTTTTTTTGACATAGGATTCAAAACGCTCTCTTACAAGGCTTTTATCTTCCTCTGATAGAATACGGTAGATGCGAATGAGCAACTCGACAAGCAACTGAAGACGACTGAAGTTTCTGATATTGGAAGCTGCAAAAGTCGAATCTGTTCTTTGAATGTCGGTTTTAATATTAAGCTCTTTGAGCTGTTTTTCAGTCAGATTGTCAAACACCGTTTCTAACAGATTTTCTCCAGTACGAATGAAATGATCGTTTAGGCGGTTCTGAAAATTAAATAGGGTTGCCGGGCAAAACGGCATAGTTTCAAGATCATCAAGACCAAGAGCCATTCTTATAAGCAGATTAAACCTCATGTTCTTAAAAACTTCCTCATATGTCCATCTGTGGCGATTTTGCAGAAGCAAGGCTGCTACCATGGCATTGATTGGTGCGTTAGGACGGCTCTTTTTATCTGAGTAAAGAATTGAAAATATTTCCTCTTTGATATTGCAGAATATGATATAATAAAAATAATGTTCTGCGTATTTGACGGCATGTTTCATTAGAGATTCAGGCATTGTATTCTGAAGACCGAACATGTCTGTCTGAAGATGTTTTGTATTTTTCTTAAACATAGGCACCTTTTTATTGTTTTTGTGTGCCTGTAATATATTAATTTATAAGCAATTAAGCAAGCTTTTTCTTAATTGGCCAGAAGTAAGGCTTGACCTTTTTAGAGTGGACTCATCCATGTAAAACAAAAACAGGTTTTAAATTAACTAATGGGAATAGCAAAGATCATCGACCAGATTTGAAACAGTTAGTTTTTAGTTTAAGTGTATCCTCTGATGGAGCAGTTCCCGTTCATCATAAAGTTTATTCGGGTAATCGTACAGATGATACGACTCATATCGAAACTTGGAAAATTTTAAACGATATTACAGGTTTTCCTCATTTCATTTATGTAGCTGATTGCAAAGTATGTACCTCAGAACAGTTAGATTACATTGTAAGAAATGGTGGACGAGTGGTTACCACCATGCCCAAAACTTGGATAGAATATAAAACATTTATAGAAAGTCTTCGCATAAAAAAAAAGAAAAAACAATATCTTTGGCGAAGACCAATTCCTGGTAGTATTAACGAATATGAAACCTTTTCAATTTATACTGGCGAATACTCAACAAGAAAAAAAGAATACAGCCTCTATTGGTATCATTCTAGTGTAAAAGAAAAATTTGATCGTCAGAACTGAGAAAATCGATTAAGAAAAGCAGAGAGAGAATTACTTAATCTTTCATGCAAAATAAACAAAAGAAAACTAAAGACAAAAGAATCAATTCACAAGAAAATAAATGATATATTATTTCATTATAGTGTTCAGAATCTTATTAAATTTTCATTATTAGAACGTATACATGAAAGAAAAATTCAAATTGGACGTGGT
>CP070724.1:667603-682013 GCA_020350825.1 Thermoplasmatales archaeon | reverse complement strand
GAACCTTGGTTGTAAGTATACCAAGAAACAAACCCATCAATTTCAACTTTAATCTGCTAGAGTGGTTGTTTGAACGGTTTCCACATACATTCCCGATACTACGATACTTTCTAGAACTATAGAGTAAATTACAAGCCATCTTTCTTCTTTTCTTTTTGTTACAGATGTTGCAATAAACATATTTAGAAGAAAAAATTTTAATAGTGTTAAAGGATTGGATTTTACAAATATATATTTTGGGAGGAAGAAAATGAAAAAGAAACTGATTGGAATATTTTTTGTTGTGTTATTTGTTACACATACATTATGTGCATCAGCAGTTAGTAATGCTAGCATAAACGATTATGACGAAAGACCATCTTCAAAATCTTTCCATTTTTACCGTGCTTTTATTATCGGGATTGTGTCCAATTATGATGAAGATGATGAGGATATACATTTTAAAATATTGGGCTTGGGATTATCTGTAGAGATATACGAAGGTAATCCGTATCCACCCATTGCAATAGGGATAATAAATGAGGAAGGAACATGGAAAAAACCCATAAATGACTACTTCCGTGGTATATTAACTCGACATTTTATTTGTGGCGTATATCGTGTCTAATGACAAATAAAGCCATTCTAATATCCTGTTAAAGTTAGACTATTGTACAATATTATTCTGTTACAAAGTTTTTTATAATATCCCATCTATGATAATAAGGAAGGGAGATAAAAATGAAGACGAGAATAATACTGTTTGTATCTGTTGCTATTGTTTTGCTGATAGTTTTCCCTATTCATGCGGTAGAAGTATACAATGTGCCACCACCAGATGAACCAGGCCCATATCATATCGGCCACTATAGGGTATGCTTCACTGTGTCGCCATATGGTCGTTATTGGGCAACGATACGATATCCTGCTATACGTGACGGGTGGTTTGCCCCAAAAGATGTCTCTGGAGCTCCTTACCCAGGTATTGTAGTTGCGAACGGATTCGCTGGTTCTGAGTGGAATATAAAATGGATTCCGAAGCATCTTGCCTCTCATGGCTATGTGGCTATATGCTTTACACCCCCTCATAAACTATCAGGCGATACCACACAGTGGGCTTATGGTTTTCATGGAGGTATTAAAAAGCTGAGATCCCAGAATAGTTTGTGGTTTTCACCAATCTATGACATTCTGGACATTGAAACTTTTGGCGGAATCGGTCTCTCCATGGGTGGAGGAGGATGCATAGAAGCTACAGGAGCTAATAATTCAGAGATTGATGCTGCTGTTCCCTTGGCACCAGCAGGTTCGAATTCTGCTAAGGAGGCGGCCCAGAACATCACGGTGCCCACTCAACTTCAGGTTGGAGCTAATGATGGTATGGTTCCCCCTGATCATGTTTTATCTTTTTACTCTGATCTTATACCAGACACATCGGTCAAAGAGTACATATCGATTACTGGTGGTAACCATATTGGTTTTATTGACGAATTCGTCGCCAAGATTGCTGAATGGTTTGGCATAGACAATCCACGTAGCATTGAATTCGAAGAGCAGCGACGCATATCCAGCAAGTATTTCACAGCCTGGTTTCAGTATCACTTAAAAGGCCTTACCGAGTATTTTACCTATATTTTTGGAGATGAGGCCCAGAATGATTTAGATGCAGGAATCATATCTGATTTAAGGTTCAATATCCCTTAAGGAAATTTATTACCTGAGTTTGAAGAGATAAAATGAAAGAAAAGGGTAGTCCTATGATCAACCGCCTGGGGTTATCTTTATGAAGAACAGGTAAACATAACCAGTCTGGTCTCTCATTTCTGATCCTTCAGGTATCTCAGAAGTAACAATAACTGTTGTTGGTCCAAATCCAAGTATTAAATTCGAGCTGATGGTTTCTTCATCGTTAGGTGATATACTGGGGATGGTGCCTATTGTTTCTTTGCCAATAAATGCACCACCATCAAGTGTGATTTTCCAGTTTACATCAGTAGCTTCAATTCCTCCTGTATTTTTAATAACAGTTTTTACTTTAAATAATCCACCGCGTATAATCCCTATTTCAAGTTTCGGTGCGGCAATAATGGTAATTGTATGTTCAGGTGACCAGTTGCTCTCACCATAGTCATCCTTAGCCTTTACTTTGACAGGGTAATCACCAACGGCCTCCCAAACATGTGATGCATCTCCTGTTTGTCCAGAGTTGTATGGACCTACCCAGCCGCTATCATTTCCATCTCCCCAGTCGAACATGTAATAGATTTGATCTCCATCAGGATCTGATGTTAAGGCTGTAAATATATATTCGACACCAGTTACTCCTTCGTCTGGTCCATAACAGGTATCTGGTGTATCAGGTGGTCGATTAAAAGCGAGTTCGCCGATCCAGGTACCCCAGCGGTTTACACCACTATCATTATGTGAGTGAGCGTATTCTTGAATAGTCCAAAGGGTCTGATTAGTAGGATCTAATGAGCAAAGGCTGTAATCTCCCCATCGATTCCGACCGTAACCATCGATGAGGTTGTAGGAAGCCTCTCCTGCTTTGAGTAAGATAGGAGGAGCCATCACTCCGGGTGGATCATTAGCCAACCGACCAGTGTAGTAAGCAGCCGCATATTGCCCTGAATGAGACCCAGAAAATCCCATGACTACATCACCACCAGCGTTGACCATGATTGTGGGAAAGTAATAATACATAACTGAATCGTCGATTGTACCATAATCAGCCAGCGTTGTATTGAAGACGTCGATCTTATACCATCTAGAGGCAGCTCGTCCACCAACGTCTATGCAATGTGCAGCCCAGATATAACCATCACGATAGACTGCATTCATCAGACGGTGACCTACAGTGTCAAGTGGAATGGTACTACCAAGAGCAGGTGCATCGGGTGGGGAAGAATGACTGGGAACAGGCACGAAACATAATTCAGTTAAAACAGGAGTAGAAAGAAGATCAGTCAAAAGACGCACACGAATAGTCGTCGATGATGAACGGGAAACAAAATACTCACCTTCAGATGAGCCAAATGTATGAACCGGTTGAATAGCTCCTTCCCATGGCAACTCTCGAAATGCGACAACAGTACCCAAACTCGGATTCGGTGCAATCAAAGGAGCCTTATCAAGTGCAAAAATACTCATCCCATTACCTCCACCAATCATATACGCTGCAGTATAAACTCCAACCTCGTCAACCCCAAGCGTTGGATAATCAGGCCACTTACCGGCATCACTACCTTGGGATACTATGAAATTACACTTGAACCAATCTCCAGTGGGATCATCAGACATTGAAACAGCTAGGTAGATTCGGCTGATGAAGTCACAAACGATAATGAACCAACGATCACTGTATTGATCATATAAAACACGTGGATCTCCATTACTACCAGGTAAAAAAGCACCTAATAGTATATTTATAAGTTCTTCCCCAGTGGATTTGTTATAAACAGCGAAATTTCTATTGACTACCTCCACTATATGATTAGGACCAGCAGCACCGCAGGTATCAGGAGGATAAGACCAAGAAACAGCATCACCTCTGATGACACCTTGGTAATTAGAGATTAATGTCGGTGTACTTACAGGATTATTTCCACGAGTGTTGCTACTATCTCCCTCTTTTATAGAAAATTCCTTTTTATCTACATTAGATGATTTTTGAGGAGTAGGCATTTCATCCTGATCAATATAAAAATCACCAGTTCCGGTTTCCCAAGTCAAACCAGCAAAGTCTGAATTATTGAGATTTTGGTTAAAAAAGCAATCTTCGAAGTCAATGACTATGGTAGAAGATTGCTCTTGTTCATTTTTTATCTTGGGAGTATAGGTTAAATCATCCATGGCATACCAACCTGCGCCGTTGAAGACTGGGGTTGCTTCGATAACGATTCTGTCAACATCTTGAAGGTTAATTGTAAACCATGTAGGTATATCATCAATGTCCTCAAACCAGTCAGTAGTTTGAGTATGTTTGCCATTGCGATAGCCGATGACACGGATACTACTTGCCCATACGCCTTCACCTCCACCCTGACCAGCAAACCATGCACCATGGATATCAGCTTTGGTGGGGAATGCGATACCCATCTTAGTGTCACCCCATTTGTTTATGACATTGTGCTTACCTGAATGAGGATAGTAATTTGCTTCTCTTGATGGTACAACCCAAATACCGTGTTGTCTGTTCTCTTTTAGATCTAAATCTAAATTAGACCGTTGGAATAGATCCCGAGCGATGGAATCATCCATATGTTCGACGTAACCAGGGCCGTAGTGAAAAGAATCAAGTATCTCACCAACAACAACCTCACCTAAGCTACTGGCGTTTATCAGTTGTTGTAGCGAAATTTTATTTACTGATTTGAGCTCTATATTATCATCATTCTCATAAAGCTTGAATAATTCTTGAGCTGGTGATAATGCCTGTATTACAAAAAAAAACATAACTAGCAATATTATTATTTTACTCCATAAATTTTTTCTCATTTTTGTTTCTCCCCAGATATACATATCTGTATTAATAGTATATTAGATAATCAGATTTAAATGTTTGGCAGGAAATAAAAACAATGATAGAAAGCCGTGATTGTACTTCCGGATTTGAGGACCCAAATGATACTAAAAAAAATACACTTTTACTGGTAAAAAACAAGGCCATGCTGTGGAAATTAAATTGCATTAATTATTCAGAAATATCATCAGTGGAAGGACAAATAAAAAGGTCTGTTATCGCAAGAGTCTCACCGGGTTTTAACATTATCTTTATCTTATATACAGTAAATTACTCGGCAAATCTATAAAACAAAATAAAAAATATTTATATAAGTATATAATATATCAAATTATTAAATGGATTTAAAAACTAAGCATTCTGCTGTAACGATTATAGTTATATTATTCCTTTCTTCATTCTTTACTACAATTGCTTTATCATTTGAAAATCATAGCACTACAAACATTGAAAATCTAACATTTAAACAAGAGGTACTCATTCCGATAGACACTAGCATAAAAAGTGTTAAATTTCAACCAATAGATATTCATATAGACTTTGAGAATCTCTGTTGGGCAAAAGATGAAATTCACCATTCGGTCAGAGTTGGATTTGATGAGGGCTCAGGAATAATAGAAATAGACTCACAAATCTATGATTTAGTAAAAACAGATGATACTCATATTAAATCTTGCAATTTAGTTTTTCTTATACCTGAAAACGCAGATGGTAAAGAGAAATATTATGTATTATATGATTCCGCTGAAACAGATTCACCAGATTATGAAGACCATATTTTCTTAGAAGATACAAGTTATTATTATGAGCCAATATCAGGACAAAAAATTGCTTTTAATTATTATAAGATAACTGAAGATGGCTATGTTATCTATGGTGTTATTCAAAAAGGGGATATAATTGGTAATCCAGTGTCTCATTATGTTGCAAAGATAAAACCTGATGAGAAAGAATTTGAAACAAACACCATCGACCAATTAGCAGCTTTTGATTTAAGACACGGCGTATTTGGAGATCCAGATTATACAGGATCTTCAGCGGCTAAAAAGGTAACCAAGAACGTTCTTGTTGATGGTAATCTAATGGTTAGATTAAGAATTGAGAGTAATTCACCCCAAGGAGATATAACAACAGATAATATTTACACCTACTATTTTTGTCCAGCAGAAACAAAAAGACTTTTTGTTAATGTAAATCATGAAGTAATTAAAACAGTTGATATTGAAGATCCAGAGATATTAGATGGAATTTATGCAGGTATTATTACAATTAAATCCAGAAGTATAACTATTGAAAAAATGAATGTTGGTAATTTACTGCCTTCTATCCATTTGTATGATGAAGATGAAACAATTAAAGAGTATTTTGTTCCACCGGATCCAAAATCTGTAGAAAAAGAGATAATTTTATCAACTAAGGATGACGTTGATCTTGGAAGCAAAGGATGGGTTTGCTTAGATGATCCTTCAACAGGTAAGGTTCATGGTCTGGTTATGCATTCAAATGTCGGTCTTATTGAAGAAGAAGATGGGATTCAGATTAAGAGCTATGTTAAACAAAATATAAAACTACCAGGCATAGAAGGAGACACAGGCAGTGTTTTTTTAGGGAAAAATACATATGAAAAAGGAAGTAGCCATACCACTGTTCTCCCACAAGGTTTTAAAATAAATTTTGGCATCGGATTTATTTCTGATGAAACAGGTGGATACGAATTTATTGACTCTGAGTCAGAAATAATTCAAACTTTATTAAATAATATTCCAATTCTAGGAGAAAATGTCACAGATGGGGTGGCAGAAGAGAAAGGATTTGCTCTGACTACATTTATTCACCTTGCACCATCAATTCCCATGGGATCTTTGTTATCTGCTGCACTTGGGAAAAATATTTCTTACATTTCTGCAGAAATTTACAAAGAGAATAAATTCAAATCATCTGGAACTGCTGGAAGACTTCCTTTGGGTTCTATAAATCTTGATCTTGAAGGTAACATATTTCAAAAAATAAAAACTGTTTTTGGAATGTTCAATTGGAGAAATGCCTCGTTTTTCAATAAAATTAAGTTCCCAGATTTAGAACCTGGAACTTATGTGGTTAAAATATTCAGAGAAAACCGGTTTTTTGGAAAAGAACGGCAATACATTGGTTATGGAATCGTTGAATTGCGAAGTGATGAAAAAGTTCGTATTTTTTGTAGGCCTCAAGGTAGCGTTAAATTATCTATCTTTGATCAGAACGATAAGGGAGTAGAAAATGTAAGATTTTCACTTAATTCTGGAGATGTACCCGTTATAGAATCAGTCTCTGATAAAAATGGAAATGTAATTCTAAAAGCACCCTGCTACCCTCTCAAACCATATAAATTGAAAGTAATCTATAAAGGTTTTTTAGTTAAAGAAAAAAAGATAACTCTTGGTTTAAGAAATCGTATCACTCAATTAAAAGAGTCGTTTTCTATTGAACATTATAAGTTAAATCTTAATATTAAGGATACATGGGGTTTTGCTCCAGAAGTAGATATAAATCCAACACTTGTAAGTAACGAGATGGTTGAGAAAGTTTCTTTATCTGCAGAAAAAATAGATGATGGAGAATACACTTTTACTGACCTTTATCCGGCAAGATATTCTCTTAATATGGGATATAAATCATTTGAGGTAGATGAAGATGTTTCTATTGATGATGATCAAACTCTTAGTCTTACGTTTCCAGCTGAGTTTGAAATTGATTTTGAGGTAGTGAATTCTTATGGTTACATTCTTTCTGAGGGTGAAATTTCGGTATCAAGAAATGGAAAGTCGGAAAGAAAATCAATTGATGAAAATGGGAATATGAAACTTTTTGTTCCTCCAGGGAAATATGTAATATCTGTTTTATCTAAGGAAGAAAAAATTGCTCAACAAGAAATTGATGTAAAAGGTGATAAAGAGATTGATATTTTAACCTCACAAGAGTCTTTCATCCATACTATCATAACTTATCTTGGAATTATTCTTGCTGCATTTTCAATTATATTTATGCTCTGGAAAAAAAATGTTTATGTTGGATTGAGACTACTTGTAATTGCTCTTTTAATAATATCAATTATTTCACCATGGTGGATTCTTAATGGTGATGATGAAACAACATCGACAACTACCAAGACGCTTTTAGTTCCACCAATAATTGTCACAATAAGTTCATCATCAGATGTTCTTGGTGGGTATATAAGTCAATTACCTGAAGAAGTGACTATGGTTCTCAGCTTGCTTTCTTTGTTAATTATTATTTCGGGTCTAATAATTTTTATTATAATATTTTCAAAAAATAAGTTTAGAAAAACAACAGTTTTGTTATCAACTTTAAGTATTTTATTATTAATTGTTACAATTTCTATATTCCTTTATGCAATGTCAATGTTGACTGAGGTTGGTGTTGGTAGTTTTATAGGAAGTGGAGATCTCGATACAAGTCTTCCAGGGCTATCTGAAAGTAAGGTGTTACCAAGTCAATGGGGTCCAGGAATTGGATTCTTCCTTGGACTGATATCCATTCTAATTCTAGTATTTGTGTTATTATATGATCGGCTAAAGAAAAGATTTTCATCCATTACCAGTTAGCATAATACCGTATAAGCATTATTATTAACTGTTTAATATTTTATCATAAAATAGTGCAGGGGGCGAGATTTGAATACACTTTTATTGGTAAAATTTCTTTTTGGAATTGTGGGATTGAAATCAACCCACCTTCAATAATTGGTTTCCTAATAAATACTAATATAAAAAATATTATCGGGAAAGATATAATTACGATCATCTGTTGTTATCAATATCGTCGAAATTGATAAGGTTATTCTCAAAGAGATACTTTGTTGGATTCCATCCAATCATACACTGCTCCCTGCCTCCAACATCCTCTGATAAAACAAGCCAAATCTTAGCCCCATCTGGATAGTTCTCATCATTTTCGGCGGGTAGATCCTCTGTATTAACTGATCCTTGGACTTTGATTTTGCCGTTATCATCTGCCCTAGCCTCACTTAGGATAATAAGACCGTAACCCGGCCATGGATCTGGATAATAGATAAGAGAATACCACAATCCTGATTCTAGACCGTGCCCATTGAATACAAAGTCAAATTCTGACCCTGAGAGAGTATATTTCATCTTACCCCAAGCACCATGTTCTATAATCTCCCATGTTACAGGGTCTTTCTCAAAGAGATAGAGAATTCCCATATTAGAATTTCCCGCTTGTCTAAGAGGTTTTTTTGCCATTGCGGCTCCATTAAGAACTCCGACTAATATAAAAAAACAAATTACTATTAATATCCAAACTTTGCCTTTCATCTCATCACCGCTATAATATTTTAAACTAATACTATATAATATTTGTTTGAAAAAATTACAAACAAGTGTTTTTTCCATTTTGACATTTTATTAAGATAATATTATATACTATCGTTACAAGAAATATAAAGTATAAGAGAATGGAGGTGAAGGAATTGAGAATTCGACATGATGGGATTGTATCTGGAATAGTTTTGATGCTAATGATTGCGTTATTTCCTGCTATGCAAATAAATGTAATTGCTACGGGACTACCACCAGTTGCAGATGCTGGTGGACCATACACAGGTTTTGAAGGCTCAAACATTACCTTTGATGCATCAGGCTCTTACGACCCAGAGGGTGATGATATATTTTATAATTGGGACCTTGATGGTGATGGCTTTCTAGATTTTAGAACCTGGTCGGATGATCCAACAATCACATATATGTGGCTTGATGATTACTATGGGAATGTAACGGTTAATGTTACTGACTTTGTCGATTACGTTGATGATACAACAACAGTAACAGTTTTAAATGTCGCACCAAATATTACATCTCTCACTGGGCTGCCATCTGATCCAATTTCAATTAGCACTACCGTAGGATTAACTAGCACATTCACTGATCCAGGAATATTAGACACTCATACAGCAACAATTGACTGGGGTGATGGAACAACATCTTCCGGAATAGTAACTGAGACTAACGGCAGTGGAACAGCAACAGGTACCCATATATACACTGAAGCAGGTGTGTATACAGTAACACTTAACATAACAGATAAAGATGGCGGTAGCGATATAGAAGTCTATCAATATGTAGTCGTGTATGATCCATCAGATCCATCAAGCGGTTTTGTTACAGGTGGTGGATGGATTGATTCACCAGCAGGTGCATATAGGGCTGATCCAACTCTAACTGGAACGGCAAACTTCGGGTTCGTCTCAAAATACAAGAAAGGTCAATCAAATCCAACTGGAAATACTGAGTTCCAATATCAAGTAGCAAGTCTGAACTTTCACTCAAAAAACTATGATTGGCTGATAGTTGCTGGAGCAAAGGCTATTTATAAGGGTACTGGAACAATTAACGGAGACGGGAACTACGGATTTATGATCTTCGTTATTGATGAGAAGCTCACATCAAGCTCTGATGTTGACATGTTCAGAATCAAGATCTGGGATCAGGACGACAACGATTCAATTGTTTATGACAATAACCTCGAAGAAAATGGTACTGAACTTAGTGGTGGACAAATCGTAATACACAAGAAGTAAGTAAACCATTTTGACAACCGACATCTATTCAAGGATAGAGACTAAATCTATCTATCCTTCTTTTTTTTTAACCATAAGCTAATTGTAGAAAAGATATCTGTTTAATAAGAATTAGTAGCTAGATTTTGACTCGGAATTAATAGTAAAATAGTCCTGATTTTCTCATTTTCACTTAAAATGTAAAATTATATTAAAGATATTTTAGATTTCGGTTGGATATTCCTCACAATATTTAAAACTGTAAGCTTTTTAAAGTTGGATGTGATATTATATTGCAATTTAAGGGAGACTAAATGTATGGCTGAAGAAAAAAAAGGAAAAGTTGAAAAAGGCGCTGAAAAAACAGGCGAGGTAATCGGAAAGGGATTAAAAACAGGCTGGGGAGCAGTTAAAGGAGTTGGTAAAGGTCTAAAGAAAGGAGTCACTAAGAAAAAGAAGTAAAGAAAAAGGTGATTCTAAGGTTGTGACTTTGAAAAAATAAGAAGAGTTTGGAGGATAGTATGAAAATAAAAATAGTCATTTTGGGTGCTTTTGTTGGACTGATGGTTTTATTGAGTGGCTGTACACAAGTTCAAGATGAAGTAGAAAACGGAGAAGTAGTCTCAAAGATGTCTTTTACTGAGATCCGTATTGGGGATATTCCTACCGATGATTTTAGTCATATTAATGTCACGTTTTCTGAGATTAGACTTCACAAATCTGATAATAATGATTCTGGTTGGGTTAATATTTCAACTAACCAAACAACTGTTGACCTTATCTATTTACATATCAATAATCTCACAGAGCAGTTGGGTATTGCAGAGATTGAGACTGGCAATTATACAAAACTATGGATTATTGTTGAAAATGCTACAGGTGTATTAAAAGCGACTAATGAAACCATATATTTTGATGTTCCTTCGGGGATTTTGAAGATTCAGCAACTGTTTAAATTACAGGAGGGTAATAATACAATAACCGTTGATATTGATTTGAATAATTCTATACTTGTCCGTGGGGAAATGTACAAGATATTACCTGTTATAAGTGGAATACAGCATCATCATGAAAATAAATTAAAATTTAGTGAAGGTGAAATCATAGTTGAAGAAAACGGGAGTCGTGGTAAACCGATTAAAGCTTTAATTGGTCAGAATATTACATTTAACGCAACAGAAACTTTTGATATTGTAGGTGATGACATTAATTATTCTTGGGATTTTGGCGATGGAACCAATGATACAGGAGCAGTTGTTGTATATAATTATAATCAAAAAGGAAGTTATTGGGTAGTACTAACAGTGAACGATGGTGATCAAGAGTTCATTAAATATATACATGTCATTGTTAAATAACAAGGTGGATAGTGATATATTTTTAAATCTGGCTTCAATCATCCTCATCATCCAAAAGACAAGAAGAGATTTGAACACCTATTTAATGGTTTAAAAATTAAGTTGATGAAATAGGTGTAAATAGTTGTCAACAAGAATTTTATTAATAATTAATTGTTTTGTGATTGTATTAAAAGGAGGCGAAGATATGGATACTGGAATTGCGATTTTGGTAGGGTTAATAGTGGGAGCCATATTACATGCCCTGTTAAGTCAAGGAATGATATATAAAGGACTACAAGACTTGGCCGAGTCGTTAAAAAACAAAAGAGTCTGAGTCACTATTAAAATAGGTAAACACTTAGTATATTTCTTATACAAAGCCAAATCAATGCAAAAGTTTATATCTTTAATAATTATATTTATTCTCGAAAAAAGATATTGGAGGAACAAAATGAAGAAAATAATAGCTTTTTTAATAGTAGGTACTCTATTGATGAGCATGACGTCTGTATCAGCTATTGTCCTACCAAAAGCAGATAATTTAAAATCACCACTTTCAGTGGTAGTAAAAAAAACTTTCCCAACAACTGCAGTTCAAACTTTTAATAATGGGAGTTTCACTGGGCAGTTTGCTAAGAAAAATGAATCAGGGTATGTGATTCTTGGTTCTCTAGAAGGGACGTACAGCAAAAGTTCTAATTATACCGGTTCGTTTGAGGGTAACTGGAACACTACTACTGGCAGTGCTTCTGGAAATATGTCAGGTTGGTTTTGGGGACCATTAATCCTAGGACAAATCCAAAACTCTACAGGTGAGTCAAATTGGTTTATTGGATTGTATCACCTAAATACCACTTCAAGTGAGTTTAGTGCAGTTGCAATAATAATGGGCTCTTGGTTTGGTGTACGATACGCTGTTGGTACATATACGTAATTTGTACAATAAAACCATCTTATTTTCTCTCTTTTTTTCTTATTGTTAAATTCGAAATACATATCTTTATATACTAACTTATTAATAATATTGGATGGTGATAAAGTTAGGTGATAGGTATACCCGTTTTATTTGGTTACTAGTTTTTGGAATTATCATCTTATTAATAGTTCAATGTTTTGTTCCTTTGACTAGTAGTTCAGATAAAATAGCTGGTTTATTAGATGATGTATACTTTTTCCCAGTACTGAATTCCTATAGTTCTATGTTATATGTTGGTGGTTCAGGTCCGGGTAATTATTCTAATATACAAGATGCCGTTGATGATGCTAATGATGGGGATACTATCTTTGTTTTTAATGGTACTTATTATGAACATGTTGTAATTGATAAGATGATAGATCTTAAAGGTGAAATACGGGATAATACAATTGTGGATGGCAGTAGTAGTGGTAATGTCTTTAAGATAATTGCTGATAATGTGAGTATTACAGATTTTACTGTTCAGCACGGTGGGATTGGCGTTTATATCCTCTATTCATCTAATCATAGTATATGTAATAACGCGATTAAAGATAATTGGGAGGGCATTGGATTGTTACAATCTTCTGGTAGTATTATCTCTTCTAATATCATCTTTAGTAATTTCTTTGAAGGAATCAACCCTATTCAATCTTCCTTAATTACCATTTCACGAAATACAATTGTGGGAAATTTACAAGGTATCTTCCTTTCAGGATCTGAAGACAACAACATTTATGGTAATAACATTAATAGCAATACCCGTGGCATTGAAGTAAGGTTATCCTCTAACAACAACCATATATACCACAATAATTTCATCAATAACAATCAAGATAACGCCTTTGACGAATGTAGTAATACATGGGACAACGGTTATCCTTCTGGTGGGAACTATTGGGATGACTACACAGGTTCTGATGGTGATGGTGATGGTATTGGGGATACACCTTATTCTATTAGTGGTGGTTCCAATAAAGATTATTATCCTTTCATGAATCAGTCAGGATGGAATCAGCCACCTTATCAACCTAGTGATCCCTATCCAGCAAATGGTGCTACAAATGTAATTACCAATCCAGTTATATCAGTTAATGTTAATGACCCAGATGGAGATAACATGGATGTATTTTTTTACAATGAATCTGATGATAGTTTGATTGATATTGACTTAAATGTGCCTAGTGGTGATAGAGCATCTGTTACTTGGATTGATTTAGCTAATTATACAACCTATTATTGGTATGTTGTTGCAGATGACGGCGGATATACAAATCAATCTAACACCTGGAATTTTACTACAGGAGAAGAATCTAATCAACTTCCAGATACACCAATAATAGATGGTCCAACTAGTGGTAACGCAGGAACTACTTATTATTACAACTTCTCAATAAACGATATAGACGGTGACCCTATGTATCTGTGGATCGACTGGGATGACGGTACACAAGGACCATATATTGGACCATATGAATCTGGTAAAGTAAACCTTGGCCATACATGGACCAAGAAAGGAAATTATACAATCAAAGCAAAAGCAAAAGATATTCACGATGCTGAGAGTGAGTGGGGAACACTGGAGATAATTATGCCAATGAACAAACCATTCATTTTCAACTTTCCACCACTGAGTTGGCTGTTTGAACGGTTTCCACATACATTCCCGATACTACGATACTTTCTAGAACTATAGAGTAAATTACAAGCCATCTTTCTTCTTTTCTTTTTGTTACAGATGTTGCAATAAAAACAGTAGGAAAGTTTTTTAAAATAAAAACTATTATATCTTGTAATAGATAATTTTTATTATCGGGAGGCGTAAATATATGAAAAAAAAAATATCAATATTGGTTGTCGGAATTTTGGTCCTGAGTGGACTTGGAGCTGTAGCTGTAACTGACGAACATCCTGAAATCTCTAGAAATGTTAAGATAACAGAGTCTATAACATTTTTTAAACAACCAGAGTTTGTTGAAGAAGATGAATTTTTGAGGGTAAATTTTGAAGGAGCAACTTCATGGTTAATTAACCCAGGT
>CP070724.1:664767-667503 GCA_020350825.1 Thermoplasmatales archaeon | reverse complement strand
TTTACAACCGGGATCAGATGCAAGATAGTTACCAGTATAACCATAAGCTCTTGCGCGGCAGCCACCACAGTAATAGCGATACTTACAATCTCCGCAGTTTCCTTCTAGGATGTCTTTGTTTCTTAATTCACCAAGAATAGTGTTATTACTCCACAATTCCTCAAATTCATCATTCTTAATGTTACCAATTTTAAGTGGGAAAAACACACAGGGTTCAATGTCACCATTTGGCCTAATCGCACAATAAAGTCTACCACAGCCGCATCCACCTATAAACTCTGCAAGACTTACAAGTTCCCCTCCAAGCTCTGGGTTGGCGAAATGGGTTGGAACGATTTTATTATCCTCACCAATTTCTGATTCTAATGCTACACGAGCAAATTGAGGTGCAGTTGACAAAACATTCACATTGCTACCATTTTTAAGTTTCTCCCATAACAATTTTAGTAGCTCCTCACGCTCCATCGGTGTTAGATCATTTTCAGATATGAACGATCCACGGCCTGTTGGAACAAAATTATAAATCATAAACCAGTTAACACCAAAATCTTCACAAAGATCTATAATCTTAGGAATTTCCTCATAATTATAATGAGTTGCAGTTGTGGCAATATTTACAAAAAAACCCTGGTCTACACAGTGTTCTATACCTTTAATGGTTTTATTAAAAACACCCTTTATTCCACGGAAACGATCATGGATCTCAGCAGATGCACCATCAAGACTAATTTGAACAAAACGAACACCGTTATCACTCATCTCTTGAGCCTTTATTTTATCAATCAAGGTAGCATTTGTTGCAATAGCAACATACATACCCTTATCATCAGCATAATTTGTAAGCTCAAAAATATCCTTCCTTACCAAGGGTTCCCCACCTGAAAAAGCTATGATTGGTACACATGAGTTACTTAGTTTATCAATACCCATTTTTACTTCTTCTGTTGTAAGCTCTCCATCAAGAGATTTTCCAGCGTCAGCGTAACAATGCTTACATTTAAGATTACAAGCATAGGTAATATCCCAAACCACTAGAATGGGAGCTCCGGTAATAAAAGGACGATGTACACCGAAAGTAGCGATACCCTTTAAAACATTAGCAATACCTTTTCTCCAAGAAGGATGAGAAAACTGCTCCTTTAAAGTTGCTGAATTCACACCAAAAGTTTTTCCACCAGTTCTAAGAACACTTCCAATGGCTTTTTCAGCAAGTCTACACTTAATACATGCGTCTTTACGACTACCGACATACAATTCCAAGGCTACTTCAACGCGGTTTTTACCACATGACTCACAATAGCCAAATTTAGATAAAATCCTACGAGTAATAGGATTACCAATTGTGGATTCTAATATTTGGATGGTTTTTTTTGTATTCAGATAACCTCTCCTCCATACAATCTAAATTTAAATTCTTAATCTAATACGAAGTATATAAAAATAACATTTAGAATTAAATTATTATAAAAAAAAGAAAAAGGGGATTATTTATATTATAAAAGTCCCCAAATTCCTAGTATTAGAATAATGATTCCGATTATTCCTTGGAATCCACCTAGTACCTTAGCTACTTTTTCTAAAGATTTTCCTATTGCTGGTATAGCGGGTAATATTCCAACTATCATGATAAAACCTGCTATTATTGCGAGTATACTTTGTAGGCCGGTCCAATCGAGGAAAAATGCGACATATATTATAATTATTATTCCAATTATTGTATCAAATCCACCCAGCCATTTAGCAAATTTTGCTATATGTTTTCCCATTGCAGGTATTGCCTCTAAAAATCCTACACATAGAATAAGTCCAGCAACTATGTTAATATATTCTATCATGTTTTTTACCACCACCTCTCTTACAATTGTAATATTTTAACAAGTAATTGCTTATAATTATTTCGTTTTTTTTTTTTAAACAATTACTTATTTATTAATTTATTTGAAGATAGTATTGATTTTATATTTTTAGTATAGTATCTAGTATGCCAGATTATATGGTAACCGGAGATCCACATGAAGAAAAAAGAAGTATAACTATGAAGTTCAATGAAGTTTAAGCTTATCTCCCGTAACACTGAAAACTCAACTATTAATACTAGCAATATGCCAGTTATTGCTGATGGTAAAAAGAATATCAATAGAAGAATATTCCAAATTATTTTTTCTTTAGTTTTTGAAATAATTTGTTTTTTAGTAAAAATTTTTAGTAAAACTACTCCTCCTAATATAATGAAAAATGATATGATCATAATCATTACGTTTTTATTTTCATACCATTGTCTTGATGAAATTACTTGAGTTTGTATCTGTTCTTGGGATGATTCATCAGGATTTGTTTCAGCTGGTTCTGATTGTGAATGGTCACATATCCCATCTCCATTAGTATCTACATATCGGCTGCATAAACCTGGTTGAGGATCATCTTCGATGGCGTATGGGCAGTCATCCCAGGCTAAAGCGCTTTGAACAAAAATTGTAGCTATTAAAATTATGAGTATAACTAATGGTGTTTTTTTCATCTGTTCCCAAATAAATATTTAATTAATAAAATTAACGACTGTTAATATATTGGGCGAGGGCGATATTTAAAATAACCTTGAAAAAAAGAAAAAATGGGATAAGACTTCTCAGTCTAGCCCTACTTAACCATTACCTTGATTCCCCGTTTCCTTGTTTATATGAACTTTAAATGTTTCCACCGACTCATCTGTTCCATCATAAACAGTTAGAGTCACCG
>CP070724.1:636980-664667 GCA_020350825.1 Thermoplasmatales archaeon | reverse complement strand
ACCATTATGAAATTTCACATTCTTTCTTAAATTAAATCTCCATGTAAGATTATCGGGATTATTCCAGGTTTCAGCAAGTGCAGGAATTATTTTAAAAGTTTCATCAAATTCTACAAGACAGTTGAATATATTGGAATTTATATTAGATGTCTGATCATTTAGAATATCTATCCAAGGATAAAACCCATTAAATCTATCAATACCAAATGCAATAGCAAACACATCTTCCTCTGTTTTATCTTCACCAGTATCTATATTGGAGTCAATACAACCTGAAATTCCGGTTACAATTATAGTACATAAAATTAAAGCTAAAATCTTCTTTAAATTTTTTTCATATTTCATCCTATAACCTTCTTGTATATTAAACTGTGTTACCAATTAACTAGCCAATAATGGTATAAAATGCTTACGTTTCTAAAGTCGAAGCTCTTCTAAACCCTTTAAAACCGCTATTAAGTCTGATCTAAACCCGACACGATCAAATCCTTGTTTTAAGGAGAATTACATGATTTTTTACCAGTAAATTCGTGTTCCCTTCCCGACGGGAGCATGCTATTAAATAACATGATTAATTCTCAGGAGAATACGTAGTTCAACAAAATATTTCAAAATACTTATCTATAGAGTTTTTGATTTGGGTTCTAACAGCATTAATTATAGCGGAGGATTTCGTTGGATTACACCATATGGTTAATTATCGGAGGAGCAAGCGCTATCGCTTTTTACATGGCTTGGAGTATTGGTTCTAATGATGTCGCTAATTCTATGGCTACAGCAGTTGGTGCAAAAGCAATTACTTTTAAACAGGCTGTAATAATTGCAGGAGTTCTAAATCTAGTTGGTGCAGTATTTGTTGGTAGTCACGTTACTGATACTGTTAGAAGAGGAATTGTTAGTACTACAGGTATTGATAATTATGTGTTATTATTAGGATTTGTTGCTAGTCTACTTGCTGCTGCTATTTGGGTTACTCTCTCGACGTGGAGAGAAATGCCTATTTCAACTACACATTCAATTATTGGAGCATTAATGGGTTTTGGTCTTATTGTTGGTGGAACATCTACTGTCGTTTGGAGTAAGGTTGGTTCTGTGGTTGCTAGTTGGGCTCTTTCTCCTGTTGCTGGTTGTATCCTTGCATTTTTTGTTTTCAAGATCATAGTTAAAACAATTTTTGCAAAAGATGAACCCGTTTCAGCTGCTAAAATTATTGGACCAATAATTTTTGGTTTTACAGCATTTTTAATTACTTCATCATTGTTTTTAAAAACTCCCTTGAGTAAAAATTACGGTTTTTCAGATTCCGATGGGCTTCTTGTAGCATTTGTTGTATCGGCAATTGTTGTGTTACTTGGGATGATCCTATTTCGGAAAATAAAAGCAAAATCTGGTGATGATTATGCTACCGTTGAAGGTATTTTCAGGAAACTACAGATAGGAACATCATGTTATGTAGCATTTGCTCATGGGGCAAATGATGTAGCAAATGCAATTGGCCCTGTTGCATCAATAATTCCACTTGCACAAGGTATCGGTATAGGAGCAAAAGTTGAAGTTCCTATTTGGCTATTAACGCTTGGAGGAATTGGTATAGCATTTGGATGTATGACTTGGGGTCGTCGTGTTATGAAAACAGTAGGAGGGCGGATTACGAGTCTTACCAATACGCGAGGTTTTAGTGTAGATTTTGGGGCTGCTACCACCGTTCTTATTGCATCAAAACTTGGTATGCCAATCTCCACTTCACATACCGTAGTTGGTGCAGTAATTGGCGTTGGTCTTGCAAGAGGTCTTGAAGCAATTGATCTTAACATTATTAAAAAAATTATTGTATCTTGGTTGTTAACATTACCAATTGCTGCTGGCACTTCAGTAGCAATTTTTTTATGTTTGAGAACAATAGTAGGATAGAAATATAGGTGAAAAAATGGGACAAAAAAAAGATCATTTTAGGGCGCCAATTTCAAATACACTTAGGAGAAAATCTCCATTTGGTCAATTATTAGACCACATGGGCAAGGTCAAAGAATGTATCAATATTTTAGGAAATGGACTGATTAAATATTATAAAGGAGATTATAAAAATTTTTCTTTATTAGCTGAGAATGTATCAAAACTCGAACATGAAGCTGATATTATTAAACGTAACCTACGAAATCATCTTCCCTCTACGCTTTTTATGCCAGTTGACAAAGGTAAGTTTATGTGGGCGTTACGTGAGCAAGATAAAATCCTTGATCATGCTGAAAACCTCGTACGTATGCTTAATATACGCCATACAGAAATTCCAAAGGAATTGCAGGACGTATTTATCGATCATATAATGCTAGTTATGAAAACAGTTGGTGCTATGGAGGATGCAGTTGATAACATTCGAGACTTGGTTGAAACAAGCTTTGTAAAACGGGAAAGAGAACAGACAAAAGAATTAATTCGTAAAGTTCACAAATACGAGTGGGAAGCTGATCAAAAGAAATATGAGATGACAAAAGGAATATATAAATTTGAAAAGAAAATTGATCCTATGGACGTTTATCATCTATTGAAGATTGCTGACTGGGTGGATGATATAGCAGATCATGCTGAAAATGTTGCTGATTGGCTGAGATCGATGATTGCACGTTGATTTTTGTTCCGCAACAAGCATTAAAAAGTCTATAAAATATTCTGATTATTATAACAACAGTTAAACCGGAGAAGATTAAGTTGAAAGGGGAGATAAAACTTGTTATAATAGTCGTTATTATCTTATTACTCGCTATTTTTTTTATCAGCAGTGGATCAACACGAACTAAGATCAAACAAAAGGGATCAGATACCATGCTTGAAGTAGCTCAAATGTGGGCAGAGGAATATGTAAAAGTAAACGATAATGTCACCTTATCAGTTTCTGGAGGAGGATCTGGTACTGGGATCGCACAGATGATCAATGGACAAATCGATATTGCCGATGCATCACGTCCTATCAAAAAGTATGAGATTGCTATTGCACAGTCGCAAGGTATCGTCCCAGTCGAGTTTAAAACATGTCTTGATGGCATTGCAGTTATTACAAATAATAATATCAATATTTCTGAAATTTCTTTTTTTCAATTACGCGGTATCTATAACGGTACCATCAAGAATTGGAATGATCTTGGAGGTACCAACCTTAAAATAACAGTCTACGGGAGACAAAGCAATTCTGGTACATATGTGTTTTTCCAGGAAAATGTATTGGATGATGATGATTATAGAACGGACATGCAACCGTTGAATGGTAATTCACAGATTGTAGATGCTGTTGTTGGTGATGATAAAGGAATTGGATATGTCGGTGTCGCATATGCTGAAAACAGGGCATCAGAGCTGAGCATACTTAAAGTCAAAGAAAATGAAAATTCATCGGCTTTTCTCCCCACTATAGAAAATATTGCCACCGGTGAATATCCCATCTCACGATATCTGTACATTTATACAAATGATAATCCAACAGATGAAATCGCTCAGTACGTCAGATGGATTTTAGATGAAAGTGGCGGACAAAAAATCGCGGAAGAATTAGGATTTATTCCATTACCCAAATATATTGTTGAAAAAGAACTGGAAAAGATTACATGAAATTCAACATATCTACTCTCCGTAAATATAATCACAAAAAAATCCGAAATATCAAAGATAAGGCTATAAAAAAGATACTCCTTGGATTTGGCCTAACAGCAGTAATCTTCATTATTCTCATTCTGGTTTTTCTATTGATTGAAGGATTGCCGTTCTTTTTTGAAGGAGATGGCTTAGATTTTTTCACTGGCGATGTTTGGGATCCCTCTTCCCCCAACACTCCAAGATATGGCATATTACCCATGGTTCTTGGTACGTTTCTTGTTACATTAGGTGCTATTGTTATAGCCGTACCTATCGGAATAGGTTGTTCAATTTATCTAGCAGAAATTGCACATCCCAAAATCCGTGAAACATTAAAACCCATCATTGAAATACTCGCTGGTATTCCCTCTGTTGTATATGGATTTTTCGCACTTGTCATTCTATCAACATGGATTGACAAAATCTTCAATTCAACAACTAGGTTGAATGCATTGACAGGGTCAATTATGCTGGCTGTTATGATGCTACCTATTATTATCTCTCTTTCAGAGGATGCAATTCGTTCTGTTCCACGGGAAATGAAAGAAGCATCCTTGGCGTTGGGTTTAACGAAATGGGATACTATCCGTGGTGTTGTTGTACCTGCTGCACTTTCAGGTATAACTGCTGCTGTCATCCTTGGTGTAGCCCGTGCAATAGGCGAAACTATGACCGTGCTTATGGCAACAGGCAATGCACCAGTTATCTCGTTTGATATGTTAAGTTCGATGAGGACCATGACCGCCACCATTGCTATAGAAATGGGAGAGGTTCCCTTTGGCAGTACCCATTACCATTCATTGTTTGCTATTGGTATTGTATTGTTTGCGATTACTTTCATTGTCAATTTTATAGCTGATCGTGTGATGAAACGATTTAGGGAGAAGTATTGAATGAAATGGAAAACGATTAAAGAACATATTATTTATTCTCTCCTTCGACTTAGTGGTTTGTTTATTGTGTGCGCTCTCGCAATTTTGCTTTTTTACATTTTATCTGGTGGAATTGGGAAAATAAGTTGGGAATTTTTGACAAATTTTCCAACAAACGGGATGATGTCGGGTGGTATCTTTCCTATGATAATGGGAACATTATCCCTTATGATTTTGACAATGCTGATTGCCCTACCATTGGGCATATTTTCTGCCATTTACCTTGTTGAATATGCAAAACCTGGGAGGTTTACTAACGCTATTCGCCTAGCAGTCCATAATCTCGCGGGTGTACCATCTATCGTCTACGGTTTACTGGGGCTTGGATTGTTTGTCGTATTCTTGGGGTTCGGACTTAGCCTTGTCTCAGCTGCATTTACTCTTGCTATCATGATTCTACCCATCATTATTGCATCTTCTCAAGAAGCCTTACGAGCTGTCCCTCAAAACATTCGTGAAGGAGCATTGGCTTTAGGATCAACAAAATGGGAAACAACATACCATCATGTACTTCCATATGCTTTACCAGGTATGCTAACTGGTTCAATTCTTGCTCTGAGTCGTGCTGCTGGAGAAACCGCTCCAATTATTATGACTGGTGCGGCATTTTATATGACGCACCTCCCCTCGTCTGTCTTTGATGAATTCATGGCATTGCCTTATTCTATTTATACACTTGCAACACAGTCTTCAAATGTGGAGGCAACTAGACCTACAGTATTTGGTGCCATTCTCGTGTTGCTGTTAATTGTGTTATTTATGAATTTAGTGGCAATAATTGTTAGAAATTATTATAGAAAGAAATATCGGTGGTAAGAAATGTCTGAAGATATTGAAATAGAAACTCAGAAGCTCAATCTTTGGTATGGTGACAAACAGGCCTTAAAAAACATCTATATGAGAATACCCGAAGAAAAGGTGACCGCTATAATAGGTCCTTCTGGCTGTGGGAAATCAACGCTTATTCGCTGTTTTAACAGGATGAACGACATTATAGAAATATGTCGTATAAAGGGTAAGATCCTTATCGATGGAAAGGACATTTATGATAAAAAAATGGACGTCGTTGAATTGAGGAAAAACGTGGGTATGGTTTTTCAAAAACCAAATCCCTTTCCAAAAAACATCTATGAAAATATTGCCTATGCTCCTCGTATTCATGGTATAAAAAAGAAAAAAAAGCTAGATAAAATTGTTGAAAAATGTTTGAAACAGGCTTTTCTTTGGGATGAGGTAAAAGATAGACTAGATGAATCTGCTCGTTCGTTGTCTGGTGGACAGCAGCAACGTCTTTGTATAGCCCGGGCACTTGCAGTTGAACCTGAGATTTTACTGATGGATGAACCTTGCAGTGCCCTTGATCCTATTGCTACTGCCAAGATTGAAGAACTCATTCGTTATCTTTCTAAAGAGTATACAGTAGTTATTGTCACACATAATATGCAACAGGCTGCACGGGTGAGTGATTATACTGCGTATATGTATCTTGGAGAAGTGATTGAATTTGGAAAAACAAGGCAGATATTTGAAAATCCAAGTGAGGAAAACACTGAAAATTATATTACTGGGAGATTTGGATAAAGGAGGGAATAAAAAATGCGATCTAAATTTGATGAGCAACTGAAAAAAATTAAAGATGATGTAGTGGAACTTGGAGAACTTGCACAAAGAATGTTAAAAGAATCTATTGTTGCACTTGAGAATCGAGATGTGAAACTTGCTGCCAAAATCTATACTGATAAAAAGAAATTAATGAAGATGGATGATGATATCGAACATCGCTGCTTACAGGCTATCTCCATGTACCAGCCTATGGCTAAAGATATGAGGGTTATAGGAGCATCACTTAAATTAATCACCTATCTTACAAGAATCGGAAGATACGGAAAAGATATTGCAAAGTTTGTAAAAGAATTAGCAGATAAAGAACATATTGTAAAGTTGGTAAGTATTCCTCATATGGGCAATATTGTTGATGGTATGATTTCTGATGCTCTAGATGCATATAAGGGTAAAAAACCAGTTGATATTCAATCGTTTGTTGACCGGGATGATGATGTAGATGCTCTTCGTGTTTCAATATTTAGAGAAGCGCTTACATATATGATGCAAGATAGTAAAAATATAGAACGATGTATGTATTATGTTATGATTGCTCGATATCTTGAACGATGTGCAGATCACGCTTGTAAGATATCTGAAAAAGTAAACTATATGGTGACCGGTAAAAGAGTTGAAATAAAATAATAGGAAAATAGTTGGACTTTTACTTATTTTTCTATTGATCCAATTACTTTCTTGGCTAAAAATTCGCGTATATCTTCAGGTTTTGTAGTATCTATACCAAAATACTCAGGAAATAATTTTGTGGTCGTAAGCATCTCTGTGGTTCCATGTTTTTTAGCATTGATAAGTTTCATATCAGAAAGCTCATCAACATGATCATAGACCTTTGGGCCAATCATCCTTCGTAGATTTGATTGTTTCAAAGGCTGATGAAAGGCAATAAGAGCCAAGGTTTTCAAATGATGGTTTTGTATCTCAGGTTTTGCAACCATCACTGACTGGTCAAAGAACTTCTTCTTCACCTGCATTGTATATTTATCGCCAGCTTTAATCACTTCAATGGAAGTTTCTTTCTTCCGTTCAACATTATACGTTTGAATAAGATTCTCTAATGCTTCTGTTACTTTCTTTTTTGAAAGTCCACTCGCCTCTTTAATCTCCTCAATACCTACTGGCTTACTCGCTGAGAATAGAACAGATTCAACAAGGCGTTCTTCTCTTAAGCCCATATGTTTACCCTCTTAAGTATATCCTATTGTTTTAATATAGATTTCTCCATAAGGAAATTTACGCTGATATATTCTAATTTTTTTATCATACGCAAGGAATAAAACAGAGAGAAAAGTCTTTATGAGTTCTTCAGGGTCGGTTTTTTCACAAATACTACTCAAACTCATGGATTTTTTTGGAAAGTGGCAAATTTTTTCCCAGACCAAGGCAATATCCTCTTCAAGATGATCTTCATGAGCTACGCCATTCATTTTTTTTCGTGCTTTTTCAGCAAGTCTCCTTCGTTCTTCTCTTCGCAATTTATCAACAAGCTGAAACTCTTCAACATCTTTGCGAGCCTTATCAAAAGCACCTAAAAGCTCAATGAGAGTTATCTTTCTCTTAGAATCCCGTCGAATAGGTTCTTCAAGGGGAGAAGTTGGACTTTTCATAACAAGGTTTGTGTAAGAATATCCGTCATCACTTTTAAGCCATGCACCTGTTGGTATATCTCCCCAACCAAAATCTATCTCCTCTTCATCCTCCTTTGATTCCATGTTGACAACGAGATCGTCGCTTTGCATACGAAGTACTTTCCAGGCCATATAAATAATACGCCCTGCTGTCATCAAATCAATTCTCTCTTCTTTTGCTTTCTTAAGATACATAGAGGAAAAACCGACAAGATCAATGTCCCATGGATTAAGATGCTGATTGAGCACCAAATCAAAGGCAAGATGAATAGAACGATCAAAAGGATTGGTTACAATGAGATGTTCTCCCTCACTTGTCTTTTTAACCATATCAAGATATTGATTAATGCGTGACATGTCATTTTCTTCGTCAATGAGTGCCTTGTGAAACAGCAAATGGTTGATGACTTCGTCATTTATTTCTATGGTTACACACCTCTCACAGTAGGTATCTCGCCTTTCGGTCCAACTGACTCTGGATCTATATTTCCTATCATCTCAGATATACCAGAATCATGCATAGTCACGCCATAAACGTGATTTGCTTCTTTTATGGCAATCTTACGTAAAGAAACATTAATGAACTGAGAATGAGAGGCATTCTGTTTTATCATGCGAGAAACGGTTTCAGCATTGACACCATCAAGAAACATATCAATCTCATCAAGAACATAGAAAGGACTTGGATCATACTGCTGGATAGCAAAGATAAACGCAAGAGAGGCGATACTTTTTTCACCACCTGATAGGGCAGGTAAGCGCAATACTTTTTTACCATGAGGTCGTGCTTTTATGGTGAGGCCATGATCAAAAATATGCTCCTCGTTTTCAAGCAAAAGTTCAGCTTCTCCGCCCTCAGAAAGTTGCGAATATATTGATTTAAAATTCTTATTGATCTCATCAAAAATTTCAAAGAATCGTTCTTTCTTCTTACTGGTGACCTCTTTAACTAGTTTTATTAGATTCTTTTTCTGATCTTTAAGATGTAAGATATCTTCATTAAATTTCTTCTTCCGTTCTATTTGATGTTCATATTCTTCAAGAGCTCTCATATTGACTGGTTCTAATTCTCGCATGCTTTCTTCAATAACTCGTATCGATTCTTTCAATGATTCAATATTGGGAAGTTTCTTATCAGTGATTTCAACATTATATAACGCAATTTCTTGATCCAATTCTTTTAAGGTGCCATCAAGCGTAGGCAACCGATATTTTGACCGAGATATAAGATCAATATATGATTCGGAACGAGTGTTGATCTTATCAAGCTCATTTTCAACAGACACTGTTTTCTTATAAATTTCATCTCTCTTCCCAACAAATTCCTTGGCTTTCCCAGTCATCTGCTCTTCGACAGTCATCAGCGCTTTGAGTTCATCTTTATGATGTGCTCTAGACTCTTCTAAGCCTTGTATCGAAGATTTGAACTCCTCAATTTCGGCATCATTTGATTCCATTTTCTGAGAAATCTCTACTTTTTTCTCTGAAATAAGCTCTATCTTCTTTTGTAAAGTTTCTTGTTCAGAGCGAAGTTTCAATAAATTCTCCTGTAATTCAGATACCTTTCTCTCAAAATCGCGCACTTCACGCGCAAGCTCTTTTTTCGAGGTTTTCAAAAGATGCTTTCCTTTTTCTTCCTTCTGTAAATTAAGTTCTTCTAATCGAGTTTCATATTCGGTAATAGTTTTAACAATTTCGCTTTTCTTAGAATTCAATCCCGTTTTTTCTTTCATCTTTGCTTCAAGATCTTTTGTTAAAACCTCAAGTTTCCCTTTATACTCCTTTTTTCGTACATCAAGATCGGGTACTTGTTTGCGTTGATCAATTTCAGCCTTAAATGACCCAAGGTTGCTTTCAAGTTCAGCAATTTCTTTCTTCAAACTAGCAAGTTCTTCAGAAAGCAGATCCTGACTTTCAATTGTCGTATGTAACTGACGGGTCAGTTCATCTAATTTATTTCGGTCAACATTACCAAATGAGAGATGAGTTTTGGGTGTGCTACCTCCAATCATAGCCCCACTTGCTTCTATCAGGTTTCCTTTCATACCAACGAGTCGAACACCACCCATAAGACGGCGGGCATCATTGAGTGTATCAACAATAACCGTATCTCCAAAGACATACCAAAAAGCACCTTTGTACTCATCATTAAATTTGACAAGATCAAACGCAAAACCATGAGAATGCTCATCTTTTACCGCCATGAGTGCTTTTGCTCTCGGTTTACCTACAATCATCTTGTTCAATGGTAAAAAAGTAGCTCTTCCGAGCTTTCTTGCAGCCAAAAACCGAATAGCCTCAGCAGCAACAACGTCATCATCAACAACAATGGATTGCATCCGAGGACCAGCTGCAATTTCTAGCGATGTTTCGTATTGTTTACCAACTTGAGCCAGTTCTGCAACAGTACCACAAATGCCTTTTAGTTCGCCAGAGTCACGAGCTCTAAGAATTGCATTTACTGCCTGATTATATTTTGCATGCACAGATTGCAGTGCATCATACTCTGCTTGTAGTTTTGATTGTTCACGCTGTAGTTTAAGTATTGCTTTCTCCAAATCTGCCTGTTGCTCTGTTAATTCTGATTCTTTTTTCTTTTTTTGAAAAATTTGCTTTTCCAAATCCCTTATTTTTTTACTGCTCTCTTTAGTATCTTTATGAAATTCATCTGATTGCCAATCGATATCTTTCAATTCAAACTCATAGGCAGATTTTGTTTCTTGCATCTCCGCAATTTGCAATCCCAAAGCGTCGATGTTGTCATTGAGTCTATCTCGTTTTAATTTGAATTCATGAATTTCACTTTGTTTTTCATTATATTCCTCACGCATTTTTACGAGCTCTCTCGTTAGTTCCATCGATGTATCATCAGATTGAGCAATTTCGTCCTTTAACTCTGAAAGATTTTTTTCTTTCTTATCTAATTTTTCCTGCTGCTCTTTAATTTGATTGTTAATCCGACTGTTTTGAGATTGAAGCTCTTCAAGTTCTTTTGTGATTCCTCCCACAGTTAGTTCAAGCTCTTTTTTTTCATTTTTAAGCTCAAAAATCTCATCTTTTGAATAGTTAATCTTTTCCTCTAATTTAATTTCCTCTGTTCTCAAAGAATCTATCTTTTCCTTGATTTCCTTTGATTCATCCCCGCCAGCATCACCAATTTTCTTTTCAATTCCTTCTAAATCTTGAAGTAAATCAGTATGTTGTTTTTTTAGGACCTTTCTTTGAATTTCAAGTCCCTTTTGTTCAGTTTCGTAGGATTCAATCTGTCGGTTAATTTCTACTATCTGATTTTCTACTTCCCGCTTTTTCTTGTGAGCAATCTTTGCTTTTGTTTCATAGAGTTTGTCTTTTTGCTCTTTATAACGGTAGGCTGCATCCCTATCTTTTTTAAGTTGGCGAGTTTGACTCGTGATTTCGTTTAAAATGATCTTGATTCTCTCAAGATTTTTTTCTACGTCCCCACGTTCTACCTCAGCTTTTTTAATGTCGCTGTCAAATGTACTTATCCCTGCAACGTCATCGATAATTCTTCTCCTATCAACAGAACCCATCTTAACAAGACTGGTAACATCACCTTGTTTGACAATGTTATAACCATCGCCAGAGATACGTGCATGGGTAAGAACATCAACAAATTTTGAATAAGAAGCAGACCGATTATTGATGTAAAAGTAACTGTAGTAGTTGTCAGGATCATCCTTTAATGGCGCCCGTCTAATCATTCTCGTAAGTACAACTTCGTCAGAATCAACAGGCATTTTCCTTTGAGAATTGTCAAACACTAATGAAACCTTACAGAATTTTGCAGGATTTTTATGTTTTTTACCACCGTTAAAAATGAGATCAGTGAGTCTTCCTGCACGCATAACCTTTGAACTCTTAGGTCCCAAAACAAAAAGAATTGCATCCACAATGTTACTTTTTCCAGAACCATTTGGTCCAGTTATAGCAGTAAAACCTGGGAAAAAAGGTACAACTAATTTTTTCCCAAAAGATTTGAAATTTTCCATCTGAACTTCTTTAAGGTACAGTTCCATCCCTTCCTATCATTGAAGGTTTATCTTACTCATATCATTGTAAGATTTGCATCCTATAAACGATAAAGAAAAACCGTATATAAAATTTTGGAGATTATTATTGAATACAACAGAATGATTATTGAATATAATTTAACCTACAATCTCACATAAAAACAACAGCTAAACTTTGATTTACTCATATCCGCCGATTTTCAGACTTGGATCTCCAAATAACTCCCACTGTTGTACCATTTTTACGTCCATCTTAGCCTCATCACCAATGAATCTATGTAGATATTCTGTCAGTGTCTCTCCATGATTTTCACCAAGAATATCATAGTTTTCCTCACCATAAAGCTGTAGAAATCGTAGTTCCAGCCAACCATCCAATACCTCTAAGTAATCGGCTATTGAGTTATTATCTGAGTCATCTTCTCCATGTGTCCCAAGTCCAGTGTTTGAAATAGTGGCAATTGCTCCTCCACCATTTTTACTGGTGAGCCACCATGACCAACAATTTGGGACCCATTCGTAATACCAAAACCAGTAATTAAAGTAGTTTATAAATCCATATTCTTTGATATCTCTTAAAATGTTTGACATAGTTACATCAAACTGACCATTATGGCAACCACCTACCACCACTATAGGGAGTTTTCCTCGATTTCGTAAAAACATCATATCGTGTAACTTATAACCAGTAGTCCACTCTGTACCATTTGGAGGAAAATGAGTAGACCAACTTCCAGGACTCCCATGGCCACAGAAATAAGCAAATCCAGATCCCTTATTCATAGCCTTGTTAACCGTCCTCCTATTGATATCTTGTTGGGATGCATAGATCTTCACTGGTGTAAAACCAGGCATATACTCGATTGCTTTCTCAGATATAAGTTCACCTTCATTAAACTGATTGACATCATTGTATGAATCTCCTGCGACAAGAAGTAAATTTTTAAACCATGAATCATCACACTTATCTTTTTCATAATTTATTATCTTTTTAACCATGATTTTAACTTCACGAACGTTTCTACATGGAAGCCGCCCAAGGTAAACATCTGGATATAGATCCATCTCCTCCTTATAGGTTTCATTCCAAACAGCAAAGATGTCATCTTGATTTGAATCCCAGCTTGAAAATATTCCACTGCCATCATAAATGTCTGCATAATATAAATCACTGATAAAGGACTGCTCTGCATATTCTTGTTCATCTGGAGGCACCACGTGACTATATCTTACAGGCATATTCCATGAAGAGGTTTGACCTTTTATACCTCCCACAAGAAGAACATATGTAATCCCCCAATATTCAACCGCGTTTTTAATGAAGTATTTTATTTTCTCTGCTTCATCTCTACCATACCAAAACATTCTTTCATAAACCTCTTTTAATTCAACAAGTTTGGTTTTAACCCCCCTTATGTTCTTATAACAAACAAGAGGCTGAATATATCTTTTGAATTTAGAAGGGGCTATTATTAACATATCATACACATTATTATCTCCTAAAAGAGGCTCAACAGGTTCCACGTAACTTATATTAACCGTTATGTTTTGAATAAACCTGAGTTGGTTATAATCTGGATAATATCTTACTGGATAAACTCTATTCACGAAAAACGTTCTATGATCCCCATGGGATAACCCCCCGCCTTGATGATGAGATATCCAATCAGAGGGAAAAGGATTTAGATTTTCATACACGTTTGTCTCCATGATATTTTTTGAAGAATAACCATGCAGATCATCATAAATCGGTTTTGATGCGCAAGCCAGTGTTCCAGTCAGGTTAAAAATCACAGGGGTAGAATGCTCATATTCAACGGCTATAATCTCCGTTCCAAATTCAAATTCTAACACGGTAAGGTTAACAGGTAATATCGGTTGATCTGGAATCATCATATTTAGATCTGATTCATTGATATAAACCCAAATATTTCCACCATCAACCACTATAGTAGGATATGAGAAAAAAAACTCTAAGGATATTGATTGTATTATAGATCCTGTTTCTTCAAATTCAATACTTTTTTGTATCCCTAAAACAGATTCACAATTTGATAGAATAAAAATCAACGCTAGAATTATTACTATCTCTTTTTTTAGATTATTGATTTTCATACTTTTCCCAAATTTTATTATATATTAACATGTATTTAAATGATTTTGTATATGAAAATATCAGATTTTTTATTTTAGTATAATTAAAACTCTTAACTGAAAATGAATGAGAACAAATAAGTTTTTTTACAACACTTAACACAGGCTCAACAGGTATAAAAACAAGAGGCATGCCGCAGGAGGGGATCGAACCCTCGACATCACGGTCTTCAGCCGTGCACTCTCCCAAACTGAGTTACCGCGGCATAAAATTTTACTAAAAAATTAATCAAGCGATTTAATTAAATCATCAATTGTCTTATTCATTTCTTTTAATTTATTTTTTAGAGTAGGGATAGCTTTGTCTATAGCACCTGTGGTTACAGCTCCATGAGGAGAGGGTTCTATTAATCCTTCCTGTTCTAATATTCTCAAGGAATATCTAACCATGTGTTGAGGATGTTTTGTAAGTTCTGATAATTTGATTATCCCAGCAGGCTCGTTTTCTTGAAGAATCTTAAGTACATGAACGTGTCTTTTTAATATATCTAACTCGGTTGCAATTACATTTGTTAGAACAAATCTTTCTCTCTCATCATTTTTCATTAAAACGCCCCTTACTACTTGTATACTTGTTAACACATGTAATAGAATTCATATATTTAAAATCTATTCAATTTAACATCAGTGATTTTTATATGATATCATCGTAAACTTGATTAAAAAGGATGCTCTTATCCACTATGATTTATAATGTATCTTGTAACAAAATGGTTTGGCACATTTCTTTGTGATGAAAAGGGAATAAAAAAAGAAATTCTTTTTCCAAAAAATGAAAAAGAAATAGTAAAAAGATTAAGAAGAATGGAAAAAAATAACATACTAGCTGAAGAAAGAAAAATTTCAAAAGATGTTAAAGTAATTGTAAATGAAAAGCGATTGCAAAAAATTGGGGAATATACTGATTCGGATCCATATTTTAAAGAAATAAATATTGAACCCAAGGACTATGGTTTTTCTCAAGACTTATTACATAAAATTTCAATAACATTGGCTCAAAATAAGGTTGAGGAACGATTGAAGTCAGAAGATTTGCAATTAATTCAAATGATAAATGCACTTGATGATCTTATACAGACGTCTAATTTGCTTTCTGAGCGTCTAAATTATTGGTCGATTATTCCGTCACCAGAAAAGAAAATTAAACCTTTCGAGAATACATTGTTTACAGTAGATAAGGAGATAAAAAGATTGGAAAAACAAATAGACATTGATATGAACAAAATTGCCCCAAATACAAGTAAAATAGTTGGATCTTTGGTAGGTGCACGATTAATTTCACTCGCGGGAGGAATACAAAAGCTTGCTGTTCTGCCTGCTTCTACGGTTCAAATTTTAGGTGCTGAAAAAGCGCTTTTTAGATTTAAAAAAGAGGGGGGCAGACCACCTAAACATGGAGTAATATTCCAGCATTCATTGATAAATAGATCTCCAAAAGCAGAAAGGGGGAAAATCGCACGTTTGCTGGCAATAAAAATTGCTATGGCAGTAAAAGCAGACGTATTCACAAAAAGAGACATCTCAAAAGATTTACTAAAAGAACTAAATAAAAGAGTGAAAGAGATAAGAAATAAGTAAAAATATAAGGTAGTTGTTGTTTTCTTGTGTAAATAAATAGACTAACAAAGGAGAAATAAAAGAGATATGAGCGATTTAAAAACTGTTCTGAGAGATATCGGTGGTATATTGATAATTATAGGGGTAATAACCCTATTTACACTAGTTGTTCCTTTATATTTTAATGAGGGATATGGAATAGGCCCTATACTCATTACTGCAGTTGTGTTCTTCGGATTTGGAATTCCACTATATCTGATATTTAAAAATGCAGATGCAACGAATTTCAAAAGTGCAATGGTAACTGCAGCATTAGGATGGTTGTTAATTTCACTTATTGGCTGTATTCCATTTATTTTGATAGGTTTTGATAAAACGAGTCCAACCGTTCCCATGGATTTCCTATCTGCCTTTTTTGAATCCATGTCAGGTTGGACAGGGACCGGGCTTACTATGATAAGCATGGAAGATCTTCTTCCATATACCTTGCAGTTTTGGCGTTCGCTTATTCAATGGGTAGGAGGAGTAGGGGTAATTGTTTTAACACTCTCTATTCTTGCTCGACCTGGAACAGGTTCTTATGTACTATATAGATCAGAAGGTAGAGAACGGAAAACCCATCCTTCAATTATATCAACTGTGAGAACGATATGGTGGATATTTTTACTTTATACAATTATTGGAATAATCGCGTTAACCATAATTGGAATTGTCACCTCAAGTGGTATGGATCTATGGCAATCCATAAACCATGCTATGACAGGAATAGCAACCGGTGGTTTTTCAGTTACAAATGATAGCATCGTAGGTTTTGGAACAGTAAGTCAAATCGCCGTCGTCTTTTTAATGATTTTTGGTGCTATTGCATTTGCTGCTCACTATGACTTACTTAAGGGTAGAATAAAAAAGTTTTTGTCTGATGCTCAGTTTAAAGCAATGATAATACTCATAATTCTTGGAGTTATGGTGTTAACATTTATCAATTTAGATTTATATGGTGACAATCTTCTGCTCTCATTAAAAACATCCGGCTTTCAATTTGTATCAGCTCTGACTTGTACAGGATTTGCATCGGTAGAAAATTTAGGGGCTTGGTCCGAATCTGCAAAATTAATGCTTGCATTTGGAATGGTCGTTGGAGGAGCAGCTGGATCAACTGCAGGTGGGATAAAACTATTCCGATCAATCTTGCTATATAAGGGGGTAGGCTGGAGAATCAAACGAGCAATTTCAACTCCCAGACGAGTCTTTGTTCATAAACTTGGTGAAAAATCGTTATCAAAGGATGATGCTATGGATTTAATCAATGAAGCAGCTATTATATCGTTTATGTGGGTTATCCTTCTTTCAGTAGGGATCATTATTATAGCTACTGTCTTTAAAGATCAGAGCCTTGGGAATGTTATTTTTGAAGTGTGCTCAGCTCAAGGTAATGTTGGTCTTTCCACTGGTATGACAAGTATTACGATGAGTCCTATCGCAAAAACTATGTTAATTTTTAATATGTGGATAGGGAGACTAGAAATCATCCCCATTATTGTTTTGATAAAATCTATGTTTGGTATTAGAAGAAACGTACTCTAGAGGTATTCCTAGTCTTGTTCTTTTAATATTTCAAATTGTTCATCCTGCAATTTTTTAATGTATTTATCAAGTTCTTGTATTGCATTAAGTAGTTTATAAACTTCTTCATCTTCAGGTGATGGAGGGACCGCAGATTGGGGATGTTTTTCCTTTTTTTTATGAAATTCAGAGGTAGAATATCTTTCTTTTAAAATATCTCGTGCACTTTTTAAAATCTTTATCTGTTCTGTAATTTTATTCAGTTGATTCATTTTATCCTATTCTCCCTAATAAACTCAATTATTGAGTATCAGCGGTCAGGTCATGTAATAATTATAACAATAATAATAGTTTTGGATTGTATTCTAATAAAGAAACGATTAATATAAAATAATTCTTTTTATATGATCCAGTATAATCCATTAAATGAGATAATATCAAAGTATATATGATCCCTAATAAGTCAGTTCACCTACAATTTAATTAGATCTCATTTCTAAAGAACTGTAACATGGAATTTTACATAGTCTATATTTTTAAAATAATAGTTGCTTGAATAAAGATAAGCTGTAAATTTTTTTATATAGTTATTGCTAAATTTATGTATGGTTATATTTTCTGAGGCTAATTGACTCCCATTTGAATCACAGAACGAAACATCGATTATAGTTTTGTCTAAATATTCACCAGCTATGTTTTTAGCAGTCCCACTTACTGTATATCTTGGTTCATATGCATTAGCTGGATAATCTTTATAAAATCCAGGTTTGGAATAAGTTTGATATGTTCCATATCCAGGAATATGCCATTTTGTAATCACAGAATACTCAATTATTTCTATCTTATCAACATCATCAGTTACCTAAACTATTTCTTCAAAACAACCGCTTAACCCAACAACCAAGAGCATAACATATATTCCAATTATTATGGAGTATTTATTCATATTTTAACCTTTTTATCTAGCAAAATTGGAAAAAACCCTTTGTTTTACATTTTGGACAGATAACTGTCACTCTATCCCCTGTGCTCCCTTGAATTTGTGTAGTTTCTCCACAAGATGGACATTTAATAGTTTTAGTTATTTCTTTTTGTTTTTTTCCTTCAATTTTATTTTTTATTTCTAAAGTTTTAGAAATTTTCTCCCCACATTCAGTACAAAACTTAAAATCATGTTGTAGTACAGTTTTGCATACTGGACATTTTTTAAAATTTGACATTCTCATTCTCCAAACTACAATTTTATAACATATATCTTCTTTAAAAAGATTTATACAGCTCAGATGATATTGTTAATTTTAGTATAAAATATCAGATAAACAAATATATCAGTTCTGCATTATAATTTGTACGAAGGCTATGGAAAAGAATAATCCAGAGAAGAAGTTATCCCAGTTATTTAGATATTATCGCCATCGTCTTTCTCCTTTACCAGAGATTCCTTTTTGGAAAGCCTTATTTTTAGGGAATAAGTTACCCAGTATATATAGACCTTATATTCGTATTCTTTCTCCTTTCAAAACCTATTTTAAAAAGTGGGTGCCCTGGAGCCCAAGTAAAAAGTCCGTGCAGCTTGAACTTACATCTTTTTGTAATTTAAGTTGTCCTAATTGTAATAGGTCAATCGGACATGCTCCTAGTAATGAATATATGTCTCTTCAACAAATTGAAAAGTTTGTTAATGAATCAATTGAATTAAATTGGAAGTGGCAGTTAATTTATCTCATTGGTGGGGAACCTACTTTACATCCACAATTTTTTGAGGTATTGGACATAATAAAACGCTATAAGGATAAATATCCTAATTGTTTTATAGAAGTTTGGACAAATGGGTACGGAACTAAAGTTAATGAAATTTTAACGAAAATACCTTCTTGGGTAAGGATAGTAAATACAGCCAAGAATCCAAATAAGGATCTAAAATTTCATAGTTATCATATAGCACCGGTTGATTTAAAAAAATATAAAAACGCTGATTTTACCAAAGGATGTTGGGTAACAGAGATATGTGGCATAGCTTTGTCGCAATATGGTTATTATCCTTGTGGTTCCGGCGCTGCAGTAGATAGAGTTTTCGGCTTTGATATCGGAATAAAAAAATTATCTGAAGTAAATAATAAAATATTGAGAAATCAAATGAAATTGGTATGTAAATATTGCGGACATTTTAAAGAAACACCTGCAAAAGTTGAAGAAGAAGAAATATCGGTTAGTTGGATCAAGGCTTATGAAAATTATAAGAAGAAAAAACCAGAGTTGTCGTTATATTAAAATAAAAAATGGATCTAGACAGCAAGTGATATTCAGTTAAAAATCATAGGATAGAAAAGCTTGTAAACAATATTAAAAAGATTGTTTAGAATAAAGTATTCAATCTTAAAGATCTGCTCCTGTTGATAGGTATAGATTGGGCAGGATTAACTAGAAATACTAATTGATATGTTGATAATTCGGGTTGCAAAATCTTATAAAAACCAATAATGTCTCCAAAAATTTTATTCTGAATCATTTGGTTTAATAACATTTGATGCAACTATCTTAGGCATTACATAATAACCTTTGTTCATTGCCTTATCAACGATGTCAATCTTTCTTGTAAAAATCTTTTTTTCTCCATCTGTCCAATGCCAAATTACTTCCGACATGCCCCTCTATCCTGTGTTAAACATATTGAATATCAAATTGCATTATAAACTTATCTTTCAAAAATGATCTTTCTTTCATAAACAATTTTGAAAATACGATGATAAGGAATAGATGCGGTAGCTGTATGAAAAAAAGATTTTCCAATAAATACAATATCTTTTCCAGATATTATCTTGGTGTCATTTGGAGCTCCTCTATGAACATACCATATTTCTGCTTTTTCCAAATCTTTTGTCCATTTTATTTCATTTAGGATATCTTTAAGGCTATTTTTTATCCGCTTACTCATAAGATAATTATACATCAAATAACAATTAATAACAGTTATGAAAATAAGGCAGAACTAACGAGATACGAGAACGCTAAGAAAAGAAGAGATGGTATTAACAGCATCAAAAATTTTACCATCCATAACGTAGCTATTGGAATTGTAATTTTGACAAAATGTGAGAAATATGACAATATTGTATATATAGGGATGGGGTGGAATTGCCGACAGCGTGCAAAGTGATGCTAGGGGTGCATTTCATCCGTATAAGGGTTGAATTTAAGAGTTGACAACGATTAGCACAATTCTAATGTTATATAATTAAAATGTTATACTCTTCTAAAATAGTCTCTCGGAGTCCTGGTGTTCTTTATATGGGTATGTGTACTCTAAATTCTAAATATATATACACCTTACCTTAATCAAGAACACCAAGCACTACCAAAAGCATTCTTTTCTGTTATTTTATTTTTTAATTTCAGATTCTATACCATACAAATGTTTAGCCATTATTGAGTTTAAAATTGGTCCATAATGTCCTACAACGAATAAAATTGCTAGTAGTAACCAATTTGATGATTCAAGGATAAGATTAATGTCCAATGCATCACTAATGATTCCTACTAGAGCAAATATAAGTCCTAGAATAACGATAAAACCACCTGCAATATTACATTTGTTAATAATATCCTTTACTTCCTCACGGTTCTTAAAAGGTCTCTCATATGCTATAGATATCACCTCCCATTATCTTTCTTCCAACAGCATAATTTCAAGTTGTATTAAAAATTATCTAAAAAATTAGCTTTGATCTAAAAGTCGGACTTTCCACAATAATTATTTACTGCCAATATTTTTGGTTTTTAACCCATATAGAATCTATGATTCCTTAAATGGTGGGTTGAGAAGGGCAAAGGATCCATGTTCCAGGACGAGGAGGTGCAATTGCACATAATATCTCTATGATGAGTATGAAAGGCAACAATAGCAATATTAAAATACAGTCAAGAAAACCTTTAATCCCATAATCAAATGTAATGCCTAAATGACAACAAGCAGAAGGTGGACCAACTGTAACTGAAGCATATTTGAAATCTCCGTCAACATCAATTAATGGTATTGATGTATCGCTATATCTAAGTAGATAAAATACTTCTCTAATTCTATCAGGATTTATACCATTTAACTTGTTATCCTTCTGTGCAGATTCGATAATGTATGCAATGTATCTCTCAAATGTCTTATCATCCATCAACTTAATTCTATCAACCACTCTCTGCACCATTACTGCTTTATCATCACGTTCAGGAAATAGTAAAGTAGTTCCTTTACTGACATACTTAGCAGTAAGAACCTTGCTTTCTTCACCTATTGCCCTGTTGGTTCTTACTTTTTACAACGGTGATGCTTTAGCGATAGTAAAAGATGTAGTTTGATACCCTACTACACCTGTAAAAGACACCATTACAAGTATTACAACAGCTACAATACTACCTATTAATATTTTCTTTTTCATAGCCTTTCCCCATATTAATAATGCACTTCTGATATATTTGTTTATCTATTGTTATATTCTTTATACCCTAATCCTGAGAACGAAAAGTATTTAAGAGTGTCAATAATAATAAACACGAGGCGTAAGATTACTTTGGGGAATTTTAGTCTTAATTTCATTTCCTTTCCTCTCCAAAATAATAAAATACTGTAAAATCTACGCCTCACTCCCTGTTATCCCTTCTCCGTTTCTTCTCAGCTCTGGCTATCCTTCTACTTGCTTCCTCGATTCTCTTTATCATCTTGTAATTCTCAATCTGGTTGGGTGTTGCATCTTTAGGGAGTTTATAACCCATAAAGAAGGAATTAGTTTACAATATATAAATAAGAATGATTTATAAAGAAGGAGATGTTTTATTTTATAAATCGAAAGGAGGTTAGTTACTATGACTGCAAAATGCCCTGTATGTGGTAAGAACTTTAAAACCGTGAAAGCGATGAGATCCCATCATACTAAGAAACATACCATGGAAGTATATCCTGGTGGTCCAAGGATTGATAAGATATTTTAAACATTTAATTATGGGATATTTATTATGCATTCTAAAGGTCATCTTGGTTTAGCTTTGCTTGTTTGTTCTCTTATTGCACTTCCTTTTGGTTTCGGTAATGATTACTATGTACTTATCATAGTATTATTTACTGCTGGTCTTTCTTTTATTCCTGACATTGATTTTAACTTTGAGATTAAACATAGAGGATTCACACATAATATTTTATTTGGTATAATCTGTGGTGCGGGATTCGGTGCATTATTCGGCTATGTATCCGGATGGATTTGGGGTATCGTGGGATTTTTTGCAGGATTTGGTGGGGTAATGCTCCACCTACTTGGAGATGTTATGACTCATATGGCATTTGCACCCTTCTATCCATTCAAAAAAGATAAGATCGCATTTAGAAAGTTTTATTCGGGTAATGAGAAAGTGAATAATGGTTTTTTCATTTTGGGTGTTATTATATTCTTTTTATACATCTTTATTCACTCTGGTGCTTTTGCTAATTTCATTTAAACTAAAAATAATGGTAGAATCATATATTATTATAGTAACCTAATTCTACGTTATATTGAATATATTGTAGATAATAAAGAGATAAATCTATCGTAATTTTTGAAGCGCAATATTTTATAATAAGGAGAAATAATAGTAACAATTAAATGTAACATGTTGATTACACATTAACCTTCTGGGGAGTTAAATTATGGGTAATAGAAATATTGTTCATGTTGTAGGTACAGGTACAATAGGGGAACCCCTGATTGGATTGCTCTGTGACGCAAAAGACGATTTAGGTATAGATGAGGTAACATTTTACAAACATAGTCCTAAGTTAGAGGATAGACCAAAAATGAAGGGTTTAATCAATAGAGGTGCTAACCTTTGTGTAACTAAAGAAAAAGTAAGCGATTTTCAAGAACTAGGCATTGATCCAATGTACAACGCAGAAGAAGCGATAAAACGGGCTTCTGTCATTATTGACTGCACGCCAAAAGGCACTGGGCTCATGAACAAAGAAAAATACTACAAAAAATACCAAAACAAGGTGAAAGGATTCTTGGCTCAGGGTTCCGAATTTGGTTTTGGAAAGATGTTTGCTGTTGGTATCAATGATGAAGCCATTACACCAAAGGACCAATTTATCCATATAGTTAGTTGTAATACACATAATATAGCTGTGATAATAAATACACTAGCAATAGAAAACAAAAAGAATCATCTTAGGGAGGGTAGATTTCTTTGCATTAGAAGGGCAAACGACATTAGTCAGGTTAAAAGCTTCATACCTTCCCCTGAAGTAGGTACACACAAAGATGAAAAAATGGGAACACACCACGCGGTAGATGTATATCATCTATACAAGACATTGGATATCGAACTCAATGTTTTTTCAAGCGCATTAAAGCTAAACACACAATATATGCATTGTATATGGTACGATCTTAAACTTGATAAAAAGATAACAAAAGATGAGGCGATACAAAACTTCACAGATAATCCTCGAGTAGCTGTAACATACAAAAAGGCAGCTAATTTAGTCTTTTCATATGGGAGAGAGCATGGACACTATGGTAGAATACTTGATCAGACTGTTGCGGTTATCCCCACAATACATATAGTAAATGGAAACGAGGTAATTGGTTTCTGCTTTACACCTCAAGATGGGAATTCAATACTTAGTAGTATTTCTGCTGTAGAACGATTTTTATACCCTGATTCTTATGAAGAAAAACTTAAATGTTTAGGAGCATTTCTGCTACAGGAAGTTTAAATCTAATAAAAGAGATTGAAAGTTATTCCATGTATCCACCAATCATAAGACTTGGATCACCTAGTAATGGCCATTCTTGAATGCTTTTCATCTGGATCATGTCATCCATTGGTGGAAATATATTAAGATAATTGGTTATTGTAGTACCCCAAACTTCTCCAAGAATATGTATACCTTCACCGTATACTTTAAAAAACATTACTTCTGTGAATCCGCCAAGACCTTCAAGGACATCCGGTTCATCTATGCCGTCACCATCTATGTCACTGTAATTCCCTACGTATCCATATCCCAATCCCGTAGATCCCATTGTTGCTATAGAACCACCGCCGATTTTTCGCGTTAGCCACCAACTGAAACACTCTGGAACTGGTAATCCATATGTCCACATATATGGTTTGTTTAATAATGTAGCAATTAGTGTTACGTTGAACTGGCTGTTATGGCACCCGCCAATTAATGTAATTGGAAGTTTCTCTCCATTTGAAAGTTTAGGGAAATTATAAATCGCAATTCCTCCAGGAGTATTCTTCCATGAATGTTCCCCAACCCAATGTGTGTCCCAAGATCCTGGGTTTCCATGTCCATCAAATAGGATAAAACCAGCTCCTTTTGATATTTCATTGGTGATGTTTTTTGGTGTTGGTGTAAGTCCTTCATCGCTGTTTGATGAATATAGCTTTACTGCTTCAAAATCAGGCAAATATGATAAGGCTTTATCACATACTAATTCACCTTCAATATAATCAGTTCCTACATCATTATGCGAATCTCCGCTAATAACAATCATCCTTTTGAACCAAGATGGATCGGCTAGAGTGTTTTCATACTTGATAATTTTATCAACCATGATTTTGACTTCAAAGTTGTTTCTACATGCAAGTCTTCCAATGTATACATCTGGGTAGTGATCTATCACATCTTTATTGAATCCCTTCCACTCTGCAAAGATATTATTACTATTGGAATCCCAATCATCAAAAACAGTTTCACTATCTACCACTTTATAGATATCTGCGTAATAGAGATCACTTATATACCCTGGATCATAAATACTCCCCTCATCATAGAGATTGGTGTATCTTACCGGAACGTACCAGCTTTTTGAACCCTGGTTTTTATCATCCCTTGATGTTCCAAAAAACGATGATTTCATACCACCAACGAGAAGCACATAGGTAATCCCCATCTTTTCCATAGCATATTTAATGAAATATTTTATCTTTTCAGGCTGATCACGACCCTCACATTCTGCATAGATTTCTTCGGTTGTCTTAAGAATTGTATCTATTCCATGGTTGTTTTTATGCTCCAGTAATTGCTGAAGTCTTGAAGAAAATTTTTCCGGCGCAATGATAACCATGTCATATTCATCTGGGAAAGCTACAGAATCTTGGGGGAGTTCGTAAGTAACTTCAATATTCATTGTTTTTGCAGAGTAAATAATATTTTTACCTGGCATGTATTGAATAGGATAACATCGAAGATTTAGAAATATAACATGTTCTTTTCCATCTAAACCAGCATGAACACTGAATCTATACCGTTTTTCTGGATACAATTTGTCGCTTGTATAGACAGCTTTTTTTTCCTCAACATTTTCTACTTCTTCATAATTGCTTGTTAGTAACGGAACCGGTGCAGGTGCAGGCATTATTTTTTTTATCAAAACTTGTTCTGTTATTCCAGAAAAGGTAACGCATACATCTTTAATTCTTGATCCTAATGGAAATATATACTTTTTATTGATGATAGGTAACATTGGTTCACCGGTTTTCATTAGATGTGATGTAGATTCTTTTAATTCTATGGTTGTATATTTATTTTCTTCATTTTCTTTCAAGGCAAGTTTTGAAAATGAGATAGATTCTAGATTTTCTCTTGTTTCATAACTTACTTCAGGTGCAGCGATAGCTCCAAATCCTGCTAGTATCAAAATACCTATTATTGTTATTGGCAGTATTTTTTTCATAATTGTACTTCCATGTTCATGTTGATTTGTATATATTTAAATTTAACTATAGAAATAAAAAATAGTACCCTCTGCTGAAAAATAAAATTATATGGAAAAAAAATCAATAGTAAGTTTAGAGAAGAAAATACAAACTATGGTGCTATAATTAAAAGATAGATAAAAAAGAGGAAAAAGGGTATTATTAATACCCACCTAGTTTTAAGCTTGGATCTCCAATAAGTACCGAACAATCAATGGTTTTCCTGTCTATTTGGTCATCATTAACCCTGCCGATTATGTTGATATAATCTGTTTTCGCCTGACTATGCATTTCTCCTACATGTTCCTTACTTTGATTGGCGTAGGCATCAAAGTGTCGTGGGTCAAGCCAACCGCCAAGTCCTTGGGTAGTCGCTTCGCCAACATATCCATACCCTAACCCAGCATTTCCAACAGCAGCAATAGCTCCACCGCCTTTTCTTAATACCTGGACTGAACACCAATCATGAGGTACCCACTCCATATACCAAAATCGGCCATTAAAGTAGGACATTAATCCATGTTTTTTAATGCCTTCTAAAATGTTTGACATGGTTACATTGAACTGGGCATTGTGGCATCCTCCAACCAGTACAAATGGAGTTTTATCGCCATTTCTTAAAGTCCGCGCCTTAAAAATTTTAAAACCTGTAATCCATGTTGATTTATCATGTGGAGGATGAGTCGACCATGACGAAGGGTTACCATGACCTGCGAAATAAAGAATGCCAGCACCATCATTGTAAGCATTCTTGACATCTGATTCACCGTTAAAAGTTCCTAGAGATGTCCATAGTTTTTCTATTGAAAAACCGTCAGCTTGTAACCAATCAACTGCAACTTGATTCTCTAGTTCTCCTTCATAGTATGAATCAGGTGCTGGGAATGTATCTCCAGCAATAAAAACAGCTTTCTTGAACCACGAGTCGTCAGCGGTAGTCTCATAAGTAATGATCTTATTAATTACTCTGTCTACTTCAGATGAATACCTTAAGGGAATTCTACCAATGTGGACATCAGGATAGAAATCAATCACGTCTTTATTGAGCCCTTTCCATTCTGCAATGATGTCATTTCCATTGGAATCCCAATCATCAAAAACAAAATCGTCTCCTACCGTTTTATAAATGTCTGAATAGTAAAGATCACTAGCATATCCGCCTTCCCAACCATCATCATTGTGTGTTACTCGCTCTGGTAAGTCCCAACCAAGTGATTGACCTTTTCTACCGCCAAAAAGTAAAACATAGTCAATACCCCAATCTTCGATAGCGTCTTTGATGAATAATTTTATATCCTCAGGATCGTCACGGCCAGAGTACTCTGAATAGATGTCTTCAACGGTCTTAACCGTTGTTTCTATCCCCATAGCATTTTTATGAGTTACCAATGCTTGAAGTTGTGTTTCAAACTTTTCAGGGGTTATTATGACCATATCATAGATATCAGGGAATATTACAGGGTTTTTGGGTGGTTGATATTTGACGTCTATGTCAATACTGTTTGCAACATATATGGTGTTTTCTACTGGTGCATATTGAACTGGATAACATCGTACAGTTAGGTAGATAACATGATCATTATCTTTTAAACCAACACCGGTTCTAATAACATACCTTTCTTCTGGATAGAGTTCACTACTAGAATAGATTTTTTCATCTATTATATCTTTAGAAAGTTTTATGGATTCCATTTCACTAGCTAACAAAGGAACAGGTTCTGGTGATGGCATGATCTTTTTGGATAAAACTTGTTGGTTTATTTCAGAAAAAGTCACGGCTACATCATCAATCTTTGTTCCTAATGGAAATGTATAAACCTTTGTTACAACTGGCAACATAGGTTT
>CP070724.1:606186-636880 GCA_020350825.1 Thermoplasmatales archaeon | reverse complement strand
TGTGTTACTACGGCAAGTACATAGCTCATTGGTGGTTTGTTTCCAACATATATTACGTTTTCATCTGTTCTTCTCTCTTTAGTTATTCTTTCTTTTGTTGTTTCTTCTGCCATAGTTTACCTCCTCCAAATCTACAATTTTGTAACATCTCCTTAGTTAAAAACCTTTACAATCCTACTTTTACCCTGTTACCCCTGTGTTTGCATCGAAAACCTATGTTCCTAAGCAATATACACATAAAAGGCCATAAACGTATATATAAAAGAATATCTCATTTTTGCTGGGTATTAGTCGAAAAAACAAAGAAAATGCGTTAGAGGGTGATTTAAATGATATTTACTGCCAATATTTTTTGGTTTTTAGCCCAGAAGAATCTATAATTAACAAATTTCAAATGAAAAAAATTCAAATAAGATATTCCTAATGATACCACTTATCATGAAGAATGGTATTAAAATTAGCCAGATAACGTAGAGAAATAGTAATGAAATACACCAGATAACTCCATATAATCCGTAATCAAATGTAGCACAAGAGGGATTACAAGTGGGTGCTCCACATAGTGTATGAGGTTTGTTTTTTGTGTCAGCATTGAATATCGGTAGTGGTTCGTCGCTATTTCTAATCAGATAGAGTGCTTCTCTTATTTCATCAGGATTTCTATCATTTAACCTTTCGTCATTCTTTGCATGGTTGATAATGTATTTAATGAATCTCTCAAATGTCTTATCATCCATATTATTAATTCTATCAATAACGTTCTGAACCATTATTGCTTTATCATCCCGTTCAGGAAACGGTAACGTAATTCCTTTACCGACATCCGCAGGTCGAGCTCTAACATCACACAGAATAACAAGTAATTGGGACGAAGAATCGGTAACATGGAATGCACGACCTAGCCATGCTCCAGGGATTACTTCATCTGCGACTGTACCAGGTTCGCCTGGTCAATGGATGGAATGGGATGTGACAGGCGATGTACAAGACTTTGTAAATGGAGTGGAAACAAATTATGGATGGCAGATAATGGATGAAACATACTGGGGGGGACCTGACATTCCTCTATCTGCATTTTATTCTAAAGAATATGGAAACTATATACCATATCTTGAAATTGAAATAATTGGAAATCAACCACCTGGAGCTCCTGATATAAATGGTCAGACATCTGGAAAAGCAGGTCAAAAATATTGGTATACTTTCGTTAGTGTGGATCCTGATGATGATAATATATCCTACCAGGTTGACTGGGGAGATGGATCTGTTGATCCATGGGATGGTCCGCATGAATCAAATGAAATAATATCAAAAGATCATATCTGGTCCGAACAAGGAGAATTTACCATTAAAGCGAGGGCTAAGGAAATAAATGAAGAAATAGGTGAATGGGGAACATTAGATGTCACAATGCCAATGAACCAGAATTTAAATCGAGATATTTTGACATTTAATCCAACGGATGATGTTGATATAAGGCATGAAGACCCAAATCAGAACTTTGGCACCAGTGAAGACATAGTAGTTAGAAACGACTATGGTATGACTGGTTCTGGTTTTGCATTAGATGGACTTATCAGATTTGATATATCATCAATACCCCAAGGTACCTCTATAGTTTATGCTACCTTAAAATTATTTTATTATGCTTATCTTGATACACCCCCTGCAGGGAGAGACTTAAATCTTTATCGAATAACTAGTGATTGGGATGAAATGAGTGTAACTTGGAATACCCAACCCACTTATGCATCACAGCCTACAACCTTTTCAACTGTTCCACCATTTACAGGAGTATGGATGGAATGGGATGTAACCAGTGACATCCAAGATTTCATATCTGGCAGTGAAGTTGATTATGGTTGGAAAATAACAGATGAAGACTACTGGGGAGGTCCTGATATTCCAGGTACTCGTTGGTGGTCAAAAGAGTCTCGGGACACTATTCCTTATCTTGAAATAAAAACAAAAACAAATGATTTAAATTTCGCATTCTTATTTGGAAGAATTGAGAACCTAAACACAGAAGGAAATCTCACCATATTCGATGCAGTAAAATTACGGTATTTACAATTTTCACCGTTTTCGTTTAATACTTATGTTTCAGGTGAAGAAATTGTAGTCGGTGAACCGAAATTAGGAATCATTACTACTAGCTTTGCATTCGGATTCTTTAGCGCTGCACTATTGTAATCAAATCAATCTCTTTTTAATATATTTCTTTTTAACTAAAGAATCATCCACGGATGTTTCCAATAATAAGACAGTTGCGATATATAAACCTAAATTTTTTAAAATATCTACATAAAAATTTCCTTTCATTACTATTATTTTTAATCAAAATTAAATTTTAGGGACAATGAAAGATATTTATTGGGGTCGTTTATTACAGGTTACATAAATTTGAGGAGAAATCCATGTTAAAAATTCCAACCATTGTTCTAAATGTAAAAACTTATGCTGAAGCTACAGGTAATAAAGCTTTAGAAATTGCCCAATTAATGGATAGAATATCACAGGAATTTGATGCTAGTATGGCTATTGCAGTACAATCAACAGATATTTCATTATGCGCAGAAAAAGTAAAAATTCCAGTGTTTGCAGAACATATTGATCCAATTACGCCAGGAAGTCATACAGGATGGACATTACCTGAATCGGTAAAGGAAACAGGTGCCGATGGAACTCTGATAAATCATAGCGAACATAGATTGAAACTAGCGGACATTGACTTTTGTATAACTCGGGCAAAAGAGTTAAATTTAGATCATATAGTATGTACAAACAATATTTCAACATCAAAAGCAGCTGCAGTATTTTCACCAAATTTTATAGCAGTAGAACCTCCAGAACTTATTGGGGGCGATATATCTGTTACAACAGCTAATCCAGATATTGTTAGTGGTTCAGTATATGCCGTAAAAGATATTAATAAAAATGTGAAGATTCTTTGTGGAGCGGGGGTAAAAAATGGAAGAGATGTTGCAAAGTCAATAGAACTTGGTGCAGAAGGAGTTCTCCTCGCAAGTGGTATTGTCAAGGCAAAAGATAAAGAAAGTGTGATAAGAGATCTCGCCTCAGGTTTGTAATTAAGATTCTTTCGATTATTTAATTGCATATTTAAAATAACTGCCCTTGAATATAGCATCGCAATAAAAATGTAATTTTGTCAAAATGGCATTTTAACAGAATAATCTTTTATATAAGTTTCACAATGTCGCCGTGAACACCGGTACGGTAGGCCTGGAGTCTATTTTTTTCTCATCCGACCTGCCGCATCATATCCTAATTTTTAGGCAACTGATAGAGTTTACTTAAATTTTATCAGATATTTAAATCCAAAGATACCCAAAAGAGTTAAATAAGATTACTTGATATTTATATCTCGGGATTAAATATGAGTGTTTTAAATAATAGAAAAAGAATTTTAAATAGAGGCAGCATATCTCTAGCTGTATGTATTTTATTAACAATAACAGCTTTATCAGCAACAACAACTTCATTTGAAACAGTTGCCTCAACTGAGAATAGACTTAGCTATTCTTTTCTATTTATAGAACCTAACTTCCAAACAATAGAAGCAGATAATTCTTTTTACACAAATTTAAACATGCCTGGATGTATGGCAATGGCTAGACAGGTAGGCGAACCCTCATTACCTGTTAAATTTATCAAGCTTCTACTTCCACCCATGAAAACAGTAGCCGATGTCACTGTTATCGGTAATCCTATTGAAATTAATTTGGGAAGTATTGATTTGAACCAGAAACCCGTTTTTCCCTATCAGGAATCGGTGCCAATTGGTAGTACCGAACCACAGGAGTTTAAAATCGATACTGCGTTATATGCTTCTGATACGTTATACCCTTCTGCTATACATGAAGACTACCATATTGGATATTCTCGTGGATATGCTATTCTGGATATGGCGCTCAACCCTGTGCAATATATTCCGGATGAGGGCAAACTTTTCTTATATCCTGAGATAATTGTTACTATTGATCTTGAGGAGACCCAGGAGGTAAATCAGTTTTTTAGAAACAATCAGAATGACAAAGAATGGGTTGAAACACTGGTATACAATCCTGAAGTAACAGATTTATACACTGGAAATATCGGAACATTAGATTATCCTGGCGGCCTTTGTGATCCTAGTAGTGATTATGACTATGTCATTATTACCACAACACATAATGGTCTTGACTATTGGTCTACAGGAGGCTCTATTCCATATAACTGGGAGAGTCTTATGGATAAACATGAGACTGATGATGGTTTAAGTTGTACTCTTGTGACAATCCAGGATATTGATGCATGTTCTGATTATCATAGTTCAGATCCGCTCTTTAATGACCTTGAAGCTCACATAAGAGAGTTTTGTAAGGATACATATCAGGACTGGGGAACTGATTATATCTTCATCGGTGGTGATGATGAATGGATCCCAGCTCGTCATATGGACACTAATTACGAAGGTAACATTGATTCTGATATCTACTGGAGTAATCTAGATAGTACGTTCAATGAGGATCATGATTATGATTGGGGTGAAGAAGGTGACAGTGGTTTTGATTTGTATGCTGAGATTTATATTGGTCGGATTACTTGTGATAATCCACAGGATGTGTCCAACTGGATGACCAAGAGCTTTTTCTACGCTGAAAATGGTGATATTGACTATTTAGAGAACGCAGCATTTTATGGAGGAAATACAGGATGGCAGTGCCAGGGTGACGATTTCATGGATTATAGTGCAATAAAAGGTACAGACGATTGGCTTGGTCCAGATCCTCATGCTGATGGTCCATTTCCTGCTTGGGCTGGTTTCCAATATGGGTTTGAAACATGGAATGAAGTAAATCCTGGTGTTCAGTACAATCTTTCGGTTATGTGGACTGCGGAACCACCAAATCCTGGCTGGCAAGGGGGATCAGAGTCTGTAGCAATAGCAGGGTTGAAGAATGATATTAACAATGATCAAGTGACAGTAATGAGTGGTATCGCTCATGCGAATTCACAGATGTCACTAGATGTTGGTTCAAGCAGCTGGGAGTCCAGTTACCATAATACGAAACCATTCTTCCTTCATGACTACGGATGCCACTGCGGTGATATGGATGCTTCAGATGACGGTGTCCTTCACTCTATGTTATTCCACAGCGATACTGAGTTAGCTTTTGGTGTAGTATATAACACATGTTATGGCTGGGGTAATTTTTATTGCACAAATTCGAGTAGTGCATTCCAGGCAAAAGAGTTTTGGTCCTACTTCCTTGATGTCGAAAATAAGTCAGGGAGCACTGATAACTGGCAACTTGGGAAAGCACATGCCTTTTCTAAAGATAGAATGGCTCCAACAATTAACTGGGATTATTCAACTGGAACATGGCGGGCAGTTATTCAAGGATGTCTGTTATTTGCGGATCCTGCGCAAAAGCTTAAGCCCCCAAATGCCACCCCCGAAACCCCTAACAAACCAGATGGACCAATCGAAGGAATAACTAATATAGAATATACGTTCTCTAGTAGTACCACAGACCCAGAAGAAGATCAAATCTTTTACAAATTTGATTGGGGAGATGGTTCATTTAGTAATTGGATAGGACCATATGCCTCTGGAATGACAGCAGAGGATTATCATACGTGGAAATTACCAGGAGACTACGTGATAAAAGTGAAAGCCAAAGACGATAAAGGTGGTGAAAGTAGCTGGTCAGATCCATCATCTATCCACATTCTACAAGCACCAATTATGAATATAGGCGTTATCTCTGGTGGATTTCTTAAAGCGAATACAAAAATTAACAACAATGGTGAAGTTGAAGCAACAAATGTACAGTGGAGCATTACTTTAGATGGTGGTACAATATTAATGGGGGGAGAAAGTAACGGTGAGATACCTAGTATTCCTCCAGGTGAAAGCATACCCATAAATTCAGGTTTAATACTAGGATTCGGAAATACACAGGTAACGGTTACAGCAGAGATATTGGAAGGTACAGATACAAGAACACAAGGTGCAACTGTACTTCTGTTCTTTATAAAGATTAACCCAGGTGGCGGTATATAATACAATATAAAAGGGGAATTCCCCCCCTTTTTACATTCATTTATAATTGTAGCATATAGAACTATCAAAAGAAATCAAACTCTTTATTAGTATAGAAATCTTTAAAATATTGTTCTTATTTCTATTAAATGGATACTCAAAATCTGCATGAAGGTTGATGAACTATGGAAGAATTAGAAAAAATAAAATCCATCTGCCCTGCATGCTATCAGGATGATAAAATCCAAAGAATAGACGCGAAAATTATTGAGGAAGATGGTAAGGTATGGATCAACAAAACTTGTGAGAAACACGGTTCTTTCAAGGACATATATTTTAGTGATGTTGATATCTATAAAAAATGGATAAAATACAAGGTTACTGGCGAACCGGCTCCCGATGTAAAAACACGATTATTTGATTACCCTGAACTTTATCCCAAACATAAATCTCAAAGTGTCTTGACCAATCTTTTAATTACAAATAGGTGTAATTTACGATGTAGTTACTGTTTTATGAATGCAGGTGCTTCTGGCGTGGTCTATGAGCCAACCTTGGATCAGATCAAAAAATTAATGATCCAGGCAAGAAACGAACGACCTGTGGGTTCTAAAGCAATTCAAATAACCGGTGGAGAACCGACGGTGAGAGATGACTTGTTTAACATTGTACGAATGGCAAAGGATCTCGGTTTTACACATGTCCAAGTAAACACTAATGGCATAAAACTTGCTGAAAACGTTGAATATTGCAAACGACTCAAAGATGAAAAGGTTAATACTGTATACATGAGTTTTGATGGGGTAACAAAAAAGACAAATCCGTGGATAGAGCAGGGTAAAAAGGCGATAGAAAACTTAAGAAAAGTAAATTTAAAGGTTGTCTTGGTCCCCGTCTTAATCGGCGGTAAAAACCTTCACGAGACGGGAAAGATCGTTCGCTTTGCTCTTGACAACATGGATATTGTACGCGGAGTTAATTTTCAGCCGATTTCTTTCTGTGGTAGAGTAACAAAGATAAAAGATGAAAAACGAGATCTTCAACGGGTCGACTACGTACAAATGATGGCAGAAATTGAAAATGAATTTGATGGTCAGATATCAAGAGATGATTTCTACCCTGTACCGTTTGTTTTCCCTGTTTCAAAGCTGATTGAAGGATTAAAAGGAGAATCCCAGGTTGAATTTACTGCTCACCCTGGCTGTGGGGGTGCAACTTACATCTTTTATGAAGATGGAAAACCTTTGCCGATTACACGTTTTATTGATGTTGAAGGACTACTAGATTTCATTAATAAACAAAGTGAAACCAAGGGACCACTGAAAAAGGTTCGAGTGGCAGCTTCGTTTCTAAAGCATATCAATGACTTTGTTGACCCTGAAAAAGCACCTCACGATTTTGATTTGAAAAAGCTATTGAAAGAGGCGGCACTTGGTGGAAACTATGATTCATTACGAGGATTCCATTATAAGAGCCTATTCGTTGGATCTATGTGGTTCCAAGACTCATTTAATCTTAATATCGATCGATTAGAGAGATGTGTTATTCATTATACTACCCTAGAAGGAATTGTCCCATTCTGTGCATATAATGGTCTTGGAATAGGAGATAAAATTCGTGAGAAACACTCTGTTTCAATAAAAGATTGGCAACTAGAAACAGGTCGGAACATTAAGGATGACCTTTGGAAGGATGGGCCATTAACATAACTTCTACTTCTGTATCGAATCATTGATAATTATTTGTATCTTTGTAAAGATTTCCAGGTAAGAATTGGATTTTTAACTGCATCTGCTTCGTCAACACGTTTAACAGAAGTATTGTTTGGAGCATTTTTTACCGTTTCTTTATCCTCTTCTGCAATTTTAATTAATGTTTCAACATATTTATCCAGGTTTTTCTTTGACTCAGATTCAGTTGGTTCAATCATCAACGCTTCTTTTACAATTAATGGGAAATATATTGTAGGAGGGTGTAAACCATAATCTAAAAGACGTTTAGCAACATCTAAAGCTCTGATCCCTCTTTCTTGTCGTAAATGCTCACAACTGATAACAAATTCGTGTTTTCTCAAATCCTTGTATGGCAATTTATATTTTTTAGAATCAACAATCTTTTTCTTCATGTAATTTGAATTAAGGACTGCTACTTCGGAAGTTTCTTTGAGTCCATTATTCCCCATCAATAAGATGTAAATATATGCCTTTAACAACACTGAAAAATTTCCATAATACGCTTTAACCTTTCCAATAGATTCATGATCATAATTAAAATGATATTTATCATTCTTTTTTACTATCCTGGGAATTGGGAGAAACCGCTCAAATTTCTTTTTCACCCCAATTGGCCCGGCTCCTGGTCCCCCTCCACCATGTGGTGTTGAAAAGGTCTTATGGAGATTAAGATGTACAATGTCGAATCCCATATCACCTGGTCTTGCTTTACCCATTATAGCATTTATATTCGCGCCATCATAGTATAGCAATGCACCTTTAGCGTGTACCATTTTTGATATCTTTAGTATATCAAATTCGAAAATACCTAAAGTGTTTGGATTTGTAAGCATGAAACAAGCTGTTTTTTCAGAGAGTGTTTTTTCTAAGATTTCTAGGTCGACTGTTCCTTCTTTTGTCGAAGGGATTTCTATAATCTTGTATCCGGCCATAGTAGCGCTAGCGGGATTTGTTCCATGCGATGTGTCTGGTAAAATAATTTCATTTCTATTAAAATCTTTATTGAAATCATGATATGTCTTAGCTAAAAGCAAACCAGTAAATTCGCCTTGAGCACCAGCTGCAGGTTGAAGAGTAAAACTATGCATACCTGTTATTTCACATAACATTTGCTCTAGTTCATAGAGTATTTGGAGATTTCCCTGAATTGTAGATTCATCTTGACAAGGATGTGTCATAGCAAAACAATCCCATTTGGCAATTTCTTCACATATCTTAGGATTATATTTCATAGTACAGGAGCCAAGCGGATAAATCCCTGATTCAATTCCATAATTCATTTGACTCAAACGTAAAAAATGTCTAACAATCTGGGTTTCATCAAGATCAGGAATGTTCGCCTTTTCTTTTCTTTGGAGAGATAAAGGTAATACTTTTTCGGGTATATCCTTAATTTTGCTTTCTAGCTCTATTAGTAGAGGTTCGTCGTATATAGCACTTCTATACATTACTCAACCTCTTTAAGCACAGATACAAGTTTTTCAATGCTCTCATTATTGTGCATCTCTGTTATACCAAAGAGCATACAATTTTTTAGTTTGGGATACAAACTTTCTAAGATTAGACCGCCATGAATATTTTCACTAATCAGCTTTTTATTTAATTGTTGTGTATCGGGGCATTTTATTACAAACTCGTTGAAATGGACTCCGTTAAAAACTTTTTCATATCCATTTAGTGAGGTAATTTTTTTTGCCAATAATTGTCCTTTTTCGAAATTGATTTTGCTAAGTTGTTCCAAGCCGTTACTTCCAAGCAATGAAAGATAAGCCACGGCAGCAAGAGCACATAACCCTTCGTTTGTACAAATATTGCTTGTAGCTTTCCCTCTTCTAATATGTTGTTCCCTTGTTTGTAAAGTCATACAGAATGCTCTTTTCCCTTCTTTATCTTGAGTTATTCCTATTATACGTCCAGGAACTTGCCGTAAAAATTCATTTCTACAAGTAAAAATACCTAATGTGGAACCGCCAAAATCAACAGGATTTCCAAGATTCCTCCCTTCACCAATGACAATATCTGCACCATATTCACCTGGACCTTTTGCAATACCTAGTGATATCGGATCAACGCCAACAACAAATAATGATTGTTTTTCTTTTATAATTGTACAGATCTCCTCCACTTTATCTTCAAAAACACCAAAAAAATTCGGATTTTCAATATACACTCCAGCTGTATCATGATCGATATTCCTCTTTAGATTATCCAAATCGATTTTACCTGTTTTATTATTGTATGATATCTCTTTAACTTTAATTCCTGCACCTTTTGTATAATTTTTTAAAACACATCTTTTATCCCAAGATATATTGGTAGCCACAACAAACGTTTTTCTTTTGTTGATGCGAGTGCACATTAATGCTGCTTCACCAAGGGCAGTTGCACCATCATATACTGAAGCATTTGCTATGTCCATGCCAGTGATCTCAGCAATCATACTTTGATATTCGAACATTGCTTGTAAAAAGCCCTGGGACGCTTCCGGTTGATATGGTGTATATGAAGTATAAAATTCTGATCTAGAGATGATTGATTTTACAGCTGCAGGTATGTAGTGAATTTTGATTCCTCCTCCCAAAAAATTAGGCATTTCACAAAAAGATTTGTTCTTTTCCCCTAATTTTCTCAACCATACTTCTACTTCTTGTTGAGATAAACCATCTTGAAGATTGAGATTTTTTATTCTAATTTTTTTAGGTATATCAGAAAATAAACTGTCAATATCAGTTATTCCTATCTCCTTAAGCATGCTGTTTTTAATGGTGGAATTAGGGATGAATTTCATAGAGTCCCTGAGTGGTAATCAGTCTTACTTAAAGAAATTTATCATAGATTTGGATATCATTGTACGTTCGCAATATAAGGAATATCTTATTTGCTAATGTTTCATAGAATAATCTTTTATCAAAGAAACACATTACAGGGCAGATTCAATGCAAGACATCTGGATAGAAAAATATCGTCCAAAAATTCTTGATGATATTGTTGGTCAAAATAATATTATGGAAAGATTAAAGGCATATGTAAAAACTAAAAATGTGCCACATCTGATCTTTGCAGGACCGGCAGGTACAGGTAAGACAACCTCGGCTTTAGCCCTAGCAAGGGAAATTTTTGGTGCAGAAACTTGGAAACAAAATTTCCATGAATTAAACGCAAGTGACGAAAGAGGAATCGCCATCATTAGAGGTAAAATTAAGGATTTTGCAAGAACTGCTCCTATTGGAGAAACAAAAATTAAAATAATATTTCTTGATGAAGCAGACTCACTTACTCCAGATGCACAAGCTGCTCTTAGAAGAACAATAGAGAAATATACACGTATTTGTCGTTTCATTCTTTCTGTTAACTATTCTTCCAAGATCATAGAACCTATACAATCAAGATGTGCTGTTTTTCGTTTTAAACCGATAAAAGAAGAAGATATAAAAAAATACATACGCAAGATAGCTACTAAAGAAAAATTAGAGATAACCTCTGATGGTTTAGAAATCCTTATATTTATATCAAGAGGTGACCTAAGAAAAGCCATAAACACTCTTCAAGTGGGTGCATCTATTAACAAAAAAATTACTGCAGAAATTCTTTATGAAACGTCAGCTACAGCTAGACCAGAAGATGTGAAAGAATTGATCAATACTGCGATTGGCGGCAACTTTATAGCTGCTAGAAATCAACTTTATGACCTTTTGATAAAGTATGGATTGAGTGGAGAAGATATTATAAAACAGATTCATAGATCAATCTTTGATCTTACAATACCAGATGAAAACAAGGTTCAGTTAATAGAGAAGACCGGTGAAATAGAGTTTAGAATTGTTGAAGGAAGTAATACTCACATCCAGTTAGAATCGTTACTGGCGCAGTTTGTACTTACAGGAAAAACCTTAAAGTAAATTATTTGTTTTTAAGAAATCTTCAATTATACTCTCTAGTTCTTTAACAGTTTCTTCTCCAACGCCGTATCTTATCCGCACAATAGGTTTGTTTGCTTTGAGTACTCGATTGAGATCAATTGGAGTACCACTAATAATAACCTCACAATCAGTATTGTTTATTGTTTCCTCTAGTTCGGTTATCTGTTTCTTACCATATCCCATAGCTGGAAGAACATTTGTCAGGTGCGTGTATTTATCAAATATTTCTATAATTGAGCCAACTGCAAAACTCCTTGGATCGATAATCTCTTTTGCGTTGTTATCTTTAGCTGCAATAGTACCTGCACCGTACCTCATACCACCATGAGTTACTGTTGGGCCATCTTCTATAACTAGCACTTTTTTCCCTTCGATCACCTCTTTGTCATCAGCCTTGATTGATGAGATACCATCGATGATTTTTGCTTTAGGATTTACATTTATTATATTATTCCGGACCGTTTCTATATCTTCCTTCTTTGCTGTATTCACCTTGTTTATTATGACTATATTAGCAGCCCTAACGTTCGTTTCTCCAGGATAATAGGATATTTCGTGACCTGCTCTATGCGGATCGGCAATTGTTATCAATAGATCTGGTTTGAAAAAAGGAAAGTCATTATTTCCACCGTCCCAGATAATTACATCTGCTTCTTTCTCGGCTTCCATAAGGATTTTTTCATATTCTACGCCTGCATAGATTACTCCACCCATATCGATATATGGTTCGTATTCCTCTCTTTCTTCTATGGTGCAGTTGTACTCATCCAAATCCCCATAACTTGCAAACCTTTGGCATATCTGTGTTATTAGATCCTTGTCATATGGCATTGGGTGTCTTATAGAGGCAACTTTCAGGCTCTTTGATTTTAGTATTTCGAATATACTCCGTGAGACCTGTGATTTTCCACATCCTGTTCTAACTGCACACACTGCAATAACTGGTTTTATAGACTTGAGCATAGTTCTCTTAGGTCCTTGTAATACAAAATCAGCACCTGCTGCATTTACCAATGCAGATTTATTCATAACGTAGGAATACGGAATATCACTATAAGCAAAAACAACCTCATCAATTTCTTTCTCTTTTATTAATTCAGTTAAATCCCCCTCTGGATATATCGCTATTCCATTTGGATATAGTTTACCAGATAATTCTGATGGATATTTCCTACCTGATATATCTGGTATTTGTGTTGCAGTAAATGCAACAACTTCATATTTTTCATTATCTCTAAAATAAACGTTAAAATTATGAAAATCTCTGCCTGCTGCCCCCATTATGATTACTTTAATTTTCTGAGTCAAGGACGCTCCCTATTTAGGCCGGTAACAGATAAGGCTTTATAGATTTTTCTTATATTGTGGCCGACCATTAAATTTTGTTTGGATTTTCCATTAAATAAAAATAGATGTATTTGTTAATAATACTCATAAACCAGGTGAAGTAATAAATATGAACAGAGAAGCTCTTCCCCTTATATTAGTTATTTTAGTACCAATAGTTCTAGTCTCTCTAATACTATTGTATTTTTATGGATATGATTTTACCTTGTATCTTAAAAAAATCGATTTAATTTACTATATTATTATACTTCCCTTTGCTCTCGGTCTTTTTGCTGCATTGTTAAGATTGAGGAAACCAAGATAGAGACATTCTAATATAATATATAGTGAACATAAAGAAAATTATAAATACAAATAATATATATCAAAAACTGTTAGAGGAGATGCACTTAAAAGATAAAAATTACATTATATAGCGTTAGATAGGTTTATCTCGTTAAAAAGTGGGATGATGGGATGCATATGCTGGAAAAACTAATTAGAGGAGGTACATTTTGAAAGAAGATACTATTGGGAATAAAAACTCGTTATCTTCCTCAAAAAATAAGGATATTTTAGAAATCGAAAAAGCGGTAGACAAAATTTTACTCGGGAACATAGGTAAATTAATCTCTAAAGAGGAAAAACAACATTCAAATAAAACTGATTTAGAAAGTTTTAATGTTAATTTTTCACCCAAAAACAGAAAAAAAGAATCTATTTTTTTCATAAGGAATAAAAAAAAGTCAATTGAGAAAGAAGAAAAAGGTACAGATTCTGGTAAATCAGATGTGAAATTAGAAAAACTGAACAAAAAATCAGTTGAGGTTAGTGATAGTACGACCAAAACCAGAAAAAGATCTTCTGTTGCTGGTTTGAAAAAACGTTTTGCTTTTGGAAAAACGAAGAAAGAAACAATGGATTTATCTAAAAAAACAACAAAAGAGTTATCCCCCTCTGTCGAAGATAAATCTCATTATCAACTTGATGAGTCATTGGAGAAACTAAACCAAGAAGAGACTAGGTGGTTAGATCAACAAATAAAAGCTTCAGATACAGTCATAGATGATCAAAGTAAAAAAGTTTTAAATAACATTAATCCAGTTGAACCAGTGAGTTCACAAAAAGATATGCTCGATAAACCTAAACATATTGAAAAACGTTTAGGGAGAATTAGGCGGAACAAAGTAATAAGTAAAAGAGAACCGAAGAAATTCTTCTCAAGTAAACATATTGCAAGAACTCCAAAGAGCTACAGAGAGAGAACCGCCATAGAGGAAACTAAGCCAGCTTTATTATCAAAAGAATTTAGGAGTAAGAAAAAACATCCGTCAATCCCAGAGGGAGGAATTCCTTCTTTAGGACGGAAATATAGACATTCTTTTCTTAGAAAAACTAAGCACAAAAAAGCTAGTGCTGTAACTCCTGATAAGTTGGATGCTCAGGATAAACAACACTTAATGCCTCCCCAAGAACTTCAATATGATACTTATGTCTCTACAGGGGAAATCCTTCCATTAGATGAAGTGCAGGCTCTCAAATCTACAATATTAAAAAATTTGGGTTATTCAGAAGGTACTTGGGAAGAACTTGATTTCTATCATTTACAAGAGCCATTTGCATATGTTGAAATAATTCGTGATAAAGAAACTCTCGATAAACGATATATTTTAGTTGAAGTTGAATTATCTAAAGAAGAATTGCAACTTTTAGACTTCTTAAAAGATACCTTGACCGGATTTTCCATAGATACAAAGGAATTGGAAGAAAAAGGTGAGAAAAAGTATCTCATTGATATGATAGAGCAAATTCTTGAAGATTATATGTTGGAAATAGATACTCAAATCAAGAAAAAAATCTTTTATTTTCTAGAAAAACAATTCCTAGGACTCCATAAATTAGAAGTTTTGATGAGAGATCCAAATATCGAAGATATTTCTTGCGATGGCTCTAATGTTCCGATATTTTTATATCATAGAAGATACGGCTCATTAAAAGGTAATATACAATTCGATAATGAAGACGAACTCTCTGCTTTTGTTATTAAACTTGCTCAAAAATGTGGAAAGCACATCTCAATTGCCGAACCTATGCTCGACGCTACAATGCCCGATGGGTCTAGAATTCAGATGACACTCAGTACTGAGGTAACAACAAAAGGTTCTACATTTACTATTAGAAAATTTAAGGAAGATCCTTTCTCACCCCCGGATTTGATTGAATTTAATACTATGTCTTCTGAAATGATAGCGTATATGTGGATGGCTGTCGAAAATGGAATCAACGCGCTTATTGCTGGTGGTACCGCTGCTGGTAAAACTTCTACATTAAATGCACTTTCACTTTTCGTTCCAAAAGAAGCGAAGATAGTTTCTATAGAAGAAACCAGGGAGATCAACCTTCCACATCCTAATTGGATTCCTGGGGTAGCCCGCTCCGGTTTTGGTGAAGTTGTAGGTAATAAGATAGTTGGAGAAATAGACCTATACGATTTGATGAAAGCCGCTCTCAGACAGAGACCTGAATATATTTTAGTAGGGGAAATAAGAGGGCGAGAGGCGTATGTTTTATTTCAGGCTATGGCTACAGGACATACCACTTATTCTACTGTTCATGCTGATTCTGCACAGTCTCTTATACATAGATTGGAAGGAAAACCCATCAACATACCACGAATTATGTTGCAAGCATTAGATATTGTTTGCATACAGATTATTTCTCGTGTAAAAAATAAGCGAGCAAGAAGATGCAAGCAAGTTATAGAAATTATAGACATTGATCCTTCTACAAAAGAGATTCTTACAAATGAGGTGTTTCGCTGGGATCCTGTTGAAGATAAATTTATCTATTCAGGGAAAAGCTACATATTAGAACGCATCCGAGCGGAAAAGGACATAGGTAGAGAGGATATAACAAATGAAATCAAGAATAGAGCTAAGTTGTTAGACTGGATGAATAAAAATAACGTTAGAGAGTTTAAGAAAGTTGCAAATTTAATTTCGCAGTATTTTGAAAATCCTACTAAACTCATTGGAAAGATTATGGATGAATCATGAGTAGAAAGATCGCTATATGTCCACAGTGCAGTACAAAAATTCTCTGTGAGGGTGAGCCAGGTCAAAAAGTGGTAATCGAATGTGATAATTGTGGTAAAAAAGGTTTAGTTTCATTTGCAGAAAAGATATTGATAGATGTAAGAGAAAAAGAAAGAAAAATCTTAAAAAGAGCCGAAAAAGAAGAGGTATTAAAAAGGCAAAAGGAAGAACCAAGAGATAAAGAGAGAGAAAAACAACGATTGAAAATAATTGAAGTTAGGGAAAAAGAAAGAGAAGCCAAAAAATCTGAGAAAGAGAAAAAGAGAGAACTAAAAGAAAAACAACGACTGAATAAAATTGAATTAAAAAAGAAATTAATTGAAATAAAGAAAAGTGAGAGCGAAACCTTACGAAGAACTAAAAAAGAAAAGGAATTAAAAAAGCGAGAGGAAGAACTGAGAGAAAAGCTGAGAAAAAGAAAACTAAAAGAAGAAAAACTAAAGAAGTTAGAAGCTAAAAAAGCAGTTTTTAAAGCAGAAAAAGCAGTTATGGCGGCAAAAAAAAGAAAGAGAGAATCCTTACGTAGAGCCGCAAAACAAGAGGAATTAAAAAAGCGAGAGGAAGAACTTAGGAAAAAGAAGATAGAAGAGGAGAAACTAAAGAAGTTAGAAACAGAAAAAATAGCAATGGAGAAAAAGGAAAAGGAAAGAGAAACCTTAAAAAGAAACGAAGAAGAGGAACTAAAAAGACAAGAGGCAGAACTGAGCGAAAGGGAGCTTAAAAATAAAATAGAGAAGTTAGAAGAAGAAATAGCAGTAATGGATGCAAAGGAAAAAGAAAGAGAAGCCCTTTTAAGAAGAATTGAAAAAGGAATAGAAGAAGAAGAAAGGAAAGAGAAAGATCAGGTAGAAGGAGAACTTAAAGAAAAGGTCCTGAAAGAAAGGGAAATAGAAGAGAGATTAAAGCAATTAAAATCAGAAATAGCTGTGATGGAAGCGAAGGAAAAAGAAAGAGAAGCCTTATTACGAAAAACCGGTATAGAATTAGAAGAGGGAGAGGAAATAGAAAGGAGAAAAGAAGATGTTGTACCAGGAGAAAAGAATTTTGTTGAAATTGATTTTTATCCAGTAAATGAACCTTTTGCATACGTAAAAATAATAAAGGATACTACGTCTCTAGACAAATATTATAAGGTTATGGAACCTCAATTATTAGAGGAAGAACTTAATACCCTTAATCTTTTGCAAGAGAAATTAATCAATTCGGTAGACACACGATTGGATGAAATTGAATCTAGCTGTGTAGATAGGTTTCTTGTTGACCTGATAGATCAAATGATCGAAGACAATGAGAAGAAGTCCGATGATATATTAAAAAAGAAATTTTTATATTATATTAAAAGAGATTTTTTAGGTTATGGAAAAATAAATTCGTTGATGAAAGATCCAAATATCGAGGATATTTCTTGTGATGGTTCTAAAGTTCCGATATTTTTATATCATAGGAGATACGGTTCATTAAGGAGCAATATAAAATTTGACAATGAGAAAACACTCTCTGCTTTTGTTGTTAAACTTGCTCAAAAATGTGGAAAGCACATCTCAATTGCTGAACCTATGCTCGATGCTACAATGCCAGACGGGTCTAGAATTCAGATGACATTAAGTGAAGAAGTAACTACTAAGGGCTCTACTTTCACTATAAGAAAATTCCGTTCGAATCCTATTACCCCTACAAATTTGATCGAATATGACACTATGTCTCCAGAGATGATTGCATATATGTGGATGGCTGTCGAAAATGGGCATAACGCGCTTATTGCAGGTAGTACCGCTGCTGGTAAAACTTCTACATTAAATGCACTTTCACTTTTCATTCCTAAAGAAGCGAAGATAGTTTCCATAGAAGAAACCAGGGAGATCAACCTTCCACATCCTAATTGGATTCCTGGGGTAGCCCGCTCCGGTTTTGGTGAAGTGGTTCATGATAAACTTGTTGGTGAGATAGATCTGTTTGATCTTATGAAAGCAGCTCTCAGACAGAGACCTGAATATATTTTAGTAGGAGAAATAAGAGGGCAAGAGGCGTATGTTTTATTTCAGGCTATGGCAACAGGACATACTACCTATTCCACATTTCATGCTGATTCACCCAAATCTGTTATTCATAGATTGGAAGGAAAACCAATAGATGTACCACGTGTTATGTTGCAATCATTAGATATAGTGTTTATACAGGTAAATGCTAAGGTTGGAGATAAAAATATTAGGAAATGCAAACAGATTGTTGAGATTGTAGATATTGATCCTAATACGAAAGAAATACTTTCGAATGAGGTTTTCCGCTGGGATCCTGCAGGAGATAAATTTATCTATTCAGGTAAAAGCTACATATTAGAGCGCATAAGAAATCAACACGGTATGAGTAAAGAAGGTATAATGCAAGAAGTTAGAAGAAGAGTAGAAGTGCTAGATTGGATGTGTAAGAATAATATAAACTCATTTATCGAATTTGCAAAAGTAGTATCCTTCTATGTCGAAGATCCTGATGAACTGATGAAAAAGATAATAGATGGTTCAAAAATTGAGAAAGAAGTAAGTAATAAAATAGATGTTCATAAACTTGAAAAATCAGATAAAATCCAAGAGGGGGAGATGGACTTAGGTAAAGATTTAATTAAAGAGGAAAAATTCTCTTCACTCTCCGTCAAGAAGAAAATAAGAAAAAGTATCAGTTTCAGGAGGAATAAAAATAACTCTAAATAACTATCAAAAGATTTGTTATAAATGGTTTGGACAGTTTACAGAGAGGAAAGCAAGTGATAAACTGAGACACGATTTACAATCTGCTCATATGCAAATTAGAGGTGGGGCATATGTGTCATTTGTTATGCTTAACTCAATTCTTGTAACAATGGCTTCTTTCGCTGTTTTGTCTACGTTGGTATTTCTTATATTTCCATCTGTTAGTATTTATTTGGATATAGGACTTACTGCTTTCTTTCTAATCATTCCAGTTTTGCTTGGCATTCTTGTTTATTTCATTTCTTTAAAGCTACCTTCTTTTAGAGCAAAAGCACGTGGTAAAAAAATTAATTTATACTTAGCTTATGCTCTTAATTTCATTTCTGCAATGTCTTCTGCAGGTGTAACTCCCACTGAGATTTTTAAGAGTCTTTCCAAGCAAGACATATATGGAGAAATTAAAGAAGAAGCTTCTTGGATTTATAGGGATGTAACGTTAATGGGCATGGATGTTATTTCGTCAATTCGATCCAACATGGAGATAACACCATCGGAGAAGTTTAAAGAGTTTTTACAGGGATTGATTGTTACAGTTACTTCTGGTGGTTCTTTAAAAACCTATTTTATGAATAAAGCAAATCAATATATGTGGGAGAACAGACAGGAGCAAAAACAACTTCTAGAAAGTCTCGGAATAATGGCTGAAAGCTATGTAACTGCAGCAGTTGCAGGGATACTTTTGTTGCTTATAGTTATCCCACTTATGATGATAATAAGTGGTGACTTTAATTCAATGTTTCTCTATGTTCTAATTTTTATGGTCACACCTCTAGTTCATATAGGATTTGCAGTAGTAATTAAAAGTATGTCTCAAGGAGCATAATGTATGTTAAAAAATATGCCTAAATCGGATTTCATAAAAAATATTATACTTACTGGTCAGGTTACTCAGTTTATTGTAAAAGTAGTCACCATAGGATCAGCTATAATATTTGCCTTATTAGCAATTTTCTCCCTATTAGGTGTCATCCAGGGTTTTGGTACTTCAGTTGATTATATAGTTTTGGTTATTTTGTCCGTAACTGGTATATATGGAATGTATACATATTTTTGTGTTAGAAGAATCTACAAGATAGATACTATTTTCCCTGATTTTGTACGTGATCTTGCAGAGTCAAGACGTGCGGGAATGACGTTTACCAAAGCTATTTTATTTGCATCAAAGGGTAACTATGGAATCCTAACTCCTGAAATTCAAAAGATTTCCCAACAGGTTTCATGGGGAAGTAGTGTTACAGATGCACTGATTGCTTTTTCAAAAAGAATAAAAACGAAATCTATTGAAAGAACAATCTCATTGATTATTGAAGCAAGTAAAAGCGGAGGAAATGTAGCAGATGTGTTAGATGTAGCTGCGAAAGATGCTAGAGAAATTAAAATGCTAGAAGCTGAAAGAAAGTCCAATATGGCTTCCTATGTTGTTGTAATTTATGTTGGTGCGTTCGTATTTCTAGCAATAATAGCAATATTGTGTGTTAGTTTTATTCCTTCTATGACTGCATCTGGTACACAGGGAATGCAAGGTGCACTTGGTGGAGGGAGTGTTTCTCAGGAAGAAATCCTTCCAATATTTTATTTTGCAACACTAGTTCAAGGATTTGGATCAGGTTTAGTTGCTGGAGTATTTGAAGATGGCAATTTTTCTTCTAGTGTAAAACACATTTTTGTTATGGTTTTTGTTAATTGGATGGCATTTAAAATTTTATTAGGAGTATAAATACTTAGGTGAGCTGGGATATGAAAACTAAAAGATTAGAAGCAGCAATTTGGGCACTAGGAACTATCTTTCTTCCAATTACTATTGTGCTTTCTATCTTTAAATTTTCTATCTTGACTTTGTTTCATTTTGGCATTTTTACGAGAAAGCTATTTATATTATTATTAGGAGAGTATACAATAGCAATAGGTTGAGGAGTAAATCAATGAAAAATTATAGAACGGAAAAAGCAGTATCCGAAATAATGGGTACTGTTTTACTATTAGCGATATCAGTTTCACTTTTTTCTGTAGTTTACATATTTGTTTTAAACGAATCATTGAATCCTACAGCTCATCCACCAGCTGTACATATTATTGGAACGACCCAAGAAAAGGAAGTGATACTAGAAAATCGTGGTCAGGAGCCCTTATCAGCTGATTCAACAGTTATGTTAGTTATAGCAGGTAATCAGTTAAATGTGGTAGTTAGAGACTACTTAAGCGATACAAATGGTGATGATTATTGGAATGTTGGTGAGAGGTTAGTTTTTAATTCTAGTAACCTTGGCATTGATATTATCGGTTTGGAAGTTAGAGCATCTATCATTGATGCAGAAAGTGGGGCACTAGTATTGACAGGGATCATTCAGGACGGAGAAGTTTTTCAGTTTCCGTATGTTCTCACCTCTAGTGCTACTAATGTTGAAAGTGATAGAGCAACTTTATGGATGAAATATAATTTCAGGAACAATACAGGTGATTTGAGGTTTGCTTATAAGAAGGCTACAGGTGACTGGAATTATACTACTTGGCTTGTTGACCAATCGGGAGAAGGCTCTTATGGAAAAATGGTGACTGGTTTAACTCCTGAGACGATTTATTTATTCAAGGCTCAACTTAAATACAATAATGAGACGATTGAGGATGTAACCAATTATTTTACCACCCCCGGAGTGATAGTGGGTATGTGGCATTTTGATACAGGAAGTGGAACAATTGCTGTCGATTCTTCTGGACGTGACAATCATGGAAACCTGTTTTATGGGCCACAATGGACTATAGGAATAAATGGAACTGCATTGAATTATGATGGTATTGATGATTATGTAGAAGTACCCGATAATCCTAGTTTGGATTTATCAGATGAAATAACAATTGAAACATGGATTAATCCCTTAGATCACAGTGAAGGATATTATGGAGAAATTACAACTACACTCGATACTTCACAGTTTGGTATACTTAATTGTTATGAACCAGATATAATCAATATAGTCAATAATATCTATGCCATTGTTTGTAGAGGCACTAATAATGATGGATTCTTGACAACAATGGAGATATTTAATGACGGAAATATTAATCCTACTATTATTGATATCTTAGAGTTTGATACATCAAATTGTTATAATCCTAAAATCATTCATGTCACTGGAGACATCTACGCCGTTGCCTATGAGGGTCCTAACTGGCATGGATTGCTAAAAACTGTGGAGATTACTAGTTACGGAAAGATTACCGATAGTGTCATTGATACATTAGAGTTTAATACAAACTATGCTTTTGAACCCTGCATCATTCATGTCAATGGAGATATATATGCTATTTCCTACACAGGTCCTCCCGACGATGATGGACTTTTGACAACAGTAAAAATTGCTAGTGATGGAATGATAACTAATATAGTCATTGATACCTCGGTGTATGATGATACAGAGGCTGGCGTCTCAGCTGATGAGACTAATATGATTCATGTTAGCGGAATTGTCTATGCTATCGTATACAGAAACCCTGATGATGATGGTGAATTGAGAACTGTAGGAATAGCAAATGATGGAATGATTACAAGTCCAGGACATATTGATGGAAATTTCATTGATAAATTCACATTTGATGCATTTGATGGGTGGAAACCCAACATACATCATGTATCTGGAGATTCATACGCTGTTTTCTATGGAGGCCGTGATAATCAAGCATCGGTAAAAATTGTGGAGATATACAGCGATGGAACAATTAAGAATGAAGTTGTCGATAGATTCTACTTTGATAACGTCTCTGGTCGGGAACCTAGTGCAATTCAAGTCAACGGACCAATATATGCGGTAGCTTATAGGGGTACTGGAAATGATGGATTCTTAGTTACATTTCAGATAGAGAGTGCAATGGTAGTATCGATTAATCCTACTATTATTGATATCTTAGAGTTTGACACATCAAATTGTTATAATCCTAAAATAATTCATGTAAATGGAAGCTTCTATGCTATTGCATATAGAGGAAATAATAATGATGGGATCTTGAAAACAGTAGAGATTTCCGATATTGGAATGATCACTGATCCTGTTATTGACTCCGCTGAGGTCGGTATTTTTGATTTTGATACACCAGATGCAATCCATATCTTTGGTGATGTATATGCAATAGCTTATAGAGGACTATATAGTGATGGTTATATAAGAACTTTTAAAATTGATAATACTGGATTCATTAACGACAGCACAATAGATACCATAGAGTTTGACACAGATGAATGTTGGGATCCTAAAATTATTCATGTAAATGGAGACATCTACGCTGTTGCCTATGAGGGTCCTAACTGGCATGGATTGCTAAAAACAGTGGAGATTAATAGTTACGGAAATATTACCGATAGTGTCATTGATACATTAGAGTTTGATTCAAACCAAGGTTGGTACCCCAGCATCATTCATGTCAGTGGAGATATCTATGCTATAGCCTATACAGGTACCGGCAATGACGGGTGGCTCACGACAGTATCTATAGATAACACTGGAGCAATAACAGATACAGTTATTGACTCTTTAGACTTTAATACAAATGTAGCTTATGAACATGCTATCATTCACATAAATGGAGATGTCTTCGCAATTGCATACCGAGGTCCAGACGACGATGGATGGATGACAACGGTTGAAATTGATAATATGGGAGCAATTACAAATTCTGTAATCGATAACTTAGAATTTGACGCTGACCGGGGTTATGACCCAGATATCATTCCTATGTTTGGCGATATTTATGCTATTGTCTGCTCTCACACTAATCTAGGAGGCTATTTGACAACAGTAGAAATTTTAAGTAACGGAACGATAACTGATAGTATCTTAGATACTATTAGGTTTGATAATATACCATGGGGAGACGACGATTGTTATGATCCCGATATCATTCATATATATGATAGAGTAATTGCTATTGTCTATAGGGGGGAGTATGATGGATATTTAAAAACTCTGAGAATAGGAGAAAACGGGGACATTTCTAATCAAAATGATGATACTTTTCAATTTGATGGTGATGGTTATAAACCAGACATTTTTCACATAAACGGCGATGTATATGCTATTGCCTATAGAAGGGGAAACTTCGATGGCTATGTAGAGACAGTTGAGATAGAATATAAATACACATCTAAAGGCAGAGGTGTAGTAGCAAAAGACGGTGCTTACAGAATAAACGCTAACACCACGACTGTATTTGCATACATAAACAATAATGAACTTACCGCACCGATATCTCTAGGTTTTAATTATATTGTTTTAACTTATGATAAAAATGCTGGTGGTAGTGACCAAATGAAACTATATGTAAATACAACTTTAGTAAATTGGACATCATATAGCACATCAATAAATACAAATAATAATAACTTGTATATCGGCTGGCTCAATAGTATAATAGACGAAGTGACTCTTTGGAGAACAGTGCTTACACAATCAGAAATTAACCATCGTTTTAATGATCATACAGGGGTGTAAAAATGGAGAAAAAATTGGGGTTGGAAGGATGGAGAGAGATTATTTACACCTGAAAAATCTTAGGAATAAGGATGATGCTGTAGTTGGCGTTGTTATAGCAGTTCTACTAGTCGGATTAATACTATCTATCATTGTACTCATCCAAACGGTTTTTGTACCTAGCTGGATGGAACAAATCGAAGCCGAACATATGGATGATGTAGCAAATCAGTTTGCTTTGTTAAAATTTGCTATTGATACACAATCAGTAACTGAAAAAAATATTCCAATTACAACCTCAATAACGCTAGGCAACAAAGAACTGCCATTTTTCACCTCTAGTAGATCATTTGGTTTTTTAAGGATTTTAGACGAAGAATATTCTTTGAACATAACAAATGGAACTTTCACAATTGAATATTTTCCAGAAATTATAAAATATTCATCATCAAATACATACTTTCTAAATATTGACTATATCTATGAAGCTGGAGCAGTGATAACTAGTCAAGATGAGGGAAATGTTATGTTTATAAAACCAAATTTTTTGGTGAATTATGATATAGTTCTCGATGAAGTCAACATATCATTTACCCTATCAAATATTATTGGGATTGGAGGGAAAAAATCTGTTAGTGGGTTTGGAACTTATCCAATACAGACGAACTTCTCGAAATCTAACAGGACTTTAATTACAGATGTTCAAAATATGGTTATTACTACCTCGTATCCCGATTCTTGGCGTGTGTTTATTAATAGCACATTAAAAAATGTAGGTCTAATTTATGGTGCTGCAAATGATTTTTGGATAACTAGCACGAATGATAAAATAACTGTAAATTTCAACTCTCCACCAGTATCACCAAAAATCGATATTTTTCTGGATGCCATTGACATATTTGCTCAAGTGGCTCCAGGATGGATTGAATAAGTACGATAAACTATAGTATGATTTCAAAATGTATTATTCGATTTATCCCAATTTTGCTTTAGAAAACTGACTAGTTACATTCTTACATATCTTTTAAATATAACTTCTCTATTCGGATTTCTAATGGCACTATGGCAAGGTGACTCTAAAAGGAGTAAAACTGGGCGAAGAAAACGATATGGTAGAGGTAAGAGAAAGTTTGAAATAGGAAGAGAAGCACACCTGACAACCATTGGAGAAACAAGATTGAAAAAAGTTCGTACAAGAGGGAATAATAGAAAAAGTAGAGCAAAGACGATTAATTATGCCTATGTAGTTGACCCAAAAACCAACAAAACAACTAAGGCAGAAATTACCTCTGTTGTAGAAAACTCAGCGAATATCCACTATGTGCGAAGAAACATAATGAATAAAGGAGCTATTATTGACACAAAACTAGGAAAAGCAAAAATAACCTCTAGACCTGGTCAGAGTGGTAATATAAACGCTGTATTGATATTAAAATAATCGTTGTGATTATATATGGTCTCCAAAGGAGAAAGTAAATACGTTATCTGGCCTATTTATTTTGACAAATCATTTTCTCGGCTGAAAGGTAGGAAAATCTCTAAAAAATATGCTATTGAAAAACCTTCTATTGAAGATATCTCAAAGGCTGCAAAATCATTGGGACTGAATCCCGTTTTGGAAAAATCTTTTTCACATCCGTCTCGTCATTTTAAAAAAGAGGGAAGAATCTTAGTTGATAAAAAAGATACAAAAAGTAAACTTTTAGTGCAGATTGCTAACCGCATCGGATGATATTTAGTATAAAGATTAATTATATAAATTTTGTTAATTTATAGACTTAATTTATTAATGTTTGACATTAACAAATAATTTTTGTGTTAACGTGGGACACACTAACAGTTATAATTTATTTGCTAAATTATGTCTAGCACACAGCAAATATACAAATTAGATTGATAGATAATATTTAGCATTGGATACAGTTATAACCTAAAACAAAATTTAGTATATTGGATGGATGCAGAACCTGTAAGGGTAGCAATTTATACTAGAGTATCAACTGAAGACCAGGCCAAAGATGGATTTTCTCTGGATGCACAATTAGAAAAACTTAGATCTTATTGTAAAGCCCGAGATTGGAGTATAGGGGGAGAGTATATTGATGATGGCCATTCTGGGAGAACTATCAAAAGACCTGCGTATAGTAGAATGATGGAAGAGAGGGACAATTGGGATTTACTCCTAGTTCTTAAAATGGATAGAATCCACAGAAATTCAAAAAACTTCATGCTTATGATGGAATTTCTTAATAAAAATGAAAAAGAATTTGTTTCTATGAATGAATCTTTTGATACTTCTACTGCAATGGGTCGTTTTGTTATGAACATCCTTCAACTTGTAGCACAATTAGAATCTGAACAGATTGGTGAACGTGTTTATATTGGGATGGAACAAAAAGCAAAAACAGCACGAGGCGTGCTAGGTTTTAACATACCATATGGTTACGATTATTCTGAAGGAAAATTAAAAATAATTGATAATGAAGCAAGAGTTGTGAGAAATGTTTACTCATGGTATAAAGAAGGAAAATCGATGGGCGAAATTGCAAAAATGCTTAAGGCTGCCCAAATTCCAACGAAAAAGGGGGGGTGTTGGGCAAAAAAGACTATTTCTAAGATACTTAAGAATCCGACCTATTCTGGATATCTACATTGGGAAAAATATGTAAATAAAAGCGACCATGAGCAAATTATTACTGAGTCTGATTTTAACGAAATTCAAAACATTATTGCCAATCGTGGTGGTTCCCCTGCCAAAAAATTGCTAAAATAGATTTTGTATGGTTACCTTCGGACTACCGAAGGTAACTATTTTAAGCAATAAAATTTAAGTAAGACATTTTACATATATGGTCCGTTCATATATATGAGAAGGATCAAATGTCAAAATATAAAGTAGCATTTTACATAAGAATAAGTATAGGAGAACAATCAAAAGGCTACAGTCTAGAAGGGCAAAAATCTACTTTAGATGATTGGATAGAAGATATGGAATGGAAATGGGTTAAAACATATTATGAAGAAGCAAGTGCAAAAGATACAAATAGAGAAAAATTTCAAGAGATGATTGCTGATGCAAAACACGGACTTTTTGATGGAATTTGTATGATAGACAGCGATAGATTTAGCAGATCTACAAAGGATTTGCTGAATATAATGGATGATTTACAAGATCATGGAGTAAAATTACATATACATAATTTACAACATATTGATATTTATAGTAAACAAGGGAGACTTTTACTTACGAATTTAGCGACCTATAGCGAGTTTTTCAGAGGGCAACTTGCATCTAAAATTCGTACTGGTGTAAAACAAAAAATGAAAAATGAATGGTTTGGTCAAGCTCCGTATGGGTATACAATTGTATCTGATGTAATAGGAAACCGAAAAAAGAATACACGACTTATAGAAAATCCAGAAGAACAAAAAGTTCTCATAAAAATGAAAAACTTAAGAGAAAAAGGTAAGAGTTACAATGAAATTGCTACTGCTCTTAATAATGACAGAATATCAACAAGATTGACAAGAGAAAATAAAAAAAGTAGTTGGCATCCCAGCACCGTACGGAATATTCTTATGAGACCTGCAGTAAAGCTAGATAAAACCGAAAAGTCCAGATTTTAAAATTAATTGATTAAACAAAATTACAATGATCAATATATCCAATGCTAGATTTTATCTATCAATATCCATAGCTACCATGACAATTTTCATCACTGCAAATTGCATGTTAATTATTACCATAAAAAAGTGCTAAACAATAGCACAATATATAAATTTAAGCTTTTCACTTAACTAATTAATCCTATTTAGATACTAAGTTAACAAAATAATTCTTACATTTAAAATTTACAAAATTATTATTAATTAGAACACATATTTTTAGTGATAATAAATATCATGAAAAATTACAAGACGTATTTATATTCGCATAATTTAAGTCAAACTTAAATTTAATCTTAAGGGCTATCTAATTAACTTAGTACGGTAATTTATTTTATTAAATAACTGTTTTAGGTTAAATTCAACAAAAAGTTTAATACCAATAATGGATTTACCACCGCAGATAGCCTAACTTGAGGAGCCCAAATGTATATAGTAATCATTGGAGCACGTGGCATTGGACAAAGACTAACTGAACTTGCACTTAAAGATGGACATCATAATGTAATTGTCATTGACAAAGATCAAGCAAAATGTGAAGAAATAGCTAGAAAATATGATGCCGTAGCAATAAATGCAGATGCTACACAAGAGGAAACACTAGATGAATCAGAAATAAAAAAGGCTGATGTCCTAGTAACCACTACTAATGATGACGCTACAAATCTTTTGGTTTGTTCCCTTGCAAAAAACAAAGGTGTTAAACACCTTGTTTCAGTGGTAAACCAAGAGGAAAGTAAGCCTTTATACATGGAAAAATCAGTAAAGATGGTAAAGAGTCCTGATATCGTCATGGCGGAAAGCCTCTATAAATCAATAAAACATCCTACTATTGAAGAATATATGAATGTTGGAGAATATGCTGAGATATTCCGATTACCTATATCTACTGAATCTTCTCTATCAGGAATAACTATTAAGAAAATTGGATTACCAAAAAAAAGTTTGATCGTTGCAATAGAGCGGGATCATAGATTTATAATTCCTACTGATGATGTGGAATTATTTTCAGGGGATAAGGTAACTGTTATGGCTCATAAAGATCAGGTAAATAAAGTTGCAAAATTATTTTCTGGGTAGAATAAAACTTTAACTTTTTTAATATTTACTCGTAGATATACATCTCTGTATTTAGTTTTAATATGCGTATGTATGTTTTACTATTATTATGAAATTATTATCCTTTAACGCAATGTAGTTATAATATTATAATATACGAAACATTTAAGTAGATGAAATTACATAGTTAAACATACTGGGGGATAATTTTATTGCCTTTAGTTTTAGGCACAAAAAATACCCATATAATAACCAAACATATAGGTGAAAAATATGAAAATTGGAAAGAAAACATTGAGCAAGGCAGTAGTTCTGCTTATCGCAGCATTTTTTGTTATATCTTCGTCAGCTGTAATAGCAGATACAGAAGAAAAAGTAGCATTGGCAACAACTGAAAAGACAATCACTGAAAGTAGCATTCGAGGAGAAGAAACAATTGGCTATTTTGATCCAGACACTGCTGGTACTACTGGTGTCGGACTTCAAGGTGGAACACCTCCTTATTTTTGGGCACAGGGTATAAGGCTTACACAGGATGAACTTGCAGAATATACTGGTTGGGATCTTATTGCAATAAATGTACTCCATAATGAAGATGCCTATGAACACTGGGGAACCGTTGAGGTATATGGTGAAGGAACACCTACTTGGCCTGGTTCACTATTAGCATCAGTTCCATATCATTTTGAAGAACGTGCGTTTTATAGATTAGATTTAAATGAGTCTATTGCAATTGATGATCATAACGAGCTCTGGCTTGTTTGTCAATGGGAATCTGATGCTGATGATTTTCCGGGAGGCTTGGATGGAATTCCTGCTGTTGATGGCAAAGGTGATTGGATATTCATGAATAATGTCTGGCAGGAGATTCAGACTGGAGGACCAGATTTTGACCATAATTGGTGTATGGAAGGAATTGTTGAAGGTGAAGGAAAAGCAGAGCTTGCTATCCAAAATGTCAAAGGACCAATTGGAGTAAAAGCAGAAGTCAAAAACATCGGGGATCTCGCTGCAAATGACTTAGAGGTTACAATAAATGTAACTGGCGGTATACTGGGGCTTATTGATAAATCAAAAACAAGCACAAAAACAGAACTTGCACCAAGCGCAATAGAATCTATCAGTTCAGGACTGCTTCTTGGGTTTGGTAAAATAGTCATAGAGATAACAGCGGACGCAGGCAATGCAGGCGAAGTTACAGAGACAAAAGAAGGAAGAGTAATTGGAATATTAGTAATTGGGATTAAGTAGAAAGCCTAATCCCTCTTTTTTTTATTTTTTAATTTTTTAAGATATATTTTAGATATATAGTTAAGTTTAAATAGTATAGAGTTATAGTATATATTGGGATAATATATGAAGAAAATAATACCAATATTAGTAGTAGTAGTGTTAGTCCTAAGTGGACTTGGAGCTGTTGCTGTAACTGAAGCAGATGAAAGACTAAGGAACCAAGACTCTGTGCTGCTCTCAGCACCGATTTTTAAAGAGACAGATAGTTATTTAACTGTAGACTTTAAGGAGGCAACATCAATGCTTTTGGATACTGGAAAACCTATGTTGCCGGTTGTAACAAAGGTTTACACATTTCCATTAGGAACAAAGATTGATGATGTAGCCGTGACTTTTTCTGAAATAAACCA
>CP070724.1:603235-606086 GCA_020350825.1 Thermoplasmatales archaeon | reverse complement strand
GGGATTTGAACCCGAGTCTACGGCTCGAGAGGCCGTGATGATTGGCCGCTACACTACGGGAGCAAAATTAAAATTTATCCTCCTGAAGCTACTTGTAATATGCTTAGTTCTTGTTCTTCTCCAAGGATTTCGTCAATTGGGATAGGTGTATTACCTTTTAACACAATAGTAGTATCTGGTCTCAGATTAATTTTTTTAAGAACATCATAAACTTTTGAACCAGGTTTTAAATTAACTTCTTTTATCGAGTTCAATGGTAAAATTTTAACTGTAATCTTCATCGAATCGATACCGATATAAAAAAGTCTTTGATTAAACTTTTGACAAAATATATCTGTTTGCTGGGGTAGCTAAGCCCGGACTAAAGCGGTAGCCTCGAGAGCTATTGGTGCTTGTCGCCACAAGGGTTCAAATCCCTTCCCCAGCGTTAATTTACCGGTAAATTTTAAATACTCGTTTCTAAGTTTCTCTCGTGGTCTATTCATTGGATCCTGGGAACCTTGATAGCAATGGATGTATCATCCGGATTTATCGAACGGGTATCAAAAAAAGTACAGGCCACTGGATTAAAAAACGTCCAGGTGGTAAAACGTGATGCTCTAAATACTGGACTGGATGCCAAAAGTATAGACTTAGTACTGTTGTTTGGTGTGATCCCCTTCCCTTTGCTACCTTTGGATCGGCTTTTGCCCGAAATGCACCGCGTCTTGAAACCGAAAGGGATGTTGGCAGTATGGTTGTTTCCGCCTTTGGTTCATTTTTCAGTGCCAAAGTCGATCCGTCGGTCAGGATTATTCACCTATATGAACAAACAAAATGGCGTATACAATTACAGGCGGTTTTAGATTTCCCTAATTCAACAAAGGCAGTTATTTTTTCTTTTCTATTGCTTTGGCTATTTTTTCTAGTCCAGCATAAATTGCTCCACCCGCAATTATAGCCCCTACTAAAATCAGAACACCCAACACAATAGTCGCTATTCCAATATCCATTTTTTACCTCCTTTTAATACAATCGCAAAACAGTAACTTGTTAATAAAACCATTAGTATTTATCCATCAGGAGTAATCCATTATTTTTTGCCATTAAAAAGGTGTTCAAATCTCGTCTTGCCTGATGAATGACAGGTTGATTGATTATGAGAATATAGCAATTGAAAGAAATAACAATCGATTTATAGTTTGAGGAACTTTCGGGATATGGAAATATTGTAACAAAATGGAGGAGGAAAAAAAATGGATTTATTTAGAAAAATTGCAATAATTGTGGGTGTATTGTTTATAACGGCTACAGTTGCAGGCATAGTAAGTGGTATTTTTTTAGGACCTAGAAATGAATCAGATTATCTCACTGCCATCTCTGCAAATGAAAACCAAGTGATTATTAGCGCGTTCTTTTATGCTATCATGGCTGTTGCAGTTGCGGGTATTGCAATTGTGATATATCCAGTTTTAAAAAAATATAATGAAGTTTTAGCTATTGGGTATGTTGGCGCCAGGCTTGTTGAAGGCATACTCTTTGCTGTTGGTGTAACCGCTTTATTAACGCTAATAACATTAAGTCAGGAATTTGTTGCAGCAGGTGCTCCGGATGCTTCCTATTTTCAGACTTTTGGCACTGTATTAAAAGCAGCTGGTGATTGGGCGTATATGCTTGGGGAACTTGCTTTTTTCTTAAGTGCTCTGATGTTGTATTATTTATTATATAAAACAAAACTTGTTCCTCAATGGTTATCTGGTTTGGGTATTATTGGAGCCATAATATGGCCTGTAGGTTCGTTATCTCTGGCTGGTCCGACATACTCGGGTTATTTCTATATTATAATATTCGTGCAAGAGATGATTCTAGCAGTATGGCTTATCGTTAAAGGATTTAACCCACAAGTGATAAAATCTAAAAGTTGAAGAGGGGTTTCTGATGGAACGAGTATACGAGAAGTACGCCTGGGTGGTGTTCCTATTTCTGGGGCTGCTGTGGGTGGTGGTTGGCTTCGCACAAGCATTCTATCCGGACGGATTGGCTGAGACTGATGCTCAACTTGTTACAGACATGTCCTGGAGCGAGCTCAAGAATTCGAGCCCTGAGGCCTCTGACTTGGTTCGCTTTATGTACGGGAATATGGGGCTACTCAAGATGAGTTGGTCCTTCCTGGTCATAGCCATTACCCTAACGGGCTATCGGAGGGGAGAAAAGTGGGCTTGGTATGCCCTTTGTTTAGTGCCTATTCTCTTGGTGAGCACCGGACTCTTCAGATCTTGGTTTTTAGGTGACGCTTCCGAGATGATACAGTCGATTCCAATTGTGACCATATCGTTAGTGGGGCTGTTCCTCCCATACAGAAAGTTCTTCCCAAGATAGAGATGAATTGTGGACTGACAAGTTAATTCACAGAAAAAACTTCCCTGACGTATGGCAAGTAATACATTTATACATAATTCAACATATATGATGAGGAGATAAGATGGTTAAAATAAGAATAATTTTAAGTTTAGTATTAGCGATTGTAGGTTATTTATTAGGTCTTATTGCTGAAGCGAATCACTATAATGAAACAATGCTTTATATGGCATCCTGTTTTCTAAAAATATTGTGTTTTTTAATTGCTGTTCCACTTGCATACTCTGCGGGTAAGATTATTAGAAAAGAATTGAACATTATTGGAATTCCGGGTTTAAGATTTGCAGGTTGGATTATGTATGTTGTTGCAATAATTCATTTTATGACATTTTTTATTTGGACAGCTGATGGTAGCATGCTTCCAGATGGACAGATAACTTTAGACGCTGCGATTTTTTTTATTGCATCGATGTTTATGATTGCAGAAGCGTGGAACTCATATAAAAGTAAAGAT
>CP070724.1:583275-603135 GCA_020350825.1 Thermoplasmatales archaeon | reverse complement strand
GACATAATGATGGAACAACGATTATGTATGACTTTTATGGATATGAAATCGGGTATGGAACACCTGCACCATCAAGTGGCTTTTTACTATCAGGATACCATAATGAGAGTCTCCCAGATCCATGGTTAAAGTATAGACTAAATGCTGAGTATTGGTTCGATAGATGGTGTACCTTAACAACTGGCATATCTGCGCCGACCCCAACAACAATATCCTCCTACGTTAGTAATCCAAAGTATGAATTGTTCTACGAGATGGCACATGGAAATTATCAGCTTTTTCAGGCAACTAGTACACTTTGTTACTATTCATCAGATGTTACAAATGATATGAAGGGTAGATCACCAATGAAATTTGCATTTATTGGCAGTTGCGATGGTATGAATAACACTGGGCTGGGGTCCTTCTCATATGAGTTTAGAAAGGGACAAATGACAGATACTGTAACTGTTGGATTTAATGGTATGGGATCCTGTCCGGGTTCGAGTGTCGCTTTTGAATGGCAAGATTTTATGTTTAATAAAATAGATGAAGGTTTTACTATAAAGGAATCATTTGATTTAGCATCTGCAGAATTTCCTACTATTGCAGATTGCGTTGTCTTTGTAGGAGATGAAAACCTAAAAGTTCAATCTAAATCAAGAGAGTCTAGTGCAACAACAAAACCGTTGTTGTTACGACTGGCAGAACGGTTTCCAAATATGTTCCCAATACTAAAGCAAATGCTAGGGTTATTAAACAAAATTATTTCTCTTCCTTTTTTAAATCCACAAAAAGAAGAAACAAACCCCTCTAACACATTTTCTTTGTTTTTGGTATAATACCCAGCAAAAAGCAGATATTTCGAACATAACAGCAATAATATTTAATGTTTTTACTCGTTTGTGCAAATTATAGATAATAATTTTTTTATATAGTGTTATTACTTTTTTAATAAGTACTTTGGAATACTAAAGGGGGATATGAATATTTGATTAAAAAACAGGTTTTTGTAATTCTTACAAAAATAATCTTGTTCACTCCCGTATTATTTCGTAAAACCCCAGTGTTATATTTCGCATTAATCCTCCTTTCCAAAGTACTTGATAACAAAGAGGTAAAAAATATGAAAATAACAAACACAATATTAAAAAATGCAGGTGTTTTGCTGATCGCAACAGTAATGATTATTTCTACTATATCTGTGACAGCAAATACTGATAATGTGCAAAAAATGATGAAATCTTATGAAAAAGTTGAATTTAAAACAACAGAATCAATTATTAATCCTACAATAAATAAGGAGGTTTTTTCAGATGATTTTGAAAGCTACGATGATTTTGTTCTGGATTTCCCACCATGGACACAATATGATGGTGATGGAGCTGAAACGTATGGTTTCTTAGAGCATGATTTCACAAATGAGTATTATATTGGTTCGTATATCATTTTTAACCCAAGTCAGTGTGATCCACCTGTAAATGACACCGCTCATTCAGGAGAGAAATATGCAGCGTGTTTTAATGCAGTGTTACCAGATGAAAATGATGATTGGCTGTTCACTCCACAATTTTTAGTTGAGGAAGCGGGAAATATTACATTTTGGGCAAAAAGAGGTTCTGCTCAATACGAACCAGATCTATTTGAAGTTGGTATTTCAACAACAGATACAAACCCTTCAAACTTTACGATAATTTCAAATGTTGAAGAACCTGATGTTAACTGGACAGAATATATATATAATCTTAGTGATTATGTTGGTGAAAATATCTACATTGGAATCCACTGCATTTCTTATGATGCATTTTGGTTAGGAATTGATGATTTCTCTGTTACTGGTGTTAGTTGGACTCCTCCAGATCCCAATTTATCCTGCGAAGGCGACCTTCACTTTGGAAATATATCGAAAGGTGCAACTGTAACTGGCAGTTTTACTGTTATGAATGTTGGTGGTGGATTGCTAGAGTGGGCGATTACGAAAGAGCCAAGTTGGGGAACTTGGACATTTGAGCCAGACAGTGGTGATGATCTAGAACCTGGAGATCCAGTGACGGTACAAGTAACTGTTGTTGCACCAAAAGAAAAAGACGTTTGGACTTCAACAATAACAGTAACAAATATGGAAAATCCTGATGACACCTGCACAATAGATGTATCTATGACAACACCGAGAAACAAACCATTCAATTTCAATTTCAACCTGCTAGAGTGGTTGTTTGAACGATTTCCAAATGCATTCCCGATACTAAGGCACATGCTAGGGCTATAAAACAAAATCCTCTCTTCTCTTCTTTTTTATTCCAACAAAGGCAGTAACAACCTCCTCTAATGCATTTTCTTTTGTTTTGCTATATATTATACTAATTAAACTTATATATACCTTCTTTGTTATAAAAATCAAGGAGGAAAATAATTATGAAAAAAATTATAAGTCTAATAATATGTATTATGCTGGTATTACCAATATTGCCATTTATCGTATCTGCAGGAGATGAAGAAAATCCAGAAATAGAAGATCCCGAAGATGATGTCATATTATTTGGAATGTACCCGATGGGTATATTGGGCAAATTCTTCAAACACTTTGATATAATATCGGCATGGTTTCATGAAAATTCTGATGAGCCAGATAATCTTTATATTACAGTAAAAGTTAAAGATTATAAACCTGCAAGGTTGATGGCTTTTTACAGTGTATTTTGGTATTATAACGATACACAATATGCAGCAATTATTATTACTATTCGTGGTGAAGATTCGTACACAGGTATCCAGATAAATGAGAGCACTTTCGTTCCAGTCGAAGATTTCTATACGATTAATGAAGAAGAAAATAAAATAACATTTGCCATACCAAAAGATATTATTGGTGACCCAGAACCTGGAGAAACACTATATGATCCTTCTGCGTTAGGTGGCGTTCGTTTTGTATCAGATAAACTATCCCAATTACTTATGATGCTCGTTGGAACCAATATTCTTGCTGTTGATCTCACAAACGAAGGCATAGATTATACAATAGAAATCTAATAAGTAACTTTGTTCTAACTTACTCCTCTTCTTTTCTATTATAAATTCTATAAAAGGCAGAAACGATTCCTCTTACATATTTTCTTTGTTTTTAATTCCAAATATCAATATTGAGATGAAATCTGTTTAAGAGGGGATATTAGAAAACGAGATTTGAATTTTCGTTTTTATCTGTTGTAATAGAATCACTATTTTTAGTTACAAATCCCCTCTTTTCGAATTCGAGTAGAAAATGACATTTTTATTATTTTTCAACAGGAGAAAAAACGGCAGAATGCTCCCGTCGGGATTCGAACCCGAGTGGCCGGCTATCTTCAAACGGAAGGATTAGATTCCTACACCGTCTCGAAAGGCCGGAATGATTGGCCGGACTACACCACGGGAGCAATTTTGAGCAGCCCTGAGCGGATTCGAACCGCTGTCTTTGGCTCCAAAGGCCAAAATGTTAACCACTACACCACAGGGCTATCAGTTACGAATGTGACAGAGGGGATTGTGGTAAACATTTATAGTATTTTGGATGTCTTAATATCTTATTATTTACTAAAACATACATTTGAGATATTTGTTGTAGTTTGGTTATGACAATCCCAAAATAAGAATATGATTTATATAATTTACAGATTTGAGATGAAATAGGTTATCAGGATATTAATTAGTAGCCTTGAGTTGATTCAAACCACTATCGCCGGCTCCAAAGAAAAGCATGATTGTCCACTACAACACAGGGCCATTAATAGAACTTATCCTGGAAAGTGTTTAAATCGGTTATATATTGAAGTGGAGGAAGGGCTTCAAAAATCCAAATTTTCTCATATTTATATCCCAAGTATTTTCCCCTTCCTTCCAAAATATTCCACTTGTACCAAATTGCTTCGATATGACATTTTTCAAAGTAAACTCCTAAAATAGTTAAAAATACTAAAGATACTATCTTTACATATTTAGCTACATACTCATCTGCGAAAAAGACACTTAAAACCATACTATGATGTATTATTTAGCTAGGAAGGGAATGAGTGCATCGAGACAATTAGACAATTTGGCAACTACCCATCTGATTCTTTTTTCCTCCCTCTTCCTAGTAATTTACAAAAATCTACTCATATTTAGATGGAAAAAAAATTATAAAGTATAAGTTGATTTCAATATTACAAATCTAGGAGGAAAGAGATGGGAATAGATCTGGATTTTGTTAAGAAGGTTGATGAAAACTGGGAAGATCATTTAACATATCTCGATGGAACACCATATAAAAAATCTGATTTTTTTGAAGTTACAACGATGAACATAGACAAAATTGAAAAAACTAGTAATAAGAAGTAATATTAAATATATTTGAATTGTCAACTGTTATTAGGATATGGTGATTTGGTTTACTTATAATGTTATTTCAGGCTTTTTAAAGGGATATAGGTATAATAATTAGTTAAAAAGTAAAAGTTATTTCTTCATTTGCTGTTGTTTCTGAATTTTCGCCCATATGTCACGAAGTCCTACGGTTCTATTAATGATAAGTTTTTTCCCAGTTGTATCTGGATCTATACAGAAATAGCCCTGGCGTTCAAATTGGAATCGGTCAAATGGTTTCAAATTTCGTAAGGCCGGTTCAACTTTACACGACGTTAGTACCTCAAGGGAGTTTGGATTCAGGAAATCCTTAAAATCAGTATCTTTCTTCCCAGCAGGATTTTCTAATGTAAACAACCTATCGTATAATCTAACCTCTGCATCAATAGCTTGATCAGCTGAAGCCCAGTGTATTGTCGATTTAACCTTTCTCCCGTCTGGAGCATAACCACCTCGGGTTGCAGGATCATAAGTACAACGAAGCTCTACCACATCACCCCCCTCTCTAATTGCTTCCTTGCAAGTTATGAAATAAGAATATCTAAACCTAACCTCACGACCAGGTGCCAAGCGATAGAACTTCTTTGGCGGATCCTCCATAAAATCACCTTGTTCAATATATAACACTCGTGAGAATGGAACCATGCGGACCCCTGCACTGGGGTCCTCTGGATTATTTACGGCCTCTAATTCTTCTAACTTGTCTTCAGGATAGTTCTCGATAACGATCTTAAGAGGACGTAGGACACCCATAAATCGGAGAGAAGTTTTATTTAAATCATCCCTAATACAATGCTCAAGGAATTCAAAGTCAACTATGCTATTTACTTTAGCCACACCAATTCGTTTGCAAAAATTCCTAATTGCAGTAGGTGAATAACCTCTTCTACGCATTCCACTAATAGTAGGTAGTCTTGGATCATCCCATCCACTAACATATCCGCCTTCTACCAGCTCTAGAAGCATCCGCTTACTCATTACAGTATAAGTAAGATTAAGACGGGCGAACTCAATCTGTTGAGGACGATAGACCCCAAGATTATCAAGGAACCAATCGTAAAGAGGTCGATGGTTCTCAAATTCTAGAGTGCAGATAGAATGAGTAATATCTTCAATAGAGTCTTCCAAACCATGTGCCCAGTCATACATAGGGTATATACACCATTTATCCCCTGTACGGTGATGGCTCTCATGTAATATTCTGTAAATTATCGGGTCACGCATATTAAGGTTCGGATGAGCCATGTCAATCTTTGCCCGAAGTACCTTCTCACCATCGGCAAATTCACCAGCCTTCATTCGTTCTAGTAGATCAAGGTTTTCCTTTACAGAACGATCACGATATGGGCTATTCCTGCCAGGTTTTGTCAATGTGCCACGGTATTCATTGATTTCTTTTGCATCCAAGTCATCGACATAGGCTTTTCCATCTTTTACCAACTGGACTGCATATTCATACATCTGACCAAAATAATCTGAAGCATAAAAGAGTCGATCCTCCCAATCAAACCCAAGCCAACGAACATCTTCTATGATTGATTGTGTGTATTCTTTCTCTTCCTTTGTGGGATTAGTATCATCGAAACGAAGGTTACAGAGACCTTTATACTCCTCAGCGATGCCAAAGTTAAGGCAGACGGACTTAGCATGACCAATATGGAGATAGCCATTTGGCTCTGGGGGGAATCTTGTATGGACACGGCCATCGTACTTATTGGTTTTCAGGTCCTCATCGATGATATCCCGTATGAAATCCTTGATTACATTGTTTGTTGGATTCATATTATCTCACCTAACATACCTATTATATGTTAAAATACAGCCCCGACCAGATTCGAACTGGTGACTAGAGATCCAGAGTCTCTTATGTTAACCACTACACCACGGGGCTATACCAATTATTTGGTATGATGGAGTTCAATCAATTTTTGATATATAACTTTTCATGTATGCAATGGTAACTATTTATATATCGATGAACTCATCCACAAACTGAGGGATTCCGTTGGAAGATAAACAACTTCTTAATAAAATCTCAGACAAACTTAAAAAACAACATCTATCAATAGCTACCGCTGAATCTTGTACAGGAGGTTTTCTGGCACATATGTTAACCAATACTTCTGGTAGTTCGGAATATTTTGATAGAGGTATTATTACCTATAGCAATCAAGCGAAAATTGAACTATTGGGGGTTCTAGAAAAAACGCTCCAGGAGTATGGAGCAGTAAGTGAACAGACGGCAAAAACCATGGCTATCGGAATAAAAGAAAGGTCGAATGTAGACATAGGTATATCTACAACTGGTATAGCAGGGCCCACTGGTGGAACCAAAGAAAAACCTGTAGGATTGGTTTACATAGGAATTGCCAATTCAAAAAATGTTAACATTAAAAAATACATTTTTTCAGGGAATAGGTTACAAAACAAAGAAAGTATGTGTAAGGCAGCTCTGGGAATGCTTTTAGAAAATTTATAATGGGTGAGGTTTTGTTACAGATAGATGGTTCTTATGGAGAAGGAGGAGGACAGATATTACGATATGCTGTTGCCCTTTCTGCACTTACAAAAAAACCTGTAGAAATAAAGAATATCCGTGCTAATCGTCCTAATCCAGGGGTACGGCCGCAACATCATACTGCCATTTCTTGTATTAAATCCATTTGCAAAGGAACTATCGAAGGACTATCAATTGGATCTTCTAAATTGACATTCTTTCCAGGAGAAATTCAACCAGGAGAATACAAATTTGATATTGGTACAGCGGGAAGTATAACATTGGTTTTTCAAGCATGCATTCTTAGCTCTTTAAACACCACAAAACCTATTACTATAAAACTTACTGGTGGTACAGACGTTAAATGGGCCCCGACTTGGGATTATTTTACTCAAGTTTTTTTACATTTGATTCAAAAGATGGGCGTAAATACTGACGCACAGTTAATTAAACGCGGTTATTATCCAAAGGGCGGTGGAGAAGCTGTTTTAACAATTTATCCTGCTAAAAAACTTCAACGTTTACATTTGGAGGAAAAGCAAGATTTTGGTAAAATGACAGGCATCGTACATATAGCGAATCTTCCAGATCATATTAGTGAACGAATGAAACAAGCTGCATTGAAAATAGCGGTAAAAAGCAATATACAATCTTTCATACGTATAGATAAAACAACATCGCTATCCCCTGGGACTGGGATAACGTTGTGGTCTAAATCTGAATATTCTGTTATAGGATCAACCTTTCTTGGTGAAAGAGGAGTTACTTCTGAAAAAATTGGGGAAAATGCTGTAAATCAACTTATAAAAGAAATAAACACAGGAGCTACGATTGATACATTTGCAATAGATCAAATATTACCATATATGGTTCTTACAGAAGAAGAATCAGTTTGTATGGTTAGAGCGCTAACTAATCATACTCAGACCAACATGTGGCTTCTCAAACAATTCTTTAACGTAGAATTTGAAGTGAAAGAAAAACAAGGTGTAATAAAACTTATAATAAGATAAAACACAGATTTAAATATCAAAAATGTATTGTTTGATGTAGCTAGTAAGACGGGATGCTCATGCGTGATGGTTTATGATAGAGGAGCCGAATAAACAAGTTTTAGAATTACCTGATGTGGATTCGAATACTGCTGATAAGAGATATAAAACCTTGTTTGAACAGATAAATGCAGCAGCTTTTTTAACAACATTTGAAGGCCAAATTTTAGAGGCAAATCATAAATCATGTGAACTTTTTGGGTATAGATGGAACGAACTTTTACGTTTGTCATTAAAAGATGTGTTATCTGGAGATATAGATTGGCCTCAATTTAAAGATGAAATCGCTGCACGAGGTGGTCATAATATTGAAACAGAGAGCATATGCAAAGATGGCAGTTATATTCCTGTAGAAATCAGTATCTCTCTATTCAAAATGGATGATAAACCTGTGATGTTTGCGTTGTTCTGGGATATAACAGAGAGAATCGAAGCAGAAAAACGATTAAAGGAAAGCGAAAAGAAATATCATGGACTTTTCGAGTTTGCAACTGATGGTATATTTGTTTTGGATGCTCGGGGCGACATACTTGACGTAAATACTAAACTTTGTGAATTGGTTGATTTAACAAAGGATGAAATAATTGGCAAGAATCTTTTTAGTATGGACTTTCTTACTGCTCAATCGCTTCCTATTGTTATAAGTCAGTTTGAACAATTACTTTCAGAGAAAACAGCAAATAGCTATACTACTCAAATAAAAACCAGGCAGGAAGATTTATTAGACGTTGAAGTCAGCTCTTTTTTCCTAATAAAAAAGGATAAAGAAGTTGATAATTTTATTTTAATTGTTAGAGATATTACGGCACGAAACGAAACAGAACAAAGGCGTATTCGAGAGCATGAGCTTCTTAAGGCACTGATAGATACCATCCCGGATTCTATTTACTTTAAGGATGAACAAAATAGATTTGTTATGGTAAATAAGGCAAAGGCAGAGCATTCCAATGTATCTCCAGAGGAGATGGTGAATAAAACAGATTTTGACTTTTTACCTGAAGATCAAGCAGGAAAGATTTTTGATGACGATAATAATATTATAAAGTCTGGACAGCCCATTATCAATAAATTGGAAAAAATTACTCATGGTGATGGATCTGAACGATGGGTTTCCGTTACCAAAGTGCCTCGCTATAGTCCCGAAGGAGATATAATTGGTACATTAGGTATTTCTCGAGATGTTACTTCACAGGAGAAATCCAAAGAATCTCTTATTAAATCTGAAGAACGCCAAAGTGCTGTTTTTGATAATTCATCTTTTGCAATAATTTTAACTGATGAAAATGGACAAATTATTTCTTGGAATAAATTTGCCGAAAATCTTCTGAATATGGGCCATGATGATTTCAATATGAAACCTGTTGAGACAATTTATCCACCTGAAGAATGGGTAAAAACTCAATCTAGTATACAAGATGGCAAAATCAAAGGATGTTTAGAAACAAAGGTTAATAAAAAAGGTAATAATCTAGTTGATGTAGATTTATCGATCAATGTTTTAAAAGATGGTGAAGGTAAAATACTTGGATTTACTCACATAATCAATGATATTACAAAAAGGAAACATGCTGAGCAAGAACTAGAAAAAAACCATGAACTCCTCACCCTACTTATGGATGCAATTCCAGATTCTTTTTACTTCAAGGATGAACAAAATAAATATGTTTTGATAAATAAATCATCAGATTGGAAAAAGTTTTTAGAACAAATAAAGAATAAATCGTGAAAAAGATTACCTAAAAAAGATACTTTAACAGACTACTTTTACTAACATAAATCGTAATACTTTCTCCCTGATTATGGTTTAATCAGTCAATCTTGCATAACTAATCTACATATTTAACTGCATAATTATGGGCAATAAATCTATTTTAATGCACATCTCTCGAATAACTCAATTTATTATACCTGATTATGCACCTGCACGATATACTTAAAAACCTAAAATAGTTTTATTTAATTGAGGAGAGAAGGGAATCTAAAAATATAAGAATTTTTTTATTTCTTCATATTTTATCCCCCTCTACCCTTCTCTTTCATATCATTTAATATTTTTCTCTACTAAACAAAAGTTGATGATCATACTAAGACTCCGAGACTTATCGGATTTTTCAATAAATATATGACAACATTTATATAGTCATAAAAATAATATATTTCTGGATGGGGGAGTAATCCCTTTTTCCCATCTCTCCTCACCACCACCTCCACGCTTCCCCATCCATAAAATTAAAATTAGATGAGAAGATGTTAAAGAATTTAAAGTAATAGATATCTTTATATCTAATATTTGTTATATTATATGTGGTAGGGATAAAAATATGAAAAAAACTATAGTAGTATTATTTGTAACTAGTATACTCATTTTACCACTTTTTGGATTAGTCTCTTCAACTTTAGAAGAGCCTACCCCACCAAACCAACCAACTAGTGGTCCTGGTGGTTCTGATTATTCACATAATCTTATTACAAAAACCAGATATAAATGGGGTGAAAGACAGTATTGGATTTTTGAACCTTTCAACCCAAAACCAGAATCTGCCCCGCTCATTGTTTTCAACCACGGGTGGTCAGCTATTCATCCAATTGCCTATAAAGCATGGATCGATCATCTCGTAAAAAGAGGAAACATCGTTGTTTACCCACGATATCAAAGAGGATTGCTCCTTGGCTTTAAAGATTTCAATACTAATGCAATTAATGCAGTAAAAGATGCTATTGAAATACTCCAAAACGGATGGCATGTCCGTCCTGAACTGGATAAGTTTGCAATTGTCGGTCACTCTTTGGGAGGGGGAATTACCGCAAATATGGCAGCTCAGGCAGAAGAAAAAGGTCTTCCAATACCAAAAGCAATAATGCCAGTTCAACCATTTATTTTCTTAGGTGAACCGGTAGATTTCAATAAAATATCTAACGAGACACTAATGCTTGTAATCGCAGGAAAAGATGATACCGTTGTAGGAAATAGATCCGCTATAATAATTTTTCAAAATGCAACTCAAATACCATTTTCACAAAAGGATTATGTAATACAAGTGACAGATACCTATGGATCCCCTGATCTAGTTGCAGATCACGGTGCACCGGTAAGCCTCCCAAAATCCTTATTCAATACTGTAGATGCCATGGATTATTATTCCACTTGGAAACTTTTCGATGCACTTACAGATTATGCATTTTATGGAACCAATGGAGAATATTGTCTTGGCAATACGTCTGAGCAACGGTATATGGGACATTGGAGCGATGGAACTCAAGTAAAAGAGTTGATTATAACTGATACACCCTAATACTTAATTCTATTTTTGCTGCATGTTATAAATCAATTTATCTTCTAAAGTTATTTTTCCATTTTGACTTTTTTACACATTAAATTTAAATAATGTTATTGTAAAAAATATCATGATAATAACTAACAATATTGGTTATTTAGAAGAGGAGACGAGAATATGAAAAATAAAATAAAAGGAAAAAACCAAGAAAATACATCATATGATGATTTGTTTGATTTATGTATAGAAAAAGGTTTAATTGAAAAAACAGAGAGCGGATACTATTTTAAGTCCAAATTCTTCGAGACTTTAGAGATATACGAAGAATGAAAACATATTTTCAATAATTTCAAAATTTGAACATAACAGCATTTATTTTAAAATTATCGTTATTTTGTACAAATTATTGATAATAACCATTTTATATTGTATTCGGGTAATATATTTTGTACTTTGGAATGAATGAAAGGAGGATATACTATTCGATTAAAAGATCAGGTTTTTGGTTCCTCTCATACATATGTTGGTATAAATTAATCCCCAGTGTTATATTCTGCATTAATCATTCATTCCAAAGTCCTCCTTTCCTCAAAGATATTAAAAGAGAAAGAGAGGAAGAAGGGGTTATAGTAATGTTGAGATGAAATCAGCGTAGTTTGTGAAATAAGAAAGATATAAGATGTTGTAAGTATTGCATTTTGCTGTTTTAAAAAGAATATTGATTAAGAGAAAAGATAGAATGAGTTCAAAACAGCCTGTGATAGTAAAAATTTCTGGGTTATGCGGTATTTTTAGTCCTATCGTTGCCTTTGTATGTATATCTTTTGCAATTTATCATTCCGATTGGTACACTTGGACAGGAAACTGGCTCAGTGACCTGGGAGGCATACCTGGTGAAACACCGATATGGGCTTCCCGTGGTATTGCCTCAGTTATTTTCAACAGTGGGCTTATTATAGCTGGAGTTATGGGAATGGTGTTTGCAAGTAATATTAGAAAAATTCGTATGTTAAATACTCGTTTAGGTCGTATCGGAACACTCTTTCTTATTCTTGACATGTTTGCTCTTTGCGCTGTAGGTATCTTCCCAGAAACAACAGGTAATATGCATACTTTAGTCGCTCTTATCTTCTTCGTCTTAGTTGCCTTGTCTTTACTTACTATCGGAACTGCAGTAAGAAAATCATCTGGAAAAACTTTAGGATGGTTTGTAACTCTACTTGGTGCTATAACACTTTGTTCATTTCCTTTTTTATTTATTCCTCAGCCATGGGGTAGTAACGCTGTCATTGAGATGTTTCCAATTGTTTCAATATCTGCTTTTGCTATAGTCTTTGGCATTGGCCTACTTATAGACAAGGTTGAAATCATCCAACCCTACATTTAATTATATTTTGTTTTTTGTTACAGATGTTGCAATAAAATTCTTAGAGAAATATTTTAATCTAGGTGCCTTATTTATTATTTACCAAATATTTATTTTGGGAGGACTGGAAGAATATGAATAAGAAATTAATTATTGGAAGTATTATAGCAGCTGTAATACTGGTTCTGGTGTCATTCACAGGTGTAGTAGGGTATCAAACTACATCAACTTCTATTACTAGAACATCACCATTGTTTAAAATAAGAACCAACAGGGCAATAGGTGAAGAAAGCAAGGATATTACTTGTAGGTATGTAGGTAAAGGAAATACATTACCGTTTCCAAAAAAGAATGATAAATGGATATTGACCCAAAAAATTATTGATAAAATTGGTATTATTGATAAAAAAACATTCGAGAAATTCATTGCGTTTCTTATTAACCATATACAAAAAGATAAAAGGTTTAATGATGAATATATTGATAAAATCAAAGAAGCACTTTATTTGTTAAGAAAAAGCGATAAACCACTACCAATATTTGATGTTGACATAGAAAACAAATTAGCCTCAGTTATTGCTCCAATAGCTACTTCTTGTTGTACATTTGGTATCGCACTTGAAAATAGTCTTTTCTGTCTTTTAATGATACTATTGTCGCCATTCATTGCTATCATTAAATTGATAACAGCAATTTTAGATGGGTTATTTAATCAAAATTGTGGTGCTATGAGCCTCATTTCAGTACAACTTGGTTGTACAGCTATGAATTAAAGATTATAAATTATAGATTCTTCTGGGCTAAAAACCAAATATTAAAACATTTTAACATAATTATTAAATGACAATGAAACATTATTACCTCTATGTCAATTACACCAAAACTTGTGACTTGTGCTAACTATAATGGGACTGGAATGGAAAAAGTAGGTTTAACTAAATATCGGTGCAAAGTTTGTAAAGGTTCAGGTAAGATATTTGAATATTAGACCACATAATTGTACCTTTTAATTTCATAAAAGGCATAAACCGCCCCTCTAACGCATTTTCTTTTTAAATTCCCTAGAGATTAATTGTTAGAAATGAAATCATAACAATCATGTTACTGCCAATTTTTGTTTTGAACCCAGAATGGTTAACTTTTTAAAGAATTCGATTATTATTTTTAATATACCTCTTAATATGATGATATATATGAAATTTCAAATAAGTATTTGCCTTTTATTGCTCATTGTGGCAATCCTTATTGGGTGTACACAATCCTTAGACTCCGAAACACAACGATTTATAGGTACATGGAAAAGTGAAAATAACAAATTTATTTTTTCGGAAAACGGTGGCATTTCAATTGAATATTGGACCGGGACATACGAAGTGCAAAATAGAACTTTACGAATCATTTATACTACAGATGACAGAGAAATAGAAGAAATCTATTCTTATGAATTCTCGGAAAATGATACATTATTAACTCTTACAGATCAAACCTCAGGTGCAATAATTGAATATACAAAACAATAATAAAAATGACAGCTTTGTTTTTTTACTTCCCTTCATATACTGATAGACGACATATTATAAATAACCTTTTAACAGATTCTTCTGGGCTAAAAACCAAAATTGGTAGTTTTACAAAAGTAATATAAAGCAGAATTAACAGAAATTAATATGGGGGTCTAACATGGTGTTTTATGCAATTGAGAGATACATTTTCTGGGTTGCTTCCCATTTTCTCCTTACTCGGGATATAGACCCCCTCCTAAACCTTGTATATTTAGATTTTTAGGTCAGAATATCGACTTTTTAGTTAGAATTGACTTTTAGGTCAAAGCCCTTAAAATAGTTCTACTTTGGAAAAATCTGATAATCATTGACAACATCTTCACAATCCTTGCCAATATTCTTATTAAACATGGTATCTTGGATTTTTGATGTAAGTAATGGACATCTATCGTAATAATCATTAAATGGATATTCCAATTCTAATGACGTAACTCCTCCTTTTAGCGATCTCGGGAAAAGGATCAAAATATAATGCTTCCAATCTCCTTCCCCATCATCATCCTTCGCTTTCACACTCACAACAAATGAACAAGGTCTCCGCCAAATATGACCTATATCAATACCCTCACCTGAAGCATAGGGACCAAGCCAGCCAGTATTTTTACCATTGCCCCAATCGATGTAATAGTAGATGTCATCATCATTTACATCATGGGCAGTAAAACCAAACTCTAATTCCCTATTTGGATGAAACTCAGTCGGTTGTCTTATCGAAGGTCTCAATGGTGGAATTTGTTTAAAATTATTGATATAGAGCCGAACCACCCCTTGAACACCCCCTGTGAGAAAATCAATTTTCCCATCATTATCATAATCCGATGAGGATAATCCACCCAAACGGAGATGGTCACTATAACCTTGTTCACTTGGTGGAAGATTTCCCAGAGAATATGGATCAAAATGACTTTGTCTATTAACACAGAGATACACATGATCATTTATCCCAGCAATAAAATCAATATCACTGTCGTTATCACAGTCAAATGACCGTAAACTCCCTGCATGCGAACTAGTCATAATGATTTCACCCGGACCCGGTTCAAAACAAGTGGTGAAATTCGATTCAATGAATTGATTACGTTTTAAATAAATATAACCCCCAGGCATACTATCAGATATATCTGCCATAACCAAAAAATCTATATCACTATCGCCATCAAAATCATCAGCAGTTAAACCCCAACTAACATGACCCCAGTCATGGATTATTCCTTTACTGGAAAAATTACCTGAACCATTGTTTGTATAAAACTCAACTTTACCACTGTTATCACCAACGAGGAAATCAATGTCACCATCAATGTCAAAATCAGCAGAAGCTAGTTGTGGATTAATTCTGTTTTCAGGATCATAAGGAGTACCTGGACCATGCCATGCAATCTGAGTGCGATTATTAAATGTGTTATCGCCATTGTTGAAAAGTAAATCGATAACACCATTTATTTTAACCTGAAGACCCCCATGCCATACCCATTCAGAATAGGTGAATAGCAGATCAATATCTCCATCGTTATTGTAATCACCTGAGTCTAAATCCTGGATATAGGAATACGAAGTAGCAAATACAAAATCCTCATTTTGTGTAAATCCAAGGTTACCGTCATTATACAAAAGAGAAATCTTCGCATGTAAAAACGGTGAGGTCGCATAAGAAACCGCAAAATCAACATCACCATCATCATTAAAATCAGCTGAGGTCAAGCCATAGGATGTCTGTCCAAAATCCTTAATATCATAGACATCAAAAACATGTTGATCATAGATACTATCATAAAACACCTCTGTCGGAATAATAATGGTTTCCCTACTAATCCCAAAGAAATGCATACTATCGTCGTCCACTGCTTGATTTATATTTATTGGTGGGCCGATTCCAAAGAAGCCTCTCAGCATGATAAGAACAGGATAATCAAGTTGCTGTAATTTACCGTTGATCTTCAACTCAGTTTCTCCGGTATCGATATAGAACTGAACAGGAAAAAACGGGAGCCATAATCGACCTATAGGAGGAAAACCAAAACTTAAACTTGCAGACTCTACCTTCAGCGATACTAAACAGAATCGAGTAATGTAATTAGTTTCAAGACTATTATTTTCATAGTCATAATCACTAACTGATATTGGAGTTGACATTGTAGTCAACAAGAGGATAATACCTATTGTCAAGCATTTTTTCCACAAAATTATTCCTCCCTTTACTAATCTTATCTTAGTTACTATATTTAAAATTAATCATTTAATTGCATAATAAAAAATTTTTAAAGTAGTTATTCCATTGGATTTAATATGGCATATAAGTATAATGAATGGACGTTATATTGTAAAGATGTTAAACTAAAACACTGCGATAGATTACAGACAATATACTTCTTTAGCAAACGTCAGCCAAAAAGTGGTACTCCCTGTGATTTACCACAAGGTTATACGGTAGAAGTTAACGATAGAACAGGTCTACCTTACCTTAAAAAACCACGTGAATGCTAAAATTTTTAAGGGAAAATAAAAACTTTGCACAACTAATTCATCTTCAACAGGGTTTTTTCATCTAAATGCGGCTGATTTACGGATTTGGTGGAATCCCTCCAGGCCAAATAGTTATTTTATCGCATACACCAAAAACTCTAACCCTTGTTAATGGAATAAAACTTTTCAACATCCAGTTAATTCCTGGAGCCCACCCAGTAAAATTTTCAATAATAACGAATGAACCGTTTAGAATCTGCATTTCACCATCAACAATAATTAGATTACCTCTAAGCAAATCATACATAAACCTAGGTAAAATTCTATGAAGTAATTGGTTTGGTTCAAACCTGTATGAAATCCAATGCAGATTAACTCTAAAAAGACCAGTCATAGAACTTTCATTACCTCCAATTCCAAAACATTTACCACTTGCAAATACTGTATGTTTCTGACCATCCATTCTTTTTTCATAAACAATTTTATCATTATTAGAAATATTGACTGCTTGTCCCCCTACAGTTAAAACAGTTCCAATCAGCAGCATACAAACAAATATTCCAATTAGTTTATTTTTCATTTTCCATTTCCCCCTTTCATATTCTCATAGACGACATAATATATAAATGCTACCCTTTAGCAGGGATAAACAAATATATCAGAAGTGCATTATTAATACATAGAGGGGGAAAGTATTTGGAAAGAAATAACCTCATCAAGGAAGGAGTAGTAGTTGCTGTTATACTCTTATTCGTTAGTGTGAGTGCTGAAATAACAACTGGCACAAATGTGTTGATAGAAAAATCTTCAATGCCAATTCCTAATAGTAATATCTTATATGTCGGTGGGAACGGAACAGGGAACTATAGTAAAATTCAGGATGCGATAGATAATGCAAGTGATGGAAACACTGTTTTTGTCTATGATGATAGTTCACCATATTATGAGAATCTAAATGTGAGTAAATCTATCAATCTGATTGGTGAAGATAGGGACACTACAGTTATTAATGGGAGTGGGAGTGAAATCGTTGTTAATATATTTGCTGATGGAGTTATTGTAAGTGGTTTCACAATTGTAAGTTATAAAATCATTAATACAACCACCAATCTATTAAATATTCAATCAGATTACACTATCATAGCAAATAATATTTTTAATGAGAACACATCTAATGGAATCAATATCTATGATGGCGAATACAATACTATCTTCGCTAACACTATTATATGCAACTCAGGCATTGTATTATACAGAGGAAAAAACAATAACATATCTGGAAATATAATAAAAGACTGCATAGCAGGTATAGTTCTAGTTTGGTATTCCAATAACAATAGTATATTTGGAAATACACTAACAAATAATATGTTGGGTATTAAAACAGGATCTTATTGTATTAATGACGTAATCTCTCTAAATAATATTTCATACAATTTTTACGGTATTATTGCTATGAATTGTTTTAATTACAAAATAACCAAGAATAACTTTATAGATAACCTACTAAACGCACGATTCGCTTACTCATTAATTGAGGCATTTGCATTTGGGTTTGAATATAAAGCATTAAGAGATATTCGCTCAACTATTAACTGGGATGGTAACTATTGGAATAAACCAAGAAGTTTTCCCAAACCTATACTTGGACGGTTACCACCTTCTGGATATATTCCTTGGGTTCAATTTGATTGGCATCCTGCACAAGAACCAAATGACATAGGGGGTTGAAAGAGAATGAATAAAAAGATACTCGTTGGTAGTATCATAGCAGTTGTAACAATTGTTCTAGTGTCATCTTCATCAGAAGTAGATATAAAGTATGATGATAATGAGATTGAACCAGTAGATAATTATATTGAAATAGTTTCTAGAATTGATGGATTCGTCGAGGATTATAATTGGCAGGGGGGTATTATAATTCAACATCTTCATTTTGATGCGAGGTTTAAGGGAGGTTTAAATATCAAAGCTTTAACTCTTAACCCTTTCAAACCTTTTTACTAGGTAGAGGGTGTCAAAAATCTTGATGTCCGTCGTTTTATCGGTTGGATATTTGCAATAGATGATGACTGGTATAATGTTCAAGGGTATGCAATTGGAAATATAGTTTATTAGAATAAATCTGTTTCTTGCTAAAATTTAAATAAGATGCCATCATTGGAATATATGGGGAAAGAATGAATAAGAAGATACTAATAGGTAGTTGTATATCTGTGGTTATACTTATTCTTGTATCATTCACATCTGTAATTGGATATAGAAGTATTGAGCCTGATGTGAAGGTTTCTCCATTATTCAACATTAGAAGTAGCAAAGCAATAGGAAAAGAAAGCAAGGATATAACTACAGATTATCTTGGACATGGAGAGGAAGCCAATATACACTTATCTAGTAGAATACGGAGAGCAGAACAGGTTCAAAAGGTTATCAACATCATTAGTAAAATGGACGACAAGGCATTCAGCAAGTTCGGTGCACGAATTATCTCCTACCTAAAAAACCAAGAACAGTGGACTGATAAAGAAACATCAGAGGCTTTACAGGCACTACAGTATATTAGGAGAAATCCAAATGATATGAAGTATTATGACCCGAAGAATGATCCAAACCTAACTTTAGAGTATATTACATGTTATGGGTTTCCTTTTTGTATTATTTTAAGTATTATGTTAATTATAGAATTAACTTCGCTTGTTATAACTGGAAAAATTACGAGTCTATTAAGTTGTTTCCCTCCTTTCCCTCCTAGCTATGGTTGTTGTTATCTTTTATAAGTTAAAATACCGACTTTAGAGTCAAAACTGATTCTTCTAACTAAAAACCAAAATTGGCAGCAATACAAAAATATAAATCAGAGCTAACGATATTAAATATGGGGGTCTTAAGCAATCGAGAGATACATTTTCTAGTTTGTGTCCTATCCTCTCCTTGGGGTGTAGACCCCCTTCCACTAATTATAAATTCAGATTTTAGTGTCAAAATATTGACTTTAGATGCTGATTATTCTGGGCTAAAAACCAAAAAATACCGGCAGTTAATTATTATTTAAATCAATAACAGGCAGAAACACCCCTCTAACGCATTTTCTTTGTTTTTTCAACTTAATAACCATTCAAAAATGAGATATTCGTTTGTATATACGTTTATGACCTTTTATGTGTATATTGTCTTGTAGTATAGTTTTTCGATGCAAAAGATAGGGTAGCAGGGGAAAAGTAGGGGAGTAAAGGTTTTAAACAAAGAGATATTAGTAATTTATAGTTTTGGAGGAGGAAAGATATGG
>CP070724.1:577162-583175 GCA_020350825.1 Thermoplasmatales archaeon | reverse complement strand
GGTATTCACTGGTTTCTGCAATAGTTGCTCTTATTCTGTTGATAGTCTCTGGAATATTTATAGAAAGCAACTACAGAGGTCTACTGGAAAGACTTGGAGTTACACCATTTCAACTGTTCTACTTTATTTTACCGTTGATGATATTTCTGAATAACTAATATTTAATTTTCCCCCAACAGGAAAAAACCGATTATTTTGCCGGTAAAACCGAGTTCAAATCTCGTCCCCTGCACTTTTTAACGTTTTTTACAGGAGAAATTTGATTTTTTCTAAAAAAATGTCTCCAGCTCCTTTTTACTAGTAAAAGTGAGTTCAAATCTCCCTAAAATTCATATTATATAGATTTCATTTCCACAAATAATCTCTAATAGGAATTAAAAAAAGAGAAAGAACATATTTATATCATAAGCGCATTATTAAACAATAAGGGAGGAATTTATGTACAAAACCCAACTTACCAGACTTCCAGTTTATCTTATTGTATTTGTATTTTTATTAGTAGAAGCATCACTAATAATAAATTGTCAGCCGTTAACGTTTACAGACCAAGATATCAATAATGTACTATCAGATGAACCTCAATTACTCCCACCGAGGATGGAATGGGATTGTACTTATGGTTTTCAAAATACCGATACAGCCAATTCAGTTGAACAAACTTCTGATAGCGGATATATATTCACTGGCAAAACATGGCATACTGAATCATATCCAAGTGATGTCTGGTTACTAAAAACAGACAATGAGGGCAATGAAATCTGGAACAAAACCTTTCATAATCAATATGGTGATATCGGTAATTATGTCCAACAGACTAATGATAATGGCTATATCATAATAGGAGGAAACACTGTTTCAACAGGTGGTGTAGATGATGTCCTATTAATCAAAACAGATAGTGAAGGAAACGAACAATGGAATAAAACATTTGGTGGACCCTATGGAGATAATGGAGCTTATGGTCAACAAACGAACGATAACGGATACATCATTGTTGGATACACTCATATTAATGTGACACATCTAGATTCTCAGATATGGGTTATAAAAACAGATGAAAATGGAAATGAACATTGGAATCGAACATATGGTGGCAATCACTCTGAATGGGGCACTTTTATACAGCAAACAAATGATAATGGATATATAATACTCGGAAACAATGACACACAAATTATATTATTAAAAACTGATGAAAATGGATTAGCTCAATGGTATAAAACATATGGTCAACGAGGTTTATACTATGCGGGATACAAGGTAGAACAAACAATTGATAATGGATATATCATAATGGGTTATGTCCGTCATTGGGATCTACTAGATAATTATGTTAATATATTATTAATCAGAACAGACGAAAACGGAAATATTTTATGGATGAAAATCTATCAAAAATATAATTTTGATTTTTGCTGGGATGGTCAACTAACTAGTGATGGGGGTATTATATGTGTTGGTACCACAAATCCTCCAGGTCAAGACATTCAGGACATATGGGTTATTGAAATAGATGCTTATGGGGATTTGATTTGGGAGAGAACATTTGGTGGACAATTTGAAGATTGTGCTCATTCAATACAACAAACAAATGACAATGGTTATATCCTTGCTGGATACACCCACTTAAATAATCAATCAGATAAGGATGCCTACCTAATAAAACTTGCAGCAAATACAATACCAAAACCATCCTTAATTGCTGGTACAATAACCAATCTTCAGGATTACACCAACTACACTATTTTTAATGCAAAAAATACAATACTTTTCCAGTTAAATCCACTTAGATTTAATTATTATTTCACAAATGAAGAAATAATTGTGGGAAATGATAAAATTGGATTGTTAAATGATAAAATTATCTTAGGTATATTTAATTCAAATATTTAGGATTAAGTTATTAAACTAGGGTTAATCTTGGGGGCCATTGCAGAGCTTATGCTCCCCATCAAAATGCCCCCAAAAACTAGGTTTTCTAATTCTTAATATTATAGCTTGATTTAAATCTTTTGTAAAAAATAATTGTAACCGCTGTTGCAAAACCAATTACTAGGGTGGGATGATTTCAATTCTACTTTTCTAAAGGATAAAATCCAGAGCGGGAAATAACTATTTGTAGGAAAAAACTGCTAATTTTACCAGTAAAAGTGAGTTAATTAATTCACTATTTGATTATTGCATAGTTAATTTATCTTAATAAAGCATTGATTACTTTTACGAAAGGTCCTAAGATAAAAAAACCTGCTGTCGTTGAATATCCATTTATACTAACCTGGGCTGATCCAAGACCGATGCCATAAATATTAAGTGTGGTTTCTACTCGAGCATCAGCTGGTATCGATTGATAGATTCCAGCTATCTTATTAGGAAGTATCAATCCTTTCAAATCTATTTGATAATTAATATTTTTCAACTCAGCATCAACAGGGTTGGTAAACCCTATTTTTAGTCCAAGACCTCCAGATATTTCCATCGACAGTGGATTCTCATCGACTCCAACAAGTGTTGTTTGTGATGTTTCCTGTCCAGTACTATCCGTAACACATAGGGTAACCGGGTAAACTCCTTGCACAGAATATATATGTGATACAACTGATCCATTTGCATTTGTGTCATCACCAAAATCCCATTCATAGGCAGCTATCGCATCCTCTGCATCAACACTCTTGCTCCCGTCAAAAATAATTTCTTCTCCTGTTATACCCTGATAAAATCCGCCTGCGTTTGCAACAGGTGGCCAATCATAGCTTTCAGGGTCATAGTCCACCCAGGAGATAAAACCTCCGAGATTTAAACAGTCATATTCAATGTTAAAAAATCCGTTATATCCCCAGTTTGGTCCCCACGTGTTTTTACAAATCCAGTAGCCACCATTAGTTATTGATGGATCATCCTTCCAACCAACAATGGTCATGCCGTGATTGACATATTGTGGGCAATCTTCGTTATAATCTGGGTAATATTTGGATGGATCCTTAACAAATGTTCCCCATCGGATGAATCTTTCCGATGCCCAGAAATATGCCATAAGGGGTCCTTTTTGGTACAGAAGAGACTTTATAGTGTCTTTCAAATTAGGATCATTCAGATTTGGCCAGCTTTCCCAATAATCAGAAATAGGTATAAGATAATCTTCCCAATCAGGAGGCTTATCAGAACATGGTGGAATATAATTAAAATTCGATTGATATGAAAAATTATCCTCAGTGAGAACACCATTCACATAATTACCATCACCAGAAGTATTCATAATATAATAATACACAACATGGTCTACATTTCCCCCATTACAGCTCCCAGCCAAAGGTAAACAAGAAAGCACGTACTGCTCAGAAAGATCAGGATTCAGATCTGCACATTCCTCACGAATGTTGATAACACTTTCTAATGCACCCATTGCTGCAAATAACCAACAACTCCCACAATTCCCCTGGTTTTTTGCTCGAGTCGTCCAATCCTTTCCATCATCAGAAATCCAGGTGAACTCAACTGGCGTATCTACAAATTCAACGGGTAAGTTATTACTCGTTCCCCCCAAGTCCCTTAGGGGTATTGGATTTTCCATCACCCGATATTTTTTGGTAGAAAACAGATCTATGCCATATTGATGCTCAATAAGATTGGTATATCTGTCTGATTGCAGAATTTCACTGTCATTAGAAATTCGATTGAAAACCTCATTTTGATATGCTGAAACAAAACTAGCACTGATGAATAACAGAGCAGTTCCAAATATTATTCCATTTTTAAAGTTTTTATTTTTCATATGCTCCCTCCAATTTCTTTTTTCTTCATATGTCTTTATTTTCCCTAGATATATATTTTATAGAAGCAAGATATAAAAAAGTTTATTTTAAAAATTTGTATTAAATTAGAAAATTATATATAGATTTTAACAATATGTACAAATATAATGATAAAAATAGACATAAAAGACAAAAAATTGCTGTATGAATTAGATTTGAATTCAAGATTATCTATCCCGCAACTAAGTAAAAAAGTAGGTCTTCACAAAAATGTCGTGAGATACCGGATAAGAAGACTTGAAAAACTTGGAGTTATCAAAAATTATTACACCGTCATTGATTCCTACAAACTTGGTTTTAAATGTTTAAAACTTTTAGCTACCTACCAGAATGCAACCTCATCTATCAAAAAAGAAATCATCGATCATTTTACGTCGAGTAAAATGACATGGGTGGTTTTATCAATTGAGGGCGAATTTGATCTCGATGTCATCTTTTGGATCAAGGACATGAACCAATTTTATTCATTTTGGGCGAAAACATTGAGTATGTATGGTCAGTATTTAAAAGACCAGATTCTTTTTTATCAAATCCAAGCAACATCCTATCGACCTTCTTATCTTTTATTCCGCGAGAAAAGACCAGTTAATGAAAAATATGAGGTCACGGGACAAGCATCTAACTTACAAATTGATGATCTTGATTACTGTCTCTTACAGTTGATTGCATCTAATGCAAGAATTCCAATCGTCACGCTTGCACAACACCTCAATGTCACCTCAAACATTGTTCGATATAGACTGAGGAAATTATTAAAGTCAGATATCATTCAAGGCTTTAGAACAGACATTGATTTTTCAAAAATTGGTTTTTTAAGTACCAAAGTTGATCTCTTTCTCAATAAATATGGCGAAAGAGCCAAGGTCATTCAGTACCTCAAAGACAATCCTTTCGTTGTATGTATTATGATATCTGTAGGATATTCTCACATTGAACTAGAATTGAATGTAGAATCCATGACACAACATTATCGCATTATGGAGGACCTTATCGATAAATATTCGGGGATTATTAATAATTATAAATTTTTTAGTGTCTTAGAAAATTTTAAACTTTGTTGGATGCCTGAAAAACAATATTAATGAATTAATTTTATATATTTTCAATTCTAAGTGAATTTCATGGTTAAATATAATCAAAGGGTTAAAGTTACGATAAAATGTCGTCAATTAAGTGTTCGAATCCCGACTCCTTTATTGTTTAATATTGTGGAAACATGATCAGTGTAAAACATGTGCTATTTAGTTTTTCCCAAACATTTTACTATGATATATAAATTTTAAATATCATAACGAACGGTAAAGACAAAGAGTGTAGGTGAAAATATGGGGAATCAAAATGTTGTAAACAAATTGGAGGGATAAAATAAATGCCTTTGTGTAAAAGATTAGAATTAAGTCATTCAGTAGAAATAAAAACAAATCCTGAAAAGGTATGGAATTTTTTAAAAAATCCTGAAAACTATACAACCTGGCATCCAAAAGACCATATAAAAATCATTTGGATAGAGGGTAAACCACTAGAGCTTGGATCAAAATTTTATTCAGAACAACTGGTCTTCGGAAAAGTTCAGAAATATAAAGCAAATATAAAAGAAGCAATACCAAATAGAAAAGTTGTTTTCAAATTTAAATTTCCCGTTTCTCTAATTTCTCCAGAAATTGAATGGCGTATAGAACCAAAAGGATCAAAAACAGTATTCACAGCAATTAGCTACATTCGAGCAGGTCATCTTTATAAAAAACTCTTTAAAAAAGGTATGAAAAACCTAATTACTGAACATAATCGACATGTAGGAGAAGAAGGAGAAAATCTTAAAAAAATACTGGAAGGACAATAATTTTTTACCGGTAAAACCGAGTCAATATCTCGTCCCCTATAAATTAATTTAGGTCGATTCGAAGAATTTTAAAAATCACAATCTTTAACAGATATAAAACCTATTAATGTGGCGTCATTTGGCCGCTCGTATCCCGATGTAACCATATTCTTGTTTTAAGGAGAAATCTTTGAATTTTTATCAGTAAAAACGTGTTCAAATCTCGTCTTGCCTTATGGATGTTAGGATGATTTATAGTTGGTAAATCGCCAAAAGATTTTTATTTTTCATGATGTTAGTTTTTTAATATGGAAAAGAAACTGATTCTCAGAATTTCAGTTGTTTCAGCTGTTATAGTTGTTTTTTTACTAATCATTATATTTAT
>CP070724.1:572839-577062 GCA_020350825.1 Thermoplasmatales archaeon | reverse complement strand
TGTTCTTAATACATTGCCTCCTTTAAAGAAAAAACTCGGAATTAAATCTCCTTGGACAGTAGTTACTTCTTTATGCATCGGTTATCCTGCATTTAAACAAGAAGGGATCGTACCCCGTGAATTCAGACCGGTGACGTGGTTCAGGGAAGGATCAGACGGTCCCGAAATACAGGAGTGATCTACTTAAAATAAATTTTACTTTAAATACTTTTTTTCAAAATTTGCTAAATTAAGAATTTTATTATAAAAACAAATAATTAAAGAAATAGGAAAAAAAGGGAATTAAAATGTCGGCAAAAAAATTTAAAATTACAGCAAAAACCACATTTAACGATGTCATGAAAAATAAAGCAGAAACAGTAGGTGACAAGATTTTTTTAACTTATATAAGAGATTTTGATAAAGGTATCGATGAAAAGTATACTTATCTTGATATGCATCTGCAATCTAATCGTGTAGGAAATGGATTATCTAAGTTAGGGGTGGGCAAGGGAACCGGAATTTCATTAATGGAGATTAATTGTCCCGAGTTTTTATACACTTTATTTGCTACATTTAAGCTTGGTGCATATATTGTTCTAATAAATACTGCCCTTAAAGGAGCTACTTTACAATATATCATAGATCACAGCGATACAGAAGTTTTAGTTATACATTGGAGCTTCTTAGATCAATACCTGAATATTAAGGATGAACTGCCTAAAATCAAACATGTCATAGTAGATATTAGCGAGGCCCCTGAAGATTTCAATATTCCAAATGGAATGATGTTATTCCAAGAAATAATAAAAGCACCCGATGATAATATTGAAGCAGAAATTGATTTTGATGAAAAAGCTATGCTTATGTATACATCTGGCACGACAGGTCCTCCCAAAGCAACAACTTTTTTCTATAAAAAATTTATTGCTGGGCAAAGTCTTCAAATATTTACCGCTCTCCCAATGGTTGTAGGATTAACTAGAAAAGATGTTTATTTTACTTGTTTACCATTATTTCACGGCAATGCACTTCAAATAACTACTCTTCCTGGTTTAATATCGGAATATCCTGTTGTACTTTCAAAAAGATTCAGCGCGAGCCGTCATTGGGATATATGTAGAAAATATAATATTACAATCTTTAATACACTCGGAGCAATGCCACAATTTTTATTAAAGCAACCTGAACGTCCAAATGATGGAGAAAATAATGTTCGCATAGTCGTTTCTGCTGCATGCCCTAAGGAAATGATCGAGCCGTTTGAAAAAAGGTATAATGTAGGGGTTAAAGAATTTTACGGTGCTGTTGACGGGGGAGGATATTTGCTAGGTCCTTTTTTTGAAAAAGGTCCTGTTCCAGTAGGTACAATGGGTAAACCTCTGCCGGGTACCTTTGCAGATATCATGGATGAAGCAGGTAATCTTCTGGGCCCTGATGAAGTTGGAGAATTAGTATTTTTAGTAAATAAAAAGGAACTTGATCAGAGAAAAGTCACTTACTATAAAGATAAAGAATCCTCACAAAAAAAGATCCGAGAAGCAAAAGATGGACAACTATGGTTTCATACCGAAGATTTAGCAACAAAAGATAAAGATGGTTGGTTCTATTTTGTGGATCGGAAAAAGGACGCCATCAGGCGTAGAGGGGAAAATATTTCACCTTGGAGTATAGAACGTGTAATTAACCAACATGAAAAAGTCTTGGAGTCGGCCGCTTATGCTGTTAAATCCTCTGAATACGCAGAAGATGAAGTCATGGTTTCAGTTGCGTTAAAACCGGGTGAAAAAATAACCCCCGAAGAATTGCTTGATTATTGTCAAGATAAAATGGCATACTTTATGATACCAAAATATATAGATTTTATTGATGAACTTCCAAAAAGCGAAGTTCATAGAACTTTGAAACAAATTCTTAAAGAACGAGGAGTAACACCAACCACTTACGATAGAGAAAAAGAAGGTTATGAGATAAAACGAATCTAAATAATAATTTTTTAAAAATAGGTTTCTTTGACCAAACCTTCTACAAGTGGCTGTTCCAAATATTTTAATATAGATTTTTTTGCAAGGGCAATTGATTCTGGTGGAAATGACGCAATCCGATAAGCAAGGTCCTCTACAAATGTTGTTAACTCATTAAGGTATATTAAAATTTTAAATGAAATCTAATCCTCTTATTTTTATTACTCTAGTTTAAGAAAAAAAAAATGAAAAAAAATGAAGATTTTCAAAGATAAAAAATGTTTAATTACCGGTGCGGCAAGCGGGATAGGGAGAGCAACTGCCATTGCAATGGGAAGATTAGGGGCTCAACTCTTTTTAACAGATATTAATGAAAAAGGTTTAAAAGAAACATGTCAAATGATTGAGAAAGAAGGAGGAAAAATATGTAAATACAAAGGATTTGATATTTCTAAATATGATGATGTAAAGGAATTTGCTGATGAGATTCATAACGAATACGGCTCAATTGATATCCTAATGAATATCGCTGGAACTTCTATATGGGGGACCGTTGATCAATTAACTCACAATCACTGGCAGAAAATGATTGATATAGACTTATGGGGGCCAATCCATGGTATTGAATGCTTTATTCCTGAGATGATCCGAGCAGGAAACGGTGGACATATGGTTACTGTTTCTTCTGCGGCGGGATTGATAGCACTTCCTTGGCATGCGGCTTATAGCGCAGCAAAATGGGGCTTAGTTGGGATATCTGAAGTTTTACGATATGATCTGAGGCAACATAATATAGGAGTCACTGTAGTTTGTCCTGGAGCTGTGGAAACTCCATTAAAACATACGGTAGAGATTGTTGGAATTGATATGACACATCCAGAAGTAAAAAGATTAAGGGATGAGTTTTCAGAGCGCGCTGTTACGCCAGAAAAAGTGGCTCGGTTAATAGTCAAAGCAATAAAAAAGAAAAAATTTTTAGTTTTAACGTCATTTGATATCAAGCTCATTTATTGGTTTAAGCGAAAGATATTTCCATTATACCATTTAATTATGAAAAAACTAAGCAAACTTGCAAAAACGGTAAGAGATTTAGTTCAAAAAACTTAAGTGAAAAAAATAAAATAAAGAGTTTAATATTAAAAATAATTCAATTGAAATATCATGCTAAAAATTGCTTTTATTGGCGCAGGGTCATTTGTTTTTGGAGAAACTGTTTTAACAGATATACTTACATTTCCTTCACTAATAGAAGATACAATCATTTACCTTGAAGATATTGATTCACATTATTTAGATTTAATGTATAGATATATGTTAAAGTTGAAAGAGAGTTATCCAAGAAAATATGATGGAGTTACCTTTAAGAAAACAACAAATCAACGTAAAGCTATTGAAGATGCTAAATATATAATAAATGCCATTCACGTTGGGGGGTATGATGCTTATAAAATAGATATGGATATTCCCTATAAATATGGGGTGACGCAATGTGTAGGTGATACGTTAGGACCAGGTGGCGTATTTCGGTTCCTTAGAGCAGTACCCGTTATGGAATCAATCTTAAAAGATATTGAGGATGTAGGTTATAATAGGGGAAAAGATAGTGACAAACCTTTACTTCTAAATTACACAAATCCAATGGCAATGGTAACTTGGTATTGTAATGAATTATCCCCAGATTCCACACTTGGTCTCTGTCACGGGGTTGTTCATACGTCTATCGGTCTTAGAAACGCTTTAGGTGTTAAGCCAGAAAATTTTACTTTTTTATGTGCTGGTATTAATCATATGGCTTGGTTTATTGAACTTTGGTATAAAGAGAATAAGTTTTCACCTTGGAAAAATGCATATCCAATACTAAAGAAGAAATTGGAAGAAAATCCTCAATTTGAAGTAATGGAAAGATTACGAGTTGACATGATGAGGGCTACAGGATATTTTATGACTGAATCATCCGGCCACTTAAGTGAATATCTACCATACTATAGAAAGCGGGATGATTTATTAGAAAAATATAGAGGCGAAAATATGATATTCTCTGGTTTGGAACATAATTTCAATTATGAATTTAGTAAAAGAAATTCCCAAGGATTTGACAAAAAAATTGGACGAAAATTGAAACTTAAAAAGCTTAGATTAAAAAAAGAAGTTTCAGAGGAGTATGCGTCGTATATAATGAATGCCATTGAAACAAATAAGCCCTTTGAATTTAATGGAAACGTTATGAATAAAGAAGGAGGGTTAATTACAAATCTTCCTAATGGTTGTTGTGTAGAAGTA
>CP070724.1:559054-572739 GCA_020350825.1 Thermoplasmatales archaeon | reverse complement strand
CCTTTGCTGATGCTGTTCTCATTACTCCAGATACTTATAGTGGGTATCTTGACATGGACGACCCATATGATTGGTACAAATTTGATGTAGATCCGGGAGATGGAATTCATTTTAATCTAGAAATGGAAGACACTGCGGGTCTGTCTGATTTTGATATTTTGTTGTACAACCCAAGCGAAGAGTTAGTGCATTATGAAAAGTATTATTATGATGATGAGCTTCTCTATCCTGCTGATGCATCAGGAGAATGGAGAGTGAAAATTGAGATCTTTCCAGGCTGGGTTGATACACCTCAGCCAACTGAGTGGGATTATTATAATTATGGTTCAGGTGCTTATAATCTCGAATTTGCCATAGATGGGAGTGCTCCTGCTCCACCAGGTCCAATACCTCAACCAGATATTACGCCGATGACTAAAACTTTTATTATCGATAATGATCCGGATAACAACAATGATGAACATGGATATATTGCATCTATACCAGCGTGTAACTATTTAGAAGGTAGTGATCGATATCTAGCACCTATTGTATATGATGGAGATGATACGTCAACTAATTATTTTGATACTGAAGATTACCGTGGAGTTGTTGATGACACCACCGGTTATTTACTTGAGGACTGGAATGATTATTTGACTTCGCATGGTGAAACTGCTACTGAGTATATTGTTCCTGCTGATCCTATTGAGGCAGCAGCTGATATTGCGACAAATAACTGGGTTTCATCTGATCTTGCGGTTGTAGCTGTTGATGGAAGTGGTTATGAGGATGAGGTAAAACAGGTATTTCAAAAGACAAAGACACTGAGGCGTGCTGCAGATGTAACTGAGATATATAGTGATGATCCTGATATTGGAGATTTTGGCTATTCAACGCTCATATTTCCAAAGTGGTGTGCATTTATGGTTAAAGTTTATGATATCACAATAGAGACCCATTATTCTATAGGGTCTATATTAACTCAGGTTTTTCCAAAATTTATGGACCAGGCTTTCGATGATTGGCCGACGCCATATGATGCTCCTGGTGATTCAGTTGGATTATATTATCCGATTACACAAATGGGCATATGGTCTACCGGTACAGAAGTAGGTCCAACCAGTTATGATTCAATGGAAATTACAAAAATTGCAGGTCATAGGCATAGAATTCGAATAGGCGCTGCTGATGCAGATTCGGTTTTGAAGGTTACTGTAGAAACTGATACTGAATCAGATTTGCAGGTATTTCTCGTTGATCCAAAGGGACATATTCGTGCGCCTGATATCCCTCAATGGACTGGTCCTGTTAATCCGATCCACGTCTGGAATGGCTGCTCCTTTGACCCTAGCGCCGGTGGATTTGATCCTTGGAGATCTTGGGAGCCAGAGGATCATCTTGTTTGTTCTGCTGAAGTTCTTCATCCTGAACCAGGAAGATGGACTGCCATTGTTGTGCCTCGATATGAAGACGAAGGTTCAACAAAATATACCATTACAGCCGAATTAAGAAAGATCAATCCAAAAAGGGCTGATGCAGCCGTATCTGCTGCAAACGCTGCGGTTATCGCTTCACAAGAACATGCACCATTATTATACGTAACTGAAGACAGCATACCCTCTGAGACACAGAGTGCATTTACTGCACTTGGTGTTACCAAAGTCATATTTGTCGAAAGAGGTGGAATTGGCAGTGGTGTGAGTGGTCTTCCAACACTTGAAGCAGATCTTACAACAATGCAGGAGATAATTGATCATATAAAGGGTTATTCTTCTTCTGAAAACTATATAACTATTACTTCTATAAAATCAGGAGATGGGTACTTCGCGCCAGCAGCTATGCTTGCAGCATACCATGGATCACCAGTCCTTCGAATAGGTGATGCTCCAGGTAATCCAGCAGGGATAGCAGATAGAATAGAGACTTGGAGACTTTGGGATGGTGATTATTATCATGGATCTAGGGCTCCTGGTCATTTACCTGTTCATGACGAACCAATAGAGGAGATGAGCCAGTTATCACTCGCTATTCAGTTGTTTAAGTTTTTTATGGGTATGTCGGATGATCATCCACCTATTGGCTTAGATGCGAAGAGATACTGGAATGAAGAACTTCACGATACCATTCATGATTGGATTGCTGGTTATGGACTTGACCTATCTGGACAAGAGGGATACTGTTTTGTTGCACCACGAAAAGACATCTATCTCCCAGCGCATGCCGTTATGATGGGGAACAACTCATATGCGGGTCATATTCCTGGACTAACACCTGCCTATATCTCAGCAGTTATTGTAAGAAGTGTTTTATATCCAGCATTGATATTTGCAAATGAAAATAGAGATATTACTACGACCATGATGATGAACTTTCCGGATGGTGGAACATGGACGACCAACGACGGTGTTTCTCATAATGCATATTCAAGTCGAGCACTAAAGAAATTTTTTGGTACTCACGGTAGAACATTTGATGGACATGCTCTTTGGGTTGCTCATCTGGAACGAATGAACGATGGTGCTAGTGTCTTTTATTACTCGGGACACGGAACGGGTGGAAGCGGTCAATCAGCACAATATGTACAGACAAATAACTGTAATTATCCTTCTCAGATTTGGTGGGATTCATGGCGTGGATACAATTATGATAACTGGAAGATGCCACGAGGAAATGGAAGGGTGTGGTATAACCCTGAGCCACCAATGCTCTATGACATTATACATTACGACCATGTAGATGGCAATTACGAAAACCTACGAAGCAACGCGGTCTTCTACATGTCATGTTCTACTCAGGATGCATTTGGACCAATGGTCTTTCTTGATCACGGTGCAGTCTTAAATTATGGAAATGCAGGATCTGGACTTTGCCCACAGGCAGACTTGCAGGATGATTGGTTCTTTGAGGATGCATTGGTATATGGCGTACCAGTAGGTCCAGCATTTGCGAAAACCGTCTGGTTACACTACAGAGATTTCACAACTGGTGACCCAACTTCAATGTACGGTTCATCATCTCTTTACCCGATTACAACAGTACAGTGCATATATGGCGATCCAAACCTTATCCTTTATAGCCCAGATTGGACATCACCCATACCAGTAGACGTTTAAACGACGTCTACACCCTCCTCTTTATTTTATAAAAAATAATTGACAACTACAAAGAACAATGATATATATATGACGGATGTGAGGATGATTTAAAGTAGAGTTTCTATTCTACCAGCCAATCCTTTGCATGCTCTACAGTATCAAATGATTTTATTCCTAAACCTGAAAACATGTTGACAACTGTTAGAATAATGTCTTGGGTTTTTGTAACTCCAACAACTGCAGCTTTTTTTGTATATGGTTTAACCGTTGATGCATTATTTTTCAACGCGTCAATAGTCCACTTTTCATTAGCAATACTATTTCTAACATCCACTAATATAAATGGCTCATATTTTCGAATTTTTGTTATAAAATCATTAACTTCTTGAGTTGCTTTTATAACCTCTTCATCAAAAAGACCAGAATAGTCAACATAAAGGATCTGTTTCCTTTGTGTTCAATCCAATTTATACGGTCGCTCATATCACCTTTACCAGTAATCCTATAATTTTATAACTGAATATCTTTGAAAAATTTATCCTACTTTCTTACATTCACTTAGTTACTTTGTATTATTTGACTTTTGGTTAATCTGGGATTTCTTCAGTTGCCCACTCTTCCAGGACATCCTCTCTTTTTTCTATACTCACGATAATGTCAAATTTTTCTAATACCTTTTTTAATCCCTATATTACAATATCTCGGATCACCATGGTGTTTTATTATTTTATAACTATTTATGTTTTTTATATATTAACTTCCTTCATTATTTTTTCTATTTTTAATACTTAAGCATAAGGGAGTTTGCATTGAGAACTATTATCGTTAGGCAATATAATGAGTATTTCTTCTTGAGTAGATATTGTAAAAAAAGATATAATTTGTAATATTATATGAAATATTACTTTAAAATATCCTGTCTTCATCTAATCTATCATTTGATTAATAGGCAAACACTATAAATTTTATAAATATTTAAGTAAAATTTATATATCATAAAGAATAAATATATATTACAGGTGAAAAAACTTGGGGGAAAAACAAATCAATAAATTATTGAAAGATGCAATATATTGGCACTTGATAGGTGAAGGATATTCAGAATATAAAGCAAAAGTAGAAGCAGATAGAATTTTAGCAAAGGGTAGATATTTAAAAGGAGATATATTCTAATCTTTTGTTATCTGGTTTTTAAACGTAGATATTAGTATATATTTGATAATAAAGCTATATTAGGAAGTGAGGAGATCTGGAAAGAGTTAGGAGAGATGGAAGGAAAAGGAATTAAAATCGGTTCCAGATCCTCACATGCTATACTTTGTTATAGATAGTATATAAAATTTTTGTTAAAATTTATCAATTTGTAAAAATAACAAAGTTCACAATATATTACAAATTTTTACAAAGATCAAAGGCCTTTTCTACGGCCTCCTCTGCAGAGTTTGCAACGTGATATGGGGTCTCTTCATTTTTCATTAGATTTCCGTTAATAATTTCATCAACACTTCCGCCAGTACCTTTTATGAGTATCAATGGTTTTTCAAATATAATAGCAAAGGATATCTCATTTAATGTTCCCCATCTACCACTAATTGCAATAACTACGTCACTTGAACTGACAACTAAAAAATTTCTCTTATGTCCAATACCTGTAGGAAGAGCAATATCTACAAATTCATTAGCTTCATCTTTAGATTCTGGTAAAATTCCAATAGTTATACCATTCTCGTCTTTAGCACCTTTGCAAGCAGCTCTCATCACACCTCCTCGACCACCACAAACAAGAACACCTTCTCTTTTTGCGATAAGTCTTCCTATATTTTCAGCAGTTTCTAATGCATAACTTGATAAGTGGACGTCGTCTCCATCACTTCCACAAACTGAAATAAGAGTCTTCATGAAACTACTTTATGAATTAGCTGCTTTTAAATGTAGTTCATCATTTAGACTTTGAACAAGTATTGTATGTTGTTTGAATCCCAGTCTAAGTGTCAGAGTAATATGGAGATGAAATCAGTTTAAGAGGAATATTAGAAACGAGATTTGAAATCACTTTTACAAGTTTTAAAATCGTATTGTTTTTATTCTTTAATATAATCTCAATATTTGTGATTAATTACGAACCAATAAATATTAGACCATTTCAAACCCCTGATTTAATGCAAATAGCCGATATTATGGTTATATCATTTAAAGAAAAATTCCAAAAATTATCAATAATGGACCAGCGACAATTATCAGATTTTTTAATCAAAATTGGTGCAATATACCCATATCCATTTCAAGGGTATTTTGTTGCTGAGTATAATGGATCTATTTTAAGTGTTATGGTGTTAAAATGGTTAAAACAAAATCGCCCTAAGATTAAATGCCAATATCTACGGGCTTCTAAATATGGTTGGCTGAATTTAATTAAGACGTTATTTGGTTTGTCAATTATACATTTGATAAAAACAAAAAAAGGAGTATGTTATATTGAGTATATAGCAGTTAAACCAGGGACACAAGGCAAGGGTATTGGAACCAAATTATTAAAATTTGGGAAAACATTTGCAATAAAAAATGGGTTTGAAAAATATACTTTATATGTGTCATCTTTTAACAAAAAAGCAGTCAAGTTATATACTAGACTTGGTTTCAAAATTGAAAAAAGTGAAAATAGTTACCTGATGAAACTAATGTTTGGTATTAGAATATGGTACTATATGAGTCAAAGTATTGAATAATATCGTCAGTCTGTTAATTGCCCGTTCAACATTTTTATTTTCATTTTTTCACCTTCATCCCAATATTTCTGTTAAATATCTATGTGATTAGAATTTATATACTAATTTTGGAACAGTTTTTTGATTGATATTTAAAAAATATGGTACTTGTCTTTGATTATTGCTATTAATGCTCCATTATTCTGCTGGTTTATCTGAATAATCGATATTTTCTTTTGGGTAACAACCTGTTCTTCGCCCCAGTTTTCTAACTTCTATTAAACCAGCTTGTTCTAAAACTTTTATGTTGTAGTTTATTGTCTGAGGTTTTTTATCTAATTTGTTTGCAATTTCTTTTTGATCTATACCGCTGTTTTTATTGATTACATCCAAAATACTTATTTGTAATTCAGTTAGTCTAAATCTCTCGACTTTAGGAAATTTCATACTAATAGGATAAAAAGCTCGGTATCTCAGACCCTCCCTTCGTGATTTTATTAATTCTGTCTTTTCAAGTACTCTCAGATGATATGATAATGTACCATTCTTGATATCAATTCCTCTTCTAATTTGATTATAATGAACCCCTGGATTTGTTTTTATATATCCATAAATCTGTCCACGTACAAATTGATCTAAAACATCTTCTTTTTGAATACGTGTATACATTGGAATGAGAAGAGGCAGAAGAGCTAAAAATTTGTATTTACCAGTTTCTGTAAAAGCTATTAGACCCATAGCTAGCACACTCATACTCGTAGAAGAAACGACTGCTACAGGTTCTTTGTTTTTCTCCAATAAAAAAAAGGTGTGCAATAAATGTCCTTCATACTTAACCCTGTAACTTTGTTCGAGATGGTGTGTAAAACCAAAATCGTCATTAACGTTAACAGTTAGAGAATAGGAACCGCTTTTTGTATAAACATGAGAGATGATTGTCGTTTCTGCAGCATATATCTCACTACTACCATCACCCCAATCAACCGAATAGTTGGCAATATTATCGCTGAGGATTTTGTTGTTTAACTCATTAAAAACGATTTTAACTTTGTAACTATCAAGCTCACCTATAGATTGATCAAATATAGCAGTTTTGGTAAGATTTTCCATAGGAAATACCGCTACTTCTGATACTTTCAGAACAGCACTTTGATCTGGAATACTCACTACAGGTTCATCATTATAGAAAATTACATTGCTTCCGTTAGGAAGAATACCGACATCTTCATTAGAATACTTCATAGCAATTCTTTCATCTGGTAGTTTTAATGCTACACTATTACTAGGCATTTCAATTATATTAGTTAATTTTCCATTTAACATTATTGTATAACTTTCAATGTCTTTATTGTTAATAATTGAAGTATAAAGCTCATTAAAATCCTTAACTTTTAAACTTTTACTTTCGACAGAGATACTATAAGAATACTTTGTTTCTAGGGTTTCTTCTTCAGAGGATTCTGAAGCCAATGTAATTGAAATATTGAATAGAAACATGGCTATGAGTATGACTAATAAAAATGAGAATCTCTTATTTATCAATTTATTTTTATAGCGTTTCATCGTATGTTCCTATTCTCTCTATCATATATTTAAGGAGAGGCATTCTATTTATATGTTTTGAAACAAAATTTTGATTGTTTAAAGGGTAACATCAAGTTATCATGAGTTAATTTTACTACTATAAACACCTATATATAATATCATCCTATGAGAATATTGAGAGAGGAAATAGATAACGGACTTTAGAGAATCAGAAATAGATAAAAAATCCGTTGAATTATTTTTTGCACAAACCTTTTTGACATTGAACTAAACAGTTAATCTTCCAATTGTTCACTCACAATGGATTTAAATATTCCCCCTTATATTAAGCTAATCAAGATACTGGAGATTACATAATTATGGTTAAAAAAACATTAATGTGCCCCAAATGTAAAAGCAAGATCGTACTTGAAGGAAAACCAGGAGAGAAATCTTATATTTCATGCCCTAACTGTAATACAAAAGGCATGTTTACGTTTCCAAAGGGAAAATCAGATATAAAAACAACAGATAATTCTTTTGTAATCAAAGTCAGAAACCTCACAAAATCATTTAATAATTTCAAAGCAGTCGACAATGTCTCATTCAACGTTGGAAATGGAGAAATATTTGGCTTTCTTGGCCCAAATGGAGCTGGAAAAACCACAACAATAAAAGCAATGCTAGATCTAATTCATAGCAATTCAGGTGAAATTAAAATCAACGGACTTGATATAACAAAAAAAGGAAAAGAAGTAAAGAAATATGTTGGTTATCTCCCTGAACGAGTTGCCTTTTATGACAATTTAACTGCTTTACAAAACCTTAATTTTTATGCTGAAATGAAAAATGCTTCAAAAGAAAATTGCAAACCACTGATTGAAGAATTTGGTTTAGGTGATGCAATTAGTAAAAAAGTTGGCAAGTTTTCAAAGGGGATGGTTCAAAGATTAGGAATGGCTCGTGCAGTTCTTGGAAATCCGCCTATTCTCATCCTAGATGAACCATCCGGGGGATTAGATCCTCGAGGAGTAGTACTTATTCGTAACAAAATTCTAGAAATGAGAGATAAAGGTTCAACAATTTTTATATCATCACATATTTTAAGTGAAATCCAGGCAGTATGTGATCGTGTCGGAATAATTAATAAAGGAATTCTTGTAGCAGAAGATACAGTATCTCAGCTTAGTAAGAGATTGAATATAAAACCAAAATTATCTATTGAATTAGAAGAAATGTCAGACGCTATTAAAGAAGCTGTCAAAAAAGTTGATGGAATTGATGATGTACAAATAATCAATAAAATCATCAATGTAATTTGTGAATCTAAACTGAAAGCAAAGGTTGTTATAGCAATAGCAAATGCAGGCGGAAATATTATAAATGTACATACAACAGAACCATCACTTGAAGAGGTTTTTATGAGATTTACAGAGGTGGAACAATGAAGATTGGTTCTATTTTATATATCACAAAAAAGGAAATTATGGATAATGTTAGAAACAAGTGGATTATTCTAATTTCTGTTCTTTTTGCTTCTTTAACCTTACTTGTATCTTATGCTGGATCCATCTATAGCCAAGGATGGCAGGATCTAGGTCTAACGGTTTCGGGTATGAGTTCACTCGTACAATTTCTCATTTCAATAATAGGATTAATGCTTGGATATGCGGCAATTGTTGGAGAAATAGAACGAGGATCAATGAGCTCGCTTTTGACTCTACCCACCACGCGCAATGAGGTTTTATTTGGAAAATTCTTAGGTCTTGGATCAGTTCTTACCTTCACCATAGTGGTTGGATTTGGTATAGCTGGAATAGTTATAGGAATAAATGTTCCGAATGTCGACTATTTTGAATAACTGATATTTATTATTGCCTCTATTCTAATGGGGCTTGTATTTTTAAGTTTAGGATTATTTTTATCTTGTTTATTTAAAAGACGTTCTACTGCAATGGGCGGAGCGATTTTCCTTTGGTTCTTATTCTCAATTATTTGGAGATTTATCGTGGGAGCTGTTCTAATATTCACTACTACTTCTGAAGAAATTGGATCTTTTTCACTTCCTGACTGGTATTTTGGACTTCAAATATTTAATCCATTAGATGCCTATTCAGCATTAGTGTCTCTGAATATAGGTTCAATAATGACACTACAGCAAGAGATTGGGGATATTATTTTTCCCTCATTTTATACAAGTGAAGTAATGGTTTTAATTTTGTTTATTTGGTTGGTTGTATCTTTCTTACTTGCATTTTGGAGATTTAAACAAAGAGATATTTAGTCCCCCATAAATCTTATAAATACCACTTTCTTTCACTACCATCCATATTCCTGGAGAAACAGCCAATGACTAAACAATTGAAAAAAACAAATCCAATATTGATATCCTTAATTCAGGACTTAAAGAAAAAAGCATATGAAAATGAGGCACCGATATGGAGAGACATAGCAGTACGGCTAGAAAAATCCTCTCGTAATTGGCCTGAAGTTAATATAGATAGGATAAATAAATATATTAAAGAAAATGAAACCGCTTTAATACCTGGGAAGGTTCTATCTCCCGGGAATTTAACAAAAAAGGTTACAATTGCTGCCTGGTCATTTTCAGAGAAATCAATAGAAAAAATCAAAAAATCAGGTGGCAAAACCTTATCACTTCAAGATCTAGTTAAAAATAATCCAAAAGGAAAAGACATTAGAATATTGGGATAATATGGTAACAATAATTGATGCAGATGGCGCGATTTTAGGACGATTGTGTACGTCTGTTGCTAAGCGTTTACTAGGTGAAGAGAATATAGCAATTGTCAACTCAGAAAAAGCAATAATCAGCGGTAAGAAAGCTACTATAAAAAATCGTTACAAACAGAAAAAAGAGGTTGGTACTTATCGGAAAGGTCCCTTCTTTCCAAGAATGCCAGATAGACTTGTAAAAAGAACAGTCCGTGGTATGATACCTTATCAGACACCTCATGGTAGTGTAGCCTTTAAAAAATTAAAATGTTATATAGGCATACCTAAAGAGTTTGAAGGCAAGAAGTTTGAAAAAATCGGAGATGCAGAAAAGCATCCTGTAGAATACATAACAATAGGAGAACTTTCAAAGGCATTAGGAGCTGAATTTTAGTGGCAAAAAAAATTATAAATACGTCTGGTAAAAGAAAAACGGCTATTGCAAAAGCCACAGTGACAAAGGGTGTAGGTAGAGTTCGAATCAATAAAAAACCTGTAGAGTTTTATGAACCTGAAATCGCCAGATGGAAGATAACCGAGCCACTTAAAATTGCTCAAAAACATTTAGATAAAATTGATATCAATGCTAGCGTGAGCGGTGGTGGATTTATGAGTCAGGCAAATGCAGTGCGCACAGCAATTGCTAGGGGTCTTGTACAATACACAGGTGATGCAAGTTTAAAATTATCATTTTTAAGTTACGATAGAAATTTACTTGTTAATGATTCAAGAATAAAAGAATCAAAAAAGCCTCTTGGCAGAGGTGCTAGAAGAAAGAGGCAGAAATCATATAGGTGATTAAAGAATTTACTGAGAAATCATTAAATAGTTCTATTCTATTCTTATTTTAATAAATATGAATCCAATTGATGAATTTTTGAAAGACAAAGAAAAAAGAACTCGTATAAATTATGGATGGATTTTAAGGCAATATTTCAGGGAGATAAAACAAATCCCTGAAACATATTTTAAGAAAAAAAGAGACTATCAATCAGATGTTGATAAATGGTGGCGACAGCACCTCGATGAAGTACCTAAAACAAGGAATACTAAACTTGCAATTGTCAGAGGATTACTAGAAGATAACGATGTTGTTTTTGGTAAAAAGTATTGGTTGAAACTTAGAAAAAAGAGAAAGGGATCTAGAGCTGCAACATTAGATAGAGTACCGACACAATCAGAGTTTAAAACAATGCTGATGCATGGTGATGTGAAAGATAAATCATTGTTCCTTTTTACCATGTCTAGTGGCATGAGAATTGACGAGGTTTTAAAATTAAAAATTACAATGGTTGATTTGAAACACGATCCACCGATGGTTAAAATCCCTGGGAATATTACGAAAAATGGTGACCCACGAACTACATTTATTTCCCAGGAGGCAAAAGCATACTTGGAGGAATGGTTGAAGATACGAAAATCATACATTAGAACTGCTATTAAAAAAACTGGTCATATCACCAAGAAAGATGTTAACGATGACACATTATTTCCGTTTAGTTATGATGTTGCATGGACTTCATGGAATCGTTTATTGAGAAAAGCCAAACTAGACGATAAAGACCCGACAACCAATAGATATGTATTGCATATCCATTGTTTAAGAAAGTATTTTTTATCCCAAATGAAATTATCAATACCTGCGGTAATCCCCGAAGCACTTGCAGGGCATGAACAGTATCTTGATGAAGCATATCAGAGGTATACAATAGAGCAGCTTGGAGAATATTACAAGAGAGGAGAGCAGAAGATAACAATACTTGAATCACTTCCCGATCTTACAGGGGTACATGAACTGTTAAAAGAGAAAGACCATCAAATTCAAAAACAATCGGAGGAGATACAAGACCTAAGAAATCAGATGCAGAAACTAATGGTAGAAGTATTAACAATGAAAGATAAAGAGAAAAAATAAGAGATTAAAACTTAGCACCGTTATTTTTTATCTTTTTACTTTTTAGTGGTAATTGATGTAAAATCTCTCTCATTTTTAAAGATATTTTTTGCTGTTCTTCAATAAGCTCGAGGAGTTTTTTATTAACGTCTTCTTTTGATGCACCAGCTTTAAGTTGAACACCAATTTCTTTTGACAACTGTAATTCTTTGGTAAAAAGCTCTTTTCGTTCTTTTTCTTTATCCATTTTTTCTCTAACGGCTTGTCGCACATAATCGGTTATACTCCTGTACCTATCGTCATCTTGAATATGGACCCTAATTTCTTGGATGAACGGAACAGAGAGAGCAAACCCTTGGTATTTTGTTACTGGCTTTGATCTTTTCATTTTTTCGCTTCTTAATAGCATATCGAATATTTATCAAAGTTATAAATTTTTCGATAAATTACTCGAAATATTTTAATACTATGGAATACATTTGAAAAATCGATAAATCACTCGAAACAACAATTTTCGGGTGGGGGCATAAAATGAGTTATCAAGGAATAAACTTACCTAACGAATTGTTAAAACGAATTTATAAAACACGAAAAGGACTTGGCTATACAAGTCGAACTGATTTTATAAAACAAGCTATCCACAGAGAATTAGAAAGGTTAGACAATTGTAAGGTAAAAGCATGAACTATGAAAATATGACTTTTGAAGAATTATTAAAGCTATGTAAGGAGAGGGGGATTTTGTAATTTTTTTAGATTTAAACTGCAGGGATTGCAGCAATTGAACGAACTAGAAATAGAAATAGAGGTGAAAAAGATAAAAAGACATAAACCACCTGTTGCAACTAAGTTGATTAGGGTTCATCGTGCGATAGCAGAGGACTTGGATGTGCTACGTACTGGACCTTATTGTAAATTAAGTTATAATGATGTTATCTATCTGTTGCTAAGGGATACAGATGCTATCAAGCGTAAGCAGATATGTAACCACTGGATAAAATATGGACATCGAAATGAATTAGAATATCTTATGAAACAGTTAGATAAGATTTGGCGTGAGCGGTATAATGGTGAGGAATACCCTATATCACTAGGTGATGTCGAGAAATGAACTATATAAAGCCCAATACCTGGGGTACATTGCATTACCACAATATTCACAGTTTACTATCAATTAGAAGAAGTAATGTAATGTATTGTTTATTGTAAAGGAGATTCTTTATGAAACATCTTTGAACAAGTATGGTATGTTGTTTGAATCCCAACCAAGGGGTTATAGTAATGTTGAGATTAAATCTGTTTAAGAGGAAATATTTAGAAAAATGAGATACAAGAAAGATTATTTAAGAGGCATTGGTGGCACACCTTCAGGTAATGGTGGTTGAATATCAGGTGTTTTCCATTGACGCAGATTATCGATATTGACAAGAAGATACATAAAAACTGGAAGGGTAGTATTCATCCAGTGAACAAGATGGTCGTGTTTTCCTCCAATCCAAGGATCATAATCATGTGATAAAATTTCAAACCCAAAAGAAGGAATGCGAAATTCTTTGAAACACCAATCCGCTACAGCACCACTTGCCTTATACCACAGCATCGATTCTTCCGTTTCATATTCTGTATTCTCAGCAACCCAATCTATTACATAATCAAAGATATATTGTTCCTGTTTTGATATCTCAAAAGGAGGTTTGAACGCAATCCAAGGACCCCCAAAAGAGTGTAGGGCTGTATGACAATCTACATG
>CP070724.1:555518-558954 GCA_020350825.1 Thermoplasmatales archaeon | reverse complement strand
GTTGAAGATTTTTTTGGTAGAACCCTACAAGGTTCAGTATCTACACTAAAAGAAGTAAACAGCAATAGGAAGGAACTAGATATAAAATTAAAAAGATAAAGAAGAATGATAATCTTTCCGCATCCAAACCTATAATTTTATAACTATCAAATGATGATTATTCGCCTTTCTTTATCTTTTTTCCTTTGGTATAACAAGTAGCACACAATCCTTTCACTCTGGCTACATTGCTACATCCAGGTACGCTACAGATTTTCCCCCTGTTGAGTTGATATTTCATTCTTCTTTCAACCAATCAAGATGGTTATTCATATTTTTATTTCTCAAATATTGCCAGGTTGTACTTCCTCTGCTTCTTTTACCTTTTTCAAGGTTATGTCAATTATATCCCCATATTTCCACCCTCTTGCAAGAAAATCTATCTCTGATTCCACATGTAAAAAACGTCTTGGATCTGAATCGTCTTTTTTGATAAAAGAAGAAGGTATTGCGCTTTTAAGCATGACGGACAACTGTTTCTGAAATTCAGGTGGAATTGGAGAACCATCTGGTCCAGTTCCCATTACCTTAATCGGCATTTCTTCTTTTTCGTCTTTGTCATATTCTAATTTATCTACTGGAAACATCATTACTTCTACATAGCCTTTCTTATTCGGGCATGGTCTTATACCTTTTATCTGAAACGGTATTGTTATTTTGTTTTCACTCATATGTCAGCACCTTCCAATTTAATAAACATATTTTGTTAGATATTTTTGTCTTTTGGAATGATAAAGGATACTATTTTCCTCCCTCAAATCTACAATTTCATAATCATAATAATCTTACAAAGAGTAATTGTCTATTTCAGAACTTTTTGGTTTTTGAGGAATTAAGGGCAATATCATGATTGAATGAGTCTTTCTACAAATCCTATAAGCTTCGGAACTGAATTTGCAATATCTGTATTAGTAATTATTTCCACTATTTTTTTGCTCTATAATACGATTTTCCATCAATAATTTTAGTTTCTATTCTATCAAGGTCCTGTAATGTCTTTGATATTCTTAACCAATATGCCCAATCATATCCCAGCGCCTCAGGATTTTTTTCTAATCCAATTCCATTTGATATTTCTGCATAGGTATATGCATTGGGATAATGTTCATTCAAAAAATTGTATACCTTGTCAGCATACTCTTCAAATTCATTTTTTTTATTCCACTTAATTTCATCAATTGGCACATTATCACAAGAAATTACATGTTCACTATATTATTTTAAAATATCGGAACACCCGATTAATCACAACTCTATTCAACACTGTGTTTTTACCACCCGACACCAGACAATTCACCATTGCTTCATTCTGCACCTACAAAGGAGCATGAGGCACTGCCACAGGTGAGATTGGATGCGAAGCCTGAGAAAGGACAGATTGGTTAAGAGTTTGCATAGATTAACTATCCTGTTCCCGATACTAAGGCAAATATTAAACCTATAAAAACAAAATAACTTACTTTTTTCTTTTCCTTAATTTTTTAGCAGTACTGTATGATGGTTTATAAGTTTCCCTGTGTTCATCTCCAATACCATATGATGGTTTATGGTTTTCCCTAAATTTCTTTCCTTTCTTAAATAAACCCATTTTTCCACCTGCAAATTAAAAGGATCAATAAAATATAATATTATTTCCCTTTATAACCCTATTTTTGATAAGTTTAGTTTCTGGATTTCAACTGCCCCACAGGGGGTGACAAATGCTACATCAGCATATTAACGTATGGGGGATATATACATTTAGTTAATTCCTTAAAATAATTACTGCTCAATTTGTTTTTAACCAGAAGAATCTGTTGAAAATATATCAACAATGAAGTGGATTACAAGTATATCCAGATGTGCAAAACGCAGTTGCAAACCACCATTCTAATAAACGTTGTGCAATATTTAAAATGATGATTATAATGAAATATGGTAAACCTATTAAAATACAAGAAGCCATAAAACTGGAGAGTTAGAAAATGTAAAGATGTTTTTTCTAAGGGGCAAAACCATTATTAAATTTCGTACGCCATACAATTATTTGCCCTGTATTCCATCTTTCCACGAATTGATGATTTTCACAAATCCGCCTCAAAGCAGCTCCTTTCCGTTGCCCTGAAAGATATGGAAACGGTAAGCGGGAGGCTCTGAAGAAAAAATTCCTTCCCTTTTCTTCATACCTTCTTATAAGATAAGTATATATCTCATTATCAATTCCTTGATCATGATCATTAGGGTATTCGCATTCACTTTTACGAGTAGAACCATTGTATTTGTTAAGAATTTTTAATCCATTTATAATCATAATACATTCTCCAGCCATAATATATAGAAGGTTTACCTTTGTACCTATCTGGTTTTCTTATTATTTGTAAGGTCTATTTCAATTGAAGATACATTGGAGTCTCTGCCTTCTATGTTGGTAACACTTTCAGTACCAATTTTTATCTCTTTTACTTCCACGTCTTTCATAAATCGGTTTCTCACGATTTCTGCAGCGTCCACCGCTGTACTTATTGCTCTGCCTCTTGCCTTTAAGATAACTCCATTAGAGCCGTTATCATTAAACTGCGTTATTACCGCAAGTACATAGCTCATTGGGGGTTTCTTTCCAACATATATTACGTTTTCATCTGTTCTTCTTTCTTCAGTTGTTTTTTCTGTCATAATTAAATTCCTCCATTTAATATATCTTATTATGTATTCGATAGCAATCCGGACTTATAATCCAGATTGCATTTAACATATACATGGTTCACAACCACATATTTAAGCATTTTTTAACATCTTTACATCTGTTGCTCTTTGTCCCCGCTCTGAGTCTTCGACCTGATATTCAACCGAATCCCCCTCATAGAGGTCTGTTCCCATTGGAATCGCTGTTCTGTGAACAAAGACATCTGTTCCGTCTTCACCTTGGATGAATCCAAAGCCTTTCAGTCCATTGTACCATTTTACAGTTCCTTTCATTTGTTTTTCACCTCCTCAGACTATAAAGTCTGTAGTGATTAAAAGAGTAGATAATAAAAAAAATCTCAAAAGTTCGAAAAAACGAAAATGTGAAACTCTTATCTCTATTTCTTTCTAATAGCCATAACACCCCTTATCTTAAATAGTTATCCATTGTATTATTTTGATAATTTAATGAAATTGTAAACACGTATTGAATATAACAACGTATTAACTTTAAAAACTCAATACATCTTTGGCATTTTAAAAAAAAAGGAAAAAATGCATGTACGATATTCTTGAAGATTAAATCACCAAACTATTTTATGACAGTATCTACGTTATAATTCATCGCAAGACATGTTTTTCTTTTCTCTTTCTTTTACGTTCCTTTCTTTCCTTCTTTGTTAAAGGCCCAGGTTTCTTTCCTGGAGATATATCTTTTCTGCCCTTGGCTTTACCC
>CP070724.1:552715-555418 GCA_020350825.1 Thermoplasmatales archaeon | reverse complement strand
GTAATTATGTGATTAAAGCGAGTTTTGATAAAATCGCGGCCAATGATGCCATTGAGAAAAAAATTGATATTCAAATCGCAATTGATGTAGTTTCCCTCGCATATGAAAATGCCTACGATACGGCTGTACTAGTTACAGGCGATGGTGACTTTGTACCCGTTGTTAAGAAAGTTAGAAATTTTGGTAAAAATGTAGAATTGTGGGCTTTTCGATATTCTTTAGCTAATGCATTAAGGGAAGCGCTCGAGCAGGGAAATATCTATTATCTCGATGACATCTTGAGCAAAATAAAAATGTAGATTCAAGACATTTCGTTTCTACAAATAAGCTACTCTGTGTTAGAGATATTTAGATTAGATTCAAAAATCTTTTTTTTGAATCATATATACTGGTTATTTAAGATATTATTAATAAAAACGAAATGATAATTTAGCAGCGAAGATGAAATGACAAAAGAAAAGCCTTTAACGATGTGTTGGTTTGGGTTGTATCAACCATATGCTACTTCAATAGTTCATGTTCCTGAACAGGAAATTAGCCCTGATGAAGTTGATGAGAAAGATTTAGTATTTATTTGGGATAAATATATGAAGGCAGATATACTAAATGATCTTTTAGGAAGGCCAGTTCCATGGTCTCCTGCTTTGATTAAAGGGTATTCTCGTGAATGGAAAAAACAAGAGGATGGAAGTTTCACTTGCGAATTGGTTCAAAAAGAATTTGGCGAGTGTCTTGGGGCAGTTTTACTTGTATCGAGATTGAGCGAAGCGCAATTAAATCCCCTCGTTGAGGATTACAAAATGCGAGGCTATTCTTTAAAAAAAGCTAAAGTTCTTATTGGAGATTTAACGCGAGAGATATTGGCTTTTTTACCATGAATAATCTTATTTGATAAACTTTTTATTCAAAACTATTAAGAGTAAATTATGTTTTATTTAATTCATCATTTGTGATTGGAGCAGAACAACATGTTAATGGATCAAAATCAAGAAGCAAATCCCTTTCAGCAAAGAGATGAGTATTATTTTCAACCGCGATTTGAGAATTATTCAGTCAGTTCTACATATATTACAATGAGAGATGGGGTGAAAATTGCCTTAACTATTTGTTTACCAGAAGGCTTATCGCCCGGAGAAAAAATACCTACATTACTATATCAGACCCGTTATCATAGAACTCACCATCTTCGGTTACCTTTTAGATGGATATGGAACGAGACTGTGGATAATTATCCAAAAACGGAGTTAATTACTGCTAATGGATATGCATGTATATATGTTGATGTAAGAGGGAGTGGGGCTTCATATGGCTTTAGATTAGGACCTTTTTCCGAAGAAGAGGTAAAAGATGGGAGTGATATTGCAGATTGGATAATAACTCAACCATGGTCAGATGGTAACATAGTATCTAATGGTATATCTTATACGGGATTTACATCAGAATGGTTAGCAACTAATAATCATCCTGCTGTGAAAAGTGTAATGACGGGTCATAGCGGTTGGGACCCTTTTATAGATATGATTTTACCGGGTGGTTGTTATAACACAGCATTTATACAATTCTGGTCTTTTTATGGAAAACAGCTTGATAAAAATATTATGAAACAAATGAAGATGATAATGCCATATCGTTGGATACTAATGAAGGGGGTAAAATATATCCATTCAGATAATGACTATACTCAGTTAAAAGAGGCCATAAAGGAGCACAGCGATAATCAAGCTGTTTATGATAATATTAGTGATGTAAATTATCGCGACGATGTTATCAAAATTGATACTGAAGAAAGTTCATTTAATTCCAGGAGCATTTTTCAACATCAAAAAGAACTGCAAAAGTTAAATATCCCCATTTACAGCTGGGCTTCGTGGTTGGATGCTAACTTTGCAGATGTCGTCATAGAACGTTTTATAAATTTAAGCAATCCTCAAATTGCTATAATAGGTGATTGGAATCATGGTGCCCATCTTCCTGCTAATCCATTTGATCCCTCAAGACCAGAAGTAATTCCTTCTCCGCATGATCGTATTAAAACTGAGATAAGTTTCTTTAATAGATGTCTAAAAGGAGGTGGATTAAAGAGCAAGTCTATTTATTATTATACAATGGGAGAGGAAAGGTGGAAAAAGTCCCATATATGGCCCCCATTAGGTCATTCTTTGCAGAGATGGTATTTTCAAGAAAACAATAGTTTAGCTAAAGAGGAACCTGAAGTAAGTGAAGGAGCAGACGATTATAAGATCAATTTTCGAGCAACTACCGGTTTTTTTAATCGTTGGATGGGACCAGCTGCTACACCTATTGATTATAGCAATAGAACAAAAGAAGATGATAAATTACATTTGTACACGAGCCTTCCTTTAGAACATGATTTAGAGATAACCGGAAATCCAATAATTACTTTATACCTTTCTTCGACACACGAAGATGGAGCAGTTTTTGTATACTTAGAAGATGTTGATGAGGAGGGCAATGTAATCTATTTAACTGATGGAAACTTGCGACTCCTCCATAGAAAAATATCATCAGAAAGCCCTCCATATAAAACATTTATCCCCTATCATACATTTTTAAAAAAAGATGCGCTTCCCCTTGTTCCGAATGAGGTTTCAGAAGTAAAATTTGGTTTACATGCAACATCTGTATTAGTTAAAAAAGGTCATAGAATTCGTGTAGCAATCGCAGGGGCAGATAAAGGGATGT
>CP070724.1:510748-552615 GCA_020350825.1 Thermoplasmatales archaeon | reverse complement strand
TTCAGTTCTCCAACAGCCTTGTCTGAACCTGCCTGACTTCTTTTTGCCTGTTCAAGAGCTTTTTCTGTCGCATCTCTCTGAAGCTCGCTTTCCTTTAATTTCTCTTGTAATTCTTCAGCTGATAATTCTGTACTTTCTGCCTGCTCTTGACCGTTGCCATTAGCTGCAGTTTCTTCTGTTACCATTTCGGTGTTTTCCATTCGTGAAACCCCTTTTATATTTTACTTGTTAATAATTTACATATTGATATTTGATATGTCAAGTATTTAATATACAAAAACCGCCTAAATATAATAGACGGTTTAAGATTCTATTCTACACATGGCAGATAGAGCAATGGAGAGTAATGGAAATCGAACCCACATTTATAGAGTGGAAGCCTATCGCCCTACCTTTGGACTATACTCTCACAAAAAAGCCGCAAAACACCTTCATGCTTAGCGGGCTTAATTTTGTGCTCTCTTCAGAGCTTCAATGAATCTAAAAGATAATACCAATATACTAAATTATATTCCATTTGTCAAATTAATCCCATATTCACGTCGAATCCATTCAACGGCTGTTAAATCACCGTTTAACTCTGTCCATGTGTCGTCTTTCCTTTTCGCAACTCTTTTTGTAGGCTCTATTCCAAAAGGTATATTTAATCTTCTGCATCTGCAATTTATAACCTGCTTAGCGTTTCTTTTGCTTCCATCATTAACAAGTGGCACTCTTGGACTTGAAAACCTTACACCGCCAACTGTGAAAACTGGCCCACCGTCTACAATCAACGCTTTTTGTCCGTCTGCTCTGGCGTGATCTTTTCTGACCCTACTATCCAATGTGGCCGACCATTTATACGTGAATTCAACACCGCTTTCTTCCGCTTCAAGTGTTGCCTGCTCTTGCCCTATTGAATAGGCTGTCAAAAGCTCAGTTCTGGCTATTCTAGTGCTTTGATTTATTGCTCTGCCGTATACTTCGCCTATTAAGTCAATATTCTTTGCTAGCTCTTTAACCGTCTGGCCTTCTATGATATTTTGACTTACTGCATCCCTTAATAAAAATTGCATTTCCCTTTGATGTCTTAGCATTCTATCTTTGAACGCATTACCGCCAATTCTTTCGTTTAAACTTGCAATAACCGCTTGTCTGTTAAGGGCTGGCGCATTAAGTAAATAATCAGCACCAAGTGAAAGCTCGGTGTTTATGCTCTTTTCATATGCATACAATTCTAAATAGTAAGTATTTTGATAGTTTGCTATATATCCGCTTGCTATAACATTCTGGGACTGAGTTCTAAGACTTGCAATTTCTTCATTTATTGCTTTGAGTAAATTAACAAGTCTTGCCTCCTTAAACGGTTGGACAACCCCGCTTTTCAAGACCTGGGCCCGCATTTTTAACAGCTGCTGTTCAACTCTTGCCTGGCTTTCTTCATAAATTTTAAGCAATCTTTTATTTGTAGTTTCCACCTGAGTGAGTGCAGAATTAAATATGTTTCTTTCATCTGTTGCGATCCCCATTAAATTAAATCCCAAAAATTCTTATTCACTATATTAACATAATCGCTATCTATGTCTTTTGTGTTCTTTGATATATCTTCGAACATCTCAATAATTTGATTATTAAGGCACTCTTTGCACGATTCTGTATTTGTTTGTATGCAATGACATATTATCATAGTATTCCTGTCCCTATGTAGTAAAGACTAATTATTATCTTCATCAGTATCAGCATTTTCGTCCTCTCTTGGCTCGTTCATCTGGGAATTAAACATTTCCATGTTAGCTTCTTTTTCTTCTTTGATCTTCTCAAGCTCTTCCTCAGTATTCTCAATCATTGGCAATAGATCAAGAATCTTTTCCATGCTTACACCTAACAGTTTGAGCTGGTTAGCAAGTGCAACGGCTTCACTGTCATTTTCAGGTATGTTTCTAAACATCTTTATTTCGATTCTTCTATCCGGATAAGTATTGTAGTACTCAAATCTATTATAATCATCTATATTGTCAGTAACTGAATTTATAATGTCAATGCTGTCTTGCTCACCTCTTTTGAATATGTACTCTATAGACGAAGCTAGATTTTCAAATCCCATTAGTTTATATCTTAACGCAATACCGGACTCGGCTGCAAAATCCTTACTTGCGAAATCAGGAACCCCACTTTGTTTGTGTATCTCAGACACTAGGAAGTCAATAACTGATCCATGAAATTCACCATCTATAGTCTTTGTGAGATAGTCAAGAGTGGAATCCGGTTCTAATTCAAAAAACCTTTTTTCTTTTATCTTCTCAACATCATCCTCATGTATCTTTTGCCCTGTCATTACTAAGTAAGCAAGTCTAAAGGCTTCGATCTCATTTAGGTTAGTACTTGTTATTGTGTCAACTCCGTCTATAAGCTTCTTAACTGCATCAAATACACCTAGTTGCCATTCATCCCCATACACCACTAAAGGGACTTGACTAAATCCATGAATATTGGAGTCTTTCTGGATTAAAGACGCTTGGCTTATAGTTGAATCAGTTGTCTCGTATTTTACAAGTCTTGTGTCATAGTAGCATTCAACAACAATTTTATCCTTGCTAGAATCTAGGAAATCAGAGATTGTAAAAAATCTAATTGCACAGACTAAGTTAGGTTCTATGTTATAATCATAAACCGGTATTATCTCACCACCTTTTATGATAGAATACTTAATGTCTTTTCCGTTTTCTCCAAAATAAAATAACTTATAAGAGGCACCATGAACAACTAGATCAAGACCAATTTCGTCGACCTTTTCCATATTCATATTATTATCAAAGACCTTCTGTAGTTCTTCCAGGTATGATTCATCTTCTGACGTATAAACAACAGGCTTATTAAACATATAGTTTTTAGTTGTTAACGACAGTTTTCTGCCATAAGGCACAGTTGTTTTATTGTTTGGGAAATGGTCATCATCAGGGTCGTCTTTTGCCAATATGGTAGGATTGTTTCCAGTAAAGTAATTATCATTCTCTTGGAACTTATCCAGGTCTGTATTGTTTATTATATATGCTATCTGTTCGGTTGTCAATAAGCCGTCATCTGGTAATTGTACTTGTATCATGTAGACACCTTCAATAAGTTATTTTTAATAATATATCTATATTGACTATAAAGTGTCAAGTCTTTTACAATCCTAGGCTTGAAGCCGAAACTTTAGACGCTCTTACTTTGTCCATGCCTTTTCTGAGACGCTCTAGGCTATAGCGTATGGCGTCGATAGAATTAGAGACTAAAACCCCATTAGCAATATACTCATGACACTCGTCTATCATCAAGTCGTATACTTCTACTTCTGTTTGTGCATGATCTAGAACAATGTTTAACGTTTTGATATTTGTTTGAAATGAATTCTTTTCCGCAAAACATACAAGTTTTTGAAACATTGTCGAGCCCATTAACCCTTCTATATTTTGACTTACAATTGTTTGAACAAAACTTTGTTTGTTTGCTCTTTGAGAAATACTTTTTGCCACATTGCAAACATTGATATTGCGAATGTTTGATTTTTCCCAAAGAATTTTTATAGTGTTCGCTATGCCATTCTTTGCCTTCTTTGCTAGAATGCCACTCTTTTGTAAGATGCCTAATTTTGTCAAGATTTGCCTTAACTTTCTCCTTGTTTTCTTCATGATATTCTTTTGCGTGTAGAGATATGTGATATCTGCAATCAATAGCATGCAAATTATCAATCGAATTATTGTTATAGTTGCCGTCCTTATGATGGACGTGAAATCCTTCCGGGACTTTGCCGTTGACCTCTTCCCAAATAACGACATGTAAACTTTTGCTAATCTTTTTACCGTCAATACTAGCAGTTCTTTTAAAGTATTTTCGGTCAGCACTTCTTTTGCTTTTTGGATACCTTCTATAGCATAAGCCTTTATATACGACTTTCTCGTGTTTTTCGCCTTTAATAATCTGCATAATGAATCACTCCATAAATATAAAATATCATCTTTTGAAATATTATTTAATAATACTTTCCCCTTTTCTGATATTATGTTATGCATATCGGTTCCTGTCAACGATTTACTGTTTGCAAACTTATATTTTTTTACTTTTGATTTTCCATTCTTAAAAACCTTTAATACTTTTTTGTAGCCTTTTCTAGTCAATACATAATCTTTTACTGTTATTTCGTCTAATCTCTTGTCACCTTCCTTTGTTTTTATTTTTGTATCACCAACAAAACAATGATTATCTTTATCCAGGATAATATTTAATATCTCACCTGTGAGCCGATCTTTTTTGTATGAATAGTTTTCAAACTCGTATATTGTATTCTTACATCGTGGATGTATGATAACTTTCTTAAACTTCTTTATAAACTCGATACCGTCTTCAATACTCCCTTTCCCCTTGTCGCTACCTTTTATGTTGAACCCTTTCCTTTTCAAGAAAGATATTGTATCTGGTCTTGAATTGTCTGCAATAATCAAATGATCCCTAGCACCTGGTATCTGGTCGTAAAACTGCTCGTATTCGTCTAGCTCTATGCCTACTCCATACGCTTCATAATCTATATATAAATTATCGTCGTATTCATAACAACGCACAAGTGTAGCTGGATCATTAGAGAATCCCCAGTCAGCACCGTAGTAAAATTCAACATCTGAATGAGTTTCGAAATGGCCTACTACAAATTTATCTTTAAACACGCAAGCGTCACTTATATTCTTGTATTCTCCTAACCAGACATGTCTGTATTTATCATAATTGTTTTGCTTGTCCCACTCCATCTCTTTTCTTAAAACTTCAGGAAAGAAAGGGTTATCATAATAGTTTATTGTTTCGATTAAGCAGTCATCACGTTTGGTCTGGTAAAATGCAACATCTACCGGTGCGTTATCCCTTTTCGGATTGTAGTCTACCCAAATTTGAGACCCTTCTGTTCTTATTGTGGGAATTAAAACGTCTAAAGAATCTTGACTCATTGTTTCGGCTTCAGATACCCAACAATACATTACACCCTCTGTGGACTTAATTTCCTCAATATCATGTCTAAGCCCTTTAAATATAAACCTTGACCCATTAGTGCAATAAATACCGTCCTTGTTTATTTTAAATTTGTCTGATACTTCCAGTCTTTCAATACTGTTAGACAATAGAGTGTGCACAGAGTCTTTTATTGTCTTCTGTATCTCCCTAGTGCATAGCAATATACACTTTTCTCTCAAAGCCTTAATTATAAATATATCTGATATAGACCAGGACTTTGATGATCCACGACCACCACGTAAGACATTATATCTTTTATCGCTGGTTACAAATGGTATTATTTTAGATGGAAATTGTATTTCTTTAATCATTTTCTCTTTTCTGACTTAATTACCTTATAGGTCTAGGGGCGGTAACCCCTCAACCAGCCGAGATTTATTTTTTTTGTAACCCGATCTTAGATTATAGGGTTTTACCGAACCACTATAAAATGTATTCAAATTACAAGGCGGAACCGCCATCGCCACACCTAAAAAGTAATTAATCATCCAATATTCAACTTCACTTTTGTCTAAATCCCATCTCACCATCCCTGTAAAGACCAACGTTACATATTATAATTAGTTTTTCAATTATATCCATTTTAGTCATTTTTTACATCCCCCACAAGTTTAGAAATTATATTCCCATTTCCCATAAATGTTTTTGCCCACTCAGAAACACTTTCAAGTTCTTCCTCACTAAGGTCTTTCATTTCTTCTTTTATTTCATTTATAATTTTTTCATCATATTTCATTTTCTTTAGCCCTCATTTCTAAAGTTTTTTCACTAAATCTTCCACCTGGTATATAATGTATTAAAAGTTCTTCCGAAAAATTCCTTTAATTTTTTCATTTCTCCCCCCTTTTTTCAAATTCATTTAGACACTTTTCACATCTAATAGTATGCCCAACGCTTCCACTTTCCCACTCTAAATAGTCACCAAAAAGACAACAATTACTATACTTAGCTCCTGCAAGTGGGTGATCTATGTATAGACAATTGTCTTCACAATATTTCCCAGAGAACTTAACGCTTGATTTTATAAAAAATATAGTTTCTTTCTTCATTTCTCCCCCTCTCCAGCATCTTTAATCTGTATAGTTAAATTAAGACCTATATTGGTGTTATGGGTTTCAACCTGGTCTTTCCATCCCATATTATTCTTAAGTGCAAAGATAATTCCAGCAACTTGACCTTTATCTCGGTATAGCTGTTCCTCTGCATATCTCTGGCATTTATCACGAATATCTTTTATTGTGGGGAAAAAATCTTCGTCTTTCGAATAATTATATAGTGTTTTTCTATCGATTCCGAGAAAATAGGCTAGCCCGGAGAAAGTATAAGGTTTCTTTTGTTCTTCTACATAATTTTCAAAGTCTTTGATTCTTTGTTCAAGATCTTCTTTGTTTTTAAACAGTTTAGGTCTTCCTTTGTCGCTCATCTTTTTTGCTCCTTATTGTTCTAATTCTTATATCTTTACCACATTGGGTACACTTTATAACCTTTTTACTCTCATCTGATAATAATTTGTTTGCTGGATGCTGACATTCTTCATCCAAAATCATACTATTCATTTGACAAAGCCCCCTCTAAATGATTTTTAGTAAAAATACTAAGAAAACCTTTCTTTTTTTCTCTTTCTTCTTTGTTTAATATTGATTCATAATAATCACAACTAAAGAACCTGTTTAGCCTGCATCTTTTTACACTTCTTTCTAGAAAATGTCTGCCTTCTATCTCAGGTGATCTTTCATCTAATTTTCCAAGAACTTCATCGATTTCACTATAATCTTTTTGATATTCCCCTTTATAATTCCTTTTTTCGGGCAATTCTTGTTTTAAAATATAAATTAAATTACAATTTATCTCCTCATCTTCTATTATGTGATTTTTACATTCATTACAATATTTTTTCATTTCTTCACCTCATATATTAAATATTGTCCATAACTCTTTTTATTTACTTCACTCTCATATACTAATTTATAGTTGTTTAAGTGGGAATTCAAGAATTTAGTGTTAGTGTAACAATAAAACATATTCTCGTCTGTTATTTCTTCATCTTTTATGTCGCTATACTTATCGCCGTTTCTTATCTGCAGCATAAGAACTGATATTTTGCTTTTATTTATTTTTCTTAAAAAATCCTCCAAATATTCTTTGCTGTGAAAATGCTGTATACATGCTATGCTTATCAAAAAATCAATTTTCCCAAATTCTTGTAATTCGTTAGTAAAATCTATATAATAACCATAAAGAACCTTTCTTGCTTTTCTAATACTTCTTTCTGAAATATCAATACCTATGTATCTATGTATTTTGAGATATTGAAACATGTATAATCCTACAAATCCACCGCCACAACCATAATCGATAACCGTCTTATTTGAAAAATCGTATTTGTCAAAGAAATGTTTGTTAAGCTCCTTTGCCCTTTTGCTTCTTGGGGTCATTTTCCAGTTGTCACGAATATGAGCGTAATTACCTCTGCATGTATTCCAGAATTGTTTTATATTTTTCATTTTCATATCATTTCATCAACTATTATTGAAATATAATCCTGATATATTTTTTCTATTTCTTTTATGTGTTCTTTATTATAGAAAATCTCATAACTATTTTCTTTTGTATTTATAGTAAACTTATTCTTTGAAAGTTCTAACCCTTCTATATCCACAACAGATATATGATCATCCTGGAACCATATTTATCACCTGTTATAATACATCCATTATCAATATATTCTTTACAGTCTTTTTCTATAAACTTTAAGTCACTAGTTGGTTCTAATGTTGGTAAATTATGATTACCTTTATATCTTTTACAGCTTTCGTTTTTAGAACACTTCCTGTTTATACAGTAATAGTTCATTATTATACCTCCACTCCACAAGGTGATCCGTCTATGAATTCAAATTTGTCTAAAAGTTTTTCTTCTTCTCCATGCATTTCTATTTACCATTTCAATCATCCTATGTAATGGCTGAAAACTTTCTATTGACTACGCGTTTCCTTTTGTCTTTGGTACAAATATTAAGTTTATCATCCTCATCACTGACACATCTTTTTCTTTACATGCATTTATGAACTTTTGGGCTTTTTCGTTTGTAAGACCATAAAAAGTTAACACTTTAATATAATAATTATTCATTTCGCTTTCCGGTATCTTTACTTGCATTTTCTTCTTTCTCCAATAATTTATTGAAAACTTCATCTATTTGCACAAGTGCGTTTTCTAATTCATATATATCCCTAAAATTTAAAACAGTACTGGTTTTGTCTTTAGAATTAGTAAACCATATATCTATTTCTATTTCATGTTTTTTGTTTTCTCTAATAACTTCTTTGTCCAATATTGTTATAAATCCGTTATGTGTTCTTATTATTTTTTCCATAATCTTTAAAAAAGTGCCGTAATGGGGGCCTCTTACTTGCCCCCACCGGCCAGCCTCACAAATCCAACAAAAAACCTTTACTCTATTAAATTGATGAGTAAAATAATTTAACAGAGTGATAGTAATTTTGAAAATTTAATTTTGGCTTTCAAGACTTCTTACTCACCATTTGCTCATGACAGGATTCGAACCTGCTCGTCATTCGCTATGCCTAGCTACTTGACAGGATGCCTCCCGCGTATTTCCAAATTCGCCACATGAGCATTTTACTTCGTATATTGTTTGTTGTGCGAAATAAACGGGCTTAACTTATTGCCACATTTACTTCTGTGTCGTGATATTTTTCACCTTCCATGCCAACTTCTGACATTGCATCCCATTTCCTTTCTGCTTCTTCTTCTAATTCCTTTCGTGATGTTTTATCACTTTCAAAAGTAAATCTATACTCAACCATAATTCTTGCTTCATACTTTTTTGTCATAAAATCCTCCTGTGTAATCGCCCGTTTACTTCGTACAACAGAGAATAAACGACATTAAAACGCTCGTTTATTCTCAATATGTTAGGCGAAATCTGGCGGAAGTGGCTTATACATGAAATGAGTTATTTTTAAATTTGATAATTCTAAACCGTTTCCATCCCAAAATTTACCATGTTCATAATATGCAAATCTAATAGTTCTATTATTTATACATACAATTATATCTATTTTATTACCTTTTGGCATCTCTTTACTTATATCTCGCCAGCCTTCGCCTAACAAAGAATGCACGTCATTGCTGACTAAATCCGATCTAATATACTCAATACTATCATCATAATTCTTATAATCTAAACAATGTATTCCATTTGTTCCGACAAATTTTTCTACATAAATTCTTTCTGGATTTTCTGTTTTCATAACTACCTCCTTTTAATTTGCAACGACGTACATTCTTGAAAAGTTGTACGCCATTGTTAACTATAATATTTTTTACCCATTTTTTCCCAATAACGCTCTTCTTTCTTAAATAAATATTTCTTAACAATTGTTTTTATAAATTTAGGATAATAGCAATGTAATAAATAACCGCATTCAAGTTTTCCAATACAACATCCTTCATCACAATCTTCCATGCCCCTTTCAAACCAATAACACACACAATCACTCTCTTCGCAACGGCGCACAACAAAGGCTATAAAAAATCGTCCTTTGTTCTTTAATAAACTTAATACTTTCATAAACTCACCCCTATAATAAATTTATACTGTCAAAGCGACTTCTCATAGCCTTGAAAAGTTAGGTCGAAATTTCACTTTCTTTCTATTCTAAAATGCTTCAGTACTTCATTAAAAAAGTGAAAGTCCATTTTATGTGGAAATGGCTTACCAAAGTATGAGTACATTATTTCCATAAATTTATATTTGTCTTCAGAGGAAAGTGAAACTTCGCCTAACACAGCATGATCTGAAAGAGGCTCAAGTAAGTCACCTAATTTCATATATAGTTCTTTCGCTGCATCCACTGTCAATCGATTAAAACCGCTATTTAATTCGATAGTTATGGGAAATTGTTCACCACTATTTTTATAAACATTCATCCGTTTATCCTCCTTCAGATATGCCGTCTCAGTTAGACGAAATGCCTAAACTTCTGGCTCGGCTTCCTGCCTCGCAATATAATATAAAATCTCTCTAAGTCCAAGTTTTTCCATACAATAATTATATTGTTTTGGATGAGTTCTTTTTATTTGTTCAAATCTATTATCATTTTTAAAATACAGAGCGTTTACTTTATTCTATTTTCTTTGTCTCAACTTACGCACAGATTCCAAAATAGGTAAATTTGCCTCGGTCGGTATGTAGATAACTTCCGAGCTACCGTCATGCAGTCCCTGAATCCATAAATATCTCAAATATGCCTCATTTTGTTTTAAGCTCTCTTGTTCTTCAGTTTCTTCAAATTTAGAATCAATAAGAAAATCAGTAATCCCTTCAAATAATTGAGATGAAAGAGAATACATTTTATACTCATCTAGATATATAAATTGTTTAATGTTGTTCATTCCTTTTCCTTTTTATATAATCATCATAATATTTCTTTCTAGTTGTAACAATAGACCAAATTGTAATTATTAAACCAGATATAAATAAAATTATTGTAGATATTATAATTATATTTGTCATTCTCATTCTTATTAACCTTATAATTTCGAAACTCTATGATAAACAGAATAACTTAGTAAAAGAGAAATAATACCAAGTGACATAGATGAATATTTAATGGTATTCATATCAACTACTGATATACTTGATGAGCCAACTACAGATAAAGTAAACAATACACTATAAAAAGCAATGAAAACAATAGAAATTCCATTCTGTACCGTTTTCCATGACTTATCAATCTTATTAATATGTTCAATTTCAATAATCTCATTCGCCTCCGCAACTCCTTTTGCTCTAATTATTTCGGCATCAGCTAAAGCTTTCGCGGATTCTCGTTTTGCTTCTGCTTCTCTAATAGCAATTTGCCTATTCCAATCTGCTTCTTTCAAACACCATATCATAAAAATATTTATTTTCTGTTTTCAAATCCATTAGTAAATATGAAAACAAACCTTGTCCTGACTTCTTGCATAAATCATAAATAAACGTGTATTCTTTTGGTATGCGAATTACTTGACAACCGGCTGAAGCTTTGAAAATCCTGCTTAATATTCTATTAATACCGTGAAGCTGAACAAAAACTCTACCAACCTCATAGTCTTTTTCTTCATTATCCTGTTTGAAGTTTTTATTTTTATCACGCCAAATCCACAATTTCCCAACTTGACGAAATCTTTTTCGTAAAGGTCTCCAAAGATTTGGATAAAACCCTGGAACCATATGTAAAGCACCGTCTTTGTTCATAGGATTGTAAGTATAATGTCGTCCTGGCTCTGTTGTGCCTTCCATTAAGTATATTTTGCCATCTCTTTTGTCGTATAAACATATTAAATCATTCCAGACACCCTTGTTGACATCTTGACTATTTCTTATCCCGAAAAGATTTAAATCTTGTTCTATAGGTGCGCCAGAAACACAGTACATTTCTTCAGCCTTTTTTATTGATTCTTTATCGTTTAGAATTATCATCACTTTCCCATAATATTTTAAATTTTACAGGCAAACCTTTATTTACCTCTCAACTTCCAAGCTTGCCATATTTCTTTATGCCATTCCTGGAATTTTTGTTTTTTTGCAAATAGCCAGGTAAATATATATATGGTAGCGTAAACCAGAATACATATTATGAATGTAAATATTATTATCAATATGTCTTGCATGGCGTCTTTTATCCTTTCAATCATTAGATTTTATAAACTCATTCAACTCTTGTTTCATTTCTTTCATATATTCCAAGTTTGTCATTTGTCTATCGATTAGAAAGTCTTTATAATTCATTTTCTCAAATGTTTTTAGATACACTATTTGTGCTTTTGGAACTATTTTTTGTATTTTTTGCATTCCTTCCAACGTATCTGCTTCAGCATGACAACCATATTTGCAAAGAGGAATTCCGTTTCTGTAATCATGTCTCAATATTTTGTTTTTTCTCTTAACCAAATGATGAGCCTCTAAACCCAGAATGTCAGGGTTTCCACAAAATACACATTTCATTCCCCAAAACTTTAAGACTGCTTGTCTCCACAGCATTTGCATATATCGATCTTTGTTTCTTTTCTTCTTAGTTTTCTTTGTTACCTTCTTGTATACAATTGCCATTTATATTCCCTTCTTTATTGCTTCTAACATCTTATAAATCTCTTATCTAGATTTATTAAATTCTATAAAGTCATTTGCAATTTTTATTACTGCCATCCTCACCAGGAATGCAACAATCCGCTTTCCTTTATCGTTAAGTCCTTCAATAATATTTTTTTCAATGTATTCCACCGCTTCCGCCGTGGACATATCAGATATTCTTTCTACAACATTAAAAATAAATTCATGTGTCGCTTTTGGGTCTATTCCCAGATTTGTTTTCACATGTTTTTCTAATATGTCATATATATCATTCATAATTCCCCCTATAATGTATTCACGTAATCATAAATTTCTTTGCTTATCTTGTCAGTCATGTCTCTAACACCTACTAAATAACCACACTCATATTTCCTGTTATACCTCTGGTTTAAATGTATTGCTAATTCAGTATTGTGTGATTCTTCTTCACATATCTTAATCAGTCTTTCAACTAGACTCATATAGCTCACCCCTTATCTCTATAGTTTTTTCGCTAAATCTCCCACCTGGTATATAATGTATTAGAAAATTTTCTGTGTTTAATATATGCTCTTTCATTTCTTTGTAGCTTAGTGTGCTTAAGGAAGGGATAAAAGAATGATACATATAACTTGCCCCTGCGTTATCATTAGATTCTCTTATTATATAAAGTATAGTCGTTCCAGTGAAATAATCAAGCGTTATTTCTCCAGTGAAACATGCCTGCAATGCATCCAAAGGAGTTTTTTCTAAAAGATTTATGCCCTTTGGTAAATATCCATATGCTTTACCGTTTAAGAAAACTATTACAGGAATATTGAAATATTTTCTTTTATAGTTTTCCATTCCACTCATCAAATCTTTTCTTAATAGTTCGGTCTTTATAATTAAATTACACTCTATTTGACTTGGCTCTCCTTGTGCGTCCATAACATCCGGCAAAAGATAACCATAATAATATTTGTATTGAAAATGTACAGCTTTGTCTATAGCTTCATAAGTTACCTGAATACGTTGACCGGATTGATAACCTGAAGACCATTCGTCCAACCTTTTTACATCTTTTTGGTCAATAATATCTATAGTTTTTACACCATCTTTTTCAATGTATACGCTTTCAACTGTTATCTTTTTCATTTACTTCCCCTATAGCTAATTGTTGACAAACATCTGAACATAAACCGCACCCAACACATAACTCAATAATCAATCCGGCTCTTTTGTATTCGCTATCACCGACATTATAATGTATTTCTTTTATTGCATTAACTGGACAAACTTCGTAACAGTTCATACAACCTGTGCAGTCTGATTTTTCTATTTTGATTTTATTCACGTCTTTCCACTTTAACCTCTAAAGAATTTTCAGATACCAATATCCCAGTAATAGAAACATTGACTAATAATCCTTTACTTCTAAATAATTTTTCAAAACGTTTTTTTACAATTGAAGAATTAGTAGAATATATGTTATATTTTCCACAGTTAATAATAAATCTGATTCCATAATCCAACATTTGGGTAAAATGTTCTGTTCTCATATTTCTAAAAACATAATTAAATCTTGAATCTATTATTTCACATAATTCACTGTAATATTTTACACTTTCAATACCCCAATCAATCCCACAATATTGCCCATATCTAACCTTGTCGAATATTTTTGTTTGTGTCTTTTTTACAGATCTTTCTATTACTTGAATTATAGCCATTATTACATCTCTATTAATTTAAATCTGCTATCAGACTCATGATTGTAATTGCCCTTGGTAAACTCTTCCAGCTCTTCATCAAGTTCAAGATTTTTGAGAACCCAACATTTTACCCATCTGAAAACATCGTCAATATGATCATCGTTTTCAAGTTCTGCCTCTACCTCTAAAGATTGATTTTCATAGTCTTCAGTTTTAACAAGTCTTCTGTAAGAAACTTTTGTAAATTTCATGTTAACCTCTATTTGTTTTATACATTCAATATACAAAGAATATGCAATATTGTCAAGTATTTTTTTTAAAAAGGGATGTCTTCATCACTAAAATAATTTGATTGAATATCAGTCTCAGGCTGAACTTGTTCGCTATCATCATTTTTTCTAGGCGTTAAAAACTGTATGTTCTCAACTACTATCTCAACAGTGGTTCTTTTATTTCCATTTTGATCATCCCAGGATCTTTGTTGCAATTTTCCCTCTAATCCAATCCTTTGACCCTTTTTACAGTATTGATTTATTGTTTCGCCAAGCTTTCCCCATACAACACAGTTAAAGAATGAAGTGTATTCTTTCTTTTCTCCATTTTGTGTGTAACTTCTGTTGTTAGCTATTGAGAAATTACAAACAGATGAACCAGACTGAGTATTTTTTAATTCTGGATCTCTTGTTAAATTTCCTATTAAAATTATTCTGTTTAAATCGTTAGCCATTTTTTATTCTCCTTTATTCCCATCCTGTAAAATCTTTTGATACTTGTCTAAAGTCTGTACATTTACGTATAAACCACATATTTATATAACCTGTTGGGCCATTTCTATTCTTTGCAAATATTAAGTTAATCTTTTCTTGTGTCTTGTCTGGATTGTGAACAAACCAAACCATGTCCGCATCCTGTTCTATTTCTCCAGCTTCTTTTAAATCACTAAGTACTGGTTCTTTTCTTTCCTCTGTTTTTCTGCTTAACTGAGAAAGCAAGCATATATTTATATCTAATTGACCAGCCAATATTTTAAGACGTCTTGTTATATCTCCTATCTGTAAACGACGGTCAACCTTTAAAGAACTTGTCATTAACTGCAAATAATCTATAATTACAACGTCAAGTTTTTTCATTCTTGCAAACTTTTTAATACTATTTACTATACCATCAATACTATACACATTTTGTACTACTTTTATTCCAGTTGATTTAATTCGCTCAGAAACTTCATTTATTTTTTCCATATCATCTAAATCAAGTTTTCCTAGTTGAATTTTTCTTATATCAACCTTAGATTCTTGACTAATTGCCCTAGTTCCTAATAATCTTTTGTCCATTTCTAAGCTATAAAATAAAACCTGATTACCTTTACTAGCTATATTATAGCCCAATTTCCAAGCAAGTGCACTTTTACCCTGTGAAGGCCTAGCAGCTAATACAAATAATTCTTTTTTAAATATTCCATTTAAATAATTATCAATATCAGAAAATCCAGTTTCAAAATAAGTACCTTTTATTGATAGGTCTTTAACATCTAAATCACTAAAATCTTGATAATCACTTTTTCTTACTACTCTTATATTGCTAAGTTCTTCCTCTATTGTTTCGATAACTTCATCACTATCATGTGTAAGGTCTTTAATCTTAGATTGTGCTTGTATCAAACAATCAAGAGTATTCCTTCTAACTGAGTATTTTCGTATCAAATCTATTGCATATTTTGTATTTATATATTCTGAAAAACTTATTAACTCAACAAACTTTTCATTGTCGTATATATTTCGTTGCTTAAGTTTATCAGCAAGTGATATACTATCAACTTCTATGTCTGAATCATATAAATCTTTAATGCATTCATAAACCTTTTTATTGTATTGGTCATAAAAGTCATCTGGTGTCAACTCTGTACATATTTCATCTAGTACAGTCTTTTTTATTAAACTAATTGATAATAGTTTTATTTCTGTTTCTTTATCGTACATTTAATTTACCTTTTGATATATAGTATCTAAGGTTGATTCACTATTTTTATTGTTTTTTAAGTTATTTCTATGCCAAGAAACAATAACCATTTTCCATATTTTTATTTTTTTACCAGTTTTGTCATACCAATTTGATTCTGTATATGTTTCATAAAATTCATTTGGATTAACCATATATCCTTTTTCTTTTATATAATCAGATATTTGTTGTAATGTAGGTGGTTTAAACGGTTTATTTGTTTTTTTGCTATTTGTAGTATATGTATTATTAATATATGTATTATTACCTTTAACATTTTCTTGATACCCCCCATCAACTTTTCTTGATACCCTATCAAATTTATTTGATACCCTCAATATCCTTTTTTTTACTTCTTTTCCGTTAATTTCATAACTTACAGTTAAAAAATTCTTTTCAATTAAGCTATTTATTATTTGGCTACACCTCTGTTTTGTTATTCCGAAAAAATCAGAAAAGTACCCATTACTTGCAAAACATCCCTTTTCATTATCTAATGAATCAATTTCAACATAGAATATTTTTTCATGCAATGTTAATTCTTTACTCAACCATATTTCTTTAGGTATCCATATACCTTTAAAATCTCTATTGTTTTTTTCTGCCATTCCAAACATCCTTATTTTATAATTGCATGATCTTTATTTACAAAACAAATATTATTAAATTCAGTTAATACTTTGTAAAAGTTTATTCTTTTTCTTTTCTGCAAAGATGATATTTTATAAGAAGTCCCAAAATAATCGTCACCTTCATATTCCACATGTCCAATTCCAGAATATTTGTAAAACTCTCCTATGATATAACCCTCTGACTTCACAGGAATATAAACAGGATTTTTGTAATTATTTTTGTCATATTCCATCTTGATAAATATTTTGTCAAAAGAGCATTTTTTTAATTCTTTTAAATTTATCATTTTAACTCCTTATAAATAAAAAAGGCCAGACTCCTAACACCCTTGAGGGTTCTCCCCGTTAGAAATCTAGCCTTATTATTTGCAAACGTCTTATTAAAGGGGAGAGTTTTAACAAAACGTTTTAATCATACAAACAATATAATAAAAATACTACCTTCTGTCAATTAACTTTTCTAGCAACAAACTTGTTTTTTCAAACATGTCTTTAAGGTTTACAATCATTTCGAATTGTTTTGATAATTGAACTTCTAAATATTCAATTCTTCTTTCACTAGCTTCTATTTTTTGTAAAAGATACTTTTTATCTACTGTCATTTTATCCTCTCAAAAGTTCTGGATTTTCATAAATGTTTCCTATTACTTCACAATCACCATTAACTATCCAAGAATTTACATTATATGAACCATTTTTGAACTCTATTATTATTAAATTTCTGTATCCCATATCAACTAAAACAATATCACCCTCATATATTTCTTTACCATTCTTATCTTTAAGCCCTGTAAATTGCATAATTTCGAAATCTTTTATGCTAAATCTAAGTCCGTTAATTGATACATCTGATTCGCTTATAATATAAACATTGTAATACATCCTTTTAGCATCTTCATATAAATTTTTTCGCTTGTCACATGCTCTAAATTTTATTTCTCTCATTTTATTCTCTCTATCTTAACTTTATTGCCCTACCTTTAAAGCAATGCCGATATATACATATTTTTCATTCATTTTTGTACCCCTATAGTTTTTTGATAATTTTGTAATTCTCTAATGCATTACTGAAGACCTTCCAACCTTCTTGTATTTCTTCATCTGTATAAATCTTTTCCTCTATTAGTCCAGGTTCGTTACTTGATATAGCTAAACATATGCCTTTGTAATCAAATTCTAATATCCCAATATAAGCAGATATTTGATACTTCCATTCATCGTAAAATATAAATTTTCCATCTTTTGTGTTTTGAGTCTTAAAATCAACAACGACATTTCCATTAGTTGATTTCCCATGAAAATCTGGTTTCCCGCCATATCCAAAAATTCTATCTATAATAATTTTTTCTGTGTGACCTTTTAGTTTATTGTCTTCTATCCATCTACTAGTTTTATACATACTATCTCTAATATTTTTATCGTATTTTGATATAAATATTGTCTGTTCGTTTATATACCTTTCAATCAAATTATGCATCACATTTCCAAAATCTTTGGCTGTGTCAGAATGTAAATATGATCTTTCAATTACTCTTTGTGCATATTCATACCTTGTTTCGTTTTCCATTTTTGGATTGTCCAAGCAGGCCCAGACAACTTGTTCTTTAAAATACTTAATCAAAGCCGTTGGAGTGGGTAAACCTTCTTTGATAACCTGAGTAACCGAAGGGAAATAACCGTGTTTTCTAGCGTCTCTAATTGTAACATTTCTCATGGTTCCTTTTTTGCTTAGAACTTTTGATATTACATTTCCGTCTTTGTCGTAAAAGTATGCCATTTTAACCCCTTAGTAAAATATAAATTCTTATTTTCTTAGCCCGATAAAGCCATTCACCCCAGGTTTTTGATTTATTCATTTTGGTCCATAGTCCATTACAGCATTTTCTAGAAAATAGTAGAGTTTGTTCTTGACAATATATTTAAACTTGATATAAAGTTTACGAACTAAAAGTTTATCAAAAACAGGCCTCCTATAGGCCTCTATTAAGCTTCTAATGTTGGCGCGTTAGAAGCTTATTTGTTTTCAGAACCATTGTGCCCTGCCTGAACCCTCCTCAAAGTGCTATTTATCGTTTTTTAAATTACTATCCCTAAAAACCCCTGTAGATTGCACCTGAAACAACAATAGAATCGATTTTAAGAAACACTATTGAGTCTCTTTGATATCTTTTTACGCTCTGAATCACTTAATTTTCTTTTTTCTGGCCTCTTTTCTAGCCACTTTTTTAATTGATCGCCTTCTTCTTTTTCTGGATCCAAACCTTTCATACCCTTTGAAATTATACAATTCCTATTTAGCATATTGAAAGTGTAATATGTTTCTTGACATTGTGTTTTTTTTGCAATTTTCCTTTGGTTGGAAATCCAATTAAACCCAGGCTTACTACATGTTTGTTCACTTGGATACCATGTTGAGCTTTTTAACTCTTTATCATATGGGCACATTGGTGCGCTACAATCATTATATTTGCTACAGTTAATCATTTCTCCATCTCCTTTGACATTTTAACAAGTGTTGCAATTATTTCAGGTTGCTCCTCTTTGGCTATTTTAATAAGCTTTGCACGCTCTTCTAATTTAGTTGTTTTTTTCATTGCCTCGATAAGGTCAGGAGTTCCAAAGAAATCTTGAACTTTTTTGATTGCTTCAGATAATTGTATATCGTCGATATCGTTCTCTGGATCGTCACCAGTTTCTAGGCTGAAAGTTTTCAGTAGAGCATATTTTACAGCATAAGAAACAGCCTTTCCGGGTCCCTTGTCTTGCGAATCAAGACCATATCCGAAAGCGCATACTTTTAAGTAATCTTCTGGATTATCTATGTTTATGAAGTTAACCTCAATTACAACTTTGGTTCTAGTCGAGAGCTTTTCATTTCCATATTTGTCTTTTGTAGTGTAATCTACTTCTTTTGTATCTATTACACTGGGTATTGCTAAAACTCTATGATTTACTAAAGCCGATCTTATTTCTTTTGTGACAGCATCGTGACTAATTCCCTTATAAGTCTTATTAGCTGTTATGTTTACATCTAAATCCTTTTGAATATATTTTATATCTTTCATGATTGCATGCAATCTTTGATGAAGATTTAAACTTTTATCAACTTCTGTACTCATTTTGTCTCCTCCAATCTACCTTTTAAATGTTTATAGTAATAATCTATGGACTGCCTGATTACATCGGATTCAGCCATGTGGTAAATACCGTCTCTTTTCTCTAAAATCTTTTTCATTTCTAAAAGCTTTTCTCTGTGCTCTTGATTCAAGTGTAAGTTTTTTTTGAACATTTATCCTCTCTTTTTGGATCTGAAGCTAGTAACTCTTTGAATTTTCTTTTTTCTTCTCTTTTTTTATATTTTATAACTGCCTCTAATATTTCGTCACTATCTTTTGCTTTGTCTAATTCCTTTAAAAACAGTTCTTTAATCATGTTTAAGTTCCTCACAAATAAAATCTATGCATCTTTTGTATTCCCTTATTTCCTTTTCTGAATATTTATTTTCTTTTCCAATTGTGTCATACATTATTTTCCAGTATTCTGGACTATGCAGAATACACCCTATGTACATTTTATTTTTATATGCTATTATTTTATGCCTTGATCCAGTTATACTCATTAATTTAAAATCAAAAATAGTTTCTGATATTATCACACAACTTAAATCTGCACCATGTAGATCCGCATAACGGAAATCTGCACCATGTAGATTCGCATAATGTAAATCTGCACCATGTAGATCCGCATAACGTAAATTTGCATTACTTAGATTTGCACCATGTAGATTCGCATAACGTAAATTTGCACGTTCCCCACCTTCATTCAGCCATTTCTTATGATCTTCTAATATTTTATTTAATTCTTCTTTATTCATTTATTTTCCCCTGTTATTTTACCTTTTAAACCTTTGCAATAATCTATTATCTTAAGCCAAAGACCCATTTTGCAATAGCCATAAACAACATCCCATCCAATGTCATCTTTTATGACTTCCTTTAAAACTTCTTTTGTAATCCATTCGCCTTTTTTGTTCCATATAGATATCTCTGCATCATTTGACTCTATACTTCCCCTGTATCTCAATATATCTTTTTCATAATTAGAGCAATAGCTTCCACCACCTAATTGAGTACTGATCGTTATTCCATTTTCTAATTTTATATGAAACCCCTTTCCCGATGTTATTCTAAACATTATTCACCTCCTATTATCTTCTGACATTTTTATACATTCTTTTTCTATCTTTTCAGAAAGTCTATTTAACAAATAAAGGTTGATTTCTTCATTTATAACTTCAGCCCTTCTGTATGTTGTTTTACCATTTTCTTTCTCAATAATATTTACATAAAACTTAATGTCTTCCGCTCCGTCTAGACTCGTGTGCGTTCCGACTTCTATTGTAAGATTTAAATTTAATTCAACATCATCTATGTTATACATTTTTACTCTCCCAGATTATTTTGTATTGGTTCAAATTTATAACATTATAAATATCTTTTGAGGCAACAATCTTGTCAGTCCCAATATATCTTAATACTTCGCCGTCTTGCTCAAACGCAAATGTGCCAACCTCGGTAATAATTACACCTCGCTCTGTTGAAACATCCAAATAATACACCTCTGGATGTTTCCATTCGGATTCTGTTATTTTATATTTACATAAAGTGCATTCGTGAAAATATATATCAAACGGCTCACCCCTAACAACTTCGGCCTGTTGAGTTGTTCCACAGTGTGGACATTGAATTGATTGTGTTTCTAATTTTTGTTCTAGGTTTCTGTTTGTCATATTTGTACCTTTGTTTTATCTTGTATATTAAATATACATAGAATATATACATAAGTCAAGTAAAAAATTTATATTTAGAAAAAAAATGACGGCCTTATGACCGTCAGCATTATACTGGTAAGAAAATAGAGGTATGCTATAAATTTTTATGTATTATATAGCCGGCAATGGCTCCAGCTAATCCGACGCCGACGTAAAATTTCCAATTTCCTGAACTGCTTGTGTTTAAGGTAAACGCTCTTGACCATTCACGTTCACAAAGTTTACTTGTAACCGTTATATTGTTTCCTTCTATATTTGTAATATCTAAGTATGGTTTGGATGTATCAAAACAGGCTAATAAATTCTTGCATTCATCAAAAGTTATTTCGTCATAAGGTCTTTCTATTATTCTGTCAATCCATTTTATTTCTGTCTTCTTAACTATTTTTATTTCAGGCTTGAATATATGCTGTCTACCTTTATATTCCCACAGAAACAGAATTGCAAAGGTGTAGACTACAACTAAAACGATTTGAGCAATTATAGATTTCACTTGTTTACATTTAAATTTATCTTTGCAGCAGGGCTAAAATGAAAATAAAACCCTTTATCTTTGTCATAGCCACAGTTTATATTTTGTATCAGAACAATAGCACCAGCAACAATTATTATTAAAACAACAACTCTTTGATAAATTTTCTTGTTTTTAATTATGTGATCAAACATCTTTTTCATTTATGGTTTACCTTGTGCTCTCCCTGAAGGACTGAGAAGTCTCTAACTAAAGAATCAATTTTTTTATGCAAAGCGATAACATCTTTTCGCATATCAACATTTATGTCGTCTATCTCTTCTTTCATTTCATGAATTCCCTCTTCAATTCTCTTTTCTAGTGCAATAATCCTGTTATTAAAGTTACGCCCGACATAACCAATAAGAACCCCAACAACTGTAATAAGTACCCCAATAACCTTAGTCGAATCCATAAATTTTTAAGTCCCATTCTTTTTTCTGATCTCCCTTCCAAAAGTATACATATTCTTAAAATATGTCAATAAATATTTTTTTTAAATATCATGTTTTAAATTTATAAGTGTTTCTATTTCATTTCTATATTGATCTTTTATTTCTTTTCTTGCTTTTGCATAATCAGATTGATGTAAAATACTATTTACTTTTATCCACATTTCAATTTTTTTATTTTTTATTTGAAGATCTATTTCTAAATTTTCTTTTAATTTTACAAAAAAATCATATTCTTCAGAGTTTAGTTCTGGCATTATTTTACCCTTCTAACTATAGTTTTATAGAAAAAATCATCTGTATCTAGTAAATTTAATGTTGCTCCATCATCATCTGCATATCTGTAAATTCCATCTGGACCAGTTTGGATTTTTATATTATTCGTATCTACTTGATAAAATGTTCCACCATAATTTGCTGATCCACCTTCAGCAGTTGCAAATATATTTTTAAAACTATTATTGTCTGTTCCGTCTGTGCTAACATATAGTTCAAATTGAAGATCATAAATATTTTTTCCAAGCTGATGGTAATTATTTGTATCTTTGTTTTTTGCACTTCCGCTGGTTTCATTTACATCAGCAGTTGCGCCACTTGTTGCACCTGCTATTTGTTCATTATTTTGAAAAATTCCACCTGATGTAACATTTTTTAATATCAACGTTGACCCATCATCACTTTGTATTATTCCAGTATCACCGCTCGTTTGTCCTGTGACAAGCTCCCCAACTTTAAATGCTCCAGACAGATTATCGTAATCTAAATTTATAGATCCGGGATGTACTGCTGTCCAGTCGTTACGGCTAATCCACCCTGTGTCGCAACTTGCAACTATATCATCAATAAACCATTCAGTACCGTCACACCAAATATCAACATGATCATAAATATTGTTCAAATAAACCGAAGCGTCACCGTCAATTGTTTCCGCGCCTTCTCCGTCTACAGTAACAAGACCGCCAAGAGCAGAAACTTTAATTCTGAATAATCTTCCCTCGTTTGCGCTTGCTGTTGGCAAAGTTATATCAACATCACCCCCAGAAGGATCGACCAGAATTAAATCATATCCGTCATTGTCAAGAACTGTATAATCGGCAGTAATTGATAAAATATTCAATGCCTTTTGGGCAAAACTATTAACATCTGTGTAACTTCCTATACATTTATAAGATATATAGATATTTCCAGTTTGATAAGTTGCATTTAATATTTTAACCTTGGTGTAAACCGTAGTCCCTGCAAGTGCTGTATAAGTGGTATCACTTTCAAGAAGCTCATAATCAACGCCAACAGTTAATTGTGTTGCGTTTGTATCCGTGCCGTCATATATTTCAACAGTATGGAAAGCTCGCTGTATAGTTCCAAGAATAAAAGAATCACTTCCAACGCTTGAATAAGGTTCATCATTTATCTGCGCTGGGCTAGCTATATTTAAGTTATAAAGTGTACTTTTTGCCATTTGCCACCTCTATTCTACGTAATAATTTGTTATTGAATGAATTCTATGACCGAAAATATAATCTTTCCATATATCCCCTTGCAAGTATCCTAGACCTGTTTCCACGTAATCCTCTACGAATCTCATTGTCAAAGCAACCTCATTTCTTTTTAGATCTTTCATTATACCTATTATTTCATAAGTTTTATAATCATTAACTGCTTCTGAAGTTCTTGCATGTTCACAAGCTATAAATTGCATTATCTCCAGGTCAACATTTTGGGTTTTAGTTTTCCTTTTGACAACCTGGGATATCTCTTTTGAAATTTCCATAACCCTGTCACTTTTAGTGTCTGCGTCTGTTTCTGTAGCTAAGACAGTTTCTACCGTTGCTTGTCTGTATTGGCGATATCTTGCAAAAACTGTGCTTTCTTCATCGTCATTGAGATAACTTCTAAAAGTGTTTGCGTCAAAGTTTTTACTATATTTTATTTTAATAGAGCTTAAAAAATCACTAGACGGATAATCCACAACAGGCTTATTTATCCATTCATCGTTTTGAATAACTCTTGTGACAGATCTATTTGAGTCGTATGTTCTAAATGTTATTAAGCCATTATCTTGGTATAAAAATATACCATTCATGCTAACGGAGATTGTCTCAATTGCATCTCTAATAGTTTGCTCTTCACCATCTCCGATCCAAAATGCAACATTTAAAGCTTTTGACGTTTCTGATATCCATTCGGATAGGTTATAATTTTCTGCCAAAAAGCTAATATCTGCATATGTGTTTAAAATATCTTTTAAAACGTCAAGGCCGTTTTCTATCAGACTTCCCCCATCTGAGAACCCTTCAAATTGTACTATTACATCGTCACCGTCTGTATAGTCTGCATTTGCCAATGTAAATGTACCAGCTGCTAAATTAGTGCTTGCAGGTGTCTTTTGAACTCCATCAACCCAAACAGTTGTAAGCGCTTTGGCTGGGTAATTGGTGGTGTCTAAAAACAATACTGTCCATGATGGACTTCCTGGCTCATCTCTATTAACAACAATCGCCGGGGCTTTTCTGATAGACCCCCACGCTATAGGGATTGGCTTGTCAACATCATCGTCGTTTAGATAAGTGTAAGTTGACTTAGTAACACGATTTACAGGTAATTTCCTTGATAGCTTCTTTCTATTGTCCTGGACATTAAGTCTAAACACATCATGTGTATAGCCAAAATCTTCAACATATCCACTAAAAACCTTTTCATATTCACTATAAACAAGATCGTCAAAACCTAGTAAAATTCTTACAGGTTGAGCATAAACGTCCTGATCTGCAAAACTGTCAAAGCTGCCATCTTTATTATCAAATTCTATGGTCCCGCCGTTAAAAGAAATAATTCCAAAAAATAAAGGGTCCTTGTTTTGTGTTATATTAGGTATATTAGTCACGCAAGGCTTATAGTAATCATTGTTATAATAAGAATCAAGTGGCCTGCCGTTAGAGTCTTTTTTTGCTGTCATTGAAAAACCTGAACTTATACCCAAGGAAATGACTCTTTGTCTTGGGTTGTTGTAGTCATCAAAATTTATATAAATTTCCTGTGATCCCTTGTTAAAATAAAATGACTCATTCTGCACTCTAAGACTTGTAAGGCTTCCCAATTTAGTATAGTCTATATTATCAACTTTTAGACTTGAAACGTCAAATACTTCTGATTGCTCATTTGAATAAAAACCAGTTTCGCCATCTGATCCCTCAACAGTCACACCGCCCCAATTAAGCTTATTAAACCATATTCCAGCCTCATAATTTATTAAAGCATTGTTTGTCAAAGGGATATCGATTTCAACAAGTACTATTTTCTGTGAAAACTCTTTTTGTCTTGAAGTGTCGAATCCCATTATGTTATCCTTACGACTGAGAATAATCCTTTGAGCACTTCCCTTTCGTTTCCATTTCCATAAGCATATATTTCTATAGTGTCCCCATAGTCCAGATCAAGAATATGTGAAATACTTGGCCCCATTCTGGTAGATGATGAAGTAGTTATATACACAGAAAATGCATTCTCAGAAACTGGAGACCCATTTTTATATATGAAAATAAAACACGCCCTAGTTGTTGCAACAGTTGTTTCTCTATATGCGATATGTGAATTTATTTGATAATATCCTGGCTTCGGACATGTGAATGTATTTGAAGAAAAGGCCGAATGTGTATCTATTTGCTCCGAATCCCAAGTAATTTTTGTATTTACTGCATCTGCTATTACCTGAGTTGATGTTTTAATGGCTTGCATTATAACCGTTTTCCCATTTCCAGCCCCTATTATGTCAGCGTATCTATCAGAAAAATACTCCTTGCCTATATAATTTGATCCGCTTTTTGTCATTATAAAATTTAGATATCTGTTGTTAGTTGCTGATTCATACCATCCTTGTTTTTCATCATCCCATGTTGGCGGAGTATTAGTGAATTCAGCTGTTATACTGCTAACACTGGGTACAGTTTTTATGTACACAGTTCCATTTGATGGACTTCCTGTTATAGTTTCATCGCTTCCAAATTCAAATAAGGCCCCGTTAACCTCAATTTTAGACCCAGCTGCTATTGCTGGAACTGTGGTATTTCCATAATTAGTTAAAGATACAGCATGAAAACCAGTTCTTTGGTCGTCAACAGTTTCCATTAAAGAAGTTAAATCAACGTCACCGACTCCATAATCGTTTATCTTAGTACCCGCCATTAAAATACCTCTCTGAATTTAAGTTGTAGCTGAAATGGATCATTATGGGAATCCGTTCTTTTAAATTTTGGATCTAAGGTAAGAACACAATAAATAGGTTTTTCCAGGTCTAGTCTTTCGGCCCACAACAGCATTATTACAGGTTTTATTTTTGTTACCTCTTTATACATCGAAACTATTTGTTCTCTTTTGTCTTGGCTGATTAGAGGAAAAGAAACAGAATTCTCCCTGTAATCATATCCCTCATCACCGTAAACTTGTCCACTATCTGAAAAACTAACCTCACTTGTAGAAAGATTGTCGATGTTATTAGCCTTTCTGCTCATTCCCGGCATTTGTAAATATGTACCTATAAAGACTGATCCTATTTTTATATATCCATCTGAGTTGTTAGGATCGTCAATTGTCAATCTCCAATCTGTGTAAGTTGCCTCTGTAAACTTCTGTACAATAATATAATCTCTATGTGTTACTGAAATTGTAACATCTGGGTTATCCCAATCAACAACATCATTCGTGTCTTCATTTGCACCTAAAAGCTGAATCGTTGCATCACTTGATATGTTGTGATTCATTATAGCAACATAGCTGGCCTTGATTTCTGTATTAATTGTAATATATTGATCATCTACAAGATTATTTGTTCGAAACAATCTTGTTAGCCTTGTATCCTGTGTGTTGGATAAAGGGTAATCAGGGTCTTGGCTAGATGCTGTTATGCTAGCACTTAAATATTTGTTGTCCCAAAGTATTCTCATATCGTCTTTTGAACAGCCCCCTTGTCAATAATAATAGTTCTGTCCCTGGTTCCCTTAGAAATTTTTTCTTGCCAGAATTCGTCAGCAAGCTGAATGGTTAAATAAATGTCGCCGCCTTCAGTGTCTTCTCTTGTAACCTGCAATTCAGTATCGGCTGCTTGACCTGCGCCCACTTCAAGGTTTTCTAATATTTTAGAAGCAAGAAGATTAAAAGCTCTTTGCCCCTCAACTCCGCCCAAAGGAACAACGGCTTCGGGATTAACTTCACCAGCCTCAACAAAAGTTTTAGATTTAACAATACCACCCTGTTGGAGCGGTGGAGGTTTTTGACTTGCTATAAGTGCAACCTGAATAGCTCCAAGGGCAGCTATAAAAGCAGCCGCAGCTGGCCCACCAAAGAATCCAACTTGCGCCAGTGCCTTAGTGCTAGCCTGGGCTGTGTTTATAATAGCCTGCAATACGGCAATTCTTTGTTGTCTTATAAAATTTTCTCTTTGAACTTCACGTCTTTTCTTTTCAAATTTTTCTGCGGTTTCGGCTTCTGCCTTTTTCTGATCTTCATCTATCTTTTCAAGAGCTTCAGCAAGCTTTTTTTCATTTTTTATTGTCTCTTTTGCTCGCTTTCTTTGTCTGTCAGATCTTTCTTTTATTGCCTTGTTTTCTTTTGCTTCAGCCGAAGCTAATGCACTCAATCTGTTTTGTGCCACCTGGCTGAATATAGCTCCTAACTGGCCAACAACTCCAGAAACAAAGTTTAAGCCTTGTTGGGCATTATTGACCTGGGCTTGCAATATTTGCTGTTCTTGTCTCTGTCTAGCTGCGACATACTGTTCATTTGTGATTAACTGCTGTGCTCTAAGGTCCTGTAATAGTTTAAGCTCGTTTTGATTTCGTTCTCTTATTATTTCGAGCTCAGACCTGGCTACGTTTTCAAACTGTGCTGCCTGCTGCTCAAGATCTGTTTCAAGTTTTCCAGGTTCTGGAGCTCTTCTCCTGGCTGCTGCAACCGCTCCACGTCTTCTTGTCTGTCTTCTTCTTTGTCTTCTTGGAGCACCTTCTATCTGTTCAACTGTTATGCCTAGCCTCCGGGCTTTTTTACGTCTTAAAGCCTCACGTCTTCTTTCAATTCTAAACTCTAATTGAGCTTGAATCGATAGACTTCTAATGAATCTCCTTAATGCGCTATCTGCATTTGTGAACTGTTGCACTATTTCCGCAAAGGTTTCTACTATTGCCGTTGCAGCTGGCAAAAGTTCCTCACCTATAATTCCGGCAGCATCTTCAAGGCGTGCGTTTAATATTCTTGATTGGTTCGCAAAACTTCCTTGTGATCGTGCAAAATCACCTATTGCATTGCCTGACTGCTCTGTAGCCAAAGCTAATGTTATCTGGGCCTGTGCCTGTTGTCCTATTCGACCATTTACTATTGGTATGCCTTCAGCAAGTGCTCTTTGTCTGATTTGAGCATCAGTTATTTTTATTCCTAAAGACACAAGTGAGTCTCTCTCACCCAAAAGAGCTTTAGTCAATATTTCACTTGCTTGTGCCGCTCCACCTTGAAGATCATTAAAAGATGCTAAATCAACAGATAATCTTTGAACCCTATTTGATAATCTTAATGCTTCTTGTTGAGTAAAGCCGAAACCTGCTAAAAGGTCACCTGTAGATGCTAAAAGTTGACGTGATTCCCTTATAGATAAGCCGTATGAGGTCTGCAATTCCCTTGCAAACCTGTTTGCTTGCTCTCTAACGTCAGAAAAAACAACGCCAAATTTCTGGGTCTGCTCCTGGAGATCTGACGCAGCACTAATGGTCTTTGATAAAATAGCAGTAACGCCAGCCAATGCGACGCCCAAAGTCCCTAGAACCGCGCCAACATTACTAAAAGAAGAGCTTATACTTGCAGCTGAAGTTTTAGCACTTTTCTGTAGCTTTTTTAATTCAGATTCGGTTTTCTTCTTGCCTTTGGTTACTTTATCGGTTTTTACCTCGGCATCAATGTAGACTTCACCAACTTTTATAGCCATCTATTCGTACCTTCCGGTTTCATCATTCCATACTAAATCATTGTTTATTTTGTCAACTAAATCCTGGAGATCGTCTTCATTTAGAGCTCTGTCTCTAAATTTTCCGGTTTTACTTTCAATTGCCAAATTAGACCATATTAAAACCTGTGGTAAACTCAACTCCCATAAGACATAATCTTGAGTCCATCCGTAAGTCTCCATGCAAAAACTAAATATTCTCAACCAGTTTGGATATCGTTTTTCTCTTGCGGATTCTTTTCTTTCTCGGGCGTCTCCGCTTGTGTCATTACGTCCGCTATCCCCGTCATTTTTAAGTACTCAACTATAGGCTTCATCATCTGAGAAAGTATGATAATACAAGTTGGCAATTGAATATTTTCTTCGCACCATTTGGCAGTCATAAACTTGTGTTGACGTTTAAACATAACCTCAAAAATCTGAAACATTAACTTTTCTGCTTTTTCGTCAATCTCACCCTTGAATATATCCTTTAATGTTTCGATTTCTTGTAATAAAATGGTTCCTACCGCAGCGGGTACGAAAAGTCGTAATTTTATTAGTTTTCCTGTTCCGTCATCAATTTCAATGTTCTTGATTTCGGGTATCAGTATGTCAAGATCCCTTAGCTCAATGTTTTCAAACATTATTACCCCACAAAATAATTAGATTCTATCTCAAATACTAGACCATTTCTGTTGCTATCAGTTTTACAAAGTATCTCAAGTGGGTTCTGGATTCTTGCGTCCTCTGCCTCGTCCGCTTGATATTCAAATGTAAAACCACTTTTAATTGTACAATTATAAGCCATGAAATAAAGTGTCTTGCTATCGTTTTTGGTTGTAATTCTAACCATAAACTTAGGAACATCCGACTTATTCCCTGACAAGATTTTAGTTTCGTTTGAGTCCTGTATAATTGTATCAATTGAGCCCCTCATAATTTCCCATACATCCAGGTTTAAAAGCTCTAATTGTATAAAAGAAATGGTAACTTCTTGTTTTGATACTCTACTAGTTGAATCCGCGTTGTCGTTCTCTTCCTCAGAAACTGTCAATTCTTCGTTAGTAACAAGTGACTTAATAGCACCCACATTAACCCAGGCAGGTGTCCCACTTGTATACGGTGCAACTTCTAATTTACCAGAACCACGAACAACCAGATTATTGTTGACCGTCGTTTGAAATTCAGGCATTATATTCCTCCATCATAAGAAAATCGGTAATCGCTAATTGCTTCCATATTTTGATCATCCCTTAGAACTATAGGGAGATCGTCAATAAAAGATATGTTGTAAAAGCTTTCTGATGATATAGACCCGTAGGCCCTATTCAAAAGCTCTTTTACTCTTTTTCTCATTGCCTCTATTGTGCTTTGATTTTCGGCAACAAAAAAGAATCTCCATCTCTGCCACAAATCAGTTGACTCTGATTGATCTGGACCTGACGGAATATTAAACACAATTCTAGGATATTCTGAAGACATGTCAGAAGGCCCATAATAGCAGCGATCACCTATATAACTGCTCAAAGTAGTATCGGCAGTTAAATAATCAATTACAGCTTCTTGTTTGTCTGTGCTCATATTCGAAATACCCTTTTTGCTAATGTTTCAAATGAACCCATTCGTAATAAATCCAAAGATTTAGACGCCCATGCATTATGTCTCTCTTGCGGGCCTGCATATACGAGAGCTGATCCAGCACGGACGCTATTTTTACCGCCAGGTTTTGAGACTTCTGATCCTGATGGCGGTCTGCCTGCTCCCCATTTAGTCGAAAACTGTGAGCCTGCACCACTATCTAATTTATATGTCATACTATTTGCCAACGTTCCGGTATCCTTATGAGCCATTTCTCCCATCTGGTTTACCATTAAGTGACCCATTGCGTGCAAATAGGTTTTAAGCTGATTTTCAAATGGACGTTCAAATCTTTCAAAATATAATTTAATTATTACTTTTGCCACTATGTGCTTTCCCCTGTGTTGCCGTAAAGTTTTTTACTTTTGATTTCAATATGATTTCCTCTCGGTCTATATACGCTATAGACATCATATAGCTCATCGTTGATGAGCAATCTTGCATTTTCTAATCTTTTATCAGACATTTCAACGTTTAATTTTTGGATATGTGTTTTATAATCAGCAAGTATTTTATTTCCTTCATCATATATTATTTTTGAACTAGACATTTGCTGAAGTGTTCCAACAACCTCATCTGTCTCAGTCCAATCATTTTCGGGTATACCCTTGTGTCCCACATTGGTTTTTTCCAATATTGATATAGTTTTATCTGCCAAACTTGCTACGCTCATGATAACCTCATTAGGTATATAGTACTAATTTTTATCACTTACCGTCAAGTGTTTTACTTCCTCAAACTATCCCTTTTTGACTTTTCTGATTCGTATACACTTCTTTTTTCCTGTTTCCCCATAGCAGACTCAATGTCTCTTATCCCACGAATCAATTTAAACATGCCCTCAGGCTCCACAGAGCTTAATTGATCAGATCCCCACATTTTACGATCAAGAGTAACATGTCTTTCTATCCAATCAACCCCGATCGCTACAGTTGCCAATGTCGTAACAAGTCCAAATTCGTGTCCGCTGTACCCTATTTCTTTATCAGGGTATTTTCTTTGTAACCAGTTTATATAATTTAAATTTAATTCATCTGGTCTTGACGGGTATGTGCTATTAGCGTGCATTATGCAAGTCGGATCTAATATTTCAACTGCTATTTCTATTTCTTCTTCTGTTGACATTCCGGTAGACATTAACCGTTCACTAAAATTATTCCTGCAGTACAACAATAATTCATGATCTGTTATAAGGGCACTAGGAATCTTTACAATGTCGACAAACATTTTTAAAAACTTTGCGCTTTCCATATCCCAAGCGCTAGCAAACCATTTTATATCATTCTTCTTGCATTCTCTGTCTATTTCCAAATACTCATATTCATTAAACTCTACTTTATGCTTATAATCAATATATGTCATTTCTCCCCATGGAGTAGGTCGCTTTGTCTCTTTTTGATGTTCCGGAACACATATATCCGGGGTACGCTTTTGAAACTTAACATAATCAAATCCGGCTATAGAGGAAAGCTGAATCAATTTTTTTGCAATTTCTAAAGATCCGTTGTGATTGATTCCAACCTCTGATATAATTTTAATTTTTTTGCTCAAGATCCCTCCTTATAATACCGTGCATTATTTCTTCAATAAAGTCAGGAAAAACCATGTTTTCATGCTTCCCCCAAAGATCATATATATATTTTGTGTTATCAAAAACACTATGCCCGTCTTCCTTTTTGCCTACATTTATTTTGTTTCCTTGCTTTCGTATCTTTTCTGGAAGATAATTTTCAAGATATTCTCGATATACGTTTTTTTTAAACTCTTTGCGCTTGCTTATGAAAAAGTCAATTCCAACTATAAAAAGCTCCTTTGGTTCACATTCCAGAATATCAGTATATATATAAGCTCCCATCAAAGCACCATGGACAACTTGATTTACTTTGTCAATAGCTACACTTATTTTTTCAGCATGAAAATACTTGTTAAACTCTAACAGGTCTTGATTGCTGCAAGTCTTCATCCTTAAATGCTTTATGCCCTTGCTTTTCATAGCAGACAACGGCAAGGGGGACATTTCACGGTAAAATTGATTGTTCGTGTAAAGAACATCTATTCTTTGCCCATAATCAATAAAATAATCGTCTCCACCCAAAAACAAAGAGCCGTTTGTTTTAACAACAACATCATATCCGTCTATGATGTCTCCATATCCAAGCCCCTTCATATTTGGACATCCGCCAACAAAACAAACTCTTTTATCTTTGATAAAATCTTTAAAACTCATATTTTTTGACATATGCTTTTCCTTTATAAGAATAGTAATTATGATATAAATATATAAATCTTCTTTTTCCTTCTCTTAAGATCCCACCGCATGGATGAGTTGGGCACTTCTCAACATCATCAATAAAAATACTTTTCTCTGTAACAAAATCCCTTAAAAAAGTCCATTCCTCACAATTTTCACTTTCATAAACTTTTATATAACTATTCCCTTCATAATAACAAGGGATTAAACCATAGTATTTATCGTCTTTAGAAACCAGCATATAATAATAATTCATTTCGTGATTATAATCATTAAGCTCTACTCTTTTAAATTCGTTCCAGTTTATCAAGTCTTTGCTCGTTGAATACTGAACATGTCGGAGCCCTGGCGCTATGTTTTCCCTTACAAACAAATAATATAATTCTTTTTCCTGGTTCCAAACACAGGAGCATTGACCATCAAACTCTGAAGACTTCCACGATAAGGCACTATTAAAGCCTGGATGTGTTGTCTTTATAATTGGATTCAAGACATCTTGTTTCCAGTGCTTGCCGTCTTCTGTCGAAAACAAATATAGGCCTCTTGTGTGCTTATAGGGAACTCTTAACATGTTTATTTTCTTTAAAGCCTCTATTCCTTCTTTTTCGCCCTTCTTGTATTTCTCGCCATGCACATCCGAAAAGATTTCTTGAAATTCTGGAAATGTATATGCGTCATACCATGAAGGGTGATGTTTCCAATTATCCTGTCCGCCTATGCCGTATATCTTTCCGTCTTTTCCGTGAAAAGCTGTAAAATTATGAGCGACACAAGAGCTGTTTAGCATTTTTCTATGAGACTTTCCAAAGAAAATTTTAGTATGAATATATGGGGTCATATAGTTAACATAGAACAAAGGTTCGCTATTGTTCTGTATTATATGTATTCCATTTATTTGATTTCTTCCTAAGTTCAATTTGCTTTCCTAAATATATGTAAATCTCTATATGAATTTCTGAAATTGAACCCTGTTTCATTAACAATAGTCTCAATCCATTTTTGCTTATCCCATACGGTTAAATGCAAATTTTCAATATTCTTAAACAATTCCGGGTGGGCCTTTTTCCCCAGCTCTATCCAGTCTTTATTCCTCTCTACCTCGCAATCAAGCACAAGAAACAAATATCTCTTTGCAACTCTTCTAAATTCATGTAAGGCTTTATAAACGTCTTTTTCTTGTAAATGTTCCAACATGTCACATGAAAATATTGCATCAACAAACTTGTCCTTGAATATTATGTCAGTAGAAGATGATACGACACAATTTGGAACAAAAGCCTCTTTTTCTGCAGCAAACTTAATTGCAGTTTCGCTAATATCTAAACCATAGGCATTTTTTTCTAGCTTTCTAAAACTTCTTACTGCTAAACCGTTTGAACATCCACAATCAAGAATACTCTTAAAATCTGTGTATGTTGCACATATAAATTTTACATAGTTTTTACCATGATTCTTTCCCCTAGAGTGATATCCAAGAGAATACAATGCTTCGTATACTTTTTTATAATTCATCTAATTTCACCAACCAGCTAGAATCCGAAAATGTTTTTATGTCATACTTTCCGAAATGCTCGTCAACTGCCTGTTTGACGCCTGGAAAGTGTTTTGATCCGTAATCGTGCCCGCAAATAAAGCCATACTGTTTAACTTTTGGGAGCCACATTTTAATATCATTTTTAACACCATCGTAAGTGTGTAATCCGTCTATATAAACAACATCAACAGTGTAATCAATAAACTTTTCAACTGCAATTTCTGATTTTGCTTTAATCTTACATATATTTCCGCTTTCCTTACATAACATATTAAATTGTTTTTCAACAATACTCATGTCTATTTGAAAGCTTGCAGCGTCTTTATCATCATAGCCATTCTGCCAAGGATCTATGGCGAAAACGAATTCAAAGTTTTTACTAAATATTTCTGTAGAATCTCCAACATAACAACCTATTTCAACCAGACACATGCTCCTAGTGCTCTCATGTTTGTTGATATAGTCACACATATCTTGTAATCCAATCTTGGCAAATTTAGCGTTTCTAATGCTTATTTTTTTCATTTATTTTTATCCCATATTCCCCTATTAAAGTATTAAGAAACTCTTTATTTGTAATTTCAATATCAACTGAGATCTTCAATTTTCCACACCCCCATAAAATTATTAGGCCTATCGTCTCTATCCATTTCAGGTATTAGATACAATGGCTCTGGAAAGTTAAAAGGTTCAATTTGAAGATTTCTTTTAACTAACCACAAACATTTAGTATTATGATTCTCTTCTATATAAGGCAGAGTGGAAGCCATTAAGTACTTGCTGCCTGAAGCCTTTATGTTTTCTATCATCCTTAAACAGCCTTGTAAACAAGTATGTATAAAAACACTCCTTACGAATATCATATCTGATTTTGGACATTCATCTTCAATCAAGTCTAATACATCAAACTTGAATCCTGAATAGTTCTTTCTGTTCTCTTTAATCAAAGGTCTTACTATATCGTACCCATGGTAATCTATTTTAGACCAATCTAGTTGTGATAACCACAAAAAATCACCACATCCAATATCTGTAAAAGTCTTAATACCAAGCTCTTCCAACACACCGGGAAGTAAATCAACAAGCTTTTTGGAATTCCTATAAACATTTCCTTTTCCCCAGATAGATTTTCCATCTTCCTGGACTTTCTTCTTGTCATTATACAAAGTTTCCCATTGGCCCTGTATAGATAAGTGTTTCACTCTATTGATCCATTTAAGATCCATTGATTACCTCATATTTTTTTATTACATTTCATAATATTTCCACCACACATCTTCAATTTCTTTGAATGAAGCCTCTACCTCATTAGGCTTTTCTATTTGCCATGGTTTTGTCGAAACAAAATGAACGCATATTTTTTGATCCCATACCTTTTTATGATTTTTAGTATGTAGCATCCTTTTTTCTACATTATATCGTTTTGGAAGCCATGTTTTTATGTCTCTAAAATACACATTAAGGGTTTTTTGATCAGGCATAGAAAACCCACGTTTTGCAATATTTATTAACGAGCTGTACACCGATTCCTTTAAATAATCTTTTTGAACTACAAAAACACCGGAATTGAATGTTTCTGTAAACTTATCCTGTTTTGCATTATAGGCCCTACATGCTGCAAAACTAGCTTTGCAAGCGAAAAGCTCTTTAACATCTCCCAATATTGTTATATCCATATCCATAAACACAATTCTATCATAACTCGTCAAAGTAAAAGCTTCAAGTGTATAATATGTTGCTTTAAGCTTTGGGTGTGTTTTGTCCATTCTAACATTGCTATAAGCTTTTTTGTTTATTTTCTTAAAATAGGTATTATCATAATTCTTCTTGATCTTCTCTTTGCTTTCTTCGGAAAGACCATTGTCTATAACAACGAAATCCCAACCAAACCATGGGTTATGATATATAAATGATTTCCAAAAACATTCATAGGCAATAAAGAAATTATCGTCCATTAGGGTTACTAATGCTATCTTCATATTCCTTAAACTCCTTTTCATAGTCAATGTCAATAGGTCTTTCTATATTATAAAACAACGTCCGTTCGTTGTAAAGGTTTTTATTAAGATGATACAGCTCTGATACATAAGAAGCAAAACAAAAATGACTTATCTCAAATACTGGCGGGTAGTCCTGGCGTCTATAAAGATCATGGTGCACTACTTGCATTGATCCGCCTTCAAATTCGTACATACACAAATAAGGATGGGTCAAGGGGTCCATTCCGCATAGCATAGATTTTGCTTTTTGATGAATAAAGCAATCTAAGAATTCTGTTACAAACTCCCATGTGCGTTGAGGATAAGTCAAATAAAGCATACATACAATATCATCTTTTCCCATTCCTACACTTTCAATAGCGTGTATTAGAACATCTCTTGTATTTGCCTCATCACATGCCAGGTGTTCAGGTCTATAGATATGCTTTAGACCATAAGTTTTACAGATTTTAATTATTTCCTCATCGTCAGTTGTAACTATAACATTATGGTGACAATTATGTGGGATATTGTTGAGAGTATATTTAAAAAGCTTCCTGTTTTTAAATGGAAACCCTTTACTGTTTCGCCTTGCTGGTATAATGTATTTTATTGCCAAATCTCACTCCAATGAATTTTTTTAAATATTTCAATCTTTGACTTTGGATTGCAGTTTATAAATCTTCCAGCATATTTTTCAAATTTCCTAACCTTTGCCAGCTTCCTTTCAAGTTTATATTCTTCATATTTTTTGTGATGATCATAGTCCTCAAAAAAATGCATTTCTCCATTTTTCTTATAGTAATCAAAACCTAGTAAATATATTCTTCGTGCTTTCATTTGTAGAGCCAGGGACATAGCCATAAATCCGCTTGATGTAGGGTGAAAAAGGCCCTTTTTAGGATTCATTATCGGCTCATCTCTGTATCCTTCAAAGAAATATACGTTATCCCTGTCGCCCCAACTTTGAAAAGGTTCTGAACCTTTACATGTATCTCTTGCAAAGATCAAACCTTTATATTCATCAAAATTAAATTTATCTCTATTGTATTTGTGTAAGAATATTTTGTCTCCAAATAGCAAACAGTTTGCTTTTGAATAGTGTTCTATAGCGTGATTTATTGCTATTGTGAATTCCTTGTCTAGCTTGCTAAAATCAAAACCCTTTAATGAAGTGCCTCCGCCTATTATTACAACAGACTTACCTTCCCTTAGTCCTTTTATGTTATTGTGTCGGTTATCTCTTCTCATTTAAGCCCTGGAAATCGGTCGATACTATCTATTATCCATTTAGGATAGCCATATACATTATCTTTTGTTTCTGTTCTAGTATACCCATAGTCACCAATATTCTCGGACTTTAAATTGTTGTATGTTCCGCTGGTAGAAAAGTCGGTTGATTTTAGCAAAAAACCAACCATTTGTGCTGCCGTGAATTCCGCTAAATCTGGGTATTCAATATCATCGTTACTGTCATAGTCCCAGTCTCGATTTCTTATAGCTAGATAATGTTTCTCCACAACCGGTATAAATTGGTCGATTCTAGCGTTGTTTGTGTCTGTTGTAATATTAAGATACTCTTTTACTGTTCTTCTTGTTGCAATCATTATCGTACCATGTTTAACATTTTATTTTTCAAAGCCTTATATTTCTTAAGCTGAGACTGAGCCCTTGAATTAACAGGTTTATTCTTTCGCACTTCCCGATATGGAACCTTTGGAGGCTTCCAGTTGCTATTAGGGTAGATATAAGCATTATCATATTCATTCATTTCTTTCCCCTTCCTTAAATTAGTTTTCCACTAAAACAATGTCAAAACCCCCAGAGATAGAAGCCCCGGTGATTGCAGCGGCTGTAATTGTTGCACGGAGTTCTATGTCTGTCTTTTCTGCAAAAACTTCTGGCTCTTCATATACATGTTGTATATAGCTGTTTCCACTGTCCGAAATACTGGATTTGTGTTTTATTTGAAAAACCTGTCCAAATGGCCTAGCAAATAAATCTATGATATAATTAGAATCCCTGCTTCCTCCGGATGTTGAAGCGTACCAATCACGCATATAACCTGTATGTCCGGCCGGTATAGTATAAACTGCCATAAGCGTTTGATTGTTACCTGGCTGAATAACCGCCCTAACCTTGGTTGTATCAACTGGAACACCACCGGAAAGAGTTGTGTTTACATAACAGTAGATATGTCCGGCATTATCTGACGTATCAACATTTTTCATTCTGAAAACTCGTATTAAGGAAGTTGCAAGAGCTACTCTTGTCTGTCCGCTTAGTGTTACGGTTTGCGTTACAATCTCATAATCAGTGTTAAGGCCTTGTATTTCTATATCCTGAGTGTCCGCATTTTCTGAACTAGAAACAGAATCTATATCTGCAATAGTAGAGTATTGATAAGGCATCTGTGCAATGTCTCCATCATCAGCACCATCCCAAATAGTTACTCTATTATCACCTGTGTCAAAATCCGGCGCAGATCCGAACTTATGTATAAAAGAAGTTCCTTCAACCTCACCTTTGGCTATTGCTAAACCGTCCTCGACGTTTGCAACTTTTAAATTATTACTTGCCGTTGCACCTATATTCTCAAAAGTTCCATCAGAATTTAATGCAGTCAAAACAGCTTTTGTAAGCTCTGCATCATCTTCAGGTGATATTGAGTCTGATATTCTATGACTTGAAGGCTTCACATAATAAGGCTTTAATAATGTTTGTAGTCTAAAATATGTCTGGGTGCTTGGCCCATTGGTATATTTTACCCTGAAGTACTTTGCTGCAGCCTGAAAACTAAAAGTCTTTCCAGTAATTGCCGCAATTGTAAACTCGTCTGTACTATCTATATTTGTTCCATCTGAACTAAATTGTAAAACTAAACCATCTGTCACACTTGCATGACTTGCTTTTACTGTAACGACAATTACACCAAAATTTGTAACGTCTTCCCATTCCCCAGTATATACCGCGCCAGGGTTTAAGATGTTTGCGCTTATTTCATTAGTAGTACTGTTTTTAGTGCTGACGTGACCAGGTGCCAAAGCAACTAAACCTTGATGTCCATTAGTTTCAATAATGTCTGCCTGATCTCCGTCTGAATCAGTAATTATTGAATTTATTGCAGTTATATCACCATCAATATCTGATGTAAGAGCATCGAGTTTTCGCTCTATGGATAATAGGGTTTCTTCTATAGTTGGCATTTATGCATACGCTATTACAGACCCGGAATTAAGTCTAAAAGCGGTTATCTTTCCAGTTAGGTCTGTCCCTTGTTTTATGGTATTTCCAGTTATGTCTCCATCCATAGCTGAATCAGTATATAATGCAAAATTACAATCAGCAAGGACATGAATTTTTCTCCAGCTGCCATTTACGCCCGTAGTCCCGGTTACAACCGTGCTTCCTTCATAGCCGACTAATTCAAGTTCTACACTATTGCTCATTAACTTCCTCCAGCTTTTTTATTTCTACGTTCTGATTTTTTAATTCTTCAACAGTTTTTTCAAGCTCTTCAATTCTTTTCTCACATCCCTCTATCTTCTCTTTTAATAAATCAAAAAACATTTCTGTTTTCCTTCTTTGCTCTGCCTGTACTGCTTTTTTTGATGGTATCATCTTGTCCCCTTTAAAATTATGGGGGCCCGAAAGCCCCCTATGTTTACCCGTTACTTATTAAAACCGCTACGCCACAATTCTTTTTCTCGAAAACTCTGTCCCAGTTTCCTGCTTCCTCGACCTCTGATTTAGTAGGCATGTCACCCGCAACGGATGTGTCAATCCATTTCCAGCCTCTCGGATGCATTGTGAACTGTCTTCTCGTATAGAGTAGATCTTCAGACTTTCCAGCGTTCCTGTCTGTCTCTACAACGGTAATATTATTTCCACTTTCACCGTATCCAAGAGCACCAGGTTGAAAAAGCACTGTCCAGTATTCACTGTTTGATCCGTCTGTGTCAGGTGCTAAGCCGTCGTCTACAATCACCCGCATTCCCATGTACTTCTCGATTTCCTTACCTTCTTGTGAATCTGGAATAAAATCAATCGAATCATTTTTAAGGGCTCTAGCGTAAACAGTTGAATGCATTGCAATTGCTGTAAAATCTTGCATCTTGTCACCTTTCTTTTTTGCTGTATCAATTACAGCGTCAAGACTTATTCTGTTGGCTGCCGCAACCGTTCCGGATGTTGTGATGTCATTCACGAGGTCACTAGAATCATTATCGATATTATCAGCCATGATTCCCTTGACTACCGAAAATGTAAATCCATTGAAGAATCTATTCCAGTAATCGTCAACCATGGACTCAATTGCGTCCATTGCAGAATCACCAGCAAGTGCGCTTGCAATCTCTTCAGCCGACCAACCACGACCGAACATAAATCGTCTAGCAACCTGTTTTGAGGTTGTAGTCTTTTTTGTTTCGATTGTTGTGTTTGATTGAATCGCTTGCGGATCGCCAGTTAGTTGCTGCCAAAATGGGATATTAAACATTTCCCCACCGCCACCAACAAGAGTGTCAAATCTTGGCTGTCTTGTTATAATGCCGGCTCTGTAAAACTCATTCTTATATATAGATTCCTCAATAAGATATTGTTCGTATATCTCCGGAATAACTACATCGCTTATTCGTAATACTTCACTAGCCATTTGCTAATCTCCTTTTTTTAAGCTCTTCTTTCCATCTTTCCTGAGCATTTTTTTTCTGATCTTCTGGCAATGACCTATAATAATCATTAAACTGCGTTTTGTTCATTTGTGAAAGATCATCACCCAGATTCATTTGTGTTCCACCCGAAGGCTTTCCACCTTTGGCCCGCCAGGATTCATTTATTGAATCCTCTTTCGTTTTTAAGAGCTCAAGCAATAAATTTGTTTTTTCGGTGATTGCAATTTCGTCTTTCCCCTCAATAAGAGATGAAAACCGGCTTTCAATCTTTATATCGTTAATTTTTTCAGAGACAAATTTCTCAATCTCCAACTCTCTAATCTTTGTCTCATATTCAAGTTTTGTTTTTTCTGCTTGCTCTTCTGCATATTTGACCTTTTCTTCATCGGTCATTTTTTCTTTTTCAAGAGAATCCAGCCTTTTTTTCAGTTCTCCAACAGCCTTGTCTGAACCTGCCTGACTTCTTTTTGCCTGTTCAAGAGCTTTTTCTGTCGCATCTCTCTGAAGCTCGCTTTCCTTTAATTTCTCTTGTAATTCTTCAGCTGATAATTCTGTACTTTCTGCC
>CP070724.1:507854-510648 GCA_020350825.1 Thermoplasmatales archaeon | reverse complement strand
CATAGCTCCTCAAGCGTTTTCATCAGCATATCAGCCATTGATCGATCATAAAGAAGATATGGGTGTAAAAACCATGCTGAAAACCGTTGAAGCTATTCTCGATGAATATGAGGGATATGATGCACCGGAGAAAATCAAGTATTTTATCAAAGATGCTATTGAAATGTACAACATCACCTACGTCTTGCTAGGTGGTGGTCTAAAGTCACATATCTTCGCGAATGATAGAGAAAACCGCAACACAGGTACAAAAGCCTGGCATGTGCCAGTTAGATATACAAATATTGTGTATAACGATGATCCAGGATGTCTTTCTGATCTATACTATGCTGATATCTACGATAGTGAGGGTAATTTCTCAAGTTGGGATTCTGATGAAGATGGTATATATGGAGAATATTGGACCGATTCTATGGATTATTATCCGGATGTCTATGTCAGCAGACTGGCATGTAGGAAAAAATTTGAAGTTAACCTCATGGTGAGAAAGATCATCAATTATGAAAGTACTTCCCCAGATTCAAAATCCTGGTTTAAAACAATGGTCTGTGTCGCTGGTAAAACTTTTAACTTATATAACGGTCAGCCAGATGGCGAGTATGTTACTGATGCATGTATTGATCATATGGGTGACCTTGTTGATGAGGCTGTAAAGGTTTATGCTTCAAATCGGGATAGCGGTGGACTTGTGCCTACTTCTAAAGATATCAAAAAAGCTATATCTAGCGGTGCCGGTTATGCGTTTCTTATAGGTCATGGCAATCCTTATAGTTGGAATACCCACTGGCCTGATGAAGGTTGGGCAGGTGGACTTCATCTACAACATTTCCCAATGCTGTTTAATGGTAAGAAACTACCTGTGGTCATAGTTGGTGGTTGTCATAATGGGATGTTTAATGTATCTCTTTTGGCCACTATGTTTAAGGACGGTTATTGGACTACTTTACCCACTCCTTTCTGTTTCAGCTGGGGGTTGTGTCTCGTACCATGGGGTGGTGCTATTGCTTCAACAGGTTGTACAGGCTTAAGTCTTGGTGGTCCACACCCTATTATTTTAAGCTCCGAATTGGAGACTAATTTCTTTTATGAAATTGGTCAGAATAATACGATGAATCTTGCTCAAGCGCATGGTGATGCTATATCGAAGTACATAAATGAAAATTCTATAGGGCATTCGGATGCACATTGTATTACTATTTTCCAGCTTTTTGGAGATCCTAGTTTAAAATTCGGTGGTTATGAGTAAAAAACAAAATAGGCTTTATAAAGATTCCATGGGTTAATATTGACTGGCGTCCAGCACAAGAACCATATGATATAGGAGTGTGATAAAAAATGAATAAGAAAATATTTATTGGAAGTATTGTAGCTGTTGTAATACTTGTACTAGTGTCATTTTAAGGCGTTGTTGGTTATCAAACTATATCAAATAATCTTACTAGAGCATCACCACTATTTGCTGTTAGAACACAAAGGACGATAGATGAAGAAAACGAAGATTTGACTTGTGAATATGTGAGACCTGCCTAATTTTATCTAATTTTTAATAATATTTATATATCATAACATATTTTTGGAGGTGGGGAGACTGGATGAAAGAAAGTAAGAATATTTGGAAAATAACTACTGTGGCAATATTTTTTGTTTTAGTATTTGCTTCAGTGGTGCAAGCTATTATTAAAATCAATAGCGATGTTGAAAAAGAAGTTTTGTTTAATAAGAAAGATGATACACTAAATGAAGGATTAAAAGGTTCTTCATCATGGGAAGACCATTTTAATGATGGATCAAAGATAGATCCCTCTCCACCTGGCGCGGGCGCATCGGATAATTATATCGTTGAAAGTGGGGAAGTCAAAATGATAAACACCTATTCTATCTGGACTGACTCTGAATGGACACGAATGAAACCTGTTATTATCTCTAATAACGGTCTCTCACTGACCAATTATGCAATAAATTTTACGGTGAACTACGAATCTGAAATGCAATCTGATTATGATGATATCAGGTTTAAGCACGAAGATTACCCAACGATCTGGCTAGATTATTGGATAGGAGAAAAGGATGCAAATTCAGCCAAAGTTTGGGTAGAAGTACCCATTCTTCAAAACGGACAAAGCATGATGTACCTATTCTATGGAAATCCTTTTGCAGCAAGTCAAAGTGATTTCAATAGCGTATTCAGCTGGCAAGGTTTGTGGCCGAATGATGAACAGATTTCATATCATTCAATTCTTGAAGGAGCATGGAACCCTGATGTAGCCTATGGAGATAATAGGTTTTTAGTTACCTGGGAAGAATTGATTAGCCCTCCTGTTACTAAAGTGGCGATCAAAGGACAACTATTTGACAATAATGGGGTAAAAATCGGCAATATTTTTAATATAAGAACAGGAAACCCACCATACAGACATCAGAAATCCTCTGTCGCTTTTGGTAATGGGAAGTTTTTTGTTGCATGGGTACATTGGGGATGGCCTACTAATCCTGAAACTCAGGATATTATAGGAAGACTTGTTACAACAGGCGGAAGTGTTAGCTCTGATATCCAGATCTGTCTAGAGAGCAGCGTTCAGGATGATCCAAATGTTGCATATGACTCAGTTAACAATCGATTTCTTGTAGTATGGGAAGATGCACGAAATGGTATAGGTAATTACAATCTTTACGGGAAACTATTTGATACAAATGGTAATCAAATAGGTAATGAAAAAAATATCTGCGTTGCTTCAAATACTCAATGTGAACCATGGATTGCCTTTGATTCTATAAATGAACAATATATGATTGT
>CP070724.1:452207-507754 GCA_020350825.1 Thermoplasmatales archaeon | reverse complement strand
ACAATCATATATTGTTCATTTATAGAATCAAAGGCAATCCATGGTTCACATTGAGTATTTGAAGCAACGCAGATATTTTTTTCATTACCTATTTGATTACCATTTGTATCAAATAGTTTCCCGTAAAGATTGTAATTACCTGTACCGCCTCGTGCATCTTCCCATACTACAAGAAATCGGTTGTTGACTGAGTCATATGCAACATTTGGATCATCCTGAACGTTACTCTCTTGACAGATCTTAATATCAGAGCTAACGACTCCGCTTGGTGTAACAAGTCTTCCTATTATATCCTGAGTTTCAGGATTAGTTGGCCATCCCCAATGTACCCATGCAACAAAAAACTTCCCATTACCGTAAGCGACAGAGGATTTCTGATGTCTGTACGGAGGGTTTCCTGTTCTAATGTTAAAAATATTGCCGATTTTTACTCCATAATTGTCAAATAATTGTCCTTTGATAGCCACTTTAGTGATAGGAGGGCTAATCAATTCTTCCCAGGTAACTAAAAACCTATCGCTTCCATAGGCTACATCAGGGTTCCATGCTCCTTCAAGAATTGAATGATATGAAATCTGTTCATCATTCGGCCATTCTTCGTCCCAATCTGTAAAAACACCGTAGAAATCACTCTCACTTACTGCACTGGGATTCCCATAGAAAAGATACATCATACTCATTCCTATTGGAATAACAGGAATTTTTACCCAGACTTCAGCTGAAGTTGGATTTGAATTTTCAATCCAATAGTTAAGCCAAACACTTCCGCTATTGTCATGTTTGAATCTTATATCATCGTAGTTGGATTGCATATCTGGATCATAGTTAATGGTTAGGTGAACTGCATAGTCGGCCAGTGGTTGACCGACATTGTTCGTGATTTCAATTGGTTTAATTCGTGTCCAATCTGGATCAGTCCACATAGGATAAGTATTTTTTATCTGAATGATACCATTAACCAGTTCAAAATCATATGACATCGTTGGATTAGGATCAACCCATTCCAAAGTTTCAAAGTCATCCTCCCATACAAAATATGGATCATCAAGAGGATGCATTAGTAGAGATCTATCAAAAAATTTTACACTATTTGAATTAATAGGTTCTTTATTGTTGATATCAAATTGAATCAATGCCTGCGCTACAGACATAGTTATCAGGATGAAAAAGAGAGTGCACACAACTATCTTCCCATATTTCTTATTATTTTTTACCATATTTTTACCTCCTGCCATTATGGCCAGTTATCCTCCACATTATAATACCAGACACCGTTCAATAATAGATGCAGATCTAAAGTACCATAGATGTTGATAACAGGCCAAATATAGAGGAAACCACTTTGCCAATACCATTCTACACAAACGTAGATTCCAGCATTATAAAGGGTGACATCTGTCCCCCATTGGTCGAGATATGTGAAATAGAAATTCATTTCCTGAATATTTGGTTGATTCGTATTTTCATTGATTTTAAAATGACCAGGATCTTGGGGGCTGGACCCTTGCTGCCATTTCCAGCTTATATCAAAATGTAAATTATTTTTTAATTCTACATAGCCATTTAATTCAAAATCATCGCTAACGTTGCCTAAGTCAAAATCAAGTACAATGTTATCATTTTGGTAAAAATCAATTTCAAAACTTCCTTCTTCACCCATTGCCCAATTTCCATCGAAATTGGCATTCTTTCCATTTAGATTCACATCAATATCAAAATTCTTAAAGGCGTTTAATGAACCAGTTAGCATTAAGTCTTCAACCTCTATCTGTTGACCTGAAGTGTCAAAATCCCAATTTGCTTCAAAATTTTCTGCTGAAATTGTACCTGCATCAATAGCAAGGGAATTTCCTGTCGCTGAATTAATAACTTCAAATGAATTACCTAACATATCATTAGAAGTGTCAAATTTAAAGTAGCCATCCTCAGCAATCTTAAAATCAGTTTGAATATGTCCATTACCAATTCTTAACTCGTTACTTAGAATAAGTGTATCAAAGACAAGATTTATCTTAATAGGATCCTTATTTCCACTTGAGGATGATCGCTGAGCTCTTGCATATCCTTGAAGTTTATTCCAATCAAATCTTCCTCGAGCTAATGCATTACCAGGGATTTCATAAACCTGGACAATTGGAATTTCTATATTGGGTAGATAAAAATTTATCTCACCAAAATCAGAACTAGATGTACGTTCAATATTTGCATACACATAATTATCCGGATTGGTAAAGTTATCAATATCGATATAGAGTGTTGCAACAGCGCTTGTTCTTCCACTACTTGAAAAACTACCACCTGGAACATTAATAAAAACTGAATCAGGATCGTAAGGATCTGCCTTGGGCCAATAGAGTGTTATATCTCCAATCTGGCTACTCATATCATGTTGGGCAAATCCACCAATATCCATTTTTAACATGCTCCCATTATTTATGTTTAATGAAGCTCCCGCACGTAACTCTCGTGAGCTAGGTATATCACTAACTCTTAGACATGTGACATCTGGATTGTCAGGATCTGATTTAGGATAGTATACAATAATATCATCAAGCGTGCTACTCATGGTAAGACCAGCAAATCCTTCAACGTCAACATATATCAACTCTCCTTGAACAATACTAATATCTGTATCAACGCCCCATGAAAATACCGCACTTTTTGGAATACCTCTAATTTCAATTTTTTCCTCAAATCTAGGAGAACTCACAGTTAAGCCAACATCGAATTTGTGACTAGCAGTATAAATAAATTCACCACCCAATGGTGAATTATCACCAAGTATCTTTGGATCAAACATCATCCATTTTCCAAAACCTGTAACTACATTAGGGGTATCAAGCGTTAACGTAAGAGAAAGAGTACCTTCCTCTTCTTCATTTGGGTCGCCTCCTTTAAGAAGATTTGAAGAAAATGTTATATCTAATGGATCTCCAGTACCAGCATCGTGATAATAGTAGGCTATTTTTCCAGACCGAGGAATGAATTGTGTAACAGTATACACTGCAGGTTTAAAGTTAACATCAAATTCAACGTCATAGGAAGGGCTACTAGAACCAGCTCTATATACTTGAAAACCAAACATTACATCATTACTTGCTGTACCTATAATATCATTAGGATCCATCTCATGTTGGAAAATAAAAGGTCTGAAAATTGAATCCCTTGCAACGGCAAAAGTTTTTTCAAATTTAAGTGGTATCTTCTGACTATCATCAGAGCGATATCCTACTCTAGTAACAATATAATCATCACCAGCTAGCATTGGACTAATTATGTCTTCCCGCGACATAACAGGATAATTTATAATATTGCTCAATAGTTTGTGTTTAAGATAAAAACCAGTTTGCCCCATACAATTGGCTATTTTTTTCTGATACTGCTTGAAAACGGATTGCAAATAATGTGTTTTTTTAATGGATTGAGGTTGTAAATTAGAAGGTGCTGAATTTTTATCAGCGTTGTTTTTACTTTTTATCAGTGCAAGGTTGACATGAAATTCCTGCCAAACCTCAATTTCACCTAGTTGATTATCGAGCTGGTTGCCTATCTGGTAAAAATCAAAAGCTGTTGCCCAAGCATTATGATTAGTGGTACTTCCATCCTCATGAATTTCGTCTATACCATATTGGAAGAAACCAAAACCTGTTTCTATGTCATATTCTGGATCATCATCCACATCAAATTTAATCGGTGTTCTATATTGAGGATCTGTAAGTTTTCCTCTTATCATATTGGGATCGATATCAATTTTTTCCAAAAATTCATTACCATTATACACAATGCGAACCCAAAGCCCAAATACCTCATTTTTACATAACACTGGTTGAGGAGAACTTTGTAATTCCTCATCGATATTTTCGTGATTGTATAAGTTTTTGTCCATCTTTAAATATTTATCAACGGTTTCTTTCACAACCTCTATTGTACTTGGAGTTGTTTTTGTAATTGTTTTATAGCTACTAGTTTCGATATTTTTTCCTTCAGAATTTAAAGATGGTGCTGTACATGTAACGATATCTTTCAATTCATTATTAGCATATACCTTTTCGACACTAGCATTAATACTAGTTACAAAAGCAACAACGATAAATAAAAATGCAATTCCTACCGCTATACCTTTTTTAAAAACGTCGCTTTTACTTTTTCTCATATTTCTCCCTCACTTATACTAAGTTGCATCTCATATTTAAAGTTTTCATTAAAAATATTGAATATTTTTAAATTTTCATTGGAATCAATAAAAAAATGGTTTTTTATTATTCTTTTTAGCCAAAATATCATGCTAAACTATTAGATTCTAATAATTTTAGGAAAAAAACATTATTTAATAAGAGTTTTTTAAAACATATATCTAAATCTACTACTAAATCTTATAAAAAGCAGATAAAACCTATTCTTTCAAAAGATATAGGTTAGAAATTATCTGGTTCTAATGATAGTTTTAAGATCTGATATGTCTTTTTTAACATCTTCAAATTCTTCTATTTTTTCCTGTTCAAATGTTTTTAATATCTCATTTAAATCTGTTGCAGGTTTATAAATATGAACTGGTCTGCCTTTACCTTTCTTTTTAAGATTCCGTTTTTTTACCCAATTTCTCTTACGCAGTTCCTGCATCGCTATGCTTACTTCTGGTTGACGTAAATCTGCTCCTTGCTCTACATCGGCACATTGACATTCATCAAATTGGGAGACAAAAAGTAAGGTTTTAGCAAGATTTTTTGGCATTCCCAGTTTAACAAATAACTGAATGGCCTTTTCATCATCATCGTCCAACATATATACTTCTTTTTGTTTCATATTTTCAACCTCCTCATCTTTTATTTTATAACGCATATTTCTTTATAAATATATTCATACAACTTTTCTCCTCAAAATATTAAAATTTACATTTGAAAAATAAGATTTTAAGCCACTTTGTTATAAATCAACAGGCAAAAAAGTTTAAATTCAAATAACCTTTTACAGCGAAAAAAGAGGTATAACATGGTCGAATTCGAAACTATAAAAGCAGAAGAAGTAAAATTTGGAAGCAACAACTTTATTGAGGTTGCTAGAAAAAAAGCAGTTAGTGAAGATGGAGAAAGAGAATTTATATCTATTTCACGGGGATATTACCTTGAAGATACAAAGAAATGGAAATCATCCATAACACTTCCAGATGAAAAAGAGAAGAGAGTTAAAATAGCTGAACTGTTAAAGAGCCTGTAGTTAAGATGAGAAAGTCCTAAATATGTTGAACTAGATAAGAATTTGAGATATAGTCTTTGTCTATGATGATTCATATCTATTCTAAGATTTCTTAATTGTGGTAAAATTATCGATGCTTAAGTTTCCGTTTTTTATATCGCTTACATTATTGCCAAGTTTTCGTCTTTTCTATGTGTAAGTTTACCAGTATAAACCACAGAATATAAGTTTATTTCTTAGGTTCGACCCTGATGTCTTCCTTAATATCTGCCAAACGTTTAGCCATTTCTATGTAATAGTTGATATCAGTTTTTGCATTAATTATCAGTTTTGCTCCATCGGGAGATCCTCCTCCGTGCATGCAGCCAGGTACACCAGCACCTATTGTAAGCCATTCTATAAGCCGTGCAATTTTTGCCCTTGTCTCCCCAGAACAATTTGCCTTGAGATATTTTTTGAGGAGAGTTCCATATTTTGGGTCGTTGAGATCTTGACAAGATGGTAAACAACCGGTTTCAGCAATACCCCCAGCAATATCTTGTGTTATACGTTTTGTATCATATGGTAATGTTGCAACATGTATTTTATTGATATTTGATAACAGCTGGTCTGGAATCCATACTCCTGATGGATGTTTCATTCCAAGTGCACTTGCAGCAACGCCCATTCCAAAAGTTGTTTCATTATTGATGATCATCTGAGTTATTTTTTCACGGAAAATTTTTTCAGAAAGACCATTTGCTCTTGCTATCAGTGCCGCAGCACCTATCATCACGTCTCCTTGGCCTGCAACACATCCACCGATGGCTGCCCGGTATGGTGCAATGAAATTCATAACTGCTTTAAGTGAATAATCGAACTCTTTACACATAAACACTCGTTTGTTTGGTACAAAGACATTTTCAAACAAGAGGTATGCCTGTGTGATACCACCAACATCAACAGGTATATCGAAACCTTCTTCTTTTTCTCGAGTATCGCTCGGTCGTCTCGTTTCAACAATAGTTAGATTTTCGATATCTCTTGGGATAACAAAAGAAACAGCATAATCCTTATTTTGTTCTTTATATCCCATTCCCGGTATGATAAAAATCTCATTAGCAGCAGCAACACCACATATCATTACTTTGGCACCTCTGACAATAATTCCGTCTTCCTTCTCTTCAACGACATGCAGACTCATATCAGGATCCTTTTGTTGTATAGGTGATTTCGATCGATCACCTTTTGAATCAGTAAGCGCACCAGAAATAGTGATATCACGTTCTTGAGCATCTATTAGCCATTTTTTTATCCTTTTGTGATAATCTGTTCCTAAATCATTGTCCATATTATAGGTCGTAGCCCACATAGCATTGATAGCGTTATTTCCTGCACATCTTCCTCCAGTACAAGTACCTGTGAGATTAAACATCAACCGTTTCATACGAACATTTGCTATCATATCTTCAGGACTACCAATGATAGAAAGATATCTTACGATCTGTTTTCCTGTCAAACTAGATTTTGTTGTGAGAATATCGTTATATTCTGGTTTCTGCGCTGCATCAAATATCTGAGCGTGACCGTTCACGGTTCTTTTCGTAGCAGGATGCATTGTTACATCTTCTATTAACTCGCTGAACTTATAGATATTTGGTTTCATTTTCTGTAAACTTTCTTTATATTCTTTGGAAGTTTTCATATTCTATATCCCTTTTATTTTAAATTCTCATTTTGGCTGAGATAACCTATTATTAATTATTAAGGTGAGGATACACCGTTTCTAGACTCTGGCTAGTAATAGCGGTTCATTATATTTATTTTATACGCTGTTTTTTGTAATATAACAATTTAAAGTATTTTGTTTCAGATGGTGCAATAAAATTTGCTTGGTAAAATGTTTTATTTTCTTTTACAATTTTCTTTTACAAATTTTGAAATATTTTTACAGAATATTTAAATAGAAAAGGTATTATAGGAGATGATAGCTTTAAGTTTGGGGTTATATATATGAAATATAGTTTTTGTAAAAAAGGTATTGCAATAGGAATCACAACCCTATTTTTTGGCGTAAGTATTGTATCAGGAATTTATCTCGAGAGCGACAATAACGAAAAGATTACAGATTTAAGTCAAAATCCAAGCACTATGACAGGTAATGACGATAACTATAATGATTTGGGTACAGAATTGGATAGAAAAATTAATATTTTAATACCTGATTTTAAAAGCTACTATAAATCAGATTATTTTATTTCTATTGATAAGGCTCGAGAATTGATTAAAACAAAAAAGGCTATATTGCTAGATGTGCTGGAGGATGATAAGTCAGATTTTGTTGAGGGTTCAATACCAGTTATGCTTGAGGATCTAGAATGTGGAAGCTGCCTTGAAATCAAGCTCCAAAATTATGACATTATAATAGTTTATTCAAAGAATACTGAGCTTAAAACTCTTTCATCAGAAACTTTGAGGCGAAATGGCTATTTTGTGTATGAACTTGAAGGATCGCTTTCTTCTGATGATTTCAAATTAAGCAATAACCATGATCAGAGTAGTGAATATACCAAACTCAGTGTAAATGATGAAAGTTATAAAAACATTCAACTAAGTAGTACCTCTGCTAGGGTTAGCGCATATGAGCGTCAGGGCCGAATAAAGCGGATTTATGGTGAGGCTTTTTCTTATGGCGAAAGCCTTGAGGAGAGTGTCGAGAATTTTCTTCAAGCCAATGCTAACTTGTTTGGTGTGGATTCATCTGACCTAGGTGACCGATATCTCCAACCGATTATGTATAACCGTGATATTAGCGAATACAAGTTCACAGGGGTTAACTATGTGCAATATAAGGATGGTATTCGTGTCTTTCGATCACGACTTATATTGTTGTTGAGAAACGAGGAGGGATATCCTATGGTATTAGCTTCAGTTGATCTGCGGGATCTCAGTGGATTCACACCAATACTTGAGCAGGATAAATTAAATCCTGAAAAAGGAATCAATAGCGCTTTGACTATATCGCCAAACCTAGTTCACTTTACACAACCAGAATTGGTAATATGGGCCGGTATAAATGATATGATTGTTCAGCCGACGTTGGCATATAGTTTCATTGGTGATAATGGGTATCAAAATAACGATAACACCCCTGAGAAATATCTATTCGTCACTAATGCAGAAACAGGCGCTATCCTATACACTGAGAATCTCATTATTTTTGTGGATGTAACTGGGAACGTTCAGGGTAAAGCAACGCAAGGTATAGCGGCAGATTTTTGTGAGGACGAGTTAGCAGAAGATTTGATGTGGGCTCGTGTAAACATCGGCAGTACTGTTGCATATGCTGATGCAAATGGGGATTTCACAATTTCTAACTCAGGTTCTTCGCCTGTGACTGTTGAATCACAGCTTTGGGGACAGTGGTTTAAGGTTACTAATCAGGCAGGAGCAAACACAATATTATACAACACAGTAACACCCCCAGGTCCAGCTAATTTTATGCATAACAATCTGAACAATGATGAATTTAAGCGAGCTGAGGTCAATGGTTACTATCAAGCCAACATCGTCCGTGATTTCACACTCGCCTATAATCCAAGTTATCCAGGTTTACAGCAAAATGAGTTCCCTGTGAAAGTTAATGATAATACGGGTTATTGTCCAGGTAACGCTTGGTATGATGGAAGTTCAATCACCTTCTGTCGTGCCGGTGGTGGGTATCCTAATACCGCATGGTCATCTGTTATCCATCATGAGTATGGTCATCATCTAGTGGCAATGGCAGGAAGTGGTCAAGGGCAGTACGGTGAAGGAATGGGTGATGTAATGGGTGTGCTCATTTTAGATGAACCTGGAACAGGGTGGGGATTCTTTGGTGATTGTAGTACACCACTCAGACATGCAGTTAATGATATTCAATATCCCTGTAGTGGAGAAATTCATTATTGCGGACAATTGCTTTCAGGTTGCGTCTGGGAAACTCGTAACGAATTGGAAATTACTAATCCATCTACTTACATTGACATTATCAGCAACCTTGCAATTAACGCTATGCTGTTGCACACTGGTAGCATGATCACTCCAAGTATTACTATCGATTATTTGGTTTTGGATGACGACAATGGTAACATCTATGATGGGACACCGCATTACTGGGAAATTGCGACTGGTTTTGGCGAACACAACATGAATGCACCTCCTTTAGCTCTGCTTGCTTTCGAATTCCCTAATGGAATCCCTGAAATAATCTCTCCAGGTGGGGGAACCCCAGTGAGAGTAATTGTTAACGGAGTAGCAAGTGTACCCGAACCAGGTACAGGGATTTTACACTTAGACAGTGGTTCTGGCTGGCAGGAGATTCTAATGATAGAGATTGAGCCGAACGAATATGATGCTATTTTCCCTGGAGGCGAATGCCAAAGTCAAGTTTCTTTTTACTTTTCAGCTGAGACAACAGATGGGCAAATGCAATTATGGCCGCCAGGAGCACCAAACGAATGGTATAATGCTGTTTTTGCTTATGATATTAAAATAGTAATAGAAGATGATTTTGAAACCGATCTTGGTTGGACTGTAGAAAATGACCCCTATCTCACTACAGGCGCCTGGGAACGTGGTGTTCCTGTTGGTGGAGGTGTCCGTGGTGACCCACCAACAGATTACGACGGTTCTGGGAAATGCTATCTAACCGATAATGAATATGGTGATTCTGATGTCGATGATGGGATTACATGGTTGATTTCCCCAACAATAGATCTAAGTGATACCGATAATGCGAAAGTTGATTATGCATTGTGGTATACCAATGATTTTGGTAATGACCCACACAATGATCTCTTTAAAATCTATGTCTCAAATGATGATGGTACAAACTGGAATTTGGTTGAAATAATCGGACCTGTGACCTCTTCAGGATGGAAAGAAAAAAGTTTTATGGTTGGAGATTTTGTAACACCAACTAGTCAGGTCAAAGTTCGCTTCGAAGCTTCAGATCTTAATGCTGGTTCTGTTGTAGAAGCAGGTATTGATGCTTTTAGTATTGCTGTTTACGGTTGTGAACCGCCACCACCGCCTCTTATACCTGATTTAACTTGTGAAGGGGATCTGACTTGGACTAATGTAAAACCAGGTGAAACAGTAACAACTACCATACTTGTAGAAAACATTGGTGAACCAGGTTCGATGCTTGATTGGGAAATCTGTGAATGCCCAACATGGGGTGAATGGACATTTACTCCCTCTAGTGGAGATGATCTAACTCCAGAAGATGGATCAGTTACAATAGAAGTGGAAGTTGTAGCACCGGAGCAACAAAATCAAGAGTTTACTGGCGAAGTAAAAGTAGTTAATAGAGAAAATAATGATGATTTCGATATAATACCTGTCTTACTTAAAACACCAAGAAACAAAGTTATTCACACGTTATTCCAACGGTTTTTGCAGCAGTTCCCAACTGCATTCCCAATACTAAGGCAGCTACTTGGACTATAAACTCAACTTAAATCTTTTTTTTCTTTTTTAATTCCCACTCACACCACAAATTATCTGGATGTTTATCTGGTGGACAAACTTTACATTCAACTTCAATATTAGGATTAAACTCCTTTGCAAAAGATTTTAGGAAATCCCATCTAACAGGTTTGCAACCGAACTCACTAAGACCTCTTTTTTTTCGCGTATTTTGTACACGACACTTAATATTTCTAATAATTGCTTTATCTTTTTCAACAACGATTTCTTTATCTTCAAGATCGAGTGCCCAACCTGAAAGACGGAGTGCTTCAATCACAGAAGATATATTATTATGTGTAATGTTAAAAAAATTTTTTAACCTACGCGCTTCAATCTTTCCCATGCTTTCCCAGACTTTTCTGTCAATCTCGGTAGCAGCTTCTATACCAAAAGTTTCCTCAATACCAAGGTAATATAATCCATCAACAGCCCATAGATTTCGAAGATGGAGAAAAATAAAATCCGCAATCTTTTCTTTCGGAATCTCCTCAATTAGTTTTCTATCTTCATCTCGTCCCATTTTCATATTCCTCCAGTTGCAAACAATCTAACTAATAGATAAATATGAGTTTCACCCCATCTTATCTTTAACCATACTAGTTAATTTCGGAAGAACCTCATAAAGGTCCCCCACAATACCATAATCAGCGGATTTGAAAATTAAAGCCTCAGGATCTTTATTGATTGCTACTATTATACTTGAATCGCGCATACCTGCAATATGCTGAATCTGACCACTAATACCGACAGCAACATACAACTTTGGTTTAACCTTATGACCTGAAAGCCCTATCCAGTGATCCTCAGACAGCCACTTTAAATCAGCGGCAATAGGTCGACTGCAACCAACAGTTTTTCCTTTTAAAACCTCTGCCAATTCACTAACCAGTTTTATGTCATCCTTACTTTTAAACCCACGACCACAAGATACGATAATCTCTGCATCTTCAACATTAACATCACCTGTCTGCATTTCTTGGACTTTCAATACTTTGGATGCCGATTTCTCCACATCAAATTTCTTTTTAACAATGTCCCCAGAGTGTTTATCATCTTTTTTTAGTGGATCAAAAACTTTCGATGGAATAGTAACAATACTTGGTTTCGAGTTGAATTGTTCCACGGCTATTGCATTACCGCTGTACACAACACGCTCAACAGTCAACTTCTTATCCTTCAAATAAAGATTCGTACAATCAATCACACAACCAGCATCTAGTCTACCTGCTAGGCGAGAGGCGAGATCTTTACCATTCTTATTAGAACCAATTAAAACTATCTCAGCTCCGGTCTCTTTTAGCACTTTCTCTAAAATTCCTGCATACTTTTCTGCTTCAAACGAATCTATGTCCACCTCAGCAATAAACACCTTGTCAGCTCCATAAGATATATATTCCTTTGCAAGTCCATCATCACTCTCTCCTATAATTACTGCAGTAACATTTTTACCAAGTTCCTTTGCAAGTTCACTGCCTTTGTTTAGTAATTCAAGAGATAGATTTTTATTATCCGAAAATACAAGTACCATCTTCTATCACCTCAACACTCCTTCTTTAGCAAGACTATCAACAAGTTTCTTCACTGAGTCATCAACATCATCTTTATAGACAATGTTTTTTCGCTGCATGGGAATGCCCTTTAATTCTATTGTTTCAACTTTAGGTTGCAACTCCTTTGTAAGCGAGCCTGCACTCCATTCATTTATAGGTTTATTGGCCGCTCCAAGGATCTGCATAAGACTTGGTAAACGAGGTTCGTTAATCTCTTTTGTTACAGTGATAAGTACAGGATAAGACGATTCGGTTGTCACCGATTTATCACCCATATTTCGCATAGCAACAGTCTTATCTTTTTCAGCGTTTATATTTTGAGCGTATGTAATCTGCGGTATGTTTAGCAAACCTGCTACCCTGGGTCCAACTTGACCAGAAAACATATCAATCGACGCTTCACCACATAGTACAATATCATACTCACCAATTTTCTTTATTGCCTCTGCCAAAAGACTAGAAACAATACGATAATCATATTTATCTGTAGATGAGATCAAAACTCCCTCATCAGCACCCATTGCAAGAAGCTCTTTAATCCTCTCCTTTGCATCACTAGGTCCAACAGTCACAACTGTTATCTTACCGCCGTGTTTATCTTTAATCTTTATAGCTTCTTCTATGGCATTTTTATCAATATCGCTTATCTTTTGCGGCACTCCCTGTAAAATAGGCTTCTTGGTTTTTGAATCTACTTTCATCTCTGATACATCAACAACCTGTTTTGCACAAACAATTATGTTCATATCTATTTCGACCTCCTATTCATTTCTTCTTATTTCTAACTCTCTTAACTCCTTCCTTTTTATTTTTCCACTCTGTGTCTTAGGAAGTTCTTCTACAAATTCAATCTTACGAGGATATTTATATGAAGCAGCCACACTCTTAGTATATTCTTGAATATCTCTCGCAAGTTCGTCAGATGCCAGATTTTTATCATGAAGAACAACAAAAGCCTTAACAATCATGTCACGTGCTTTATTAGGGCTAGCAACAACAGCACATTCAGCTACAGCTGGATGTGTAATAATATTTGATTCAATTTCAAATGGAGAAACAACATTACCATTTTCCAAAACGAGATCATCATCCTGGTTACTAAACCAAAAGTAACCTTCATCGTCCTGATAGAGAACATTTCCGGTAAGGAACCAATCCTTTTTGAAACTCTTATTTGTCTTATCAGGTTTGTTCCAATACTCCTTAAAAAGACCAGGATCAGTTCGTTTCACCGCAAGGATACCTGGATTCCCTTGGGGAACAGGATTGCCATCATGGTCAACAATTGCACATATTTTTCCAGGTTGAGGTTTACCACAGGAACCAGGTTTAATCTTTATGCCCTTTATATTTGAGAGATATACCATAATTTCGGTCATACCAATACCATCATAGATATCAAGATTAAATCGCCTTTTCCACTCCTTAATAATCTTGGGATTAAGTGGTTCTCCAGCAGAAATACAATGTCTTAAAGACGAAAGATCATATTTCTTATCAGCATCTTTTACTTCAACAAACTTTCTATATACGGTTGGAACTGATGCAAGATTAGTAATTTTATATTTTTCTATCAGTTCAAACCAACGGTCCGGATCAAACCTTCCATCATAGGTAAATGTGGAAAATCCCCATCGCCAGGGATAAAGAAATCCGTTTCCTAGTGGGAAAATCCAGTTTAGATCACCAGTATGAGCTAATATATCATTCTTCTTTCCATGTTGCCAGAAAAGCACACTTGGATCATTTCCTGGAACCCACCTATGCAAATGAACGGCACCCTTTGGATTATAATTGGTACCTGAAGTGTAACTAAAAAACGCCATATCATCGCGGTTTGTTGGCTCTATCTCCAGATTTCTGGAAGATTCCTTCATCAATTCGTCGTACGATAGCTGATCACCATATGTCTCATCAACGAGTATGATATGCTTCAACGTTGGGCATTTGTTAGTGATTTCGTTTACCTCGTTGACGTATCGCGATGTTGTAATTACGGCCGTAGCGCCACTATCATTTATTCGGTATTCTATATCACGTGCCTTAAACATAACACTTGACAGAATAGGTATAGCTCCTATCTTTACTCCACCAAGAAATGAAACTTGGAATTCTGGGAGATTTGGAAGTCTTATAAGGAATCTATCCTCTTTTTTAAAACCAAGCTTTTTTAGAACATTTCCAAACTTGTTCGTTAGGTTTTTCATCTCCCAAAAAGTAAACTTTTTTGATGTATTTTCAGCGTTCTCCCAAAAAAGTGCTACCTTATTTCTACTCTTTGAATCTGCGTGTTTGTCAACAACATCTACACCTATATTGTACTTATTTGGGATGCTCCAGTTCCAACTCTTATGCTCTTTTTCGTAATTGAACTCCCCCATTTCATCACCTGATGAAAATATTATCCTAAGAGGTTGCTAGCAATTACCATCCGTTGAACTTCAGAAGTACCTTCGTATATCTCAGTGATTTTAGCATCCCTAAACAAACGTTCAACAGTATACTCTTTAGTATATCCATATCCACCATGGATTTGTACTCCTTTAACAACAGCTTCCATTGCAGTCTCTGAAGCAAACAATTTTGCCATTGCTGCCTCCTTAGAAAAACGTCCTCCTTCATCTTTTACATAAGCAGCGTTATAGACGAGATAACGTGAGGCTTCTATACGAGTAGCTATGTCAGCAATCATCCATTGTATTGCTTGGAATTTTGCTAAAGGTCGTCCAAACTGTTGCCTCTGCTTTGAATATTCAATGCTTTCATCAAGTGCCGCCTGAGCAATACCAACTGCCTGTGCAGCAATACCAATTCGTCCACCATCAAGAGTACTCAATGCAATCTTGAATCCCTCACCCTCTTTACTTAGGAGATTCTCCTTTGGAACTTCCATATCTTCAAATATAAGTTCAGATGTTTTAGACGCGTTTATACCAAGTTTTTCATAAATACTACCAACCTTATAACCATTCATATCACTTTCAGCAATAAACGCACTAATCCCTTTTGGCCCAGCACTTTTATCCGTTACAGCAAAAAGAACGATGATGCCTGCTTCAGAACCACTTGTTATAAATGTTTTGTCACCGTTTATAATGTATTTGTTACCCTTAAGCACTGCTGAAGTCTGCATTGCTCCAAGATCAGATCCTGCATTAGGTTCTGTACCGGCAAACGCCCCTATTTTTTCTCCCTTAGCCAGAATTGGAAGGTATTTCTTTTTTTGCTCCTCGGTACCATATTTCATTATTGGCCATGAAACTAAGGAGTTATGAACAGAAGTTATGACCCCTGTTGATGCACATTTTCGTGATATCTCTTCTATAATAGTCGCGTAGCTAATTGTATCAAGACCAGCACCCCCATACTCTGTTGGTATGATAGCTCCGAGAAGTCCAAGTTTTGCCATCTTTTCAAGGATTTTAGTTGGATATTCCTCCTTTTGATCTAATTCTGCAGCAATTGGTGCAATCTCTTTTTCAGCGAATTCTTTTACCATGTTCTGTATCATTTTTTGCTGATCATTTAACTCTAATTTCATGGAGGTGGGAATAAAATTAGCAAAAATAAACCTTTCTATACCGTACTAAAAGAAAGAAATATAACAAACTAACTAATTAATGGACTGCAATATGTCATTGAAAAAAGGCTACATTCATGTATATACTGGCCCTGGAAAAGGTAAAACAACCTCTGCACTAGGCTTGGGTCTACGAGCTGCCGGCGCTGGTTTTAAAGTATATATGATTCAGTTTATGAAAGGACGAAAATACAGTGAGTTGAATTCTATGGACCATCTTCCTAATTTTACCATCGTTCAATATGGACGTGATGAATTTGTATCCAAAGAAAATCCCGAGCAGATTGATATTGATCTCGCGCGGGAAGGTTTTGCACATGCCCAGGAAATCATAAAAAATGGAAAGTATGATATGGTTATCCTTGATGAAATAAACGTTGCCATCGACTACAATCTCATATCAATAAAGGAAATGTTGAAACTAATTGATGAAAAACCAGAAAAAGTTGAACTAGTATTAACCGGCAGGTATGCTCCTCCTGAGTTATCAAAGATTGCTGATCTCGTTACCGAGATGCTTGAGATAAAACATCCTTATCAAAAAGGAGTGTTAGCCCGAAAAGGTGTTGACTATTAAGTGAGAGGACTTTTATATGTATGAAAAAAATGAATTAAACAAAATAAGAGATAAACGAGTTGATTGGGAAAAAAACTGTTATTCAAATATCATAAAAGAGCACCCCGAGCGTAAGAATAAGTTTGAAAACTTGTCAGCTATTAAGATTAAGAATACCTACACTCCAGAGGACATTGCACATCTAGATTATATAAAAGACATGGGTTTTCCAGGGGATTACCCGTTTCTTCGTGGTGTTTACTCAACAATGTATCGTGGTCGTTTGTGGACAATGCGTCAATTTGCTGGATTTGGTAGTGCAGAGGAGACTAATCAGCGGTACAAATATTTGTTGGGACATGGCGAGACTGGTCTAAGTGTAGCATTTGATTATCCAACGCTATATGGTTATGATACCGATCATCCGCTTGCTCGTGGTGAGTTTGGTAAATGTGGTGTTGCGATTTCTTCTCTTAAAGACATGGAGATTTTGTTTAGTGATATCCCAATCGATAAGGTAACAACCTCTATGACGATCAATGGACCCGCTTCAATAGTATGGGGCTTTTATATTGCAAATGCTGAAAATCGTGGCATTAGTAAAAATATGATCGGTGGAACCATTCAAAATGATATTTTAAAAGAGTATATTGCTCAGAAGTCATTTATTTTCCCACCAGAGCCTTCTATGCGTTTAATTGTCGATACATTTGAATATGGATTTAAACAGATTCCGCGCTGGAATACGATTAGCATTAGTGGATATCATATCCGGGAGGCAGGTTCAACAGCCGTCCAAGAGCTTGCATTTACACTAGGAGATGGACTGGAATATGTGAAATCTGCGATGGAGCGAGATCTTTTAATCGATGAGTTTGCGCCAAGATTAAGTTTTTTCTTTAATGCACATAGTGATTTTTTTGAAGAGATTGCAAAATATCGAGCTGCTCGTAGGATTTGGGCTAAAGAACTAAAAAAATTGGGTGCAAAAAAAGACCGCTCTCTTCTAATGCGTTTTCATACTCAGACTGCCGGATGTTCCCTAACTGCTCAACAGCCTGAAATAAATATTGTACGCGTGACAATGCAAGCTCTTGCAGCGGTTCTAGGTGGTACACAATCTCTACATACGAACTCAATGGATGAGGCATTAGCACTTCCATCTGAAAAAGCAGCAAGAATTGCTCTAAGAACTCAACAGATAATAGCTGAGGAGAGTGGGGTAGCAGATACTATCGATCCATTAGGTGGTGCATATTATATTGAATGGCTCACAGATAAGATAGAGGAAGAAACCTACAAGTATTTTGATAAGGTAAAACAGCTTGGTGGTGTTATCTCAGCAATTGAAAAAGGTTTTTTTCAACGCGAAATAGCTGAGAGTGCATATAAATATCAGAAGGAAGTTGATGAAAAAGAACGTACGATAGTTGGTGTTAACCGTTTTAAGATGGACGAAGAACTATCCATTCCAATTTTAGAGATGGATGAAAAAGGGGAACACCGTCAAATAAATAGATTAAAGAAACTTCGTAAGGATCGTAATCAATCAAAGTTTGATAGAAATCTTAAACGTCTTAGAAAAGCAGCTCTGGGGAATGAGAATCTTATGCCTCATATCCTGGATTGTGTTCATTCCTATGCTACTTTAGGTGAAACATGTGACGTTCTAAGGGAGGTTTTTGGAGAATATAAAGAACCTACAATATATTAAGGAGGATGATTTGATATGGAACGAAAGATTAGAGTGCTGATCGCAAAACCTGGCCTTGATGGTCATGATCGTGGTGCGAAAATTGTTGCCCGTGCTTTACGTGATGCTGGTATGGAAGTAGTGTATACTGGTCTGCATCAAACTGCTGATATGATTGTAAAAACTGCAGTTCAAGAGGATGTTGATGTTATCGGTCTTAGCCTGTTATCTGGAGCACATATGACTTTGTTTATGGATGTTACTAGACTTTTAAAAGGGAAAGATATGGAAGATGTATTGGTTGTAGGTGGTGGTGTTATCCCTGAAGAGGATATACCTACCCTGAAGAAAGCGGGTATCGCTGGTGTTTTTGGACCTGGTACCCACATAGAGGAAATTGTTGATTTCATTAGAAAGAATGTGAAACGATGAATGATATTGCATCCAGGATTTTGAAGGGCGATCCTCGATCAGTTGCTAGGTTGATTACTCTTGCTGAAAATAATTCTCTTGAAGCGACAGATGCGATGAAAGATATTCATTTCCATACAGGTGATGCTCATGTGATTGGTATCACCGGTGTGATGGGAAGTGGTAAGAGTACATTGATTTGTGAACTTACTCGTGAATATAGAAAGCAAGGATTGGAGGTTGGTATCATTGCTATTGATCCAACCAGCCCATTTAGCGGCGGTGCCTTGCTTGGAGATCGTATTAGAATGATGGAGTTTGCCACAGATAACGGTGTTTTTATTCGAAGTATGGGAACCCGTGGAATGTTAGGAGGCTTAACTACTGCTGTTTATGATGTCGTGGAGATCCTTGATGCCGCTGGGAAAGATATTGTAATAGTTGAGACCGTCGGTGTTGGCCAAGCTGAGATCGATGTGATAAAGATCGCCGATACGACCATTGTCGTCTTGGTTCCAGGTCTTGGTGATTCCATTCAGACAATTAAAGCAGGCGTTATGGAAATTGCTGACATATATGTAGTGAATAAAGCGGATCGATCTGGTGTTGAACAGACTGTTGCTGAGGTTGAAAGTCTGGTTGATATTGCATGTACAAATAAGGATAGAAAAACACCTGTTCTTACAACTATATCTAAAGAAAGCAAAGGGGTGGCAGAGCTCATCGATGAAATCGACAAACATAAGAAATATTTGAAAAAAAGTAAAATGTTTGAAGTTCAACGAAGGAAAAGATATGAAGCTGAGCTCGTTGAAATCATTAGGAAACGACTCATGAACTTTATTTTTGACGAATCAAAATTTAAAGTTAAAATTGAAACATTGATAGATCAGATTTCGAACAAAGAACTTGATCCATATACAGCTGCAGATGAAATCTTGGGAAAGATATTAAGGTAGATGTTTTATTTTCCTTTGAATACCGGTTTTCTCTTCTCCAAAAAGGCTTTCATGCCCTCTTTTTGATCGTGTGTAGAAAAACTTGATGAAAAATACGATATTTCTAATGAACGAGCTGAATTTAGATCGATATCAGTTCCTTTATTAACAAGTGCTTTAATAAAAGCTGTTTGTACCGGTGATTTACTTGCTATCTTACCTGCCAGTTTTTTGACCTCCTCCATCAATTTTTCATCTTCAACAACCATGTTTATAAGTCCAATGCTATGTGCCTCATTTGCGTCAAGATTGTGGCCTGTTAAAAGAAGTTCTTTTGCTTTCATTCTTCCAACAAGCCTTGGTAATCGCTGCGTTCCTCCAAAACCAGGGTGGATACCAAGATTAATCTCAGGTTGTCCAATCTTAGCACTAGCTGAGGCAAAGCAGACATCACATACCATTAAAACCTCACATCCACCGCCAAGTGCAAACCCGTTTATCGCTGCAATGAATGGAAGCCGTGAGTTTTCAATCTTCATTAACATGTCATGTCCCATCTCTGCAAATTCTTTTGCTTCCATTGGCGTCATATTTGACATCTCTTTTATGTCTGCCCCCGCAATAAATGCTTTTCCCTCACCAGTGATTATTGCAACTTTTATATTTTTATCTTTTTCTAGCTCTTCAACAGCCTTTGAAAACTCAATAATTGTATCTTTGTTTAATGCGTTTAATACATTAGGTCTGTTAATCTTTATAGTACCAATGCCATCTTTTTTTTCAACTACAATATTTTTAATCACCATGCTTTGATCACCTACTATAATCGTAGAAACCTTTACCGGTTTTTCTACCTAATTGACCTGCTTGAACCATCTTTTTAAGCAACGGACAGGGTCTATACTTAGAATCATTAAAGCCTTTGTAAAGTACATTCATAATATCTAGACACACATCAAGACCGATGAGATCTGCAAGTTCTAGTGGACCCATTGGATGGTTCATACCTAGCTTCATCACGTTGTCAATCGATTCAGCAGTTCCCGTTCCATCCATTAGACAGAACACTGCTTCGTTTATCATCGGTATGAGCACACGGTTTGATACAAATCCAGGTCCGTCGTTCACCTCAACAGGTATCTTTCCCAGTTTTTCTGCAAGTTCTTTAATTAATTCTGCAGTTTCATCAGATGTTTGTAGGCCCTTTATAACCTCTATTAGTTTCATTATAGGTACAGGATTCATAAAATGCATACCAATAAAATGTTCAGGTCGTTCTGTAACTGAAGCAAGATCAGTTATTGGAATTGTGGATGTGTTCGACGTGAAATATGTCTCCTTTTTGCAAATCTTATCCAGATCCTTAAACAAGGTCTTCTTTACTTCTATATTTTCGAAGATTGCTTCAATGACGAGGTCAACGTCTTTGAGATCTTCAAGTTTTGTAGTGCCTTTTATATGTAAAAGAATTGTCTTTTTTTCTTCGGTAGTTAGTTTTTCTTTCTCAATGCTTTTATCAAGAAAACGTTCAATTTTACTTAGTCCATTCTTGACATACTCGTCTTTAATATCCCTCAATATAACGTCAAAACCTGCTTTTGCAGCAACTAGAGCAATACCATGTCCCATTTGACCTGCACCAATAACTCCTATTTTCTTAACCCTCATTAAAAACCTCCTAATTTACCTTATGATAAAATAGGAATTATCCATTCTTATATAAATACTATCACTATAACAATAAAAAAAGAAAGGGAGGGGAAAGGGTTATAGTAATGTTGAGATGAGATTTATTTAAGAGGGAATATTTAGAAAAACGAGATATAAAAAAGGTTATTTTAGAGGCGGTGGCGGTACACCTTCTGGTAATGGTGGTTGTATATCAGGAGATTCCCAATTGTGAAGTTTTTCAATATTTACCAGCATATACATAAACACAGGCAACGTTGTTTTCATCCAATGAACCAAGCTATCATGTCTTCCCCCACCTGCTCCAGGTTCATAATCTTGAGACAGAATTTCAAATGAAAAAGATGGGACTCTAAATTCTTTGAAACACCAATCAGTCGCTGAGCCACTTGCTTTATATCCTTCCCCTTTATAGCTTAATTCTGCATCTTCATATTCTGTGTTTTCTGCAACCCATTCTCTTGCATAAGAAAATATCCTTTTTTCGTGGTCAATCATTTCAAAAGGTGGTTTGAATGCATGCCAAGGGGTTGATAAACTATGAACAGCAGTGTGGCAGTCTAAGAAAAAAGAAAGATCATGCTTCTCAATTTCATATATTAATTTTCTAAGAGCTTGAGTTTCTGGTTCTGAAAAAGGTCGTCTCCCACAGTTTAAAAGAAACCGAGGAAAACTGGGGAATCGTTTATGCAATCTTGGAAATTCTCGGTAAGTAAAAACTTTTTTACCAAATACTGTCCCTATTCGTAAACAACCTCCTCTAAATCTACCAAAATCAATATCAAAATTACGATTCAAATCAACTCCATTGCCATTAAATCTATCATCAACTTGCCTGCCATCAGGGTTCAATAAAGGAACTATATAGATTTCTGTTGTATTTAGAATATTAGTAATTGATTCATTTTTACCAAAATTGATTAGAAGATATTCAGCTAGATACAAGCAAGCGTCTCCCGCTTCCCATTCGCAACCATGTATGACACCATTAATTAGACAAGAATATTTTGCTTGATTGCTGTTTTCATTTGTTATTCTTATGCACCATATATCCTTATTTAAAACACTTTTTCCTATTGAAAAAAGATTCACCAAATCAGGATATTTTATCTGAAATTCATTTACTAAACCAGTTGTTCTATAATATTCATGATAATCTCCATCTTTCCAATCTGGAAGAATAGAGGGTTGGTCTAATTGAACTTCTGGAAAAAATGTTTCTATTAATCCTCCTAGTTCTTGCTCCTCTTCGATACAACCAGTAAACATTACAGTGAGTAAAACACTACACAGAAAAAACACTTTCAAATAAGATAATTTCTTGTTCATTTTTGCCTTTCCTTTAATATTTGAATTAGATTTATAGTATATAATTATATTTTTCTTAGATTTTTTATTTTATAGCAATCATCCTTACATCCATCAGACAAATAACATTGGCTTTATTAACAAAGAATAGTTATGAAGATTAGGTTCAGGAGGAAAAATATGTCGCTTGTTCCAGCTTTCGAGTTAGGTTTATGGAATGCTTAGATTCTTATTATTCCCTTGATAATTTATTGGTTTTCTGGTATTAAGTTTCTATTTTCAAAAAGGATGCCTGAGACTCATTCTTTTAAAAGAAAGATAAGATTATTATGCAAATATAATCTCATTATTAGAAATAGGTATTAACCCTAAATAATTATTAATAATACAATTTTTTATATTTAGTTCTTCAGTATTATCTACAATAATACTCGCTGGTACACTAGCTCCTAAAAACAATATTATTATTATTCCAAAAATCATTGATTTCTTTAACATATTATTTTTCATTTCCACTTCCCCCTTTCATATTCCCATAGACGTTATGATATATAAATGCTATCCTTTAGCATGGATTTTTCTGGGCTAAAACCACTTTCTCCTAATAAATATAAACTTTAGCGACAAATCCACCTCCACCGTAAACTATTAATAACTAACATACTATATATATACTTGCCAATTGGCAAGATTGAGACGTAAGATTACTCGAAGGCGTTATTTTTAACTGTCTTCCTCCTTCCTTAATAATAAAATTTGGTGCAATCTGCGTCTCATTCCGCTCCATTTTATTACACAAAACATTAGTTGATTTTAGTGGGCTAAAAACCAATCGACAGAAATATTGTAAATAAGTGTTTCTTCTGTTGTTTTAGACTTTGGTGCAAAGCTCAGTAATAACAAAAATATAAAACATAATTTGTTATTAATATATGAGTTAAAGGAGAGATTATCAATGAATAGAAAAATATTTTTGATACTTGGTTTAATAATAATTATATTAGGTTTTATGATAATACCTAATATTTCTATGTATATATTTAGATCGTATGTATGTGGCCATTATAACATGTATTTAGTAGGTTTTACATTTATTCTCCTTGGAATCTATATTATATTTAAAGAAATAAAATAAAGAAGCATTATGTAAATAAATCAAATATCCTCACTAACTAAAAAATAAATATTTTAAATACAGAATTACAGATTTTGGGACAGAATTGCATTTAAAGGTAAATCCTCTTTTTAAATGTTTTTCAATAATATTTGTCTACTATATCTCTCATCCATAGGCATAATTAATACCATCTACAAATTCTCGAGATTTTAAAAGTCTACAAATTCTACATGTCTCTTCAATAACGGCGGTGCCATTTTCTTTCACAATACGTTTCGCAGATTCTTTGATCTCTTCCAATATCTCATCGTCGGTAATTTCTAATGCCCCTCTCTTTCCAGAAACATATCGTGAAACTGCAGATTCTGTTAATCCTAACTTATCAGCAACTACTCTCTGCGTAAGATCGTAGTATTTGATTAAGCTTTTAGCAAACTCCTTTCGGATAATTGGTACTACGTTCCATACAATAATCTCACAGGGTGTTTTCATATTCTTTCACCGTAAATTATTAATAATTAACTTCTATTTATATGTACTTGCCGATTGGCAAGTATTTAATTTGGGATAAAATTGTGGAATGAGGGAACAAACATATGATGAAAGAAATCAAACTTAAACCTGTTGGATTTGTAAAAAATAGTGAATTGGAGCCAAGATTCGGGAGCTTTGCTAATGAAATTACCGAGATCGTAGTTGATGAGAGATTCACAGATGGATTAAATAGTATCGAGGATTATTCACATGTGATTATAGTTTTTTGGATGGATAAGGTTGAAGGGCATGTGATAACTCATCAACCACAAGGCAACCCTGAGGTGCCCATTGTTGGAATTTTTGCGTGCCGTTGTCCCCAACGACCTAATCCGATTGCAGTTACAACCGTAGAACTAATCGAACATAATGGAAATAAAATAAAAGTAAAGGGATTGGATATTTTAGACGGAACTCCAGTGATTGATATTAAACCTTATTGGCCGATTTACGATGAGGTTAAGGGTGGAATAATTCCTGGTTGGGTAAATAAATTAGATCTGTGAATGTAGTCTAAAATGACTAAAAATAAATACAGCTGTGAGAGGTGATTAACACGAAAATAAAACAAACAATGATTTTATTATTATTTGCATTTATTGGATGGGCGATTTGTACTGCAACTATGGTAATAGGCATGGATGTAACGACAATATAGAATGCATTAATTATGCATGCTATTATTGGTCCTTTTGGTTTCATTATATTATCAATAATTTACTTTAAAAAATTTAATTATACAACACCCTTTCATACAGCAATAATTTTTATTTCATTTGTGATATTAGTTGATTTTTTCCTTGTAGCATTAATCATTAATAGAAGCTTTGAAATGTTTACAAACCCGTTAGGGACATGGATTCCATTTGCATTAATCTTTATATCGACTTATCTAATTGGTTTAATTTTAATAAAACGCATCTAAACTGCAGCTTAATGGAATGCTTTATAGTTCAAATACCGACTTTAGAGTCAAAAATAGATTCTTCTGGGCTAAAAACCAAAAAATATTGGCAGTGAATGATAAGCAATATCCGAATTTTAAGTCAAATGTATTAATTAGTAATCCAAATATCTTGGGCTTTACACCTCACAAGTATTCGTGGTGGAGTATTATTAAATAGCAGAGATTTTCCTCCCCAAAAGAAGAGACCTGTGGCATGTTTCAATTCTATTTTAATACTATTTTTAAATCCATAAAAAACAAATGCAGGGATGCCATTATGTATCAGGCAGCTAATCCTCTCTCCTTCTTCATTTTTTGCTTGTATAGTAACATCCCTATCATAGAAAAATTTAAATCCAAATAGCCACAAACCCGTATGTTCTACAGTATTGCACTTACCCGATATGACCACAACGCTATCTTCGAAGTGGTCAGTAGTTCCATGAGCAATAGGAATAGTTACCAACATCATAAGACAGATAATACCAACTGCCAACCCTTTTCTTAACTTATGTTTCATCATTTATACCTCCCTTCATTATTCACATGGACGACATATTATATAAATGCTACCCTTTAGCAGGGATAAACAAATATATCAGAAGTGCATTATTAATATGAAGAGGGGGAAAGTTATGGTAAGAAATAACCTCATCAAGAAAGGATTAGTAGTTAGTGTTATACTCTTGTTCGTTAGTGTGAGTGTTATTCCATCAACTGGGACTAACGTAGTAGAAAAGTCATCTAATGTATCCTTTGATGGTAATACCTTGTATGTTGGTGGTGTTTGACCTGGGAACTATACGAAGATACAGGATGCGATAAATGATTCATCTGATGGGGATACTGTTTATGTATATAATGGGACTTATACTGAGAACGTGATTGTGAATAAATCAATAAGTCTGATAGGTGGGAATAAACACAATACAATAATCGATGGAAGTTTTAAAGATAATGTTACAAAATTAATATCTGATGGAATAGAAATCAATGGATTTACAATAAAAAATAGTATCTCTGGAGAATTCTTATCATATGGTATTGGTGTATATTCCTCCAATAACAAAATTACAAATAATATTATTTTGGATAATAATTTTGGAATATATATTGATGATTTCAGCAGTAATAACAATATATTAGATAATATTATCAGTTCAAACTTTTACTATGGAATCATGCTTACTTCAAATTATTCCTTGGTAAACAATTCTATATCCTATAATAAAATATTTTCTAACTTACTTGGTATAATGTGCTATCGTTCGTATGGAAATACTTTCTACCATAATGAAATAAAGAAGAATACAGAGAGTGGTATAGAACTATTACAGGCTGAAAAAAATACAATAAGCTATAATAAAATCAGCAATAATACTTATCTTGGAATTTATCTCGTTAATTCCAATGACAATAACATAACCCTAAATAACATCTCGAACAATGGGGGTCGTGGTATATATCTCTTATATTCCTATTACAACTCAATCATTAAAAATAACATTACAAATAACGAATTTTCTGGGATTTTTCTTCACGAGGATTCCAAATTTAATACAATTACTATCAACAATATCAGCTCAAACAGTCATCATGGCATAAGATTAATAGAATCCAATAAGAACACTATCACACTGAACAATCTTATATCAAACAAATGGGATGGCATTTACCTCTATAATTCTAGTAATAATATTATGGCGGTAAATAACATTATCTCTAACATCGATTTTGGTATATGCCTTGATAGTTACAGCAATGACAACACCATCTATAACAATAATTTCATAAATAACACATTACAAAATGCATGGGATTATTGTAATAATACTTGGGATAATGGTTATCCATCAGGAGGTAATTACTGGAGTGACTACACTGGAAATGATAGTGATGGAGATAGCATAGGAGATACGTCATATCCCATTCCAGGTGGTGACAATGTAGATAGTTACCCATTAATGGAACCATATGGAATGACAAAGCTGACACTTGATTTTATAAAGGGATTATTCAAATTTTCTGGTGGTATAAAGAATATCGGTAACAAAACTGCGTTTAATGTTCAATGGAATATCACAATTGATGGAGGATTAGTTATTCTTGGAAAGGAATCTTCAGGCACTATACCAAAACCTCTTCTTGTAGGAGCAGAAACTAAAGTATCTTCAAACTTAGTTTTAGGATTTGGTCCGATAAGTATAACCGTTGCTGTGTGGGCAGATAATGCTCCTTTCGTTTCCAGGACAATTTCTGGGTTCCTATTGTTGTTCTTTATAAAAATAAATCCTGGAGTTAGAATATGAATAAGAAAATACTCATTGGCAGTATCATAGCAATTGCAATACTTGTCTTGGTGTCATTTACAGGTGTAATTGGATACAGAAGTATTGATTCTGATGTGAAGGTTTCTCCATTATTCAACATTAGAAGTAGCAAAGCAATTAGAAAAGAAAGTAAGGATATAGTTTGTGATTATGTCGGCAAGGGAGCAGGATGCATTTTATCAATTCCAAAACGAAATGAAACAACATCTATGATTTTTAAGTTATTAAACAAAATAACTAAGATATATAGTGAATCAAACGAGTTAAATATTTATAACTTAAATTTTGAAATATTTAAATTAGGAATTAATCCAGAAAGAGTAAATTCTACCTTACCAATATAATGAAAAATGATTTTGAAAATTATTGGAGTGCCGATGATAGACCAATTTGTTTTCTATTAACCATTCTTACAGTTATTGTCTATTATAATGTCCTTACCTTTTTTATTGTTACTCATGTTATTATTTCAGTGTTTCAAGGATATGTCAATACTTGCAATCCTCGTTGTATGATTACTTCTTCATGTACTATGCCTTAAGTTTAAAAATCTTCTGGGCTAAAAACCAAAATTGGCAGTAAATATAATTTAAATCACCCTCTAACGCATTTTCTATTGTTTTAATTCCAATTAATGATTATTTGTGCAAAGTCCCCGTTTTCAGCTTTACGCTAAATATATGAAATACACCGAATTATATTTCTGTATCAATAGATTTAAATAATCGAAGATGATATAACTAAATTAATTTAAAAGGGGAATATATTATGAATAAAGCATTGTTATTGTTAGCAATTTTTAGCATTGGAGCTAGTGGATTTTTGAGTGGATGTATTCAAGAAGGAACTGGGACACTTGTTTTACAAATAACAGATGCCCCAGGTGATCTTAATATTTCAGAGGCTTTAGTCACAATTTCACAAGTGAGAGTCCATTATGCAGGTATTAACCAAAATGATACAAATGGGTCATGGTTTACTATTGCTGAGAATTCCCAGACATTTGACCTCATACAGATACAAAATGCTACAGAGTTTCTTGGCGAGGCAAACTTGAGTGCAGGATGGTATACACAGATACGGCTGTATGTAAATGAGGCTCTGGTGACAATCGATGGAGTCCAATATAATTTAGAAATTCCATCAAAGAATGTAAAACTGATTAAACCATTCTTGATTCGAGATAATGAGACTCTAACGCTTATCCTTGATTTCGACGTCCAGAAATCTGTTCATCAAACAACAAGTGGCAAATATATCATGAGACCAACGATAAAGGTAATACAGGGATAAATAATCCTATTCTTTTCTTTTTTTAATCTCATAAACGTTAGAAACATAGCTAAAACGCATTTTCTTTGTTTTTTCGACTTATATTACCCTGCAAAAATGAGATATTCGTTTATATATAAATTTATGACTTTTTTTGTGTATATTACCTAGGAGTATAGTTTTTCGATGTAAACACTAGGCGTAACAAGGGAAAAGTAGAGTAGTAAGGGCATTATTTATAAGTGAATAATGGTTATAAAATTGTGGTTTGAGGAGAAGGAAAATCATTGGTTATCGAAGATGAAGTACTAATAAGTGTTTCACCTAAACTTGGATACAAGGCATACTATGAAATATCTAGGATATTGGAAATAACTGAATTACATAATCTCTCTGGAGGTTTTGACCTTATTGCAAGAATTGAAGCAGAGGATTATCAAAAACTTGGAAATATTCTTGTTAATAAAATCAAATCGATAGATGGTGTGTTGGATGTTATGAAATTAAACGAAAAATCTTTTTGAAAAAAACTATTAAATTGTAATTAATATGAATAGCTTTATTGAAAATTGGATTAGTTGTCAACCATTATCACGATATGTGGGTTTACTTTCAATTACCTATATTTTAGTTATAAAAGTAACATTATCAATACATTAGACATGTTTATGAAACTCTGCCCTAGATGCGGTCAGGACTGCGGTATCAACTATTATGTAAAGCTTGAAGGGGAAAGCAGCGGATTACATAGGATCTGCAAAGACTGCCGAGAAGCTTTATTTCAAAACAAAAAACCTTGCTAATACTTGACCGTTCATAGTATATATAGATAATGTTTTTGATTAAAAATTACAATTTCTTGTTTTATAAACTTTTACGAGTAAATAATTATCTTTCAATGATCATAGAGACGGCATTTCCTCCCCCAAGACAAATCGTAGCAAGACCTCTTATTTTCTTATACTTTTTCATTGCATACATAAGAGTAATCAGTATCCTTGATCCACTGTTGCCAATTGGATGGCCAAGTGCAACCGCACCACCATGCACATTAAATTTCTCCTTGGGGATATCTACTCCCTTCATAACTGCAACAGAAGCAGAAGAAAACGCCTCGTTATGTTCAACTAAATCAATATCATCGATACTAAATTTCATCTTTTTCAAAAGACTTTTTACACCAGGAATAGGAGCTTCCATTGCATATGCTGGCTCCACACCACTCGTGTTATATCCTTTAACTGTTGCAAGTGATGTAATCCCCATTTTTTTTGCTTTATCTTCACTCATAACCACAACTGCAGAGGCACCATCGGTAATTTGTGAGGCGTTTCCTGCAGTAACCACACCGTCCTTCCTAAAAAATGGTGGTAGCTTAGCAAGTTTCTCTAGTGTTGTATCTTTTCTAATTCCTTCATCCTTGTTAAAAACAATCCTGTCTCCTTTTTTCTGCTTAATCTCTATCGGTAATATTTCTTTCTTAAAGCTGCCATTCTCAGTAGCCTTTGCAGCTTTTTGATGACTCCATAGGGCAAACTTATCACAGTCTTGTCTAGTTACATTGTATTTCTCAGCTACGACCTCTCCAGTATTACCCATATGAAAATCATTATAAACATCCCAAAGTCCATCTCGGACCATTAGGTCAACAACTTTTCCATCAAACAACCGGTATCCAAAACGAGCTTTTGGTAGTGCAAATGGACAATTAGTCATACTCTCCATCCCACCAGCAACAACAATATCTGCATCTTCACATTTGATAGCCTGAACAGCTAATACCACAGCCTTAAGTGATGAACCACAAACCTTATCAACATGAAAAGCACCTACGTTATATGGTATACTGGCCGCTATTGCAGCTTGTCGTGCAACATTCTGGCCCAGACCTGCAGGAACAACATTACCCATAATTACTTCATCGACATCAGTTGGTTTTATACCTGCTCTCTTAACAGCCTCTTTGATGGCCATACCACCAAGTTGTGGAGCAGAGAAATTTTTCAAACTACCCGCAAATTTTCCCTGTGCTGTTCTTACACCTGAAACTATTAATGCTTCTTTCATAGTTATTCCTCCTCCAAACAACAAGAATCTAGCAAAGCAATCAGATTTTGATTTAAATTATTTTCCAATACATAATTGTAATGAGAAGCAAAAAAGTATATAATATTCACAACGGAGGATTTATTCACCATATATACTAATATTTTCAAGATGTTGAAAGAAAATTAGGTTATGTATATTCGGATTGAAAATTCATAAATGAATAACAAAGAATAATATATTCTATGGTCGCAGTCATAAGAAAATCTAACATGTTATTTATTGGAATTTTATAAAAATATTCTGCTTAATCTCTTGTTTTTTTCCCTCTACTTTAATGCTGACCACTGTATTCCCTATCGCTTTTAATTCCTCTGATGCTATGCCTGCTTTTTTAATAACTGCTTTTGCAGTTAGATCATTAGACAATAATTCAATAGGATAAGATGTTTCATCTATTATATTTACATTCTGGAAGCCTGCTTCTTTTATTGCTTCCAAATACTTTTCTTTCATTATTGCGCCTGAAATACAACCAACATATGCTTCAACAGATTTTTTTATAAATTCTGGTAGTTCTTTTAACAAAACAATATCTGATACCATCAGTCTTCCACCAAGTTTTAACACCCTAAAAGTTTCTTTAAAAACCTTTGCTTTATTAGGTGATAGATTAATGACACAGTTTGAAATGACCACGTCAATAGAATTATCGGCAGCAGGTATATTTTCAATTTCTCCAAGCCTAAATTCTACATTTTTGTAATTGCCTTTTTCGGCGTTTTCTCTGGCTTTTTCAATCATTTCCGACGTCATATCCACGCCGATGACTTTCCCATTCTTCCCAACTTTATTCGCTGCAAGGAAACAATCGAAACCAGCACCAGAACCAAGATCAAGAACAGTTTCACCTTTTTGTAGGGATGCTAGAGCAATCGGGTTTCCACAGCCAAGACCGAGATTTGCTCCTTCTGGAACCGATTTAAGTTCTTCTTCAGTATAACCTATATTTTTACTAATGTTTTCTGCTGGGGTAGCACCTTCACAGCAGGGTCTGACAGGGCCACAACAAGAATTCTTCTTTTGAACTATATTTGCATATCCTTCTCTTACTATTTTTTTTATTTCTTTTTCTTTCATATTGATCCTACTGACAGTGTTAAATTAACCACAGGTTATATTTAAAGGTTTTCGACTCCATTTAAAAATTAATAGTTTCTTTTATATCTGTAAAAAATTTAATAACCAAGGGGAAAATATAAATAGTTAACACCTGTTAATTATTTTGGGGATAAAATATGAAAACAAATAATAGAATGAGTAAAATTATAAGGGCTAGCATAACTATACTCTTGGTGATTTTACTATTTACCACTATGACAATAGGAGGGTTTGATGGAGAAATTGCCCAAAAAAACAAAAATCCAGTAAATCAATCTTTCTTTTTTGCACAAATCGAATTCACTCTAGTTGTGGGTGATGGATGTGCCTGTGACCCAATAGAGAATGTACCAATAGTTGCATATGGACTTGATACGGGGCATAATGACTCAAATATTACTAATGATGACGGATTTTGTGTTCTTGAATTAGAGATTGATTCTAGTTATACAGTTACCATTGATGATGTAAACGAAGATTATCATATTATTATATTTGATTTTTTGGTAGTTGATGATCAAACATTTAAATTCCAATTACAAGAGAAAGAAGATTCAATTCCACAAAACTTTCCATTGTTGTATAAATTTTTACAAAGAATCGATATATCTTCAAAACCTTTAAATTGAGCATTATTTATAAATGAATTCAAAGCAAGAATTAATTAATGAGATCTTTATTTTCGCGTTTAAATATGAAATGGAGTTAGTAAATGTCCCCAATGCATTTTTAACTATCTAAGTTAAACATTTATTACACTAGAAACTAAACATAGAAATTTAAATCAAGAGAAGAATACAACTATAAATTTAATTTGGTGGTTGATTATGAAACGCATACATTTTTCAGATGTAAAATTAGAAGCTCCTAATGTAGAAGGAGCAAAGAAGGTGAAGTTGCGATGGTTAATTAATGAAAAAGATGGTGCTGAAAACTTTGCTATGAGATATTTTGAGATTGAAAAAGGTGGCCATACTCCTTTTGAACAACATTGGAATGAACAAGAAATGTTTATACTTGGAGGAGAAGGTATCTTAATAGATAAGGAGAAGAAAGAAGAAAAATTAAAAGTTGGTGATGTGGTTTTTGTTCCATCTATGGAATGGCATCAGTTTGTTAATACTGGCACGGAGATATTGAAATTTATTTGTGTGATACCTATAAAGAAATAATGTTAATAGGTGAAACATCAACTACTCCACTTTTCTTTAATGGATGGTTGTTTTTCATTTTCCATTTCCCCCTTTCATATTCTCATATACGTTATGATTTATAAATGCTACCTTCTAACAGGGATAAACAAATATATCAGAAGTGCATTATTAATATTTAGAGGGGGAAAGTTATGGAAAATGGTAACCTCATCAAGAAAGGAGTAGTAGTTGCTGTTATCTTCTTGTTCATAGGACTTGCGTTTGCACCATCCATCAATGCCAATATCAGCAAAGCATCTGCAGATGATGAACTGGTTGAGTTTACCACAGAAGTGTGTGGGCTGAATGGCGGGAAGCATACTGTTCGATTAACCAAAGCAGAGGTTGAAGAAGTAGAGAATCTGATAGATAATATTAAAATAAGGTTAGATGGGGTAGAAACTAGAGAGGAAGCAGTTGAGATATTCAACGAGGCAGTAGTGGAACTGGATAAATATGATTTGCTTGGTGGATTGAGTGTTGAACAGGCACAATGGTTGGCGAAAGGTGGGTATCAAGATTCAAGATTTATGAAACTTTTAGAGAGGTTGTATGATAGAAACCAAGCTGATACTGATAATAACTTTCTTTGTTTGATTGTTGGGCAAACGAGCGAAACCTATATTAGCAGTTTGTTATTGAATATTATTGCTTTAGGACCTATTATTGTTGAATTACTTCCTGGAGTATTTATTGGAGCAATTGAGGGACTTGAGCTTCTTCTTATCTTCTTGTGGTTTATAAGTTATTTACTCGTGTCAGTATTTGATGGTATTCGTCCGATATGTATGATGGGAAAAATTTGCTTTGGTTGGATGGACGATACAGAAGGTTGGGTTTATACGAATGGATTAAACGGTATAAAAAACTGGAGTGGTAAACTAAAAGGCAAAATACATACCCCCACTTCTGTTGGGACAGCAGTTGTGGGCTTTACAGGCATAAGAAAAATAATGTATTCTGAAAACGGTAGAGAAAATTTCTTTCTTGGTTTTGCTCGAAGGGTGAAAATTGAAGAAGTGTAGATTAATCAGGAGTTAGATGAAATACATTTCTTGCTAAAACTTAAATAAGATGTCACCTATGAAATATATGGGGGAAAGAGTGTGAATAACTCCATCAAGAAAGGAGTAGTAGTTGCTGTTATACTCTTGTTCGTTAGTGTGAGTGTTATTCCATCAACTGGAACTAACGTAGTAGAAAAGACATCAAACGTGTCCTTCAATGGTAATACATTGTATGTTGGTGGGAACGGAACAGGTAACTATAGTAAGATTCAGGATGCGATAAATGACTCTTCAAATGGTGATACTGTTTTTGTTTTTGATGATTCATCTCCGTATTATGAGTATATTGAGGTTGATAAATCTATTATTCTCGAAGGGGAAAACAAATACACTACAATAATTAGTGGTTTTGGACTTAATCAACATATTGTACGTATTACAGGAGATGAAGGTAAATTCCATGGATTCACAATTCAAAATAGTAATACAATGTATAGAGGGATTTTCGTTACTTCTAATGACAACAATATTTTTGGGAATATCCTAACAAATGTTGGAGGTGGGATAAAATTGAAGGACGTGTCTAATAATAAAATACATGAAAATGAAATTAGAAATTCCAAAGGTTATTATTCTGGCATTGGTTTACAGAGTAGCAGTTATAATTCTATTTTGAATAATAATGTAAAGGAGTTTTATTTTGGGATTCTTGTTGAGGATCACTCATGTAATAATAAGGTTTCTGGGAATGAGGTGGTTGATGTTGGATCCATTGGTATTGCAGTAACTGGTGATTGCAATTTTAATATTGTCTCTTTGAATTATGTTTCACAAACGAAGGAAGAAGCCATTTTGGTCACATTTTATAATTTCTTTAACCTCATTTATAGGAATAACATCGTAGATAACCGAGGATATGGTGTTTATCTAAGTAACGCGAATTTCGCCATTGTTAAGAATAATAATTTTATCAATAATTCTTGTAACGCCTATTTTTTTGTGAAGCGATATACGAACCTTTGGATTAGAAATTATTGGGATAATAGAAATATTCCCTTTGGCCCACAGAAGATCGAAGGTAAAGATCATAGCCCATGGTTACCCGGCGAGTATGTCTCACGTGAACAATATGATTGGTTTCCATCACGAAAACCATATAATATAGGTGTGTGATAGAATATGAATAAAAAGATACTCTTTGGTAGTATCATAGCAGTTGCAATACTGGTTCTGGTTTCATTTACAGGTGTTGTAGGGTATCAAACCACTAAATCCAATTCTGGAAAGGTATCACCATTGTTTAATATGAGAATCAAAAGGGCAATAGGTGAAGAAAGCAAGGTTATAACCTGTAATTACATCAGCAAGGGAGATATGCTACCTTTCCCAAAACGAGATGATAGAGCATTATTGATTCAAAAGTTTATAGATATTATTGTTAAGCTGGAGGAAGAAGAATTCAATAAGTTTGTAGATATTGCAATAAAAGAAATTATGAGCAATAATAAAGTAAGAGATGACAATATATCTAAATTAAAGTTGATATTAAATTATTTCAGAGATGCCCATTCTAAGATAATCTATAATGATCAGATTCCGTTTGAATTAACTGTTAATCCAATATTTTGTATTTTCTATTTTTTATATTATCAATTATCCGTGTTGATTTTTCTAACTGGATTCTCAATATTCGCTTTAATATATTATATTATATTTAGGGAATGGCTTACGAGTGATTGTATACCAACAATGTTTATACCTTGTTAACAATAGGAATATAACTGCCAAAGATTCTTCTGGGCTAAAAACCAAAAATTGGCAGTAATACAAAAGTAATATAAAGTAGAATCAACAGAGGTTAATATGGGGGTCTAACATGGTGTATTACCACTTGAGAGATACATTTTCTAGGTTGCTTCTAATCCTCTCCCTTGGGGCATAGACCCCCTCTCACTCATTGTAAATTCAGACTTTTGAGATAACGCCAAAACTAACACAATGCTATTAAACTATGAAGTGATAAAGCACGTTGGGAGGTGACAATAATATGACATATACATTAGCTTGTAAAGATACTGGAACAGATTGCCCCTATGTTGCACGTGGTGAAACAAAAGAAGAAATGATGGAAGATGCTGTAAAACATGTCAAAGAAACACATGGTTATACAGATGAACAAATAAACGACCCGAAAATGCAGGAAAAAGTTAAAGCAGCAATTAAGGAAGAGTAAGACCCTATTAACTCATTAAGAGTGTTTTCTAGTGAAACTCATTTTATGTGTGTTAGTGGTAATCATAATACAGGTAGGGTTCTTCTGGGCTAAAAACCAAAAAAATATTGGTAGGGATTATTCCAAAAGTTTTATCAAGTAGTATTAACAGTTGTGAATATACTAATTATCAAAGGAGGTATGATGTAGTATGAAAACCATCTCAGAAGTTATGGCAAGGGATCATGATAAAATTGTTGGATTAATAAATGACTTTGGTAAATGTATAGAACTTGAAAAACAGACATTGAAAAAAGCTTATCAAACATTTACATGGGAACTTGAAAAACACATTTTTACTGAAGAAAAAGTAATTTTCACTAAATATGAACCAGAAGACGAAAGAGAAGGATATGAAATGATCCCACAGCTCATGCAGGAACATAATAAAATATACAAAAAATTGAGGGAAATGAAAAAGAGTATTAAATCCAGAGGAACATGTGATTTTAAAGAGTTCAAAAAGATAATGATTAAACATAAAGATTTTGAAGAAAAATCTGTGTATCCCAAACTAGATCAAGAATTAGATGAAACAACTAAAAAAATGATAGTTAATCGAATCGGTGAAGTCAAATTAACACCTAATAGTTTAAAAAACATAAAAGTAAAATGTTCTGAATGTGATAAAAAACTAGGGATTTTAAGTGGATATCATCATTCAAAACTTGGTAAAAAATGGCTTTTTTGCAGTGAGTGTTACGATAAGATTGAATAAAAAATATTGGCAGTAAATAATATAATGATTTCATTTACACAGTTAGAATAAGAAATGAAAGAGAAAATGCGTTAGAAGTCATTTTAGTGGTATAAAAAGATCAGCGGAGGACTTCTCCATATATAGCCTGCAATCTTTAAATATTAGAGTGAGAGCTAATTATCATAACTTCTCTCAAATGGGAAAAGGTGTATTCTTTTTCTTTTCTAATGTCCCATTTTATTCAATCATGTCTATATCTAATTTGTAACTTTCTTTGTATTTTTCTGAGGATCGGTTACCTTCTTTTTTATATTTCTGAAGTTTCTCCAATAGCTCATCTATTTTTTTACTGTAGATTCATATGTCTCTTTCATTAATTCTTTTTTTGCATATTCTTGGTCTTTATCCGCTGTTTCATTTAATATAGAATCGTTCATAAAAAATTTATAATCTTTATCGATAATTTCTTCAATTTTTCTTCCCGATGGTTTACATTATTTTTTTCATTAGATTTTATCTTTTTTTTCAACTGTGCTACTGCATAGCGTGTTATTTTTTGACAATAATTGTATATGAACTTAATGTGTTAAAAGGTCGAAATGAAAAAAAGTGCCTTTAATCTCTCTATGTTTGTATCTCAATATATGTTCAAAGCATATTACTTTCCAAAACAAGCGAGGACATTTTTTGCTTTTTCCCATGCTTCTTTTGGTTTCATCCCATCCTGTATATATTCAAAATACAATTCTCGGAGTTGCTTTTTTTGTTTGTCTGTCATTCTTGATTTTACAGAGATTGCTATGTCTTTTATCCATTCTGGATCGTTTTCTTTTCTGCCTTGTATTTCATTTTCTTTACTCATTTTGTCCCCTGTAGATTTCCATAACATCTATTTTGATAGTTTAGGTATGTTATACTTTGTTATTAATGGTATATTTACCTGCTGTGTTAAAATGTCAAAATGAAAATATGTCATTCTTACTATATCTTTATTTCTGCTTTTTAACTTTACTATAAATTAGATGTAAATAAGTAGGAAGTTTTGATATTGCTGATAATCTTATGAAATTAAAACTCATAGGATAAGGATTCTTCTACACCTTCTAGCCAAATAATTATAGTTCCTGAATTTTTCTGATATGCCTTTTGCCATTTTTCTTTTAACGGTGAGAGATCAAAAGTCAGTTCCTCAGTGTAAATTCCATCACACGGGTCATCGTTATCATTATGGGAAAGTACAGCCTCTATCTGAACTGATAAACTCTCCTTAAAAGAAGAATCTTCAAAAAGGGAAAATTCGTGTTCCTCACATCCTCCACTAAATGACACATTAATTTCTAATATGTCTCTTTCAAGTCCTATATTATTGATTTTATATGGATCTCGTGAAGCATTTTGAAAAAGATCATCATCTAGAATTATAGATGTTTGGTAACTATTATTGTCATCAGTTGGAGTAGTACAACCAATTAACACAATAGCTAAGAGCAGAAAAGGCGTTATTAGTATCAAAAGTTGTTTATTCATTTTTCTCTCTTTTTTTAGTAAAATTGAAAGAGAGCTCCAATATTTAACATTACAAACCTATTTGGTTGTCTTTTTAGTTAAGCATACTTCCATTGTAGATACATTAGATGTTCTACCTTCTTCATTGGTAATGCTCTCGGTACCAATTTTTATCTCTTTTACTTTTGCTTCTGTAACAAATCTGTTTCTTACAATTTCTGCAGTGTCCACCGCCGTACTTATCGCCCTACCTCTAGCTTTAATAACTACCTCATTTGACCCGGTATTAAACTGAGTTACTACTGCAAGAACGTAGCTCATTGGCGGTTTGCTGCCAACATATATTACGTTTTCATCTGTTTTTCTTTCTTCAGTGGTTTCTTTTTTTGTTGTTTCTTCTGTCATAGTCATTCTCCTTCATTAATCTACAATTTTTATAACAATAATAACTTTCTCTATATAAAACTATATCCCTAAACTCCCATATCCTTATCTGTACAGAAGATTTTTATAGATGAAGGATAAAGATTAACTAAGTCTGAGAAAATTAGAGGATATTAGAAGTCTTAATTGGTGGAATTATCTAAGCTTTCTGATAATATGTGCCTTGCAATTTTGACAAACACTCTGTGCTATCTCATTCATTGTGGCTATTTTTTTTCCACATGACCAACAAAGGAAGGCTCCTTTTTTAAATAATTCGATCTTAGATGTCATGCAATTATTACAATAACCTAGATCTATCTCATTAATTGTTAATAATTGTTTTCCGCAAGCACCACAAAATAGTTTTTCTGCTTCCATCGATTCTTCCTGAGTTATTATTTTGTCTTGAAGACTATTTAAATATAGTGTGTAAAAATGTCATAATGAAAATTATACTCTCATGTTTTTTTATGGTCATTTATTCATCCCCAAGTTTTTATAGATTTGATAAAGAATACAGCTTTCTTCACCAGGACACACAACATCAGGAGGAGTTAAACGACATCCAGGTGAATCACGATGTCTGATTCTGGATTTAAAATTACATTCTTCTATCATTTTTCGTCCTCGTAACTATCAATTCTTATAAAAACATACCCTACAATTCTATATTCCTTATATCGTAAGATTTTGTTTTGAAAAATGGTTTAAAATACATTATTGTTGATATGATGTTAGTAGAAAACACAGATTAATGAAATTGTGGAGAAATTACAAAAATAATATGTGGATGTATTGGAGTACTCAATTCAGCATAATAACACATCTTATGTTACAAATATAACTTTGAGGCAACATTTAAATAACGATTAAACATAACTTGTACCGGGAGAGATGAGGGAAATCCTTTGGTGTTAGTTGCAGTTACATATATACAAGTATTCGCATTCAATTTTTTATTATTTTTAATATTTCCCAGTATGTCAAAGAAGGAAGGTGTTTTAAATTTTTTGTTTTCCTCCCATAATTTTTTCCCCTTCCTTCTTTAGCATTTTCTGTTATAGGATTGTTATTTTTTGAAAAAATATATAGATATCTGATTTCAGTTACTATCTGAATAATTCTATTTATTTTAATAATGATATCGCTTCTATTTTTACTAATATGATTTGCCAGTCTAAGCTTATTAACATCTGTTGGCAATTTTTAACTTAAAAACCTTACCATTCTCAGATTTTTTCCTTTACAAAATTAACTAGCTGTTCTTTGGTAAAAGGTTTTTGTAAAAAGGTATCTGTTTTGCCAGTAGCTAACTTGGAATCAGGTTTCATTGAGAAAAGAGCAGTTTTATCACTACAAGGCATTTGAGTATCAATCAAAATCAAATCAATTTTTCCTTCTTTTTCCATCATGAGTTCTAACGCCTGACGGCTATTATTTGCAGTAACAACGTCTACCTCGTCACTCTCTAGAAATGCTTTTACCTTTTCAAGAATAGCAACTTCATCATCAACTATCATTATAGATTTGATTATCCTCACCTTTATATCAAATAACGCTTATTGAACTTAAAACTTTCTTTTTTAGGAAAGTTTAAATTATATGTATATTTACATCAAAACAGAATGATTGGTCGACAACAAAGTTTCGAGTTGTTAAACAAGTATCTCAAAAATGAAAATCTGATAAAGCACTCTCTAGCAGTAGAGGCAATATTAAAAGAAATGGCAAAAAAACTTAATGAAGACGAAGAAATATGGGCGTTGACTGGCTTGCTTCATGATCTTGATTACCATTATACTAAAGATGAGCCAGAAAAACATACAACCCTTACTGCCCAAATTATAGGGGGGCTGGTACCAAAAGAAGTAGTAAATGCCATTAAATCTCACAATTATCAACATACCATACAAGCTCCTGAAACCTCACTTGATAAATCCCTCATTGCTGCAGATGCGGTTTCTGGTCTTATTATTGCAACAGCACTTATTGTGCCATCAAAAAAACTCTCCGATGTTGAACTAAAAACACTGATAAACAAATTTAAAGACAAATCCTTTGCAAGAGCATGTGACAGAAGAAGAATTGCACTTTGTACAGATGTTGGAATAGAGCTTAATGAATTTCTTAAAGTGAGTCTTAATGCCCTGAATGGTATTGCGGATAACTTGGGACTTTAGTTACAGAAACTTTATTTAATATAAATATTGTATAAATGGATGATCATGTGAATATGAACAATAGAAATAATATAATCAGAAAAAATGGAAACGAAGGAGAATATATAAGATTGCAATTGCCAAAAAAACATAAAAAAGAAATGTTTGCAATTGCAGACAGACTTATGGGTGGCTCTAGAATTAATGCTATTTGTGAAGATGGTAAATCAAGAATGACACGTATACCTGGCAAAATGAAAAGAAAGGCGAGAGTTCGTGCAGGTGACCTGCTTATAGTTAAACCTTGGGAGATACAAGACGAAAAAGCCGATGTTGTATATAGATATACGAGAACCCAGGCAAATACCCTTAGTAGGAGAAAATTATTGCCAGAGGAAATTGATGTCTTCTGAGTTTTTTTTAGATGAAAAATGGATTAAAAAGCTAGATCGGCAAATCAGGGTTATAAGCGACAGAATAGGTCTTGATAGAAAAACAATGGATGAGGTTTTTGATAAATCTACGCTTCTCAGTCTTGGTAAGCTTATTTCTGATAAGGTAATTGAGTATTTGGATTTTCCAATCTCTACAGGAAAAGAAGCAAATATTTTTAGAGGTGTAACATCAGATAAAAAATTTGTTGCAATTAAAATATACCGTACATCAAATCTAACGTTTAAACATATATCAAAGTATATCGAAGGAGATCCTCGTTTCATATGCGCCAATAAATCTCGTAGAGCAATTATTTATGAATGGGCAAAAAAGGAGTTTAAAAACCTTAAACGTTTAAAGAACGCAAAAGTTAGAGTCCCAGCCCCTATAAAAAAAATTAATAACATATTGATAATGGAATATATAGGAGATTCAGAAAAATCGGCACCTTTACTAAAAGATGTAGAGTTAAAAGATCCAAAAAAATTATTTGATGAATTACTGACCTTTATTTCACGTATGTATAAAAGAGCAGAAATGGTACATGCAGATTTAAGTGCTTATAATATACTAATGTTTAAAGATAAACCATACGTAATTGATGTTGGTCAAGGGGTACTTCTCGAACATCCGTTATCATTTGAATTTCTTAAAAGAGACATTCACAATGTTGTACAATATTTCAGCAAATTTGGTATAAAAGAAGATGAAAAAGAAATTTTTGAAAGCATTATCAAAAAGTGATTCACATGAAATATCTAAAAATTCCAAAAGAACGGATTGGTGTTCTCATTGGTCATGATGGGGAGACAAAGAAAATGATCGAAGAGATAGCACAGCTCCAAATTGAGATTGATTCTGCTGAGGGAGAAGTAACAATTAATGAACATGAAGTAAAGGACCCTCTCCTTGCCTTACAAGTAGTTGATGTTGTGCGTGCCATCGGGCGTGGATTTTCTCCAGAACATGCCATGCGATTATTCAAGGAAGATACCGATTTTTTTATATTTGACGTTCATGACTATGTAGGGAAAAAAGCCACACATGTGAGAAGATTAAAAAGTAGGATCATTGGTAGAAACGGGAAAACAAAACACATCATAGAGAGTTTAACAGGTGCGGATATATCAATATATGGACACACTGTATCAGTTATTGCAGATTTTGAATCAATCGATATAGCAAAAAAAGCAATAGATATGCTACTGAGTGGTTGCAAACATTCTAACGTTTATAGGTTTGTTGAAAGAGAAATGAAAAAACTAAGGAGAGGGCAATGGTTTTAATTCTACCATACAATCTTTTTGTAAGGATAAGATTGATTTTTTAAAGATGGAGCAGTAAGTTGACAGGTGTCTTGATAACACAATACATTTATAAATTAAAAATACATAAGAATTTTGATAACTGGGGAGAGCAGTAGCAGGAAAGCTATTTGGGAAGGAGAGTGGAAAATTTTTCCACCACTTCCAATATCTTTAATTAGGTAAATTATGAAATTGGTGATTAAAATGAATATAAATGACTATAGGTTTTGTACTCATAAGTGCTGCACCTGCACACGAACATGAGGTATATAACAAACTCTCCATAGTATCTGAGATTATTGAATTACTACCTCTTTTTGGTGAATACGATCTTATAGCTAAAATTGAAGCAGAAGACTTTGAAAAACTTGGTAGTATCGTTGTAAATAAGATTAGAACTATAAGAGGTGTATTAGATACTAGAACTCTTACAGGAACGAAATTTTTATAATACTGTTTATTCAAAAGGATTCATTAACGGTTTTGAATCGTTGTTTGTACCCATTGGAATATTGTACGGAGTATCCCCATAACCATCATTATCCTCATCAATGCCAGTATAATCATCCCAATAATTATTATCCCATTTATTCATCAATTCATAAGTTTCATAAGCATTAAATCCATGGTTTTCAAAAAAATTGTTAAAATGGATTTCATTATTCTCTGATGAACAACAAATAAATACACCACGGGTATTATTGATTAAATTATTTTCACTAACAGTATTGTTTTCGGAAATTTGAATTCTAATACCGCACAAATTATTTGAAACTAAGTTACCACTAATAGAATTCATATTTGAGCTAGAAGTTAGTTAAATACCATGTCTAAAATTTACAATACTATTGTTTATAATTGAAATGTTAGATGAATAATCTGCATTATTTCCGTCTAAAAAAGAATTATTACCATTTTTTAGTGTAAATCCTTGAACAATACAGTTTTCAGTCATAATCGAAATTAAGCTTTCAATTCCTTCTTCAATATATCTTCCACTAATAACAGTGAAATCTTTACCTTCACCAATAAGATTTATCGGTTTATTAATAGTCAATGATTCATACAATGTTTCGTTATTTACATATATAAAACCATTGTTACTTGAAGCATTTATTGCTTCTTGAATACTTATAAAATCAGCTGTTCCATCTTTATTTACATAAATTTTATTTTTTTTATTCTCAGGAGTTTCTTCTACGCATCCGCTAAATACTCCGATTATGAGAAGAAAAATAATTACTACACCAAGTCACTTGTTTTTTTCATTAATTTTCTTCCTCGAATCAATATTTTAATACAACTAACACTTAAAATTTTTCCCTTTATCATTGATGTTAATTACCAATCCAATTACTTTCTTTTTCATAATTTTCCTTCAAACGTATATAAACATAGTAAATATTTAAATATTTATATTAAAAATAATGTTTGGCCTAAAAATAAATATGCAAATCATACTGATGACATCTTCACGCTACTATATCCCACCATCGGCTTTCCAACATATTTTTTCTCTTCTCCCCTATTTTATCAATTAAATTTGACATTTTTCCATATTCAAGTAAAAGAGCTATAAATACCTTTTTAATCTCCTTTTTTTATTCACTTTCATAAATCCTTTACAAAAATAACTAAATTTAGTCAAATTTTGCTATAAAAATTTTGGCTAGATATGATTAGTTATAAAAAAAAGGATAATTCCTGCCAAGTGAGAAATGATGGATGATGATCTAACTTTACTAGCTGTTATTCCTTCAGATAGAAAAAAACTGGAGAATATGGGAATAACAAAACTTGAACAGATTGCAATAATGTCGACAGCTTCCTTAGGGATGGGAGGCAGCAAAGGAAATATGCTTATACAAAGAGCACGCAATATCTTAGCAAACGAGAATATAAAAGATATAAAAATACAAAACGAAGATCTTATTGAGATAATAGTTGACAGGACAGATAATGCTGTTGTTAAATCTGTTTTGAACGTACTTGATGTATATTCAGTCGGATGGGGCAATGCAGCACTAAAAATTGAAGGGAATGTTTTAAAACTTTCGAGAAAATCGCAGGCATTTAACAAAGTTATCAGTAAAGCTGAATCTCTTCAAGAAATAATAGAGTCTAAGAAGCTTGAAGAACGTGAAAAGAGTGGTATTTTCTTACCTGATGAAGAACTGAGAGAATTTGCCAAGAAAAGGGGTTTTAAGGGTTTTTGGGAGAATGTTTTTCGGGAAATACGTGGTAATGACATAATGAAGAAAATTATTGCTACTAGTATGTTTTCTACTTATGAGGAACCAGTACATTCGTTAATTATTGGAGAGCCTGGTAGTAGCAAAACAATGGCAAAGGAAATTATTGGAGAACAATTTTCTGGTATTACAACTATCGGTGCAAACACGACACGATCTGGACTTGTCTGTCATTTGGGGACAGGTGATCTTGGTGCATTACCTCATTCTAATAAAAAATTAGTGTTAGTTGATGAGTTTGATAAAATCCCCCGTGAAGACATTGAGTATTGTTATGAGCTATTATCAAATGGTAAATGTAGTGTTCATTCTGCAAAGCTTCATCAAAATATTGAAAGTAAGTTTATTATGATAGCGTTTGCAAATCCGCGGTCAAAGGTGTTTGGGAAGCATGCGCTTTTGGACATCGGTCTATCTCCGCTTCTTATAAGCAGATGTGCTCTTATTGTTAAAGTACAAAATATTAGTAAGGATGAAAGAATTGACCTGTTTCATAAAAAGTTTTATGGTGGGGGAGAGATAAAAGAAAAACATGAATACTATGATCAGTGGGTAAAATTAGCAAGAATGTATGAACCAGAAATAACTGCCTCTGAAGGAACAGTAGATAAATATATACACGATATAAACGAAATTGTTGAAAAATATTACAATACAAGTTTGAGGCGAGACCTACGTATGTCAGATTATATCAGAAGAATACCATTTGCTATCGCTAGATCTTCGTTTTCTTCTGTGGATGACAAGGTTGTTCGAGAGGCAGGAAAAATAGTAAAAGAATCAATTGAAACATGGGTGTGATACAATATCTCTTACTATAGATACAAAAGAAGTTTCCGTCATCATCAAGGATTTTATTAAAACATATGTTAATAGTTCAGGATGTAAGCGTATTGTGCTAGGACTATCAGGTGGTGTTGATTCAGCTGTTGCAGCTATACTTTGCAAAGAAGTGTTAGGAAGAGAAAATGTACTTTGTATTTTTATGCCTGATGAAACCACCCCAGAAGATGATATAAAGCATTATGAGAATTTGATAAAGAAATTTGATCTAAAATCTACACAAGTTAACATTGCAGTAATTGTCAATCAAATTCAAACAATATGTTTGGAAAAACCAGATAAAATGGCCTTGGCAAATATAAAAACCAGGGTAAGAATGATTCTCCTTTATGAATATGCAAATAAAACAAATAGCCTTGTATGTGGAACATCAAACAAATCAGAATTATTAATCGGATATTTTACAAAATATGGAGATGGAGGAGTCGACTTTCAAGCATTAGGTGATCTTTATAAAACTCAAGTATATCAATTGGCTGAATATCTCAAACTACCAAAATATCTTCTTTCTAAACCACCAACGGCAGGGTTGTGGAAGGGGCAAACTGATGAACAGGAATTGGGTATGAATTATGAGATATTAGATAAGATTCTCATTGGATTAGAACAGAAATTGGATATTGCAGAGATACAAAGGATTGCAAACGTAAAAAAATCTGATGTTGAACGGATACGACAAATGAGAATCAAAAGCCAACATAAAAGGAGAACACCTCTTATTCCTAAGATAGGTTTAAGAACGCCTGGTCTGGATTGGCGCGCACCTGTTCAAGAAGGATAAAAGGATTTTGGAAGAAAGTTTTTATTGAATAGTATTCTCAACCAACGATTATGTAACTATAGGACATTATAAATAGATTATGTACATTGGATAGGTAAGTGCTAATTAGACGATTTATGGGAAAAGGCAATTTTTAGATTTATCATAAAAAAATATCTTTTGAATAAAGAAGATAAATGATTATCGATCTACTAATTTATTTTTTTGATTTTAATACCATATCAATTTCTTGATGAAAGTCTTCTTTACTTTTTATTTCATTTTTCTTATAATCTTTTGGGAGTTTAAAATAAAAAGTTGAGCCTTTTCCTAATCCAGGGCTTTCAGCCCAAATCCTACCACCATGTTTTTCAACAATATTCTTACAAATAGACAAACCAAGACCGCTAGAACTAAAATCATGACGGGATTTATCAGCCTTATAAAAATCGTCAAAGATGCGATCAATTTGTTCATCAGTCATGCCGATACCAGAGTCTATAATCGAAACTTTAACGAAATCTCCGTCATCATGTGCTTTAACTGTAATAGTACTACCATACGGACTATATCTGACAGCATTATTTACTAGATTACTAAATACCTCGCCCAGTCGTATTTTATCTGCTTTAATATAGATATTTTCATCAATTTTGTTATCAACCTTGAACTCCTTTTCATCACATAGAAGCTGTTGATCTTTGATACTGTCTTCAACCGATACCCTCAAGTTTATATCTTCAATATCAAGCACAGTGCCAGGAGTATTAAGTCGTGAAAGATCAAGAGTATTAACTACAAGATGCTTTATGTTATCAACGTTTCTATGTAATATCTTGAGTAGTTCCTTTGATTTAGGATCATTTTCTGTGTTTTCTAGGATAGGAAGTAGGTTTACAAGCGGCGTCAATGGTGTTTTCAGATCATGGCTAAGCTGATTAATTAATTCCTGCTTTTCATTTAAGAGTTGTACCACTTCATCTGTCCTTTTTTTGACTTTTTGTTCAAGATTTCTATTCAAATTGTTAAGTTGATTATGTGCTTCTCTTAAATTTTTCTCTACTTTCTCAAATTCTTGTAATACATAAGCTGTGCCTAGCAAAAATACAATACTAACAAGGGCGATATTACTAATAGCATTAAAAAAAGTTATATCTGCAATTACAAAGATATAATATGATTCAATTACTATTGTTAAAAAGATACCTACTCCAATTGTTTTAATTGCTACTTTTTTGATATGATCGATATGCTCTTGTTTATTTTTTCTAAAAAAAGTATCTTGTGATTTTGTAAATTTTCCAAACTTCATTTTCCTAATTTTTGATTGATCGTTATGATTTTCAATATTATCTTTTTTCCTCAACTCATTCGCAATTTCAGGTTCATTTCTCATAAGAATCCCTTACAGGATAACTTTTTCAAAATCTGTTTTAAATGCTTTCGTCTTGAAATAACGTCAGATTTTATATTATAACAAAATGTATATCCATTAACCATTCGTTTATCCCATCAAACCTAGCTAAGTAAATAATAGAAATATTTTCTTAATATAAAATTGTAACGGGAAATATTGATGAGTTGATTTTTATTCTCTATTTTCTCTATCCCCATATAATACTTACTTTGCTACTTTACAAAAATTATTGGAATATAAATTTCCTCTCAGTTATCCTTTCATATGCTTCCTGATATTTTTGTTGGGTTTCCTTAATAACCTCATCAGGTAACTCTGGAGGAACGGAATTTTTATCCCATCCTGTAGAATTTAGATAATCTCGGACAAACTGCTTATCAAAACTTGGCTGAGGCTTTCCAGGTTCGTATATATCAGCTGGCCAGAAACGAGAGGAATCGGGAGTTAATACCTCATCGATCAGAATTATTTCAGCATTTAAAAGTCCAAATTCAAACTTTGTGTCTGCAATGATTATACCTCGTTTCCGTGCATATTCTGAAGCAGTTTTGTATAAATCTAAAGAAAACTCTTCAAGTTGTTCAGCAACACCCCCTCCTACGAGTTCTTTCATCTTCTCAATTGAGATATTGATGTCATGTCCAGTTTCAGCTTTGGTTGAAGGAGTAAACAACGGTATATCAAATTGTTCTGATTCTTGTAAACTACTCGGTAGTTTGATACCACATACTGTTCCATCTTTTTTATATGATTTCCATGCTGAACCAGAGATATATCCTCTTACTATGCATTCAATGGGGATAACCTTGGTTTTTTTAACTAACATGGTCCTATATTCAAGATATCCACTGTAATCTCGGAGTTTATTCGGAAAATCGTAAATTTCTGTTGAGATCATATGGTTTTTCACTATACCCTCTGTATAATCAAACCAGAATTTAGAAAGTTGAGTAAGGCAGACACCTTTCGATGGTATCGAACTAGGAAGTACATAATCAAAAGCAGATATTCTATCAGTTGTTATTATAAGTAGATTTTCTTCAAGATCGTAGATATCCCGGACTTTTCCCCTATTTAATACATTTAATGGTAAATCGGTTTGCGTCACAATATTAGAAATCATATTGTTCTCCCATGGAGCTCTATGATACCTTAGCTCCTATCTTCACTTTTTTATCGGTTACAACTGTATTATTCTTACTTTTAAGTGGTTTTCTATTGTATACAACCTCTTGTTTGTCTCCTATGGTCATTATCGCTTGTTTAAAATCTTCAAATTCTAAAACTGAAACAGGTTCTCTTGGTATTCCTTCTACGAATATCTCTGCTCCAGGGGTTGCATCTTTTGGATTAAGTAGAGAAATAATGCCTTGTTCATCTTCTGTTGCAAGCAGCATCCCCTTAGAAACTATTCCTCTTATCTTTGCTGGTTTAAGATTTGTTACAATTACAATAGATTTTCCATTGAGTTCTTCTTTTGAGTAACATGTCTTTATCCCTGCAACAATTGATCGTTTTCCAAGAGGGCCAAGGTCTAGCTGCATTATATATAATTTATCTGCCTGTGGATGATCTTCTACATCAATGATTTTTGCAACACGTAAATCAAGCTTTGAAAAAGGATCAGCTTCTTCAACAATATCTTCTAACATAAGTTTTTTAAACAAAGGCACTGGTTTTTCTAGAGGAGTTCCTTCTTTTAACTCTGATAGTGAATCATCCCAGCTCTTGATAGGGTCTGTGTTGCCAAGTATTTTCCATACAGTATCTGAAGAGAATGGCAGATACGGTGCCATAAATACTGCTAAAGCCTGAACTATTTTAATACATATATGTAAAACAGAGCTACATCTTTCTTTTTCATTTTTTATTAGGTTCCATGGTTGATTCTGATCGAAATAAAAATTACCAAATTGTGCAAGATTCATGGTTGTTCTTAGTCCTTTTTTAAAGTTACAATTATCTATAGAATCCCCAACTTCTTTGTAGGCTTCTTCTATCTTTTTTAGGGCCTTGCTATCGAGATCTTTAAGGTTTCCTTTTTTTGGGATGTGACCGAAATTTTTCTGGGTAAATGTAATAACTCTATGAACAAAGTTTCCGTATGTTCCTAATAATTCATCATTATTTTTTGCTACGAAATCGTTCCACAACCAATTGGAATCTTTGTTTTCGGGCATATTAATTGACAAGTAATATCGAATTGCATCTGGATCAAATTTCTTAAGAATATCTGGAACCCATACCGCAATGCTTCTGCTTTTAGAAAACTGCTCACCACTTAAGCAGAGATACTCATTTGCTGGTATATCATATGGTAGATTTAATGATTCATCATACCCTATTAGTATAGACGGCCATATAATAGAATGGAACGGAATATTATCTTTTGCTAGGAAATAGTAATGTCTGGCATCCTTGTTTTTCCACCATTCCTCCCATTTCGATGGTTTCCCTTGTTTTTTTGACCATTCTTTACTTGCAGCAAAATAACCAATAACTGCATCAAACCACACATAGATACGTTTATTTTCATATCCTGAAACAGGTACTTTTATGCCCCAGCTCATATCTCTTGTAATCGCTCTGTCTTGCAATCCATTCTTAAGCCAGTTGTATGTAAATTTTAAAACATTTGATTTCCAGTGTTTTTTGTCTTCAATCCAATCAAACAACTTTGTTTCAAAAGTACTGAGTGCAAAGAATAGGTGATCAGTTGATTGTTTTACAGGAGTTCCCCCACATAATTTACATATTACATTCATCAACTCTGACGAGTCTAATAGTTTACCGCAACTATCACATTGATCACCTCTTGCTTTTTCACAGTGACAGTAAGGACACGTTCCTTCAATATATCTGTCTGGTAAAAAACGAGAGCAGTTCTCACAGTAAAAAGCATCTATACTTTTCTTGTAGATATGCCCTTTCTCATATAATGTTGAAAATATGTCTTGGACAACAGATTCGTGGTTCTTTGTAGTGGTACGTGTAAATAAATCAAAAGAAATACCCAGTTGATCCATATTGTCGGTATGTTCCTTGTTGTATCTATCTACTATTGATTGGGGCGTAGTCTTTTCATTTTCTGCTGTAATGGTAATTGGAGTGCCATGTTCATCGCTTCCTGATACCATTAAAACCTCCCTACCTTTCATTCTATTATATCTTGCGAAGATATCTGCTGGTAGGTAGCAACCAGCTATGTGCCCAAGATGTAACGAACCATTTGCATATGGCCAAGCTACGCCGATGAAGATTTTGTCACTCATGGTAAACCTAAACGTGAATACTAAGCACAACATTTAAATATGACGCAAACCTCTATATTATTATCCAATAATCAACTTAATGAAAAATGGCACTTTATAAATAATGTGCTCTCATATTGAGATTCAAATTATTAATTACTCAAGCGACATATGCAATAATGTTAGGCAAATGGTGAACAACTGCCTATATTCTGCTGTAAAAGCAGAATAAGGTGCTATTTTTTAAAGAGTTGACTTAACGAGGTGATAATAATGGTAATTGATCCATCAACTACAAAATATATGATAAAGGCTACTATTAAAGCAGATGGGGTGATTGAAAAATCTGATGTTGTAGGAGCGATATTTGGGCAAACTGAAGGGCTTCTCGGAGAAGAATTAGATCTAAGAGAATTACAACGATCTGCACGAGTAGGAAGAATAGAAGTTGAATTAGAATCAAAAGGTGGTAAAAGCGAAGGTACAATAATTTTACCTACATCACTTGATAAGGTAGAAACTGTTATCCTTGCTGCTGCTTTTGAAAGTATAGACAGAGTGGGTCCCTGTAAAGCAGTTATTACGGTAGAGGAAGTCGAGGACGTGCGTGTGTCAAGGAGAAAAAACGTTATAGATAGGGCTAAAGAATTGCTAAATGAAGTAATGGAAAAGAGTAAAATTGAAGGAGAAAGTATTACAGATAATGTTAGACAGGCAGTCCAAGTTGAAGAAATCACAAACTACGGTCCAGATCATTGTCCAGCTGGACCTAATATTGAAAAAAGTGATGCCATTGTTATAGTCGAAGGTAGAAGAGATGTGCTCAATCTTTTGAAATATGGTATAAAAAATGTCATTGCTGTGGGTGGAACCAATGTTCCTAGAACAGTTACCGACTTGAGCAAAGAAAAAATTACAACTATCTTTGTTGACGGTGATAGAGGCGGTGAACTTATTCTTAGGGAGCTGTTGCAAGTGGCAGATGTAGATTTTGTTGCTAGGGCACCTCAAACTAGAGAAGTCGAAGAGATTCCTCAGAAGCTTATCATGAAGTCATTAAAAAACAAAATTCCAAAAGAGCAATATATGGATATGTATAACATAAAGATAAGTGAAAATAAGGTAGCGAATGGGGAAAAACCTCAGAAGGTTAAAAGGGAATTCTTCTCTAAAACGAAAGAAAAAAAGGTAGGTGAGAGTAAGCTTATTACTGATAAACAGAAAAATTATCAATCTATTCTTAATGATATTTCAGGTTCTCTTAAGGCAGTACTGCTTGATGAAAATGGAAAAGAGTTGAAGAAAATACCTGTTAGAGAATTAACTGATGAGATTAAGAAGGGGGAGAAAGTCTCTACAGTGGTATTTGATGGTATTGTTACGCAACGTCTCTTGGATATTGCAAACAATAAAAATGTGAAAGAGGTTATAGGTATTAAAATAGGTAATGTTATAAAAATGCCTAAATCTGTAAAGGTTCTCACAAAAAATGATTTCCAGTAATATTACGTAGATTATACTCATCTGGCATTGACATAGTTTCACAAACTTAGAAAAAATATAAAAACTCTATATACTATTCTGAAAATGGTGGCCTGTAACAATGCAGAAAGATGAGCTAATACAACTCCACACATTTTTATACCAGATGAGAACCCAGTTGGTGCAGATGTGTGAAAACCATGGATTCGAATCTACTTATTATGAGAAACTGGACATTACTCCTTATCAAATTCACAAGTCAAAAAGAGAGCATAAACTAGCTGTATTCACACTTAGTAAAGATATTGCAGGAATTATATCAAGTAATAATGGGGATATGGGACTTGGAAAAATAGCTAATCGTCTTGATCAGATGGCTTTACGGTTCATGACGGAAAAGGAAAAAGAATTAACGCGTCCGTAACACTCGTTTCATGATATACGCGTCTTCTCCAGTTTGATAGAAACTTGATACAGTTTCTATTATATCAAATCCGTGTTTTTTATAGAATTTTATTGCAACGTCATTGTTTATTCTTACTTCAAGTTCAACTTGTTTTATGTTTTGTAAAGTCATTTCTTTTAAAAATTGAGTTAATAGGGTAGATCCTATACCTTTTTTTCTATAATTTTTATTGACGGAGAGCATGGTTATTCTTGCTGCCTCATTACTTGTTTTTATACCTACAATGAAACCTATTACTTTATGGTGTTTTTCAGCTATTAAAAATCCTTCAGGAAATGACTCATAAAACCTGTTAAAAACTTCTGGACTGTAGCGTTCTGGTAACGTTTCAAATGCAATTTTAATAACAGGAAAAATATCTTCGGGTTGAACATGTCTAATCTCAAACACTAAACTTTTACAAGAAAACGTAGTATAAATTTTTAGCGGTATCTTTAATAATCCCTGTTTAATTATCGGTCAACAAGGGGTGTTATTATAGGAATTGACGATGTTGTGGTAACAAGGACTATATTTGGTAGATTTTCTAAGGAATTTCAAGATTGTTTTGAAGTGGATGTTGCTATTGCTGGTGGGGGTCCTGCTGGTTTAACTGCTGCTAAATATTTATCTAATGCAGGGAAGAAGGTTGTTTTGTTTGAAAGAAAACTTGCAATTGGAGGTGGTATGTGGGGAGGAGGTATGACATTTCCTGTAATTGTTGTTCAAGAGAGGTCCAAATATATTTTAGATGATGTCCGAATCAACGTAAAGGATGAGGGAAATGGATACTATAGTGCTGATTCTATAGAGGCAATTACAAAGCTATGTTCTTCTGCAATTGATGCTGGCAAGACGCAAATATCGACCCGTGAACCAGATTGATTAGTAGAGTTGAAATCAAATGTCAAGCCGGAAGCCTGGAGAAAATAGGTATCTTTATATCCGATGAGGGCTACAGAAAACTCCAATCCGGCGATGACATTATAACCATCGATTTCAAAAGTGGAAACGGCTGAACCATAACCTGTTATAAGGCCATATCCTGTTGGAAGAACTTGAAATATATCAGCCTCCACCAAATCACCTGGCTATAAACGGGTCCATATCGAATATCGCTTTCAATAGCCGAGATTAAACTGGCTATCGTTGCTGCTGTTGTTGGTTCTTCAGGTACATTGTCATCAATTGGAATCATCTGATAATCAAGGATATTAAAGCCTCTGCCACTTACCTCTAATGTCATTTTCCCAATATGCGGGCCACCCCAATGTGCTTGAAGCACATAAGTGGTATCTCCGGTCACCATGTTTTGCACAGCTATATATTGATGTATTAGTGTATGAGAATGTCCACCAACAATAATATCGATAGCAGGAATCGTTGCTGCCAATTTCTTTTCTTGTAAGATTCTAAGATGAGTGAGAGCAATGATTAAATCACAACCTTAAGCAGTCAATGTGTTTACCATAGCCACAGCCGCAGCAAAATCACTCGTGACTACAACAGGGGCAGGATTGGATTCGATATTAGTGGTCTCTGTTGTTAGTCCAAAAATTGCTACTTTTGTGTTCCCATAATCTTTAATGGTGTAATCTTGAACAAGTGGGTCTAAATCAGGATAACCAAATAAATCGAGATTTGCACTCAGGATAGGAAATGGTCCGGGAAATCCAGCAGTTTGCAGTGTTGTCTTCAATACAGGGGATACAAATCAAACTCATGATTCCCTAATGTCAGGGCATCGAATCCTAAGGAAATCATCATCTGAAGCTCAGGGACAGCGAAGAATTTGTTGAACATGAAATCTCCGACCAAAATATCACCAGCATGTAGAAGGATGGGATTTGGCTGGGTTGCCTTAAGATTTCCAACCACGGAAGAGATCCGCGCAATGCCACCAATGGTATCCTCCCCATTAAGATTTTTTGGTTCCCATGGTAACAAATGGGTATCATTGATGTGAATGATGGTTAAGGTGTCAGATTGACTATAAAGAGGAGCAACCATCAAGCAAACAAAAAGCAATAACAAAAAGATAAATCTAAGTTTCATAAAGCCTCCTTAATTTGTAGGATTAATAATTCATAAGATTAAAACAATTATTTATTTTTTATGGAACCCACGAAGGATATTCATCTAACTGGCTGCCAAAAGTTATTTGCATCAGATCGCTGCCATCTTTATTAATACTATAAAGATGTTTGCCTCGAGAAAATATAAGTCGTTGTCCATCTGGAGCCCAGAAAGGGTGCCAGTCAGAATGTCCCGTTGT
>CP070724.1:449025-452107 GCA_020350825.1 Thermoplasmatales archaeon | reverse complement strand
TCGGTATATGCAATTTTTAAAATATTTATTAAACAAGAAGAAAACGATTGTTTGGAAAAATTCGGTGAAGAATACGAGAATTACATGAAAAATGTAAATGCAATTTTCCCAAAATTGAAAAGATATAGGCCAAAATTTTAAAAACTAAAAATTCCATAAAAACTATTGTTGTGAGATTATTGGAAGCAATATACGCAGAAGCCTTTGCGGAACTAGAAAGAGCGGTACATGCCGCATTAGAGTTGTATTCAAATATCCACAGAGGCACTGGTCATAACTCTATGGTATCAACTACGTTGTTTGAACGGGCAAGGGACATAGTCCTGAAATATTTGAATTTGGATAAAAATAGATACGAAGTTGTTTTCTGTACACCGATAAGATTGGAAAACCTCAAGAAACAGCTCAAATATGAAGATTACTACCTAATTTCCAGCCAGGATATCGACTTACCGTTAGGCGTAAGGGCGCTTGTTATCAAAAGAAAATTTCTACGTAAATGTGCTCCTTTTCAGACTGGAGGGGGAATGATTAAATATGTATGTGCTAAATCCGTTTTATGGGCAGAAGATCCAGATAGATTTGAGGCAGGAACACCAAATATTATTAATGTTATTACTTTTGCCAAAGCGCTTCAGCTGATAATGAATCTTGGAGATGATATTTTTAAAGAAAAATATGATATGGCTGTAACATCCTTCCAGGATTTAAATCAAAATGATTACCTTAAATATTCAGAAAAGAATTCTTTGTTTGAACTTAGAAAAGTAATGATAGGGCAAAATATCCGTGTCCCAACGGAAGTAGGTGAAAATTCTTACATTAATTTTGACAATGCCGCAAGTACACCCACTTTTATGCCGATCTGGGAGACTGTATGCCAAACATGGAAACAACCAAAGCATGTACAACTAAAGATTGTAAGTGAAGTTAAAAAAATCTGCGCAGAATTTTTGGGTGCACCTTTAGATAAATATGATGTGATTTTTACTTCCAATACAACTGAAGCAATCAATTTTGTGGCTCAAAGTTTAGCTGTTGAATATACAGACGGTATAGAGCCTGTTGTTTCCAATACATTATTGGAGCATCATTCCAACGAACTTCCATGGCGCTATATTTCTGGCGTTTCCTTAATTAGAATATCCATAGATGATGATGGTTTCGTGGATTTGAACGAATTAGAAAGGATTTTGCGTGATTACAATAAGTACCATAAACATGGAAAAAAAAGAGTTTGTATCGTTGCGGTTTGTGGTGCATCTAATGTTCTCGGTGTGTTTAACGATCTTCAATCTATAAGTCGAATTGTCCATAAGTATGGAGCATATCTACTTGTAGATGGTGCACAATTAGTGGCTCACCGTAGTATTAAATTGATAGACGTTGATATTGATTACTTTGCATTTTCAGCTCATAAAGTTTATGCACCTTTCGGCAGTGGTGCATTAGTGGTAAGAAAAGGACTTTTAAGCTTAAATTCTAATAGACTGTCAAAAATCAAATTATCTGGAGAAGAAAATGTCGTCGGTATCGCCGCAATGGGTGCTGCACTCACACTATTACAACGCATTGGCATGGATGTGATTGAAGATCAAGAAAAAGCGTTAACTCAGAGAGCGTTGCGTGGGCTCTCTAGAATACCGAATATAGAAATTTTTGGCATTCAAAATCCTGATTCACCACGATTTCATACAAAAGGGGGTGTAATCGTCTTTAGTTTGAAAAAAGTCCCCCATAATCTTGTCGCAAAAGAATTAGCAGAATATGGAGGAATTGGTGTTCGCAATGGATGTTTTTGTGCACATTTACTTATCAAACGCATCGTTATGATACATCCAATCAGAATCTTAGGTGCTAAGCTCTTTTATATGTTTCTCCCAAAATTGACTAGTAAAACTCTTCCAGGCCTTGTAAGAGTGAGTTTCGGTATTGAAAACAATAAAAAAGAAGTAGATTGGTTAATACAGACTTTAAAAATAATTGCCAGCAAACCCAGATCACGAGCAAAGAGATTACTTGCATATACTCACAATGGAACACCTTCCTTGCCTCACACGGCAATTCAAGACCGGATTGAAGAATTTGTTGAAGCTTCGGTTAATAGAGTTTATACTTAGAAAAAAGGAAGAACTTAATATTTATAATTGAAAATGAAAAACATTAATTAACAATCAAATTTTCTTAATTTCTATGTTAAAAGTTGGAATAATCGGGACTGGAAGGATTTTCGACTTAAATGTGCTTGGTTATTTGAATAATGATGATGTAGAAATAACTTGTTTATGTAATCGAACCGTCGAAAAAGCCATAAAAAAAATCAAACTATTTAACCTTAATGAATCTACTCCAGTCTATTCCGACTATAAAAAAATGTTAAATGAAGAAGAATTAGACATTGTAGAAATTCTTTTACCTCATAATCTTCACGCTGAAGCAACAATCTTGGCCGCTAATGAAGGAATAAAAGGAATATCTGTTCAAAAACCTATGGCGCTGTCGTTAGAGGAAGCCGATAATATGATAGAGACATGCAAAGAATCGGGTTCAATCCTCTCAATTTACGAAAATTTTATGTTTGCACCCCACATTATGAGAGCAAAGGAACTTATTGATCAAGATTATATTGGTGATTTATCTTATATAAGAATTAAAACAGCAATGGGTTCTACTGGTGGGTGGGATATTCCAGAAAGCGCTAATTTATGGAGAAAAGATCCAAAACAAACAGGGGGTCATCCGACTCGAGGCTCCCCCGTATTATTAGATAATGGATGGCATTCTTTTACTATTGGATGGTGGTTTTTCGGAGAAGAAATTGAAAAAGTGTTTGCGTGGACAGATAATTACAAAGGCATTGATGCTCCAGCTTACGTAATGTGGAAATGTAAAGAAAATAAAGAACAAGAACACGTCGTTCCTCAATATGGCAATATGGAATTTTCATTGATGCCAGAAATGGTGATTCCTTCGAATTATTATAATACTGATGAATTTATTGAAATTATTGGAAGTCGCGGAATAATGAAAATTAATCAGGCGACATCTATTGGAAATAAAATGTCAGATTCAGAAATTTTTG
>CP070724.1:445869-448925 GCA_020350825.1 Thermoplasmatales archaeon | reverse complement strand
TGCTCGTAAGTATTTGAGCAAATTGAGCATTTAAATAGGATTTTGATTATTCTCATTTTTATCCCCATATTTTTCCCAAGTATGTACTGCATCTTGTACATCAAGTGGTAAGTGATTTATATCAGTCCACGCTAATGCTTTAATTTGTTCTAATGTATATTTTCCTATATTATCGTCCATTCTTAATCCCCGATTTCTTCTGGTGAATCTTTCAACATTGCCCACTACTAAACTCATGTCATTTGGACAATAATATTTTGGTATTTCAAAAAATCCATATTTATTTGTTTCAACAATTACTTTAGCTTTTAACTTACAATAATTACATTCATAATGTACTGTTATTTTTTTCACTTCTAACCCCCTTTACTATTTTTCTCACCAAAATAAAAATCCGATAAACACACCACCCGGCTATCAGGAGAACTAAAAAGTTTTTAAGTGGTTCCATCTGATTCATCTTTAATATCTTGGATAATACTTCCATCAGAATTAGGATGGTCAACTCTACTCAAAACCCATTCCAAAGCTGCTTTCCAAGCACTTTCAGCATCTTCAGCAACACTATACAAACCTAAATTTATTAAATTTTGTTGCCACTTCTCAAATTCTTTCATATTTCCCCCTCAAAATCATCCAACAAATTTTCTTGCAACAATATCAATTCCCTTCTGGCCTGGTCCCTTTCCCTTCGGCAAGCTTCCGCATCCAACAACGCAAGCTGCATTGCGATCCTGTATTGCTGATTATCAGATTCCAATTCCCGAATCCGATCTAAAAGTGCTTGTTTGGTTGTTATCATTTTATCCCCATTGTTCTGCCATAGCATCAGCAACACCTTGATAAGTAATACTTCGCAATTTGCTTCTATTTTTTCCCGGTGCCATTTTATGAACTCTTGCTTCCCGACCAGCCACAATATTAGTCGATTTAAGTTTTGATAAATTCTTTAACCACAAACAAGTTGCTTTTGTTTCCCCATATCCAAATTGCCAGGGTTGAATTATTTGATCCGGTTTACGCCATTGGGTTGATAAAATTCCAATTGGATTTTCAATTGCTATTTTCTGACAATTTCTGTTTGCAATCATCATCACAAAAGCAATTGCCTGTTCCTGTTCTTTTTTCCTGTCTTTCCACCATCTTGCACCAGAAGAACAAAGATAGGTACATGGTGGAAATGCAACAATTAAATTCCACTCTTTTCCACCACCTATAAAATCTTCAAGATAACCTTGATAATGCGGTCCTTCAGACTCAGTCGGCAACAAATCACAACTTATAGCATCATGCCACTGCTTAATAAAAGCATCTCTAACCCGTCCTGAAAACTCACAAGCAACCAATACTTTCATACACCCCCCATTTACTCAAATCAGTGAGAAAATTTACTCAACCCCCAAATCCACCCAAATAAAAAAGGGACCGCCTAATAGACAGTCCCCAAAATTAGCAGCACACTCAAACTACATGACCCTGACTCCCATGCAACCACCTTCAGGCCCACCCGCCGCATATTCCCTGAAAAAGAGTATATCCTTCTATATCTATAGTCCCAATTGGACATTTCACCCCACTTTTTTTCACTTAGAAAGGTACATTCTCAAGCAAAATTTTCAAAATTTTTAATATTTTTGTTCTGATTGTATTGATTGTAGGGATTATATGGGTTATATAGATTATATCAGGAAAAATGGGACTCCGGGGTGTGGTTTTTGGGTCTTAAACACCGTAATAGCGGGTTCGCACGTCCGATAAAGAAGGGTATCACCCCCCACGTCCTATAATAATGGGACTCTACGCCTTAAAAATGCCTATGTTTAATGATTTATTAAACACAGTGCTTATGGGCCAAGAATACGGTTAGGTTATAACGATTATAACGATTATAGTGTAATGATTATAACGATTGTATCGGTTATAACGCTCTACTCCAAAAGGTATACCCCAAAAGTGGTAGATTTTGACTCATTTTTTACTGTCCATAGATTTATTATCATCTACCATATTTTGTCCATATATTTCAGGATCAATTTATGGACAAAAATCTTTATTTTTAAGCTGTAAATACAGCTTGTCCATAGGTGGTATATATTTTTAGTCAATTCTTAGTAGTGTAGGGGGAAATAGGATTATTTGTTTTATGTTAGATGGTTATATAACATAGATATGTTTATATTATGTGTGTGTATATATATGGTTTGTAAAAAATATATGGACAATATGGACAAAATGATGTAAATGCTTATGGGATATAGGGTTATGTAAAAATCAATCTATGGACAACTTCTTGACAGGTTTTTGTTGTAAATTGTTGTTATATAAAGACTTAAAACCTGTCCATAGATTCTCGATCAATATATGGACAATATATGGACAACAAGTTTTTTTCTCTGATATAATTAATATAATCGTTATAATTATTATAATTGATAAATATGATATTAAATAAATTAGTTAAATATATAACAAACAACAAATGTTAGATGATTACTTAACAAGATTTTTTACTTGATTTTGTCCTGGCAATAGACGATAATATAGTTGGCCCGGATCGACAACACGTTGGCTAATTGTTGGCGTTTGTCTTATATCCTAAATCCGGGCCTTTTTTCATCCTGATATAACCACGTCCGATAAAAGAATTTTCACTATTTTATTTATTTTACTTAATTTTCCTTGTATTGTCTTATTGATTGTGTTATACTTTAATCAGGATATAAGACAATGAAACATACTAAAGCCAACAAATTAGCCACATACCTTTTACTGCCTAACTGCCTAAAATCTCTATTCCTATTTCATTGTCTTATATCCCGGTGTTTACATTGGAATTTTGTTGGCCGGGGGACCAAGACAATGTATTTTAACAGAACACATTTAAGCTTGTCGGTGGAATTACGGGTATTGTTTGTTTTGGCGTTTTTTTGTTATTTGGCTTTGTTATAAGGGGATTAAAAAATGACTAAAAAACAAATTAAACAAGCTTTTCGTGGTTATGAAAACTTTTACTATATTTACACAATTAAACGAGGAGTACGATATTTAATACATTA
>CP070724.1:387462-445769 GCA_020350825.1 Thermoplasmatales archaeon | reverse complement strand
GAATGGGATTACATGTACGATCTAGAAACCGAGAAACTCACAGATTATGAAGGAGAACCAACCCTACAGGAAGAAATCTATACAACTATTATCATTATAATAATAGTAATAATCATAATTCTAATAATACTATATATTATGGCAAAAAGAAAGAGAGGCAAAGAAAAAAAATAATCACCTAAAAATCCAGTAATAACAAATAATACCTTTCTCTTATTTTAATAACCTAGATAACTAAAAATACGAGATTTAATTTCATTTAAAATAGCAAAAATTAATGAAAATTTACTATAATAAATTTCTTTAACATTCTCTATTTTTTCACTAATTGTTGCATGTATGTTTTCTTCATTATATATTTCATATATTGAATTTATTGTTTTAATTTTAGATTCTTCTAAATTCTCACAATTTTCAATATTTAACGTAGTATCTCTTAAGTAAATGCTTTCTAATTCACAGCTATCTATTGTATTATTCTTAGAACTGCTCATCATTATCTGATTATTTGAAACCATGCATTGTGTTATCTGATTCTCAGATGATTTTGATAGGTATATACCAAAAACCTCATTATCATACAAATCACAGTTAGAAATGATGTTATTATTATTAGACGAACCTATAACATCGATACCTGCATGTGTATTATTATAGAATCTACAATGTGAAATAACATTATCTGATGAGTACTGTAGTTCTATACCATCACAGTTATCATAAAATTCAGAATATATTACCAAATTATTCCTACACTCTGAGCTAGAACTTCCTAAAAAAGCAATACCTTCATCTTCACAGCCCCAAAACGTACAGTTTGAAATAGTATTTCCTGAACTCCAGACTGCAATTCCAATTGGTGTATCAAATATATTACAATTTCCTATAGTTGTTTGGGATGCGGTTATCTTAATTCCAGTAGTATAAAGACCAGGACCATCATTACTTATGCTAAATCCACTAAGTTTAACACCTGTAACGCTAATTTTGATAGCATAACTGTTTTTCTTTGACATAGGATTAATCAATGTATTCTCTTTATTCTCTCCGATCAGGTTGATCTTCTTATAAATGTGAACTACCTCACTATAGGTTCCTTCTTTTACATAAATTGTTGAACCATCTGGAGCACCATCTACTGCTCCTTGTATGCTTTTATAATCTGCATCATCACTAATTTTATCTACAATAATCTTGTCATAAGATCCATAATATTCATTTTTAATAGTGCTTAACTCTTCTCCGCCTTCAGGTTTATGTTCAAGTTGGGTTTCAGCATGAATATTAATAGTTGCACCTATAAAAATTGATATAAAAAGTATAGAACTTATCAATTTCCTACGTTTCATTTCCTTCCACGCCTAGACAAAGGTTATCGTGTTAATTTATGTCTCGCTAATTTCTGTCAATAAATGTATTTAAACCTTGTCTGGTAGAACGACAAAATGAAAAACTGCCATATGTTACAAAAAATTAATATTTTTATGACAATATTTATATATAGAGGTTAAATTACTAATAATGTAACATAATTGCGTGGGGGAAAAATTATGAATAATAGGAAAGGAAAAAAAGACAAAATTAAACTTACAAGAATATTAAGTGCTTTTATTCTGGTAGCAATACTTATCTTATCTACTTTAACACTTTCCTCAATGACAATTATTTACGATACGGAAACAATACGAATAAATGAAATAATGTACGATCCCGCGGGAACAGATAGTGGGCATGAATGGATTGAGATATATAACAAGGCCGATTATACAATCAACATAACCGGCTGGCGCTTATATGAACAAGGTACTAATCATACATTAACCCTTCAGAACGGAAGTATGGAAATCCCAGCCAATGGCTTTGCAGTAATTGCAGATAATTACCAAAATTTTCTCACCGATTATCCTGGTTATTCAGGAACACTAATTGATTCATCATTTTCTTTACTCAATACAGGAGAATATCTCGCAATAAAAAATGATACTTTAAAAATTATAGACGAAGTAACCTATGTTCCACAGACTGGAGCAAATAATACTGGAATGACTATAGAATATAAAGCAAATAACATTTGGGAAGTAAGCCTTGTTAATGGTGGAACACCCGGTGCTCCCAATAGTATATGGGGACCGCCTTTTAAACCAATTAATCCATTCCCAGTAAATAATTCACTTAACGTAAGTATTATTACACCAATAAGCGTATTCGCTAGCGACCCCGACAATGATACAATGGATGTTTCCTTCTATAATGCATCAGATGATAGCCTCATAGGGACCGATTTTAACATATCAAATGGAAGCAGAGCAGAAGTAAACTGGGATGGTCTACAATACGATAAAACCTATGAATGGTATGCAATAGCAAATGACTCAATATACGAAAACAGATCAAATACATGGACATTCACAACAATGCTTCAAAACAATCCACCGAATAAGCCAAGTAATCCATATCCACCGAATAATGCTACAAATATTAGCATGAACCCAACTATAAGCGTAATTGTAACTGACCCAGATGGAGATAAAATGAATGTTTCTTTCTATAATGCATCAGATGACAGCCTTATAGACACCCATACTAACGTATCAAACGCAAGCAAAGCAGAAATAATATGGTACAATCTCCAATACAACACAACATACAGCTGGTATGCTATTGCAGATGATGGTGAATATACTAATAAATCAGACACTTGGAATTATACAACTACGATAAATCATCCACCAAATAAACCAACCGATCCATCACCTGAACATAATTCCGATGAAATTAGTATAAACACAAATATAAGTGTATTTGTTAGCGATCCTGACAACGATATAATAGATGTATACTTTTATAACGCCTTTAATAACAGTCTTATTAATATTGCCAAGGACATATCAAATGGAACTAGAGCAGAAGTAATATGGCCAGGTCTAAAGTATAACACAACATACAGATGGTATGCAGTGGCAAAAGATCCACTACTTGAAAACAGATCAGATATATGGACATTCACGACAGAAAAGGATCCATATAACCCGCCAACTATAGAATTAATTAAACCTTTAAAATCTGGTGCGAATAAATGGTGGTGTTATTTCAGAAACAAACGTATAATCAGTCATTCGACACTTTTCATAATCGGCTATATAGATATTGAGGTTAGAGCAAAAGATGAAGAAACAGGTATTGAAAGAGTCGAGTTCTACATAGACAACCAACCTAGGGCAAATATAACTGAACCGGATGAAAATGGGATATACCGTTGGACATGGAACGAAAGAATTTTTTATGGTCATATAATAAAAATTGTTGCAGTTGATATAGATGATGGCAACAGAGCCGAATCTACTATAACGGTATTTATTATAAATTTCAGATTTTTAAGCTGGTGGAAAACTTAAATCCATATAGAACTTTTAACTTTATATTTTATTTCATATTTCATTAAAAATTCATCAGCAACTCCCCTACCAAAAATCTGTCGAGTATCTCTTTTGCACGACTCCCTTTGTTGCAAACCTTATACAAGAGAACTAAAGACAGGTATCATTTTACAACTTTTATATCAATTATCCTTTTTGTTTTCAGAATAGATAAAAACATTTGCATCCAAAAGACAGACAACATAATTTATTTTCTTGCGAAGAAAATGCATATAGTTTAATTTATTATTACCTTTAAAGGTCACATAATCTCAACATCTTACACGAAGTCTCAGTTAACATTAAGGATATGTAACTTTCATAATAAATATCCTTTAAAATAAACACAACTAAACTATAAAACATAATCTTCCAATGAATTCAAGGAAAAAAAGAAAATTTATAATTATTATTATAGAAATATAAAAAAAAAAGGAAGAAAGATAATGTATTTATCTCTTTTTCAAGTAAGGAAGTCCAGTTCTTTTGTTGACACCAACTACCATATTATCTGGTTTGTCACATGGTGTACCACTTTTTGGAGTCCTCTTACTAAAGTAATAGATAGTTTGTCTTCTTCCGCCTTTTAGATTAACATCTCTTTTATATAACGTCCATCCTTCATGTGTATATGGCATATTTAATACCTCCAACAGGAGTATACATACTATCTATTTAAATTTTCTCCTTATTTTACCCTTAAAACAGCTTTTTTTATACCCATGGAATGTTCTGGAATATTTGTTTGTCTGAATATACTTTTTCCACTAATTCCATAAAATCGATATATTTTCGCAAAATATACTCCTCTAACTTGACTAGAGTTTACCTATATAAAATTCTAACGAAAATAAATTAAAATGGGCCCGCCCGAATTTGAATCGGAGTCTCTGGCTCCCAAAGCCAAAAGGATCGACCAAGCTACCCTACGGGCCCAACTTCTGACGATGTAACAATATCAAATATTTAAACACTTTTATCTGTAATTAACCTTAAAACAAAAATCTTTTGTACAATTCTCTGCTAGTATTGTTCATCAGATAAGTCTATAGAAATCTCTTTAGAAAAATTTTGTTTAACTTCCTTTAGCTTAAGTTCTAAATAATAATCTGGAGAAATAACAAAATCATGTTTCAAATTACCACTAAGAAATTCATCTCTAAATTGCTTCTTAATTTCTTCAAATATAGAATCTGTTGTTTTATCCATTATTAATTCAACAAAATCTTCTATAGATTTAGTATCGTGATAACCTACGTTTTCATACCACTCTATAGCTTCTTTTTTAATCTTATTTTTCATGCTTTCCCCTTTATTTAATTCCGTGAATCAATTAATTCTATAAAAACATATCCGTAGGAAATATCCAAATTCTTTTGTACAACAACTAAATACAGTTAATAAACAATTAAAAACTTTTATGTAACCTTTTATGTTTCGAGAGCACATGGACTTTAGTATTAAAAAGCCAACACATATTTTTGCCCTACTTGTACTTCTCTTTACTCTTTTCTTGTTAATCCTATTTCCGATACTTTCATTTTTTGGAGCTTTTCCCTCAGCTCAAGATATCGAACTTTCAGAACCTTTAATTATGATAGGTTCAATAATTACTATTATAATATTTATTGGAACCCCATTTGTCTGGTATCTACTTGTTAATGAGCTTTCAATCCAAGAGATGCTATCAAACCTAAAAATAAAAAAACAGGGACTGGACATTGCTTTAGCATGGGCAATAACAATAGTAATTATAATGTTTGCCATAATGTTTGTAATAGGTCTAATACTTTATCAGCAAGGAGTTGTTGAAGAAGAAACAACCAATATCCAAGAGTTAGCTAGCAATCTTTCTCTTATCTCAATGCTATTCATAGTAGTGTTTCAATCGACCACAGAAGAGATATTTTTCAGAGGTTTTCTATTAGACAAACTCAATTCTTTAGCAGGAAAAGAAATAGCCATCATAACAACCGCCATACTTTTTGGAATGGCCCATTTATCATATGGAAAGATCTATCCTGCAATAATGACAGGGGTATTTGGAATACTTCTTGGTTACATCGTAATGAAAACAAAAAATCTTAATACAGCAATAATCGCTCACATTCTATTTAACATCACAAGTTTTGCTCTCTATATAGCAAGTCAATCCTTAAATCTTGAATCGTTAATTCTTTAAACCAAGTATATATCCCTCTATCAAAAGGTGAACACATGGAAAAAGAAAGAACATTCGTCATGATAAAACCCGATGCCGTACAACGAAGACTTGCTGGAGAGATATTAAGCCGTTTTGAAAAAAAAGGAATCAAAATTATAGCAATGAAACTTGTATCTGTAAGTAAAGAACTAGCAGAGAAACACTATGAAATCCATAAAGGTAAACCTTTTTTTAAGCCAACTGTAAAATATATCACTTCATCACCTGTAATTGCCATGGTTTTAGAAGGAAACAACGCCATAGAAATGGTCCGAGGCATGATGGGAAAAACAGATCCTCAGAAAGCCAAATTGGGGACAATAAGAGGTGACCTTGGTCAATTTATAGGAAGAAATATTGTACATGGTTCCGATAGCAAAGAAACAGCCGAATTTGAAATCAACCTATGGTTCAAACCCACAGAAATCACAAAATATAAACGAATTGATGAACAATGGCTTACTGAATGAATATTCCAATTATTTTCTCATTAAAAACCACTCCATATTAAAATAGGAGGGTTTATATAGGAGTAGGTATTTCGGCAAGCAAATAAAATATATCGAATCTAAGGGAAGTGAGAAATATGGCAGAAGAAGATATGATGTTGAAGGCAGGAAGGCGATTATTTAAGATTGGGATATTAATCGCCTTGATCGTTGGTCTATATCAAGCATATACGCTTACAACTGCTGAGCCATTCTTTAGCACAAATGTAGGCAGCTATATCGCATGGATTATAGCAATTATTGGTGCAATAATTGGAATCTTAGCATTCATGGGAAAGGGAACAATCACCAAGAAAGAAATACCTGCATTTCTTATGGCAGGAATAGCACTTTTGATTATGGGTGGCATATTTCCATTGAGTACCTATGCAATGATACCATCATACATAGGAGATATTTTCGCCGGAGTTTCAATGAGCCTAGCAATATTCGTTGCCCCAGCTGTCGGGATATTAGCTATAAAGGCTATATGGGACATTGGAAAAGACTAAAATTCTTTTCCTCTTTTTTTTTATTTTAAAAAATACCAAAGAGCTATTGAGATAATCCCAATAATTACAAAAACTATCCAGAGAATATAAGCGATTTTAAAACGAACAATCCACTTAGCCTTTTTTTCAGGAGTATCAAAAAACCTACCAATTACAGGATCATCATCTAAAGACATATTATTCTTTTTTTGCTTCCATCAAAGCTTTAATTCTTTTTCTTCTAAAGAAATCCTCACGCTCTCTCTCATCAAGCTGCATCTCAATATATTTTATTGTAGCAAACAACTTGGGTATTAGAGTATTTTCTAACACATTTACTCGCCTTTTAGTTTTTTCTATTTCTATAGATAAAGATTTGATACCACTCTCAATCTCAGCAAGCTCTAATAATTTTACAGAAAGTTCACTAAATTTCTTATATGAATCATCAAGCTTAGCACACGTTTCAAAAAAACCATAGAGAGGCTTTGTAGGTGGTTTAATTTCGCCCTTATTTATCTTAGGAATCTTCACACCCATAATGTTATCTCTTTCAAAATATATATCACCAATATCTTTTGATAGATATGAAACATCATTAACTTTCTTCTCACCAAGAATCATCTGAGCTTGTATCAACGAAAGAAACGCATCTTTAAAAATCCCGTCTACCTCCTCCAAAAACTTATTTCTTACCTCAATTATCTCAAAGAATTTTTCTACCAAAGCATCCCTTTTTTCCTCCAATAACTTATGTCCTTTCTCAGCTAACGTTAATTTCTTCCTGATTTCAAGAAGTTCCATTCGAGTAGGATTTACCCCTTCAAGGATTTGCTCTGTCATATTACTTCTCTTCTTTTACGGGTGGAAGATATTTTTTAATGTAAGTTTCATCAATCTTTTTCAATTCAGATACTGGCAAACCTGATAAAAGCTCCCAAGAAATAGTAAGGGTTTGCTCAATACTTCTATCTTCATGAGGCCCTTGCGAAACAAACCTCTTTTCAAATTCATCAGCAAACTGTAAGAATTTTCTATCTCTATCTGAAAGGGCATCCTCTCCAACAATTGCAACAAGATCTCTAAGATCACATCCTTCTGCATAAGCAGCATATAACTGATTTGATACGCCTGCATGATCCTCACGAGTCTTATCTTTACCAATCCCTCGATCCATCAAACGAGATAGACACGGCAGGACAGCAATCGGCGGGTATATGCTCTTCTTATGAAGTCCTCTTTCTAAAACAATCTGACCCTCAGTTATATAACCAGTTAAATCAGGTATAGGATGAGTAATATCATCATCAGGCATAGTAAGCATAGGAATTTGAGTAATAGAGCCTTTTTTACCTTTGATTCTCCCAGCTCTCTCATAATTCATAGCAAGATCTGTATACATATACCCAGGGTACCCTCTTCTACCAGGAACTTCCTCCCGTGCTGCAGCTATTTCTCTTAGAGCCTCTGCATAATTTGTCATATCAGTAAGGACCACTAGCACGTGCATATCAAGATCAAATGCAAGATACTCGGCACAAGTCAGAGCCATACGAGGGAGAATAATCCTTTCAATTGTAGGGTCATCGGCCAGATTCAAAAACATAACAGTTCTTTCAAGAGCACCAGTATTTTCAAAATCTTTAATAAACAAATTAGCCTCCTCACTTGTAATACCCATAGCACAAAAAACCACAGCAAACTTCTCCTCTTTACCAAGAACCTTTGCTTGACGCGCAACCTGAGCAGCAAGCTCATTATGAGGAAGTCCAGAACCTGAGAAAATAGGAAGCTTTTGCCCTCTCACAAGTGTATTCAATCCATCAATCGTTGAAATTCCAGTTTGAATAAACTCTCTAGGATACTCCCTAGCACAAGGATTTATTGGATCCCCATTAATATCCCTCCTCTCATCAGGAATTATTGGTGGCGCATTATCCAAAGGATTACCTGTTCCATCAAAAACTCTACCAACCATATCCTTTGAAACACCAAGTTTCATGGTTTCCCCAATAAAACGTGCAGATGTATTTTTAGTATCAAGCCCACGTGTTCCTTCAAAAACCTGAACAACAGCCTTATCTTCAAAAGCCTCAAGAATTTGCCCAGTTCTCTCTTCGCCGAAAGAAGTTTTAATCTTAACGACCTCATTAAAGGCAATATCCTTAACACCTTCAACAATCATTAAAGGCCCAGCAACCTCTGAAACAGTGGTATACTCTATGTCCTTACGTTTCATTTAACCCTCCCCTTTATTAAAGAATTAATCTCATTTTCCATTTCCTGCTCCAATGATTTAAATCTTTTTTCAAATTCCTCATTCGGGACAGTACCAGTACGAGCCAGCGTTTCCCTCGATTTAATTGAAATAATGTCATCGATATGAACATTTTTTCCTACCGCCTCCTGAATTTTATCTGAAAACTTGAGCATGAGTCTAAGCATTTCATACTGTTTCTTTCCAGGACAATAGGTATCAACTTCATGAAAAGCACTTTGTTGCAGATAGTTTTCTCTAACCATTCTTGCGCTTTCCAAAAGCCCTCTCTCCCTAGGAGGAAGTGCATCAGGTCCAACCAGTTTTACTATCTCTTGCAGTTCTGATTCTTTCTGAAGTAAAGCCATAGCTCTATTACGAAGTTTAAGCCAGTCTTTCCCCACTGTTTTCTCCCACCAATCGCTCACTTCTTCCAGATATAAAGAATACGATTTTAACCAGTTGATTGAAGGAAAATGCCTCTTATCTGCAAGGTCTGCATCCAAGGCCCAAAACACCTTTACAATACGTAGGGTATTCTGTGCAACAGGTTCGGAAAAATCACCACCTGGCGGAGAAACTGCACCCATAACAGAAACTGAACCCTCTTTATTCTTTGAACCTAGTAATTTTACTCTACCAGCTCGTTCATAGAACTCTGCAAGCCGTGAAGCCAAATAGGCAGGGTACCCTTCCTCCCCAGGCATTTCTTCTAATCTACCAGATATTTCTCTCATCGCTTCTGCCCAACGAGAAGTACTATCAGCCATAAGTGCAACATCATAACCCATATCCCTATAATATTCAGCTATTGTAATACCCGTGTAAACACTTGCATCTCGTGCAGCAACAGGCATATTGGATGTATTTGCGATAAGCACTGTACGATTCATCAATGGCTCATGAGTTATAGGATCTTCCAACACTGGAAACTCCCGAAGTACATCAGTCATTTCATTGCCTCGTTCACCACAGCCAACATAGACAATGATCTGTGCATCACTCCATTTAGCAAGCTGATGTAACATCACAGTTTTGCCAGTACCAAATCCTCCTGGTATCGCTGCAGTTCCGCCTTTAGCAACAGGGAAAAATGTATCAATAACACGCTGACCTGTTATAAGAGCTAAAGATGGATCATATTTTTCAGCTACGGGTCTTGCTTTACGTACCGGCCATCGTTGAAGCATCTTTAATTTTACATTGCCTTTATCTGTGGTTACAGCAGCAATATCATCTTCAATAGTATAATCACCTTCCTTCCCAACAGATGATAAGACCCCCTGTACATCTGGTGGAACAATGATTTTATGTAAAATAATCGTTGATTCCTGTACTTCTCCAATTATATCACAGCCTTTGACTTTGTCACCACGTTTAGCAGTTGGTTTAAAATGCCATTTCTTTTTTCTATCGAGTGCATGTGCTTCCACACCCCGAGCAATAAAATCACCGGTTTGTTTATTAATTGCTGGGAGAGGCCTCTGAATACCATCATAAATATTTGTAATAAGACCAGGTCCAAGTTCTACAGAAAGAGGCTCAAGTGTAGAAATAACCTTTTCCCCAGGCTTTAAACCATTTGTATCCTCATACACCTGAATTGTTGCAATATCTTCATTTAAACGGATAATTTCTCCTATTAAATTCTCATCTCCAACGCGGACAACGTCGTACATTTTCGATCCGCGCATATCGTCTGCTTCAATGACTGGTCCGGAGATTCTAACTATTTTTCCTACGATTTCAGACATTTATTGTTTCCTCCATCATCTATCTTTTTTGCCAATATCAATTCCTACTGCTTTCTTTATCAGATGTGAAATAAAATCTGCATGATCCTCCAAACGTCCTTTTTTATCAGGAATTTCTACAATTATTGGAGTATCATATCTTAATCTAAAGTCTTTTAAATCTTTACTAATACTTTCAGCTATTTTCTCAGTGATAAAAACAACTCCTATGTCATTTCTTCCAGAAATCTCATCTAAAATTTTAACTGGATTTTCTTCTGGAATATAAGATTCATGGATTCCGGCAAGCCTGAGTCCAACTGCAGTATCTTTGTCACAAATAGCTGCAAGTTTCATTAGGCTGCCTCCTTAATTAATAAACCTTTGATGAGATCAGAAGAAAGATTTTCACCGATACCTTTTGCAACCACTTTAAGATTTTTTATCTCAAATTCTTTTGAAACTAGGAATCGGAGAGTTGGACCAAGGTTTAGAAAATTCTGCAAAGAAATGTCTTTGACAAGCTTTATGAGAAGTCCATCTAAAGCATTCTCTAAAACTTGTACAGATCCTTCTTTGTTATATTGTTCAATAGAATCTTTTAAAACATTAAAATATGACGTGCCTTCAAGAGCGGATATTACCTGTGGAACCTGATCTACATCTGCCATTTCATTAAACTTCCAGGTTGCAATCTCTTTACCCTCCTCAAGAAATAGTTTTTTACAGGTACCAACATCGTAGCCTAGTTGCTTAGCTCTAAGAATATTTTTAATGTTCGTAATGTCAATTAGGCTTTTCATAAAACTCTGTTTTGCCTGTTCACATTTATAGGGTACTTCAACCTGTTTAAACTTATTAATAATATGTTTATCGATTTCAACATCAATAGTCAAAATATCGGGATTTGCCTCAGAGAGTATATCAATTAATTCTTTTTCAAAACCATAAGAAGCTAAAATCGCTGGTAAATTTTCTTTGCCAACATCTTTTAATTTGCTAAGAAATTCTTTGGTACGGGGAAGGATGGCATTGTCAATTTCAACTTCTTCAACCTTACCTAGTATTAATTTTTTAAGCTCGTTTTTAACTAGATATATATCGATTTTTTCCAAGTAAATATCATAAAAATCTTTCATTTTTTTCGAACTATCCTTTCGCATCATCTCAATAGTTTGAATAAAATTGTCATCCAAGGATTTCTGCACCGTATATGTATCTTCACCAACTACATTGTAATCTTTCAATGAATTTATTGTCTCCTTAAAAGCAATAAGATCCTTACTTTCTACTATGTTGCTAAGTTCTTTATCATTAATGTATGGATTTCCTATCGCTTCAAATAATGCGTTTGAATAAGCAAACTTAGCGTGAGTTAAGAAAGGCCTGGAAATTAATCCGATAACCACTACAATAATAGATGCAATAAGAATCCAGAAAGGTAGATTATGCGGATCAAGGATCAGTTCTAACAATTCGACACCCTAACCGGAGAAAAGCAGCTTTCCTACCTTTATTCTTATTTCATCCTTCTTGCGCTTAAGTATACCTTCGAATGTGTTATCCAAGGTTATCCCCCCATCACTAGATTTTAGGATTACTCCACCTAAAGCATCTACAGTTCCTGTTACCTTTAAACCCATACCTTTTGCGATTTTTCTGTCAATATCTCTAGATACAACCACCGTACATTGTCCATCAAGTTTTTTGCGACCGGCTTCTATCAACTTAATTACTATTTTTTTGTATTCTGCTTCTTTGATAGTTGACATCCTATGTTGTGCTTTTGCAAAACATTCCTCTATTATTTTTTCTCTTGCCTTCATGATCTCTCTTTTAGCATCCTGACTTGCTTTTGAAACTAGGATTTTTTTGATGTTTTCCCCTTGATTCTTACCACTCGATAGTATTTTCTCTGATTCTACTTCAGCTTCCTTTCTAGCAATGTCAATGATACTAGCTGCTTGTTTTTTTGTTTCCTTTCGAATCTGATTTATCTCCTTTTCTGAATCTTTTTTAATTCGTTCAAGGATTTTTTCTGCCGTCATGGTATATCCATCTATAGTAGTCCCAATCCAGTCATGAGAAGTATTCCAACGAGTAACCCAAATATAGCAATGGTTTCAGGCATAACTGTATAGATTATTCCTCTAGCAGCAACTCCTGGATTTCTTGCAGTTGCAGAAATTGATGCGCTCGCAACCATTCCTTGATTGGCAGCTGAGATACCAGTAAGTCCCACAACGAGTCCTATTCCAATTGCAGAAATTCCAAGCATTGGATTAGACAAATCTGCTGATGCGCTTCCTCCTAGTAGTCCAGCTCCCATCATTAGCAAGATGGCTGTTAACAGACCATATACTGCCTGGGTCATTGGTAACACCTGAAAGACTAGACATCTACCAAATAATTCTGGCTTCTCACCAGTTACTGCTACAGCAGATGTTCCAGCTAACATTAGACCTAATGCAGATCCTATTCCTGCTATTCCCATAGCAAGCGCGCAACCTAATATAATCATTGATTGCGTTTCTCCTTCTTCTCCAATTAATGGTTCTGCTACTGCTGTTCCAGTTGCCATCATTAGTGCCATGATAGCCAGTAGTATTATCGCGGTTCTTTCTTTCATTTTTATTTTTCTCATTTATATTCCTCCATTTTAGTTATTTGGTTTATTTTACCTCCTTAATTTTAGTATATTTCCTTTTTATGGAGAAAGGCTTAAACTCATGTCCGCCCCCTTCATAAAATCTGTTGAAGAATTCAACATATTGAAGTCGAAGTGAATGAACTCCAGCACCAAGAGCCTGAAGTCCGAGATTTATTACATGCAATAATACAAGCAAAATTATCATTATTATTATACCAATAATTTCAATTGGAATCATGTCACCAAATAATTTTGCAACAATGTTAAATGCAAGTGCCATACCAGTCGTTGCAAGGCCAAGTGCGAGAAGTCGAGCATATGAAAGCCAGTCACCAACATAACCAGTAACATCAAAGAAACCAAGAGGTCCAGCGTGTATAAGTCGAAAAATTAAACCGATAATCACAAGAATCATTGAAATGTAAAATTCAACTGTCCTAAGGGTTAATAGGTGAAGCAGGAAATCTCCTATGAGTAATCCTCCGCCGATTTGGAGTAGTACCCACGAAAAATGATTTGTGATTAGTTCTTTAAAATCTCTGTTTTTGTAGGATTGATAGATAGCTAATATAATACCAAGGTTAAGATGAACCAAACCAAAAAGAAGTGCTATCGTCAAAATCGTAAGAGGATTACGAAGAGGCTCAACGGGTAGGTGTATGCCCCCAATCGTTATACTATAAAGAAGTTGATTTGGGTCATTAAAAATGAATCGCGGTATGAAATCTCCAAAAAAACTATTTGTTAAAAAACCTACAACTGTGGTTGTCAAACCCAGCCATATTCCCATAAATGACCAGTTTTTAATCATTTCACTATATTTTGAAAACTTAATATATCCAAACAATGAAAGAAATAATATTACTAGACCGTAGCCAGCATCTCCAAGCATGACCCCAAAAAACAATACGAAGAATATCCCCATAATAATCGTGGGGTTTATCTCATTGTATTTGGGAGTTGCAAACATCTCTAGAAGAGATTTGAAAGGAACAGCCCATTTAGGTGTTTCAAAATAAGTAGGTGGATTATCTGGATTAAGAGAAGGTTTTTCAGAATTATAAATAGCTAAACCATTTGAAGCACTAGTCGCTAACGATTTTAACTTATCTTCATTTTTTTCTAGAACCCAGCCATTTATTATGTAGGTACTCCCTGTTTTTGCAAAATTCTTTGATATCTCTTTTCTTACTGTTTCAAGCCGAATTTCTTCCCTGAGAACCAGTAAACCATGTAAATTCTCAGAAGCATAGTCACTCAACTTAGAAAGAATTTGCTTCTTTTCGTCTTCTATTTTTGTTTTTTCTTTTTTAAGTGTTTTTATAACATCTTTAGGAGAACCAGAAAGATGTTGAATATCAAACAGTGTAATTTTTTCTCGACAAAGTTTTTCTATCTTCTCTTGTTCAGATATGTGAGCGGCAATTATTACGACCCATTCGCGTTTTTTACCGGTTCCAAACTGTTTAGAATACAATGCTGCTGAATCTAATGATTTAATTTCCTTTTCTATAGACGGTAACTCAGATGTTTTACCGGCAACAATATATACATAGTCTGATACGCCAATATCTGAAATATCTAATCTAAAATCCTTAAGATATGAAACCTGTTCTATGCCAATATCAATTTTTTCTTTTTGTTCATCCAATTTCTTTAAGCTTTCTTCATGAACTAAAATATTTTTTTCTATCTCATGGAGAATACCTTCAGCATGGGAGTAAAGTTCATCTAAAAAACGATCCTCAATACTTGTTACCACTGGTAATTGTGGATTAAGCATTGCCTTTATACCCGAAGGAGATTTTTTGGTTTTACTTAAAATATCTATTAATCTGGAAAGTCTTAACCCATAGTTTGTACATGTACCTGCTTCAGGATGTGTTTCAGCTTTTTCAGCTTCTTCCAAAGTTAACGGGGCTTCTTTTGATATATCGATGATTTCAACCAGACCAGCTTCATGAAGAGTCTTTATAACATCCTCTACATAATCCTGATAGACAATTAATGAGACTTTCTTCATTTTAGCTGGAAATAATATTTTTTATTCCCCCTCTCGGACATTTCTTACAATAAGATCAACGGCTTTTGATATATTCTTATCAGCGGTTTTTTCTATCTTTGAAATTTCTTCTTTACAATCGCTTTTAATCTTAACTATATTCATTTCTGCATTTTCTTCTGCTTTTTCATAGAGTTTATTGACCTTTTTTTGGGCGACTTCTATAATTTTTAGTTTTTCTTTTTCAGCTTTATTCCTCGCTTTCTCTATATTTTTTTCAGCATCTTTTTTTGCTTTTTCTATTGACCGAAGTGCCTTTGTTTCAGCCTCTTTGATTTCTTTAATAGATGTCATTTCTGGTATCCGTATATAGATGCCGTTTATTAGTGTTTTTATAGGGTTACATGCCCCAAAATTTGTTAGTTTTTCTTTTAATTTCAATAATTTTATTTAAAACATCTTTTTCATCGGCATTCAAAACATCCATTTCTTTGAGTTTCTTTGCATCGCTTTCTGGGAGAGCTGTATACAGAATATCTTCTCCTTTGATCTGTCTCCCAACTGTTATACCTTCTATTGATATAGCTACCTCTTGCCCCTGGAGTGCTTCTTCAATCGATTTATTTTCAGATTGAATACCTTTAATGGAACCAATAACCTTCACATCCTCCCTCATAAGTCTCATACCGTCTGTTATCCTACCCGCCAGTACTCTAACTCCTATAATCGCAGGATGGCTTACTCGAAAGACATAATCAGGGAGGAATTTTATCATTCCTGGATGGGTATAATCCTCTCGTCGTTTTTTATCAAGTTCAGCTTTTTTCTTTTCAACCCACTCATCATAATTTTCCATTATCGTGTAAATAACATCTTCATCAAAAATAGTAATATCTGTATTAGTCAATTCTTCCTTTGCTTCTGGAAGTATTTTAACATTAAAAGAAAAAATGACTTTGTCGAGAGGATTCACAATAGCATTTGTCTCTACAATATTCTTTTTTGAAACATTTCCTATCTCTGCCTTTCTGATGTGAATGCCCTTATCTCTTGATTCTTTAACTAACGCTTCTAGAGAGCCAATGGTATCTGCTTTAAGGAAAATACCATCCTTATCCAATTCAATATTTACTTTTAATTGATTTTTGATTTCCTTAATAAGTTCATTGATATCATCACGAACAATTCTAAGAGGTGCACCAGGAATGACATCATCAAGATTCGGGGCAGAAATTTTGATACCGCAAGCCGCATGAACTTCTTGGACGCTATCGAATCTCTCCCTAGGGTCGCGGATTTCATCAAGTGGTTTTGGCTTTAGTAAAGCCTTGATTTTAGTTACAAGAGGTTCATGATGTGTACCAAAAACAAGGGTATCATCTTTTCGAATTGTGCCACTATATATTATAGCATCAACAGTAGTACCTAATCCAACATCCTCTTTGACTTCTAAAACAGTACCTTTACCTGCACCACTTTCAATAGACAGTTGATCTTCCATAAAACGCTGAGCTAAACCAACAAGGACCATGAGAAGTTCAGGAATCCCCTCTCCAGTTTTTGCTGATATGGGAATTATGGGAACAGCTTTGCGAAAATCCTTGATTTTGTAATATATATCTGACTCAAATCCTTTATCATATATACTTCCTATCAAATCATAGAGTTTTTCATCAAACAAGCTTTTAGTCGATGCACGTTGTTTTTCAATTCTAACCTTTGCAATGTTGCTACTTTGGACCCATCCTGCAATATCATCGATTTTGTTTGCAGCAACAATAAAGGGTGTTTTGTACTGTTTTAAAATGTTAATGGATTCATGTGTCTGGGGTCTGAATCCTTCCCGTATATCAACAATTAACACTGCAAGATCTGCTAGTGATCCACCTCTTGCCCTCAATGTAGTAAAGGCATGATGACCTGGAGTGTCTATAAAAAGAAGACCAGGTACTGTAAATTTTTTACCGCCAAGCAAACTTCCACAAACATTATAAATGGCATCGATTGGTACTTCAGTTGCACCGATATGTTGTGTTATTGCACCAGATTCTCTTGATGCAACAGCAGTACCTCTAATAAAATCTAAAAGAGTTGTTTTCCCATGATCTACATGACCTAGGACACTTACAATTGGTTGTCGCGTATACGTTGATGATTTGGCCATATTGATCACCTTGCCAATAATTTAAAGCCTTACATGGAGGAATCTCTTAAAAATGTATGGGTTTCAATAAAGAAGTCTCTCCAAAATAACTTTTTAAAAGTATCTGTCTGGATACGGAAAAAAAATTATTCTAAAGTGGCATGACGTGAGCGCATCGATTCTTCAGTTTCCCCTTTGCTTTTCATAAGCTCTGCTATAATGCTGTCGAGTAAAATCCATGCACTCGCTTCAAATAGAGTTCCAAGAGGTGCAAGTTTTTTTCTTTCTTCATCCTTACAACCAGCAGAGAGAAAAATAGCTATATTAGCAAATTTTGTAATACGTGAATTTCTTTCCCCTGTCACAACAACTAATTTAGCACCAATGTTATGGGCTATTTCACCAGTCATTACAGTAGGAATAGTTTCTCCAGAACCAGATAAAACAAAAACTAAATCATCTTTTTTTATAGGAGCCCCTATTGTCTCTCCAATAACAAATGTCTGGAATCCAAGATGAACCAACCTTATAGCAAAGGCTCTTGAAACTAAGCCAGATCTTCCAGCACCATAAACAAAAATGCGGTTAGCCTCAAAAAATAACGTAATAACCTTATTAATGTCGTTTTTAGTAACATCATCTAGTATATCCTTTATTTTGAATTGAATATAATCTAATGATTGCCGAAATATCTTCTTTTCTTTCATATAACCTCTGATAAATCCTTATAATATGCTTCTTCTTTTTCAGTTCTTTTCATTATTGCTTTTTCCACTTGAAGGCGAATATATACTGCATCATGTTCTAAAAGTGGAGATTCAGAGATTAAAGTTACATTATAGTTATTGTCAAGAATGATTTCAACTAATGGGGCAATTGGCATATCGCCTTTTTTTATAGGTAGGTGATATAGCTCATTTCCATTTTCATACAAAACTCCGGTGATATGTATTAAGTAGTGTTTTAGTTTTAAAGCTTTAAGTTTTTCAAAAATTTCTTCAAAATCTTTTCTCTCTTTAAGACAGCCGTTGCCTCGCGAGTGGATATGAGCCAAATCTATTGCTGGTATTACACCCTTTACACTTTTACAAACCTCAATAATTTCATCTATCGATCCAAAAACCTTTTTTTTACCCATTGTTTCAATACCAATTTTTACTTTAAGCTTCTCTTTTTTTATCATTCCGGTTATCTTCTTTGAATTTTTAATAATCATCTTCAAAGTCTTTTTTTCACTATTTTCTCCGTAAAAACCAGGATGTATGACTACTGTTTTTGCCCCAATATTATCTGCCATTTGGGCAGATCTCAATATCTTTTCAAAACTCATCTCTATTTCCTCACCATCACCAGCTAAATTAACATAATAAGGAGCATGAACATGTACTTCCATATCATTTTCCTCTGAATATTCTCTTATAATCTGTGCTTCCTCGTCTGACATGACATATAGTCCTCTAACAAACTGGATTTCAATAGCATTTAAATCAAGATTTCTGTGTGTATAAATAATTCCATCCTTATTGGTACGACCTTTACATGATAAAGGTATGCCTGCTGGTCCTATTCTTATCATAAAGTTCTCCTCCCGGTTTTAAGTTGTTATATTGAATGATTTACCCTTAATTTGTTTACGAAAATATTTTAAGCCAATTCCTCCAAACGACTCATTATATTCCAAATAAGCGTTCTACCGTGCAAAGGAATATTTGGATCATTTGCTAATTCATCAAGTATAGATGTGGCTGTAGCAACCCGGAGATCAATGGGATCTGAATCATTAAGCAAAATTTGTTTAACTTCATCTGCTCCTCGTCTGATATTTCTAGGTATAGAATTATCTTCACTAATCATATTTAATCCATCACAAACCTGCTCAATTTTTTCGTCTGTTGACATAGAAATCACCCTTTTTGCAGCCTTTACGAAAGGGGAGTAATTGCAAGGTTGAATAAAAATATTTGGGATATTATTTCTGCATGTACTCAGAATTTAAAATCATAACAATCTCTGCTGCAATATTTTTTCCAATCCCTTGAACAGTACTGAGTTCTTCTTCAGATGCATTAACAATAGCCTTGATACTTCCAAAATTTTGAAGAAGTCTTTTAGCAAGAACTGCTGAAACATTGGGAAGACCTTCCATAATAAACTGCTGCTGTTCTGGAGTGGACATAGACCATTTTTCTCCTCGTATCGCTACTGCTCTGTTATCCTCCTTTTGTTCCCTGTTTGCCATGACAAATAATAAATCTGCAGTTTCATGAGCAGACTTAGTAGTTATAATGGGAATTCCAAAATCAACAATTATTGAAACAAGACTACCAAAAATCGCATTATGACTGATGTTTCTTTTTGTAAGTAAGCCCTCACCTTCCAATATTAAAACCGGTCTTGAATAAGCATCCCTTACCTTTCTCATCTGAAAAAACAGTTTACCTTCAATTAATGAATTTAAAAAATCATCAATTTTTTTTCGTTCGACCCCTATGCGAGAAGAAAGAACATAGTCTCCAACATCTAACTGTTGCGATTCAATCTCGACGTCTTTTCCAGAAAGAAATCTAATTACATTAGAGCGATATTCTCGGTTATCCACGATAATTTTAATATTTTTTGTCGTTGAATATTCGTCCAATTTTTTTTGATTATCTTTATTAGTCATACCTTCATAAAAAGATTTAGCATCCTCAAATTTTTTATCTAACGAAGAACGTAACACTTCCAACTCGCTGCGCATCATTCTCTCTTTTCGCCGAGATGACCAATAGAATCCTACGTCTGGTGTACCTTTTGTAATCAAAATAATTACTTTGCCAGGCATTTTTCTAGCAGTTCTACCTCTTCTTTGGATGGTGCGGATCTCAGAAGGAACAGGTTCGTAGAATACAACAAGATCAGTTGATGGTATATCAAGACCTTCTTCAGCAACCGATGTGGCTATCAACACGTTGAAAACATCTTCTTTAAACTTACTAATTATATCTATCTGCTCTTTCTGAGTTAATCCTTTGTCTTCTCCTTTATCTGCTTGTCCAACAAATCGTACTGGTCTTACATTATCGATACGTACTAATTGTTCAAGAACATATAATGATGTATCTCTATAATGTGTGAAAACAATAATTTTTGAATCCTTTTTAATGTTAAATTGTTCTTTAACAATTTTAACAATTTCTGGTATCTTTGGATGTTCGATATCAAGAGATTTTGCATATGCGAGTGCCTCTAGCACATTACTATCTTTTAAAATATCTCTTGATGCTTTGCTCCCGCTTTTAGATAATGCCTCATCCCCCATGCGTTGAAAATAATTCCTCAATGCATTGATCCCTTGTGTTTGCATGAGTTCAATTGCATGATATAGCTTCAGAGCAGCATTTTGAGCAGATGCAGCCCTGAATAACGGTTTTGGTGGAGTGGGACTAGATCGTAATTCTTCTTGGATTCTTTTTTTAATGTCTAAAAGCTTTGTTCGATTTATTAGCGAAAGAGAAGAAGATTCTATAATACCAATTTCTTTTAAAATCTTAAGTCGATCAGACAATGCTTTTCTCAGCAGTTGTAGGGTATATGAGAACTCTTTAGGTAGGTCAACTTCTTTCCAAATTATTTTTAAATCATGAACATAAGGTTTAACGTCAGGATCATATTTTGTCCTTATCTCGATATTGCTTATTTCAAGATTTTTACATACTTCAAGTATTTTTGAGATATCGTTTCCCGGGGAGGCGGTCATTCCTAGAGATAATCTTTCATTACGTTGTTTTCCATATATATCGGAAACGAAAACATACGAATAGTTGCCAACAGCACGATGTACTTCGTCGTAAATAATAAGGGAAATATTTTTCAGATCGATTCTCTTTGAAATTAAATCATTCTCTATAACTTGCGGAGTAGACACAATTATTCTACAATTATTCCACATTTCCTTCCTTTTCCCAGGGGAAACCTCACCAGTAAAAACAACAACAGAATCATCTATCTTTAGAACTTTTTTCAGGAATTGAGCATGTTGATTTACCAAGGGTTTTGTTGGGGAAAGAAACAATATTTTGTTGTTTTTCTTTTTTAGTTCATTGGCTATAACTAGTAAGGCAACTATAGTTTTTCCAAGGCCTGTAGGTAAAACAACCAATGTACTGGCTTTAGCAGCAGAGTTTGCGATATTATACTGATACTCTCTGTGCTCTAATGAATCTGTCTTGACAAATTCATGTTTTATGTACACAAAAAAGACATGGGTTTAGAGTTTTTGTACGTTTGGGAGAAATCATATCATAATCTAAAAATTAAGAATATTTAAATGATACGTCAAAGATTAGTATTTTGTGAAATAAATGGAACTATTTGGCGTTGTCATACCTCTTTGGGCAGTATTCATTGGAATTATACTGATTGCAGTTGTTGCTTGGAAGTTAATAAAATTTGCAATAAAAGTGCTTATTGTATTGGTAATTTTCTTTGTGATACTTATTGGTCTTGACGTTATTGGTGTTTTTGAGGGGATTAATAATTTTCTTTCATCATTCATGTAAACTGTTGCTCTAAGAATTAATATTTTAAAAAAAAAATCTTGATATTTTAACTGTCGCTTATTTTTTTAATTTAGCAATACCATTAATTTCCGAGATTAGTTTTTTTAGTTCGAATGGTTTTTTTATATAATTATAAATATATGAGTCAAACCCTTTCATCTTCTCAGGGTCAGGAGCACCTTTGGCAGTAAGAATTGATATAACAATATCTTTGTTTAATCCTTTTTTAATTATTTCTTTCAAAGTCTCCCATCCATCTATATAGGGCATCATAAGATCCATTGGTACAATCCCTTTAAAGCCTCGTTTTAACTCATTAATACAATCACACCACTATCAACAATAAATACCTCATAACCCCGCTGTTCAAAGACGGTTCTAAGAAAAACTAATATGTCTGGATCGTCGTCCACTACCATAATTTTTTTTATCCATCATCTCATCCTTCAAACCTTAAGTAAGTTATACTTTGAAACTGACGTTATATAATATCTAAATAAACTGTCATAATGTAATTTTGTCAATTGAAAATAGTATAGAAAATAAAATCTCCCTCACATAGTATTATCTAAATAGCAAACTGTTTACTACATTAAACAACTTACATGCTTTTCGGCTGGTGATTAATTTTAAATAAAAGGTTACTTAACTCTCCTAATTGTTCTGGTCTAAGTTCTTCGACTCTTTTATCTAAATAAGGCAGATATTCTAACTTATTGTACACATCTTCTAAAATATTTTTAATTTTTTTTCTCCTGTGGCCAAATAACCTCTTTGTTAAATTAAAAAAGAATTTTTCATTTACAATAGTAAATGGTGGATTCTCTCTTGGGGTTAATTCGACAATACTTGAATCAACTTTTGGTACCGGGAAAAAAAAATTTTTTGAAATTGTCTCTAGAATTCTACAATGTGTTTTATAGTAAATACCAACAGATAAGCGTGAATAATCTTTTGATCCTGAATATGCAACCATTCTCTTTGCAAAATCCTTCTGATAAATTAAAACAGCTTTAGAAAAAGGATGATTCAGAAACTTAAACGTTATTGGTGATGAAATTTGAAAGGGCAGATTTGAAACAATCTTATTAAAAGCAGGTAATGATTTAAAATCGATTTTAAGTGCATCTGCATTAATTAATATGACATTATCAGGCAATGTTGATTCCAGGTTATTTACAAGTCGAGAATCAATTTCTATTGCAATTACTTTTTTTGCTTTTTTTGCAAGTAATTTAGTAATTATACCCTTTCCCGGCCCAATTTCAAGAAAAATATCTTCCTTATTTGGATTAGCATAGTCAACCTCTCTTTCTGCTACCTGTTTATCAATTAAAAAATTCTGGCCAATTTTCTTTTTTACCATTCTATCAATAATGGTGACTTCTACTCAGGGGTGGGCGGGTAAAAATTCGGTATTTCTGATTAGGATCTGTAAGTTCCAATTCAATTCTTTTTGCAATGAGTTTATCTGGTGATCTAAGAAAATCAATGCGATCCTGCATTTCTTGAAAATTTGTGAATAATTTTTTTCTTCTTTCATCAAGTATCTCGTGCATCATTTTCTTACCAAGGCCGGGTAAGAGCTCTAGAACATGAAAACGCGTAGAAATTGCAGAAGCTTCATTAAAAAATTTAATGAAACGTTCTTCTGATTTATGCACCATATCTAAAATGATATAGGGAAATTCTCCATGAGCAGTTGATGTTAAATCTTCATAGTTTACTCTTCCCTTTATCTTTTCGATTTTCTTTCTTTTATCCGCATCTTTGCCAACGTATATTCTTTCACCTATGTCAAAGGTGGTATCTCTCTTTGGTATTAATTCAAGAAGAGTAAATTGATTTTCTCCCATACCATAAACAATAGGCTTTCTTTTATATGGAGGTAAGTCTCCCCTTCCGTTTGGCAAATAATCCAAGATATATACATAATCCTCCACGTTTAACCCCCCACCATCATTCAATATAATATTTTCCCACAATCTTTAAAATATCTTTTATGTCACTCTCACTGGGTGTAAATCTCTCCTTGGCAAAAATTGCTTTTACATCATCTTCAGAAATAGGGAGAATATCTGCAATTTTGTACGCATGAATCTCTCCAATATTTTCTAATTTCATTAATTCCTTAATTAGATCCTTCGTTTGTTTAACAGATAGTTTAGCAAATTTCTGAGCATGCTCTAGTGCAATTCTTTGTTCGTAAATCAACTCTTTCCTTTCCTTTTCAATTTTTTTAAGTATATTTTTAACTTCTGGAAGGGAAACTATCCTTCCAGTTTCATCTGCCATCATTATTTTACTCTCCCTAAATGCTCAGATCTAACAATCAATGTCTTGTGTTTTTTACCAACATTTATTCCAACAAGATATGCATCGCCTTGCGTTCCCTCGATTTTCCCAGTATAACCTTGGAAACGTGGATGTGGCATCCCTCTATGAACTGAGGAATCTATATTCACATTGACACTTTCGCCTATTTCAAACTGCTGTATTGCTCTTGATATTGAGGAGATACCTCTATCTTTTGGTTTTTTTCTTAATACATGTCTACTTTTGCTTCTTATTCCTCTTGATCGTTTTACCATCTAAATATTCCCCCATGATTTCTATTACGTCTAGTTCTTTTACTATGCAGGGAATGCCTATCATTTCACTTATGTTTGGTTTGGTTTTTCCGTTATCACCAGATATCAATTCCTTCAGATACGTTCCAGATTCGGTTTCTACTGTTACTATGGCTACAGTATCCTCTACTGATTCTATAACGCAGTTATATATCTTTCTTTCTCTAACCTTATTGACTCGACGATGAGCCACCCTGGTTGGTGTAAACTGCTTTATTGTTCTGCCTTGTAATATCTGGGCTACTTCTTTAAGTTTTTCTTTATTTATAGGTTTTTCGCCTTCAAGTACTATACGGTACGTTTTTCGAAATCCTGCACCTTTTATTTTCACAATCTCGTTTCTATCTGAAAATCGTATGTCACCAATCTCAATTTTATCTTTTCCATATTCATTTGTTTTCTTTTCAATTACAGATAAATCTATATTTCTAATCTGTGGATTCTTTATCTCTAAAACAAAAGGTCGTCCATTACCAAGCATTAAAGCATCAATATCTTCTCTTCCGCTGCCATGAAATGATTCATCAGTACCTTTTGTCATTTCTAATGCCTTTTTTGAAACTAACTCTTCCACACTTGTATCATATATCTTTCCTGTATAACTACAAGCTTTACATCCCTTGCCTCTACAAATCTTGCAAAACCATTTCGTCTGAGGAAGACCTCTTTTTAATTTTTTATATCTCCCATATATGAAAATAGAGCTTACTTGTAGATTTACAGCATCAAAAGCAGTATCTATTACTGCCACAATATCAGGGTTTTCAAAATCTACCGTTTTTCCCAGTTTTTTTTCAAGAATCTTGCCAACTTCTCTGTTGATTTCCATCTTGATTGGTTCTACGTTTTCAGATTTTATAAAATCCCATAATTTCTTTTCCCTATCTAAAATATCTTCATCGATCTTTGAACCTATTAAAAACGTGTCAAACTCATATTTTTTTATTACATCTGAAACCAGATCCGCAAAATGCTCAATTTCATCTAGTAGTCCTTCACAAAGCCAACAATCCTTTGCAATCGTTTTTTTATCGTATTTGATATAATTTCTTATTAACCTGCCTTTTTGTTTATTTGTTAATCCTGTTTCTATTTGTCTAAATAATCTCCCTACGCAACAGTCGCATATTTGATATCTATCAAGAGTTTTCACTGTCGTTTCTAGGATTTTTTTATCTTTCATCTTGCTTGCTGAATAACATAAGTAATTTAAAATTTTGTATTAGCCCATGTTCAATAGATTGGAATATCCTATTTAGGATGTGATTTCATAATAAAATATTTATAATATAAAAACTAATATAAAAATAATGATTTGTGATAAATGTGGGAGACGTTTTGGTAAGATAGGGAAAAATTACTGGAATGTGCGAAGCGGTTTGTGTCAATTTTGCAGTGGTAAAAAGAGGTATACTTCTTTTTTTGTATCTACAAATCATAAAGGAAAAATGCGATAAAATAAAAGGGGAGAAGATTATTACAACAATAATTCATATATCACAATTATTGGTATAACTATTAGCAGTACAGGTAAAAACCAAACCGAGTTGTCTACACCAATATTATATGTAAGTGATAGAATAAAAAGAATTGGTACAATCAAGGTTATAATATCTCTGTATTTCATCTCCTCGGACCAATATGGTCTATATGATTAAATGTTTTATTAAAAAAGGAATTGAAAAATTTTAAAAATTTTCTCTAAATTTTAATGATAATACCAATTTTGCGAAAGGATATGTTGTTCTGGTGAATAAGGAGGGATTATATTTATTATGTAAGAGATCTCGCCAACTGTCGTTCTTTTTAGCCAACTTTAGCAGATACGTGTAGTAACGATCGGAAAATCTGTATGCAAGATACCTGTTTGCAACTGAGGTTTTATGTCTGTCTAAAAGATTCTGTTTGATTAACTTTTTGTAATTTTTGTTATCTATGATACTTTTTGCTGCAAGAAAACCAGAGTTGATTGCATATTTCATTCCAAAGCCCCAGAGAAAATCCTGTAGTCCAGCGGCTTCTCCAGTATATATTCTACCATTTTTAATAAGTCTTGGTTTTATTAAAAAACTGCCGATTCCGCCAATGTTTTTCTCATTTTTCATATCGATTTTAAAAAGTTTGGTCATAATCTTATACGTTTTTTTAAAATACCTATTTACCGTACTATCTGCCATATTCAAGTTTACACTACACATGCAGCCGTAGCCATTGTTTATTAATAGGTAGGAGTAACCCCGATTAGATGCCTCTTTGTTTAAAAGAGCAACAGCAATATCATTTGATTCTGTTTCAAAACGTATCCCTTTCGCAATGGCAAAAGGTTTATTTACGGTTGGCCCAACTGAGATAATATCCATATCTTCTTTTGTTGTTTTCGAATTTAAATGAATATTTACCCCCGAATCTAGTGCTTGTTTTTTAAGGCCTTGATCTAAGCTATTAGCAATGGTTCCCCTTTTTACTAGATAGAATATTGGTTTCTTGCAAGTATTTTTTAATAGTTCCTTTCCATCTGATAGGTACATTGTTTTAAATGGGCTACAATCAAAATTGATTTTAATGTTCATTGACTTGATTTCATGTAAAGTGTCGATCTGGGAAGACCAGTTTTCCAATCCTTCTAAATCACCATGAAATCGTTTACCGCAATCTCCCAATTTTTCAAAAACATCTACAGGGTAGCCAGCGCGCGATAAATTTATTGCAGCACTAAGACCAGATAAACCTGCCCCCATTATTTTGATTTTTTTCATTTTATACACTAAGTTATCTCTGTGTATTTAAAGGTTTTTTATGATTTTAAAATATTTTCTGTTTATTTTTAGAAATGGATTGTCTTATCCCTAACAACATTTTTAATGGCATATTTTATATCAGAGCAAAAATAGGGAGGTAGTCCAGATGGTTGAAATTTCCCCCTTTAAAGGCATCACATATAACAAAGAAAAGACAGGTAAACTTGATAAAGTAATGTCACCACCTTATGATATTATATCTGAAAAGATGCAAAGTGAACTGTATGAAAAGCATCCATACAATTTTGTAAAACTAATTTTGGGTAAACAATCTCCTGATGATACAGAAAAAAACAATAGATATACTCGAGCTAGGAAATTGTTTGATGAATGGCAAAAACAATCTGTATTGTTGGAATCGGACAAAAGTGCCATTTATCCTTATAAAATTGAATATAAAATAAATAACGAAAAAAAAACGATGAATGGATTTTTTGTTTTACTGAAATTAGATCCTGATTATAAAATGGTAAAAGCTCATGAAAGAACACTTTCCAAACCAAAAGCCGATAGATTAAATCTTATGCGTGCTTGTCATGCAAATCTTGAACCGATCCAGCTTCTATATATTGATGAGGATGACAACATAAGAAAGAAAGTGGATGGAGCTCTTGATAATCCTATTATAGAGGTAAATGGTTATGATGGTTTTACTCATAAATTATGGAAACTCGATAATGAAGATATTATCTCTATTATTACAAACAAACTTAAAGATGAAATTTTGTTTATTGCAGATGGACATCATAGATACCAAACAGCGATTAATTATGCTAATGAGTTAAAAGAGGAAATGGACAATAATGGAGATACTGCATCGTTTAACTACCGTATGGTTATTCTTGCAAACATGTTTGATAAGGGACTTAGCATTTTACCAACGCATCGACTGCTTAAAATGCCAGGTTTTAATCTAAAAGAGCTTATTGAAAGGCTGAGTGAATTTTTTAATATTGAAGAGAAAGGAATTGGCAATAAAGGCAAAGATTATGATGAAATTGGAAAAAACGTTATGAAGGACATAGAAACAAAGAGCGGGCATAAATTTGCTTTATATTGGAAAAACAAATATTATGTCTTGACACTAAAAGATGAAGGGGTAATGGATGAACTTGCACATGATCGCTCTTCAACCTGGAGAACACTTGATGTCTCCATTCTGCACAAGATCATTTTGGAAAAGTTGTTTGGCGTTAACGAGAAAAACCTTGAAGATCATGTAAAATATACGCGGGTTGATGGTGAGGCAATACAGTTTGTAGAAGAAGGAAAGTTCGACTTCTCGTTTTTTATGAATGCTACTAAGATAGAAGAGTTGAAGGCAATAGCAGATGCAGGTGAGCACATGCCTCAGAAATCAACCTATTTTTTACCCAAGATGCTTTCTGGTCTTGTTATGTATAAGATGTAAATAGATCATTAGATATTGGATGTTCTCATTTTTGTTGGATATATACAATAACATATAATTTTCAGGATTTAACATAATATTTGATATATTATCATTTTGTAATATTTACAACATAAATTTAAATAGTTGTAAATAGAAAATGATAACTGGTGAGGAAGGGAAAAATTTTGAGTTTTTTTCTTCATATTTTTCCCCCCTCCTTCCTCCCCAACTTTATTTTTTAAAGATAACGTTTGAAATTGTACTTTTTCGTACGCGATTTTTTTCCTTAAACGTCTTTAAAATCAATCTTATTTTTCTCCTTAATAACTTGGAGAGTAGAAAATTATAAATACTAGATGTTATATACATGTAACATAACGTTAGAAATAGTTAATAATAAGTTATTTATAACAAATATAATATTAGAGATAACTAATAAAAAGTTGTTTCTAACTAATATAGAAATAAAGGAGGTAAAAAAATGAAAGATAAAATAAGAATCGGAATAGGCATTGGAATAGCAGCAGCGGTAATAGGGACACTATCCTTTTATGTACTAAATGCAGGAAACCTTGAATTAAGTGAAATATTACAAATAGGAGTAGTTTTAATATTAGTAGTTTCAGCTGCATATATATTATGGGATAGAATAAAAAACATAAAAAAAGGATTACCTGCCCAAGATGAAAGGTTGAAAATAACAAATTATAAAGCGTGTTACTACGGATTCATTGCAGCAATTTGGAGTGCTGTTGGTGCCCCATTATTATCAGGGATTTTATTTGACTATGAAATGCCAGGACACTATGTCACAGCTGTTGTTGTCTTGGGTGGAGGATTAACATTTATTATCTCCTATCTTTATTTGGCCTGGAAAGGGAACTAAGAATGAAAACAAGAATCAAAGAACTCAGAGCACGGTATGATTTAACACAGGAGGATCTCGCAAAAAAGATTGGAGTGCGAAGGGAGACGATTTTATTCATAGAGAAAGGAAAATACAATCCTTCGCTCAAACTGGCTCATGATATTGCGAAAGCGTTGCAGACGACAATTGATGAATTGTTTATGTTCGAGGAGGATTAGGTTTTCTTTCAAAGACCTAACAATTCTCCTTATCTTAATTTTTTCAAATATAACCAGCGATCTTTTTATTTAATAGCTATTAAAAAAATATTATAAGGTGAAGTTTTGACTTTTAAATTAAAACTGATTCTTTTGGGGTAAAAACCAAAAAATATAGGCAGTAAATATTTTTTTAATCACCCTCTAACGCATTTTCTATGTTTTTTGGTATAATACCTCAAATAAACTTATAAATATCTTTTTTATTTTAAAACTCAAGGAGGAAAAACAATTTATGAAAAAGAAAATAGTAGGAATTTTTGTATGTATGCTGATGATAGCAGCTGCTTTACCAGCAGTGGGGACAACGGATAATTATGAAAAACCTACAGAATCTCAATTAAGCATCTTTATAGAGATAATTGAACCAAAGGAAGGATGGGTTTATATAGGGGGAACTCCTAGATGGAATTTGCCCTTCTTGTCTAGAGCATTCATTTTAGGTCAAATAACATTTAAGGTTGATATTAATTCTACTGAGCTAATTGAATGTGTTGATTGGTATGTTGATGGTATTCAAGAAGAACAATATACAAGTCCACCGTATGATTGGTCTTGGGGGTTTTTTTCAGGTTTCCCTTTGGTCCATAAGGTGGTGGTTGAAGTAATAGACCATATCGGTGGTAGATCCACTGACTCTGTTATGGTATTTAAAATATTTTAATCATTACCCTCTTTATTTTTTTTAATTCCATACTAAACAGAGACATAGCTAGAACGCATTTTCTTTGTTTTTTCGACTAGTGCCATTCAAAAATGAGATATTCTTTTATATATACGTTTATGACCTTTTATGTGTATATTGATTTGGACCTAGGTTTTTCGTTGCAAACACTAGGAGTAACAGGTTAAATGTAGGGGAATAAAGATTTTTAACTAAGGAGAAGTTATGAAATTGTAGATATGGAGGAGGAAAAGACATTGAAAAAAATAACGATTTTGCTAATTGCATTGATGGTACTTAGTTTAGGATTTTTAAGTGGATGTAATGAACAAGATGAGAAAAATAGTTTTATTGGTGCATGGTTGATGAAAATTCCTGAAAATCCAGATCTTGAGATTATCTTAACATTTTTCACTAATGGCAGTGTAAAAAGGGAGATAACATTAGTAGTTACTCGTCTAATAAAAACTGAATGGAGTAATTATGAAATAAAAAATGATGAAATATGCGGTTTACCCCAATTTGATTATAATCAAACCTGTTTATATTATGAATTCTCTAATTCAAATAACATACTTAATTTAACAGCAGTAGAAACGAATTATCTATATGTCTATGAAAAGATATAAGTTTTGAAATTGTAGATTAGGAGGAGGAAAAATGAAAACATGTAAAAGAAAAATTTGTGTATGGTATAATGAGAAATGCGAGAACAATTGTCTAAATACCAGTAAGGTATGTACTCAACCACAAACAGAAGATGAGCGTTGTCCAGCTTTTGAAATTGATAACATTAAACATAATATCTAAAATTACAAAACTCTCTGATTTTAATGGCTAAATCCATGCTAATGCTTGACCGTTCATATTATATAAAGGTAATGTTTTTGAGAAAAAATTGATTTTTTGTTTTAATTGACAATTAGGGCTTTATATCATATAAAACTATAATATGCTACTTTAAGTATGGAGGCCCGAGGCGGGATTTGAACCCGCCACAGAGGATCCACAGTCCCATATGTTACCAGGCTACACTACCCGGGCCATATTTTTAGATTGAGGCAATATTAGAAGAAATATTTATGGTTTACTGGTAATTTGTAAAAATTGCAGTTGTTCTCCTCATCTTTTGTCTGTATTTGTTTGTCGTTTTATTACCTTTTGCATAAATCTACCTTTGTAAAAAAAATTGGAAGTTATTATCAATCTTGCATGCTCAGTTTTTTTCAGAGGTCAATTATTAACCCCAATTCATTAAGAGAATCAACAGATCTCTTAGATTAATTACACCATTTCCATCGAGATCTGCTGGGTCGTCTGGATTCTTTCCCCAGGACATAAGGAGTAAAATAAGATCGCTAATGTTTACTGTACCATCACCGTTTATATCGCCAAGTAGGTCCAATATAATAGATATTGTTGTTTCATATGGAAGGTAATCGTGTGCTGTAACCACAAGAGATGCTTCCTCCTCAATAATTGATGTTGTCATGGAGATCGGAGCAATTAATTCAAAGATAGCTACTCCACTGCTATCAGTTAAACCTGTCCCATAACGTCTATCGTGACTTATGCAAACCAATGCTCCTTCGATTGGATTTTCAAAACTATCTTGGACAGTAACTGTTATAGCACCAGAATCATTAATTTCTGATGGATGATCTACTACCATTGTCTGTGGAATATCGGTCCATATCTCCATTGTCGGATCACCAAACCAGTGAAACATCTCAAACGTTACTCGTTCGTAATCTCCTGGATTACTCCAAGTATCGGTCATATAGCTCTTTCCATAATTTAACACTTGTCCCATGGTATATAAAGGGGTATTTCCACCTATTGCTGTATCAAAATCTGGCCATATTGCATCATAAAATCCCCTACACAAAAAATCATTATATCCACTATAACTCACTCTCGTTGCTCCGAATGCGCCGATAGCTCCTCCATTGTCTTTTCTTGTAAATTCTTCACAAAAAGATTCACCGTCTTCAGTATCAAACCGTCCGCTACCACAATTAATACTAAAAACTATAGGAAGAAGTTCTCCGTTTGCTAGATTAGCAATATGGTCGATATCATAATAGGGATCGCCCCATCCATGGGTAAATCCATGATCTCGATGATTCACAATAAGTGATCCCTGATTTATAGCATTAGAGATATCAACATGATCGCCATCCCAAGCAAACGTTGGACGTAAGAGTTCAGGTGGCAACGGCTCTCCATTACCATAAATTCCGTTGTTATAATGTGTAGGGTTTACATAAGGTTCTGTAACGTAAATGCGCTCTCCGGTATATCCCTCTGATAATAAATAATCCCTGATTTCTTCAGATGTTCTTACAAATCGTCGAGTTTCATAGCCATTTGGCTCATCATCCTGAAAGTAAGCAGCTACAGCAAAATTTTCATAAAAATCAGATAAGGTAGGTGGAGTCTTCTCATAAGTTAGAATTTTTTGAACTATCGTGTCAGCCTGATCTATTGTATCAACCGAGATCCTTCCTATAAATATGTCAGGATAATAATCAGATCCATCCACTGTCGCATACCATAAATCAGATGCAGTATTGGTACCATCATTAGGATGTTCATATAGATAATTTGTTGGAACATGTTCTGCATCACCTACAAGAAGTATATACGATGGTTTCGATTCCCATGTGTCATAAGCATCTTGTATATACTGTCTAATGTCCTTTGCAGTGTCACCTGTCTTGGCAGTGCTTTTCACCCTTGTCAATATGCCTTTATTATATTTCCAGTCTGCTAATTCTTGTGCTGCCGTTGCAAAAGTTGGATGTGTTATAATGAGGAATTCACATCCTGCTTTTGCTCCCCACCCTAAATCTGGTTCCGATTCAACAATGATTGTGTTTTCTGAAAAATCATACCAATTAAAAAAGATATTTTCATAAAAAGTGTAAAATGGTCTTTGTTTAAAGTTATGTTCTACTATTAATGGTTCATATTCAGTCCAGGATATTTTTATTTTTATTTCATCATAGAAGGTCGCTATTTCTTTTTTAGGATTATATTGGACTGGGTTAAATCTAATTTTAATAAAAGGTATATCACGAATCTTTCCTTCCTGGTTAATTTCTACAACGTTAGTTGGGTATGTTATATCCAATTCATAGAAATTTTCATCAATTATAAAATCTACGTCCTCACCAGTATAACCATCAATGTTTGGTTGCTGAGCAGGATACAATCGTCCAACTGGATATGATTCAGCGATATGAGCTTCTAATATTTCAAGAGAAACAGGTGTGGTAGGAACAGCATACATAAGATTGACGTATGGTAATTGCGGCTTTCCTAGTTCCCCTGTTAAGCCAGAACCTGGAATATTAACATGAGTAAAAATTCCATGTTCATTAGTGATTTGTGTTTGTATTAAATCGTCCATTTTATAGGAAATAATTATCTCATTTTCTTTGGTAATTGTATTTAAATCACTAGTTCTATCATCTATTGGTTTAATATCTGACAGAAATGTTTGCCCTAAATCATCTTGGGTATTATTGTTTGCTAGTTGTGCAGTGATTACTGGACCGGGTAGGATAAAACCTGCGACGATACCAATCACAACAGCTATTTTTAAATATTTTTTAATCTCTTCAAATTTCTTCATATTTTCACCATTTAATCCCCTATCATTTGGATTCTAACTCTAAAACTGCTTCTTACATTATATCTGCTATGCTATTTAAATCTTTACAAAAAATATTTAATTACGATTTCTTAGGGAAATATTAAAAATATCTGCATTATAGATGCAACAAACTAAAATAGCGAGTATCTAATTTCTGTGGTCGCGCAGGGGTAGCCAAGCCTGGTCAACGGCGCAAGGTTCAGGGCCTTGTCCTGCAGAGGTCCAAGGGTTCAAATCCCTTCCCCTGCACTATTAAAGTAACGATTCGTACGCCCATATGCTATCAATAGGATTCAACTATTACTTATATTCTCTATCTATAATCTTTTTTACAACCACATTGTTTGCAAGTTTTTCCATAAACAGTCATTAATTAACAATCATTAAATTTAAATATACTGTAGAGCTATATTAATATATAAATGAAACTTATATTAAAAATTGCTGGGGTAATAGTGATAGCAATTCTGCTAATATTATCAGTTTATGTCATTTTTTTTACTGGTGAAGATGTTGACAATGAACCTCCTTCAATTGACACTATTACTCGCGATACAACGGGAAAAACCGGTGAGTCAATTACTATCTCTGTGACATTCTCTGATAATATTAATGTTACTAATGCAACAATATTTTATAAAACTGCAAGTGCAAATAATTGGAGTTCTACGTCAATCTTAAGTGGAAGTGTTAATATCTATATTCCAAAAAATTCTGATGAAGATTGGTATTATTATGTGACCGTTGATGATGCTGCGGGTAATGGTCCTGTCGGTGATCCTTCTATTAATGGCAGTTCATATTATACGATAACAGTCTCAGATAATGGCGATAACGGTGATGATGAGTTTGTTCATACGGTGTTTGTAGAAGAAGCCACAGCTACTTGGTGTGCTCCATGTCCCCAAGTTGCTGCAATCTTACATGATTTATATGAAACAGATAATTATCAATTTTATTATGTAAGTATGGTTCATGATGTTAATGACAAAGCTGAGGAGCGTTTAGATACCGATTACAATAATTTGGGTTTTCCAACGGTTTATATTGATGGAGGATATAAAGTTGTATTTACTGCTGAAGATAAATCTGTTTATGAGGAGGAGATATCTGCTGCTTTAATAAGGAATACTCCTAACTTACATGTTTCTGTTAATGCGGAATTTGATAATGATACTAACGAAATAATAATCGATATACTTATTGAAAATGGGGAAGAGGTAACATATACAGGTCGTCTGAGAGTTTATTTAACAGAAATAATTTCTCGCTGGGCGGATTATGATGGCAATCCATATAATTTTGGTTTTCTTGATTACATATTAAATCAGGAGATATCTATAGATGCTGGTGATACTGCTGTTATTCAGAAGATAAAGAAGATTTCAGATGTTGGATTTTCGAATTTAGACCCTGAAAATCTTAAGATTTTTGCAGTAGTTTTTAGTTCCGAAAAAAATCAAGGATATTCAGATCCCCCTGACAATCAAGAGCCATTTGATGCCTACTACGCTGATGCTGTGAATGCTACCGTTTTAGTTCCGGGAGGGAACCAACCTCCAGGAGTAGGAATTAGCATCCCAGTGAAAGGAAAGTGGCACTTCCGGGGTCATCCACTTTTTAAAACCTTATTTGGGAACAACACAAATTTAATTGGAAAAACCACAATTACTGCAATTGCTGAAGATGATTCCAGCATTAAAAAAGTTGAATTTTATATCGATGAGGAACTAAAGAGCACAGATAACGAAAAACCTTATGAGTATAGCTTTAGGAAGGTAAAATCCCTCAAACGTTTCCGTCACAAATACACAATAAAAGTAATAGCTTATGATAATGAAGGGAAATCAAGTGAGACAAGTATTGAAGTAATTGGTTACTTCTTATAATAACTATTTTTTTAATTTTGAAGCAAATAATATTTTACTGTTCATATTAGCAATAGCATTGCGTGCTAAAACGAGGAAAAATGGAAATAATCCTAATCTTAAACTCTTGATTACTCTTTTCACAGTATATGAAGTAGAATAAAATTCAGCATACATTTTTCTTACACCCTGTAATAATTCTTTAGAGGTCATATTTTTTGGTTCAAAAACTACATTTTTCATAGTATATTTTGACCAATCCTTGGTTAATATTCGTCCTTCTTTCTCAAATTTTTCAAATACAGGTGTACCAAGAAAAGGTGTCAATATACAGAAATCTGCAACATCAATCTCCAATTCTTTTATCGTTTTAAGGGTTTCATCAAAAACTTCACTCGTATCAGTGTCAAAACCAAACATAAAAGAGCCTATAACAGCCATTCTTTGGTCATGTATGTTTCTTATAGCCTGGGAATACTCCTCAACCCTGTTTCTTGTCTTACCGATTTCATCAATAGTTTTCTGAGTGACAGATTCAAATCCAATGAGCCAGGAGACACAACCCGCCTCTTTAGACAAGCGAACAAGCTCTTTGTCATGCGCTAATACATCTGAGTTACCGTTACAAAAAAATTTTTTGTTTAATTCTTTCATTTTTTTAAATAATGATTTGCTATACCTTGGGTTTATTGTGAGAGAACTATCATAAAACATTATTGTTTTTTGTGGCAAGGATTTTATTTCAGCTATTACATCATCTACAGGTCTTGTGTAAAACTGTGAACTTCCAGGGATATTTGCTTCTGGACAAAACTCACACCGATATGGACATCCCCTTGTTGCTTCAACTGCCCCTGTAATAACAAAACCTGGTAGATCAACATTTGTTGGAGGGATTTTTATTGAATTATCATATTTTGCAGGTTGATAGATTGGCTTTAATTCATTATTTTCGTAATCATCCAACAGTTTAGGCCAGTTGATTTCACCTCTTCCGATTAATACACTATCTGCATGTTTTTTGGCTTCTTCAGGTAGAACTGAGGGGTACCAACCACTTAGTACAACCGGGATGCCTTTATTTCTAAATATATCTGCAATTTCATAAGCTCGAGGGACACTTGAAAAGTTAAAATTTATCAGAACAATATCATATTTTCCATCAAAATTGATATTAGAATATCTCTCATATATAACTGTAACAGAGTGTTTTTTAGGAGTGATTGCTGCCAATTGGCGAGCATATAACGTAGGAAGAATGGAAAACATATTTAATTGTAGTTTTTCAATGGATTTTAACTTACTACCCCCTATCCAAAAGTTTTCTATTATCAATATTTTCATTATGTTCATTCTAATATAAGAGACATATATTTAAGTCATATTACATTTCAAATAACCTAAAAACATCTGCTTGTGAAAATATGAACCCTTTCAAAAATCCAATTTTTATGTCAAAGGTTCTTAAAAGTTATTTATTTGATATCGACAGACTTTGGAGGCTGAATGAATATGATTTACAGAAATATAAGGATAAGTATTTTAAGAAGATGGTTAGATTTGCATATACAGTACCAGTTTACCATGATAATTATAAAAAAGCAGGGGTTCATCCAAAAGACATCGAAGGAATTAAGGACATTAAAAAACTGCCGTTGATTTCTAAAGATGATATTAAAAAATATTATCCTGAGGGAATTATATCGACTAAAATCAGGAGTGAACAACTGATTGAAGTTTCTACTTCAGGGACAACTGGAAAATCTCTTTCTATTTATGTTGATATGTTTGACATAGTAATGGGGCTATTTGGATATTTACGAACTTTAAAAGAATATGGAATTAATTGGAGAAAAGACAAAATTACTATAATTGGAGATTTCGCCTCACATACCGCAGAAAGTGGATATATTACTAGAGGTTTAGTTCCACAGCTCAAGTTTGATTTTCTTTTAAAAAATATTCAATGGTTGAACACTAATGACAAACCTAGGAAACTAATTGAAGAAATTGATCGTTTTAAACCAGTGTTTATAGGTGGTTATGTCGGAATGCTTGGTCATCTTGCATTGTTAAAGGACAAAGGGCGTGGCAAAAACATAAGACCAAGATACATAGCTTCTACAGGATCTGTGTTGGATAAAAATCTTAGAAAATTTATTGAAGAAACATTTGATGCATTCGTTTTTGAAGCTTATGGAGCTACAGAGTCGGGACCAATTGCGTTTCAATGCAGAGACGGAAAATACCATATAATGTCTGACCTTGTGCACCTAGAATTTTTAAAAGATGGAAAAAAGGTTTCTTCAGGAGAGCCGGGCAATTTGATTATTACAAAGTTATATGGAAATGGAACACCTATTATCAGATATAATGCAATTAATGATATTGGTGCTCCACTTTATGAAAAGTGTGATTGTGGTTTATCAGGTGACTTAATCGCAAAGATTTATGGTAGAGATGATTTATCACTTTTATTATCTAATGGTAAATTATTGCTTCCATCTTCTTTTGGAGAGATTTTCAGTAAAATTCTATATGAACTAAAAACAAATAAGATTAAAGATGTTAAAATAATCCAACAAAGTTTAACTAAAATTGAAATTCAAGTTGTAATAGACGAAGAGTTAAGAAATTTAGGTCCATCTGTTGAGGAAATATTTTCTATTTTGAAACAAGATTTCCAGGAGAAAGTTGGTCCACAAGTTGAAATTTTTACAAAGGAGGTTAAAAAAATTGATAAACAAAAACCTCGAATTATTTCAAAAGTAGATCGAAGTAAACTAAAAATTACTGGATATATCTGAAATTTTAAAAGATTTAAATCAAATAATATTAATTGTTAGCTCTCCAATGAATTTGTTCTTGTTAAAAAAAATCTAATTGAAATGAGCAGGAGTACCAAAAATTATTTAAAATAGTAGACATTAATATAATAGCATACGTTAATAGGGGAATAAATATGAAAGTAGTATTATGTATTGGTGATGTATGTATTCCTGAGAAATGCCCTGTTGTCCATGTGCAGGATGATAAAGTAATAATCGGTGAGAAAGATAACATTTGTACATTAACAAGAGAGCAATTCGACATACTTAAAGAAAAAATTAAAAACGGTGAAATCTAAGTTGAAGGAAAATTTTCCTTCTTAATTTTTTTATTTTTAGAAAATCTTAATCTGGTTTGTACCCTGGAGAGTTTTCATTATAGAGGTCAATACTATCTTGTATAATATTTGTTAATAATTCTACTCTTTGTTCATCATTATAGTGCGGGTCAAGAATTCCATATACAGTATTATAGTATTCTTCAATAATGCCACGATTATATCCTAACGTTATCGTTGTAAACATAGGTACCGCGTTATCACCGTCGATATCATACGTTTCCTGGGACTCAAATAATTCTCCTTTTGCGTAATCAGTGTTGATATGAACAAAGGTGACATCTGATCCATTGAAGTCAACTGTTTTATAGAAAACATCTTCTTTTTCGAATGTTACATTGAAAATTTCCATTAATAGAGGTTCCATATCATCACAATAGGCGCATACGTCTGTTCTATATGCAAGGAATAATGGACCAGTATTAGTAAGATTTTCTATGACAAAATTGGGATGATCTTTATCATTTGCAGTTTCGAAGGTGAAATCTAGAGATATTATTGGATCTAGTTTTATACAACTAAGGCAGATAACAGATACTATTCTTGAGTGCACATCATTGTAAACATCTGTGAAAGCAAGCATTCCTCCTAGGGATCCAGAAATTAAAACCAATACTGTTATTTGTAATGCTAATATCTTTTTCATTTATATCCTCTTGAAATTAATTAATAATCTCGGGCATGTGTTAATGCATTTACCGCAGAGAATGCACTCCGGATCTCGATGCATATTTGGTATATTGATTCCCATAGGGCAGATGTTTGAACACAGATGACAATGGGTACATGCCTCTACTTCTACATCAATATAGAGATATGATATTTTATTAAATGGCGCAAGTAGAGCACCAACCGGGCAGAAATATCGACACCAACCTCTTTCTATAGTAAAAATTAGTATAATAAATAAGATGAAAATGACGAGTGCGGGATAAAAGTATGAGCTTGGAATATATTGACCGGGGTTTAAAATCAAAATAGGAATAGTGCCAGTGAGAAATCCCACTGGACAAATATCAGTAAACATAAAGCCTATCAAGATTGTCGTGACAACGACAAGTCCTACAAAAACAACATATTTTATGAATCGTAAATAGCGTTCGACTTTATGCTGGCCTATTTTTTTAATTATTGGGTATTTTTTTAATTTCCTTGCTATACCTCCCGTACTTCTCTGCAATAATCCAATAGGACATGCCCATCCACAAACGGCTCTGCCAGTTAAGGTACCAACAGTACCTATTATAAAAAGAGGATAGGTAATCAATTTCCACTTAAATTCACCTTTAAATACACCGACTTCAATAGCACGCAAAGGACAAGCAGATGTTGCAGCTGGACATGCATTACAGTAAAAAAAGGGATAGCAAAAACCCGTTTTTAATCCAAAGGCTCCAAGATTAGCTGAAAAAAGAAGGAGAATTTGAGATACTAGTCGCTTTATCTGAAATTTCATCTCGATCTCTTATTTCTATGTACCAATATTCCAATTGAAATTGTTATTAGGAAATAAATGATTTCAAAGCCAGGTACACTATCGCCATCTCCACCATTGGTGGTGTCCCCATTTCCAGATTCTATGGAAAGATCAACATCCCAAGAATCATCTTCAAGCTTTTTAGTTTCCCCATCATATGTAATATCAAAAGCAAATGAAATGTAGGATGCCTTAGATTTTTCTAATGTTAACTCCGCTGTATACTGACCTTCTGTCTTCTCAGTCATGGTAATCTGATGATATACATAACATACTCCCGCGGTTTTATTACATTCACCAACTGACAAATTAACATTTGTAATATTCTCACCATCAATATTAGCTGTAATAGTAATAGTTGATAGTGGAGCAGGATTTGTTGGATCTATACTTATATTTTCAACGACTGGATCTGCCACAACATTAGCGCTCGAAAAATACAAGCCTAAAATTAAAATACTTATCAACAAAACATGTCTATTCTTGTTCTTCATCATATTTCACCTATCCACTTGCTCCATTAATTAATTCTATTAATTTTTCCTTGGAGGTTAATCCTGACTCAGAATAATAAATGTTTCCTTCTTTATTAACAATCACGAGCTTTGGAATATAATCAGCATGATACTTACCACCCACATCTTCTTCATACGTATCCATTACAAACGTCCAGTTATCTACATAGTCACCAAAGGTGTTTATCACATCATCACTTGTCTCACGCTTATCAATATCAACAGAAACAAGTACAATTTCATCTCTCTTTTCCTCCAGAGTTTTTTGCAATTCCGGCATTTGGAGTACACACGGTCCACACCAGGTAGCCATTAAATCAATTACTATAATTTTTCCCTGATGATCTGAGAGAGTAAAGTTTTCTCCGTTAATAGTTGTTAAAGTAAAATCAGGAGCATTACCCCATATTTTATCCGAAGATTCAATACATCCAGATGTTGAAAAAACTAAGATAATTAAAATTATTATTGATAACCATTTTTTCAATTTTATTTTGATCACCTTTTAAATTATTGAATATCCTCGTTAAAATTTTTCAATTCTTTCTTTCAACATTTCTTTGGGTATTGCTCCAACGATTCTATCTACTAGATTTCCATTTTTAAAAACCAATAATGTGGGTATGCTCATTATTTGGTGCTTGGCTGATGTCATCGGATTTTCATCAACGTTTAGTTTCCCAAAAACGATTTTTCCCTGCATCTCTTTTGCTAGTTCTTCAATTATAGGGTGAACCATTCTGCATGGGCCACACCATGGTGCCCAACAATCTATTACAATAGTTTCATATTTTTTAATATTGTTTTCTATATCTGCATCAGTTATTTTAAGTGGTGTGTCTAGCAAATTCTCTGCCATATTTTTACCTCCGTTCATGTACCGTTTTTTTAATTGTTCTAGTTTTCTCTTTTTTATTTCTTCTAATTCATCCATTATTTTTAGAGAATAGAAATTCTACTATATAATGTTTGAAAAAGTCATATGTGAATTATTTATTATCTTGCAACCACTTTCTAATCCTTAAATATCCTACCTTTTTTTCACCATCTAGCCATAAAATAGGCGCTGTTTTTTGTAAATCATCAAAAACATCGTGAGATTTTGCAAGTACGTGGTTTGCTTTGCTCCACTCATTGATGTCATGAGGAAATGTTACTAGTTCTACATCATCTCTATCAACAAAAAGTTCTTTTGTCTGACTGCATTTCACACAATTTTCAAGTGAAAATAATATAGCTTTGTTCATTTCTATCCCCTCAACTAAAAGTCACCTCAACCTTTATGTCTGAATGGAATACTTAATTGCTTAGTTTTTTTTATAATTTACTTATGATTGATGTTAACATTTAAAAAAAACTATATCAACCATTTTCTTATATTATCATAAAGATATAATGACAGAAAATTGTAAGGTGGTACGAGATCCAATCCATGGAAACATTCAAGTTAAAGATTATTTTGTTGATCTATTGGAAACTCCAGAGATACAACGTCTTTATAACATAAAACAGCTTGGTTTTGCTCATCTAGTTTTTCCAGGTGCACATCACACACGGCTTGAACACTCTCTTGGCACATACAAAATAGCGTCTCAGATATCAGAGATACTAAATATAGAAGATAGTGAGAGGAATATTTTAACGTGCGCTGCATTGCTGCATGATATAGGGCATGGCCCTTTTTCCCATACCCTTGAATCCATTCTAATGGAAAAGTTTGGCGTGGACCATGTTGATTTAACCGAGAAGCTTGTTTTAGGAGAATACGAGATTTTTGAATCAGATGAAAAAAAATTTATAAAATCTCAAAGTGTTAATCAGATACTGAATAAAAACAACATGGATAAAGAGGGAATTGTTAAGATCATAAGGGGAAAAACCTACAGAAAATCGTATCTGAGTCAAATTTTGAATAGCACTATTGATGCAGATCAATTAGATTATCTTATTCGTGATGCATATTATACTGGTGTAGCCTACGGTATGATTGATATTGAGCGATTGCTTCAGACGCTTATTATTCATGAGGGTAATTTAACCATCAAAAGAAAAGGTGTAAGCGTGGTTGAAAATATATTGATGGCACGAGATCTTATGTATTCTTCCGTCTATTTTCACAAAACTGTTAGGATTGCTGAGCTTATGCTTTCAAAAGCACTTGAAGGGTTACCCGATACAGAACCTTTTGAATTCTTTAGAATGACGGATGCAGAAATAATAAACAAGCTAATGAAAATGGGTGATTTTCGATACGAAATTATTACTCGTATAAAGTACAGAAGGCTCTTTAAACAAGCTTATTCAGCTTCATTTTACGATTTAGATAAACAAGATATGAACGTAATAAAAAATTTAGAGAATGTAAACGAAAGACGGCAAAAGGAACGGGAGTTGGAAAATGCTTTTAATATACCAAAAGGGCATTTAATAATTGATATACCACGTCTTGAGTTACTTAAAGCAGAACCAAGGATAGACAAAACAGATATATCTGTTATTGATAGAGACAAGGTTAAAAAATTGGATGATTTTACACCGGTAGCTAAAGCTATTAGATCACGCATTACCCCCGATTGGATTGTTATGATCATAACCGATGAGAAATACAGGGAGACCGTATCAGAAAAAGTTGAAGAAAGGTTATTTAATTAAGAATTATAAGGAGAGAATGGGGAAGGTCGAAGGTGGTGAGGAGAGATGTAAAAAAGACTTTAGACTCCCCCATTCTTGAGAATCATAGGGAGTAAGAGTATATAAATTTTTTTATACTATTAATATAAATTCTATAAATAAGCGATTATATTTTTAATCTTTTAAAAGTTTGAAGAAATATAAGAAATTTCTCAATTTTTTGTAACTTGTCCAAAATATAACGATGAAATGTGCATTTTATGGAAAATTATTTATACTAGTTCGTACCGATATATAGAGAAAAAATTTAAAGAAGGATTAATGAGAGATATAGGAACGGAATTTTATGAGCATTATAACACTTGATGATTTATCAAAAGCCATCGCAAATAGAGTAGGCATAAATATAGAAGAAGCGCGGAGAGATGCTGGATTTGTAATGGATATTTTTGGATTTGATGACCGAGTTATCGACAATGTACTAGACCCAGAAGATAGACAGTTGTTTTATATCTTGGAAGAAGAAGGAATGCTTACAACCGAAAGAGAAGAAACGACACTATATGATGGGAGAGAATGGCGAACACACTACTGGCGGCTAAAAAAAGATGTTATCACAAGATACTCAAAAGAAGAGAATGGAATTAGAAATTATCTCATTGATAAAAAACAACCAAAAAATGTATCTGATGATGATATATACGACGTATTAGAAGAAGATATTTGGACAACTAGAAAGATAAACAAATAATAACTCTTTTTTATTTTTTTAAACTAATATTTTTCTCTTTTTAATAAAGTTAATAAATAAGTTTAAGATTTCAGGTTTCTCATAATGCGGGAGATAGGTAACTCGGTGATGTTATGGCAAAGAGAAAGAGTATCATAAGCTCGGAATCAGTAACCGAAGGGCACCCAGATAAGATGTGTGATCTTATATCAGATGCTATTCTTGATGAGGCTTTAAGACAAGATAAATATTCTAGAGTTGCACTAGAGACTGCAACCAAAAACGGAGGAGTAATGGTTTTTGGAGAAATGACTACGGATGCATACATCGACATCCCCCGTGTTGTAAGAGATACTATTAAAGGAATAGGTTATACAAAATCAGAATATGGCATTGAATGGGAAACTTGCTCGGTGTGGGTCCAGATTACAGAGCAAAGTCCAGATATATCCCAAGGAGTATCTGAAGGCAAAGGTTTACATAGAGAACAAGGAGCTGGCGATCAGGGAATGATGTATGGATATGCCTGCAATGAGACCAAAGAATTGATGCCTTTACCTATTTCACTTGCCCACAAACTTGCAAAAAAACTTTCAGAAGTGAGAAAAAACGGTAGTATTTCGTATCTGAGACCTGACGGGAAATCACAGGTTTCCATTGAATACGATAAAAATGGCAAGCCCTTACGAGCCGATGCAATTGTTGTATCAACACAACATGACAGGGGAATAGCTCATGAAAGGATAAAAAAAGACATCATTGAAAAAGTTATTAAACCAATTTGTAAAGAGTGGATTGACAAGGATACGACATTTCTTGTAAACCCAACAGGTGCTTTTATTCGAGGTGGGCCCTATGCAGATGCAGGACTTACTGGTAGAAAGATTATCGTAGATACTTACGGTGGCGTAGGAAGACATGGTGGTGGAGCTTTTTCTGGTAAAGATCCGACAAAGGTGGATAGGAGCGCAGCATATGTTACACGTTATATCGCAAAAAACATCGTTGCTTCAGGGATTGCAGACAAATGTGAAATTCAGTTTGCCTATGCAATTGGGGTATCTGAGCCTGTCTCTATTAATATCGATTGTTTTGGAACCAATAAAATCCCTATTGAAAAGATTGGAACACTTGTACGAGAGTTTTTCCCAATCAAACCAAGTGATATCATTACAGTACTTGATCTAAAAAGACCTATATTTAAAAAAACTGCAGCATACGGTCACTTTGGTAGAGATGATCCTGATTTCACCTGGGAGAAAATAGATAAGGTAAAACTGCTGAAGAAAGAAGCTGAGATATAAAATTCTTTTTTCCTGTTCTATTTCATATTTTACTGTCGTTAACTTAAAGTAGAGATATCGTGATTAAAAGAAGTATTAAGATGGTTGCTGGAGAGAAAAAACATATATGGATAATAACTGCATTTATGCTTGTTTTGTTAGTAGCTTTTTCTGGATGTGTAAATATAAGTTGTTCATATATTCCAGACTTAGTAATTACCGATGGATGGTATGAGAACTTAGCTCTAAAAAATACTGGCTCACAATTTTTAGGATTAGAAAAATGGTGTGGCTCAGTGTATGAAATAAAAGGTAAATATCCTGCATCTCTTACAGTTACAACCATTAAAACATTGATATTAACAGATGAAGAAGAGCTCCAAAAGAAAACAATAGAATCTATAGAATACACCTTTCAGGATAGAATACGACTGGACGAAAGTACTAAACTTAATGGAGAGAAAACTATACTAAAAAAACATAATACAATGTACATTATTTATGATGGTATAGATATTAATAGAAATGAAAAAATAAAAATAATCGGCGAAGTTTGGAACTGTGGCACTTCAGGTACTTCTATAATATGTATTGGTATAGCGTATATTACCAATAATGGAAGTCCAACTATTGAAAATACAGAGAATTGGCAAAAAATAGTTATAGATCCTAGTGGAACGATTGGGAATTTTACTGGAGAAGGAGGTTTAATCTACAACGTACATTGCCATTAATCTGTTAATTCGATTTTATAGAGCTCATAACCTTCTGGACATTCAATCTTTTCATATACTTTTTTTACTGTATAGGTTTTACCTTCCTGCACAGCTTTGTTTGTACATATATCAAAGTAGTCGCATCCAATATTCTTGCATTCTTTTTTGTCAACCGTTATCTTTGTTCTCTCGGATAATTTTTTATCTATTGATGTTACAATAGGTAATTCACTTACTTCTACGATAACAACATTTCCTTCATGAACGCTGCAGTTATGTTGTTTTTCCCGTACTTTGGTTATCTTGTATTGTCTAGTTGGCTTAAGATTAAAACAGACTGTTTTTAATTTGCAGTTTTTACATTCATTATTAGGCCCAAGGTATATGAATTCTTCATCTTCATCAGCTAATCGTTCGCCAATTAATGTTACAAGAGCCATTAAATCACGCCTGTTATTTTAGCCAATCTCTTGGCTGCATCTTGTGTTAGCCCTTGCTCTCCAAGAATTGTGTATCTATCTGGCCTTATTTTTTGAGCTTCGATCAAAGCTTCAATTATCTTTTTTTTTGGTATTCTAAGCTCTTTAGCATTAATTGGTGCGCCTATAATTCTTAAAAAATTTCGTATCTCCATCCAATCATTCTCCCCATGAAGATACATCATCATGATAGCACCCACACCACATTGTTCTCCATGTAATGCCTTTCCAGGAGCAATACGATCAAGCATGTGAGAAAACATATGTTCTGAACCGGATGCAGGTCTCGTATTTCCTGCTACACTCATTGCAACTCCTGATACTATCATACATTTTACTGCCTGCCAAACTGCCTCTTCTAAACCAGACCGTATGTCTTCAGCTTTATAAAGAAGTAATTTAGATGAGGTTTCAGATAGAGAAGCAGCAAACGTACTGAATTCTTCATTTTTTAATCGATGTGCAAGTTCCCAATCTTTTACCGCAGATAGATTTGAGATAACATCTGCACAACCTGAAGCGAGCATTCGGTATGGCGCCTTAGATATAATTGCAGTATCAGCTAGTATTGCTACTGGAGAAACGGCAATTTTTGAAATGGATCCTTTCTTGTCTTTTAATGATGCACGTGGTGATGCCATACCATCGTGGGCTGCAGATGTTGGAACACTAATATAAAATTTGGAAAGCTCGCTGGATGCACATTTTGTAACGTCAATTACTGAGCCACCACCAACACCAATTAAAAAGTCTGATTCGGCCTTTGTAACAGCTTTCATGACAGCATTAACTTCTTTCATAGTGGGCCAAGCTGCTGGGATATCTTTCTTAATGATTGGTGATGAAATTATAGTTGTATTTACTTCATAACCTGAACCCGAAAGCATTTTAGCAATTCTATCCCCAGATATTTTTTTTGTGTTCTTATCCGCAACTATTAGAACATTTTTACACTCTGTAATTCGTCTACACATTCCTTTGATTTGATCAGTCGTATTGTGACCTACAATAACTTCTCTTGGGAATATCATTGTTTTATACTTTGTAAATCGTTCCATGTCAAATTCAAATAGGTAAACCGCTGGTTTAATATATTATTTTTTCTTTGTGACGATGCCAATGAAACTAAAAGAGTGGTATGAGAAAAACAAGTTTGGTACCTTTTTAAGTATATTATTTGCAGTTGTCTTTATAATAACAGCTGGATTAATTCTGGCGCCATCTCTCTTTTATGATCAGTGGATATGGAAATATTATTGGGGACCTATTGTAGCAGATGCTGCTGGGCATTCAGTATCGTTAAACGGGATCTATGCCTATGAAGGGTACACGCTAATATCTGAAATAACATATGGTGTTATACTTATTGTTGCATTATATGCAATTTACAAACTTCTAAAGAAACTTAAAATAACAATTGACTGGAGATTCTGCTTAGTTTTAATGCCTTATATCTTGTTTGGACCTGTGAGCAGGGTTTTAGTAGATGCAGATTATTTTAATGTGCCATCTGTTTATTGGTTTATATCTCCGTTAATCTATCTTCAAATTGCAGCATATGCATTGTTTTTTTTGATAACTGGCTATTACATTGAAAATTTCTCTAAAAAAAAGAGAGAGGAAAAAAGTAAACTGCTTATTCCTGCTCTTCTACTATTATGTGTGAATATTTTTGTCACTATTATATGGACTTTAGGTGCACAATATGGTGTAAATTCTATTGAACCGTTGATTTTATATCTAATTTCATGTTTAGCCCTCTTACCTTTTGTATACAATTTTTTAAAGCAGAAAATCGTCACTGTGAATACTATGTTGTTCTCTGGGGGTTTGTTATTTTTACTACCAGGACTGTATCTCATTGGAAGGTGGATCGCTGGAATTCAATGGGGAGATCTTTCATCAGGAACACGTTTTGACGTCTTTGTACTCGTAAGTGGACTTGTAGCTGTAATTGGGATCGTAGTATACCTTGTATCATGGAAACATATAGATAACGAGAAAATAGCTGTTTACAAGAATCCATTAAACATTGCTATGATAGTTGGCCACATGATAGATGGACTTACAAGTTACATCAGCATTTATGATCCGTTGAAGATGGGGCTACCACCCTATATGGAAAAACATCCTGCTTCCAATGTTTTGATGGAAATTTGGCCTCCATTATTTCCTTTTGTTAAATTTTTATTAATTATCACTGTGATATATATCTTTGATGTCTTCTATAAAGAAGAATTAAAAAATCAAAGGGCTTTAGTGAATTTTCTCAAAATAGGTATTCTAATCCTTGGGTTGTCACCAGGTTTGCGTGATCTTTTAAGAGTTACTATGGGTGTTTAGATACCTTAAATTTATTGTCAATGAATTTTTCTATATTTATTGTAGTTACGGTTAGGAAATAATCTGTATAATCAGTTTTGTTCTTAGATTATTTGTAAAAAACTTTGGATTTGTGTTAATGAATGACCTTTGATATTTCCTATGGATGATTTTACTGCTAAACCCTCAAGTGCTTCAGGAAGAGCACAGCAAGCATATACCGTTCTAATGGTATAACCCATTTTTTTAGCAGATTTAAGCGTATTTTTTGAAGGTATCTCCATCCTGTTTACACCAGCTTGCAAAGCAGCTAGCTCTATTTCCTCTCTCTGTTCTATACGTGGTCTGATACAACCGAGAGAGATATCTTTATCTGGAAACATTTCTTTTACTTTTTTTACAACAACTGAGATATCATTAGGATAAGGAATCTTACAATTTTCCAAAACTGTTCCTTTAGTGGGTCTAAATATTATCATAACTAATAAAGATGGATTACAGAACTCTTTTATCATTTTTAAAGCATTATATTCTCCATTTAATTTTCCATAGTGAAGTCCAATACAAATATGTGGGACAATATAGGACATACCTGCAGATTCCAGATTTTGTAGTGTACTCATATAGGATTTTGTAGTTGCGTTAAAATCAAAAATCTCCTTTATTGTCTTATCTGACCCTACTACTTCCACAGAAGCAATATCAACTCCTGCACTCACTATATTTTCAGCTAGTGTTTTATCTACAAAACCAGTATGCAGTTTTATTATAAGATTTGTTTCTTTCTTAACTTGTTTTACTACTGGCAATAGCTTTTTTAAATTCAACATCTCCCCGTTTTTATTGCAACCTCCACTCAACAACAACCCTACAGTGTCATTATCAGCGAGTTGTCTACATGTTTCTAAAAATTTCTCAGGTTTTGTAATGCTCTGCATATCATTTAGATATTTGTGATTGCAATGTTTGCAATGTAGCATACAACTATTGCCAGACATTGAAATGGATGGGAATTTTGGCCAGACGTAATAGCTGCGGAATATTTTATCCATTTTTATGAGCCTCTGTTTTTCTATTGATTATTTGAGTGATTTCTTCATCAGATAGATAACCGTTTCTTTCCCCGAGTTGTTTCACCTGCGAAACAATATCTAAAAGCAGTTCCTCATCTGCATCTATGCCATAATCATCTAATAGTTGCTTTATTATATGTTTTCCAGTATGCTTACCAAAAACTAGGTTTCTTGTATTCCCAACAAGTTCAGGCGGTATAGATTCATATGTTAGAGGGTTCTCTAGTATTGCAGCAACGTGAATTCCTGACTCATGTGTAAAAGCATTGCTTCCTATCAATGGGTGCATATTAGGAATAGATAGCCCAGTGAAATTCGAAACCATTTCTGATAATTCCCAAAGTTTTGGTGTATCGATTCCTAAGTCTTTTTTATACAAAACTTTTAGGGAAATTACTAATTGTTCAAGGGGTACGTTACCTGCTCGCTCCCCCCAGCCGTTAATAGTTGTGCACACATGGTTAGCGCCAGAACTAAGTGCTGTAATTGCATTAATCAAACCTAATCCAAAATCATTATGTATATGCGCAGAGAAAGGTGTAGAAACTAGCTTTCGCATATGGGAGAAAAGATATTTTATCGTCTGGGGAGTAGCACAACCAATAGTATCTGTAAATCCAATCCGTTTGGCACCTGTTTCATTTGCTAATGTTATAAGTTCCTCTAAAAAAGTTAGGCGTGTTCTCGTACTATCTTCAGTGCTAAAACTTGGTACTATCCCATGGTCTTTGGCATACTCAATAGATTCTACAACCTTATTCTTGATTTCTAGTTCTGAACAATGCAGCTTATATTTCAAATGTAGCGGAGATGAAGCGATAAACAATAACACAAGATCTACATCAGAACGAATAGCAGCATCTATATCCTCTTTTTTTAATCTGGAGAGCGCAAGAATTTTTGCATTAAGTCCATCATTTGCAATTGTTTTAACTGCTTCTAGCTCAGTTTTAGAAACAGCAGGAAAACCTGCTTCAATCTCAGGGATGCCTATTTCATCTAGTTTTCTGGCTAGTGCTAGTTTCTGTTCCATAGAAAAAGAGATTCCAGGCATCTGTTCTCCATCGCGAAGCGTACTATCATAGATTACTATGTTTTCGGATAGTTTAAAATCCTTAAGTACTTCTGGCAAGGTATTATAAGGACTTACTGCGACATCATTCATGGTTCTATCACTAAATCTTAATTTCTGTTTCTTCAACTATTTTAGCTTTACCTCCAACCCGTACTACATCATTTTCTATTTCTACAAAAACTCTTCCGGGTCTACCGATAATATCACCTTGTTCGCATACAAGTTTTTTCTCTTTAATTATACCACTTTTTACCAGATAGTTAGAGATTGCTCCATTTGCTGTTCCAGTCACAGGATCTTCATTTACACCATAACAGGGAGCGAAATTTCGCGCGTGATATGTTGATGTTTTTTCTATCGTTTCAAATGTAAACACATGGAAGCTTCCAAGCTCCTTTTGTATACATATTTTTTTTATGTGATCAAAGTTTGGCCTGATTTTTTGTAATATATAAAATGATTTAACACAAACAGGAAGTGTAAAAAGACCAGTAGAAACAATCTGTTTTGGTAAGGATTCATCGATTTCATTTCTTTTTATATTCAAAGATTTGGCGATTTCTTTCATGTTTAAATGTATTTCTTTTAATATTGGCCTGGCTTGTATCATCATTACTTTCTCACATGCACTATCTTTAAAATACACATCCACAGGAAATATTCCTGCTTTTGTTTCTTGAGTTATTGAGATTTTCTCTTTCTTTTGAGGTAATTTTCCTTCTTTTGCCATGGCAAAAAATGTTGCAATAGTTGCGTGTCCACAAAGATTAACTTCAATTTCAGGTGAAAAAAATCTTACTTTAAAATCTGCTTTACTACTTGAAAAAACAAATGCAGTTTCTGAAACAGCCAATTTTTTTGATATAAATTTCATTTGTTCTTCTGTTAGCTGTGATGGATTTGTTACAACCCCTGCAGGATTCCCACCATGTATTGACTCTGTAAATGCGTTGACTCTTTTGACTTTCATATTTTCATCTCATAAGACGTTTGTTAGCAAGAAATTTTATAACAATTTTTTAGCAATTTTCCCCATTTTTATGTCAAAAAATTATCCTATATAAACTTAACCCAAATATCGTGATAATGATTAACAACAAATAAAAAAGATATGATAATCATACCATTAATCCTATTTTTATGTACATTACCCCCTCTTTTTAGGAGAAAAACAAGGTTTCTAAAGGATTTTTTTGATTTTCAGCAGTAGCAACGCTAAAACCCGTATTATATGTCTTATAAGATATGTTTATAAAGTAATAGATGTTGTTAAATTGTAGGTTTGGAGGAGGAAAAATGGTAAAAATGAATGATGAAATTAGGTCAAGTAGTTATAGTCAACTCATAGATCGAGATAAGGTATTAATTAGTACCAATATTCAAGTAAACACTATAACTGAAATAAAAATTAATAAGAAAAATATGACAATAAATTTTAAAGATGGAAAAACCAAAAAATATGAAATTATTTAAAGGTAATTTTCTTCTCCTGTTAAATAATGGTTTACTCCTGTTGATATGCACGTTTCCCCATGTGTTTGCATCGAAAACCTATGCTCCAAGGCAATATACACAAAAAAGGTCATAAACGTATATACAAACGAATATCTCATTTTTGCTGGGTATTAGTCGAAAAAACAAAAGAAAATGCGTTAGAGGGTTGTTACTACTTAGTATATAGATAAAAAGGAAAGAAGAGAAACAGATTATAATTGTCCACTGATTAACTATGAGATAATTCCACTAAACACAAGAATTAAGATTAACAAAACGATTAGAACTATCAATTGTGTTGGTTGTGGTGGTTGCGGTTGAATATTACCTTTAATAAAATTTTCCGCTTTTTCCCGAATGGCAATAGGTAATTGTATATCATCAAATGTTTTTTTTGCTGTTGATATTGGTATAGTAGCTAGTAATATGAGGATAATTGTGCCAATACTTAATAGTTTGAATGTATTGTTCAAAATTTTCACCTCCTCCAAATTATAAATTTGGTAAAGTAAATATATATTTTCTAGATTTAAATCTTTCTGTAAGAATTTTATTGCAACATCTGTAACAAAAAGAAAAGAAGAGATGATTTGATTTTATAATCCCAGCATGTACCTTAGTATTGGGAACGCATTTGGAAAACGTTCAAACAACCAACTAAGCAATGGATAGTTGAAATTGAATGGTCTGTTTGTCGGTGTTGTCATTGAAACATCTATTGTGCAGGTGTTATCAGGATTTTCCATATTTGTTACTGTTATTGTTGACACATAATCGGCTTTTTCTTTTGGTGCAACCACGGTTACTTGTACCGTCACGGGAGCTCCAGGTGGCAAATCGTCACCGGACTCAGGATCAAATGTCCAGGTCCCCCAACTTGGCTCATCCGTAATCTCCCAATCTAGTAATCCACCACCAACATTTTCAACAGTAAAACTATCAGTTACAGTTGCACCTGCTGATACATTTCCAAAGTGAAGGTCGCCCTCACAAAGTAAAACAGGAGTATCACCAACTTCTCCCTCAAGGACAAAATCGTCCCAGTAAATAGAGGAAGAAAATACGTTATCGGCATAAAGATCAATGCATGCAAGGTTTTTCTGACCGCCAGGTGAAACCCCAGCAGTCCAACTTTTCTCAAATAGTACTACATCATTATAATAAACCGTCTGTATGTCTGCTTCAAAATCTATCTCAACACGCAACTCAACCCAATCGTCGGTTATAGTCGGTAACCAATCGTCTACATTGTCGAAGTCCCATATGCGAGTAGTGTTGACACCTATCTGGCATGACCAATCTTGAATAACATGTGGTACACCATGTTCATACTTGTTTAGAAGGATAAAGAACGAATTACCTACCAGGTCACTGGGTATGTACCCCCAAGTTGTTAAATTCCATTTACCTGAACTCACCCCAATAAATTGTTGCACTATATCTGCAGACACACCTGAAAACCAAGCAATTTCTACCGAGTTAGATGGGCTGCGGGATTGGTTATCCGTCACATATGCGGTTACTGCTGGGACATTATCCCATGCCTCCCATCCACCTAGACCATGCAAAGGACCCACAGGATAAGAATCGAAATTATCTTCCCAAAATATGTCAGTTGAAGCTGTCTTTGGTTCTATATAAACAGTCTTTTCAACATTCACAGCACCTGTTACTGAAAAAACAGTAACGCATAACAGCATACTTACAAATATAGTAATTATTTTCTTTTTCATATAATTTGTTCCTCCCTAGATATTATCTATCTTGTTAATTGTAATCACGACACACAATATAAATGTTTGGTATTAAATAAAAAAACAATAGAAAATGCGTTAGAAGGATTGTTTCTGACTATTATTGTAGAAAGTCCGACTTTTAGATCTAAGCAGGTAATTGTATTTAATTTCCGCTTTTCCAATTACCTATAGTTGCTATATAGAATATAATTGCAGCAACCAAGTATAGGATAATTCCAACAATATCATCAGGATGCATCCAATACCAATAGAATGTATTTATTGTAAATATAATAGCTGCAAGTAATGTCCATCTCGATGTTTTTATTTTCATATTTATACCGTTTGTTTTATCAGATAAAATTTGTCTCTATTAAAAAATGTATATATCAAAGCTATAAACATTATAATTGCTAGTGATGAAAATATTATCGTCAGTATATCGTTCTGATATAAGGTTATTAAAAACGTGAATGCTGTGAAAATACAAAACGACATAAAAACTAATGGACCCTTGATCTTATTCTTTAAAAAATCTTCTAAGTTAACAACTGCTGTTATAAGTAAATAAGCACTCAATACAAATTTGAAAATATCTTCGCCATAAAAAAACCAGCTTGATGGAATAATTACAATTCCTCCGCCAATAAACGGCCACCAGAATTCTTTATTTCTCATATCTTCCTGAATTAGTTAATATTATATTTAATAATTACTGATAATATTTTTGTACAAAATTGTAATTTAACATTATTTGCTATGGTTTAGCTTGTTATTGATTAAAACAATATTTACTCCCAATATTTTTTTGGTTTTTAGCCCAGAAGAATCAGATTTAACCTACAAAGCTAACAACATGGCCAATGGGTAGGACCAGCAACACTTAGACAAGGGGTATCACAAGTTAGTTTACTCGTAATAAACCAAATTATTTCAGCCAAAGTCCATATTAAAATCTCTATAATACTTCTAATAATGCATGCAGGAAACCCAAAACATGTAATATATTCTAAAGTTTCTATAGGACTATTCTTCGTGTCATAATACTTCATATCATTTAGATTTCTCCTTATATGATGTAGAGCCTGTAACACATCTGATATTTCTTTACCCGTTATCTGCTCTTGGTATTTCATGTTAAGAATAATTTGTGCAACGAGATGCCTGAATGCCTTGTCGTCCATTTTACTTATTATGTCTATAACCTTTTGAACCTGCTCTGCTCTCTTAATCCTACTTGAAAGATGTATACTGGTTTCTTCTCCCTTGCCGATATAATCACAAGTAATATCCTTACTTTCTTCACCTATTGCCCTTTTACTTCTAACAGTAAATAACGGTGATGCTTTTGCAATAGTAGAAGATTTAGTGGTTTGATACCCTACTACACCTGTAAATGACACCAAGATAAGTATTACAACTGCTATGATACTACCTATTAGGATTTTCTCATTCATATCCAACTCTCTACAAGTCGCATTATAAGTTGATTCAATAATGGAAACCTATCCAATAACCATAAATTGTTTATATGCTGACTATAAGTAGACCATCTTTTAATCAAACTGCTATTACAATTGCCAGCGTTATCATAAACTATAACTGTAACCTTTACGTTTCCCAAACCTTTCCAAGTCCATTCATAAGGGAAATCATAATCAGTATATTCCAGATTCAGATAACGACCTGTGTAAAACTCCACCTTCTCAATACCGCTTGTCTCATCACGGACGTCTGCGGTAAACTCGATTTCGTTAAATCCTACTTTATTTTTAATAAGGTTTATCTCAGGTGGTGTCTGGTCAATCTTAAAAGATATGGACTCTGGAGTAGACATGTAGCCCTCTATATCAACAATATACCACGAAAGAGTATGTGCCCCGTCCTGAGAAATAACAATGGGTTCATTATACAATAACCAGTCCTCTTCATCAAGTTTAGAATAAACTACATCTATTCCATCAGGATCGGGTATCATAGAAAAGGAAACGTCACTGACAGCCCAGTCATTTTTTCCCATTTTCTTATTAACAACTACTATAACATAAGCTGGTTTAGTATCTCCTCCCCTGGAGCAGTCAAGGAGCAACTTCTCTCCAGTCTCATGCTTTTCTCTTCCAACAATTTCAGTGGATTTAACAATATTCTGAGTGTTTCGATGACTACCTAACTCATCGATACCTGCAAAAATCATAGACGATCCAATACCCGTTGGAGAGTCGGAATCTGAATTTCCCGCTTTGTCGTATGCTGTGGCTTTGAATACTGCGGTTTTTAAGGACGGTGACCACACGATAGTCCACTCGTATGGCACCTCGTTATCGGTGAACATCAAACCATCGTTTAGATAGAACTCTACGTAATCCATACCGGATGTCCCATCACTGCAAAATGCTGTAAAAACTACGTGGATATTATCTGGACTTTCCCACGTCAGGTCTACCATAGGTACTGTCTGATCTATCTTGAAATCAAATGGACCATCCACCTCCGATTGATTTCCCTCATAATCAACAGCATACCATTCAAGAATATGTTCTCCATCATCAGACGCGATAAACGATTCAGTATATTCGGTCCATTCTCCACTATTAAAGCGATAATAAATTGCTGCTATCTCATCAGATTCATATGTAATTGTAAACGTAACATCGCTAACGTACCATTCATTTTCTCCTATTTCTCCTTCAACCTTAATCGTAATGAGGGATAACCCAGACTTCATTATTACAGAATCATCAGATGGAAAATTTTCTGTTGAAACATGTTTTTCAATTACAGTATTTCCGGTTGATGGGATAACACTCACACTAATGAATAAGAGTATTACACTAACTACTACTCCCTTCTTGATGAGGTTATTCACATTCTTTCCCCCATATATTTCATAGATGACATCTTAACGGAATATTCTCCATATTACAATTTCATCACTACCTTGGTCACCATTAGTTGCATATGCAATTATCCCTGATTTTATCTTCGAGAAAGGTATATTTAGACAGTAAGGTCCGAATTCAAATGGTTCTGAATTATCTGTAAACATAAGAACATCATTGATATAGAATTCTACATAATCTATTTCAACGTAAGGTGATGTCTCAATCTCAACATCAAATCCAAGGTCACCACATATTACCAAGGTCACGAAAAACGGAAAAATCTTCTGATTATTACAATAAATACCATCTTCTGGATATGTAATGGTAACAGTTATATCGGAATGTGAATGTTCATCAAAATCGATATTTTCTACATTTCTGGAATGATTATTATTTCCACTTATACTCGGTGGAACACTAACTCCAATAAATAATAGAATGATAGTAACTGCTACTCCTTTCTTGATGAGGTTATTTCTTTTCAAATTCTTTCCCCCTCTATGTATTAATAATGCACTTCTGATATATTTGTTTATCCCTGCTAAAAGGTAGCATTTATATAAGATGTCGCCTATGTAAAAGATAAAGGGAGGAACATATGCTTCTTAGAAAAGAATTAACCTTTGTTATACTGTTTCTCTTTATTGGAATGGGTGTCATTTCAT
>CP070724.1:369745-387362 GCA_020350825.1 Thermoplasmatales archaeon | reverse complement strand
TGCTGATAACTGCGAAGTAAAAAATAACAATTTTATAAACAATGAAAAACACGCCTATTTTGAGTACGTACTTTTTTTTCAATTTTTGCCTCGCATTAAATGGAACGGTAATTTTTGGGACGATTGGAATATTCGAATCCCAAGACCTATTAAAGGCTTGAAAGTAATAATGTTCATTTTCCGACCAGGGACTGGATATAAAAATCCTATATGTCCATGGTTTAACTTTGACTGGCGTCCAGCACAAGAACCATACGGCATAGAGGTGTGATATGAATAAATTATTAGCAGTTGGAGTGATAGTTCTATTTCTTGGATTGAGTGTTATCCCATCAACTGGCACTCCATTAGTAGAGAAATCCACTTTTCCCTTATACTCTAGTAACAATGATATTCGCTACCACCAGTATTCTGATTTTAATTATGAAGATAATAAAGAAATATCAACGAGCAAACAATCAGAGGATGTACATTTTTATGGACAAGGCAATGAATCAATCTATATAGTCAAAGTGTCAAACCCAAATGATATCATTCTTGAGAGTTTATCAGTCGATTACGATGTAAGGACTATCGGAAAAAAATTTACCTCAGGAGGATATCAAAATGGTTGTAGTGTTTATGATGAAAATATGGGGGGAGGATTGGAGCCATTGATGTTTGGTTATGATTATGAATTTGAATTAGGAGTGAAACTACGATATCTTCACTTTAAACTTGGAAATTGGATTAACTATACTTTTGAAAACAGAACTCTTATCGAATTAGATAATGAAACAATTGATGCTCGCTACCTTGATTATCCATGGAGTCCAACCATTCCACCTGGAACATGGCATTTTGTTTTTTCTAGTGTTGTTTACGATTTAGAGCAAAAAGATGTTTCAACAGAGTGGAAAGTTTGGATGAATTTCAGTGGCAATTGTAGTGGATTAAACATTTCAACTGGTGAAGGGGGGAAAGTGCATACCCTATGGTATGGAAAATTTGATACTAATTTCGTCATAAGCAGGTCAAATATGCTTGAAATGATGATTAGGGGAAAAGCAGATTTTCACATTGAAAATACCTTTTTTTATACTTATACATCTTTTCCAATGATGCGAGGTTTTTGGAATGTTAAATGGATTACCCCAGAGGGGATAAAAAGATTTCAAATGCTCATTATAAGAGGCAAACTATATTATGATGAAGATGATGTGGAAGGATGTTTTTGGGGAATGGGTGGAAGTGGAGATTATAAATTAATTACAAGTTACATAGACTATGGGCGTACCATTTTGGGAGGTGGTATTGCATGTTATCCTATATTTGTTGGTTTGGACTTAAAGTTACCATAATTTTCTCCCGATATTAAGACATCTTTTAGGATTATTTAAATGAAAAAACCCTGTTGAAATTACCTATCGAAAAAAAATTCTTAAATCGAGTGCATCAACTGAACAAACTGATGCCACATATTAACTAATGCCTGTGGATTTGTTATCAACAGCCATGTGATTGCAGATATTGCAACCATAAATACTACTATAGCGGTCGTTCTGATAAAACCAAATCTAACGGATTGTAACGGTATTTGGGTCCCATTGGAATAATTATATATGTTATTAACAAAAACTGGGTTATCTTTGCTCTGTGTCCCGTTCTCTATTGATTGTGGCGTATGTTGATTCTTTTCCCCACTCAACCATCTGTGTAAATCTTCTCCAAGCCATTTTAATCCTTGTTCCCATCTTTGCATTTTAAGTCCTCTGCATAAAAGTTAAAGGTCACACAAAACGAACCATATTTCTTCAACTGGATTTTCAGAATTTCATACAAATCATCGATGTCGGAAAAACTGTCCAGCCAGATAGTTACAGATTGCAACTTCTCATTTTTATTGACGTCAAATGCCTTTTTCATAGTATTACCACTTGACGCTCTTAGATTGTAGTTTGTAGCCCTTGCCCTCTACCCACTTTTCAACTTCAGGGGTAATTTTTATGCTCCCGAGTGAAAATCCATTGCTATCCTGGTAACTTCTAGCCTTCTTCTCTTTCGCCTCAAGCAATTCTATAACTGATGAGTTTTTTCGTGCTGTTGATTTCTTTGGGGTGGTTTTTGTTTCATCGAGTTTCTTACAAATCTCTTTCAGGTCATCAAATGCCTTGTCGACATCATCATTGTTGAACAATTTTCGTATTTCATTGCCTTTATCTATTGTCCTGATTCCCACTGTGAACAAATGCCCACTCCTCGAGGCACAGTGGCACAGTGATCTGTTTTTATAAACCAGCATTTTTTCAATTGGCACAATCTTGTTTTTGGTTTTGATATCCTTGACTGTGCATCCGAGTTTCTTCACACACTTATCAATGAACATATCTCTTGCTTGATTATTTGTCCTCTCATACAAAGGATTGTCACCAGCCTTGATATTTGCTTTCTTATTTCCTTTTGCCGTCCATATCACCAAATAAAAATTAAATTCCCTCCTTATATTACATCGATTCAGATTAATAGTTTTTGAAGTGGTTTTTCTTTATTTCAATAATTATTTAAAGCGTGTTCCAATTGTCGAATTATCAGTGCGAGGGGACTAAATGGATGCAAAAATTATATTCATAAAACCAAAGCAGATACCACTTTTTGAAGAAAAGGATGACGGAAGTTTAGAACAATATCAACATGAGGAAGAATGATTCACATTAAATGTAAGAACTGCGGATGGCGTCTGCCTTTTGCTAGTCGGCAAAATAAGGATACTGTTAAAAATCGCGGATTGGGCACAATCATGTGTTTCAATTGTGGAAGAACTTTGATAGAGACTAGGATTTTTTAAATGAAAATTAGGTAAATTTTCTTGTGTGATATAAATAAGTAAAGCTTGATTTTTTTAATAAATTAGATTTTTTCAACCTAGATTTAACATAATTGGATAATATATCTACAGACCCAGTAACAGCTGGGGCAATTGTTCCATATACTAATGGAACATCAACGCCATATATTTTTGCACCTACAACAACCCCAATCGAGGCTAAAATTGATTTTAAAAATGTTTTATTGTGAATCAAGGTTTGAAGTGAATCAAGCCAATAATTTATTCTATTTTCCTCTAGTAATGAAATAATTTCATTGACGCTTGTTTCACATTCTTCTTTGAATTCAATAATAACTCTTTTTATATCATTATTACTTTCTGCATTTTTTATCGCTTCTTCAAAAACTCCAATTCTTTTCCTGAATCTTAATAAATTTCATACTTAATAAAAATATGTATTATCCTTATTATCCATAGTAATGATTGGTATCCTTAGTATCATCCTTTTTATCATGCTCTTTTGCATCTAAAATGTCAATTGCAAGTACTGCATGTAATGGTACAATTCTCGTTTTTCCCTGCAAGTCTCCATGCTTCTTCGCCAGCTCCATTAGCAATCCAGCTTCATCGATGCCTAATGTAGCGAATCCTTTAAACACTCCTTCAGTTTCAAGGGCAATATCTCTTCCACCTATAGAAATTATTCTATATCTAGAACCTTCTGTTAGTTTCACTTCTTCTTTTTTACTCATCTGATCCCTTCCTCTGTTGTTCTAATAGTTTTTGCAGATGCTCCACAGTTTTACCATAATTTTCAACTGCCACTTTAACATGAGCCTCAACAAAATTCCATGCTTTTTGAAGGTTCCCATATCTCATTCGATAGGCTTTTTTATTTTGTTTTGTTTCATCATCAAAAACCTGAACTTCTTCAAGAATATCATATCCTTTAAGTTTATTAAGATGTCTATATACTGTTGGCCGGGACGTTTTAAGCTCAGCTGCAATTTCATCTACAAACCATGCTTTTGTTGGATGTTTCAAGAAGAAATCTGAAAAAATCTTGTAAGGAATCGTAGGATCTGATCCCTTTGAAAGATATCCAATTTGTTCAAAAAATTTCTTTGCTACACTTCCTAAATCTTCATCACCGATCAAAGGTGTATTACTCACAATTTGCATTTCAAATGTCATAGCAAAAGACCTCAAAACAGAATGCAACAACTAATTTATAATATTTATTTAACGATGACAAGGGGAAACATTAAATATGAAAGCGGTTTAAAATTATAAAACTGGAAGATATTTATCAATTTCCCATTTTGTAATCCGAGTACGGTATTCTTCCCATTCCTGATGTTTCACATGTAAAAAGTTATAGAAAATATGTTCACCCAACAGTTCTTTTAATAATTCGCTTTCATTCATAAAGGAAAGTGCATGTCCGAGACTTTCAGGTAAATGTTCGATACCATGTTTTTCACGTTCTAGTTCAGATAATGAATAGATATTTTTTTCAATCGGGGTCGGCGGTTCAAGCTTTTCTTCGATACCTTTTATTCCTGCTCTGAGCATAACAGCAAACTGAAGATATGGATTACCAGAAAGATCAGGATTTCTTAGCTCACATCGAGTAGCGTTTTCTCTTCGAGAAGGAATACGGATTAATGCGCTTCGATTTCTATTAGCCCACGAAATATATGTCGGTGCCTCAAATCCTGGAACAAGCCTCTTATATGAATTCACTGTGGGATTTAGTATCGCGCACATTTCCTTAATGTATTTTAACAGTCCAGCAATGAAAGAGAGCGCCACATTACTTAATTGATTTTTATCTTTTTGGTCATAAAAGGCGTTTTCTCCATCTAAAGTAAAAAGTGACTGATGTGTATGCATTCCCGACCCATTCAAACCATATATTGGTTTGGGCATAAACGATGCATGTAAATCGTGTTTAGTACCAATCACTTTTGTAATATACTTTAAAGTAATAACGCGGTCTGCAGTTGTAAGTGCATCTGAATACCTAAAGTTTATTTCATGTTGACCATCCGATACCTCATGATGAGAAGTATATGTTTTTATCCCTAACTCCTCTAAAGCAAGAGAGATATCAGCTCGAACTCCTTCTGCCAGATCACGATGTGATAAATCAAAATAGCCTGCAGCATCATTTGGAGTCAATGTCGTACTTTCTCCATCCCTCTTAAACAAAAAGAATTCACATTCAGGTCCAGTGTTGTAAATATAACCCAATTTTTTGGCCTTGTTCATAATTTTTTCTAAAACATATTTTGTATCTCCAATAAACCGTTTTCCATTTGGCTCATAAATATCACAATTTAATTTTGCTGTTTTTCTTTTTTCTATACCTTCAGGAAGAATAACAAAGCTTCCGGGATCCGGCTTAGCAATCTTATCTGATTCTTCAATTGTTGCATATCCTGCTATAGATGATGCATCAAATGGTATACCTTCATCAACTGCTTCCTCCAATCTGCTTGATGGTAAGACAATGTTTTTGGGCATACCGAGGATATCTACAAATTGTAATCTAACAAAAAGAACATTCTCATTTTTGGCGATATTTAGTATATTATCTTCATCAACATTTAATATACTATCCTTAGTTTTAATTTCAACTTTCATTTCCATACCCCTATCACCTAAAAATAGGTATTAAAACTGAGCATACCGTATACGTTATGGTTATTAAAAGTTAATCTAAAAAAATATTTTTAAACTTCTTTTCATTTAAATGGCATTGTGGACATCTTTTGTATTGATACAATAAAGTTTTAATAGGAGTTATTGATACGGTGACCACCCAAGATTGGGGGGAATATTATGGATAAAAATGTTGAAGTATTCATGGATGAAATTATTAGAAAAAATCCAGGTGAAAAAGAGTTCCATCAGGCAGTACAAGAAGTTGTTGAAAGTTTAATGCCTTTTATTGAGAAAAATCCTAAGTATAAGAAAGCTAAGATATTGGAGAGAATTGCCGAGCCAGAAAGAGTGATTATGTTTCGGGTTCCATGGCTTGACGATAACGGAGAAATCCAAATAAATAGAGGATATCGTGTTCAAATGAATAGCGCAATAGGACCTTACAAAGGAGGTCTCCGTCTTCACCCGAGCGTTAATCTAAGTATTTTAAAGTTTTTAGCGTTTGAACAAGTGTTTAAAAATAGCTTAACTAGCCTTCCAATAGGTGGTGGAAAGGGCGGTTCTAATTTTGATCCTAAAGGAAAAACAGACACGGAGGTCATGAAATTCTGTCAGAGCTTTATGACTGAACTCTTTAAACATATTGGCCCAGATACGGATGTCCCTGCTGGAGACATTGGGGTTGGCGGTCGTGAGATTGGATATTTATTCGGTCAATATAAAAGATTAGCCAACGAGTTCACAGGAATACTTACAGGAAAATCTCTTAACTGGGGAGGAAGCCTTATCCGACCAGAGGCAACAGGATATGGATGTGTCTATTTTGCTGAGGAGATGCTTAAAACTAGAAAAGAATCTTTTAAAGATAAGATTTGTACGGTATCTGGGTCAGGAAATGTCGCACAATATACTACAGAAAAATTAAATCAATACGGTGCAAAAGTTGTAACTTTATCCGATTCTTCAGGTATGATTTATGATCCAGAGGGTATCGATGATAAGAAACTAGCATATGTCATGGATCTCAAAAACATTAAGCGTGGACGTATCAAAGAATATGCAGAAGAATACAACGTTGATTATTATCCTGATAAACGCCCATGGGAAATTGAATGTGATTTGGCGTTTCCATCTGCTACACAAAATGAAATAAATAAAAAAGAGGCACAGAAACTGATAGACAATGGTGTTATGGGTGTAGCTGAAGGTGCAAACATGCCAACTGAAGCAGACGGAGTAGAAACATTCTTAGACGCTAAGATCTTATATGGTCCAGGTAAAGCTGCAAATGCTGGTGGTGTAGCAACTAGTGCTTTAGAAATGACACAGAACAGCCAAAGACTTTCTTGGACTAGAGAAGAAGTAGATAAGAAACTGCAGTGGATCATGCAAAACATTCACCAATCTTGTGTTAAATACGGCAAAGAAGGAGATTTCATCAATTATGTAAGTGGTGCAAATATTGCGGGTTTCGTAAAAGTTGCTGATGCAATGCTTGACCACGGAGTCGTTTAAAGGAATTATAATAAATTCTCATATTTCCTTTATTATTTTCATTTTCATTAAAAAGATTCTTATTATACTTAATCATTCAAAAAAATGAAGGTTATGAAACAGAATGACTCTTGTTTAGATATTTCACATATAAAAAAAACAAATAAAGAAGACTATGGTATTACCATACAGACATTCCATAATCTTATGCCATTTAAAGTGAGAGAAATTCTTCTCGTATCAAGTTTTTATGATGCTTTTATTGTTGAAGAAGAAGGTCTTATCTCTGAAATGGTCATAGGTGAATACAGGCATCTCCTCCTTAGCTCCCCTCCAAGAGTCACACATGTACCATCTAGTAAAGAAGCAATTTCAAAGGTAAAAACACAGAATTATGATCTTGTTATAACAATGTCAAAAAACATCGGTATGGATCCCTTTGAATTTGGTAGAAAAATAAAGAAAGAATGCCCTGATCTGCCAGTAATTATTTTGGCAACCGACACAGCAGATTTACATGTTTGCCAGGACCGTATCAGTGAAAAAGGTATTGATAAGGCTTTTTTCTGGTATGGTGACACAAGTCTTTTCATGGCAATTGTAAAATATATCGAGGATAAAATCAATGTAAAATATGATACAGTTAATGGTAATGTTCAAGTAATAATCGTTCTTGAAGATTCAATCCGTGATTACTCAATACTTCTCCCAGTGATTTATAGTGAAATTGTTCAACAGACACAAAGATCAATTTCTGAGGATCTTAATGAAATGCAAAGATTACTTCGTAGGAGAGCTAGGCCAAAGATCCTTTTAATTGATAATTATGAGAATGGAATAAAACTATATAAGGAATATAAAAACAATATTTTAGGTGTTATATCTGATGTTAAATTTATACGAAAAGGACATCTTGATCCTAAAGCAGGTCTTGCTTTCATTCAACATGTAAAAAACGATAACCATTATGTTCCAACAATGTTACAATCAACAAATCCAAAAAATCGAAAAAGAGCGGAAGAACTAGGTGCTTTTTTCCTACATAAAAACTCACCAACACTCCTACAGGATTTTGGCCATTTTCTCCTAAAACATCTAGGCTTTGGAGATTTCATTTTTTTCCTCCCGAAAAAAGAACATAAAAAAGTGGAAACAGATGCAACACATCATAGGTTGATTGTTGAAATAGCACATGCTTCAAACTTGAAAGAATTTGAAAAAACGCTTCAGAAAATACCACTCGAGTCAATTAAATTTCATGCAAATAGAAATGATTTTTCAAACTGGCTCATGGCTCGATGTGAATTTGAACTTGCCAGAAAACTTCGCCCACAAAAAGTATCAGACTTCACAACACTTAATGAAATGAGGAAATATCTCATTAATGTATTCAATGAAAGCCGCCGAGAACGACAACTAGGTGTCATGACTGATTTTAATCAGCAAAAATTCGAATTCGAATCATCTTATACAAAAATAGGTGGAGATTCTCACGGTGGTAAAGGCCGTGGTATTGCATTTATTAGAACTCTACTAGCCCGATTTAATTTCGATGAAAAATATCCAGATATAAAAATAACTGTTCCAAGTACTGTTGCAATTGGTACGAATGAATTTGACAAATTCATTATTGAAAACAAGCTCAATAAATTCATAAACTACAACAAGGACATACCAGACAATGAGATAGCAAAAGAATTCTTAAAAGGCAAACTATCGGATAATTTAAAACAAAAATTAGCTACAATTTTAAAACATTTCAAAAAACCACTCGCAATCCGATCGTCTAGTTTGCTAGAAGATTCACAGAATTACCCCTTTGCAGGAATGTATTCCACATATATGTTACCAAACAACAATAAAGATAATAAAATACGGCTTGAACAACTCTGCAACGCAATAAAACTAGTTTACGCATCAGTGTTTTACAAAGACGCTAAAGTTTACATTGAATCAACCTCAGCAAAAATAGACGAGGAAAAAATGGCTGTAATAATCCAAGAATTGATAGGATATGATCACAATGGAAGATTCTATCCAACATTATCTGGAGTTGGCCAATCCTATAATTATTATCCCATATCTCATCAAAAAAGAGAAGAAGGAACAGTAAGTATAGCAGTAGGACTCGGTTATTCTGTGGTAGGTGGTGAAAAAGTACTAAGATTCTCACCGTATCATCCGGAGATAATACCTGATTTTTCAACACCAGAGTTAACACTTCAGAATAGCCAACGTGAGTTATATGTACTTAACACAAATAACCAAAATATTAAATTTTCAGAAAAAGATGAATCGATAGAAAAAATAAACATCTCAAATATTATTGATGATGGAACTTTAGAATTAATAACAAGTACATATGATAAAAACGACGGAATGATAAGAGATGGTTTTTCAAAGCAAGGGCCGCATTTAATTACTTTTGCAGGTATACTAAAATATGATGTTTTTCCACTGGCATCGATCCTTAGAGATTTTCTTGAAGCCGGGGAGAAGAGCATGGGGTGTCCAGTAGAAATAGAATTTGTAGTAAATTTCAATGCTAAAAATAAAAAACCACCCACTTTTGCAATAATTCAAATAAGACCTCTGATACTTTCTCAGGAACATGCTCATATAACATGGGATGAAGATAACATCAAAAAAGAAAAAATATTAATCCATTCCAAAAAAGCACTTGGAAACGGTGTTATAAATTCAATAAAAGACATTGTTTATGTTCCTCCAAAAACTTTCGACCCAGCAAAAACAATAAAAATCGCTGAAGAAATAGGAACAATAAATCAAACATTAAAAGATACACCTTACCTTATGATTGGACCAGGTCGTTGGGGAACACAGGATCGATGGTTAGGAATGCCGGTTCTATGGAGTGAAATTTCTAATGTAAAAGTAATGGTAGAGACTGCATTAGAAGATTTTAATATCAAACCTACACAAGGAACCCATTTCTTTCAAAATATTATATCACGTGGTATAGGATATATCAATACAACACTTAATCCAAAAGAAAGTATTATAGACTGGAATTGGTTAAACAAACAAAAATCCCAAAAACAACTCAAATATGTAAAACATATAAGACTTTTAAAACCTCTAATAATTAAAATTGATGGGCGCTCTGGTCGTGCTCTAGTTCTAAAACCATCGTAAATTTTTACCTCTATCATAATCTATTAAAAAATATCTTAAATACAGATAGTCAAATAATTAGAAACATATGAAGAACATATAACTATTGACTGTGAAAAATACTTACCTCTCACCGCCAATGATGTTTTCTATTGCTCAACAGTTTGTTTCGTTAGAATTTATTAAACGAAGATTAGATCAGATCCACAGGATATGATTAGTAAGCGTGATGAAGTCAGATAGGAGGACAAGAGATTAATATGAGAGTTAGATCCAATAGTGTACCTATTTCTATCATTTCATACCTATTATCATCTGGCTCAGAAAATGGAAGAATCAAAAAGATAAATCAGGATATGACCGCCGTTAGATCAATGTTGTAATAAGAACAGGTCCTCAACACTTTTCATTCTCTTTTATACTTGTATTGTACATGTTGGACGTATGTGTGATTACCCCTTATATACTCCCGTTTCCCCGCATGGAGCCCTTAACACGTTTTGATGTATGAATATTATATCCCAATATCCTGTCCTAAAATAGGATAAAACAAGAATAAAATAATGACAAAAAAAAGTATAGAATCAGGATATATTTATGTTAAATATAGGATGGAATACTAAAAAAAAGGAATAGTTCGATAGAAAACTAGAAATATGGGTAAGCAGTCTTTATTGTCATATGTTAAATAAGGGAGAGATAAAGGCTATAATTCAATTAAGAGCGGAAGGTCATAGTTACAGGGCAATAAGAGAAAAATTAGGATTTGCCATAGATACCATCATGCGAGTTTGCAAAGAAGAGGAAGAGAGAAAAATCAAAGAAATGGAAGAGAGCTATAGAGAAAGTAAAAATATAAAAGAGAACGAGACACAAAAAGAAGAACCATATTCTGGCAGTGTAGAAGGAAAGATAAGATCGATAGTGGGAGATTTTAAAAATTTCCTTAAGGCTAAGGATTTGGAAACTGAAGAAAGGAAGGTTTTGGAGAAAATTTTGGATAGATTTCAGGAGATACTGAGATCTGAAGTTGACGAAAGAATACCCGAAGAGATAGAACAAGCAATTGAAGAAAACGATGAGGAATGGAAGATATATATAGATGAGGATTATGTGGAAAAAAAGGAGGTTACTTCTCTTAATGATAAAATTAAAACATTGGAATTAGTAATTGTAGTTCTAAATAATGAAATTTTAGAAAAAGATGATCTAATATCAGATTACCAAACCGAAATATCTCAGCTTAAAAATTCTAAAAAGGAAGAAATTGAAAATCTAAACAATCGGATATGGAACCTTTTAATGAAAATCAATAATTTAAATAAGGAGAAGGAAGAGCAACAAAACATTTTTGAAAACTGTCAAAATAATATGATAAATTGGCAGAAAAACCTCGAAAACCGCGAAGAGACGCTAAGTGACGATAAAAAAGATTTTGACAAGCATGCAGAGGCAATGTGGTTAAACCTTGATAAATTATTTTTTGATTTAGTTGAAAAAGAAAAAGCTGTATTGATGGATAAAGAGAATAATGAAAAGGAAAATGAAGAAATGCAAAAGCAGAAGGATGAAATAAAAGTTAGTTGGGAGCAACTACTTAAGGAAAGGGCAAATATTAATAAAACAGATGTCGAACAAAAAATTAAGGAAAAACGGTTACAAAAATGAAAATCACTCATTGAAGAAGTTTGTGGTGAACCTGTCAGACAATCAGGTGTTTCTCCATTTATTTATTCTGGCAGGGAAACAATAAAGGTTGAACCTAATATTGAATTTTCCATGCAATCAGGATTTTCACCAATGTTAATATCAAGTGATGAAGTAAAATCAGTCGAAAATATTAGTGAATCTGTTTTACAATCAGGGTATACATCCTGTTATTTTGGAATAGAAAATTTTAATAAAAATAGTAAAAAAAGGAGGTAAATTTTCCTCCTAAGTAAATGGTAAACAAAATAGTCATTCCTTTTAAATTTGCATCTTGAAATAGAGAACATCTAATGAGATTAATTGCTAAAAGTATTAATCTCCAGCTAATGGAACAGTATATTTACGGAAAATCTCTTTTATCGATTCAACTCCTTGGTTTTGTATCATTTCTTTTGCAATTATTCCCAGAGTATCCATAACAAAACTGTCAATTTCTGTCTTATTTTTAAACTGGTTTTTTAAAATATCAATTCCTAGTTGTTGTTTTTTAATCTGATCTACTTTTCTTTTTAATCCCATAGAGTGGAGATAAAATCAGCCCACTAAACTTTTGTTACAGATGTTGCAATATTTATTCAGGGATAAGATTTAATTCAAGCCATAATATTTAGATTTAAAAAATCTAATTTGGGGGAGACAAAAAAGATGGAAAAGAGTACATTTAGAAAAGGGATAGATGTAAAAGTAATTGCTTTGTTTATCGGAACTATTGTCATTCCATCGAATACAAGTTTAAAAAAAACATATTTTTGGAGAATCTAACCGAAATGGAATTTCTGATAAATTCTTTTAAAAATTTAAGGAATCTTTCATATTTGGTTTCTTCAATGCAATGGTGCTGACTTATATTGTAAATTTGGAGAAGTATAATATCGGCAATCGTACAAGTTGTATTGAACATAGGTGAAAAATGTTGGGATTTCGATAAAGATTAGTTTAGTTTATTTATTCTGTCTATGAGAAACAGACATAAGCAGATTTCTTTTTTTCCCTTATTTTGATATTATACATAAAGTTTTAAATAAAATTGTTATTTCTTGCTTCAGTCGAACTATTAAATATCAATATACATCTAACACTTGAAAAGAAATTATTATCCAAGAGCCTTAAACTAATGGAAATAAAAGCACTACTAGTATCTTAAAAAGTACAAGCAGGTTAATTTATCATTCGTTGAAAAGATGATAATGGGGACAGGTGATAAAAACGAAATCTGAGATTGAAAAAATCGTTGGACCATTTAAAGATAAAAAAGGCGCTTTGATTTCCATATTGCAACATGTTCAAAGCAAATTTGGTTATCTTTCTGAGGTAGCAATTTCTGATATAGCTAATGAACTTAAACTATCAGAGAATGAAATCTACGGTGTGGCAACATTCTATTCACAGTTCAAATTTAACAAACCTGGAAAACATCAAGTTAAAGTTTGCTTAGGAACTGCCTGCCATGTCCGAGGCGGGCATGATCTAATGGGAACTGTTGAGAGGCAACTAGATATCAAACATGGAGAAAAAACCAAAGATTCACAATTTAGCCTTGAACGCGTTGCTTGCATGGGTTGTTGTGCGCTTGCACCTGTGATGGTTGTAGATAAGGACATATATGGCAAAACCTCATCAACAAAAGTAAAACAGATTCTCAATAAATACAAAAATGACGGGGGAAAATAATCAATGAATTTCAACGATCAGAGAATTATCGCCTCAGAAAAATGGGATAAATTACAGAAAAAAAAAGGTATTGTAATTTATGTTGGGGCTGCATCTTGTGGTCGTGCTGCTGGTTGTGATGCAGTTACCGAGGCTATTCGCAAATATCTAAAGGAAAATAATTTGATCGCAGATATTTTAGAAGTTGGTTGTATAGGTCTCTGCTGTTTTGAACCACTTGTTTATATTCAAAAAGATGGGAAACCACCAATCTGCTATGCAAATTTAGATCCTAAAATTATTCCAAAATTGCTAGAAGATATTCTTAAGAAAAATAATTTAAGAGGGGATTTAGCACTTGGAGTAATAGGAGAAAAAGCCTATAATTCAATACCTAGCATATATGACCATCCTATGTTGAAACCTCAGGTCAGAATTGTCCTAAGAAATTGTGGAATAATTAATCCAACTGATATTGATCATTATATTGCAAAGGGCGGTTATGTAGGTATAAATAAAGCTCTTAAAATGAAACCTGAGGAAGTTATTGAAATTATTAAAAAATCAGGTATTAGAGGTCGAGGAGGAGCTGGTTTCCCTACTGCTTTAAAATGGGAGTTTAGCCGTAATGCTAAAGGTGAACCAAAATACATAGTTTGTAATGCTGATGAAGGTGATCCCGGAGCATTCATGAATCGAAGTCTCCTTGAAGGAGATCCACATGCGGTACTAGAAGGCATGTTGATTGCTTCATATACTATTGGTGCACCTCATGGTTATATCTACATTAGAGAGGAGTATCCATTAGCAATTGAACGCCTTAGAATAGCAATACAGCAAATGCTTGATTACAATCTATTAGGAGAAAAGATACTAGGTACTGATTTTTCGTTTGATATAGAGATCAAAGAGGGAGCTGGAGCTTTTGTCTGCGGTGAGGAAACAGCACTACTTGCTTCGCTTATGGGACAGAGAGGTATGCCAAGAACTAGACCGCCTTTCCCTGCAACTTCAGGGATTTGGGGTAAACCCACTGTTATTAACAACGTTGAAACTCTTGGGACGATAGCAACAATTATCAGAGAGGGTTGGAAATGGTATTCAGACTTTGGATCTGAAACTTCGAAAGGAACAAAAACCTTTTCACTTGTTGGTAAAGTAAAACGTACGGGGCTAATCGAAGTACCATTAGGTACAATGATTAAGGAAATTGTTCATGAAGTTGGCGGAGGCATTCTTAATGACAAGAAATTTAAAGCTGTTCAGACTGGTGGACCTTCAGGTGGATGCATTCCTGCTTCAAAAGTAGATTTAGGTATAGATTACGAGTCATTAACTTCTGCAGGAGCTACCATGGGTTCAGGAGGTTTAATAGTATTGGATAATGAAACCTGTATGGTAGACATTGCTCATTACTTTTTGACTTTCACTCAGGAGGAATCATGTGGTAAATGTACTCCATGCCGTGTTGGTACAAAACGAATGTTGGAGATATTGGAAAAAATTAAAACTGGCAATGGGGAGAAAAGCGACTTAGAACTTCTTGAAGACCTTGCTCCCACTGTAAAAAACGCCTCTTTATGTGGTTTAGGTCAGACTGCACCGAATCCTGTAATTTCTACATTAAGATATTTTAAAAATGAATACGAAGAGCATATTAAAAATAAAAGATGCCCTGCGTTGGTTTGTAAAGAATTAATTGCGTTTGACATTGATGCAAAGAAGTGTATCGGATGTGGGTTATGTAAAAAGAACTGCCCAGTGGAGGCAATTAGCGGAGCGGCAAAAAAAGTCCATATTATTGACAAGAATAAGTGCATCAAATGCGGGATTTGCTATCAGATTTGCCCTGTTGAAGGAAAAGCTGTTTTTAAGATTTCAGGAGGGAGTAAATGATAACCATTAATGGTAAAAAGATCCCATTCAAAGAGGGAAAAACTGTTCTAGAAACTGCTCTAGATTCAGGGATCTACATTCCGTCATTGTGTACTCACTCTGAATTGCAACCATTTGGGGCATGTAGACTTTGTATTGTGAAAATAGAGAAAATGCGAGGATATCCAACATCCTGTAACACCCTTGTGAAAGAGGGCATGGTGATTACTACTGAGGATAATGAATTGCAAAAATTGCGAAGAACTGTATTGGAGATGCTCCTTTCCGAACATCCAAATACTTGTATTGTTTGTAAAGATAGAGAAGCATGTGAAGAGTGTCATTTTGGGCCAACGAAGGCAGGTAGAGTTACAGGATGTAGATTCTGCCCAAATAAGGAGATCTGTGAGGTTAGAGAGATTGCTGATTATTTAGGCTTAGAAGATTTAAGATTACCCTTTGAATATAAGAACCTGCCACTTGAAAGAGAAGATCCTTTCTTTGATAGAGATTATAATTTATGTATCCTATGTGGTAGATGTGTCCGTGTTTGCCAAGATATTAGAGGTAGAGGGACTCTTGCATTTACTCAGAGAAGTCATAGAACAAAGGTAGGTACTGCTTATAATAAGCCTCATATTGAATCAAATTGCGGATTTTGTGGAGCATGTATAGATGTCTGTCCTACAGGTGCATTATCTGCGCGCGGGAGTAAATGGTATGGAGATGCCGATAGTTGTACTGATTCTGTTTGTATGCTTTGTAGTGTAGGATGTAACTTCGGTTTAGAATCTAAATGGGACCGGATTATGGCTGCTATCCCAAAGAGAAATGGACCTACAAAAGGCCAGGTTTGTTCTAGAGGCAGATTCTGTTTGCCTCAATTGTTTAATGGTATCGACAGGTTAAAACAACCGATGATACGGAAAAACGGAAAGCTGATTCCAGTAAGCTGGGATGAAGCAATCACATATACAGCTGAAAAACTGAAATCCTATAATGGAAAAGATATAGGAGTAGTTGCTTCACCATTTCTGACAAACGAATCTGCTTATTTATTACAAAAGTTTGCTAGAGTAATTTTACAAACAAATAATATTGATTCAACAACAAGTGATTTTATTGAACCTGTTATGAAAAGTGTAATGGAGAGCAATACCACAAACTCAACCAAGGGTAAGATGGAAAACATCGAAAACTCAGAATGGATTATTATCCTTGGAAGAAGAATCTTTAATCCTTCTTCTGCACTTAATCCAAGTATATATCGAGCTAAGAAAAAAGGAGCAAAGATAATACTTATAGATTCAGCGAAGAGTGAGATCCCTCGGATGATTGATATTTATTTTAAGCATGGAGCTTCAGAAACAATGAATTTGTTTAACAGTATTCTTCATGCTCTCTATTCTTCTAATCCTACTATCGTAAAAAAAAGCTATGGTAACTATGACGCATTTGTTAAATCTGTGAAAAATTTGAATGTTGGTAAATTTGGGAAAGACTTTTCTAAGGAGATCAAAGAGCTCTCTGACATTATCAAATCTTCAAAAGGATGCATAATAGCAGACTCGGATGCTCTCTTTTGCTCATCTCCTGAGAAACTAATGAATGCAATAATGAATATTCTTATCTTATCTGGAAATCCAGATGGATTTGTACCTTTTTATGGAGGAGGAAATGATCAGGGAATTTGTGACATGGGTGCTATATCTCAATTCTTACCAGGTTATGCATTGATTTCTAACCCAAAGAATGTTAAAGAATTTGAAAAAGTCTGGGGAATAAAGTTACCCAAAGAAAAAGGTAAGAGATACAGCGAGTTGTTGAATAGCAAATTGAAAGCTTTATATCTCACAGAAGCTATTCCTGAAGAAAAACTTAGAAAAATCGAATTTTTAGTGATTCAAGATATTTACCCCAGCAAAATCATGAATAAGGCAGATGTTGTCTTACCTGCTCGTGCTTTTACTGAAGATGATGGCTCCATTACTTCATTAGAGCGTAGAATTCAAAAAATTAAAAAGGCTGTTAAGGGGCCAGATAGTACAAAATCTGATTGGAAGATAGTTTGTAATTTAGCAAAAAAGATGGGTGCTAAAGGTTTTGATTATAAGAATTGTCAACAAGTTTTTAAAGAGATCAAGGAGACTGTACCGTTTATATCTGGTATGGGAATTTGGAATATCAAGAACAAACAATCTACATTATACCCACTTTTGAAAGGAGAAGTAATGAAAGATTTACCTTCATCTAAACTTCGTTTTCGTTATAGAGGAG
>CP070724.1:364962-369645 GCA_020350825.1 Thermoplasmatales archaeon | reverse complement strand
TTGTGTTTTCATAAAACCCTCTATAACAAAGATAAATACACTAACACAAACAACACAACAACTTCATATTCCAATTTGATATAATCACAGATTGATTTCATATCCTGTTCCCGGAATTCGTACAAAATACTGATTGAGTTTTCGTGGACGCCATTTGGCAAGATGTTTGCTTGATCGGTTTAGAAAATATCCGGCAAGCAAAAACGCTAAAGGTAAGAAAAATGCTGCTATTGTGCTAACTATCTTTTCCATGTCTGTTACCTCACTATAAATTATAACACATTAAAAAAAGTAATGCAAAAGAAATCCCGGAAAAAGCAAAGAATTATGAAAATAGTTTTATCGGACAGAAAATATCAGGAGAAAAATAGCCGGGCAGAGGTAACAGATCAAGTAATTAGCACAAAAGACTTGAAATGTTCGCCCGGCTAATTGTATTATCGTTTATCGGCCAAGAAAAATCAAGAGAAAAATTCTATAAAACCTTACAATCATTACAATCGTTAATTCGGGTTATAACGATTATAGCGGTAACTTTCACCATTTTCAAAAACTGTTGTAAACCTATGTTATATCAACATTTATAGTGTCCAAAGTGACATTGATTATAACTTATTGCTATATAAAGACTTATGTTTCTCTGTCCAGACTATGTCCTAACTTGGTCAAACTAATGTCACTCAAGTTAGCCCACCGTAACTACTTATCAGGAAAGGACTTGAGACAGATTTTGTCAAGATGGGCAGACTAAAACGACTTTTTTAAAAACTCTCTTATATATAGGTATATTTTTTATCTTATATATGCACTCTCTTATTGATCTATCACATACAACCTATCAGGGTATATAATATACTCTTTTCTTTTTTTCTTTTTAGTTAGCCCAAAGAAAGAAAAAAGAATATAAGTATAATAATAACAAGAACTTATGCTGGGCAAACTACAGTGACAATAGTGTGGTCAACCCCGGACATAGTTAGGCCCAAAGTCTGCCCACTTGCTAACTACTATGGGGTGTAGTAGCAAATGTTGAAAAAAATCAACATTCACGTTTATTTATATAAACATAAGGAGAGTTTATAGTCTGTGAGACTTGGCCCAGCTGGATCAATCTTATTCTTTATTTATCCTGATATTATAAGACGTGTGATTGTAAGTATTTAATACATAAGAACTTACAACACAATTGTCCTATATGAAGTGTTATGTTTCATTCAACGTAATAAGTTGATAAAAGCCCAATTAAAAGGTATAGAGTCCCACTTTTATAGGACGGGGCGGGTGATACCCTTGTTATCGGGCGTTCCGACTTGCCGGAAACGGTGTTTCAGAACCCAGAAACACACCAAATTTCCCAATTTTCCGAGTCCCAAGACTTTATAACCATTATAATCGTTACAAACAGAATGTTATAACTATTAAAATCATTATAATCAGCAAAATTATTACAAACACCCAAAAAATATAAAAAATTTTGTAGATTTTTCTTGAGAATTTACTCTTAAAAGGTAAAAAAAGTGGACTGAAATCTGACATACCGCCTATTTATAGAGAGGTTTAGCAATTTCTAATTATTAAGGGAACTGGATTAAAGTCTGGTTCCCTTTTTTATTGGACTGGTATAAAGGTTCCACCTTAATGATAAAAGCTCAAGGAGCTTTCCCGTTTGGGTAGTTAAGGTGGTCAATTTTGGGGAAGAAAATTAGACAATGGTTCAAACTAAAGCCGCACTTCAGAAACAAATTAAACAATTAACTCAGGATAATGAGCAATTTCACTTTGTTACCCGATATTTGCTGTTCGATCTTGAGGCTACTCGGCGTGAGAGGGATGGAGTGAAGGCTCAGGTTGTATTGTTGAGGGAGGAATTGGCGGATTTGAGGCAGAAGTTGGAAGATGGGGGGTTAATAGAGTGAAAGAGTTTGAGAAATGGAATACAAAAACCATGCCTAACATTTCTCCACCAAATTTAGCACATTCTGTTTTATTTATAAAAGAACAGCGAAAAGAAAGTTGGCGAGCGTCTTTAGAATGGGTTCTAAAAAACTGTCCTTTATCACATATTGGGCGGGAAAAGATTGAAGAGGAGTTGGGGGAAGAATGAAAATTAAAACAACCAATCTAAAATTACGTTGTTTGCTTTGTGGATGGGAACTTAATGTAGAACTTACTGCAACTTTAATGGGGGATAATCAAGTTTACGAACTGCCCGATAGATATTGTGCTGAATGTCATACGTTGTTAGATCAAGTTATGGATGGAGTTGCCGAAAAAGAAGATGGACAAGATTGAACGGGGTGATTTGGTTGTTATTTATTGGTGGGATATTGAAGATGATTCTACTTGGAAACCTATTGAAGTGGCCGAAATTGAACAATTGCCGCTTTGTAAAACGGTAGGTTGGTTTTTAAACCAAGATGATAATTGTGTCCGATTAGCGTTTTCTGTGAATGGGACTGAAGATACGAAGTTAGAAGTTGGTCGAACATTGATTCCAAAAGCGGTGATTAAAAATATTGAAAAAGTTCGGGAAGATGAATTGGGGGCGGAGTAAATAATATGGATGTATATGTAAGTAATAACACAGGACAACGGATTGACCCAGCAGTTCAATGTGATCTTTTAGCTGGCCCTGATGATATAGAAGTAAGTGATACTGTAAGCCAAACATTAGAAGATATGGGGATAACTTTAGAGGATAACCTTAAAAAGATCACAATATTACCAAGACAAGCTGGTGTTTTTTGGGCAGACGGTGTTGCTGTGGCAGATATATGTCCGTTACCTGCTGGTGGAGTGACAATTGATTGTTCTAAAGCTACAATTTCAACTCGTCAGTTTATAACTAAAAACAAACCAATAAAAATGTCCATAATTCAAGAAGGCAGTGGGTATTAAAGATGATTGGCCTGGAATCAGGCTGTTAAAATGGTGTAGAGAATATAATAAAGGAGATATAATGGGCGAGCATTATTTAAGTGATAATCACGGAAATCGTGTCCCACCGCATCCTGATTTAAGTGATCCGGTGCTTGAATCAGGACAAGTTGTGGTTGCGGGTTCTAAGGATACCAATGCAACAGTGACTGTAACAGCAGGTAAAAGTTATGCTATTACATCTATAACTGGTTGTCATTATTTTGGTCTTGCTACAACTGCAACGGCGGCAAATTGTATTTGGGCTTGTGGTGAAGGGCGTACAATTGTTGTGAAAATTCCGACTGGTTATACAAGTTTACATTATCAAACACCAAGTAATTCTCGTAAATTTATTTTGCGGAGATTAAAAGACACAAGTGATGATTAATAGGAGAGGAAATGTTTAGACGGATTTTAGTTGCTCTGATTGTTTTTATGCTTGCAGTGGGGTTACTTCAAACAAAAACCAAAATTAAAGGACAGGCCACTGCTTATGATGAAGTGCGTAAAATAAAAAGAATGATAGATGCTTCAGTATTAATATGTGGTGATTATGGATATGGTGCTGGTGTGTTTATTGCTGACAATATTATTGCAACTGCTGCACACTTATTAGATCAACCGGGCTTTATTATAGAACTTAGTGATGGCACTGAATTAAAAAGCAATGATTTTTATATTGATGATAAAGAGGATGTTGGTTTTATTTTTGTAGAGGCCGATGAACTTTATATATCTAATGTAACACCGATAAGTGGAAATGTTGGAGATACTGTTTATCTTGTGGGAGCACCTTATTTTACTGACCTTAAATTTACCATTACTAAAGGGATATTGTCACATCTTGATAGGGATGTATATGAGCGAGAGGATTTATTGCAAACTGATGCTGAAGGTGCTTTAGGTAGTAGTGGAGGGCCACTTTATAATGATAGAGGAGAAGTAATTGGTATTTGTGTAGCTGGCCCTAATAATGGTGGTGGTGTTACTTTATGTGAAAGTGGGAAGAGTGTTTTAGAAGCTCTTGAAAGGGCTTTGAATTCAAGAGGTAAACAAAAATGCCAGTAACAGTAGAAAAAGCAGATGGATACAGAGTTAGCACCCCTGGTGGTGTAAAAGCAAAATCAACAAGTGCAGCAAAAGCTAAAAGACAAGCTAATTTATTGCGAGCAGTTGAACATGGTTGGAAGCCGACTGGAAAACCAGCAAGGAATGTGAAAGCTCGGCGGGGATTGTCTCGATTGGCGAGAAAAAAGCATGGCTAAAGAAAACAAGAAGCTAACTGAACTCGGCCAAAAACAACGAGCGGGGCGATTACTTTCAGAATATATCAGGGCGATTGGGGATGAACGAACTGAAGTAATGGATATTGCTATCAGCCCTGATGAAGTTAAACATAAAATTGTAAGCAAAGCTGAAAGATTGGCTCGTGATATTTGGGACAAAGCTCTTGGGAAATCTTTTACTGATACTGATGGTGTAGATGTGCGACCTGACCCAAAAGTAACTTTGGAATATCGTAAACTTGTAATTGAGAGGGTTGAAGGTAAAGTGGGAACAGGATTAACTGGTGCCGATATTGAGCATCCGGGGCGAAGTATTCCTGATAGAATATCAGGGCAAAACAGAGATAGATTAAATCGGATGGCTCAAGGTGGTGAAAAGAAAAAATCGAAAAAAGCGTGAATTTCTGTGTGCTTGTGGAAGTAAATGCGAAGGATTGTGCCGAAAGAAAAATTTGTTTAGAAAACGGGCAACTGATTT
>CP070724.1:349640-364862 GCA_020350825.1 Thermoplasmatales archaeon | reverse complement strand
GGAAAAGAAAGCAAGGATCTAAATCGTAGGTATGTTGGTAAAGGAAATACGTTACCGTTTCCTGAACGGGATGATAAAACGGTATTGGTTCAGAAAGTTATTGATAATATTAGAAGGATGGATGATAAAACATTTGAAAGATTCATTGCGTCTGTAATTGACTTTTCAAAAAAGGATAACAGGTTTAATGGTGTAAATCCTGATAGAATCAGAGAAGCACTTTATCTGCTAAGAAATAGCAACATACTAATACCAATAGTCGATGCTAACGCAGGAAATATTACGTTTGGCTATGGATTAAAAGGCGTTCTTGTCTGTATTTTATTATTACCGTTTACACCCATTTTAGTATTGTTTATCTGGTGTTTTAACATAGGAGTTCAGACAGCCCGTACCAATCCATGTACATTATATTGTCCTATAACCCTTAGAAAGTTATAACAGATTCATCTGGGATAAAAACCAAAAAATTATTGGTAGTAAATATTTTGTACAAAACGATTACCAACTTTAAATTCCCAACGCAAACTTCCCAACGCCATATTACATACTACCAGTAATCTCAAGATAACCTAAGTCGCTTTTCTCAAAAAAGCTTTTAAGATTAAGTTGCTCTTAATCCCATTCTTTGTCTGTTGCAACGATTGCATAAAAATTCTTTAACCTTTTTTTACCCAACAAATCGTTTAATTCAATTTTTTCCCCTTTCCCAGAATATATATTTCTGTAAATCTTAAGAACGTCAATAATTTTTCTTGTGTCGTCCTCAGGATTTTTAAAAAAAGGTGGATGTGCAGATAAGTATAAAACGGGCTTGTTTCTTTTCAGATAATTTTTCATTGAAGGCAAAACAATCGCTTCCCCACCTTCAATATCCATTTTGATAAAATTGCAATCTTTAATTTCGTTCTCATTAATAAATTCATCAAAAGTTATTCCATCAACAATCCAAGAAGTTTTTGAATCCGCAAATAGCAAACTTGAACCGCTGTCGCCCCCTTTTGCAATATTTCCAAATTTCACCTTCCCAGAACAAGAATTTATACATTTTTCATGCAACTCAATTTTTCCTTCAAACATTGGATTCAATGAAACATTTTTATTCAATTCCTTGAACGCAATTGGATCTGGTTCAATTGCATAAACTTTTTTTGTAATAGGAGCGCCGTACAAAACAGTTGCCCCTATAAACGCTCCAATATCTATATAAGAATAATTTGGGTCTACGAACTTGTCAATTATTTTATAAGTATTTCTCTCCCAAGATTTACCCCATAAATGTAGGTATTCTAAATTCCTTGAAACAAAAAATGACTTTCCATAGCGTTCAATTTTCATAGGCTTCAATTTAATAAAATAATTGAGCCACCTAGTTATAATAATATAAATATTAAAAAAAAACAAACCTAGTTTTACCCATAATTTTTTCTCAAAATTGCTCCTTCCACCCTTTTCTATAATCGCAATACAAATCATCCTTTTCCTCATTTCAAAAAAATATTGGTTCCAAATGATGGAATCAATCTCATTTCAATAACCAGAAACGTTATCCCGATTACCAAAGCTTCTCTAATCAGCTTGCGTTCCCCCTTTCATATTCACATAAACGTTATGATATATAAATGATAACCTCCGTCATAGATTCTTGGAATTAAAAACCAAAATTGGCAGTAAAGTTTTTAAGGAATTAAAAAAGAAAATGAGTTAGAAGTGGTTGCTTCTCCTTATTATTTATTAAAAAAGGAAAGAAGAGAGAATGCATGAAATTTGTTTTTAATCTAACCCCACTCTCTTTCAAAAAAAGTGAGATCCATTCTACTCCAATCATCTAAATCTGGAAGTCTACGTGAGCCATCGGAATAATCTATTGTATAATACATGTATCTGTAATTCATACAGCTTTTATAAGGCCCACTAATGAAATGGCTAAATGGTCGGCGACTATGTCCTGGAATAGGCCAGAATGCAAAAGTGTGACCTAGCTCATGCATATAAGCACTACCAAATACAGTATCTCTATCCGCCCAAGGTTTTTCTATTACTAAGTTTTCATGACCGAAACTTGTTATCTGAAAAGCATTAGGGCGAAACATATAACCCGCTGGGCCTTGTGACTTATACACAACTACGCCATAATGAAAAACACCCCTACGCCAATTATTCTCATCTCCATGCAGGAAGAAATCGTAATAAATATTATTAAAATTACTCCATTCAATCCAATCATCAAATGGGATAATATCATGACCGCCCATACTACCATAATCAAGATGAAACACGATGTTTTGCCTATCAAAAGCAGTCGAAATAAGTTCCCCTGAATTCACTGGGAAATAACTTTTCTCACCATTAGGACCTTCATCCATTATATCTAATTCAACAAAAACATCATTCCTAAATGGATCAGAAAACCACTCTGAGGTTAGATATTCTTCAGAGTTATCGATACTATCTCCTTCAGGGTCAAGTTCTTCATGGTCGTCCCATACGAAAGGATCATATCCCCATTTCCACTCCCATTCAATTGGAATATCATCGTTATCTGAGTCTTCACCAATGTTACTTACTTCAGGATCAGTTCCATACTCGTTTACTTCTGTCCAGTACGGAATCCCATCACCATCGTAATCATTCTGATAAATGTCAAACCAGAGTTCACAATCCCGATCCCTTCTATAGATACTTCCGTCATCGCAACCATTTAACCGTCCATAACCACTTGGATCTTCAAGCTGATCATCTCCTGTCCAATGTCCGTTTTTGATACTGTAAGTTAGTTCTATATCATCTTTTTCATCTCCAATATCACAGAGGACATCTCCATTATCATTCCAGTCCCATAACTGTATTTTTACTGTTACAAATTCTTCATCATCAGGAACATCCAGGGTTGCTGAAAATTGTGGGTCATAGATATACTTTGTATCATGCCAAGTATCACTCGTGGATTCTTCGTTGTTGATTAGAACTTTTACATAAAAATCAGGATCACTTTCTTTATCTATATATTCTCTTTTAAAAAATATTGGATAAAGAGGAATTAAACTGAATTGTTTATCATCCTTATCAAACGCTCGTATCTGTTGGATTTCTACTGTAACTTCAATATCAACTAAAGGATCCAGATCATCCCCCTCAATATATAATGTTGAAGAAAACTCTTCAAATTCTACCGGAATAGCAGAAACCGTTGAACCAAACAATATAGCTATTATAAACAAACATGTTAGTTTTTTTATATGTGTATATATCTTCATCTTAAAATGCCCCCTATCGGCAATATCTCTATCAACGTAACTCATATTTAAATATTTCATTAACGTTTGTTATTTGCAGCATCTGTCACAAAAATCAAAAAAGATGTTTAATTGCAAGGGTAGGGCTGATTTCAATTCCACAGTGCTATAACCCCTCTCCTCTCTTTCTTTTTTAATATCTTTGAGGAAAGGAGGACTTTGGAAAGAAAAAAGCGAACATAACACTGGGGTTATAAGAAATAATACGGGAGTGAACAAGATTATTTTTGTAAGTAAAACAAAAACCTGTTCTTTTTATTCGAATATTCATTTCCTCCTTTTACTCTTTCCAAAGTACTACAATATTTACAGCCAAGATAGGATATAAAAAAACTTTTACAGAAATTTTGTACAAAACGATAAAATTATCAATATTAATGTTGTTGTGTTCAAAATCCCTGTTTTTTTGAAAAAACAAAGTAAATGCTTTAGAGTGGTTGTTTCTGCTAAGAATTAATTAAAAAAGAAAGGAGAGAGGATTTTATTTTATAGCCCTAGGATGTGTCGTATTATTGGGAATGCATTTGGAAATCTTTCAAACAGCCACTCTAGCACATTAAAGTTGAAATTGAAAGGTTTGTTTTTCGGCATAGTCACAGGTAGTGGATCTGACCAAACACTTTTTGTTCCATTAATATCTTGGGCTATAGCCTTTATTTCATAGTTATCTTGTTCAGACCAAATATGTGATGCTTCAACAAGTTCACCAGGTAAATATGATCCAAGCCAACCACTATTAGATCCATCGTCCCAATCAAAGAAGTAGTATATATTTTCCATATTTGGATCCATTGTAAATGTAGAGTAGGTGTACTCAACGCCAACTTTCCCTTCTAATGGACCATTTGGTTTTGTAGGTTTATCTGGTGGATCATTTTCACTAATTGAGTTCATTCCTAAATCCGGATTACCCCAAAGAGATCCATGAATGAAAGTCTCATATCTTAATTGATTCCATAATCCTCTCTCGTACATTTCACTAATCGCATATTGATGAGCTTGCCCTTGAGTATAATTTCCAGATGTTACATATGATTTAAAGAAATATTTAAACGACTGATCACTACCATCATTTGGATCATCCCAACCAGAACAATAATAAGCAACTTTATTTGCCCCGAGAAAACCGACAGCACCTTGTTTCATCATTGCCTGACCAATATTTAGATAATTTGTATCGGAATTACTACAAGATGCAGCACTAATGATTGCTGGATAATCATCATTTAATAAATTGCAATCATCAATTGTAATAAATGAACATCCATTTGGTGATCCATGTGCATGCCAACTAACAAATGCAAATTTTCCAGAAGACCATACATTTACTACATTTTTATGAGTAAGAATATAATCTTTTTTATAACTTGATCTAGATTCATAAAGACGTGTTTTCATCCAATAAGCCATCCAAGGATGAATATTTGAGCCAACTAAATATTCCATGAAAGTTGCTCCATCGGTATCATCATCAATAAAAGCTCCAAGAAGAAGAATGTTGTTTTTAAATGATGGGTCATTGTTTTGTTCATAATTAACAGATTTTTCACAAATATGCTGAACAGTTTCAGGATCGCTCCAGGGTATTCTACCAACGTTTATCTCACCATAAAAATCAATAGGGTCAGAATTTTCGCCATATTGACGATCTCCATCAGCATCCCAGGAGATATTATCAGGATGAGAAAGCTCAGCATAATAAAAATCAGTTTCTGGTTTTCCACCCCCCATATCCTGCCATGTTAATCGCATAGGAATATCATCTCGATGACCAACTATAAGAAGGTCTTGTATCCCCCATTCCTCCGATGGGTATTTTTCTCTTAAAAAATTCCTCATTTTTTCAGCAAGATCATAACCAGTATAATTTGAATCAATCCATGTTGTTGTAACAACCTTAACACTTTTTCCTTTTACTTCTTCCCAATCTACAAGTGAATTTATTGAAGTTTCTAAAGAATCAAGAGTTATTATAACATAATCATAAGAATTTTTATTTACATTGTTTTGAGGATACCAATTTTTAGCTTGTTCGTAATTATAAACGATTTTTTTTGCGAACCTCTCAGTTTGTTCAATGTCATCAATTATTATATCATTTCTTGAAAAATCATCTTCGAAAGTATAACTTATATCTATTGTAATTTCAGGATAATAAATCAATTTACCATCTAGAGGAAAGTAGGTTAATGGATTGACTCTAACATCAACCAAATTGTAGTGTCTATAACCTGAAGATTGGACAAATTCTACAATAGATGAAGGATAAGGATTGTTGCTTGAATATACTTTTTCATAATTTTTTGTATATTCCAATAATTCATTAAAATAAACATCTGAATCCTTTTCATATGTAATTTTTGGTAATTGCGTATTTATTATTAGGTAGTCTCCAGGAAGAATAACTTCACTTTCAACTTTAAAATTAACATCAATAACTTTTGCACTAGGTGGAATGGCAATAGAAAATATTTTTGAAGGCATATTTGGTTTCCCGGGAACTAATAAACGACCAAAATCATCAATAGATATTTCATCTCCATTTATTGTCTTTTCATGTTCAACTATTCCAACTGGTATTAATATACTTATTATTCCATCTTTGATGTCAAATAGATTAGTATCTTTATTTTCATTTTCTATTGCACATGTTATATTACTGCATAAGATCAGCAGACTAACTAATATTAATATAATATTTTTCTTCATATTTTTTCCTCCTTGTTTTAGTAAATTTATTATTGATAAATGCATATAAATTTTTTTATCGATAATTTGAACAAAATTAGAAAAACAGCAAATTCTATGTTGTTATGTACAATTATCGTTTTTTTAATCTATAGGATGCAATTTTGCACCTTATGTCTATGTTTTCATCTGGGTAAAAAACCAAAATTGACAGTTAATATTATTGTACTGAATTCAATTCTACAAATTACTCAATAAAATAAAAAAAAGGAAAGATACAAAACAAACATCCGATAAATCATTTGGATACTATTAAATAAAGAAGATAACAATTGACCATAAGTATAAAAAAAAGAATAGATGAAATATTGTTCTTGACTAACCGAATTGTTCCCATCCGCCTAGCAAACCGTTTAGGGATACTCATCATAACAAAAATAAAGGGAACTAAAGAAAATAATGTAATTAATCGAAAATCTATTACTGCAGGTAGCAAATTTGTGATAGAAAGAATAAAGAAATAGAGAACAACAAGAACGACTAAAACACCCGCAACATACAATCCAAAGCGATGGCCTTTTCGCACAATCACGGTTTTTTTATTTCCCTTGCGGTCACCTTCAGCATCAGGAATTTCAGCATTGATTATGAATATCAATATATACAACATGAAAGGGACAATAAATACCAGGAAAAAACTATCAATTTGTTTCGCTAGTACAAAATACCCTAAACCAGGTATCATTAGTCCTACTGCAATCACTGTAATTATTTCACCAAGTCCACGATATGCAAATTTCAAAGGCGGAGCAGTATAATACCATGCGAGAAGATTTCCAACAATTACGTAAAGAAGGAAACCTAAGGGGAATGAAAACACAACAAGGAAAATTAGTGATAAAATAATTGATACGCCCATTAAAGCAAGAGAAAAAGGTTTCAAGAAATTGTACAATTTTTTATTTTGTAAAAGATCCCCGCTTCCGCCAGAGAACAACGTTTGTTTATTATATTGATCTGATTCGGCATCATAGTAATTATTCGCATATGACATTGATAACAATGCAATCGTAACAATACATAAACCTAAGATAAATCTACTGAGATTAAATTCATTTCCTCCTACAACTGCCAGTAATGCACCTAGAAAAAATAAAATTAGTGTGCTAATAATTAGAGGTAAACGTCCTAATTTTATAAGACTTATAATATCATCTTTTAACGTCTAGATACTCTCCCAATTTAAATATAAAGATTAAGAAAAAATATCACAGCTATTATTTATAACTTCTGTTTCAAATATTTCTAAACTCTATACATTTTGAACATAAAAAAACATAATCACATAAAGGTATTTTGAATACGTAATACGTTCTTATGTTTTCATTTTACATAGTTGATGGCTCCATAAATTTTTCATGCAGCAATAGATTGGAGATCACAAATCCAATTCCAGGGATGATAACGATGATAATTGCAAAAGGAGTAATACTCATTAGGAGAATCGGTGCAAGAGCAAAATTGATGTACCCATGCAGATTGATTAGTTTTCGTATGGTTCCTCTTTCGAAATATGAGAGATTAAGATATTTATGTGAAAAGAAGATCATACTAATACTTACTGCAGTAATGAGACCAAGTTGCAGGTAGCGGAGTGGTATGGCGGGGGTAAAATCAGGGATGAGAAGAAAAGGAAGATATGCTATGGAGATATTGATAAGTTGTAAAGAGTATGCAATGAGTTTAAAATAACTCGGTATGTATAACCTTTCATTGGTGATACGGAGACCAAGTAATACCGCTCCAGTTTTTGCACCTAGTCGTTTATCATTTTCGATGTCTTTAAATCCACCAGAAATGAGATTCATTGAGAAAAGCTGGATTGCCCCTAGTGAGCACATAATCCAAACCAAAAATGGAAGTTGATTGATTTGAGGTATTTGTGATAGTGCACCGTACAGAATGAAGAAGAACATACCTATTGCAAGAATAGAATCTGCAAACGGAATTTTTTTACTTATTAGATTGTAGAGAGTGACACAGACAACAGTTATAAAGACTGTAATCAAAGGGAGATACTGCTGAGTAGATGTGGCTAAGAATACTGCAAGAACGAACATGACAAATAGACAACCCAGAGCGAAGACCCATGCTTTTCGCTTGGAAATTGTTCCACTGACTAATGGTCGATCGGTAATTTCTTTAGCATTTTTATCGATAGTATAGTCTATAAGGTCATTGTGTGTAATTCCATAGTTATGCACTAAGATTCCCATCAGGAACAGTAATAGAAGATGAAAAACCTGGTAATTTCCAGTTGCAAGGGCACTCATGACCGGAGCTAGACCTGTGATTGGTGCAATAGATATCCGTGCAAGTTTCAAATATTCTCGTATCATACAGAATGTATTCTATATAATTGATGATAATTATAATTAGTTATTGCAATGGGAATCGAAAACACAAATACCCATATTATTGAAATAATTCGCCCCAAAAGTCAAAAAGGTTCTCAAATTGATTTCAATTCTACTTTTCTAAGGTATAAAATCCAGAGCAGGAAATAACTATTTGTAGGAAAAAACTGCTAATTTTACCAGTAAAAGTGAGTTCATCTTATAATCAAAATCTGCATATACTTAATATAAGGTGAGTATATGGATGAAAAAACAAAATTATCACAAGCAGTTTTTATAATTTTACGATATGTATTCTGGCTACTCGATAAACTTGAAAAACAAAAACCTGGATGTACCGTCGCAGAAATTTCTGAAGTACTAAAACGGATTTTGGTAGAACAACCAGATGAATATGGTAGAATTATCTACTAATTCTTAATGGAAACATCTACCGGTAGATCTTTAGTTTTTACCGGTAAAAACGAGTAAAAATCTCGTATTGTCTAATGGATATGAGGAAAAATTAATCTAAATCTAAAAAAGGAGATACTCGTTACATCTGAACAGAATGGGCGAAAAAAGAACATTGGGTACATTTGAAAAATACTTGACTCTTTGGGTTCTCATCTGTATATTAATAGGCATATCCTTTGGAAGATTATTCCCAGCCGTCGCAGAAGTACTCAACAGCTTACAATACTTCCAGGTTTCACTACCCATTGCCATTTGTCTGTTTTTCATGATCTATCCGATAATGGTTCAGATAGATTTTAAAAAAGTCATTGAGGCAGGAAAAACACCAAAACCCATCATCTTAACACTTGTTGTCAACTGGCTGATAAAACCATTTACCATGGCCTTTTTCGCCTGGCTTTTCATGAGTATAATATTTTCTTCCTATCTTGATTCAGAATCAGCATTAAGTTATATTGCAGGTATGATTCTCCTTGGCGTTGCTCCTTGCACAGCTATGGTTTTAGTCTGGAGTTATTTATCAAAGGGTAACATGGGACATACTCTTGTGATGGTAGCAATCAACTCGTTATTTATGCTCTTTTTATATGCTCCCCTTGCAGGTATACTTTTAGATGTCACAAATATTATTGTACCCTGGGAGACAATTGGGTTATCCGTTGGTATTTATGTTGGCATACCGCTGGTAGCTGGACATATCTCTAGAATACAAATTCTTAAAAGAAAAGGTAAAGAATGGTTTGAACAGTCCTTTGCTCCATCATTACACTACATCGCAATAATCGCCCTGCTATTTACATTAATACTACTGTTTAGCCTACAAGGAAATATCATCTTAGAACAACCACTAATTATTGTGATGATATTTATCCCATTGTTTATTCAGAACCAAGTGATTTTCTGGTTAACATATGGATCGGCAAAACTGATTGGATTACATTATGAAGATGCTGCACCATCAGCCCAAATCGGAGCAAGTAACCACTTCGAAGTCGCAATTGCTGTTGCAATAACACTCTTTGGACTATCCTCTGGAGCAGCACTAGCAACAGTTGTCGGTGTCCTCATGGAAGTTCCTGTTATGCTGCTATTGGTGAAAGTCAGTTTAAGGACTCGACATTGGTTTCATGAAAAGGAGGCTGCATGAAAAAGGTTCTTTTTGTGTGTATCGAGAATACCTGCCGTAGTCAAATGGCTCAAGGTTTTTTCAATAAGTTTGCAAGTAATGCTTTTGCTGATAGTGCAGGAACACAGCCATCGGACCAGGTTGATTCTAAAGCAACTATAGTAATGAAAAAAGTAGGGATTAACATTGGACAAAACAAGCCAAAGATGTTGACCTCCAGTATGAACAACGAGTTTGACTACATCATATCAATGGGTTGTATAGATAGTTGTCCTATCCCTCCAAGGGATAAAACTATTGAGTGGAATATTGAGGACCCAAAAGGAAAATCCGTTGACAAATACCGAGAAATTAGAGATAAAATTAGAACCCAAGTAGAGCAATTAATAGAAGAGAAGTTTATAAGTTGATGAACATTGAGGTCAATAGGAGTAAACATTGATTTTTTACCGGTAAAACCGAGTTCAAATCTCGTTCTATATTCCTGTTTATTAGTCTTATTAGAAAAACCGTCCTCTTATTTGCCCGAACACTTCTTTAAATCCATTTTTACAATAGGCACGATCACATGGTTTATCAAATCTAGGAGAAATTGGGAATCCAGCAAGACGCATCATAGGAACAGTTGCTTTTTTACCATGTCGCCAACGAGCATAAAACCAGTGACTAAGGAAAAACAAAGGGCCATATATCCATTTCATATCAGGTGTCCAGAAATCAATATTGTTCTTCCAACATCGAGATAGAATTTCCCATTGTAACTGAGTGAGATTATTTAGATTAGTTCTATTATGATTCCCAAGTACCGCCTCTTTTAACGGTATGAAAAGGACTGGTGTGTAGAATATTTTTGCATTATGATTTCTTAGGTCATCGATAAGATTGAGTGTCGCTCGAACGTCATCTTCTGTTTCTTCTGGTTGTCCAGTCATAATTGTACAGAGTGGCCACCAATCATAATCGTTCATGAGACCAATGCCCTCTAATACAAGTTCAGGCCAGTTGTCCACATTATAGGGATGGGCTTTACCTTTCATATATTTCTTCATAAGACGTACACTCCCTGTTTCTATTCCTACTTCAACAGAGATAAACGGTTGCTTATACAATTTACTGGTACATGGATGCCATTTTGTTTTTTCAATTAATATAGGTGTTAATTCTTCAAGGAGCTTGTTGTCGTAAATTACTGGTGCTAAAGAAGCATGCGATAAAAGAATATGTTCAACCCCTGGGTAGGATGCAATTGATTTATACAGTTTGACTATTTCTTCTCTATTGGGGATAAATCCAAGTTTTGATTTATAGAGGAAAATATCCTCCGTAACCGTGAATATCGATTTTGCCCCTTCTCTAATGTTTATTTCAACCTCTTTCATGATATGATCCAGAGGAAACGAGTATTTTGTCCGCATAGTTGGACTGCAAAACTGACATCCTCTCCCGCATCCCCGGGTTATTTCTACCATGCCATATGATGCAGCATGGCTTATCAATGGAATTTCTTCCAACCTCGGTTTTTGAGCGATGTAATATGAATCGACCTTTTTTCCATCCATGAGTTTTTTAAAAAGACCAACAAGATCATGTTCTGCTTCACCTTGGAAAAGAACGTCGATCCCAAGTTTTTCTTGAACCTTACTCTCACGTATCTGCCATGATCCTGCACCACCGACAACAATTTTTGGTTTATGCTTCTGTATCGATAGATGCATTACAAGTTTTTTGAACTCAGAAGCGTTTAAAGCCTCCCCACCAAAACCAATTAATGAATTATACGTTGTTGAAACATATGCAAGTCCTAAAGGATCCATTGCGGAAATACCAACGATTTTTGTATTAGTACCAATGAATTTATCGAGATTATCGTAATGTGAGACAACTACGTTTTCTTCTCCAAATTCATCAATCAGAAGTGACTCAATTTTCCGTAACCCATAAATGGTTTGTTTTGCATTGCCATTGTTATTATTTTCTAAACCGTTGAGATGTTCTTTTAATAGATAACCTGAGATTTTTTGAGGAAATGTGCAAATAAATGCGGCAAAAGGGTTATTATCATATTGGTTTGCTTCTGCACGAGATGCAGTAAGAACTATTGGATACCCCCCGTTTTTCTCATATTGTATCATGTATATCAGACATTTTTAAATGCAATAGCTTGTGAATGACCGTGGAACATTTGATTACTTATTAATTTTGAGTTTTATGTCATTGCATATTGTGATGAGCTTTCAGGTTTGCCTATAAGGCCACAGGAGACGGAAATATTTTTAAACAGTAAAAGTGAATTCAAATCTCGTCTTGTTTGATTATAATGTTGATGGATAGGAAGATTTAGCTAGAAATATCAAAAAATGTTTTGAATGATTATACTAGATATCAATAGTACAATAAATACAATTATTACAATACCTATCTTTTTTCGGGATCTATTGCCGTAAAGTAAATTGTTATATACAATTACTACCCCAAAAATTTCAATAAAGTTCACTATATTAATTAGGATTAAAAAAAATACGGGTATATCTATAAAGGAGAATGAACCTAAAAAGTTGCTTAATGAATAAAGCCCTCCGAAGATTATTCCAAATTTAACACCTTCTTTCAATTGAGGTTTTTCTTTATAGATATTAATAAATAGATATCCAATAAGAATAGTTAGAAATAAAAAACTTGTATAACCTACGGGAATAAGTAATGCAAGCTCTTCTAAAGGTTTTGCTACAGCAATTTCTTTCCAAATATTTTGTAATATTGAAGCATTAAATAGAAAATCTATCCCAATGAATAACAGCCATGCCGTTATGGTTGATGACCAGAACTTTTTTTTCTTCATTTTTAATTTTCCAATTTAGTATATATCCATGAATGCACATAGATTTTTAAAAAATCTTCGAAATATTAGAAAAACCATCCCTTTTTATTGGTAAAAGTGTATTCAAATCTGTCTGTCTGATGGATGTTAGTACTTGAAAAAAATTGTGACTAAGAAATGATATATCTTACCATTTATCATAGTGAATAATTTCATCTAAACTTCTTCTCTTTTTACTTCGAGTAATTATTTTTATAATACCACCCAATATCCGCCTTTTTTTAGCAAGATACCCTAATGGAGTGAGTGCTACTACTCTAATTCCTTTTGGCATTCCTAAAGCTTCTTTTACCTTTTTTTCATTAAAACCACCGATCCAGCAACTGCTAAGTCCCATGTCTGTAGCTGCAAGGATAAGGTGTTCCATTGCTATGGCAACATCAACAGTGAAATATTCTATACCATTATGAGTTCCACTTAATTTAGGATCACCACATGCTACAATAATACAAGGTACTTTCCTTAACCATCTGTTAATAATTGTAGTTTTTGACAGGATTTTAATCGTTTTTTTGTCTTTCACTACGATAAAACTCCAGCATTGTCTATTAATCCAGGATGGTGCCAATCTTGCACATTCGAGAACATAATTTATCTTTTCATCTTCTACTTCTTTACTATCATATGTGCGAATACTTCTTCGTGATTTTACAACATCGATAAATTCCATATTTATCCCTGTAAAAGGATAATGAGTTATAATGTTTCTTTTTTTTACTATGAATTGTGATTTGAAGATTATCTAAATTATTGAAAGGTGCAACAGATATAAAACGTTTAAATGTGGCGTCATTTAGGCGCTCGAATACCAATGCGGGCATGACAAATATTTTAATGTATTATTTAGATAGCAATTTTTATTAAAACAATAATACTTTCCAGCGAGGATAGTACTATAAATAATATAACGAAAACCTGCACTTCAGGAGAAGGTGAAAGAAATGGATAAAAAAGAAGAAAAATATGTATGTGATAACTGTGGATACACTGCTGACGGTAAATTCAAGGGAGATATCTGTCCTAAATGTGGTCTAACTTATTGGAAATGCGGCAAATGTGGATTTTTAATCTCAGCAGCCATACCACCGAACATATGCCCATCATGTAAAGAAAAATGTGATTTTCATAATGTTACATGTTACACACCAGAGTGTGGCGGACCTGGTAATATTGACCCGCAATTATTATGAATCGGAAAAATTCTATTTTTACCGGTAAATTGCAGTTACCTTCCCGACGGGAGCATACAAAACAGAACCTCTCACATAGATTTCAATTGCACAACCACTCTATGGAATTAAAAAAGAAAATGCATTCTAACTATGTTTCTGTCGGTTTATGGAATTAAAAAAAGAGAAGAGAGGGGGTAGTGGTATAAGATAAAAGTAGGTAAAGTATATTCTTATTTAAAAAGAATAACCAGGTTACGTATTGAGAGGCCTTTTCGGGTAACTATTTTATCTTCGTGTTCTGCAGTTATCGAGATAAATTTTATTCCATCTGGGTAGCAGATAACAGGGCTGATATGACATGAATGAGGTATTTCTGGTAGTGCAGTTGTATCAGTCCTACGAGTGCCATCCAAGACATTTTGAATAAGATAATCGAACGTTACGTTAATAAAAACTGTAACATTTTCAGTTTTGTGATTTAATACATTAATAGCAATAAGGAATCCAATATCTTTACCACGCCAGCCAGCGGTTATATTGAGCTCAACTTCATCTTTGTATGTTTTGAAGGATTCTACTTCAGCTATAGAGGTAGGTAGAACTAATGTAATCAACAGCATGCAAATACTAAATCCAATTATTTTTTTCATATTAATTCCACCATTTGTTAATAATAAGATATGATATTAAAGGTATATTAAGCAATATTTGTACAAAATGAAATAATTTTTAATGTCAATTGTTATAATGTTCAAAATAAATGTTTTTCCTGAAAAAAACTAAAAAAAATGCGTTCTAGTTACATTTCTGTCTTTTATGGAATAAAAAAAGAAAGAAAGAGGAGGTTTTGTTTAGATATCTAGAAGTCCACCAATAATTGGTCTGGAGGCAAGTATCTGTTCCAATAATGGAAAACGCTCTAAGATTCTATCTAAAATCTCCAGTATAATTGAGTTGAAGAAAGCTCTGTTTCTTGGCATTGAGACTTCTAAAGGATCTGACCTGCTGCTAAATTTGCCATGTTCGTCCTTTGCAACTACCTTTACTGTGTATGTTCCTTGACTTGTCCATGTTTTTTTCGCAGAACCTGTTTGTCCACTGTTATAAGGTCCAACCCAACCACTGGTCGTGTCGTCACCCCAGTCAAACATGAAATACACATCATCTCCATCTGGATCAATTGCAGACG
>CP070724.1:344516-349540 GCA_020350825.1 Thermoplasmatales archaeon | reverse complement strand
TTACCGATACATCAAATTTGATAAGTGTATCAGCTGCCCACCCTGGCGATGCACCGTAATCGTTCTGAACAGCCAATGTAGGATTGTTTTGAGTATTAGCGTTAGGGTTATAATGAGCAATCCAACAATCATCAGTTGGATGGAAAGTTAAAGCATCTCGATTCAGATTTTCATTATCGATATTTTTTAATTTTTCAGTTCTATCCTCTATCCCGTATACAAAACTAGTTCCAAAAAACAATATTATTATTCCAAAAACCATAGTTATCTTTAACATATTATTTTTCATTTCATAGACCTCCCTTTATATTCTCATGAACCCCTTGGTATATAAATCTATTGAAAAAGGGTTTTTTCTTTTAAAAATCTATGGTGCTGATTCTGCAATTTAAGTTAATCCTATGAAATGCCTGAGTATTGGAAACATCCGTGGATGGTTTTGTAAAAACTGAAAAAACCACCAGATCTGTGATAGCTGGTTCCTCGGTATCGAAACCAATAGTGGATCTGACCAATCACTTTCATCCCTATGTTCATCTCTCGCCTTAACCTTAACGTTATATATACCTAATCGGGGCCACTGGTGTGTTATACTGATTTTTTCACCAGAGTTAAAAGGACCAAGCCATCCACTAAATGTTCCATCGCCCCAGTCCCATTTGTAATATATCATGTCTTCTTCATCTTGGTCAGTAGTAGATGTACTAAAGTTATATTCTACTCCAACTGCTCCTTTTTTTGCACCGGTAGGTCTTGCTGGCTTATTCGGCGGATTGTTTTCATTATTGTAGAAAGCAAGGGTTGGATCACCAAACAGGTTCAACTGATAGTAACACCAACGAATACAGGGGTAATAAAGGTGGGATAGTATATCTTCCTTGGAATCCTGATTAGCTTTGCCAATCTCAGGTATGTTCTCTCCAAATACTGCATCCCAAAACTGCCTATGAAATCGTTGTGAAGCTCCATCAGTACTCCCCACAACGCCCCACCCATATCTAGCATTCATTATAACAGCAAATGCAGCGTTGTCTGTCTTTATAGTAAAATACTCTGCAATACAATCACCATTGTCAAAACCACCTGCATTACAACCTTGTGAATATATGAAACAAAGATCATTATTTGTAAGAAAAGAAACATCATCGTTAACCATCTTCATATTATATTCATAGGACGAATGCCCCAGATGATTTATAATGCGTGCACCACCATTTATTCTACTGATAATTTGTGATGTTGGCCAGTCATTACCAGGCCAATCCCGATCATATAAGGTATCGATAGTATAGTCACTTGAAGGGATACCTACAGTCGTGTACATATTAGCACTTGATCCGTTAATAAGTTCATCCATATAATCACCGCCCCAAGTATCTGGACCAGCCCATAAGTACTCGCCAACCATTAACGTATTACCGTTAGAATAACCACCTGTATCCATATAAGCTATTGTCTTATCAACAAAATTATTTACCTCAGTAACGTTATCAACACAGGCCCGTCCGACATACACTTCTGCAATAACATCTACATCTTGGCCATTCTTACCATCATTAGGTTCGCCCCATTTGTCATCCTCGTCATAGTTAAATGGTCCATCCAAACATGCATAGTAGAGATCAGACGGCATAAAAGTTGTGTCTCCATTATTCCATGCTTGCACCCAAAGCTCTTGGGCAGGGATAACAACATCATCTCCACCAATGAGAACATAACCAATTCCTTTCTTTCTATATTCGTCTCTAATAAAATCTCTAATATCTTTAGATGTGACATAACCGGGGAATAGTGAGACATCTCTCAGTGTCTTAATCTCTGTTGCTATTCCATTAGCATCATGTGCATCTTTTAGAGGTTTAAAAGAATCCTTCAATTCACCGGTAGTTAATATAAGAAAATCATACGAATTTGATGAAGAAGAATATGCTGTGTTTTCAGTGTATGAATAAACCGCTAAAGGATTATCGACTTTCTTTGTTACTTCAATTTCATCCTTTTCCAAATTTCTGAACAACAGATTTCTTTGATTGTTTTCAACAGTTTTTGTAGACACAGTCATATCCCTAAAATAATAGAGTACCCCAGATTTTGGTATATACTGAACAGGGTGTAGTAGTAAAACAAGAATTTCATAACCTCGATAACTATATGTTCCTATCCTCGTATATAACGTATCCGGATAGGGGTCATCAGAACGTTCAACCAATTCGTTATAAGTATTTTGAGAAATTGAATTAATATTTGATAATGCAACAGGTTTTTTAACAAGATCAACGCTGTAACCGGAACCTAAAAAAATCCTTTCCCCAGGGACGACTTCGATATCGGTAATTTCCGCCCCCCGGTTGAGAAGAAGATATACACCATGTGCGGGTAAATTATATTCTCCAGGATTACCATACCCTGGTGAATTCTGCATTACTATCCGATCATAAATAGCATTATTAACAATCACTTGTTGTATGCTAGGAGCCTCAAATGAATATGTCTTTGTGATTTGGTCATAATCATTATTACTATTTGCAATAACAAAAACAGAAAACGTTGTCATTAGTAATACAATAGTTACAAATAAAGTCTCAAAATGTAAGATGATTTTTTTGATATTGTTCTTCATATAATTCTCCCTACTATCTAATAAACGTACATAGGTTTAAAAAATTATCTGTTGATAAATATTATATACTTATACATATAAATATCTCGGTGGTTTAAAAAAAGATTTAAAAAATTCTTTGGAATTGGTTACCAAAACCCTTTAAATATAGTATCAATTCCCACACTGTATGACTTATCCTTTAGATGATGCTAGAAAAGAAATAATATCAGCATTAGAGAATGCATTATCTCAATTACAAATAGATTTGATACCAAGGTCTTATAAAAAACTTTTAAGAAGAGGAGAACTTACCAAAGTATTAGAAAGCCCTCCGGAGGATTTGGGCGATTTTGCGTTTCCATGTTTTTTTCTTTCACCGGTACTAAAAAAATCATCAAAAGATATAGCAAAAGATATCGCTAAAAAAATTGAACCGAGCAAATGGATTGAAAAAATCGAAACAAAGGGTGCATATGTAAATTTTTTTATCAATATTACACATCTTAAAACCTTAACGATAAAATCTATCCTTGAAAAACAGAAAAAATATGGATGTCTACCGAACAAGAACAAAAAAGTCGTTATCGAACATACGTCAGCTAATCCAAACGGTCCCTTACATGTCGGAAGAGCAAGAAATCCCATCATTGGTGATACTCTTGTGAGAATCTTCAAAGCGGCGGGGTATGATGTAGAGTCACAGTTTTATCTTGATGATATGGGAAAACAGGTTGCTATTCTTACCTGGGGATTAAATAACTTAGATTCTAAGAAAGTTCCAAAGTCAGAATATGATAAACCTGATCATCATAACGTTGGATTCTACCAGGCAGCAAACGAACTAATGGAAAAGGACGAAAAAGTTTCGGAAGAAATTGGTGAAATCGTTAAGAGATCTGAACATGGAGAAAGTAAAACTATAGAGCTTGTTCACAAGTCATATGCACTTGTCTTGGAAGGAATAAACGAAAGTTTGGAGCGCATCAATATACAAATAGATAAGTACATTCCTGAATCAACGTTTGTTAGAAATAAAAGCGTTGAACAAGTAATAAATAAACTGAAAAAAACAAAGTATTGTCATGAGGAAGATCGTGCCTTTTATCTGGATTTAGAACCATTTGGAATACAAGGAAGAAATACAAAATTCTTCTTTATAAGAAAAGATGGAACAACGCTATATGCCACTAGAGATATCGCATATCATCAATGGAAGGCAAAGCATGCTGATTTGCTCATAAATGTTCTTGGGGAGGACCATAAACTTGAATCAAAACAAGTAGAGATTGCTTTAAAATTACTCGATACAAAGATTTTGCCTTGGGTGTTATTTTATGCATTTGTTTCCCTCCCAAGTGGAAAAATGTCAACGAGGCGAGCTCGTGGTGTATATCTAGATGAACTTATAGATGAATGTATTGAGAGGGCATATAAGGAAGTTGAAAAAAGAAGGGGTAATGAACTTTCTGAAGACAAGATGAAAAGAATTGCAGAAATGGTTGGAATCGGCTCATTAAGGTACAATATTATAAAGGTTCAACCCGAGAAAGACATTGTTTTTAAATGGGAAGAAGCGTTGAATTTCGAAGGTAACGCAGTACCGTTTATTCAATATGCTCATGCACGCGCCTGTAGTATTTTATCAAAAATTAAAGATAAGAGAAGAGAATTTGATTCAAATACTCTGACACATGATTCAGAAGTTAAATTAATAAAACAACTAGCCAGATTTCCGCTTTTTATTGAAAATGCTAGCTGTAGTTATAAGCCACATATAATTGCAAATTATCTTTATGAGACTGCATCAAAATTTAATCAGTTTTATAGGGATTGTCCAGTCCTTTCAGAAAAAAATATTATGCTGGGAAAATCAAGAATAACCTTAGTCGATGTAGCAAGAATCGTTCTCGATAATGCTCTTGAGTTGTTGGGAATCTCTGCACCTGAGGAAATGTAATGGATTATAGACCGATTATCTGCAACTCATTAATAAAAAAAATTACAAAACCAGATATGCTTTTTAATGGAAAGTACTGCACCGATCCCTTTCAAAACTGTGAATATGGATGTCTATACTGTGATTCATCATTTGATAAGACAATTTACATTAAGATGAATGCTAACGAAATACTTGAAAAAGAGTTAGAACAATTGGAAAGAGGGGTCATAATAATTGGTTCTGTTCATGATCCATATCAAAAAGCTGAACAAAAAAACGAGGTTACCAAAAAACTATTGAAAACCATTTACAAACAACATTTTCCATGACACATACTTAGAAAATCTAGCTTAGTTCTGAGGGATATCGATCTATTATCAAATATGCAGTGTGTGGTAAGGATTAGTATAATATCACTTGACAAAAATATTTCACAGATTTTTGAAGAGAACGTACCTTCACCAAAAGAGAGATTACAGTCAG
>CP070724.1:324703-344416 GCA_020350825.1 Thermoplasmatales archaeon | reverse complement strand
TAGTTTGTGCACCAAAATATTTCAAAATCGATTGTTTTGAGATAAAAACTGCGATTGCTCCTGCGATAAAAAACGCTGGGATAAGACAGGTTAGCACATGCGCTGAGAGATATCCTTGTAGTGATTCTAAACCTGCAATAAAAATATCAATTATCTCCATATATCTCACTTGATTTTATTTGCAATATCAATAAGTTTGAACACATCCTTATTTGCAATACTAAGCATGATTCTGGTTCCATCTTTTCGTTCGTTGACAAGACCTGCATGTTTAAGGATTTTTAAATGAAGAGAAACATTGGGTTGTGATTTACCTGTATAGGGTATGACTTCGCAGATGCATTTTTCTTCGTTTTTGATGCATTCAAGTATTTTGAGTCGTGTCGGATCTGCTAGTGCTTTGAATATGTCTATTTCACTCATCAAATAAGTATAAGTATATTTAAATATTTAAATATTACTATAATAAAACATTCTCACATTTATCAGACAAGACGAGATTTGAACTCGTTTTTACTGGTAAAAAATCACGAAGATATAATTAGGTTCATCAACACTAATCATATAGCTATGATTAGAGCATTTTTAAAATCTAATGATATAGTTATGACTACAGACCTTATGTTTTATCAGGTGGCTATGATTAGAGTTTTTGTTATAATAGAAACGACATTTGAATATATTGCTCAAAATCGAAAAGTATATTAATGATAATTAACAATTGTTAATTATGGGTAAAAATATGGAAAAGAAATTGTTTTGGAAAGTTTTAGGCTTGGGCATAATAATCCTTTTATTTTCGTCGATAATTGGCTCAGCTGTTTCTGTAATACAAATCGAAAATAATCAAATAGCGGGTATGACCAATAATAATTATAAAGAAGCTACATCCTTAGATGATTATGTTAACCTAACGGTTGAAGAAGTATGGGAATTTATTAGTGATTCATCTAACGGTATTCAAATACTTATTGATGTAAGAACACCGCAAGAATATTTTGACGAACGCATTTACACACAATCATTTCTAGAAAAACCAAGGCTATTTCCGCTCCAAATAATGCAGCGTGATGGATTTCTACTACGGCTTTTTATGATGTTTTACAAAAATCGTGAAGTAATTCTCTACTGTCGCAGTGCCAATCGGAGCTTTATTGCAACTCAAATCCTTATTGATCATGGATTTTCTGGAACAATTTACAACATGATGGGTGGTATAACTGAGTGGAAACAAGCTGATCTTCCAACAATCTAAATAACATCCTGAATGATTTGAGGTCGGGGGGTATATGATCAGTTATGGGTTTACTAAAGAAGTTGATATACCATTTGAAGAAACTATTGAATTAGTCACAGAGGAATTGAATAAGGAAGATTTTGGAATCCTAACAAAGATCGATGTGAAAGATAAATTCAAAGAAAAACTTGGCATCGATTTCAAAAAATATGTGATATTAGGCGCTTGTAATCCACCCAGTGCGCATAAGGCTATTCTTGCTGAGGAAAACATCGGGTTAATGCTACCTTGTAATGTAATCGTTTATGAAAAAGGAAATAAGACTAAAATCTCCATTATCAAACCAACAGTTGCAATGAGTATGATTAATAATGAGGCGTTGAAGGAAATTGCAGAAAAAATTGAAAAAAAACTTGAGGATGTAATTGATGCTATAAATTAGGAGGAAATAAATTGGTAAAAAAATTATTGACTGCTTTTCTATCTGGTTTTCCATTTATCGTTTTAAATGGTAATGGCTGGCATATGATGGAATGGGGTCCTCATATGATGGATTGGTGGGGAATCCCATTCATAGGTTTTTGGTGGATAGCGGTATGGATTGTTCAATTTGTCCTAGCGTTGTTGGTTTATAAAGACGCAGAGAAACAAGAAAAAAATGGTTTATTATGGTTTCTTCTTGTTATTCTACCTTGGATAGGTATACTTTTTTTAATTGGATACCTAGTGGTTCGAAGTGAGGAAACCGATGTTAAAGAAGCTACTGAAAATGCTGAAAAAATCTTGGATGAGCGATATGCTAAGGGGGAAATAAACCGAGGAGAATATCTACAGATGAAAAAAGATATAGAAAAATGGAGATGAATAAATGGATGAAGATATTGTTGATGAAAAGAAGTGTCCGATTTGTAATAAGGATATACGATCGGATGCAAACATTCACGAATATTGTAAACTCTGTGGTATGGGAATTCCTGAACCGTCAGTAGTTCCTAAACTTCAAACAAAAGATAGAATAGAATATTTCTGTTGTGACTGGTGTTTCTCAGTTTATAAGAAGAACATAGCATAAAATTAAAAGGTATAAAAATAAAAGGGTATGAAAATATCATTGAAGCAAGATTTATCTTAACGTGTATTCATTGTACGAGTTTACATTTAGTGGTGATGCCAACAACGTATCTCAACAGAGAACGAACACTTGGAGAACTGAGCTAATAAGAACCCCAATCAACGATATGAAACTTGGTAGAATGAATATCAAACTACACCTAGAAAAAAACCATATAATTAACGTGAAATTTAAAAGGTAAATATATGGGAGAAGAAAATAGAAAAAAAGTTGAACTCAAAATTTCAGGAATGATTTGTGCAATGTGCGTTCAAACAATTGAAAACGCACTTTAAAGATTGGGTGGAATTATTTCTCTAAATAGAGGATCCAATACCCTCAAGTGCAAGCATTCGAGAAATCAGCTTATGTTCTCCTTCAATTTCTTATATTTTTTTTCATATCGTTCAACACATGTATTGCAGCAAAGGTAATGATTCCTGCCATCCATTTTAATTTTCACTGGTTCATCTTTTATAAGTTTCTTGCAATAGTAGCAAGGAACGGTTAGCTTCAAATTATAGGACAGGATTGCTCTTGGTTTTTCTTTAACCGTTTCAGTAATAGTATGATATTCATAATCCATGATTTCTTTTATTTCTCCTAATCCAGTTAAAAAATCGTTTAACTTATCAGTAATAGTAACCTTAGCATATATCCTAGAACCATCGATGCCATATAGCTCCCTCACATTTTCTGTTTTCCTTAATTGATCTAGAACCTTTCTCGTGTCAGTTGGCTTACATTTAATATATAATAAAATAGTTATCTCATCCAACTTTTCTGCATCTAAATTAGCCGAAAATCCCTTCAGTAAATCTAGTTTTTTGAAGGTATCTACTTTTTTACTTACTGTTGGAGTGGTGATTCCTAACTCCTTTGCAATTTCTCTAAATGATGCTCTCCCGTCTTTTTGCAGGATTTCCAATATTTTTATATCTATTGAATCCAAATTCATAAAAACTTTATCACATATCCTGCTTTAAATTTTACGATTGTTAAATTTTTTTATCACAGGATTTGATTTTGTAAATAGAAAATTAGTAAGATTAGGGAGACCATATATTTATGAAAGAATGGTAAAAGAAGTAAAGCTCCACGTTAAAGGCATGACATGCACCTCCTGTGTTCAGAGTATCGAAAGTGCTCTTAAAAAAATGGAAGGTGTGGATTTTGCAGGTGTTAATATAGCTGATAAAACTGCTCTTGTTAAGTATGATTCTAAGCTACTGAATGTTGAAAAGATAAAAGAAGTCATAAGAAAAACGGGATATGAAGCCTTTGAAAGCAAGCCTGAGATGATGGAGATATCCGGGCGAGAGGAGGTTGACAATGAAGATATGGCTATAGATCCTGTTTGCGGGATGAAAGTGGTTAAGAAAACCGCGATAAAGAGGGAGATAGAAGGTAAAACCTATTACTTCTGCTCGCAGGCTTGTGTGGACACATTCGAAAAATCCGTGAAGAAAGAAGGATTAAAAGCGGTAGAAAAGAAAACTAAAAAAAGGCTCTCAGGTATGCCGAAGGAAGATAAAGTATCGGATGAATATGCAGCAATCGATCCCGTTTGTGGCATGAAGGTCGACAAAAGGAAAGCGATTTCAAGAAAAATAGGCGGAAGGACCTACTATTTCTGCACGGAAAGCTGCGCTAAAACTTTCGAAGACCCGGAGAAAGAGTTACAAGACATGAAGAAGCGCGTATCGGTGGCAATCATCGGTGTAGTACTAATAGGTGTGTTCAGACTGGGATTATTCATTGGTCTAGCAGCAGGTGTTACCATCATAGAGTGGGTGCCATTTGACTTTATGCCATGGTTTAACGGCGCGATATGGATGTTCATTCTTACAACACCCATTATATTCATCGGTGGTAAGAGTTTCTATGTTGGAGCTGTTAAAGCTATTAAACATCGCAGAGCGAACATGGATTTATTAATCAGCATCGGCACTTTGACAGCGTATATCTACAGCGCTGTAATTGTAATTGACCAATTTATTGACATTTTTCCAGGAATACAAAGCGAGGTTTATTTTGACACAGCTGCAGTGATCATAGCCTTCATTCTTCTTGGCAAATATATGGAGGATGTCGTAAAAAGAAAGAGTTCCGCGGCAGTTAAAAAACTACTTGACTTGAAACCCATGACCGCGACAGTGGTCAAAAACAGTAGAGAAGTCGAAATACCCGTTGAAAAGTTAGTGCCGGGGGATATTGTTATAGTTAAACCTGGAGAGCAGATAGCTTCGGATGGTGTGGTTGTTGAAGGAATATCATCGGTGGATGAAAAGATGATCACAGGTGAAAGCATACCAGTGGAAAAGAAATCAGGTGATGAGGTCATCGGTGGTACAATTAACAAACTCGGGTCATTTAGGTTCAGGGTATCAAAGGTAGGAAAAGAGACTATGCTAATGCAGATCGTCAAGATGGTTGAGGAGGCTCAAGTATCAAGCGCACCGATACAAAGATACGCTGATAAGGTTGCAGAGTATTTCGTGCCCGCGGTAATACTGGCAGGCATTCTAACATTTGTTGCTTGGAATATTGTTGGCACTTGGACAAATGCTGTATTGTTTTTCGTTGCGGTGCTGATCATTTCATGTCCATGTGCTTTAGGTATTGCAACGCCCACTGCGTTGATGGTAGGCGTAGGTAAAGGCGCTGAGGCGGGGATATTGATCAGGGGCGGAGAGCACCTCGAGAGGGCTAGACAAATTGATGTTGTTGTGTTCGATAAAACTGGTACTATAACGAAGGGTGAGCCTGAGCTTACAGATGTGATAATTGCAGGTAAGCTCTCAGAGAAAGATGCGTTGAGATACGCAGCTTTGGCTGAGAAAGGATCGGAACATCCACTGGGTGAGGCTATTGTGAACGGTGCCAAACTAAGGGGCTTGGATATTCCTGATCCATCGAACTTTGAGGCTGTCCCTGGTCATGGTATCAAAGTGACTTTCAAGGACAAGATAATCCTATTAGGAAACAGGCGACTGATGAAAAAAAACGGGATAAACACTGAAGGAATTGAAAACACTATGAAGAACCTTGAGATCGATGGAAAAACTGCCATGATTCTTGCAGTGGATGGTGGTATTTCTGCCATGGTAGCTGTTGCAGACACAGTCAAGGAAAACTCTGCTGAGGCCATATCCGAGCTAAAGAAAATTGGGATTGAAACCGCAATGCTCACTGGGGACAATGAGATCACAGCCAAGGCTGTTGCGAAGAAGGTGGGTATCGACAGAGTGATAGCCAATGTTCTTCCCGGTGAAAAGGCGAAAGTTATCAAAGAACTTCAGGGTGAAGGAAAGGTTGTTGCTATGGTTGGAGATGGAATCAACGACGCTCCTGCCCTTGCTCAAGCGGATATAGGTATCGCTTTGGGCAGCGGATCAGATGTGGCAAAGGAAACTGGGGGTATAGTGCTTATAAAAGACGATATTATGGATGTAGTGAAGGCGGTGAAACTCAGCAAACTTACGATGAAGAAGATAAAGCAAAACCTGTTTTGGGCACTTGGCTACAATACCGGTGCCATTCCTATAGCCGCTTTGGGCTTTTTGAATCCTATCATAGCTGCCGCGGCGATGTCAGCAAGTTCTCTATCTGTGGTGACCAATGCTGCAACACTTAAATTCGCAAAATTGAAATAAATGAAAGGAGGTGAAAAATAATATGGCAATAGATCCTATATGTAAAATGACAGTTAATGAGAGTACTGCACAGTATGTTTCAGAGTATAAGGGGAAAAAATACTACTTCTGTGCACCTGGTTGCAAGAAAATGTTTGATGATAATCCTGATAAATATGTTGACATGTAGTAACTATTGTAATGTAATTTTGAGGCTATAATGAAGATCTTAATCTCTAATCATTTTATCCTGAGTGGTACAGGAGACTCTAATCATGTACTCTAGATTAGATCAAAATTTAATATGTGCTTTGGAAATATTTTTCATGACAATCTTTGTGGCCCCAAATACATTTTTTCAAATAGTCTTTAATAAGCTCATGCCAATCTGAATTGGGTACGAGATAAAGATCCTCCTCACAGTAATTACAAGGGATCTTAATCTGCCAATCCATCTTTCCTTTATTATAAGCTTCATTAAAACCTTCATCATGGCCTTCTTCGAATCCTTTTTTATATACATCTGAATACTCTTTTTCTGCATAAAAGAGGATTTCTCGGATAATTTGGGATATACTTTTACCAGTTATCTCAACTAAGCGATCAATCTTTTCTTTTTCTTCTTTTTTTACTCTACATGTAATAGCAGGGTTTTCTGCTAAATATTTTTCTTGAGACGGGTAAAGTTTTCCCATGATTACATCACCTCTTTATCTCTATAGTTTTCTACAGAGTTCCCACAAAGATTCTGTAGAGTCTTCTGTGTTACATCTATAGAACTTTCTATGTTATTTCCGTATACACTTCTATACATGTTTGGGCACAAAAATAATGACAAATTCGGCCACCTATTTTTTTGTTTTTTTTCTTTATATTTTCCCATTTATTTTTCACCATGACTTCAATGGCAAATTCACGTTAAAAAAATTTCTAATTAGTTATAAAAATAGTTATAAAAATATTTATAAAAAAGTTATCCGATTTTTTTATGCGAGGGGTATTTTCTGTTGGTAATTTCTTACTTCAGGCATTGCAAGAACTGCGTATATCAAATCCATCACGTCCTTATTTTGGGGATTCTTACCTAGTTTAGCTGCTACCACTTCAGGCTCTGGATCTCTATCATATAGCTCCTTAAAATCAATAATGACCTTTTTTAATTCATCTATACTTGGAGTAGCTAAAACCTTCCAAAAAAATAATCCATTTTCTGTTAAATCTAGATACCTTACACGTCCTCTGTTAGGACCTGCCTCTTCCTTTACCACTTTAATTATATTATTTTTAATGAGTGTCTTCACATATTCAGAAATAGCTTGCCGTTTCTTGTTAAGCTTTTTAGCAAGATTAGTCACATAATAATATTCCTTATCATCTTTTTTATCATTTTTCCTATTTTGATCATATAATATTTTAAGGATCTCTTTGTAAGGTTTCTTAATCAACCATGTATAATCCAATTACACCACCTTAGTTGTCATATAAATAATTGACAACTAAGGAACAACAAGTAAATTCACTTTAAATATATTACTATAACATGGTTTCTAAAACGACAAGAAAAATTATAGAAATTGGAAACAAAGAATATCGCAGTTCAGCAATAACGTTACCAAAAGATTGGCTACATTTTAATCAATTAAACAAAGCAGATCTTTATTATGCATCGCTAATTGTTATTGCACCACCAAATCAAACCCAGTATATTGAGGATAAAATAAGAGAATTTTTTCAAACGATATCTTATGAAATGATGAAGGAGTCCTAGAAAGATGTTTCACTGGTATTCAGTCTGGAAACTCATGCGGAAATTAACTAACCGTGAAATAGAAAAGAGGGCTGTAATGGAATTGATAACTTACTTTGAAAAACAAGTTGAAAGAGTAATTCTTCAAAGTAAAATAGAGCTCACCAAGTTGAACAAGATGAAAAGAATACAAGGCATATATCAAAAAACACGGATTGACAAGGATTGCATAGTAAACGCAATAAAATCTATTAACTCAAATAAACATTCCTCTCTGCTGCAAAAAGCAGGAGGTGAAAAATTAGAAAAGAAGACATGAGAAGCATTCGACATTAGAGAATGTTCTCACGGAGGGAACAGATATGAATGAAGAAATATTAGAAAAATACCGACAATACCTCCGTCGAGAATACCGTAAAAGAAGAACAGCATATAACTACTACATCTTCACGAAATTGTTTTTACAATGGACAAACAAACCAGTAGAGAAAATTACAAAAGAGGACATGTTGAAATGGAAAGAAGATATTATTCACAATTATAGACCAAATGGCAATATCAGACGAATATCATCGGTAAATCGATTTTTTAAATGGTTAGGCAAAAAAGACTTTATTTTACAGGTACCTAAACAAGAAGAGAGCAACAAAATAGTTCTCGGTGAAAAAGAACTGCAAAATTACATAGAAGCAAGCAAAAGTGATCCATTAATGCATCTAATTGCTTTGTTACAGATTGACGGTCTGTTAAGACCCAGTGAATTTAGTAATCTTAAACTCAGCAATATTGATCTGGAGAACCAAAATTTTTATCTAGATGACACCAAGACTGGTAACAACTACATTATCATCAGTCCCAGACTATTGGAAGCGCTAAAATATTATCTGCCGTACAGAAATCCCTTACCAGAATTCGAAGATTATCTAATAATCATCCCAAATGGTAGATACAGTGGTAGACCACCAACTCAATTTGGTGGATTCATTAACTATCAAACAAAGAAACTTGCTGTAAAAGCAGGGATCAAGAAATACATCTCACCATATATCATCAAACCATCGGTTATGACCCTTGATTTCAACAATAACGTGAATCCTAAGATTATACAACGGAAAGCAAGGCACAAAAAAATAGAGAGTACTCTTCGATACAATCATACTAACGATGAAATGGTCAGAAAACACTTCGAAAAACAACAGATAAACATAAATGGACTGGATAACAAGGATAGAGCACGGATCCTATTTAACAGATATTTATCAGGCGAGATCGATATTGAGACATTTAAACAAAGCCTTGATCTTTTAACTGAAAAAGAAACGAAACATAAACGTTATCAAGGGATTGGATATGTCTAAAAAAGGCTCGAATCAAGGTGTTTGGCTCGAATCATTGAACATGCGGATGTGATCTAGAGGTTATGATTAGGGCCTTCCAAGCCCTCTGCCCGGGTTCGATTCCCGGCGTCCGCATTAACATGCAGGGGTAGCCAAGCTTGGCCAACGGCGCAGGACTTAAGATCTAAGGAGAAGAAAGGTTCGTGATGAGACATCCTGTCTCGAAGGAGTCCAAGGGTTCAAATCCCTTCCCCTGCATTAATTTACCGGGTGGATCTGTAGATGATCAATATGAGTGATCGAAAGCAACTGGAGAAACTCTTCATTAAGCATCGGTTTAAGGATTTCAAATAGATAAACCCGCATTATATCGTCGTTTCTCACTGGGTTAGAATGAAATGCATGTTTGGATGTAATGAGTATGGAAAAAATGCATGCTGCCCACCAAATATACCACAAGTGGATAAGTGCCAACATTTTTTCCGTGAATACACTGAAGGTGTCGTCTTTCATTTTGAAAAGAAACTTAAAAATCCAGAACAACGACATAAGTGGGCGAGAGACATCAATAACAGACTCCTAAGATTGGAAAGAGAGGTTTTCTTAGCCGGTAATCAGAAAGCGTTCATGCTGTTCATGGATTCTTGTACCAATTGTAAAACCTGCGCAGAAGAAAGAATTGCCTGTAGGAACAAGAGGTCAGCACGTCCAGCTCCAGAAGCCATGGCCGTTGATGTTTTCTCAACGGTAAGAGGGCTAAAATACCCTATTGAAGTTTTACGCGATTATTCCCAGACGATGAACAGATATGCATTTCTACTAGTAAAATAGTTATCCATTCATAGTCAAATGAGAGAACATTCACTGGAGTTTATCAACATCTTTCTATCTGTAGTTTATCGGGAAATTTGTATTCAAATCTATTCCCCAACATTTTAAGACCTTAAGTTTTATAATAGGGAACTGTATTCATTATAAAAAAGGATTAATTTCCAAAGAGGAGATGGCTATGACAAGAATAGAATTATGTAATTCAGGTATAGAAGAACTTAATATCCAGATGTCCGGGGGTTTTCCAAGGGGCAGTACTGTTTTACTTACTGGATGTAGCGGCTCTGGAAAAACAACATTATGTATGCAATATTTATTCCAAGGGGCAAGAAATGGTGAGCGTGGAGTATTTTTCACGATCACAGAACCTTTATTTAAACTGACAAAAAACCTTGAAGGATTTAGTTTCTATGATAAGAAGCTTGTAGAATCAGGGATGGTAAATGTCATTGATTTGAGAATCATCAGCGAACGTTTGGGACTCGATGCAGAGAAATATACTGTTGAAGATGCTGGAGCATTGCTTGACATTTTAAAAGATATTGCTAATGAACTTGAAGTAAAACGGTTAGTAATAGATTCGATAACCGCATTATGTTATCGACTGCAAACAAGAGAGATGATTAGAGACTTTATTTTCAAACTTGGAACCTCACTTGCGGTTATGAATTGTACCACAATGTTAACATCTGAAGTTCCACCACAAACATACAAATTTTCTCAATATGAAATAGAAGAATTTATTTCAGATGGTATCATATTTGTTGGAGATATTGACAGAAGAGGAGATTTGATCAGAACACTCCAAGTTGTGAAAATGAGAGGAACCGCTCACTCAAGAACAAAATTTGCAATGAATATCTCTGCTGAAAGAGGCATTGAGCTTATACCACTATTAAAATCATCAGATTTTGAGTCGGTAATATCTGAAAAAATTAATTCATCTTTAAGGGGTATGGATATGCCTAAAGATAAGGTGATTTTATAGGAGGATAATGATATGACAGATGCAATTATTGAGGGACTGAAGGATAGAATATCAGTAGCAATAAAAACCAATCAATCGGTTGGAATACAAGTACCTGAAAATAGACATAATGATTTGTTACAAGCTTTGTTTAGTGATATGAATACTAAATCAAACGAAGTCTGGACATTTGTAACAGCAAGTAATACGTTTAAACATATTAGTGATAATTTCAAAAAAGATTTTGAAAATAAAAATACCAAATTTATCGATATTATTTCTCGTTCTGCAGGTATCACTTTATATGATAAAGAGTGTAACTATATTGAAAGCCCAACAATGCTTGAAAAAATTGCCCTTGAAATAATAAACATCTTTAAGGGAATTGAACATGATGTGGAGAAATATGTAGTTATTGACTCTTTAAGTTCTCTGGTAATATATAACGATTCGGAAATAGTCAGGGAGTTTATTTCTCTATTGATGAATAAAGCAAGATCAGAAAACATTCATATTGTCTCAATTGTGATAGAAGAAGAAGTGGATGCTCACAAGCTATTACAGATGAACGATAAGATAGTGGTATTGCGCGATTCTTTCATAGAGTAATGGAAATGGAATCATGGAAAAGCTGCTAAAAGAGAGAGAATCTAATGGTCCCGCTATTTGGGTGAACGAACCAGATGAAGCTGGAGAGATAGCAAGAAGAAGGAATACTGCATTTAATGTTGCACTTGGAAAATTACTTGATAAGAATGGTAATTTGGAAACAGTGATGCAGACCGGGGAGGCTTTTGGCAGAGGATTATTCGAAGATTTGATTAAAGAAAAACCAGAAAAATGGACAATGGAAGAATGGCTTAGTTCAACAGTGGAACATATCTTCAACCCGCTTGGGAATGCCTTTACCTTCTCCGAAATAGCGGATGATGAGGTAAAATCATTGATGACGAGATGTCCACTACATGAAAATACAAATGAGCCTCACGTGGCGTCTCTTTTTACCTATGGATTTATGCGTGGTTTACTCTTAAGTGCGTTCCCCCATGGAGAATTACTTATGGGAGATATAATGGAGACAGAAAGTAGACCAAGGACAAAATTTATTTTTAAAACTAACGCATTATTTAAGGACAGATTTGAGCGAGAACGAGTAAAATCCTCCTTTGATGTTACGAAAAAATTATAAGGGCTTATGGAAACAATGGCAGAAGAACCGTTTATTAACATAGGGGTACCTAAAAAGGAGGGAATCATCAGTAGTGGTATAGACAAATTAGATAGATTATTAGAAGGGGGTATACCTCAAGGCTTTACTACAGTAATTCTTGGAACTCCTGGGAGTAGTATCGAGATATTGGTCAAACAAATTGCTACCATAGATAATGTAACCTATATTACAACAGAAGAAACAAAAGACGAAATAACCGATACTATGAAGAGATTTAATTGGCGTGTTCCTGAAATATCGTTTGTCGATATATCTACAAGGTACTACAGCAGTGTATTAGAAGGTGAACAGAAAAGAATAAATGTATATCAGCAACGATCAAAACTAAAATTAAAAGAGCTTATAGAAATCGGCTCCCAAGGTATGCCTACTACAGTTACAGGCGGAGAAGATTTTTTAGCAGTTCTTTCAAATAATTTAAAAAAAGTACCAATGGGTGGGGTAATAATCATAAATTCATTAGACTTCTTTCTTAGTCAATATCGCCAAGAAGACGTCCTAAAAACAATCTATGCTTCAAAAGTGAGTAATCTTAAGAAAAAAGGCGCACTTATTATTGTTATGACCAAAGGCATACATGGAGAATTATTTGAAAAAAAAATGGAAGGCCTTGCTGATTGTGTATTAGAATTAGATGTAATACAGAAAGGATCTTCTTTTGAAAGATTTCTATCAGTTAAAAAAATGCGAAACTACGCTAAAAAAATTGGTATCGCAAGATATATAATAGATGATAGTGGTTTTGTTTTAGAAATGATAGAAAGAATAATGTAGTAAAAAAATCCCACAAAATAGACATGGTAATAGCATTGTTTTAGGTAAAAGTAATCTTTTAATATTATAAGTTTATATATTATAGGGGTTAATATGAAAGAATTAAGAAAAAACTCAATTTTAAAGCTGAAAATATTCTTGTTGGTGAGTGTCTTAACCTTAACTGCATCTACACCGATGGCAATTAACACACCAACCGAAATTATAAGAGAAGATAACGGTATTATTTCTAGCGCATACAATAATGAAAACGAACTTATAATCACTTTCAAAACGCCAGAGGTAACCAAGACTCAAATTACTACAGATAATGGGATTTTCTCCTTATTTACTGCAAGCGATGGATTCATCGGTGAATTAGGTAAACCGCAAATACCAATGTGGACTCAGCTATTTGCTGTTCCTTCCACACAGATTTCTATAGAAATATTAAATGCCAATATAGTAGATTCATATCATGTTGAAAGAGTATATCCAGCTCAGCAACCTCAACTTGATCACGGTCCAATTGAAACTAGTGAATTCTTTTTTGATGAATCATTCTACAAACAGGATTTAGAATATCCTGGTCAGATTGTAGAAATTAAAAACTCTGGTAAGATTCGTGATATTCCATTTGTGAAAATTGGATTTTACCCTATTCAATATAATCCCAAACAAGAAATAGTAACTATCTATGACGAATTAACACTAAAACTTTCAAGTACTAATAACGATCAACTTCTTGTTGAATCTAAATTTACACAGAAACCGTTTTATCGTTACTATGAAAATGTTTTCACCAATTGGGATGGTTTTTTTGAACACACAAATATTGAACAGAAATCTATTTCAAATACTGGTACGAGAGAAACTGGATGTGATTATTTAATCATTACCTATCCAACATATAATTCAGAGATAATAGAGCTGGCAAACTGGAAGCATATAAAAGGATTAATGACAAAAGTTGTTAGCGTTATTGATATAGGAAGTACTGCTGTACAGATACGTCAATATATTCAAAACGCATATGATACATGGGACATTATTCCGTCATATGTTCTTCTTATAGGAGATGCTGAACAGATTCCAACTAATTATGTCTATTCAGCTGCGTCAGACTTATGGTACGTAACTGTTGATGGATCTGATTATTATCCTGATATGTTTATTGGGAGAATACCAGCTGATACATCTGATGAAGCTAATACAATTGTTCAAAAAATTCTAAATTACGAAAAAAATCCACCCACCCAAAGTAGTTTTTATAACGATTTTGCTGTAGCGGCATACTTCCAGGATGACGAGCAAAATGGCTATGAAACCCGAAGATTTGTAAGAACATCGGAAGAAGTCAGAGACTATTTGTTATCAGAAGGTTATGATGGAGAACGTATTTACGTTACGGAGTCCTATATTAACCCTACTCATTATAACAATGGATATTATGGTAATGGGGAGCCGTTACCACCTGAACTTTTACGACCAACGTTTGCTTGGGATGGTGACAAAACTGATATTATCAACGCAATAGAATCAGGTATATTTATCTTGAATCATAGAGATCATGGAGGAGTATCAGGATGGGGTGACCCTGATTTTACTATATCTGATTTCTCTTCTTTTTCAAATGGAGAATTATTACCAGTTGTATTCAGCCTCAACTGTTTAACTGGTAGATTTGATGATTCAGAATGTTTCTGTGAAGAATTCCTAAGAAAAGACGATGGTGGTGTTGTTGCTGCATATGGTGCATCAAGAACAAGTTATAGTGGGTATAATGACTATTTATGCAGAGGATTTTATGATGCCCAATGGCCTGATTTCGATCAAGACATTGGTGGTAATATCCCACTTTATAGTTTAGGGGAAATATTAAACTATGGTAAGACCTACATGGCGAACACATGGGGTGACCCTTGGGGATATGAACGATTAACCTTTGAGATGTTCCACGTTTTTGGAGACCCAAGCATGGAGATATGGTCAGCTTTTCCAAAGGTTCTTACTGTAGATCACCTTCCACTGCTCCAATATGGACCAAGTATTTACGAGGTTACTGTTAAAAGCAATGGAAATCCCGTAGAAGGAGCTTTAGTATGTGTTTATCAGCCTAATGGAGTCTATGCAAGCGGTTTAACTGATTCCTCAGGTGTTGCTGATTTAGAATTAGATGTTGAAGAACCAGATGAAGCAATTTTAACGGTTACAGCTCATAATCATCAATACTATCAAAGTAACATTCAAATTGGTAGTAGTTATCCACCCTACCCACCAACTGTTGATGGTCCAGCAAATGGAAAACCAGAAAAAGAATATGAATATACCTCTGTTACAACAGATCCTGAAGATGACCAAATTTTATACTTATTTGACTGGGGAGATGGAACCCAAAGTGAGTGGCTTGGCCCATACAACTCAGGGGAACCAGTAACTGCATCTCACGCTTGGCCAGCAGTAGGAGATTACGAAATAAATGTAAGAGCTAAGGACATCGAAGGCTCCATAAGTTATTGGTCAGACCCATTTCTACTTCATATTGACTTGCCCGCTCTAATTGTTGGTGTTATCAAGGGTGGGCTTAAAGTAAGTGTACCAATCATAAACACAGGTAATGCTGAAGCAGACGACATAAATTGGAAGATCACCGTAGATGGTGGTTTTATTCTACTAGGCAAAGAAACTACTGGAACAATCCCAACTATCCCATTGGGTGAAGAAGAAATCGTAAGATCTAGTTTGATATTTGGTTTTGGACAAACAACAGTAACTGTTACTGCAGATATACCAGAGGATTCAGATAATAGAAATCAGGGTGCTTTTTTACTGTTGTTCTATATAAACGTTCACCCTAGTGGCGGCTAATAACACTATAGGCAACATATCTCTCTCTTTTTCTTTTTTTAATTCCTAACTATAATTTGTGGAAAAGAAATCAGTACAATAATATTTACTGTCAATTTTTTAGTTTTTAACCCCAGAAGAATCTGTGGCACAGGGTAGCATTTATATAATATGTCGTCTATGAGAATATAAAAGGGAGGAATCTCGGATGAATAAAAATCATTTGTTGAAGAAAGGAATTGTATTTACTGTAATAGTAATGTTAATCGGATTGACTTTCACATCTGCAAGTGTATCTAAGAGGGATATTTCAACTCGAAAAATGAGTACTAATAAACACGGAATAAATTTTCAAATAGGTGGTGATATATTTATCACTGTTGATCCAGATGCTATAAGTGAGCCAATTGAACCTTTGAGTGGTTACAGACTTGTTCCTGTTAATGTAAGCTACGCCATTCGTGGTTTATTAGCAGGTAAACTTTTACCTATAATTAAGAAAAGATGCTCTCATATGCCTATTTATCTATCTATCAAGAATAGATCTGAATGGGCTGATGCCATTATTCTCCCTGATATTGTATATCCTGAGATTAGTACTGAATATAAATCAGATACAACGAATTTATTCATATCAATTGTCAATAAAAGTGCATTTGCTTTTACTGGGGGATATATTCTTATCGAGGCAAAGACTAAGCCTTTACTAGGTCCTTTGGGATTAATTACATGGATAAATCCCAGACAGGAGGTTTCACAAGTTGGTTTTATTCCAGATTATTACCCTTTGATATCAGTAACTCCAGAAAATGATACAATAGAGACACCACCTGGGGAACCAGTAGAGTTACCAATAACAATTAAGAATCTTGGGAATGCAATAACACGAATAGACTTTGACAAGCTTGAATACCCTGATGACTGGGGTGTATTAATCCCATCTATTATTACGCTTACCATAAATCAAGAAATACAAGTATCACTTGTTCTTCGCTCTCCACAAAACTTTATTGGTAATCAAACAATCCGACTAGCACTTACACCCGACTACTATGGCTATAATTATAAACAAGGAGTAACAGAATTTATTTCGATTTTAGCCTATTATCCGCTCTAATTGAAAGTGTTTTCATATGAATAATTTAAAATTGTCTTTAAGGAGGAATTATAATTTGAAGTATATCATCCCAAAACTGGTTATCCTGTTACTGTTATCATCTGGTTTTGTAGGTGTATCAAACCTGCCAGAGGAGGTTAATACAGTCAACGATAGTGAGATTTTGTTGATTTCACCCCATAAGGAGGATAGGGGAGTCAACGAAATCTCCGAAATCTGGATTTTTGTATACTTTCAACAAACAAAAGCACAATTTTATAAACAACTTTCTCTTTCAGTTTATAGGGAGTTTTTATGGGCAAAGATAAGATAAATGAATTACCTGGTGTTGGCCCTGCTATTGCTGAAAAACTAACGGATTCAGGATATATAGATATGATGAGCATAGCTGTTTCATCGCCAAAAGAACTATCAGATGTAGCTGATATCGGTGAAACAACAGCTGCAAAAATTATCCAAGCAGCAAGAAGATCAGCAGACGTAGGAAGTTTTGAGACAGGAGTGGCACTTCTTGAACGTCGGTCGAAAGTCGGCTATGTCACTACAGGATCTAAAAGCTTTGACGAGCTTATGGGTGGAAAGGGATTCGAAAGTCAATCGATAACAGAATTTTTTGGCGAATTTGGTTCAGGGAAAACACAGATTGTACATCAGATGTGTGTCAATGCTCAACTTCCCGAAGAAAAGAGTGGTTTAAATGGTCATGTCTTTTATATCGATACTGAAAATACGTTTAGACCAGATAGAATCAAACAAATGGCCGAGGCATATGATTTAGATACTGATGAAATTTTAAGTAAGATACATGTTGCTCGCGCTTACAACTCTAGTCATCAGATGTTACTTGCAGAAAAGGTAAATGAACTTTCCAAAGAATTCACTGCACGATTATTAATTGTAGATTCCCTGACTTCTCATTTCCGTGCAGAATTCGTCGGCAGAGGTGCGTTGGCAGATAGGCAACAAAAGTTAAACAAACATATGCATGTTCTGTTAAGATGGGGGGATCTAAATAATGGAGTTGTCTTAGTAACAAATCAAGTTTCTTCAAAACCAGATGCCTTTTTTGGTGATCCTACGCGACCTATCGGTGGACATATTGTAGGACATACTGCAACATTTAGGCTATACCTTAGAAAAAGTAAAGGTGGAAAACGTATTGCTCGTTTGATAGATTCGCCTCATTTACCCGAAGGAGAAGCCGTTTTTTCCGTGAGTGAAAAGGGGATCAGAGATTAATTTACATAAATCCAGCAAGTTTTATTTGCTTTGATTTTTTATCTGAATCCGAATCGTAGAACTAGAATAGAGCATAACAAGTGTTACAAATGTTTCAAAACAACGTTTTTTAAGAAATATTTATATAATGGTAATATATATAGTTATATGTTGAAGGGAGGAAGCGAAGGTAAGGAAAGGACCGAAATCCTTTCATATTATAATCCCCTAAGTAATCTTATTTTCCCTTCCCTTCTCTCCATTTTTCCCCTTCATTCTTTGCATTTAACAACTAGCATATTATTATAAATAACGATATGCTACAGCAGTTTGATGGTAGTATGGATGCTATGGATGCAATTTTAAAAAGGAGAAGTATTCGCAAATAGAAAATAGTTAACTGTAATATATTTTATCGTTTTTTGTGTTTTTGACTAAAAAACATTAGCTTTATATACTATGAACGGTCAAGCATTAACACGGATTAATCCTTTCTGATTTTTAGTGTGTATGCCATTAAGAATATAGAAGCTCCTACAATTGCATAGACAGCAATAATAAATTGTTTCCAACTATCTGAAGGTGGGAACAAATCAAACATTAATGGAATTGTAACCGCCCATACTGCAAAAGCTAAAGCAACTAGCGTGATTCCTTTGGTCTTTCTATTATCGTTATCTATCCGTTCAAGTTTATCCCAAATCTCACGTAAAGTAAGAGGACTAATATGTCGCTTTGCCATCTCACCACCAAAAGTTAAGAATACCCTATTGCTTTATAATTTTGTTCAACTCATTAATTACAAGTAAAATAAATTTGAAACACGAGTCCCAATACTATTAAAATTGTACCAGAAAAACCTATGTTGAACAATTTTCTATGAATTTTTTTTCTCTCTTCAATAATTGAATATTTTGCCCCTGCATCGACTATTTCTCTATAAGATAGAGGTAATTCCCAGGTTGGTATCAATAATATAACCATTCCAATTACTTGCAATACAATACTTATACCCAGTCCAATTAAATTCATTCTAATTATTGAAATTATCTATTGTTTTATAAACCTACTTTTCCCTTGTTACTCCCTGTGTTTGCATCGAAAACCTATGGTTCTAAGCAGAAACCTCCAAAAATGTTAAAATAAAACAATAGTTTTTGTTCATAATCAAATGAAAAAAAGGAGATTCTTTCATTTTGTACAATATTGTAGAGGAAAGTCTTATATTAATTAAAATATTGATTATGCTTGAAAGTGAATAGAAAATGGATATAAAAAAGGGATTTTTAATAATTGGAATAATACTCATTATCATTTCTGCAATATCTTGTATTTTTGGATACCGTATTAGAGAGATTTATCCAACAACTATTGAAATTTATGAGATTGGCATACCATATATTATTGGTGCTTTAGGTGTAATTTTTTTCGGATTACACGCAGTTTTTTTCGCATTAAGCGCAAAGAAGAAAAATATTGAATAAACAGATGGTTTTTTATTTCACATACATTATCATTGAAACAACCTTAAATCTATGCTCAAAGGCAATATACACATAAAACGTCATAAACGTATATATAAACGAATATCTCATTTTTGCTGGGTATTCCAGTCGGAAAAACAAAGAAAATGCGTTCTAGCTACGTTTATAACTATTTGAAATTAAAAAAGAAATGAGGAG
>CP070724.1:321962-324603 GCA_020350825.1 Thermoplasmatales archaeon | reverse complement strand
TGCAAAGGTGGATTTATTTTACATGGTGAAAAACATAATGAATTATATCATATCGCCAAAAAAATTAAAAAACCGATTATTTCACGTTTAAATAGAAATATTAAAAAAAGAATCAGTATTGTTAATACAAAATCAGTACTTATCTGTGAAGTGCCCCCTGAAGATGATACCCGTCATACTGAATTTGAAAAAGAATATGTTGATGAATGGATGAGTTTAAGATTATTTTCTGGTAATAAATTTTTCGGAATGATATCAGTTGATAAAGGACCCAGAAAAAATCCTCAAGAAGATCCTCAAAACTACAGGTTTAGAATTATCGAGGCTGATCGTATGTTAGCAATCTGCAGATCTGCAGCTTTGGCATTGTACATGATTTCTATTTCTGGTATTCAAAAGGTAGTAAGCGTTTTTAGGCATACAATTTTTCAGCATTTGTAAGCTATAAATCAATATGTAGGGACATTTGCTGAAAGCAATCTATTAAAAGATAAAAGACAAGAGTATGCAAAAATTGTAGATGATGAATTTCAAAGAATTGAGTATTTCAGCAGAAATCTGGCAGCTCTACTGCCAGATATAGGAGAGTTTCATATTTTATATAAAAAAATTAATATTCATGAAATATTAATTACCAAACTTTTGCATGAAATTCTAAGTACTCAAAGGTTTTGCTTAATAGATGAAAAGTACTTTTTACACAGATCGTGATTTTCTGGAAATGTTAAAAATAATCGTCCATCCTCGGATCGCATTTTGGCTGGGATATCCATCAATTTATTTGTCAAATCAATCGTGGACATGGACTCCAATTGCGTATCTCTTAAAACATGATATCGAAAAAGAGAAAGCAAATTATATGTCATCGTTACAAAATAAACAAAAGTTAAGATCCCGAGATATTTTCTGGTTCGGAGACTCTTGATACATAAGCCATAAGTTTCTTCTTTAATTATTGATTCAATACTTTGTCGTTCATTGTAACTCTGGTAAAGAGCTTCTGGTTCATCTTCCTGGTCTGAATATAAATGGGAATACTTCTTTCGCCCTTTAGGAGAAATCGTTTCAACAACAATGACACGAACAGGATAGCAACAATTTGTAATCCTCTGGTCATGCATGTCGGCAATTCTTACAAAATAATCAATGGGCATCCAATCGGGATGACTAAGCCTTTTAGCAAAATTCTGAGCTGTTCTACAATTATTACCTTTAATCAAAAACGAGATATGATGATCTATCAATGCTTCAATGTTTGGTCCTGTACCACTGGCAGAGTCTGCCCGAACAAGACCTATGCGATCTATGTCACCCAATATTTCTGCCGCTTGATAAATTGCATCCCAAAATCTTGTGTCAACATAAGTATTGCCAGGGTCTAAGTGTAATGATAATATTTCTTTGAAAGGAACATTAAAAGTACTCGCTAAACTCAACTGATAACCCCGCGAGGATCGTTTTCTAGGAAAATATCCCTTCCTAGCCAGCTGATAGGTTTTACCATGAACGACAATACCCGAACAATCAAAATCAATATCTATCTGTTGCTCTGAACGCCACAGGCCATGGGAACACAGCAGCTGTTCAAAAATATAATCCAGTTCTCTGATATTAGAAAGATCAAATCGTCTTAGAAAACGATTGATCTGTGATTGGTCAGGGAAGCGATCTAATCCACAGCATTTAGCAGCTCCTTTGTACGGAACAAGCTTATGATTAATATCTTTTACGTATTTGCATCCAATAGATATTGATGCGACTAACGTCTTAACTCGATCAAGATTAGTATAAATTATCTCCTTCATAGGAACATGAAGGTTATCATTAAACAATTGGAAAAAACCTATAGATTCAGCAAAAGGTGCCAAAAGAGCTAAAAATCCATTGGGTATTATATCAGTTAAAGGTGCTGTAGAGCAACGAACCTGAGAAAGAACATCTTCATTACAAACAAAACTTATTTCGACAGAGGTAGTGTTTTTTTTATATCAATGTATACAGACAAGGAACAGGATAAGCAAGTATATCGTTGACGTAAACCATCTTTTTTTGTTAATACTGTTCCATTCTTTTTGATATGGCTGCTACCACACTCGGTACAGATAATGATTGCTGGTTCTGGAACTGAGCTCTTAATAGTTTCTTGTGCTATTCTGTGCTTATCATGATACAATATGCGTAATTGTTCTTTGAGTTTCTGGTTTTCGTCCTCAAGACCGATATTTTTTTTGCCTGGTGTCTTATCTTGGAATGCATGGATAATAGCATCCTTTGCAGTTTGTTCCCATTTATAGATGGTTGCTCTGGGAATGCTATGTTTATTAGATAGTTGACTGTAACTTGAACCACCCCAGAGTTCTTTTACAACATCGAACTTAAAAGTTGGTTTAATTTTTCTAAATGACATTTTTATCACCTCATTTTTGAATCTAATATAGTCAATAAGGAGGTAAATGTCAAGTAGAATGTATTATATTATCTTGTGTTATTGTGCTTTATTCACATTTCGTACAAAAGTTTGGTAATTAAACATCTTTTGTTTATTTTTTTTCAATAGTCTTTATTAGTGCATCTAATTCACTAATAATTTCTTGATAACCATTTTCTAATTCAGTTTTTTTAGAATCATCGGTAATATAAT
>CP070724.1:298274-321862 GCA_020350825.1 Thermoplasmatales archaeon | reverse complement strand
TTTTTTATTAAATTATTTTTAGGTATTTTTATCAACAGTATTGCACTCATCGCTGATGGTGTACACTCGTTATCAGACGTTTCAACTTCAGGCGTTGTAATTTTTGGATTTAGAACTGCAAAGAAAAAACCCGATAAAGAGCATCCTTATGGCCACGGAAGAGCAGAATATATTGCAACCTTAATAATTGCAATATTACTGATATTAGTAGGTATTGGTTTTATTCAACAATCGATAGAGCGTATTATCAATTTAGAAACTATACAACATGGAGAATACGCCATAATAATCAGCATTATTGTAATAATAACAGCAATACTAAAAGAATTGATGGCTAGATATTCAAATGCTATCGCAAAAAAAATTAAGAGCGGCGTTTTAAAAGCAGATGCATGGCATCATAGAAGTGATGCAATATCATCAATTGGAGTTGCAATAGGAATCTTAGGTGCAAGATATGGTTTTCCAATTCTTGATCCTATATTTGGAATAATTGTCTCTGCGATAATAATCTATGTTGGGATAAATCTTGTAAGAACTGCATCAAATTTCTTATTAGGTCAAAGCCCTGATCAGGAATTGATAAAACAAATTAAATCAATCGCACAAAAAACTGAAAATGTGATAGGAATTCATGATATATCAATTCATGATTACGGAACTACTAAAATTCTAACAATTCATGCAGAAGTTGATAGCAATCTTCCACTTAATGAAGCACATAAAATTGCAGATAATTTGGAGAATAATATTCATATTAAAACAAGGTATTCAACTATTATTCATCTAGATCCTAAAGAAATACAATGTGAATTAAAGACAAAGAAACGAATCATAGAAACTATCTTAAATAAACAAAAAGAAATTGTTACATTTCATAAAATTCAGATTATTCGCGGGACCGATAATGAGAATATAAAAATACATCTCATTGTCGATAAAGATATGTCAATAAAGAATTCACACGAATTATGTCATAGGTTAAAATCAAGTCTAGAAGAAGTATATGGCTCCTGCAATGTTGATATCCATTTTGAACCCTGTGGGAAAGATTGTAAAATATGTACAATATCATGTCAAAAAAGGATAACCTAAATCAAATTAGTTTAAAATAGAAAATTTATGATAAGACATCGATTCGAAGATATTCAAAAAACATGGTTGATTAATAGAATAAAAACATCTGTAACAAAAACCAAAAATATGTTTTATTGCGAGGTAGAGTAATTTCAATTCAACATTACTTTAAGGAATTAAAAAAGAAAATGCCTTAGAGGATTAATTGCCGTTTATTTTTAAAAACAATGTACCTTATATCGGTCGTAATGTTCCTGCAAATACTTGCCAAGCTAATGCTGATTTAGCAAAAAGACTTAAAATTATGTATACTTTTTCACCATAAAGGTAATCTTTCCATTTTCCAATTTTTTTGTACTGAAGAAACATGTTTAGTGCAAAACAGTTAAAGAATATAGCAATAGAGACAAAAATAGCAATTACGAAATCTGGAACTGATTCAGCTGTTATTAATGGAATAAATATAACGATCCATGGGACAATTCCAGCAATACATCCTATTATGTAAGATGTCCAATTCGTTTTTTCAGTTGTTTGATTATGGATTTCCATCACAAGACCCATTAGATTCATTACAGCTGTAAGAGTAAATAATGCAAGTAAGGTTCCGATATCATATATAGTAACTAACATAGCAATTATAAAAATCATAAGAGATGCACTAAAGGAATATTCATACCATCTAGCAGGATTAATGTGTTTTTTCAGATTTTTAACATACCACTTATACAAAACCGTGGCTATTAGAAAATGTGCAACTGCTGACATAAACAAAAATAAGGCAACCATTGGACCGATTTGAGCATCAATTAAAGTTTCTGATACAGGGGAAATGCTTTCTGTTATAGGATTTAACTGTGGATATGAATAAGTTATCGGAAGTGAGAAATTGTTGCTTAAAATTAACATTAATATTCCTTGAAGAACATGAAAAATACCAATTACGCCGTTAAAAATTCTTAATTTTCTAAAGGTTTTAACTTCTGATTCAGTCAGTCTATCAGGTTTTTCTAATGCTGTTTTTTCTAAAGGAAATACAAATTTTCCTTTTGTATCACATTTAGGACAAGTAATATAGATCGTTTCTCCAGGTTTTCCCTGAATTGTAAGTTTGTTTTTACATTTAGGGCAGCTAACCGTTTTTTCAACCATTCATCTCATCTCACAATATATCATTAATTATTTCTTAATAAATAAGGGGTATATGAAGCTCACCATCTCTTATTATTACTATAGTATTTATAACGGAATGAATGATACCAATGGTCCCAAATAAGGGTCCGAATCCCGATAAAATCATATTCTTGTTTTAAGGAGAATACCTGCATTTTTACCGGTAAAACCGAGTTCAAATCTCGTCCCCTGCACTTTTTATAATAAATTACAAATAAAAATTATTCCCTTCTGTTAAGTTTTTAAACAGTGATTGTTTCTGGCTATAATGGAATTAAAAAAAGAAAAGAATCCGATGTTTTAAACAAACATCGGGTTTGTTCTCATTTCATTTCCTCTAAGAACCTTCGCCATCTCATTAACCTCTCTTGATATCTCTAAAAACCTTGATTTTGATGTTCTGAACTCCACTACACCTTTACATTGGTCCTGTATAGGTTTTCTGTAGAAGAACAGCATCTTTATCTCTTCATCATCACCACCAACGATGATGCCATCAACAACCTGGACTAAGATATCCTCTATATCCAGGTCTAACTTCTCCAGATCTTCATCATCTGGCTCGCAAGCCTCCATTTCCCGGGGTATTTTTTCCATGAGTTTTTACCTCAATAAAAAACGCAAAAAAGTTACACTAAGAAGAAACATCAGCAAAGAAGAGGTGGACTTCGTCCAATTTTCGAATTAAGGTTTGCTATTTAAGAGTTTTGATGTCTTATATATCTCAAATATTTGGCGGTATATCATCAGAACTAATTATTGAACTCTGACAATTCCTGCAAATCCCTTCATCCTCTTCATCAGGGTCCAATAGGTCTCCACAAATTGAACAATATTCTGGCATTTTTCCTCCTCCAAATCTATAATTTCATAACTAATCCTTACATAAAAACGTATCTTAGCTCTCAAATTATACTAATGTTTGTCCTTTAATTGTGTAAATATGAAATATGGAAAAACGAAAAAATTAAGAATTATAAAACAAAATTCTACCTGTCCAGTCATTATAAATCCAAGTGATTGTAACAATAATTCAGATAATTACAAACATCCAAACAATATTTTTGATGAATGAGTTATTTGTCATTTCTACGTTCAAAATAATAATAGTTTTTGTTAATTGTTTCGGTGTGTTCCGCTTAGTTTCGGCTAAAATATATATGCTGTTTCATCCAACATATAATTGAAACCAGTATGGATTGGTTTCCGAGGTGTTGAAGATATGAAAAAAATAACAAACATAATGGTTGTACTGATGCTGATGGTTTCTATTGCATCATTAGCATTGGCAGACGAGGCTGAAGAAGACCCACAAGAAGATGATACAGTAAATGTAACAGCACAAGAAATTGAAGTAATGAATAACTCGCTAGGAGCAGAAATAAGACTGTTGCAACTTGAAAAAGCGTTATTAAAAAATATTTTAAAAGGAGAAATGACTGTACAAGTATTAATAGGGCTTGGATTTAACACAACTGAAAATAACACAATTGAACTTGAATCAATTCTTTCTGAAATGAAGGTTGTACTTGGAGAAATAAGATTAGCAAATACAAGTTCTAACGAGTCGGTACAAATATTTGTTTCTCTTAAAAATGAGTCTAAGAATTTAACAACGCAATTCAGAGAGACAATAAGAGAATTATTAAACGATACATCATTAAGAGAAGTAAGAGAAAGAATTAGAGAAATGGTAAGTAATGAACTAGATAATTACGGTAAAAAGATCAGAAGTTTAATCAGACAATTTAACGTTAATCAGTTATACAGATTATATGGAATTGTTGGGGAAGCAAACAGCTCATATGTAAATGATTATTTCAATGGAACTCTACCATTAAATGAAACAAAATTACAGCTTTGTAAAATTATTAACGAGATGACAAAAGAGAAAAAATTCGAGATATTTTCCGAAATAAAAGGAGAAAATATTAGAAGAAAAATACATGCGCAGTATGCAATCGAGAACATGGGTAAAGGTAAAGGTCACGGAAAAAACTAACGGAGAAAGTGATATAAAATGAATAAAAAATTTATTTCGATTTTCTTTCTCTTAATAATAGTGGTAGCTATAACCTTTGTATATAGTTATTTGACACAACCAACAACTGAAGAAAAACCATATGATAACTCCATAGACTCTGTCGATGAAAAGGATATAAGTGAGGAAATAGACAACTTATTAATTGACGAAGATGATGAAATAGAAATCGGTGAAATGATTTAACCCACAATCTTTTTTTTAATTTTTTAGATGTCTGCATTAATCTCAAAGCTTTTTCGATTAATAAAAACTCATCTCTCGAAAACCATTAGGAGTGTGGATACAAACCCTATCCGCACCCCATCTTTTTTTTAATCCCTCCCATCCTCTCCTCACTTTTTTCAAATCTGTTTCTTAGATGTTTCATCTGTCCATTTGCAAAACTCACAGTTTTCTCCACTTTCTGGCGTTTTGACTCATTCAAATCTACAATTTTAATAACTTCTCCTTATTTAAAAAGATATCTCAGATGATGGGAGAAGCAACTGGTAAAATCTGCTTGGTATGATGTTGTTATCTGGAAGACTCAAATCATAGTTATATTTTTAGAAAAACAGATTCTTTTAAATTTTTATGAATTTTTGTACTATGTGGGATTTATTTTAATAATTTTACTATTTTGTACAATTTTTAAAAGAAAATACTTATTAATTATCTAGTAGTTGAAAGATATAACAAAAGGGGGATAAATAATGAAGAAAATTTTATCATTAATGATAGTAGGGATTATTGTACTGACTGTATTTGGAGCTGCTGCATCCTCTAACTTTGCTAAAGGAAATACTTTACAAAAATCAATTGATGATAAAAATTTGATTATCTCAGAGCTCTTACCAAGTGCGCATGAGTATCAAATCGTAAATGGTGATAATGGACAAAAAATCGAAGTGGATGGTTTTAACTATTTAATGGAACCTGGTAAGCCTTTGCTTCCATCTAAAAACGTTTTGATTGCTTTGCCTATTGGAGTTAAAGTTCATTCAGTAGATATTAATGGATTTAATGCCGAACAATTACAGGGATGTTATTCTATTATGCCAACTTCTTATGTTACTCCCTTAGCGGGTTTAGATCAAAAGTGTATTGAGGAGTTTAAAGACGAATGGCATGACAGCTATGAATCGGTTTATTCCTCGGATGATTCTTATCCAAGTCAACCTGGAAGGCTTGTTGGCTCAGGGGCTTTGAGGAAATACTCTTACGTGTTAGTTTCGATTTATCCTCTTAGATATCATCCATCATCAGGGAGACTTTTTTGTTATGATTCAGTTCAGATTATCATCAATTATGAATTATCATCACTAGATAATGTTGAAGAAATGAAATGGGATACTCTTGCCGATCAAAAAGCATCAAGTCTTTTTGTCAATTATGATGATATGAAAAATTTGTATGAACCACAAGGCCTATCTCAAACATCTGGAAAAGATACATATAATTATGTAATTATTACAACAAGTGATCTTTATAATACTGTTACTTCTTCTAGCTTTATTTCGTGGAAAAACATAGTAGGATATAACGTTCGGGTTGTTAACGTTACAGATTATGAGATTACTAGTCAATCTGGTCAAGATCTCGCTGAGCAGATCCGTAATTTCCTAAGAGGGCATTATATTGATTGGAGTATTGAATACGTACTTATTGTGGGGGATTACGAGACAGTACCTATGAGGTATTGTTATCCTGATCCATCTAATCATCAGAACACCGCAGGGACTCCAGGTGGAGGTGGTGGAGAGATACCGACAGATTATTACTACGCTGATCTGTCTGATTCAGACGCTGATTCATGGGATTTTGATGGTGATGGATATTATGGTGAGTATGTGCAGGATAAACCTGATTTCTTACCAGAGGTATATGTTGGTCGTATACCAATTAATGATCCATCAAGGATTCTTTATACTTTGGAGAAAACAGTAGCTTTTGAGCAGGATACAGGCGGTTGGAAACAGCATGCGTTACACGCTGGTGCTTTCTTCTATTTTACAAACGAGCTTGGTGCTGGTACTCCTGCGATGGATGGTGCTACCTGCTGCGCATACATTGAAAATGATTTTATGAATGGATGGACAGTGAGTTGTTATAGTGAACAAGCAGGATTAGAAAAATCAATATATCCCTGGGATCCTTTAAGTGAAGCAGCATTTACAAGTGACTGGCGAACTGGTCAATACTCAATTGTCAACTGGGGCGCCCATGGATGGAGTGATCTCATTGCTCGGAAGGTTTGGTCTTGGGATGATGGAGATGGTATACCTGAGGCAAATGAAATGTCTTGGCCAACTCTTCTTAGCACATCATCTAGTTTAGATGATGACTATCCTTCAATTGTTACCGCTATTTCTTGTTATGTAGGGTACCCTGAGCCTAACTCCTGGGGTAATATGGGTATCGATCTTTTAACAAAACCATCATATGGAGCATCGGTTGGCGTAATTTCGTCTGCTAGAACTCCATATGGTACCTCAGATTGGCCCTCAATTCCTGGTGCTTCCGATTCAATTATTTATGAATTCAATAGACTTTTAATCAATAACTCTGAAAAAGTAGGTGAAGCATTTTTTAATTCAAAATACTACTGTAACGTTAATTATAATTGGTACGGTTGGGTAGAATATAATGATCTTTACACATTTAACCTCTATGGCGATCCGTCATTAACACTAGAAGGCATTAACATTGAAGGGAAACCTGATAAACCTAGTACACCAGTTGGTCCTCCTTCAGGAAAAGCTGGGGAGGAATATAACTACTCAAGCAGTACAACCGATCCAGATAATGACCAAATATATTATATGTTTGATTGGGGTGACGGAACAGATTCTGGATGGTTAGGCCCTTATGAATCAGGATTATTATGTGAGGCAAGTCATATCTGGACAGAAAAAGGAAATTTTGAGATAAAAGTAAGAGCCAAAGACACAAATGATCTAGTGAGCGATTGGTCAGATCCTCTCACTGTTACCATGCCCAGAAATAAAGCATTCAACAGACCCTTCTTAAACTTCTTACAGAATCACCCATATCTGTTCACGATATTACGATTATTAATACAGCGATTAGGACTATAAATTGCAGATTAACCAGGATTAAAACCAGCTAGGTATAATAATTATATATTAAATAACGAACTATATACCACCTTTAATAAGATGATGGTATATGAATGATAAAAGCCATAATGAAAAACTTGGTATAAAATTAGTTATGAAATCTATATCAATTTTCATAGTTTTTTTAGCTGTTACTTTTATCACAGCAGGTAGGCTAGACTATTGGCAAGGATGGGTTTTCAATGGGTTAAATATTTTTTTTATACTTGTTACATACATTGTTTTGATAGATCAAAAAGATTTGATAAAAGAACGCCTTAAACCTGGAAAGGGAATGAAAAAATGGGATAGAGTATATTATGCAGTTTCAACACCTATTTTTTTTGCTATATTGATAGTTTCAGTTTTAGATGCAGGTCGTTTTTATTGGAAACCAATTGTTCCATTAATCATCATTTTTTTAGGTATTATAATGTATTCAATTGGACAGATAATTATAATCTGGTCAAAGAAAACAAATAAATTCTTTTCTTCTGTAGTTAGAATTCAATTAGATCGTAAGCATAAAGTATGCAGTGATGGTCCATATAGATTTGTTAGACATCCTGGGTATTTAGGGGGATTAATATTTACAATTGCAACACCATTTGTACTTGGTTCATTCTGGGGTTTAATCCCAGCAATTATTGCTATTATATTTGTGTTTGGTAGAACTTATCTGGAAGATAAAACACTAATAAAAGAATTAACAGGTTACAAGGACTATGCTAAAAAGGTAAGATATAGACTTATCCCATTTATATGGTAAAGTTATACCTATTTAACTTATATTTTGCTATGAGATTGCGGGATTTTGGTTGTTCATTTTGAAGAAAGACAGAGGGGTGACTAATTGATGACATCGGATGTTGAATATATCATGATGGGAATTCAACTTTCTACCAAGGAGGCGAAAAATGCTGCAAGGTTTACACAAAAACATCGCAAATGCAGATGCCCCATTGAACCAACTTTTGCACCTGTTAAATACGTGGTTTCTTTCTATGAGACTTCAGCAGGCTCCTTTGTTAAAATCAGCTGTGAAAAATGCGGTAAAGAAAAACATATCTCAGATGATGTGAGAAGCAACTGGTAAACTCTCTATTTATTTTTTTGTATGCCTATCCATTTCGGTGTCCTTTTCATGTATTCCTTATAGGCCTTTCCATAATGTCCTAAAGTTATTGCTTCTTCAATAGGGGATATATAAACCATAATCGCGATAAATAATACTGTTATCACTAGATACACCCAAGAAACACAAGCAATAGCTATACCGAAATAGAGCAAAAAAAAGCTAATAAACATTGGATTCCTTGAATAACGATAAGCACCCTTTGTAACTGGTTTATCAATTGGGGTAGTAGCAAAATTTATCATTGACATAGTAATCAAAACAATACCTACTAAGTAAACAACTAACCCGATATAGAACCAAATTGTTCCAAGTTTAAATGGCACAAAAATACTATAAAAAAATGAACCAAACATTGTCACCATCAGTATTTGCATAATAATTTTATCTTTCCTCCTTTTAAGAGGAGGACTTTCAGGCATCCTTTTAGAAAACAGAAATTTAATACCACCAATCCAATAAATTATTAAAGGAATGATAAAAATCCAAGCATTCCATAAATCTAATTCAAAATCTGGTATAAGTGACATATTTTTCCTCCACCTAATTACCATAACAAAAACAAGTATTAGTTTAAATAAATTTCAACAAAAAAACCTACAAGGTATGATAATTTTGTCAACAAACCCTAATCATTGCATATATAGGACTCTTATTCTCTAATCCCTGTACATTGATTAAAACCTGTTAGGTATGACCATTGATATTTGTAATCCCTAATGATGTCTCAGTGAAATTAATATATCTGGTTTTAATGTCAATACGAAAAATTGGGGAGAACACATTGAAAAACAAAATTGTCTTAATCACTGGTGCAACATCAGGTCTTGGAAAAGAAACAGCCATGGGGCTTGCAAAACTTGGTGCAACAATTGTTTTTACATCTCGAGATCGTTTAAAAGGAGAAAAAACCAGAACGGAACTCATTGCAGCATCAGGTAATGAAAATATCGACATGTTACACTGTGATTTAGCATCATTTGAATCAATCAGAAGTTGTTGTAAAGAGTTTAGATCAAAATATGATAGCCTGCATGTTTTAATTAATAATGCTGCCATTTGGGATTTTAAAAGAAGAGAGTCAAAAGATGGAATTGAAAATATCTTTGCAACAAACTTTCTTGCTCCATTTCTTATGACACATCTTTTACTTGATGTGTTAAAAAAAAGCAGTCCCAGTCGTATTATTAATGTAACATCGGGGATGCATTACGGGACAATTCATTTTGATGATATAGAATATAAGCAGAATTTTTCTGGATCTAAAGCGTATAGACAAAGTAAACTTGGTTTGATTTTATTCACACGGCTTTTAGCCAAGAAATTAGAAGGAACCGGTGTAACGGTTAATACTGTTCACCCTGGGATGAATAAAACCAATCTTGGAAGAGATGCGGGTGGTTTTTCCCGTATGATTTTTAAATTGATGGGTAAAGATCCTAAGATTGGTGCTGAAACTTCGATATATCTTGCTAGTTCGCCTGATGTAGAGAATATTACGGGTGAATATTTTGCAAAGAAAAGCATAAAACGTTCATCAAAGGAATCGTATGATATGGATTTAGCACAGCGGTTATGGGGTGTTGGTAAAAAATATGTGAAAATTTGATTAAAACCTGCTAGGTATGACAATTTTGTACAAATTTCTGTTAATAATTTTTAAATACTCTACTTTTCTATGTATGTGACAGGTGTAGATGAATGAGTGATTTCGTTGTTGGTATACCAATTGGCATAGCAATTGGCATTGCAATAGGAATATCTATTGGAATTGCTATAGGAAAAAAACAGAAACCTTGGTCTGAGCTAACAGAGGAAGAAAAAAAGATTCGTAAAATTGCCATTGGAGCAGGGATTGTTATCCTTTTATTAGGAGTCATTGTAAACTTATGGCTATTTTTGACTTAAAAACTGATATTTTATTCTAGCATTTGGTATATGATTAGATCAAAAAACCTGCTTTTATCTAATCATAAGGTTATGATTGAAGTCTTATCAGTTTGATACAACGAACTTTTTTGGAAATACATAAATAGTATTAAACGATTTTTAAACTCATGGTGGAGGTAGAATTTGCAGTTGTGCAGTTGCTTCACTATATTGGTGTTGCCTGGGGTGTAGGTGGCGTAACCATAAACATGATCGTATCAATGAAAGCTGATAAAAATCCTGAAAGCGCCCCACACCTGATGCTGGTGAACAAAGCAATAATAAAGCTTATCTGGATTGGCCTAATTCTGTTGATTATTTCTGGTATTGCATACCCATACATATGGCCATATGGAACCCTTGAATATACAACGCTATTGATGGCAAAGCACGTGTTGATAGCGATACTAATTCTTGTTGGTATCGTGATGACCTTTGCTATGGTACCGAAACTCATGAAGAACATGCCAAAGAAAGATGAAAAACCATCAGCTGTATTTGTAAACGCGAAACGAAATGTAAAAATCGGTGGTATAATCGGATTTATTCTCTGGTATCTAATTGTGATTTTATCAGTAGTTAATTAAGCGGTGTGTTTAACACTCTAAGGTTTTAACTATTGGGCAGCTAGCACATAGATGATCCTTTTCTTTTTGTGATTAGTGTATAGAATCTTTTTAGAATAGGATTAAAAGGGATTCTTTTATCAGATATTCGGTGGATGATTAGATCGAAAAATCTGCTAGGTATGAAATGCTTTTCTTAATTTGAAAATTTTTCAAAACCACACTGTAAACACATACCACCATGACAGGACACCGTCCCACCACACTGTGGACACGTCCATTTCTGTGTTTCCTTCTCCAAAAACGAGTCTATTCCTTTTTCTTTGATACACGCAAGGTTATCCAGCATGCTCATATGATATTTCGTACGATATCGTTTATCCAGGTTTTTTAACCGTTTACATGGAATACTGGAGCAATCAAAACAAAACTCAGCATGATTCTTCTTAATCACATCACAATTAATTATAATACAATCTCGAACACTTTTTGATTTATTCTCATCTCCACCCCTACAACCCGGGCATCGATTTTTTTCACGATAATAATACTTACATATGCCACAATTCATACCACAAGGAGCAATTAATTCTTTTTTCATCATGAAACGTGAACTAATATATTATTAATAAAACCTGCTAGGTATGTTAATTTCATCTAACACTTGCTTTTTGCTATTAATGTTCTGTCAAAGAGATCTATTCTATTATAATATATTCCACAATAACAATGATGATAACAGTTGCAGTTGCTCCATAGTTATCGGTTATTGTAAGCTCACCGGTATATTCACCTTCTGCTGCATATGAATGACTTGGATTTTGTTCAGTTGATGTATTTCCATCACCAAAATCCCAGAAGTATGATACGATTTCACCATCATAATCCTCTGCTATTACAGTAAAATAAATCATCAATTCTTCACCAACTTCATAAGAAATATTTTCAATTACTGGTGGCGTGTTTTCAGCAGTTGTAAAACTCCATAGGGGGCCTTCTGTTTTAGCCCCGTGACTATCCCTCGCAATAATCCTCCAGTAATATTTGGTCCCAGGACTTAGCGTTTCATCAAGTCTGTAAATTATTGATGTTTGATTACTGGCAATCTTAGGTGGATTAGGACTTGTACCTAAATATACATCAAATGTTACATTATCACCATCAGGATCATAACATAACCAATCTAGACGAGTATCAAGACTAACATCAGTTGATGCATTTTGAGGTGAAGGTTCATATGGTGTAACTGGTGGATTGTTGACAAGTATATATTTAGTAACATTCATAGAATAACTCTTATATGTATGGCAGTTAAGCTGGATTTTAATTAGGATAATAGTATGAAAACCTGCTCTGCAGTCGATTTTAATTTCACCTCTAAACCGATATATTTGTTTATCTATTCCTCCATATGTATCGTTTCCTTCATATCCAAGAACTGTAATTGAATATTCTTTATTTGGGTCTCCTTTGAAGGTGATTGTAGTAGCATTAAGAGTTGGATTAGCAACTCTTTCATAATCAATCCCCCAAGGATAAAGAAAGCCGCTTTCATTGATTGTTGTATTACCATCAAACGTTAGATTACGAGCAAGAGTAATACTTCGTTCATATCTCGACCAAATCCAAGAAGAAAAATTGATAAATAAATCCTCAAAAGTCTCATTATGGTCATCTTGCTCTTCAAACGCTTTATTGGTCGCGTTGATAATTCCTACTATTCCTGATGTTGAGTTTCTTACTCTGAAAATATGACGCACTTTATCCTCACCAAATTGTTCTTCAATGAATCGCAAGAACATATGGAGTGCCCAATACCAATCTATATGTGCAGGTCGTCGGAACTTCTGGAAGTAATCTCTATCAGTATTTTTTAACCATCTATCATGCCTTTCAGAATAACCATACTTTCTATAGACATCATCATATGCTTCAATTAATTCATCAAATGTAATATTAAAATTAGACATAGTAATCTTTGTACTCCAATAATCAGCCATACCCTCTAGATCAGTCCAATCATTATATGGCCCATAAGCTCCAGAATTATTATATTGAATAAGATGCACTTGTTCATGTTCAATAGTTCTTTTGGATTTAATACTCTCATTACGGTCACTAAGATTCCCAATTTTCACATAGATTTCACCATTTCGAGTAGCTCGACCACTAGCGGGTTTATTCCGCTTTGTAATATGAACATGTACTTTATTATCAGTATCTTTAGTCCGCGGAGTACCTAGGCCTTTTTCCTTCATATATTTATAAGTATCATTAAGCCAACTGCGAACAGTGTTTTTATCCTCATTTGATACAGGCCCGCTCTCATTGTAGATCTCCCATTCAGGTAAATCATCCCAAGGAGTTCCGGTAAGATCAACATCGCGATTTTGACCATTATGAATCTGATAATACAGATTCAGATCAACATCCATAAGCCACTCGTCGATATTAGGCTCAGCAGGAGATGGTGGAGCAGAAATCCAATTCGAACTATCATTCCAATCCTGACCATGAATCTGAATAGACTCCATAGAGTTATTTGCAATAGCTCCAAGATCACTATTATTCCAACCGCCAAGAGCAGAATCGTTGTTTCCACCATTGTATCTTACAAAATCAACAAGCTCATCATCTGCATTATATAAACCAACCTCATCCCCAGAAATGTCAAGCATTGAATCTAGTCTATTAAAGTAGATAGTTGCACCCCCATCAGATGCATCAAGATCATCAACTCCAGCACCCATCCGTAAAGCTAAATAATCAAATTGCTCTAAATCCGATACAGCGGGTAAATATTCTTCATCGTCATCAAACGTAGTCACATACCAACCAGAAACATCGATAGAATTACCCTCAGAATCAACAACAAAGAGCTCTATAAAATCATTAGATATACCCCCAGTTGAATTATAAGATATCTCACTAATCATTAATACGAAATCTTCAACTGTAATAGTTGTATCTTCAACACATCCACTAAAACAAGAAGCCGTCAGTAATGCAACTAAAACCATAATTGACAATTTTTTATTCATAGCCTCACCCATAGTGAAAAAGATAAACGAATAATCTTTTAAAAAACCTGCTAGGTATGATATTATAAATTAACAGGTTCATAATTCTTCTTCTTTGATTGTTTCATACCCTTCTTTAAAAAGAAATGCTGTAATTATTAATCCAACTATCGGATCTGCCTGCCAGAAGCCATAAAGATAATTCATTAAAAGACCAATAAGCAAAGAAATCGACATAAATAGACAAGCAAGAGCCTGCTTTGAATCTGCAACAAGGCTTCTACTTTGTAATTTCTTACCAACCTTATATTTCATATAAAACAACAAAGGCATAATTATTATCGATGCTATGGCGATTAGAATCCCTATTATACTTGTTTCAGGTTTTTCCTGAAAATAAAGTTTTTTAACTGATTCATAAAGAATATAAAAACCAAGAATAAAAAATGTGATAGCAACAAGTTTAGTTGCTCTCCTCTCGATTTTCTCCTCTTCTTCTTCTGAGATTTTCCCATGTTTTCTAAAACGCCAAATCATAATAGAGCCTGATAATGATTCAACAAAACTGTCAGAACCAAAACCGACTAAGGCAATACTTCCAGCAAGAACACCTGCTAATATTGATACAATACATTCTACAATATTATATAAAACAGTAAAAAAGGATAACCAAAGTGCTTTTTTATAATAATCAGTCTTCATTTGTCAACTGGGATATTAATCAATTATATAAAACCTGCTAGGTATGACAAAAGATTTATAGTTAGGAAAAAAAGAGAAATGATACTAAAAAAACTTCCATACTTCAATCTCATCTCGACCATACAGCCCTTCTTGATTATAGGCCTTCACCAAGATCGTTTTTGTACCAAAAACTCGTTCATTCCATCTCCATATATATGGTTCAGTATCAAGTGTTGCTTTCAATTCATCATTAATGAAAATTTCGATATAATCAATGGTGCCTTCATTAGCTAAAGCTTCCAATTCAATGTCTATCTTTCCTATGATAATAGGAGTGAGGAATGGAAGAAGTTTGATATTTGCCAGGTATAAAGCAGGTTCTGGTTTTATGACGTCTACTTCAGGAATATTTCCGGAAGTCCCCTTTTGTATTAGCGATGGATCGCCATATAGATTATAAACATACATATTTTGATATTCATAATAATGATCCCAACCAAAGTTATGATGAACATAGAATTTTGAGTCATAAAGGGCATCACCAATCCTTTCAGGTCCACTTGGTCCATTGATCATGTAATGATTGAATTCATAACATAAAGCTTCAGCCCCAGCATGAGTTTCTGTCCAGTTGACAGAGACCGCAGCTCCTCTTGTAGCACTGCACACAGCAACTGCTGCTCCAAATGATTCTTTGGTTAAGAGATCAATCCCAAGATTTCCATCAGGATCAGGCTCAGGGTGTCCAACATTACATGAAACAGCAAAAACAATAGATGGGTAATCGCCCTCTAAATTTGAATATGTATCTAAGAACCTTCCCCAGATAAGCTCTCCATTTTCATGTTCTGGTATTCCATCTCCATCATCCCAAGCCCAAATAACACGGCCGATAGATGATGGCGCACCATGAGCTGCCCAGTTTACAACTGCATATTGATTATTCCTCCAATCTGCTGTAAATGCTTGCTCAGTAAGGGGATCAAATGGATAAACCGAAGGGGAAAGGCCTTCATGTTCACTGTAATGGCTAGTTGTCCAATCATTCATCAAATCATTTTCTATAAAATGTACAAGACGTGCACCATCGATATCAAAATCAATATCGGGGTTATGATCTTCATGTGCATAGAACAACATAGCGCCACCATGTAAAGCATTATTTTTCCAACCACCTGTGTCTTGTTCAAAAGTAACGATTTTATTAAGCGTATATGCTAACCTTGAAATATCACTAGTTGGGATACGACCAACATAAACCTCAGCAAGAAAATCAGGATTATCTTGTCCATAAACTCCATAAAAACTGTCACCATTGGAGTTCCAAGATTCGCTGTCAGGATATGATAAATCAGCATAGTATGAATCAGTTGGGACTTTACCATAAAGATTATCAGGATTTGGAGAACAATACCTCATTGGTATTGTAGTATAATCTCCAACTATCAGGACGTATTGAACACCCCAAGAGATGTAATATTCTCTTAGAAAATTACGGATCTGCTCAGCAAGATCAATTCCGGGTTGACTCGTAATGAGTTCATCAGAAAGAGTAATAATTTTCACATTAAAACCAAGGTCAGTCTTCCAGCTTATAAAATCAGAGTTTGACACCAAATCAACAAAATCATCAGATGTTATAACGACATATTCAAATGAATCAAACGTGGAACTTAAAACAATATCATTAGGCTGGTAAAATTCTTTAATCTGATCAAAGTTAATAAACAAACTTGATGCTTTACTGTTAAAAAGAGTATCCTTATTCATATCCTCAATAATCTGGGAATTATCCTTTCCAGAAGCGGTCGTATACTGAATGGTAATCTCGCAAGAATCAATATAAAAAAGCCTACCTGACATAGGATAATACCTAAAAGGACAAAACGAGAGAGAAACATAAGAATATTTTCTTAATGAACCAACAGTTTCCAAATTCACAAGTTCCTCAGGATAAACATTATTAGCAGAATAGGTGTTCTCATTGTTTTTATACCATTCACTCTGGATGCTTTTTACGATAGATCTATCCATATCCAATGGATAAATCATTGGATACGGCATTATATCATACAGTCCGGGCAGCTCGACAGGGTAAAATGCGGTAACCTCAACATTTTCGAAAGTGCATCCTGATGGCAGCGCTATCAACAAGTTTTTTACAGGAAGCATTGGTTTACCAATAATTGATAAATAAGAAAAACCTTCAATATCAATTTGTACTCCCTCAGATGATCTACTAAACTGAATCTCATCCTCTCGTGGAAAGCATAATGAAATAGCCATTGACTGATTTGTATTAGTATTATACTCTCTTTCTTCAACATTCAGAGAAGCACTAACTAAAAATCCACTAGATATCAAGGACCCAATAATAATTAATGAAAGAATTTTTTCCATTCTTTTACCCCCTAGAATTAATCATGGATATTTTGTATTACTGTACGTTATATATAATTTTAACCGATGAGAAAGTATGGCTGGATACATTCAGATTGTGGTTACTGGGGAGATCCTTTTTAATCAATACCTCGACGGCTAATTAAGTAGCAGAAGCTTTTAAAGAAGGGAACATTTTGCTGGTATGTTTATGATTGTAAAAGAGGTTAATGCAAAGACAATACTTTCTAAATCCAAAGTTTCAGATTATACCATAAATCCATACGTTGGATGTGAACATGGGTGCACATATTGCTATGCACGATTCATGAAAAGATTTACAGGCCATAAAGAAAAGTGGGGTTGTTTTGTTGATGTGAAAATTAATGCAGCAGATTTACTTGCATCTGAGATAAAAAAGAAACGCATGGGTAAAGTGTGGATTAGCGGGATATGTGATCCTTATCAACCAATTGAGGAAAAATATAAACTTACGAAAAGATGCCTTAAAATCCTGGCTGCGCATGCGTGGCCTGTTACAATTCAGACAAAATCATCTCTTGTCCTGCGTGATATAGAGGTGTTGAAAGGATTTAATGAGATTGATGTTGGGATTGCAATTACCACAGCTGATGACAATATAAGGAAGGTTTTTGAACCATGTGCATCCTCGGTTTCACAAAGGATGGAAACCATTGAAAAATTACACTCTTCAGGGATTACAGTATTTGCGATGATAGCACCCATACTACCACAAGCTGAAGGGCTGGTAGCGCTTCTTGACAGAAAAGTAGATTATGTACTAATTGACAAAATGAACTACCATTACGCAGATAAGATCTATAAAGAGAATGGGTTAGATTATGCACTAGATCCTGGCTTTTTTACTAAGAAGAAAATTGAGCTTTCCAAGGCTTTTAATAAAGAAGGTGTTACTTGTCAATTGTTATTTTAAAACGTTATTTAGGCACTCGAATCCCGATCCCTTATTATTTAATATTGTGGAAACATGATCAGTGTAAAACATGTGCTATTTGGTTTTTCCCAAACATTTTACTATAGTATATAAACTTTAAATATCATAACGACCGGTAAAGACAAAGAGTGCAGGTGAAAATATGGATAAAAATAGTGTTAAAATTAAGGGTTTTTTCATATTAATCGTTTTACTAGTTGCAACTATTTTTGGAGCCTTCTTAATAACCAATATTCCAAATGTAGAAAATTCATATCAAGTTAAAGCTTTTTCATCCTATGATGAATTACTAGATTTTCTAAAAACAAATCATGAAAGCTATAATAACAGCAATTATCAATATTTAAGAGGCGATTCACCAATGATGGCTGAGTCTGATGGCTCAGAATCTAAATCGGGTGATGATGGTTCTACTGATTATTCAAAAACAAACATACAAGTTGAAGGTGTGGATGAACCTGATATTGTTAAAATAGATGGAATCTATCTTTATGCTTTATCAGATCAAAACCTGTATATATTAAAAGCCTACCCTGTAAATGACGCCAATATTTTATCAAAAATATCTATCAAGGAGGATGTTTACGTTAGCGAGTTCTTTGTTAATGATGATTATTTGATTGTATTTGGAAGTTCATATAATTATCCAATTTTGTACGGAGGATATATTGATAGCGATGAAAAAACCGGTGAGGTCGTACCGGAGGAGGAGTCATGGGAGGTTTCATCCTCAGTTATTAAAATTTATGATATTTCTGTGAAAGAAAACCCTGAACTTGTTAAAGATATTGAAATAGATGGAACATATTTTGATTCAAGAATGATTGGTGATTACATCTACGTTGTATCATCAGAATACTCATATTACATTTATAGGTATTATGGGGGAAATTACTCGTTAAATGTACCTGAAATTACTATTGACAACGACACAAAGAAAATACCTTATGATCAAATATATTACACTGATTCTCCTGAAGTTGTTGATACATTGACGCATGTGATTTCAATTAATCTTAATGATATGGATGTTAATGAAATAAGCTTTTTAATTGGTATTTCAGAGAACATATACATGTCAGAAAACAATATCTATCTTGTTTATACAAAATATGAATACGATACAGATCCATTGGTAGGATTACCCTACGATTTATATGAGGAGACCACGGTTATTCATAAAATACAGGTAAATAACGGGGAGATAGATTACGTTGATAATGGTGAAGTACCGGGTCATGTTTTGAATCAGTTCTCAATGGATGAACATAATGATTTCTTTAGAATTGCAACAACAGTAGGTTTTTCTTGGGATGAAAAAAATCCTTCTAAAAATAATGTCTATGTTCTTGACGAAAACCTTGAACGGATATCCGCAATTGAAGGGATTGCTGAAGGAGAACAAATCTATTCATCCAGATTTATAGGTGACAAGGCTTATCTTGTTACTTTTAAAAACATTGACCCTTTTTTCACTATTGATTTATCTGATCCCTATAATCCAAAAATACTGGGTTATCTGAAAATACCTGGTTACTCAAACTATTTGCATCCATATGATGAAAATCATATTATTGGTATAGGAAAAGAAACTGTTGAATCAAATGATCCCAACTTTGCATGGTACCAAGGACTTAAGATTGCTCTTTTTGATGTAAGTGATTTTAAAAATCCGGAAGAAATTGACAAAATAATAATTGGTGACAGAGGAACAGATAGCCCTGCATTATATGATCATAAAGCGTTCTTGTTTGATAGAGAAAAAGAACTACTAGTGTTACCTATCAGTCTATATGAAATCAGTGAGGAAATAAAAAGTAAATATGAAGAATACCCTGGCGAATATGGGGAGTTTACATTCCAAGGGGCGTATGTTATAAGGTTAAACCTGGATGGTTTTGATATCCGAGGTAGAATCACACATGTTAGTGATGATGAGAAACAAGAAAACGAAAACTGGTGGTTCTGGCGACAATCCTCTGCTTATATTTCCCGTTCATTATACATTGAAGATGTACTCTACACTATTTCTAATAAGATGGTAAAAATGAACAGTCTCGATGATTTAAGTGAAATAAAAAGTGTTGAACTATCCTAATAAATCTCATTTGACAAAATTCTTAGTTTATTTCATCTTATTATGATGATATAAGTGGGTCGAATATCCCTAAAAAAACAGGTTTCTTGTCCAGCTAGGTTGAATTATCATTTCACTCTGGATTATGATACAATATTTCTGTTTCGTATTTGAATTATATACTCTTTAATATTTCCATATTTACTTCTCATTAGATATTCATCTATCAATATAATTATATATATCATTATGTGTTTTTGTAGATACATTTATTAATACATAAATCTATAACCTTTTTGGGTGAGGAGAGAACTAACTACCAGCTAACAATCCACCAAAAAGAATCCCTTAAAAATATATTATTTTACTTTTGCTATGTCTCCCTCACCAATTATAAATCTTCAACATTTGGTGGTATATCCTCACTCCAAAGAATAGCTGTGCCTTCATCATCCATACATCCTTCATGGGCACCCATTTCAATCTCCTCTAGTGTCTCCAAAGGCTTCCCACATATCTGACACATGAATTCTGCCATTAACCTTCCCTCTTTTAAAATTTAATTTTTACACATATGCAAAACAAAAAGCAAATATGAACCGTGGTGTTATTATCCCAAAATAACCTTTTAAAATAGTGATAAGCTCACCTAATGCATAATGACTAAAACTAAATGGGAGGAACTTTATTATATTTATATTAATAGCTTCAAATGTGATAACATCTCCCGTTGTAGTTAGGTTGTCAAGGCTTCCATAGATAAAGGTTAATACAAACCTAACCGATACGTCTTTTACAAGTATCGTCTCAGAATCATTAGTATACCCCTCCTTGGTTGCAATAATATCATAGTAGATATCCCATCCTACTTGCGGTGCAGTGAAATACACCCTACCATTCATATCTGTAAGTTTTAGTTCATCGTTGAAATCAACGGTTGCATTTGGTATTGGTGTTCCACCCTCAGATGTGACCACTACATTGAACAACTCTCCCTCGTTTACTTCTGGAGGAGCAGAAATATTTAGTATATAGTACAGTTCAAATGGATGCATCAACGGATACAAATCCTGATTACTATCACCTGAGATGTTATATGGTTTATCTCCTATGCCATCTGAACCTGGAATATCTTGGTTTGGACCTTTATAAAAGTCATCTCCAGTGTAATCACTCCAGAAGTTGCCACCAGATGGATAACTATCATTCCATATGTTGCTATGTTCATCATAAGCATTATTAGTACTATTCATGAAATTATTATGATAGATATAGTTGTTACCGCAGTTAGCCCCCTCAGTTGATTCTATACACAGTCCATATAGCTGATTTCCGTAAATGGTGTTCTCATAAATATAATTGTTAATTGTAATAGCAACAACCCCACCTCCATCATGTCCCCAAAAATAAATTCCATAGTCTGAATTGTCAAATATGTCACATCCTATTACAACATTATTACTTGATTCTCCTTCTCGTCCAATGTGAATTCCCCTTTCGTTATTGTGAATTACACAATCAATAATTTGATTACTTCTTGTGTATGCCCAACCCGTTACACCATCTCTATCTGGCCAAATTCGAATACCTCCGCCAGCATTATCTTGATTATAGCCGTTATCATAGATTTCACAATTTAATATACTGTTGTAATCTGCACTTTGTCCGGTATCTCCAGAGGCAATCATTACCCCTTGCCCTTCATTATCATAGATGATGCAATCAGATATTAGGTTATGATTTGCTGTTTCATCTCCGCCAAGATAAACAAAACTCCAGATTGAAATCCCATTTCCTGTGAAAGAATACCATCCTTGCCCTGCTGAGGTATCATATTTTGCATTCATAATTGTAAAATTTGAAACAGTTACATAATTATGGTTTTTTATAAGGATGCCACTTCCTAAATCATTTCCTGAATCAATAATCGTTGTATTTTTATTTTCACCAATAAGATTGATTCCATCTTTATTGATATCGACATTCTCATAATAAGTCCCATCAAAAACAAACACCGTTCCATTCACATTAACTGCATTTATACCATCTTGTATCTTATCAAAGTGGTCATAGCCCCAGCCAGGTGTAGAGGAATTATAATCATCGTCTACATAAACGGTAGCAGGCTGACTAAAGTTTAATAATACAACGCGTCCAGTTGATGGTACAACACTCACTCCAATAAACAAAACAATTATTCCTAAAACCATTCCTTTTCTAATTATACTTTTTTTCATCCTTTTTGCCTCCCCCAAAAAACTAGGTTTTCTAAATCTGAATATTATAGCTTGATTTAAATCTTATCCCTGAATAAATGTTGCAACATCTGTAACAAAAAGAAAAGAAGAGAGATTTTTTTTATACCCCTAGCATGTGCCTTAGTATTGGAAATGCATTTGGAAACCGTTCAAATAGCCAACCAAGGAGGCTAAAATTGAAAATGAAAGGTTTGTTCTTAGGCATGGAAACTATTAGTGTTTTCCAGCTACTCTCAGCGCCATAGATGTCTTTCGCCTTGGCTTTAATCATATATGTACCCTGTCGGCTCCATGAATGATGTTCTTTTATTTCTTCATTATATGGATAAGGGCCAAGCCAACCGCTATTACTTCCATCGCCCCAGCTGATATAATAGTAAATATCGTTCTCATCTGGATCAACAGTGCTAAAAATATACTCATACTCCTTGCCTGCCTCTCCATTTGTCTTACCGGATATCATCGGAGTGAAAGGTGGAGTGTTATTAATATGTTGAAGGAAGTCAATGGTTGGATCGCCAAACAGGTTTAATTCATAATAGCACCATCTCATTGCATATTCATTAATTCGGTAGAGGTTATCCTCTTTGGAATCCTGATTTGCTTTACTTATTTGTGATTTTCCTTCCCCAAAAACAGCATCCCAATATTCCCTATGATACCGCTGAGAAGGACCATCAGTAGTATAATCCATTGGGCCAAATCCATAACGCGCGTTCATAATCACCGCAAAAGCACCATGGTCTGATTTAACAGAAAAATATTCAGCTATACAATCATATGGAATAATTGGGGGATTCCCTGTTAAATTAATACTTCTATTATCGAAAGCACCAGCATAACATGCCTGACTATATACAAAGAAATACTTATTATTTGTAAGATTCTCCACAATATCATGACATACACCAATCACCTCATTTTCAAGGAAATCATAAAGAACTGGTTCATCAAGTCTCATAACATGAAAATTATGTCAATGACCAAGATGATTAATGATATGTGTATTATTGTTAATGAGCATTATCAGTTCTTGTTTGGGCCAACGGGGCTCTCCCCAAGGTCGATCATATAACGTGCTAATATTGTACTCATCAGAAGGTATACCCACAGTTGTATATCCATGATCACTACAACCATCAATAAGCTCATCCATATAATCACCGCCCCAC
>CP070724.1:295262-298174 GCA_020350825.1 Thermoplasmatales archaeon | reverse complement strand
TATCTTTTTAAAATTTCATACGCAATATATACAGCATTGGCAATTGGTTCATTATTTTTCTTGATTGCAAATAGAGGTATTAGTGAATATGAACAAATCTTTGCAGAACCTAAATCAGAAGCAACAATTTGGTATATTAGAATTCTTGAACTATTTTTATTTATTTTCTTTTTATTTTTAGAAGGTTTTTTTACAGGATTTCAAAGATTTGAAATCATTGATTTATTCTATTACAGCGGTTTTTTCATTGGAATTATCGTAGCTTTTATTAATTTCATTAACGGTAAAAGGAAAGACGTTAGTTTTAAGAGTTATTTTTTAGGGTATCTTTTAGCAGGAGTTTTTATGGGAGCAAATCTGCTTATATTTAATGCCGAATTATCATTTTGGATTCAAATGTGGAGTTTGATAATTTCTGCTGTTGTATTCATTTTTATCTTCTTTTTTACGTTTATACGAGTAGAAGAATCTGAATTTTAGTACTAATAATTAATAAATCTTTTTTTTTTAAGCTTTTATCTTTCTAATCAATAATTAGAAAGATTTAATTTTTATATTTAAAAAAGATTGGTGAACACTTTAACTATGGTAAATTTTTTCTTTAAAAAATAATTTGAGTGAAAAATTGAGATTGATATTAATAATTGAACAAAATATTGTTAAATCATTAACCATAATTAAAAAGTTTTAAAGATTCTACTGGAATCGAACAATAATTATTATATAGTTGATTTAAAATTATAAATTTAAGAATATTCATTTTTCAAAATTTATTTATAAGAAAAGATGTGATGAAAGAAATGAATTTTAAGGCTTTAATGATTATTACATTTTTCGTTGTTTCGATGATTTCAATTCCAACAATGGTTTTTGGGCAAGAAGATGAAGACCCTGATGAAGAAGATCAGGCTGGTAATTTTAAGGATTTCCGTGGAGGTTTTGGTGGTATTTTTAGCGAGAATATGGGTTATGGTGGAGATTTAATTGGAAGATTGTTTGAAATTCTTCTTCTCGACGGAGTAGATCTTGAAGATGATGAAGAAGGAGACGGAATTTATGTTTTATCTGCCAGTGATACAGAAACATATACGGGAGCATATGATTTTGAAACAGAAGGAGATACTGAGGAAATACATTATTTGCCATTTGTAGACTATCTTAACGCATCGGCGCCAGTAGGATCAAAATTTTGGCATTCACCTGACAAATTAAATGATTACAATGAAACTGAAATTGATGGACATGCATATTGTAAGGTTGAAAAAGAAGGAGGCTTTGATTATAATTTGGTTGTTGGTGCAGCCCTCACTCTTATTATTTGGGATTATGATGGATCATTTATTGAAGCTGCTCAAAAAGTTCTTGCTTGGGCAGAAAAATTTGAAGAGGATGATGATGATCCCGAAGTTATTGCAGAAGGACTTGAAGTATTAACATGGCTCTTGGTCCATATTAATGACATTTTTTCTGGTGATGAATTGTTCGTTTTTAATCCAATTGTCTGGCAACAATTAGATATTGATCCATGGAATGAGACTCAACATCCAGGGAAAGGTTTCAATGTTACTAAAACATGGTATGAAACGGGACCTGATATGGAAGTCGGTGGTGGTGATGATCAAGCACTAAAGCCGGGGAAACAGCATATATTAGATTACTGGTTAGCTAACGCAACATATTGGCTAAAAGATAGTTATATGCAATGGTTGCTAAATGAAACTATTCCTGCTGAGGATGTGATAGAAACTATCTGGACTCAATTTTCATTTGATGTTGCTCAATTATGGATGAAAGAGTTCTACATTGAAATAGATATGAGCAAGGTAGATGAAATTGACGACGATGATGATGTTAAGGAAGTTTTTGGTGGATGTGAAATCGAATTTTTTCTCTTCACGCATCATTTAGCTGGGGTTTTTCTCTATAATGATGATAATTCGGATGATAAAATTACGGTGGCATACGATTACCTCAGAAACGAATCAGAACCAGTTGGTCCTGATGGAAAGCATCCAATAATCTATACAAATGGAACAGCTGCGATGATACCTACCTCTAACGAACTTACTCATCAATTAATATTAGGAACTGTCGGGGGGTTTACATTTCATGAACCTGAAGTAGATGATGACACTGTAAAATGGGGATTAAAGTTGAATAACGCAAATATTTCAGCTGTACCTGTTGGTGTTGATCTAAATTCATATCTAAAATCTCCTCAGGAAAATCTTGAAACAATATTTTTTGGTTTAGAATTTGAAACTGATATGGAAGATCCTGATGACGAAGGTGAAATTGAAGCAGAAGGTACTTTAAAACTCGATACTTACTGGGCTGAATGGAATGATGGGACTGGGCCCAATAACCAAGATGTAGTGCAATATGAATTAGATATGGCAATTATATATGTATCGACGGTATTACACTTCGAATTAGATATGGACAAGGATGATGACCCCGATGATCCTGACGATGAGTACTTGGATGACGATGATTACTCTTCAACAACACATACATTAAAAGTTGGAGATTATATTGAAGAAGACGCAGAAGAGAAGCTTGATTTCATTGACATTGCCGGGCCGTCTTATACTTTAGTTAATAGTAGTGGAAACGATGTTATTGATCAAGCAACTACAAGTATTATCCCTGTTGCATTATGGGAAGGAGAACACGTTTCGCATGGTAAATATGCAGGTGATGAAGAAACACCCGAAGAGGAAAATTCCAGTGATATAGATACTGTAATAAATGCAAAATGGAGTATTGTGCTCTATGCTGTTTGTTATTCTGGTTTTAATGGTACAGGTATGGGTATCTGGCATGACCCTACTTTCAACGTATACATGGTTTTTACACCTGAAACTACTGGTTTTTGGGCGTTAATTCTTTTAATAGCTGGTATCGGATTG
>CP070724.1:284405-295162 GCA_020350825.1 Thermoplasmatales archaeon | reverse complement strand
TTACCAAATATATCAAAAGCTCGCCACCATATCTCATGACCGCAATCATCATCGAGGTGGAGTTCATAACCGATTCTACCGTATTCTGGGTTTGTATCGTTAGGATCTCCGTCATAAACAACGATTGTTTTATTTAGTTGCCATGATTCATTTAGGTCGCTTATGTGACTTTTCCACCATACCATAATTTCAAGATAATCAACTGCTGTACCATTGGGACGGCAACATTCATCCACTGAATTAAACCATAGTGGTGTTAAGCAACTTACCCAAAATGGATAGTCATTTCCATATCGCGGTTGACCTACTAATTTTGACGTATTTGGTCCACAACAGTCAACAATAAAATCTATATCACGATGCCCATCAGTATTGTTATTGTAATCCCAACATTGGTAAATAATTTCATGGAAACAACTCTCGTTCATAAATACTTCTACAGATATACTACCATTTGTTGCATCCATGTCTCCGGGATCACCATCGTATACTGTATTTTCATAAATAAACTCGGTTACAATTGAACCATTTGCATTAGGATACGGATCATCTGTGTTCCATACTGAATAGGTTATATGACTGCTTCCTACTCCACCAGGATCAGTTGAGTTAATCCATATAGGAGTTGTACATGATGGAACGGTGTAATTGACACCAAACCATTCACGATAGGTTTTTGGATAACCAAAATTAAGAGTTTGTATTGGTGGAGTATTATCGACAGAAATATTTGAGTTATTAAATCGACAATAAATTCCGCAGAGTTGAGTTACAGGTATGTCAGATATTTTATTTATCCCAGGCGTCCCAACCTCAACGTCTGAACAATTAAATGCAGTTGCATTCATGAACGAATATTCCGATTGGACAATTTCTGTTATAGTAGCATATGCCATAGATTCCCCTTCGGTGATATTGATATCAAATACAATGAATCCACTTTCGTCTGTCAATCCGTATACAGGATCTGATGTACCATTAGTAACAGTTGCAGTGAAGTTCCAACCGGGTGTAGGTGTTCCATTGACAAATTTTTGAACACTTATGGTACCACCACAGAGTTCTTTAGAAAGATTTGCAAGTTCATTTGCAAGGGTTTCAAAATCTGTTTGATAAAAATCATCTGGACTTGACATGTTTTCAAGAATTGATGGTGAGAGTGAGGAACCGATTCCAAGGGTTATAATCTTTATTCCCTCCTGCTTAATCGTATTTGCTTTAGCAATAATGGTATCGGGCTGACCAATATCACCAGGTACTCCATCTGAAGCAAAAATAAATAAATCTGGTTTATCGGCTCGACTACTAGCATTATATTCGTCAAGTGCCTCTTGTAATCCAGGAATATATAGAGTACCTCCAGACATTGTTCTATTAGCTATTGCATCCTTAATGTCCGTTATATTATTCGTATATGTTTGCTTTAGTATCGGAGAGCTTGAAAAATGCACGACGGCCATTCGTGTTGGCGTTTTCGGTAAAAACGCATCAACAAAATAGTTGAATGCTATTACCATATCACTAAATTCAGAGGTACTAATACTTCCTGAGCTGTCAAGAATTAACACCATGTCTATTCCACAAGAACTAGTTAGTTCAGGATTTGGTATAGGATCTTCAGCAACAACAGGTGTTGATATTGCTACTAAAAGTGCAGAAATTACCAGCGTACAAAATATAATTAATATTTTCTTTTTCATTTTCTTCCTTACTCCTAATTATTCTTTTTTTTTACTTTTTTCGATAAGAACCTTTTTCCCCCTTACCTATAATTGCTTAGGCAAAGTTCTACCATACGTAAGAAGTTTCTATATATAAATTTATCGATATAAATTAATTAATTTATTTTATTTTGCTGTATATATTTAATATTATTAAACAGTTTTTTTGAAAGTTTAACAGCCATTTATAAGATATAATCCAATTGATACCTCTTCTCACGCTTACCAGTCTCAATAACTAAAGTATAGAAAAATGTTTCATAAAAATATTCTACCCTTAATAATATATAAACATTTTTATAAACAAAAAATTTTGTAAAATTCCGCCATTTAATGACATGGAGTTATCTACTCAAAATGCGTATACAAGTTAGTAATATCCTCTAAAAGATTATTTCCTTTCTCAGTTGTAACATAAATCTTACGGGTTGTACCATTCTCATTTTCAATAGTTTCCTCTTCAACAAAGTTTTTCTCAATTAAAAAAGCAAGATAATTCTGGAGTTGGGAAAAGTTCATATTACTCTGATAAAGAATCTCAGTTTTTTTGGCCCCCTTCTTTGATAAGTCAAGAATGTTTCCAATAATCTCAATCTCAGAACGCCTCTTGCTAAACATTATGTCCTCCCTTAGATCTTAATTATTGACAGATGCTATCAAATATTCACTATTTAATATTTTTTGTAAAATTTATTAAATCAAAAGATAAAATAATTACAAAGGAGGTAATGTTTTTAAACAAATAAACGTTAAGAAATAATGGAGAGATGTGATTATTGCACAATATTTTAGTTAAAAGTGAAGAATGGAGATTGGATTATAAGGAATTATTGGATGAAGAAGATCCGATTGATAAACTGATTTTAGAACTTGCAGAGAAGGGCGAATTGAAAGTAGGTACTGTAGAAGTAAAGGAAGAAAGATGGCGTTTTTTTAAAAAATATTTGTCTAACTTTTTATCTCATTAAACAAAACATACATCTTAAAAAGTTTAGGCCACCGCTAATATTATTTTTTAATTTTTTTTACAAAAAATTTAAATATTTATAAAATAACATATTACATAATTTGAGAAGAAACAGACTAGAAATGTAAAAATAGGGAGTGAACCTATGGTTGCAGTTGTCAAGATTGATAAGAAAGGTTTTCTTGTAAAAATCAAAGAAGTTTCTGATGATTATCGCTATAAACCATATGTTTGGGATAATTATTAAATAAAGACTTTTTTGAAGATAGATACACAAGCATTTAATTTTTTTTTAACCAAGCTTATTGTATGTAATTTTCCAGTTTTGAAACTTTTACACGGTATATTTTTATAATATTATTGACAAAATATCTCGTGTCATTTAATGACAGTGAGGAGAGTTAAAGAGAGATGGTGCGAGCTATAAAAAGGCTACAGAGTAGAAAATCTAGTGCTATAGCAACAATATTCATAACTTTATTGATTCTCTTAGGAACTGTAACCATTACTGTTTATGCTTCTGGCACTACTATAGTAAATATAGATCCTTCAAGTCAAATTGTTTCCCCTGGAAATAACTTTACTATTAATGTCTCATGTGCACCTGGTCAGCCTATTAAGTCCTTTGAGCTTAAATTGTCGTTTAATCCTTCAATTCTTCAAGTTAATTCTGTTACTGAAGGAAATATCTTTAGCGGCTACAACACTTATTTTAACGCAGGTACTATAAATAACACAGCAGGTACTATTGTTGATGTTTACGGTCTGATTGTGGGATCGGGAAATGTAACTGGTAATGGAACATTTGTTAGTATTAGGTTTACTGCGAAAAGTGTGTCTGGAACCTCAACGTTAGGTCTTTATGATGTAGGTATAACAAATGAGACTTCATATGTTCCCATCTCTGTGAATAATGGTTCAGTTCAAGTCGATGCAACACCACCAGAGATAGTTGATAATAGTCCAACTTCTGGAACCACAGGTGATTCATATACTTTTAATGTTAGCATTACAGATAATATCGATACAGCTGGTGAATTAACAGTTAAGGTTGATTGGTCCCATGGTTCATTGGGTGGTAATGACTCCATGATAAATGTTGGAGGTAACTACTTTGAAAAAACTGTGACCCTTGATCAAAATAGCATTTCCAGTATGACGTATGTCATTTATGCAAATGATACCTATGGAAATACCAATACAACAACACAGGCATCAGCTACTGTCACTGATAATGATGATCCTTCTCTTGTTGCTGATAACAGTGATGCTGGTGGTACGACAGGTGATTCGTTTGGTTTTGATTTTACTGTTTCTGATAATATTGGTGTTGGTGGTGTGAATGTTTCTTGGTCTCATGGATCACTTGGTGGTAATCTTGCTCTAGGTGATGATGGTGATGGTACTTGGAGTGGTAGTGTCATGTTAGATGATAATCTTGGTAACTTGGTTTATAGGGTTCAGGTGAATGATACCTCAGGTAATTATGTACGTGGTAGCCAGCAGAGTAAGTCGGTAACTGATAATGATAATCCAGAAATAAATAATGTATCTGCAACACCAAGCATACAAAACATTGGCGGATATGTCAACATAACGGCACTTGTAAACGATAATGTAGCAATAGGTAGTGTTTATCTGAATATCACTTTTCCTGATAGTAGCATACAGAATTTCTCAATTACTGGTAACAAAAGTGGAAACACGTATTATTGTAACAAAACCTACAGTATGATAGGTACACATACTTATTTCATATTGGCTGATGATACCAGTGGCAATAGCGACATTTCAACTGCTGATACATTTTTAATTGGAGAGCAAACATCGCCTCAGATATCAAATGTTGTTAATACCCCATCTGATCCACTTGATACATATTCGTCTTTTGGATGGATAAATATCACTTGTGATGTGACAGATAATATAGGTGTTGATGAGGTCTTTCTTAACATTACAAATCCAGATGGATCATATAACAATGTTTCAATGAACGCTGGTACGTCGAATAGTTACTTCTTAAACTCAAGCTCTGCTTTCTCGTTGTATGGTAATTACAGTTATTTTATCTGGGCTAATGATACCAGTGGCAACGTCGGTGTTTCAAATAGTTATGATTTCTCTATGCCTCCAAACTGGGATGTTGACATGAATGGTGAATGTAAGGTTTTTGATATGACTCTCTTATCTAATCATTATGAGGAGACTGGTGATGCAGGTTGGATTCGTGAAGATGTTGATAACAATGGGAAGGTAGAGATCCTTGATTTTGTTTTTGTTTCAAATCATTACAATGAGTCATGGTGGTCATAGTGGAGGTATGAAGTATTAGAATTTGTGAGAATACAAGATGGTTTTTCTTTGTTATTGTAGTAACTTTGTTTCATTTTGTTGTGATGGGTGTTGCTGCTGATGAGGGAGATACTACTGTTAGTCTTGATCTTTCAAGTCAGACTGTATCAGCTGGGGATACCTTCGTCGTTAATGTCTCCTGTGTCCCTGGTCAGCCTATTAAGGCATTTGAGTTTAGATTGGCATTTGATCCTACTCTTCTTCAAGCGACTTTGGTAGATGAAGGGGATATCTTTGAAGGTTATACCACTATTTTCGACACTGGTACTATTGATAATAATACAGGTAACATTGTTGATATATTTGGTTTGATTTGGGGGCCGGGGAATGTTTCTGATCCAGGAACTTTTGTAACGATTTCATTCACTGCTAAAGACGCTTCAGGTACTTCTTCTTTAGATATCAATGGTGTTGGTGTTACCAATGAAACAGGTTATGTCTCTGTTGATGTATATGATGGAAGTGTAACTGTTCAAGGTACAAATCCACCTGGAGGCGGAGGTTCATCAGGTGGTGGAGGTGGAGGATACATACCACCTCCCGTAGTGGTTATTGATGAAAATAATCCACCAGAAAACCCTTTGACGCCAACTGGTCCTGTTTTCGTTGAAATGAGTATAGAGTATATATATTCAAGTTCAGCGGTTGATGTTGACGGGGACCTTATTAGATATAGATTTGATTGGGGGGATGGTAATTATAGTGATTGGAGTGAACTTGTAGCATCTAATACCTCGGTATCAATGTTTCATTCTTGGGATTCTATTTCGACATTTGGGATTATGGTAATAGCTCAGGATGAAAACGGTTCGAATAGCAGTTGGTCACCGTCTCTTAATGTAACTGTATCAGCGATTGATCTTGGGGGAGAACCGCCTGTTGTGGATATTGCTATGCCTGGTAACTTATTAGCAAATCAAACTATTGTTTTTGATGCCTCAGGTAGTTTTGATGAAGATAGTGTTATTGTTTCTTATTATTGGGATTTTGGTGATGGTGAGAATGGAAATGGAATAACCACGTCTCATATCTATGAGAATCCCGGGGAATATACTGTTACACTTGTTGTTACAGATAACAGCGATATTAAGCACAGTAAAAGCCTAATTGTTCACATTGCTTCTGAGGCAAAAGAAGATAAACAAGGTTTGCTTCAAATTAATCTAGGAACTGTTTTTTTTGGATTTGCCACGGTAATTCTTATTTGTTTAGTAGTAGTTTTTAGAAAAAAAATATTTTTGTCAACTCAATATAATCATCTTTCAAATTCAAAAATCTTTGATAGGAGTAATAAGATTAAAAAAATCGATGACAAAATTAATAAGCTAAAAAAAACCAAGTAATAAGAGGACATAAAATCTTTTTTACTATTTTCTCTCTTTATCATCATTATTTGTGTTGCATATTAATTATGACATAATAAGAAAAAGATATTTATATATTATTAATGATACAGTACATTATATAATGTTAGGAAAATTATAGACATTATAATATTTGGGATATAGTGCCCTAAATTTGTATCATATTTCGCAACGTTTACCACAATAAAAGGGATTGAAAAAGGGGTGGAGTTACAATTAACAATGTACAGTCAAGTGGGGAAGTAATTTTCATCACATTAGTACTTATTTTACGAGCAAGCATCAATTTTCTTAGAGTTTTTGGTTTAACTATCAGCCCTAATATCTATTTCTCGATTGAAAATAAAGATTATACGATTAATCAAACCAGGAATTTTAAGAGCAACACCATAACATCTTCTTACAATATTTTCAATGATCTAGGTTTTCGATCTTTGTTCTTATATCAGAACACTTTAGCGAATCATGGCTGACGGAAGTATGAAATATGAGAATATTTGAGAAAACAAAAAGTGATGTGCTACCTGCTATAATTATTGGAATAATAATTTTATATGGAACCATAAGTGTGGCTGGTGATGAAGGTGATACTATTGTAAGCCTTGATCCGTTAAATCAAAGTGCTTCAGCTGTAGATACCTTCAACGTTAACGTCTCTTGTACTCCTGGTCAGCCTATTAAGGCTTTTGAGTTTAAATTGTCTTTTAATCCTTTACTTCTTCAGGCTAACTCGGTAACTGAGGGTGATATCTTTGATGGGTATCCTACTTTTTTCAATGCTGGTATTATTGATAATAATATAGGTACCATTGTTGATGTATTTGGTTTAATTATGGGGGATGGGAATGTAACAGATTCTGGAACGTTTGTTACGATTTCATTTACTGCTAAAAACGCCTCAGGTACTTCCTCTTTAGATATCTATGATGTTGGTGTTGCTGATGAGATAGGGTATGTTTCTATTGATGTGTCCGATGGAAGTGTAGATGTTCAAGGTCCAGGTGATGATCCATCTGTAGGTGGAGGTTCATCAGGTGGTGGTGGAGGATATAAGCCACCTATTGTGGTGGATAATGATGAAAATAATCCACCAGAAATCCCTTTAATGTCATCTGGTCCTATTTTTGTTGAAATGGGTGTAGAATACACATATACGAGTTCAGCAGTTGATGTCGATGGGGATCAAATTAGGTTTAGATTTGATTGGGGTGACGGAAATTTAAGTGATTGGAGTGATTTAGTAGCATCTAATACTTTAGTATCAATGTCTTATTATTGGAGTTCGATTAAAACTTATATGGTTAGAGTAATAGCTCAGGATGAAAACGGATTGAATAGCAGTTGGTCAATGCCTCTTAATGTGACTGTATCAACTATTGATTTTGAAGGAAAATCTCCAGTTGCAGATATTTATGTACCTAGTAACTTATCGGTTAATCAAACTATTGTTTTTGATGCCTCTGGTAGTTTTGATGAAGATGGTGTTATTGTTTCTTATTATTGGGATTTTGGTGATGGTGAGAATGGAAGTGGAATAACCACGTCTCATATCTATGAGAACCCTGGAGAGTATACTGTTACACTTGTTGTTACAGATGATGATATGAATACTTATAGCAAAAGCGTAATTGTTACGGTTGTCGATACCAAAGCAGAATCTGTCAATGAGCAGGGCATAATTCCATTTCGTTTGGGTATGTATATTTTAGTAGGTACGATAGCATTTCATGTTTGGTTAGTTGTGTTTTTCAGAGATAAACATTAAATTTTTTTTTTAATATTTTCTAATCTTCATCTATAAAACTTTCTGGAATTTTTGTTGTGATATTAATAAATAAGAAAGATATTTATATATTGCAAGAGATAACCTTTGTGAGGTGATGGAGCGTTAGAGTAGGATATAATATATGCTTTTCGTCAATAGTATATTTAAGTATATTTGCATGATATCTCACGCAATTTAATAATATAATAATGATCAATTGAGGGGTGGATTTACAATTAATAAAATAAAGTTAAGAAAGGTTAGAAATTTAATTATGGTATTGTTTATTTTACCACTAAGTATTTCTTCATTTTTAGCCACGGGTGTCATTGTCAGGACTATTACCTATTCCTCAATTGGAAATAAAGATTATATGGTAAATCAAACCAAGAATTTTAAAAGCTGTACCATGACATCCTCATACATCGTTTTTAAAGATTCAGGTTTTCATCTTGATCTCCTATCAAATTACTACGGCGAATCATGGCTAGTGGAGGTGTGAAATATAAGGATTTTGAAGAAATCAAAATTTGGGGCGTGTATTACCATCATCATAGGGGTAATAGTTGTGTTTGGAGCCTTTATCTCTATTGTTGAAGCTGCTGATACTACATTAGTGAATATTGATCCTTCAAGTCAAATTGGTTCTACCGACAGTAATTTTAGTGTTAATGTCTCATGTGTACCTGGTCAACCTATTAAGGCCTTTGAGTTCAAGTTGTCGTTTAATGCATCACTTCTCCAGGTTAACTCTGTTATTGAGGGTGATATATTTAGTGGTTATGAAACCTATTTTAATTCTGGTACCATATATAACACAGCTGGTGCAGTTGTTGATGTCTATGGTTTGATTGAAGGATTGGGAAACGTTACTGGTAATGGGACATTAGTTAGTATTAATCTTATTGCAAAAAATGTGGAAGGTACCTCTGCGTTAGGTCTTTATGATGTTGGTATAACAAATGAGACAGCTTATGTTTCTATTTCTGTGAATAATGGTACTATTGAAGTCGTGATAACATCGCCTCAGATATCAAATGTTGTTAATATCCCATCTGATCCACTTGATACACATTCGTCTTTTGGATGGATAAATATCACCTGTGATGTGACAGATAACATTGCTGTTGATGAGGTCTTTCTAAACCTTACAAATCCAGATGGATCATACAACAATGTTTCAATGAGTGGAGTAAACAGCTACTTTTACAACTCAAGCATTGCTTTCTCGACATATGGTAATTATAGCTACTTTATCTGGGCTAATGATACCAGTGGCAACGTCGGTATTTCAAGTAGTTATGATTTCTCAATGCCGCCTAACTGGGACGTTGATATGAATGGTGAATGCAATGTTTATGATCTTACTCTTTTATCTAATCATTACGAAGAGATAGGTGATGCAGGTTGGATTCGTGAAGATGTTGACAACAATGGGAAGGTAGAGATCCTTGATTTTGATTTTGTATTAAATCATTACAATGAATCATGGTGGTCATAGTGGAGGTATGAAATATTAGGATATGTTGGAAGACAAGATGGATTTTCCTTGTATTTGTAGAAACACTACTCTTTCTTGGGGTGACGAGTGTTATTGCTGATGAGGGAGATACTACTGTTAGCCTTGATCCTTCGAGTCACACTTTATCAGCTGGGGATACTTTTATCGTTAATGTCTCCTGTGCCCCTGGTCAGCCTATTAAAGCCTTTGAGTTTAGATTGTCGTTTGATCCTTCACTTCTTCAAGCGACTTTGGTAGTTGAGGGGGATATCTTTGATGGCTATACCACTTTTTTCAACGCTGGTACTGTTGATAATAATGCAGGTACTCTTGTTGATGTATTTGGTTTAATTATGGGGTCGGGTAATGTTTCTGATCCAGGATCTCTTGTAACAATTTCGTTTACTGCTAAAGATAACTCGGGTACTTCGTCTTTAGATATCAATGGTGTCGGTATTACCAATGAATCAGGTTATGTCTCTGTCAATGTATATGATGGAAGTGTAACTGTTCAAGGTACAAATCCACCTGGAGGCGGAGGTTCATCAGGTGGTGGAGGTGGAGGATACATACCACCTCCTGTAGTGGTTATTGATGAAAATAATCCACCTGAAACCCCTTTGACGCCATCTGGCCCTGTTTTCGTTGAAATCGGTGTAGAATACATGTATACGAGTTCAGCAGTTGATGTTGATGGGGATCAGATTAGATTAAGATTTGATTGGGATGATGGTAACTTTAGTGAATGGAGTGAATTTGTAGCTTCTAACACCTCGTTATCAATGGTTCATTCTTGGGATTTTATTTCGACATTTGAGGTAAAGGTAATAGCTCAGGATGAAAACGGGTTGAATAGCAGTTGGTCATTGCCTCTTAATGTAACTGTATCAGCGATTGATCTTGGAGAAGAACCGCCTGTTGCGGATATTTCTGAGCCTGGTAACTTATCAGCAAATCAAACAATTGTTTTTGATGCCTCTGGTAGTTTTGATACTGATGGTGTTATTGTTTCTTATTATTGGGATTTTGGTGATGGTGAGAATGGAAGTGGAATAACCACGTCTCATATCTATGAGAATCCCGGGGA
>CP070724.1:278391-284305 GCA_020350825.1 Thermoplasmatales archaeon | reverse complement strand
TTAGAAAGAGCAAGGGCAAGGTTTCTCTCTGTTCCATCACTAATTCTGGTTCTCACCTGCCATTTTCTCAATCTAAATAGCTGTGCCCTGTTTCTGGTTGGGATAGATTTCCCGTAGGCGTCTCTGTTTGTCCAACCGATCATGGTACTTAGACCTTTATCGTGAATTGTATAGGTCATTGGAGCTCCTGTTCGTGCTCTTTTTTCACGTTGTTCACTGTCAAACGCTCTCCATTCAGGACCATGATCAATTTGATCTTCATCAATAACAAGTCCACAATCCTTGCATACCAATTCCGCTCTGGAATAATCCTTACTAAGATGTATACTCCCGCATTCAGGGCATTTGATAGTTTCTTCTATTTTTTGCTTGCCAATTAAATCAAACCTGTAAAACTCTATTAATCCAGTCTACAAGAGAGAAGGAGGGTTCTTCTTTATATAGCTATTCCTATACAGATTTTTTTGATAATGAGTATAAAATAAATCATTTACAAAGGAAAATAAAAAAGAAGAGATGTTGAATTTTTATTTCTTTTTCAGGTAAGGAAGTCCAGTTCTCTTATTCACACCAACAGTGTAACCACTTGGTAAATCACAGGGATTTCCGCTCTTTGGCCTTCTCTTACTGAAGAAATATATGGTCTGTATCTTTCCACCTCTTAATTTTACATCTTTACAATATAATGTCCAACCTTCATAGGTATATGACATAAAACTTACCTCCATGTATCAGATGCATATTATGTGATTTATTCTTTTCTTTATTGTGATCTCGAAATAATCCATTTTTCAATCCCTTTTTATCCTTTACAAAACCTATGGGGTTGATTTTTTAAAGAAATAGCTGTTTAAGAAATAGTAAATTAGCTAGTAGTTACAACTTCTTTACATCTTTTGCGCTTGGCCCTCTTTCGGTGTCTTCTATCTCATATTCAACCTTATCTCCCTCATTGAGGAATATTCCTGTTGGTACGACTGATCGGTGGACGAAGACCTCCTTGCCGTCTTCGCTTGTAATGAATCCGTATCCTTTTCTTGCATTATACCATTTAATAGTGCCTTTCATTTATTTTCACCTTATCATACAATATTCTTCTAATACTAAAAGGAACATATGTTTACAATTGATTAATAGTTTTCTAATTTTAAACATAGCAAAATAACTCGTTTTTCAATCTCCTTTTATCCTCCCACAAAAACCAGATGGGATTGGTTTTTTACAACGAAATGTATCTATTTTCAGGTTATTTATCGATAAATATATATAGAATGAGGGACAAATATTAATATGCTTAGAGAGAACAGACGAGGATAGCAATATCTTTCGGAAGTTCTAATTGAAGAATATCGGTGGATACCCAGTATTCATCGAAAAACCTTCCTCTAGGCACAACTAATTTTTGAAATATCTTTTTATCCTCCCACAAAAACCCAAGGTTGGATTTATATAAGTAATAGATGTTATGAAATTGTAGGTAGGTGTGGAGGGATAATGGGTAGGGTTGGAACGAAATATAAAGAAGCAATCGAGTTATTTGATGAAAAAACAGGGGATGTAGTAAGAGTAATCCGTTTCCGTAATTCAATAGCGTTTGATAAATTTTTAAAAGATTTCAAAGCAATGAGATACCCAGGGTATGGTTGGAGACATATAGATAAAAGGAAAAAGAAGGAAAAAAATGAATAACCATTTATCGATAGGGTGAAAGAAGAATGAAATATCAAGACAACAGAGGGAAAATCTGTAGCGTACCTGGGTGTAACAATATAGCCAGAGTGAAAGGATTGTGTACGAATTGTTATCATAAGAGAAAAAAGATAAAGAAAGGTGAATAATCATCACTTAATAGTTATTAAATTGTAGATTTGGAGGAGAATAAATGAGTGAAAACAAAATAACAATACCATATGAAATAAAAGGAATAAGACCATGCCCTAAAAAGAAGGGCTATGTAGAAGTAACGATGATCCCAGTTGATAAACTAGAATACGACAAGGATGATAAAGATGAAATACCGGTTAAAATAATGGGAACTAGACCAAACGGTTCCCCATTTCCGCCTGAATTCCAAAAACAGTTATCAGTTATGCTTAAGAGTGCAATACCTTCTTTTAGCCGAAAGGATGATGCAGATCCAAGGCGTTTTTTGCATGTAGAATCAGAGATAGATTTCCTTACAAGAGGATGGAAATATGGAGATATAATAGATATCACCCTAACGAAGGTAAAAGCAGCAGAAGAAGTACAACCGTAAGAATAATTGTTTTTTCCATTTTATATCAATCAAAATTCTGTACCATAAATAATATTTGTATCGGGTGATATAGTTATTGTTGGTATAAATCATATTTTCCCCCAGTGAGGAACGAGAGAAGGGTCTTGTTTTCCCTTTTCCTCCCACCCTTCCCTCAGGTTTTTATATAAAGAGATATTTTAAAATTCAGAATGGAGGAGGAATAATGGCAAAATACTGTGTGAATTGCCGTAAAAAAATCGGCTTTTTATCTGGCTATCATGAAAATGAGGATGGTTCATATACATGTGATATCTGTTTTGATAAACAAAAGAAAGAAAAAGAAATGGATGAAACAATAAATAAATTATGAAGTTATAGATTTGTAGGAGAAAAATGGTTAGAAAAAAGGAATAAAGAGGGATAGATTGTTGGTTTTATTTTATAATTATAAAAAAGAATATTATCCTAGCATCTGCAATCTCCTCTGCATATAATCCCTCATCACATGTCACAGTAACCGTTATTTTAGGCATAGGAGTTAAAATCCCAAGGCCAAGTCCTTTTGGTCCAAAGGTTACATCTACTGATTGGCCAGAAGCAAGAGTACCTAAAACGCCTGAGTCTGCCCTTGGGGTAATTATAAGACCCCCATCGATAGTGATACTCCAATTTACACTAGTAATTACATCATTTCCATAATTCTTGATGGTTATATGTAAACCAATTCCTCCCTTTATTTTTATAAAAACCCCTTCGGGTACATCACCATAAGGTTCCATTAAAGGGTATCTGTCCTTGTTTTGCCCGACTGGGATATAGTATGGTGTGTCACCAATGCCATCACTACCTGGTATATCTTGATTAGGACCTGAAAAATTGTCCAATCCCATGTAATCAGACCAGTAATTTCCACCTGAAGGATACCCATCATCCCAATGATTTAAGGCCCCTCCCCATTCACAAGCCTGTCCATTTTCATCACCGTTATTAATGAAATTATTATGGTAAATCCTGTTGTTATCTCCTCCTCCCATACACATATCTAACTGTATACCTATTTCATCATTTGAAATAATATTGTTGTATATTATCTGATTATCAGCAGACATGATCATGTAAATCCCTCTGTTATTACCTGATAGGTTGTTGTTAGAAATGATGTTGTTGCTATGATAACCCCACCCGGTATGTTCAAAATGGATTCCGTCATACGTGTTAGAGGTTATATTGTTGTATCGGATGCTGTTATTTTCGCTATTTTCTTTTCCAGTATACTGAGTTCGAAACACAGTGCCATTTCTGTTCTCGGTGATAATAGTATCTTCTATAACACCATTTGTTACATTGATGAACACTATTCCATCGTTGTATATACCACCATCGTGAACGTAACAGTTACTGATTTCAAAAAATACGCTTACGTTCTTAATAGTAATACCATCCATATAAGAAGCATCTATCTCCCAGTCTTCAATAACAAAGGGATCATTTGACATTCCTGAACCTCCAGTAACGCCATTTTCGATGGTGAATTCATCGTTTCCATTTATGTAAATCGGATCATGTGGTGTATATTGGAGATTGACGTATGATATTTTATCACTGACCACAGTGTAAGTAATACTCACCCCTAGAAAAAGAGCGAATATAAGAACCGTCCAAAATTTCTTTCCATGATAATTTTTTTGTATATTTAATCCTCCCTTCATATTACCATAGACGACATATTATAAAAAACTTTGTAACAGATTCTTCTGGGCTAAAAACCAAAAAAATATATTGGCAGTAAAATATCATTTTAATCAATAACAAGCACAAACAACTCATTCTAACGCATTTTCTTTGGAGATAAAATAGTTCGTAAGTAAAAAGACTGATATTGAATTTTTTATAGTTTTGTACAAAATATTAGGAGAAAGTTTTATATTATATTCCATGTTGTCATTGATAGATAAAAATTATAGGGGATTAAAATATGAAAAAGAAAATAATTGGAATTTTAGTTTGCATGATTCTAATGCTACCAGCATTATCAGTCACAGCAATTGCAAATGAACCGCCATCTGCACCAGATATAGAAGGCCAGTCGAGTGGAAAACCCGGAGTTGAATATACCTATGGATTTTGCTCCGAAGATCCTGATGGAGATGATATATTCTATTGCATCGATTGGGGAGATGGTTCAGGAGAAGTTTGCATCGGCCCATTTTCATCCGGCGTATGTGCAATAGCAGAACATACTTGGTCTGAACAAGGGACATACATAATCAAAGCAAAAGCCAAAGACATTCACGATGCAGAAAGCGAGTTGTCAACTCTAGAGGTAACTATGCCAAAGAACAAACCACTCAACTTCAGCTTTAATCTGTTGAGTTGGTTGTTTGAACGGTTTCCAAATGCATTTCCAATACTAAGGTACATTCTAGGATTATAAAATAAAATCCTCTCTTCTTTCTTTTTTAATTAATTCTTAGCAGAAACAACCACTCTAAAGCATTTACTTTGTTTTTTTAGAAAAACAAATATTTTGAACATAACACCATTGAAATAAAAAATTTTCTTACTTTGTACAAGTTTTTAAAAAATAAATTTTTATATTATCCTTTATTAGTAACAAGTGGAGGAATAATATGGAAAAAATATTTCCATTTCTAGCTCTATATACTGCCCTAGCTATTATAATTGCTAGTTCTATATCGACTTGTACTGGATTCATGACATCTGAAGGCGATACAGTATTAGTTGGTCACAATAAAGATTGGAATGATCCTGATTTTTGGATAAGGTTTTTCTCTCCTGAAAATGTCAATGATTTTAATGTTATTACCTTAAATTATTCGTTTACACAACCCATTATTAAAAAGGTGGATGTCGGTAGAGACGTTTATGATACGATAATTATGTCATCCGCGCCAAATAGCGGTAGTGTCGGCGTACCATGTTTACCTGCAAGAGGGGCTTATATCTTGGTTCCGCAAAAAACAAAGATTAGTAAGATAAGTTGTTCTACTGATAATAAAATATCACTTGGATTTGATTACAATGTTATACCAGTTAGTCAGCCGATCCCCCTATCACAGACCAATTTAACTTCTGTTCCAACTCCTAATGAAAAAATCTATGAAACTTCTGAAATGTTTCCTGGGAAAGTATTTACTGAAATTGGTACTTATAGTTTTAGAGGATATGAAATCCTTGTTCTCATGCTCCATCCTGTTCAATATGTTCCAGCAACAGGTGAGCTTAGTTACTATGAAAACATAACGATTTCTGTTGAAACCGTTAAAGATGAAAATATAAATACTTTATTTCGTGGATTAAAACAGGATACATCCGAACTAAGAACTAAGATTGATAATCCTGAGGTTATTACTACATATTCAAATAAATTGTTGTATTCTGATTTATTCGACAGCTATGAACTTCTTATTATTACTACTGATGAGTTAAATGATGCTTTTGAAAGGTTAAAGAATGTACATACTGCTGAAGGAATTACTACTGTGATTAAGACGTTAACCGATATTGGAAGTAGTGATCCTGAGGATATTCGAGATTTTATTAGAGATGAATATATCAACAACAATATTGAGTATGTTCTTCTGGGAGGAGATGATAATATCGTCCCTGCAAGGCAACTGTGTGTAAGACCTTGGCCAGGTGAAACACCTGATG
>CP070724.1:251242-278291 GCA_020350825.1 Thermoplasmatales archaeon | reverse complement strand
GGTTGGACATTCAGCCATTGGTCTGGTGATCTTAGTGGTAGTAGTAATCCTGAGACTATTACTATGAATGGTAATAAGGTTGTTACTGCGCATTTTACGCAGGATCAGTATACTCTTACTGTGAGTGTTGTTGGTAGTGGTTCTGTGAATTTGAATCCTCCTGGTGGGATTTATCCGTCTGGTACTGTTGTTACGTTGACTGCTGTTCCTGCTGCTGGTTGGACATTCAGCCATTGGTCTGGTGATCTTAGTGGTAGTAGTAATCCTGAGACTATTACTATGAATGGTAATAAGGTTGTTACTGCGCATTTTACGCAGGATCAGTATACTCTTACTGTGAGTGTTGTTGGTAATGGTTCTGTTACCCTTAATCCTCCAGGTGGAACATATCTTTCTTACACTGTTGTGACATTAACCGCTAATGCTGATCCTGGTTGGACATTCAGCCATTGGTCTGGTAATCTTAGTGGTAGCAATAATCCTGAGAACATTACTATGGATGGAAATAAAACAGTTATAGCTACGTTCACCCCAACTGTTCACTATACTCTTACAATTAATATTATTGGAAATGGTATAGTAATAAAAGACCCTGATAACTCTACATATCCATATGGCACTGTTGTAACATTAACAGCTGTTGCTGATTCAGAATGGTTTTTCAGCCATTGGAGTGGTGATCTAAGTGGGAGTAATAATCCAGAAACTATCAATATGACAGCTGATAAAACTGTTAATGCCCATTTTACACAGGTCCAATATACTCTAAATGTAAATTCAGTAGGAAGCGGCTCAGTAGAACTGGACCCACCTGGTGGAATATATCCATCTGGTACAGTTGTCACGCTGACTGCTAATGCTGAATCTGGTTGGTATTTCCATCATTGGAGTGATGATCTCAATGGTAGCAATAATCCCGAAACAATAATCATGGATGATAATTATACTGTAACAGCACATTTTGAAATGGACTCAATATCTCCAAACGTAAAGATAATAACCCCTGAAAATGCAATTTATGTACTCGACCGGAAATTTTTAGCATTTTATTTCCCAATTATATTTATCGGTGTGACAATAGAAGTCGACGCAATAGATAATGAATCAGGGATAGAACGAGTAGATTTTTACATCGATGGAGAATTAAAAGACAGTGATAACGATGCACCCTATAGTTGGGTATGGAAAGATGCAACCGTTCGAAAACATACGATAAAAGTAACTGCATATGATGAGGCTGGTAACAGTGATAGCCAAGAAATAAGCGTATGGAAATGGAAATTTCACCCTATTCTAATTGCACTCTTCTTAATACTTGCTTGGGCATATACAATAATCGGAGGTTAAAAAACAAACCTCCATTAATTTTCAAAGAGTTCAACCGCTGCAATGAGGCGATGAGTCATCGTTTTATGATGGATGTTAAGGATGACCGTAGCGAAAGCTCTGGTAGTCAAATGGTTGTTGAGAGTGTTGTAGCATTGTATACGAATTTGATTGATTATGGTGAGGCGACAATAAAATCTGATGTTGATGCATGGAAATCTAATGTAATGTCTAAAATGAAAGACACTAGTTCTTTTGTCTCTTATAGGAAGTTGTTTGAGTTTATCATTCAGACTTTGAACAAGTATGGTATGTTGTTTGAATCCCAGCCTAGGGGTTATAGTAATGTTGAGATGAAATCAGTATGAAAGACAGTTTTGCCCCATAAATTCAGTTTAAACCAACTAATTGTCTCAGTATTGGAAACATCCGTGGATGATTCTGCAAGAACTGTAAAAACCACCAACTACTAGATGCTGTTTGTTGGGATGTCGGCATATTTACCTCAAGATACCCCCATTCACTCAATTTACCATGGACGTCTTTTGTCATGGCTTTGATTGTATAATTTCCTTTCTCGTACCATGTATGTCCAAGGGTTACTATACTCGATTCATATGGACCTGTATATGGCCCCTGTGTACCGTCGTCCCAGTCAACCCATAGAAACATAGGATCACCATCTATGTCGTTTATAGTGAAGTTGTAATAATAGGTAACTCCTACTTTGCCATTAGTTGGTCCATCTATGCCTGGTGTATCTGGTGCATTATTTGCTGGACGTGAGGCAGTAGCAAGATAAGTTCGCCTTTTCCATTTTTGATTTATATCATGACCTGCATTGTAAGCAAGGATGTACCGATCGTAATTCTCATCGACAAGTAGAGTTGGAGTACGCTGGAAGCCAGATGCAGGTACACCATTTGGAAACTGACCTGGTGCAATAATTGGATTGTCAGGATGACCAATCCAGGTATCTCCCCAATCAGGTGACCAATAATAAGCAAGGTGTCCAAAACCTGCATAGTTCTGATTTGAGACAGTCATGACCATATGAACTCCATCAGCACGCTCATCACTTGTGCAATGAGCCTGCCAAGCACCACGAAATGAAAAACCCTCAGGATTTGGAAGTGTCCACTGATATGCAGGATTGCTCGGATCCGAAGGATCGAACGTCGGCACTGGATTCTTCACCCAACCGATTTTGCCATTTTCGCTGTCAGCATAGGAGATACGCCAATTCCAGTAAGAACCTGGAGAGCCATTCAATCCCCGGTAGAATAGCCGGATGATACCTTGTGTGCCCAGATGTGGTACCCATACCGGTGTTGGTTCGGAAAGACCACCCTTAATGACACCATTCTGATTCCAGCCTTGCTCCCACCAATATTCAGCTACTAACATGTTCTCGTAGGTCTGCTCAAATGGAACACCGATAGCGGGTGATGTCTCGCTAGTGGCCACTTGTATAGCGCCCTCCCATCCTGGGAGCCCCTCCCACTCAGGATGCAGATACTTTGTACCTGGCCGTACTGTGTTGTAGAGCAGATGCTCACCGGTGATCGGGTGCTGGATGTACCCAGGTGTATCGGTATGCTCCCATGCAGGACCTGGATTCAGTCCCCCAGGTTTAGCGAGTGGTGTATATTTGATTTTCGTGATAGGATCATAGCCCAAAATCCAATCGTGAAGCACTTCTTCTTGGTGAGGATGCTCAGTCATATAAGTATCGTGATAGCTATGGTAAAGCAACTTGATTTTACCATTTTGAAGAAAAAGAAACTCTTCACCGACGATGCCGCCCCAATCTCCATAAAGATGTGTCTGATACCCTGGATTATCAGGGTGGGGAGCCGTGATGAAACCGATGGGTGTAAAATCTGGCCATTCGCCCAACGGACCGTTTGCCCCATATATCTTATTGGAACCTCCTTCAGTCAGGTTAAATCCTACGCCTACAAAACTAAATGAAAGAAGTAATAGGACTGCAAGTATAGGGATGATATGCTTCAACTTATAATTCCTCCCAGAATATCTATAGATGCTTGGGTATATAAATGCTACCTTTTAGCAGGGATAAACAAATATATCAGAAGTGAATTATTAATACATAGAGGGGGAAGTTATGGAACATAATACTCTCATCAAGAAAGGAGTAGTAGTAAGTATTATACTCTTGTTTGTTAGTGTGAGTGTTATTCCCTCAACTGGTACTAACATAGTAGAAAAGACATCTTTTCCGTCTCTTAATTTTAATGGTTTTATTCAGGATTTGATAGATAATGCATCAAATGGTGATACCATCTATATCCCCAGTGGTACCTATTATGAGAATATTATTATCAATAAATCGATTAGTCTTATTGGTGAAGATAAGGATACTACCATAATTGATGGTAATTATAGTAATAGCGTGGTACAAATAACTACGAATGGTGTTGCTCTAAACGGTTTTACAATTCAAAACAGCGGAAGTGGAGTTTCTGTATACAATTATTCAGGGATAAAAGTTTTAGGTGACAATAACATAATTTCTGACAACATCATCAAATCAAATTATGTTGGCATTTCATTACTTGAAACGGATTATAACAACATTACAGATAACGTCATAACGTCTAATAAATGGGGCATAATTGTCTTTATATGTAAAAATATAATTATTTATAAAAATCTAGTATCTAACAATGATGATGTAGGCATATTAACAGAGTTGCCAACCTTACCTAGGAGTTCTTCTTATATTAAAATTATTGAAAATGACATTATCAATAATCATAGAGGAGTCGAAACTACTTCGCAATATACTACAATAATTCGAAATAACTTCAGGAATAATTCAATCAGTGCGCTTTTTTATTTTTGGGGTTTTTTTAATAAGTGGGACAGAAACTATTGGAATCGTCCACGACTCCTGCCTAAACCTATCTTCGGCTCTAGAGGAGTTATATTTACAATCCCTTGGATTCAATTCGACTGGCATCCCGCTCAAGAACCATATGATATAGGAGTAGGATAGAGTATGAATAAGAAGGTACTTGTTGGTAGTATTATATCTGTGGTTATACTTATTCTTGTTACTTTCACTTCTGTAGTAGGATACAGAGCCGTAGAATCTAATGTGAAGGTTTCTCCATTATTCACTGTTAGAACCAGTAGAGCAGTAAACAAGGAAAGTAAGGATTTATCTTGTGATTATGTCGGTAAGGGAGAGGAAACCAATATACACTTATCAGGTAGAATGAAGAGAGTAGAGCAGGCTCAAAAGGCTGTGGATATTATTAGTAATATGGACGATAAAGCATTCAGCAAATTCGTTGCAAGATTTATTCTTCACTTAAAATACCAAGAATATTTGACTCGTAAAGAAATATCAGAAATATCACATGCTCTATATGATACACGAAATCCAAATGAAATGAAGAATTATAATAAGAATAATTTTTATGATACGTTTATAATAACCTGTGAGGACACTTTAGAGTATCTTACATGTTATAATTTTCTGTGTATTCTTTCTAGTATTGCGTTTATTATACAGTTAATTTTACTTTCTATTGCTGCATGGATAACAAGCCATACTTGTGTTGCCGTGTGCAATACTTGGATGTGTAATATTTAAATGCTGATTCTTCTGGGCTAAAAACACCATAAATTGAACACTATAAAATGAACACTCAATAACTGAACAGTAGGACGAATTTATCATCTACTGTTCAATCTTCTAGTGTTTAATTTATAGTGTTCAAATTATGGTGATATAATAAGATAATATGCAAACATTTATCACTATTTTACTTGTATTTTACGTCTATTATTAAGTTATCTATGTTTTACGAAATACATCACAAAGGGGTCGGAAAAGGAGGTCGTTTTTGGAAGGAGGAAAGTAATCCCTCAAAAGTACAATATCCAAATTCATTATCTCAGGAACGGAGTAAGGATCGACCCCCCTTTTTTAAGTACAATATATATTAAAATTGTTTTTACTTAATAAATTCGAAGGGTTAATTTATAAACTTGATTTGATTGTTGAGTTTCAAATATAAACTGACATATTAAATAACTTAGAATGTGATTGGTGATAAACTTAAGATATTTTGTTGTCAGTTGGAGATGATAACTATGCCCAATCTTTCATATAATGAAAAAGAAATGTTGAAACTTTTGTTGGATAATGGACGGATTACTGATAAAGAAATATCTGAAAAATTAAATATTTCTTCGCAAGCTTGTGGAAAAATCAGGAAAAAAATGGATCAAAGCGGAATTATTACAGGATATACTTGTTGTTTGGATTTCGAAAAAATTGGACTGGAAGCGTTTGCAATTATTTTTGTAAGGTTATCCACAAAATTTTTTAATGAATTAAAGGACATTGATATTTTTAAAAAAGTTGGAAAGAATATCCGATTCATTTTTTGTTGTGCACCTTCAGATCCTGATATTTCCCTTATATGTCTGACAGCATTTCGCAATATAAGTGAAATGGATGAATATATGAAAAAATTAAAAGCCAATTTGTCTGATTATTTCGAAAGTCTCCACGTTGTACCTTTCTCCATTGGAAATTTATTAAAATTTAATCCTAATTATCTTTTGAAACAACATATCGATGGAGGAAAAATAGAACCGATTTCTAGTTTAGATGAGTTCCGTCGTTTATAATTCAATTTACCAATCAAATGTCCATACATCAGGTTTACAACAAAGCTAAGTTGAACAAATTTATTAAATACCATAGAATTATTTATTATGGAAAAATAATTTGAGAGATGATACGAAATGGAAACCATTTATCAGGATGAATTTATCGAATTACGAAAAAGCGATATTGACCATTGTGTAGAATACATAAGAAACAAACTTTCACCTGATGCAGATACTGATAAGGAGATTATTAATAAATTGGTTTTTCAAATTAAAGATAATGTGTTTTATAAGGTGATTTGTGATGTTACTAAATTGGATTTTGTACATGATGCCACTAGGGACTATCTGAAAAATTTCTGTTTGCCTTTTCTTGCATCTGTTGGTGCTCGTGTATTTGCAATTGTAACAGGTGAAAATGAGGAGAAAAGGAAATATTATCAAGATTTAGCTACAGAAATGTCTGAAATAGTGAATGATTGGAATTTACAATCTGGATTTTTTAACGATATAGACGAAGCGAGAGATTGGATTATAGATAAATAATGCAATGAAATGAAACCACCCTTGTATTCGCCACCCTCTGTTTAACATCGTGTTTTTACCACCTGATACCCGCCAATTTAACAGTGCAGTAACAGTTTCTTCTGGGCTAAAAACCAAAAAATATTGGCAGTAAATATCATTTAAATCACTTTCTAACGCATTTTCTTTGTTTTTTGGTATATTAACATTCAAAAGACTTAGAACGTGTTAGAATCCGTGTATATGACTGTATACATTAGAATATATATATGTTACTTCTACAAAGTTTGATGGAAAATTGACAATAATATAAACGAGAAATGAGGGAAAGGAAGGGAGGTTAGGAAAGGAAAATTTACACTAAAATATTATTCCCCCATTGTGATTAATCTATATTTTGGATATGTATATAAATGTTATCCTTAAATAGAACATTTGTAAAAAGAATTATCTATCTTTATACTTTTTTTTAGAAATCATGTTACAAAAATATCAAATATTGAAAAGATTTAGGTAACATTTAAAAACAATAAGGGATTACACTAAGGAGAAAGGGGTGAATGAATATGCCAAAAAGTAGTAAAAAACAAATCGATGAAGATGATAAGAAACTACTTAAAGTGCTTGAGACAAGTTCTGGGGATAACATTGAAAATATTGCGAAAAAATGTGGTTTTTCCAGGCAAAAAGTATGGAGAATCAAAAAAAGACTGGAAAAAGACAATACAATCTGGGGTTATAATGCTGTGTTTGATGATGAAAAACTGGATTTAAACCGGTATCTTATACTAATTAAAAGAAAAAATAAACCTTTAACAGAGATGCAGTTAAATATTATTACTTCTAGAAAAGTTAAACAAGTATCGTCAAAGCTTGGGATAAATATTGAATGCAGTTTCTATATTCATGGTTCATATGACTGGTTCATTATGGTAACCGCTAAAAATATTAGATTTGTGAAGAAAGTTATAGATGTTTTTACCATTTTGTTAAAAGGTTTTATTTCTGAGGTTCAGGTAGAAGAAGTGATTTTCGTAGTTGAAAAAAACAATTTCAATAATCCAAATCTTAATAAGATTAGGGAATTTTTCATATCAGAATAAAAGCAAAAGATAGGGTTTATTAATCAAAACAACTATAATATTCATTAAAGGGGTCATTTATTTTGGTTAAGAAATTATCTTTCTTTAACCTCCCTCTTTGACCCCTTTTTACAATATCTCATTTATAAGAATTTTTAAATAACTCTTTTGCATATTATTATTTGTTGGAATGGAGGAAGGGTTTTCCTATATGTCTTCATATAGATATAATCCCCTATTTTATCCCTTCCTTCCATTTTTAGTAAAATGTAAAAAGGATTAATTTTCTTTCTGGAGAAGTAGGGTTGATATTGCTTAGGGGCTAGGGTTTTCGATGTAAAAGGTAGGGATAACAAAGCAAAAGATAGTTTTGATAAAATCATATTAATTTTTATACCTTAAAAAGATACCACATCTAAGAAAAATGGGTGAGGAAATATATGGCTGAATTAAGTAACGCAAAGGTTTTTGGTGGTATTGGCGCAATATTAATGCTAGCTGGAGCAATTATTCCTAATGTTGGAACTATCCTCGGTATAGTCGGTCTTGTACTCGTGTTTATTGCTGTTAAATCAATTTCAAAATTAACAAAGGATGATGAAATATTTAAAAACTATCTTATGCATTTTATTATCGGCATAATAGCTACTGTTGGACTATTTATTATAATGTTTATAGCCTTTGATACTGCTGGTGGATTTACATGGATTACTAGTTTAGAAACTGCTGAAATCACTGGTATTGAGTCATTTTGGGAAAACTTTGGCACCATAATAGGAGGTTGTGCAGTAGCATTAGTAGTCGGATGGATACTATCAATTCTTGCTGCAATATATCTACGAAGGAGTTATAATAAAATTGCAGAACATACAAAAGTAGATTTATTCAAAACGACAGGCACTGTATATTTTATCGGTGCAATCACCACAATAGTAGTTATCGGATTACTAATTATATTCATTGCTCGAATAATTGAAATAATAGCTTATTTCTCACTACCAGACAAACTTCCAACAGAAACCTCAAAAGGCTAAAAACCAAAAAATATTGGCAGTAAATATCATTTAAATCACCCTCTAACGCATTTTCTTTGTTTTTTGTAACATGGAGATGAAATCGATACAAAACATGATCAATGAAGTTAAATTAAATCATTTCAATAAAAATTTATATACCTTATTTATTATTGTATTATTATATCGTATGTATTAGGGGGAATAATAATTGAAACCAGATTTTGTAAAACAAAGAGTAAATATAAAGGTCGGTTTAATAGCAATATTGCTTATTTTACCAGTAAATGTAGCATTTTCTTCAGAGGGTGAAGAAAATAAATCTCTAATTGAACAACTGGATGATAGATCAGGAGATCCCATTTGGATATATGATTCGGATTTGTATATAAAACATGTTGAAACAACTGATCTAAATGGAGACACGGTAAAGGACGTAATAGCTGCTGAGTATGATAACAATTATTACTATGAATCATCCAAGATATATGGAATAGACGGTACAGATGGTAGCACTCTTTGGACCTATTCATTAAATGATGGTGTGCGCTCGATGACTATAGGCGATATAAATAATGATGGTGTAATGGATGTAGTTGCTGGTGCTAGTAAAGGGTCGCCAATACCAGATGGAAGAGTACATGCCATCGACGGTACTGACGGAAGTTCAATTTGGATTTTCACTCCGGGGGGTACGGGTGATACAAACGGAGATGTTGCGATTGGGAATTTTAATGGCGATTCATACCCTGATGTTGCTGTTGCTTGTTGGGATGATTACGTTTATGCAATAAACGGAGAGACAGGTGCTCAGTTGTGGTCAAAACATATTGGAAGCATCTTTGTAAATGCTGTAAGTACGGGAGATGTTAACAGTGATGGGATTGATGATGTTGCTTTTGCTCATTCATATCTCGCTGGACCTTATAATAACTATCAGGGTGTTTTAAATGGAAGTGATGGTTCAACGATATGGATGCAGACAGTGTCTTATAAAGTAGAAAATGTGATAATGGCAGATATTGATAATGATAGTTCTTTAGAAGCTGTATTCGGTGTAACTACTGGTTCTACCCCAGGTGTGTTAGAGATCCATGTTCGTAATGCTTCGGATGGTAGTTTTGAATGGAGTTATACAATAGGTTCTGCTTCAGCGAATCCAGATGCTTTTCTATTTATAAATGATATTGATGATGATGGTGATCTTGATTTAATAGTTGGCAATGAATACGTTAATTTCTATATCTATGCCTTTGATGGAGATTCTAGCACTCCTATGTGGACATCTGAACTGCTTAACGGATACGCTCGTGATATTGCCTTTGGAGATATAATAGGTGACGGTAATCTTAACATAATAGCTGCTACCTATGACCGGGTTCAGATATTAGAGGCCGTTAATGGAACTAAAACGTGGTACTATTCTGTCGCTGGTACTATAGCAAGTGTAGGTAGTGCTGATTTTGATGAGGATGGCATTGTTGATGTTGCAGCTGGAGGTAGTGCTGATGCTAGTGGTAGTCCTCCAAATCCTGGTAAATCAGTATGGGCATTAAGAACCACGCAGTCTCCGCTCTTATGGGAGTTTGATTTCTGTGAGTATGGTAATGCCCTAGCTATAGATGATCTAAACGGGGATCAATTCAAGGATGTCGTCACTGTGTGCTCTCTTGATGACAAGGCAACTGCTATCGATGGGGAGGATGGCACTCAGCTATGGAGTTGGTTTGGTACGCAGAACCTATATTCTGTCACTACCGGTGATTTTAACAACAACGGGCAGGTTGACGTTGCTGTTGCAGGTGATGATGATCGTGTAACGGCATTATACGGTAATAACGGTAATGTTATGTGGCAGTTCAATACTCCTGGAGATCAGATTTATAGGAAATGTTTACAAGCGAATGATTTGAATAACGATGGAAATATTGATGTTATCGCTGGATGTGATGACAGCTATGTATATGCAATCAATGGTTTAAATGGAAATCAACTATGGTCACGGTATGTAGGTGCGGCTGTTAACGAAGTAGAACTTGCTCAGATGGATGCTTCTGGGCCAATGGATATCATAGTTGCTGTCGGTAGTGGTGCAAATGGCGAAAAAGTCGTTGTGATAGATGGCTCTAATGGAAATATACAATGGAGTTATAATGCACCTGAGGCTGTGGAGCATGTGGAAATACTGGATGTTAACAATGATACTGTTCCTGATGTTGCCGCTGCAATAACTCCTTTTAACCCTAAGCAAATTATCATGATTGATGGCTCTACTCATACTTCTTTATGGACGAAACCATTGCCCATATCTTCAAATGTGCATAGCCTTGCTCATGGTGACCTCGATGGGGATAATATTCCTGATGTAGTTGTTCCAGGGAGCACTGATATGAAAGTATATGCTTTGAATGGTTCCAATGGAAACGAACTATGGAATTATCTAACAGGGGGAGAGATAAATTCTGTCGCCGTGGTAGACATTGATTCTGATAACCAGCTTGATGTCATAGCAGGGTCTGACGATCAAAATGTATATGTGATTAACGGGTACAATGGGAGTAGTATATGGAGTTATAGCACTGCTGATGACGTGATGCATATCCAACTAGGCGATATAAGTGGAGATGGAATGCCAAATATCGCCTGTGTAACCTTCGGTTCAGATGGAATAGCATATGCCTTTAAATCATTCTACCCAGCTCCTAATCTTCCACCATACACACCAAGTAATCCTTCACCTCCAGACGGTGCAATATATATTGATCCTGATGCTGATTTGAGTTGGACTGGTGGTGATCCTAATCCTGGTGATATAGTAACTTATGACGTATACTTTGGTACAACCAGTCCACCACCAAAAGTTATCACAAATCAATCGGGGACAACCTATGATCCTGGAAACATGGGTTATAACACACAGTACTTTTGGAAGATAGTTGCATGGGATAATCATAATCATACAACTGAAGGTCCGATTTGGGATTTCACTACGGAAGGTCCAAATAACCCACCGAATATTCCTAGTAATCCTAATCCACCCGATGGTGCAGTAAATGTAGATATCAATGCTGATATCAGTTGGACTGGAGGAGATCCTGATCCTGGTGATACGGTTACGTATGATGTGTACTTTGGTGATAGTAGTCCTCCATCATTGTTTGTTTCTGGCCAACCTGGTACAACGTATAATCCTGGAACTATGAATTATTTGACGACGTATTATTGGCAGATTGTCTCTTGGGATAACCATGGTATCTCTACATCTGGTCCTGAGTGGGATTTCACAACAGAAGATGAACCACCGAATTTCCCACCAGTGTTTTCAAATGAAAATCCGCCTCACGGTTCTACAGATATACCAATAACAATTACCTCATTAAGTGTTCTCATTGAAGATCCAGAGGGAGATAGCTTTGATTGGAGTATTGAAACTAATCCAGATATTGGTAGTAATAGTGGTACAGGTGAATACAATGGTGTTAAAACTTGTACTATATCTAATCTAGAATATGATAAAACCTATACTTGGTATGTGAATGCCACTGATTCCGGTAGTGGAGTAACCTCAGAAGAAGTATATACATTTACCACTGTAGCAAATTTCCCACCTGGTAAACCAAATATTGATGGCCCAACCAATGGTAAAGCAGGAATAGAGTATGATTATGACTTCACCGCTACAGATCCTATTGGAGACGATGTCAAATATTTCATAGACTGGGGAGATGGCAACACAGAATGGACTGATGATTTTTCAGCATCTGGTATACCTGTAACTGTGAGTCATACTTGGACTGAAAAGGATACCTATACTATCACAGCTTACGCCCAAGACGAGTATGGTCTTGAAGGTCCGGAGGGAACCCTTGATATTAGCATGCCGATTAACAAACCATTCAATTTCAACTTCCCTCTACTTAATTGGTTGTTTGAACGATTTCCAAATGCGTTCCCAATGCTACGATACATACTAGGGCTATAAAACAAAACCATTTCTTCTTTTTGTTACAGATGTTGCAATAAAATTCTTACAGAAATATTTAAATCTAAGTAACTTATTTATTATTTACAAAATATTTATATTGGGAGGACTGGAAGAAAATGAATAAGAAATTAATTATTGGTAGTATTGGAGCTGTCGTAATACTGGTTCTAATGTCATTTACAGGTGTTGTTGGTTATCAAACCACATCGTCTACTATCGCCAAAGCATCACCATTATTCAAAGTAAGAACTAATAGGGCAATTGGTGAAGAAAGCAAGATTCTTAATGCTAAGTATGTCGGTAAAGGAAATACACTACCGTTTCCAAAGAGGGATGATAAAGCAATAATGGTTCAGAATGTTATTGATTCCATAAGAAATATGGATGATGAAATATTAGAGAAGTTAATCGCATACATTATCAACTATGCAAGAAAGGACAACAGGTTTGATGGTATAAATCCAGATAGAATCAGAGAGGTACTTTATCTGATTAGAAATAACGATGAATCACTACCGATGTTCAATGCTGACACAAAAAACAAACCTCATACACTTTGTGGAGACCTTACTTGTAATCTCGACTGTGCTACATTTGGTTACGGATTATATGGAGTTATCTGGTGTATTTCATTACCATTCATCAGAGTTATCTGGTTAATTTCATTACCATTCTTCTTCATCATCAGTTTCATCATTAGGTCTATCTTAATTAATTTTTTTCCATTTTAAATTTGTTAATTATGGATTCTTCGGGGCTAAAAACATCGAATTATGTAACTTAATTGCAGAGTTTACTTTAGTCAATAGGTTCATCGTCAGTTAATATCAAAGCATTGAAACGTCCAAATATAAAATGTGGTTCCAATTTACCATAGTATTCCTTTGAAACTATAATATCCCTAGAGCTAATACTAAAAAATATACCCAATATTGGAAATCTGTCAGGGAGCCGACTAAAGATACTGAATCTACCGAAAATAGACGATTTAGAACCGAAATATACTATTGTCTCAGGTTTAATATAACAATAATCCTGCTTTTCAGATAAATCATGGGCTGTTCCTATAATCCATACAGGTTCCATAATACATACGTTTAGTTCAGTAGACCAATCACTTTCAACTTCAAATGCGCCTTTAACCGTGGCTCTTATTCTATATGTCCCAGCATTACTATATTCATGTTTTGCCTCACAGCTTTCACCAGAATTGTATGGTCCAAGCCAACTACTATAGGTTCCATCACCCCAAGAGAATTTATAATACACAGGTCCTTCTCCAATATAGTTAGCACTGTAGGTATATTCATGATCGATACTTCCATATTTTGGACCAGCTATTATAGATGGAGGAGTTGGAGGCTTTTCCTGAGATTTATCTTTACCAAAAACAAAAAAACAAAAATCTGAATAAAATTTACCACCCAAAATTTGTTTTTGATAAGATTCCCACGATTCACCACCATTCTCAGTAATAAAACTCGACCCCCTTGAATAAGTTTCTTCACAGGTAAGCCATTTATATCCATTATTGCGATCACCATTGGACGCTCTACACACGATATAATAAGTATCCCAAGGAGTAACTGAAATATCCTCCAAATCAAGATCATACAATCTACTCCTTCCAAATATAACGTCTTGTGGAACAGTTAAAACAGCTAAATCACTGCCATTTAAAGAATCTCTAATAGATACAATCAAATCCCCTGGATCCCCAAATCTACTCAATGGTAGTTTAAGTCTAGTTATATTCTTCACTCCAGGTTTAAATGATTGAGCTAGCCATGTTTCATCATTGATCTTATTACCTTGCAGATTGCTATTAAGACATTGATATTGATCCAGTCGATCATCTCTATAGCTAATATTAGTAATTTGAAGTTCACCATCAAATTTATCATCTATTTGTGGAGATTGACTAGAGGAATATGGTCTATACTTCCAAAATTCTGTGTTAACAGCATACCAATATGCTTCTTCAGCTGAAACAAAACCATCATTATTACCCTCGAATAAATAATCAGCAAGTTCTTCTAATCCTTCAAAAAGTGGATCTGTCAACCTACAAGAACCAGAAGTTTCATTTGCCTTAGCAGATGTAATTATCACTCTACTATTTTGACTTAGGTTATCAATAGCACTTCCAGAATAACATGAATCAATAATAACAAATATAGACTCTGATTCTAATTCATCGAGTTTTTCACCGAGTTCACCATATGACATCATACTATTATACAACATGAATTTTCCAATACCGCCATGACCATGAAAATAAAAAAGAACTGTATCTTCTGAATCTTCCATTGAATCCAACCAATGAAAATAATTGTTAAGATTGTCCATGGTTGCCTCTTCTCCTTCCAATGTTCTAATGTGATCACTTTGCCAACCATTTAAACAAAGCACATTTTCCATAGTCGGAAATAAAGCTCCTTTAGAATCAATAAGCAAAGCCCAATGATCACTCTCATTATTTCCATCAAAGCCCACATGCAGGGTATTACCATCTAAAGTTGCCATAGTTGATTGTTTTTCTAAATTAATTCCAGTTACAGGAGAAATAGTCATTCCTATGAACAATAGCGTTATACCTATTGTAAGGATTTTTTTCATAAAATGAATCCTCCCTTTATCTTTTACATAGGTGACATATTATATAAATGCTACCCTTTAGCAGGGATAAACAAATATATCAGAAGTGCATTATTAATATTTAGAGGGGGAAAAAATTTGGAAAGAAATAACCTCATCAAGAAAAGTTTAGCTTTTGCTGTTATTCTTTTGTTCATAGGACTCGCTTTTGCTCCAAGTATTAATGCCAATGTCAGCAAAGCATCACAAGAAGATGAACTGGTTAAGATTACCACAGAAGTGTGTGGATTGAACGGTGGGAAACAAACAATTAAATTAACTCAAGATGAAATGGAGGAAGTAAAGGCATTGTTCGATTCCATTAGAGAGAAGTTAGATGCAACAGAATCAAGAGAGGAAGGAGAGGATATTTTTAAAGAAGCAGTATTGGAATTAGATAAATATGGTTTACTTGGTGACTTGAGTATAAAACAAGCACAGCGGCTGGTTACTGGTGGGTATCAGAATATAAGGATTATGAAAATTTTAAGAAGAATGATTGACGGAAATCAGAACATTAATAATAGTAGTCTTCTCTGTTTGACAGCAGGACATGCTACCAATTCTTTTATAATTGGACCTTTAGTATTTTTATCATTAATAGGAATATTATTCCCTGTTTTTTCGAACTTGTGGGTCTTTATTTTTACCTATTTTCCCTTGGCGCCATTTGGATTAATGGTATTTGGAGATTATTCAATTGGACAACATGCAGTTTTTTATCCTGCTGAGGGATGGATACGAACCATTGGTTTAACTGGTTTCAAAAAATGGGATGGTAAATTTTATGGACAATTATTGAGAATAGATATTTTATTAGGTGGTTTATTCTTAGGTGGCATTGGTTTCACAGGATTAAGGATAAACTATGGGTTTTTGAATACGTTTTTCCTTGGTTCTACTTTAATACTAAAAATAGGTCCAAAGCATCTATAGAATAAGAATATTAGTAAATAGATGAAAATTCTAAATAATAGAACATATATAGAAATATGAGGGAAGGCTATTGAAAAGAAGATATTATTAGGTAGTATTGTAGCTGTTGTAATACTCGTTCTGGTGTCGTTTACAGGTGTAGTAGGGTATCAAACCACAAAATCTAATTCTAGAAAGGCATCACCATTGTTTAAAGTAAGAACCAACAGGGCGATAGGTGAAGAAAGTAAGGAGCTTACTTGTAAATATGTCGGTATAGGAAATACGCTACCATTTCCTGAACGTGATGATAAAGCAGTAATGATTCAGAAAGTTGCTGATAGAATTAGTAAGATGGATGATAACACCTTTGAGAGATTCATTACGTACATTATCAACCATGCACAGAAGGATAACAGGCTTAATGGTGTAAGTTCTAATGAAATCAGAGAAGCACTCTATCAGGTTAGAAATAGCGATAAACCAATACCGATATTTGAGGATGATACTAATAGTAGAATTATTACATCCCCCCATACTTTAGTCCTTTCTGCGTGTTATGTTCCGTGCACATTTGGGGGAGGATTTATAGGATTGCTTAGATGTATTTTATTTCCATTCGCACTCATCTTGGATAATCTCCTGGTAATATTTGGAGCGCTACTTACAATGCTACTCGGTTGCTGACCCATGAATTAAAAAGGATTACAAATAATAGATTCTTCTGGGCTAAAAACAAAAAAATATTGGCAGTAAATATCATTTAAATCACTTTCTAACGCATTTTCTTTGTTTTTTGGTATAATATCCTAATTAAACTTATATATACCTTCTTTGGTATAAAAACAAGGCTTACTTAAACGTTAAAAAATAAATAAAAAATAATTCTTGAGTAGATTACTCGTCTATAATGCGGATTTTTAATTTTTTCAGTTTAAATCTTTAATTACAAATACATCTCACCTTCGACGAGAAAATAAGGAAATTAGAAATCTTAATAATATAAGGCTGCCAAATAGTATTAAAACAGGGTGTATCCTCCATTTCCAAATCAATATTTCATCTGAGTCATGGTTTCCTTCACTGTCATATGCAACCACTTTTATTGTGTGATTAAATGATATTGGGGGAGCTCTAAAAGATATTAAAGGTTTCCAATAATAGGTGTATGGTGCTTCGGTATCAATGTTTTTATTTTTATCGTTAATGTAAAATTCTACTCTGTCAATCTCTCCAACGGCTGTGACGTCAGCTGTAATGTTGATAGGACCAACAATTATGACATTTCTAGGTAATTTAAATCGAAACTTATCTTGTAAGTAAAAAGCTTTTTCCTCGGGCTTGGTTATTTCTACAATTATTTTTTCTGTAGTGATGGTGGTGAAATTCCAGATAGGTCCTTCTGTTGAGGCACCATGGCTATCCCTAGCGGTAACCTTCCAATAATATTTTGCACCGTAGTTTAATGATTCAATAGCATAAGATATCGATGTTTGGTTAGCCGGGAAAGGGCCGATTGTTTCTTTAAATGGTGGTGGACTGGTTAAACCAAAGTGTACATCATAGGTTACTGTATCACTAAGGTCTACATCGCCTCCGTTCCAATTCAAGTCAGCATTAATATCTACATCAGTTTCACCATGGTATGGATCAGGATCATTAGGTATGTTCGGTGGAGTATTTGGAGTAATTGTTACGTTTTTTAGGTTGGTATATGCCCAGTTGCCAGGGTCGTCAACAGCAGAAAGTATATAATGTAAAATATTACTTGTTAGATTGATAACAATGGTCTTCTCCCAATAATGACTAGCAATGTTCTCCATATTAAAATTATAATGTTCACCATCATCATACCAGTATTCAACCCATACTTCTGAAACCTCTGAAACATTATCTGTAACAGTGGCATTAACTGTGAAGGGAGAGCCAGCTGTTGCTTCATCTGCTGTATTGTCTTCTATTATTGGTGGATCACTATCAGCTAGAATAGTTTTAACTAAACTATCTATTTTACTATCGTTGTCTATTACTACTAATGTAACGTTGTATAAACCATAATTAGCATATGAATAAGTAATTGTTGAATTCTGTTTGATAGCTGTGTTTCCGTCTCCAAAGTCCCATTCATACCAATCGATAGTTCCATCATAATCAAAGGATAGTGAGGCATTAAAAAAAACGGTTTTATTATTGATTATATATGTAAAATGTGCATGTGGGGGACCAAATGAAGCCATCAACGGATATCTATCTTGATTATTACTGCCCGAAATATTATATGGAGTATCACCGATGTGGTCAGGACCTGGTATATTTTGGTTTGGACCACTATAGTTATCTAGACCGCTGTAGTCACTCCAATAGTTTCCACCGGATGGATAATTATTATCCCATATGTTGCTGCTAGGATCATAAGCATTTAGGTTGTTATTTAAAATAGTATTGTGATAAAAAGTGTTATTACCTGAAGAACTGTAGAGTTCAATACCAAAAGTATGATTATAAATCGTGCAGCATATTATGCTGTTAGTTGTTGAAGCGTCTAAAAGAATGCCATAATTGCCATTGTTAGATATGTTGCAGTTTGTTATTGTATTATTTATGGAGGAAGTTAATGTTATCCCATAATTAGAATTATTATATATGTTACAATTTGTAATGGTGTTATTTGAAGAGGATGTTATTTTTATACCGGCATTTCCTAGACCACTGTTTTTAATACCAAGATTATTTATACTTACAGTGTTGGTATATAATTCGATAACGTCTTCATTTTCATCACCATCAATAATCGTATTATCTTTATCTTCTCCGATGAGCTGTATAGAATTGTACACATCAATATTCTCATAGTAAGGTGAACTATAACTGTAGATAAAAATAGTGTCACCGTCACTGGCGTTATCAATTGCATCCTGAATCGATGTATAGTTCCCAGGTCCACTCCCACCGACGTAAAACGTGGTTCCACGATTCAATGAATTTGACTTAATAGTCCCTTTAATAATTAGATTAGTACCGGTATTTCGCATAGATTTCGCAAAATGTTTATTTATGGTTGGAATAAAACCCGTTCCGACAAAGAGTAGTATTATCCCAAATACCAAGATTTTTCTATGCAAGGAATTCCACATATATCTCCCTTTCAAATGTTTCGCAATAATGTAATTATATTATATTATAGTATTATATTGTCATATAAATGTTTCTAAAAAATAAAATTCTCTTATCCACTTGAATTTATTTGTAATAATTTGCTAGGATTTTAATAGATGCTCATTAGAGTTTTAATGATCTCCCGAAAAATAGAATTAAAGAAATTATTTGTTGTAAAAGAGGAAATCGTTCTACAAATTTTTCAATAAATCGAGTGAACAACTGATTGATTAATAGTTGTTTAACAGGCAGGCTCACCTCTAAAGTTCCCCATTCGCTCTCAGCACCGGAAATGTCCTTTGCTTTAGCTCTGATTATATATGTTCCTTTTTCATTCCAAGTATGATTGAGAGTTATTTCTTCTCCGGAAGGATAAGGACCAATCCAGTCCTCAATATTGCCATCACTCCATTCGATATAGTAGAAGACATCGTCACCGTTTGGATCTGTAGCATCGAAAGTATAGTCATAAGGATAACCAGGTTTTCCACTTGTAGGTCCTGTAATTGTAGGATTATGCGGAGTCTCAAAAAATCCTAATGGATACTTATCTGAATTTAGGAATTCTATATCATAGGGAGTATCTCCTACACCATCCCCATCACGGTCAATACCATTATAGTCACCCCAATAGTTTCCACCAGAAGGATAACCATTGTCCCAAATGTTACCCCCTTCATCATAAGCATTCTGATTATTATCAATAAAAAAATTGTGATAAATAAAATTATTGTTACTATTATAATAAATAAAGATACCGTAATCATTACCCTCGATAATATTGTCAATGAAAACATTATCCCTTTCTAAGAATGACAGTAATATTCCATATATGTTATCGCTGATTAGATTGCCTACAATTGTGTTATTGTCACTTTCCAAAATATCAATACCTTTCAGATTTTTTAATAGCTTGTTTTGGCTTACCGCATTATGGTTACTACTAGATTCAAACCTGATACCATTCAAACTGTTATTTGTTATGTTATTTAAAGAGAGTAAATTGTTACAAGAGGTATGTTGTAATAAAATACCATCTCCGTTATTTTTTGTGATATTGTTCATATAAACATTATTATTGTTAGAACGATAGAGTTGCACCCCATCATCATTATTCGAATCTATAGTATTGTAAAAGATATTATTATCCATTGAAAAATCTAGGTGAATGCCATCATTGTTGTTAGATGTTAAACTGTTATATGAGATTGTGTTGTTCCTTGAATACGAAAGGCCAATGCTTACCCCGTTGTTAGAGATATTACAACTAGAGACGATGTTGCTATTGGAAAAATCGAAGCGGATACCACTATTGTTGTTCGAGTTAATAATATTGTTTAAGATAGCATTGCTACTAGATGCTTGAATGAAAATGCCATATTGATCGTTTGAGTTTATTCTATTACCAATAACAGAGTTGTTAATAGAAGAAAAAAGGTTAATGCCATTATTATAATTTGAGTTAATAATATTATCAAATATAGAGCTATTGTTCGAACGTAATTCAATCCCTGCATCCCAAATCGAAGTCCCGCTATTTTGTATTGTAAATCCATTAATATTTACCAAATTAGCAGAGATATGAACAACATCTATACTTCCACCACCATCAATAATCGTTAATTCGTTATCCTCTCCAATGAGCTGTATAGATTTATTCACAACTATATTCTCGTAATAAGGAGAACTATCGTCAAAGACAAACACTGTATCACCATCAGTTGCGTTATCAATTGCATCCTGAATCGACGTGTAGTTACCAAGCCCTCCTCCACCTACGTATAATATCTCTCCACGAGCATTTGTCGATATACAAGGTATCTTATTAATGATTGAAGGATGTTTTTTTTCGATTATACTTACTGTGGATGGCGAAAGACTGATTTCAAAAAGCAAAACCACGATGATCAAGGTAATTATTTTATTTTGTAGTATTTTAAAATCCATTCTTTTTCCTGCCTGTCTCTTATACTATTAAGTTACAATTATATAAATAGTTGTAGTGAATTTTTTGTATCTTGTAGTTTGTCTTCAAATCGATCATTTCTCTTGTTATAGATTTAAAGTATTTATCATATTTTTCATAAATTTTTATAACAATAAAACAAATGTTTAAATATTTATTATAGTATATTTAATATATAGACATTCGACAAGGTTAAATACAATTTAGTGAGACTATGAGAATAAAATTTTGGTTAACAACAGGAATTATATTATCTATTCTAGTTTTTCTTATTAGTGCATGTATTATTTTATCAACGGCACACTTTTTTACCGATACATCAGATGATACATTTACCCAAAATAAAATAATATTTTCACCTTCAACTCTAACAACTATAAATCATATTGATCATGATACCGGAAAATTGTATTATCTTTGGGATGATAACAAGGTTGTTACTGCTCATTTTACGCAGGATCAGTATATTCTTACTGTAAGTATTGTTGGAAATGGGTCTGTGAATTTGAATCCCCCAGGGGGTTCGTATCCGTCTGGCACTGTTGTTACTTTAACTGCTAGTCCAGATCCTGGTTGGACGTTTAGCCATTGGAGTGGTGATCTTAGTGGTAGTAGTAATCCTGAGACTATTATTATGGATGGTAACAAGAGTGTTACTACGCATTTTATGTATCCATCTTTTTTAGATATTATTGTATATACTGCTCAACAGGGTTATAATTCACGAATTTATCTCCTTAGGATGGATGGTACAGAAATTACCAACTATGAATATTCAAACTTAAATTTTTTAGATTTAGAAGTTATAAATAAAGAAGTTTATGTGGTGGAAACATTTACTTCTGCTGTTTATAACATAGATCTTGAAACAGGTAACTTAGAGACAATTATTCAAGATTTTGATTTGGAATATATCTATGGACTAACCTTTGATGGAACTTATTTTTATATAGCAGAATCTGAACTTAATCGCTATGATATCAATGGAAATAAACAGGGAAATGCTAGTTTCGATGAGGTTGTATTAGGTGCTGCTTGGGATGGAGTATTTTACTGGACATTAAATGATAATAATCAAATAAAATGCTGGGATATTTCGAATTGGCCAACGATTACACAGGGTCCATATGATATTATTGTTCCACCGAGTACTAGTTGTAGAGGACTATGGTTTGACCAACAGTATTTTTGGACTGCAGAAAATATTAACATCACACATGGAAACATTTATCGATTTAATTATAACGGTGAGATCATCAGCCAGTGGGTAGAGCCTACCTATAAAGGGTGGTCAGCATGTATGATAACTGATTTTTATCAAAATAATCCACCTCACATTCCAGAGATACCATTAGGTCCAATCTCTGGATCCACAGGGATTGAATACAATTTTACTACGAGTACAATTGATCCTGAAGGAGATGAGGTATATTATAAATGGGATTGGGGTAATGGATTAATTAGCGACTGGATGGGGCCCTATGAATCAGGTGTTTCAATAAAAATAAATTATACCTGGACACAATGGGGTACTTATGAAATTAAAGTAAAATCTAAAGATACCTATGATTCTGAGAGCAACTGGTCAGAACCATTAATTGTAAATATTACTGAAATTAGAATTAATATTCTCATAGGGCGGATTTCAAATTTTAATGCAAGCGCTTATATCTGTACTTTCAATGCTGACAAGTTAATATGGTTGAGTTTTCCTCCTCCTGGAATAAAGTATTATTCTTCAGGTGAAAAATTAAAAATAAGAAGCGATTACATAGGGTTAGTAAGAGAGCATTTTATAATTTGTATTGTTAATAATTAGGTTTTGTTATTAGATATAACACCCCTTGTTTTTGACTCAGTACATAATCATGACAGAAGATTTATCTCCTCTTTATATTTGTTTAAAAATAACCAAATAAAATTTTACTAAAATCATTGCAAGAACGTTCATTGTTTCAGCTATGAGATGAATTGCATGGCTCACCCAACAACACAAAGTAATGATTTCATGAAATAGCAATGTATATTGTTGTGCTATGGCTATGATCAATAAGACAATGACGTTCCGTGAGATGCAGCGCAAGTTACATGACGTTTTTCATACGAATGATGACGTGGAATAATTGACGTGCATCTACGTTGCTGTTGAAACGTACGTGAGAAACATCCGTGGATATAACATAGCATCGCTCCATACAGACGGCAGAGTCACGTACGAATGCACGGATGAATATAACGTATATAAAGTTACGGACGAGTCACGGATAGAATATCCACGCATTTTCACGCACACTGTCACGACGAATGTGACGACATGTGGTGACGACGTCGTGGATTCACGTCGTGAGACTACGCCGTGTATATACCGTCGTCCCGCAACGACGACGAATCACGACGGCAGTCCACGACGAATATGACGCACGAAGGTCACGACGAATGTGACGACATGTGGTGGCGACGTGTTGTGACGACAGTTGGTGACGACCGTGGTGGAATTGCACTCTAAAATAACACCGAGCTATATGCACCGCTCATAGCACACGGGTGTGACGCACGGGTTTGACGCACAGATTAACGCACGGAATAACGGACGTGATAATGTACGGGATTGACGTAAGGCGTCAACGGATGGAAATTATTCAGGTCTTCACGACGAATGTCACGTACAGATAATCCGAAGATCAGAAATAACAATAAGATATAGGACAACAGATAAAATTTAATGGAATTAATTCCTATTGGATCAATAGTTGGTAGCTTTAAGATCGACATCTAATTCACACTGATATAGGGATGAGAGGTATTTGAAAATGATAAATTATGAGAATTTTGTGGGCAGGCTGTTAGAGAAATAGCCAAAAACTTTTGGTTTGATTTTTTATATTCTTGGATTTGGAGATAATCATTTTTGTGTATGGATATTTCTATGTATATATTGGTAGGTTCACTAAAGATTAAATGAAATATTAAATTGAAAGACAACAGAACGGGTATTGAAGAGTATTAATCCCTTTAGGTGTTCAATATTTTACAACTGGTAAAAGACGTAAGCTGACTTTTCAGTCAATTGTTGTAAGGATCAGCTTTAAAGATATAAAGCTTTAGCAATTATTCTATAGAATAAAAAATAAATATAGATAATTTTAAAATTAAAAAAGAAAATTTTTAGTGCTTTTGCAGTTTTGCTGTTATGCACTAATTTGATTCTAGTAAATTTCGAAGTTTTTCAGTACACCGACCACGATGGTGAACAATCCTAAACCAAACTGGAAAATCCTATAGAAGGAACCTATTGCTTCCTTGAATACAACAAGGTCTGGGAATGAACACACTCCACCAGCCCTGTCACCAGGACTCAGTTCATACCATCGCATTCTCATGACTTGACCATGATACCAATCTCCTACACGGTTTAATCTGAAGAATACTCCGGAAACTAGTACTCGGTCAAATACTTCTGTTGGTTCTGCTTCTTGTTTCTGTTCCATTGCCCCTGCTGCTAGAGGTATCGTAGTCATCATCAGCATGCATACAAGTAGGCCGATTATTTTCTTTTTCATAACCTTCATAATTTTTCCCCATTCACTAATATATCAATCAGTATATAAATGTTTTGCTTATTTATTTAAAAATGTCCCTTAATCTACCCTCAAATCGTATAATTTTATCTTTTGACTTCTTAAAAATCTCATTTGAAATTTCTACTAAAAGTTGCAAATACCTCTCTTTACAGAATAGAAATCCATCTCTTCCTATTGGTGCATCAAGACGCTCTGTACTACAAACCTCAACAACGATTTTTCTTCTAATTGATTTCAACCCCGAGTTTTTAAATCCGCTTGCTATCGCAGTTTTTACTATCTTATCTGCCGTCTTAGTTGTATACGCTACGATGTGAATAATGGGTGATTGGGCAATTAACCAAATAATACCTTTTCTTGCTTTTGCCGCTGCTGCTTCTACTTCGCTCGGTTCTATAGTTCTATGCCATTTTCCAAGAAATTTAGCTCTTTTTTTATCCCCTATTCTTGGTATTTCCAACAATACAATTCTGCCGGCACAACTACTTGAGGTATAACATTCTTCAGAATTATTAATTAAACTAAGTATTTTTAAGATTTCTTTATCTGCTTTTTTTTCAGTGCAGGCTTTTTCTAGAGATTTGAGAGCTTTCTCTTTTGCATCCAAAAACTCTTTTTTTTTCATTTTAACTCTTTTGTTATTATTATTTCAGATATTTATGCTGAGTTTCTATTATAATATCTCGCTTTTTGAGTTCATCAAAGAAAGACGTACAAGGGATGATTTCTTCTGGGCAAAAAACACCACGTTCTTTGATTACACCGCGTTTAATCATCTGAGCAATAATGGAAACAGAATATCCAGTTGTACGCATCATCGAAGTTATATCTTTCTCCTCATCGTAGTAATCTATCATTGTATATTCTAAACAAATTTTTTTCCCGTCTTTCATTCCCTCACTTGTAACCTTGAGCAATACCACGTCTTTCTCATTACAAGGTAGATTATTTATAAGAATTGTAGCTAATAAATCTCTTGGAACAACTAGTTGATTACCTATTTTAATTTCTCTTTCTTCCATAAGTCCAAGATCTAGAATGGTTTTAAATTTTTCACAATGACCGGGATAACGAATCGTTTTATAGTCTAAGTAATTTATTTTATTCTTGTATGTATAAGGAAGAGTGGAGCAACCACCCGATGTCAAGAAAGCCTCCATTTCTCCGAAAGGTTTAGGAAACATTATTTTTTCAAGATCTGCCATAGGCTTTTTTTTAATAATTCTTCTGTGGTCCAGAACTATTGCATCTTCGACATACTCATTGATAAGACCATATGGTGAGAATACTATCTGGTAATTTAGTGGAGGTCTAGGATGGATGGGTAGTCCTCCAACTCTTATTTTTACAAAATCAATATAATCCATTTGTTCAACTATGTCTTTGGTAATAACTGATGTTAAACCAGGTGCAAGACCACAGTCTGGGATTACAATGACATCCTGTTTTCTAGCGTTTTCGAAAAGACTTCGTTCTCTTTTTACGATGTCGTTATTTCCTCCAAGATCTAGAAAATGGGTTTTTGTTTCTATTGCTATTTTTGCTAAATTATAGTTGAACTTGTAAGGGACTGCAGAGATTGCTATGTCATAGTTTTGGAAATTTTTCTTTACATCATTTGTTTTTTCTATGTTTAGAGTATGAAAATTTATCTCTTTTTTTTCCAGAAATTTTTTAGTGGATTGTATTGTTTTTTTTTCTTTATCTGCGACCTCGATGTTGTCAAATTTTAAATGTTTACTAAGGTCGTATGCAATTGCTCGCCCCATCATTCCAGCGCCGAGGACAAGAAATTTCATAAGATGTTTCTCCAGATATTGTCATTTGGGAATGTCAAATATCATTGAAAATCGTTGCTTAGTTAATAAGTTTATTAATCATTATGTTATACTAATTGTTGTATTATTAATTTACCTATTTTGATGTATTTGTGATTTGAATGGTAAATCTTTAATCCATCATAAAAGCTCATGTGCTTCTGAAAATCCAAATTAATGATGATGTGGTGAAAAGATTTATTTTTTTTAATTTAAATAGTGTTTTGTATAATCATTTTAAAAAAAAAAGAGAGAGAGAGGTTTGGTTTTATAGACCAAGTATGTGCCTTATTACCGGGAACATATGTGGGTGGTTTTCTAGGAATCTTAGGAATAACATGTTTATGTTGAATGCTTTGTTTTTCGGTGTTGTAAGAGATACATCTATGATGC
>CP070724.1:245823-251142 GCA_020350825.1 Thermoplasmatales archaeon | reverse complement strand
TATTTTTTCAAAAAAGATCTCAGCATCATCTTTATTTAAACATTGTAACGCAATATGATTTAACATAACTTCTTCATTCATATTTCTCCCTAATAATTTCTGTGAATTTAAAATATTTGTACACAAAATATTTCTCCATAAGTTATTAAATTTTGTTTTTCAAGATATTATAAAAAGTAATTATCCTATACATATTTATGAGTGGTGTTTCATGGTTTTTAAACTTTTGAATTGAGTTGTTTAATATTAGGGTTATAGTAAAAAATCCTTAAAAACATTAGCTTTATATACTATGAGCGGTCAAGCATTAGCACGGATTATTTTGAATTTGGAATATGCCACCAATTCATCCAAATACCAATAATTACCATTATTAAAAATGATTCTAAAATCCATATCCAAGGATTTACACCGATGCTATAACACAGAAAGTAAATCCAAAGAAGATTTAATGATATGGGTATTGAATAAGTTAATAGCGATTTTGAGTATAGCCCACCTGCAGATTTAATAAAATCTTTATATATTGGATCGCCTTCAAGATAATTTCTTATCATATAAAGAGCTCGTTCTCCACTCCTCGCATTTGTATAAAGCCAAATTGAAGTGAATATCAATCCAATTATGCTAATTGCTTCTCCTATTTCATGATGTCGAGTTGTAACATATGAAATAACCAACATCGATTCAGCGACCAGGAAGAAATTGATTCTTTGATTATATGATTTATCAGCGATTAAATGCAATTCATATGCCTTTTTATATTCATCATCTCCAATTGTTGTTGGAATAATTTTTGTTTCATCATCGAGCTTCTTAGAAATATAAATAAGTATAAATATAACAATCAAGAAAAGAAATAAAAAGGTAAAAACTGGTTCTAATTCTATTTTATTTGCCTCCCTAATTAACAGGTTAATATCATGTTCTTATTTAAAAATATATCTTAGACAACATATCGTGATAATGATTAACAACTAAAAAAACAACTGATTATTTAATAAACGATATTCAAAAAAAATCAAGGTGCCTCCCGATCAGGATTATTCTTTTTAAACCAAGGGCAGTTGATACAACCATTGTATTTATCATAACCATAGCATCCTTTTTCTTTTTCTGTAATTATAAACCAACATGTATCTCCAAGTTTTTTTTGAAAAGCTAAGCATTTATCTCTAATTTCGTTAGGGCAATCCAAGAATTCCCAACAATTCTGAGGTTCATCTTCTTTAGATGCAGTCGCCATATTCAGATTAATAATAATACTTTCTATTTTAACCTTATTATCAGTTCAAATAAAAAAATCCACTCTTTATTTATTGTAAAAACCGTTTGCCTTATTTACAAAACCACCTTTACCCACCTACTTTTACCCTGTTACCCCTAGTCTTTACATCGAAAAACCCTAGTTCTTAAGCATTATGACAGATATACAAAGAGAGAGATAAGAAGAGAAGGAAGGGATAAAATAGGGGATTATATCTATATGAATGATATATAGGAAAACCCTTCCTCCAAACCAACACATAACAATATCCAAATGAGTTATTTAAATACTTTTTGAAAGGTTATTGTAAAAGGGGCAAAGGGGATTAATTGTATAAAAATTGAACTTTACCTAAACAGTACACCCTTTATCCCCTTACTATTATTATATGTTTTCTTGTATATAAATATAACCCTTATGAGAGTTTACACAATTCTATATATCTCATTTTGTAAAAAATGGAAGGAGAAGGGAGATATTGCTTAGTAAAGAATATCGAAAAGCACTCCTTCCTCTATGCATATAATTATATTTTCAAAGGTTATTTAAATATTTCTCCATAAACAGAGTTATTGCAACATCTATAACATCAATATGTGCATTCAGAAGAGTATATTGTGAAAGGGGACAGCTTCGAGGAACGGAGGAATCTAATGAATAATTCTAATCTCAAAACGTATAATCCCCTTTCATTATTAAAATAGAATTACAGTTTATAAATATATTTTAAAAGGGGTCAAATCTAGGGAGGAAAGGAAGGACTAATTTCTTTTCCAAAAGGTTTGACCCCCTCTAGTGAATATAATCGTTTTTTGCTTAATAAAGATAGTGTTTGGTTTATTGGAAAATAAAAAGGCGATGAAAAAGAGACTAAGTTTCATAGCATTAGTACAAAGAACAATATAGCAAACGCATCTTGCCATTTTGTATCTGAGGCATCACCTGATATCTCTACAGTAACTTTTACCACTATTTTTCCAAAACCAAAAATTGATTCAGATCTCACGGTTGTTTCTCCATTTGCAGGAATAATTTCTATTTCACCCGAGGAATATCTCCCTTTGGATATAGAACCACCTATTAAAGTGATATTCCAGCTTACATTATCTGCTGTTCCATTTCCAATGTTTTTAATTTTAGCTTTTATCTTAAAAAATCTGCCAGTTATCTTACCTATTTCAATAATTGGTTCTACAATCACTATTGTAAATGGCTCTGACCAATTACCCTCATCATCGTAAATATCTTTTGCTTTTGCATTAATATCGTATGTTCCCATTTCATCCCAGGTATGATTTACCGATACATTCTCACCTGAAAAATATGGACCAAACCATCCACTGTAATTATCATCACCCCAGTCGATATAGTAGTAAACATCCTCTCCATCTGGATCTGTTGCATTGAATGTATACTCATACTCTACACCTGCTTTTCCCTCTGTAGGACCTGTTATCATTGGTGCATCCGGCGGTTGATTACCATGAGTGGGTAAACCTGCTGCCTTCCATCCGAGTATACCACCAGGCATGTTGTAGATTGTTCCGGTAAAGTTATTGTCAACAAGGATATTAGTTGCTACAAAACTTCGATAACCAGATTTACAGTATAGAATAACCTCCTCTCCTTCGTATAATGTCATAAATTCTTGTAACCAGGTTTCATTCTGTAATAAATCAAGGCGATAATGCTGCGGATGTTCTGGAAGAGGTGTGTCTATGTGTTCATTTTTCCATTCTCCATCGGTTCTAACATCTATGGGTATTTGAATGCCGTTAGATGTATCGTTTAACATATCCCATACTTCGAAAACTGTTAAGTTCGTATAACTCTCATTTAAGTTTAGTGACATACCATTATCAGCGGGCATATTAGATACCTGTTTATTTTCAATTATTACTGCGTTTCCAATCGAACCTAATATAAGCCCAACCAGTAAGACGGTGGTACCGAGAGCTAACCATTTTTCATTCAAATTATATCGCATTTTGAGCCTCCCTCTATATAAATAATATATTATTTTTATACAATATAAACTTAACGATTGTGAATTGCAATATTTATCTTGGATGAATCTAAAAATAAACTAAAAGTAAAAGAAAATGCGTTAGAGGGATGGTTTCTGACTATTTTAGAATTAAAAAAAGAAAAGAAGAGAGAGCTGTTTGTTTATAGGATTATTATTAAAACGAAGATTATGAATCCGTTAAAAATTTCTGGTTCACTATCACCGATTATTAATTCTATTGTAATAGGTCCTAGTCCGAATAAGAATCCTGAATTTATCCTTACGGTCTGTCCTGGTTGCATACTTGGTATTTTACCATTAAAACAAGGATCTGGGGGGTACATGGTTCCGCTTATGGTCATATTCCATGGGATGTCTGTGTGATTGAGACCACCAATTTCTTCAACATCGAATATGGCTCGAAAGATACCTATTGGTATTGGTATCGGTGTGAAAATGATTGTTTTAGTGCCATTGATTACAAATGACAGATCAATTCGAGTAGATTCGATTGGGTCATTTAATTCTCTCCATTCATTTACGGCTTTATCCCACCAAACACCTGCATCATTCCAGTTTTTATCTGTTTCTTTCCAGCCAATAAATGGTAACAATCCAAAGTCAATCCCTAGCCAGTATATTTGACCTTTTATCTGAGGGAAAGGGCTAGTGATATTGACGATGTTGATCTGATGCCATTGATCATGATCGTTTAAAGCCCAACCACCACTAGATGGATCAAACCAACCTTGGTCATCTGGTGTCATTGGACGAATGGTAAAGTCACCTATTTCGAAATCACGTTCCCACAAGGTTTCATACGGAACACTATATCCATAGGGATTATGGGGATCATCTGCAGGTAAATCAGAATAGATGGTTACATGGAAACGTTCGATTGTTTGCACATTGTTTTCCATCCATGAGATCCAAAAATGAATCTCTTCTACCAAACCTGTACTCGAACAATTCCAGTCGTCAGCCAACTCTGACATGGAGAATTCTACATCCCACCCGCCTTCTTTCGGTGTTTGTGGAAAATGCATCTTGTGACCATCTCCTAGCTCCCAATCTGCCATGACGGTAGTACTCGTTACAATCAGCAGCATACCTACAAAAATACCAATTATTTTCTTTTTCATTTTTTTAACCTCCCTTTTTCAAAATAAAATAAGATATTACAATATTTAAATGTTTTTCCTATTATTTTTATTGCAACATCTGTAACAATTATGTTTACTTCTTTTCTAAAAATATTTTACCGAACGAATATTGTGAAAGGGGGATTATGGCATAGGAAGAAAAATAATAGGGATAGGCATGGTTAATGCCTTATTATTTTCTCCAGTTTAATCCCCCTTCAATAGACGTTATAGTTTTTTAGCTAATAAAAATATTGTGGAAGGGGGCTAATGGTGGAGGAAAGGAAACAGAATACAAATAGTCCAAAATCGAAAGATATTACCCCCTTCTAAGATTGAAATAATATTTTGATTAATAAAGATAACCCTTAGTGGTGGTTTTACCTCTTTAGAATTTTAGATCTGACGATATCCGAACCACTGCATGCCGGACAGCGATCTTTTCTGCTATCTTGATCAAACTTAGGGTAACCAAATAGATAACCGCAGTCGTTACATCTCCAAAGGTTATTTGCCTCTCCCATATTTCAGTTAAAAAACTTCTATCTCTTTAAAAATATATCCTACAACCCTCTGGTTTTATAGCCCTAGAATGTGTCTCAGTATTGGAAACATATGTGGGTGTTGCTCCAAGAATCTCAGGACTAACAAGTTCATGTTGAATGCTTTGTTTCTAGGTGCCAAGACGAAATCATAGGTGGTGTTCTCAACTATGCTAAGTAAGACCTGCTCGGTTTTGTATCCATTCTTGGAAGCAGTACATTTCTTTAAACAGTAGCAAATTGGGATGTTATTGACATTATAATATCCAGAAGAATTAGTAAAATTCTCTTCGTATGTATCATGGAAGTACACCCGTACCCTCGCCCCCTCAATGGGGTTCATAGAGGTGTTATTGACAT
>CP070724.1:242349-245723 GCA_020350825.1 Thermoplasmatales archaeon | reverse complement strand
GTTATTGCACTGATAATTATGACAGTGTTTATTGTATTCTGGAGGGAGAAAAAAGAGAAAAAAACGCAACCATCAAAAGATACCAAATTTTCCCTTGATGCTAGAGGAAATCCGTGTCCTATACCTCTTATTATGACAAAGAAAAAAATAGCTAAAATGAATAAAGGAGAATTAATGGAAATTATTACCGCAGATATTGTTGCAAAAGAAAACATTGAAAGATATGCTATAGATAAATATGAACTCGTTCGCATTGACAAAAAGGAAGGACTCTTTAAAATTTACATAAAAAAATAACAATGTTTTACTTATAGGAGATTGAAAAAATGAATAAGGACAAAAACGAAGAGGAGTTTAGTAAAATAAAAAATTTTAGAATCAATCCCTGGATGGCAGGAGCAATTATAGGATTTTTTGCAGCATCTCTTCAACAAATAGCATCAATGACAAAACCTCCAGCATATGGTTTTTGCATGGCTTGTCATGCAAGAGATCTAATAAATAGTATTATAAATCCAATAGCGGGAACAAATCTTGGTATAGCGGGTATAGTAACCTCAATTCCCACACTTACCATCATCGGCGTACTTCTCGGTTCATTTGTTGCAGCAATAATCTTTAAAGAGTTTAAGGTTACAAAAGCTAAATTCAATGTTTCTTACCTGAAAATGTTTATACTTGGTATATTGGTAATGAACTTTGCTCTTATTTTAAGTGCCTGCCCTATAAGAACATCACTCAGAGTTGCACATGGAGACATCATAGCACTAGTTGGTCTCATTTGCATAGGTATAGGGGCAATAATAGGTACAATTGTTCTTGAGCGAAGAATCGAGGTGTAAAAATGGAAGCTTATGTTATCGGGACATTAATCGTTGGTTTTATTGCTGGTTATCTAGGACAAAGATCCAGAATGTGTTTTGTAGGAGGAATACGAGATTTATATCTTATAAAAAGCACCCATTTGTTTAAAGGATTAATAGGGTTTTTAATCGCTGCTTTTGCTGGCTATATCTTATTTAACAACAATATTGCCTTCCCATGGTTTGTTGAAAAAGGAGCATTATCAGCAATTCCAGGTGCACCCTGCATTCTAGGTATTCCAGCGTTAAGTATTGCAATTATCGGAGGGCTAGGTATTGGATTCTTTGCTGTATTATCAGGAGGATGTCCGTTTAGAAATACAGTAATGACTGCAGAAGGAAACCTCAAAGCACTATGGTATGTGATAGGATTCTTTGTTGGAGCAGTAATATTTCATCTATTCATATTTGGCTTTATCCAAAGCTTATTTGGTTGTTAGATTTTGAGATGCAAATATGAGTTTATTCAAAGGAAAAAAACCAAAACAATCCCAAATAGGAAAAGCAGTAATTCTATTAAAGACAGTTAGAGAAGGGATCCTAGCAGAAAAAGCAATTAAGAAAAAAGGATACAACGTTAGAAAAGTCGCACCTCCTGTAGAATATAGAAAAGGATGTGAAATAGCAGTTGAAATAGATCTAGATGAAAAAGAGGAGATAGAAGAGATACTCAAAGAATATGGTGTAGAAAGCCAAGGAATTGTACCACTATAAAACACAATTTTAACTGATAAACTCTTTAATTTTTTCAATTAAAATCCTACATTCATCAATAGTATTATACACATATAATGAGACTCTTACTGCTCCTTTGATGTTACGTGCATTAAACCATGAATGAACACAAAAAACTCCAGATCTAACCATAATATTTGCATCATCTAAAAACATAGCAATATCATGAGGTTCATAATTTTCGATATTAAAACTAATAATACCTCCACGTAACACTGGATCAGCAGGGCCAATAATAACAATCCCAGGAATATCTTTAATTTCAGAAGAAATATAGCTGTTAAGTTTAAAGATATATTCACCTATTTTATCCTTCCCAATTTTCATAATATAGTCTGCAGCGGCACCAGCACCAATTGCACCTGCATAATTCTGAAGACCTGCCTCAAATTTTTCAGGAACATCTAATAAATTATGAGAAGTATAGGTGCTTTTTTCTACTGTATCGCCACCAACCATGAATGGCTCTAGATCCTTTAGTAAATGATACTTGCCATATAGAACACCGATGCCTGTAGGTCCAAGCATTTTATGGATTGAAAACGCAAAAAAATCAACATCAAGTTTCTGAACATCAATAGACACTCGTGATGCGCTCTGTGCACCATCAAGCAAAACCAAAGCCCCATAATCATGAGCGGTTTTTATAATCTCATCAGCAGGAATAGTATAACCATCTAAATTAGATGCATGGACCATACTAACAAGCTTAACTTTGTTGCTCATCAGATTTTCAAATCTTCCAAGATCAAACGTATTATCCTCTTTTGATTCTACGACTTTATGATTAATTCCTCTCAATTCCTTTTGGATATGCCAAGGAAGAAGATTTGAATTATGCTCTCTATCAGTTGTTAAAACAATATCACCTTTTTTCAATTGAAGAGTCCTAGCTAAAAGATTAATACCTTCCGTTGTGTTTTTTGAAAAAATAATCTCTCTTGATTCTTTAGCATTAATAAATTTTCTAATTTTCTCACGAGCCTCATCATATCTAATAGTAACTATAGTACCAAGTTTATGTATACTTCTTCCTGCACATGCTGAAAAATTACAATAATAATCATTCATTGCATCAATAACTTGTCTTGGTTTCAGAGTCATACAGGCATTATCAAAATAGATTATAGGTTGACCATCGATTTTTCTATTAAGTATCGGAAAATCTTGTCTGATTCTTTTTACATCCATGAATACTTCACTTTAAACAATATCAGAGATATAAAAGACATTCTTAAGAGTTAAGATTTTTTATAACCGTAGTCGAAAAGACAGTAATTAATCGATAGTGCTCCCGTTGGGATTACTGGTTAATGGTTCGGTGCCCCCACTGTTGGGGCATTTGATCATTAACGATAATGCTCGAAAGGGGCTTTTGTGTTAATAGTTTAATGCTCCCACTATTTTGAAAATACCAAAGATATTTTGAGCTTTCTACCAAAATACCTAAAAATACATCAGACAATACGAGATTTGAACTCGGTTTTACCGGTAAAAAATCAAGGTTATCCCCTGTAAAGATTACCAGAAATTAATACCCCAAAACCTTACTGCCATGATTGCCCCAATAATAATGATTATCACACCGAACACTCTCTGCATCCATTTCCCAGCAGATACATACTTGTTTCCAAGTTTACCTCGGATACTACTTGTCACAGCACAAAGTGGTATTATAGGAATGCCATGGCCTAGACCAAAAACAAATAGCAATAATCCACTTGTAAGTAGTGATATTTTCTGAGAAAGCGTTAATATAAATACAGGCATCATGAG
>CP070724.1:222985-242249 GCA_020350825.1 Thermoplasmatales archaeon | reverse complement strand
ATTCATCAAAGAAATTGTATATGAAAAATATGGACCACCAGAGGTTCTTAAGCTGAAAGAGGTAGAAAAACCTGTTCCAAAAGATAATGAAGTGCTGATAAAAGTTCATGCTACAACAGCCCATATAGGGGATACGAGAATTCGAAGTTTCAATGTTCCTCGTGGGGCATGGCTCCCAATGCGATTATATTTAGGTATAAGAAAACCAAAAAGACCTATACTAGGGATGGAGCTAGCAGGAGATATTGAATCAGTAGGCAAAGATGTAAAACTATTTAAGAAAGATGATCAGGTTTTTGCATTTGCTGGTTTTGGTTTTGGTGCGTATGCTGAGTACATATGTCTACCTGAAAAACCTGAAGAAGGAACAGCAGAAAAAAAAGGGTTGGTGGCAATAAAACCAGCCAATTTGAGCTATGAGCAAGCAGCAACTGTTCCTGCTGGAGGACTTACAGTGCTAAGGAATTTTCAAAAAGCAAATCTAAAGAGTGGACAAAAAATCCTTATCAATGGAGCTTCAGGAAGTTTAGGAACATACGCAGTACAGCTAGCCAAATACTATGGAGTAGAGGTTACCGGGGTATGCAGTACCATAAATTTAGAATTGGTGAAATCTCTCGGCGCCGATAAGGTAATTGATTACACTAAAGAGGATTTTACCAAGAGCGATGAAACCTATGATGTTGTTTATGATGCAGTAATGAAGACTTCACGTTCACGTTGTAAAGACTTGCTAAAGGAAAATGGAATTTTTCTTAACAATAATGGCCTTGCAAAAATTGAGGCTGAAGATTTAACTTTTCTTAAAGAGATTATTGAGGAAGAAAAGCTAAAACCAGTCATAGATAAAACATACACCATGGAGCAGATTATCGAGGCTCATAGGTATGTCGAAAAAGGACATAAAAAGGGAAATGTAGTAATTAGCGTAATTTGAACATGAACCGGGCATTTAATCCCCAGCAAGTAATCCCGATGCGGGCGTTAAAATTAACACATGGTTATCAAATACTAGAAAAACAGTTAATAATAATTATTAATTATCTCCTTATAAGGTTTAAACTATGAATTCAAGGTTATCAATGAAGAGTTCACTTATAGCTCCATGTGGAATGAATTGTGGTATTTGCATGGTATATCTTAGAGAAAAAAAGAAATGTCCTGGGTGTCGGGTTTTTGACAAGAATGAACCGGTTAGTATCGCTAGATGTAAAATTAAAAATTGTGCAACTTTTAAAAGAAGCAAATCTAAATTTTGTTTTAAATGTGTAAAATTCCCATGTAAAAATCTTAAACATTTAGATAAAAGATATCGAACTAAATACAATATGAGTATGATTGAAAATCTTGATAATATTAAAAAATTCGGTATAAGAGAATTTGTTAAAAATGAAAAAATACGGTGGGATTGTTCTCAATGTGGAGGAACTATTTGTGTTCATCGAGGATATTGTTATAATTGTGGAAAATAAAAAACATTTAAGATTTAATTTAACATATAGATTTTACAGAAGAAAACCACTATAAAATGGTCCCAAATTGATATTCGAATCCCGATTATATCATATTCTTTTTTTAAGGAAAAAGTCAGATTTTTTTACTAGTAAAATCGAGAATCTTGATATATAAATAAGTATAGAACTGTGTCACAAATACTTGTCATAAAATATGTCACAGACAAGCGATATTAACCGCTCTAAGCCTAAAACTATGCCTAAATTTGTGTAAGGAAAATAAGACACGGTTATGCACACTCCTTGTGCTAAATATTTTAACAAATTTTTAGCAATGTATTTATTCTAGTTTTTAGTAAAATTATTTACTTAGAACAGCTTAGCATAAACGGTAGGCATTGATAGGTATTTAGGAGGTTATTTTTGCTAAAATTTTTTAGTTACTTAAACGAATTACCATATTTGCACAAGACTTGCTAAGTTTATCACGGTCTTCTAACGTTTATTTGTGCTAGCAAAACTTTTAGCATAAATTATATCTGTGTTTAGCTAAGCGGTGGAACATTAAAATGTGAAGTCATTTAGGCGCTCATATCTCGATGCTGGAGTGAAAAATATTAGCAAGATTTAATCAAAATATCTTTGGTATTTTAAGATATGTTTTATTATAGCAAACTTTATAGGAAAAACGACGATTCTGAATCAGATTTTTATTTGGGGAAAGAAAATGAAATATAAGATAAGTGGAGATAATTTACAGCTAGTCACACTTGAAATTGATCCTCAAGAAAAGATATATGCTGAAGCTGGTGCACTGGTTTATATGAGCAACAATATGAATATGGAAGCGAAAATGCGAGGAGGCTTTTTAAAAGGTCTTGGCAGGACAATTGCTGGAGAAACCCTGTTTCTCACTGAGTTTACATCAGTTGGAGGTACAGGACTTGTTTCTTTTGGCGGCAGAGCACCTGGAACTATAAAACCAATTGAACTCGATGAAGGTAAGGAGTTTCTTGTTCAAAAAGATGCATTTCTTTGTGCTGAAGATTCAGTTGATATGAGCATTGCGTTTCAGAAACGCCTTGGCGCCGCCTTTTTTGGTGGAGAAGGATTCATTCTGGAAAAACTAACAGGTAAGGGCACTGTATTCATCCATGCCTGTGGTGATTTCGTCGAGTTTGATTTGAAACCTGATCAGGTGATGAAGGTTGATACCGGGAGCGTTGTTGGATGGGATGGAACGGTAAACTATGACATCGAACGTGTAAAAGGTATTAAAACAATGTTTTTTGGTGGCGAAGGATTATTTTTAACATCCCTCAGAGGTCCTGGTCATGTAATTATTCAATCGTTGGATCTTGGGAATCTTGCTTCTGCTCTACGACCGTTTTTTCCCAGACAAACGAGTGGCGGTTCAGGTATTAGAATAGGGTTGTAATTATTTTCTATGATTATGAAAAGTGAGAGGATAAAATGAAGGGGTTGGCATTAGCTTTATTAGGGGCGTTGGTTGCTGCGGTTCTTATAATGGCTTTTGTATATTTCTTAGATGTAATCTTGGGTCTTGCTCTTTTTATTGGACTAGGAATCATCATTGGAATGATTATTATTGGTATTGTGGTGTTTGTAGTAATGTTTGTAGCATTATTTTATTACCTGGCTGCAAAAAAACCAAAGGTAGAACCAGGGGAATACAAACTAGAGGAAGCAAAGGGTAAGGAAGATTAAATTTTTTCATATTTCTTTTTTAGAAATATTTCTAAGGACAAAATAACTATAAAACAGTATCTTGATTTCTTTTTAAATTTATGGAAAAATTTAAAGAATTTATTTCAGAAAATACAATTAATTGGCTGCTTGAAGATGATAACCCTTCTGTGAAATATTATACACTTATTGATTTACTAGGAAAACCAATCAATGATAAAGATGTTACGACCACCAAAGAGCAAATAATGAAGACCGGTATTGTCCCCAAGATTTTATTAAAACAGAAACCTGAAGGTTATTGGGGTGTAAAGGATGATTTCTATGTACGATCCAAATACAAGGGTACAGTTTGGAATATTATTATTCTAGCAGAGATGGGTGCAGATGGAGAGGATTCCAATATTAAAAAAACTTGTGAGTTTATTTTTAAAAAATCTCAAGTTCCAACAAATGGTGGTTTTTCTTATGGCAGTACCACCTCAGATGGTGGTGCTCCAGGTAAAGTATTACCATGTCTAACTGGTAATATGGTTTGGAGTTTGATTCGTTTTGGATATTTAAATGATCCAAGGGTACAAAAAGGAATTCAATGGATAACAAAATACCAGCGGTTCGATGACGGTGAACAAAAATTACCAAAAGACTGGCCTTATAGAGCACATAAAGCCTGTTTTAGTAAGCACTCTTGTCACATGGGCGTCGTAAAAACTTTGAAAACTCTTGCTGAAATCCCTAAAAACAAGAGAAATCCTAATGTTAAAAATACGATAAATCAAGCCGTGGAATATCTTTTGATGCATCATATTTACAAAAGAAGTCATGATCTTACAAAGAAATCTAAACCTGGTTGGCTTCGTCTTGGATTTCCACTTATGTATCAGACAGATATTTTAGAGATACTTGGTATTTTAACAAGATTAGGCGTCAGCGATGAAAGAATGCAAGATGCTATAGATATAGTTATTTCTAAACAGGATGAACAAGGACGATGGATACTTGAAAATACGTTTAATGGTAGATTTATCACAAATATTGAAACCAAAGGCAAACCTAGTAAATGGATTACTCTTAATGCTATTAGGGTTTTGAAAAATTATAATGGATAAATCTATCTATTTTTATAAATTTACCCATTATTGAAAGTATTAAATAGGGTAATATTATATCCGCATTTAGGAGGTATATTATGTCAAGAGTTGTTCATTTTGATTTAAACGCAAAAAATCCTGAAAGAGCTATAAAATTTTATGAAACAATATTTGATTGGGAATTCAATAAATGGGAAGGACCCATGGAATATTGGATGATTAAAACTGGTGAAAAATCTGAACCCGGAATTGATGGTGGAATGTCAAAAATAGATGATGCACCAGGCTTTGAGACCAGTGTAACTATCGATGTTGAATCGATTGACAATGTGGTTAAACAAATCCGAGATTTCGGTGGTGAAATCATTCAACCTAAAATGGCTATACCAGGGGTTGGATGGTTTGCTCAATTTAAAGATACTGAAGGCAACAAACTGGGCATAATGCAAGACGACCCATCCGCTAATTAATTTTTTTAATAACCATCTAACACAAGAAAAGCCTGATTTATTACAGGTAAGCTCGATTTCAAATCTCTTCTTCAATATCTCTGAAAATTCTGCAAATATCTATCTCAAGATTTACCATGACGAAATATTTTCGACAGATATAAAACCTATTAATGTGACTTCGTTTACGAGCTTGATTCTCAATGCGGGTATGATATATCTATAATGATTCTTGAAATAATATTTATCTCTTAATAGATGTTACAGGACATTTCAGAGGACTAAAAAAAATGATAATTAGAAGAGAAAAAAAAGGAGATTTCAACAGTATAAACGATGTTAATAAACAGGCATTTAAACAAAATAACGAAAGCGAATTGATTAAGCGAATTAGGGCTAGTAAAAATTTTATTCCTGATCTTTCACTGGTTGCAGAAGTAAATGGGAAAATCATAGGACATATTCTGTTTTCAAATATTAATATTATTGGAGTAGAAGACTATGAATCACTAGCGCTTGCTCCTATGGCTGTTCTACCCAAATTTCAAAAAAAGGGAATAGGAGGAAGATTAAATAAAGAAGGATTAAAGAAAGCAAGAGAACTTGGGTACAATTCGGTAATCGTTGTTGGACACCAAGATTATTATCCAAGGTTTGGATTCGAAAGAGCATCCAAATGGAAAATTAAATGTCCGTTTGAAGTCCCTGATAAAGCATTTTTAGCAATTGAATTAAAAGATGGAGCTCTGACAGAAAAATTAGGAATTGTAGAATATCCCAAAGAATTTGGTATTGAGGTGTAAGATATGTCTTATAAAAGGAAGACTTGGAAAGAAAAATTAGAGGATAAAAAAAAGTTCCCAAAAATATTGAAATTTGATCCTAAATTTCCCTGTGGAAGAGCTTTAGTAAAAATGGGTGCGAAACCAGGTGATCCAGTTGTTCTTGCTCCACCTATTGAGGTTGATGAAATTATGAGACAAGTTCCACAAGGAAAATTGATTACACTTAATGAAATTTGTATGAAAATCGCAAAATTACACAATGTCAAATATTGTTGTACGTTGACTACTGGGATTTTTATTATGACTGCTGCAAATGCTGCAGAGGAGGGCAAAGAAAAAGGTGAGAAAAATACCACTCCTTACTGGCGTACTTTAAAGATAGGTGGTTTTTTAAATGATAAATTTCCTGGTAGAGCTATTTCACAAAAGAGACTTCTTGAAAAAGAAGGTTTTAGAATATTGCAAAAAGGAAAAAAATTTGTTGTAGAAAATTATGAAAATTTTTTAGTGAAAGGAAATTAAAATGTTACCCAATGTTGTCTTACATAATTCAATCAGTTTAGATGGATCTTTAACAAATTTTAAGGTTAATATAAATCTACATTATGAAATTGCTAGGAGATACAAACCAGATGGTCATCTGATAGGTTCAAATACTATAAAAATAGGTATAGAATTGTATGGTAATGCTCCCCCTGAAGAAAGCAATGATTTTAATAAACCAGATAGGACGGATAATCTACCATTTTGGGTAATACCTGATACAAAAGGAATCCTAAAAGATAAACTTCATGAGGTTAGAAGATTTGAGTTCTGTAAAGATGTTATAGTATTAATATCAAAAGAAACTCCAAGAATGTATATTAAATATTTAGAAGAGAGAGATTATGATTTTCACGTTGTTGATAATAAGCAAGTAGATTTAAAAAAAGCTCTTGAGTTTATTTCAAAAAATTATAGTGTAAAAACTATGTTGACAGATACTGGAAAAATATTAGGGAATCTTCTATTAAATCAAGGTCTGGTTAAAGAAATTAGTTTATTAGTTCATCCAATCATTGTTGGTGGTAATGGGTATAGTATTTTCAGAGATGTCAAGAAAAATTTAAAATTAGAATTGGTAAAAAATGAAATATTAAATAAAGATTATATTTGGTTGGTTTATAAGGCTAAATAGTATTGGGAAACAACCAATAAATATACTCAAACAACGACTAAATCCCGATGCAGATTCAGTAATTTTTGATATTTCTCAGATATCTGCAAAATTTAGGCATACCAAAAATTATTTATACTAATTATGACATATTATTATTTAGGTAAACCTAAAAATTTATTTAGTGAAACTCATGGACAAACAAATCATGCCCCTTTCACTTCTTCCAATCAACAAAAAGGCAAGAATAACCAGCATACTTGGAGGATATGGATTTCAAAGAAAATTGGGCGTTATGGGAATCAGAGAAAAACAAGAAATAAAAATCGTTTCAAAACAACCTTTTCGTGGTCCTCTAACAGTTGAAATACGCGGTAGCCAAATGACCTTGGGACGAGGTATGGCACAAAAGATTACGGTGGAAGTGGTTCAATAAAAAGAATTGTTTTGATGGGAAACCCAAATGTTGGGAAAAGCGTCGTTTTTTCTAGACTAACTGGTGCAAACGTTATTGCATCGAATTATCCTGGGACAACAGTAGACTTTTCAAAAGGAAATATGAGGATTGATGGTAAAAGAGTTGAAATAATAGATGCCCCCGGAACCTACTCTCTTGAACCAACTAACAAAGCAGAAGAAGTCGCTTCAAAAATGTTGAAAAAAGCCGACGTTGTTATAAACGTCGTTGACGCAACAAACTTAGAAAGAAACCTTTACTTAACCTTGCAACTTCTCGAAAGAAACATACCAGTAATCTTAGCTTTAAACCTCTGGGATGAAACACATCATCTTGGGATACACATTAATGAAAAAGAATTAGAAACATTATTAGGAGTTCCTGTTGTTCCCACAGTTGCGCTTACTGGTGAGGGTATAAAAACACTTGTATCGAGAATAAAAGAAGCAAAAATCAATGAAAAAATAAAGTCAACAAGTGAAGAGGGAAGATGGATAGAAATAGGATCAATTATCGGTCAGGTCGAACAAGTTAAGCATCGTCATCATACAATCAGGGACAAAATATCTGATTCAACAATCAAGCCACATACTGGGATTCCTATTGCAATTGGTATTATCTTTTGCGCATTTTGGTTTGTTAGATTTATTGGAGAAAACCTAATTGAATACATATTCAATCCAATCTTTGAAAATTTGTATTTACCAATAGTTATGAGATTAAGTGAATGGTTGGGACCGGGGATAGCGCATACTATTCTTATTGGAGAATATGGCGTTGAGATTGACTTTTTTGAATCCTTGGGCATTTTAACGACTGGCCTTTATGTCCCTATTGCAGCAGTTCTCCCATATATTGTCGCGTTTTACTTTACACTCTCAATACTTGAAGATACAGGATATCTACCTAGACTTGCAACGCTGGTTGATAAAATTTTCCACAAACTTGGAATGCACGGTCACGGTATTGTCCCATTGTTTCTTGGATTAGGCTGTAACGTCCCAGGTGCGTTATCAACTCGAACATTGGAAACAAGAAAACAACGTTTCATTTCAGCAACACTTCTTGCTATTTGTGTCCCGTGTATGGCACAAATGGCAATGATATTCGGAGCTCTTGGTACTCATGGATTATATTACATTGGCCTAGTATTTCTAACTCTTACAATTCTTTATATTGTAATTGGACTTATATTAAACAGATTTATAAAAGGTGAAAGCCCTGAGATCTTTCTTGAAGTTCCTCCTTATCGTCGCCCTAGTTTGAGGGCTACATTTAAAAAAACGTGGATGAGAATCCGTTGGTTTTTAAAAGAGGCAATTCCCTATTTATTTTTTGGAGTTTTTTTAATTAATATACTCTACGTCATTGGAATTCTTCAATGGTTTGGTAATGCTGTTTCACCAGTAATGGAGGGTTTATTCGGCTTGCCTGGTGATGCAAGTATCGCATTAATTACTGGATTTCTTAGAAAGGATCTTGCTGTTGGTATGCTATTTTCATTAAATATGGCGCCCATACAGCTTGTTATTGCTGTTACTATGCTTACTATATATTTTCCATGCGCGGCAACTTTTGCAGTTCTAATCAAAGAATTGGGAATTAAAGATATGGTAAAAGCTGCAGCTATAATGGTGGGAGTTGCAATAATTGTTGGATTTTTACTTAGAATAATTTTGTTGGGGGTTTGATATGAGAAAAAAAACAATTGAAGATTATGTAGAGCTGATTTTTATCTTGCAAAATAAAGATGAAAAAGTTCATACAAACAACGTCGCTAATGCTTTAGACATAAATCCTGCAAGCGTCACAGAAATTTTTCAGAAATTAAGTGAGGAAGGATACATAGATTATAAAAAATATACCGGAGTAACGTTAACGCATAAAGGGAAAAAAATCGCAATTTCTACAAAAAAGAAACATGATACATTAAAAAATTTTCTAATGATTTTGGGTATAAATAAAAAAACCGCAGATATAGATGCTTGTAAAATTGAGCACATTGTTAATTCTGAAACAATGGAAAGATTAACGAAGTTTGTTGAATTTGTACAACAATTTAAAGATGGAACAATATGGCTGGATCATTTCAAACATTTTTACGATACAGGGGAATATGTTAAACGTAATCATGGAAATTCAAAGAAGGATCTAGTGAGTAGCAAACAAAAATAAAAATTTTCTCACAATAATTAAGGTAAATATGTCTTGTAGTAGAAGGCAAAGGATTGTCAAAATTTTATAGACTAAATAATTGTGAATATCTAAAATAAGGATATTATTTGTTAATAAATCCAAAAGTTTAAAATTATTATTCTATGATACCTTTAATCATGCGAGAATATAAGATTAAAAGAGGACATAAGGTTGATTTGGAAAAATTAGTGTCTACCCATTTTGATGCAAAAGGAGACATTTACAAAGGCATTAAATTTGAGGTCGAAGGTATAGGAAAAATTAGCATGAGACATGAGAAAGATTCTCTTTTTATAGATATAGTTCCACCTAAAACAATATGTAGCGATTACAGCATAATAAAAAAGTGGAATACATTTCTCTTTGAAGCTACCGGTAAAGATGCAAAAGAAAGAAAAAAGGAATTTGGACGCTGATTACAACAAACCATATAGTTGGATTAAACTTATGAACAAGTTAAAACAACGTGCTGAATGGAATACTTTGCTTCTTGATGAAATGGAGGATATTATCCCTGCTATTGCTAGTGGTAAACAATGGCATATGAACCATGTCTTTACGAACAGTGTCAAAGAGATACGTAAAGGTCGTGTCAATGTAGCTTATGATACACAGAATAGTATGGACATCTGGTATGGTGTTATCAATAAGACTATGATTCATTGTTATTTGTATGGAGGCAGGAGTAGTGAATTTAGCCCAGTGTTTAAACAAGCCATTCATAATCTTGAATTAGGTCAAGGATGGTTAACCTATGGCAACTCCTTATTCGGTCAGATAAACTTTAAACCAGTGTATCCGAAATCTAAAACTTATATCGCTGTTCCTATAAAGAGTAGGAAATAGCGATATTTCAGTTTTATCAGTTATTACTCCCTATTTACTATAATAAATTCTTTTAGAATGTACTATTTTCAATAATTTCAAAATTTGAACATAACAGCATTTATATTAAAATTATCGTTATTTTGTACAAATTATTGATAATAACCATTTTATATTGTATTCTGGTAATATATTTTGTACTTTGGAATGAATGAAAGGAGGAAATGAATATTCGATTAAAAGTTCAGGTTTTTGGTTCCTCTCATACATATGTTGGTATAAATTAATCCCCAGTGTTATATTCTGTATTAATCATTCATTCCAAAGTCCTCCGTTCCTCAAAGATATTAAAAAAGAAAGAGAGCCACAGATAATCTTGCCCAACAGAAGAATACTTTTCTGGAAAATCGTATTCATTATAACAATCGAATGAGAAAAATTCATCTTTCAATTCCTGTTTTATCTCCTTCACATCGATCTTCAGTTCTTTTGCCGAATTTGATATACCTATAAAACCGGATAATAATAGTAATAGTATAATCAGTACTGGAATTAGATACTTCTTCATGTAATCCTCCCTTTATAATTTAATAGATTGTAATATATTATATAAAACCTATCCTCTATCAGATTCTTCTGGGCTAAAAACCAAAAATATTGGCAGTAAAGTTTTTAAACTAAACGTGTATATGTGTGACGTGGTAACATAAAACAAACAATTTGTAGAGTGATAAAAATGAATAAGAAAATACTGATTGCGAGTATCGTAGCAAGCGTCGTCCTTATTGGTGTATCATTTACCTCTGTCGTTGGTTTCAATAGTGATAAATCTACTTCTGCAATAAACTCACCGTTATTTGGTATTAGATCACAGAGAGCAACCAACAGACTAGCTAAAAGAGTTGTAACATCTGATTATATTGGAAAAAGAAAAACAATAACCATATCTTTTCCAACAAAAAATTCAACATTATTGCTTTTCCAAAGAGTAATAGACGGAATCAGTAAAATGAATGATAAAATATTTGCCAAATTTTTAGATATAACTATCAGCTAATTTAGTGAAAGTAGAATGGTAAAAGAGAAAGATATACCCAAGATAAAACAATTATTTCAATTCTTAAAAGATCACCCTGAAGAGGCAAAGAAATATCCATTTGACATGAAAAAACACTCTTATACTATTGGATGTCCTCCTCCTACCTTTGTAAACACCCCTAAGGAGTGTTTTTTAGTGGTCATTTATTATACAATACTTCTTGCATCATTCCTAATATGGTACCCTATTTATTTGATGTATTTATTTTATCAAATTTTGACTCACGAAATTGGTTGTTTACCCTTGCCTACAGGCAAATGAATAAAAAAGGGTGTTTTTCTTCTGGGCTAAAAACCAATCTCTCCTTATAAAGTTTAATTCTAGGTGCAATCAAACTTGCTCCCCAGTTAATTAAGAGTAGGAAGTCTTCTGAATCTATACTTAATAACCTATGACAATATATCTGAAAGAAGCAGTATTATCGCCTAGATTAAGATCATCAATAGTATTGGTAATTTGCGCCTCATATACATTAATACCAAAATTGAAAAAATTGTTATTTACCCAACATTCGAGATTGAGATCGACATGACGCATACCTCCAGCTTCAATTGGCTCATACTCACCTACTTCTACATCAAGCAGCACCTTAGAATCTCGACCCAAAATTCTCGTCCATTTAAGCTCTAAAGTATAATCACTAGAATCGTCAGGTCCTTCATTAATAACATATGCATCAAGTGTTGCAATGTTTCTATTTCCAAGGCGAGTACCAGACAGATAAATTCGAGGAAAAAATTTTTTTGTGGGATTAAGTTGTTGAACAAGATTGTAATTTCCGTTTACACTAACTGTTTCATTTGAATTGTTATTTTCAGAAATTCCATTTGTAACCATTCCAGTTACAGGCAAAACAGTTCCAATCAACAGCATACAAACAAATATTCCAATCAGTTTCTTTTTCATTTTCCATTTCCCCCTTTCATATTCACATAGACGACATAATATATAAATGCTACCCTTTAGCAGGGATAAACAAATATATCCGAAGCGCATTATTAATATGGGGAAAGGTTATCGGGCATCCCAAACATATATCTCAGCACACAGACCACCAACCCGTGCTCTAGGATATACTAAAAAACCTGTTAAAAAATACATAAAAGTCGCTACTCTCCATTTTAATATCATCATATAAGTTGTTTGTCCATATCCTTTGAATCCAGCCAAATCTATACAGGCAGGATATAAAATGTCTTGTTCTTCACCATTTACGAAAAATATTGAATCATTATCAAAATCATATTGAATATACCGAGGATAAAATAAAAACCAAAACGGGTTTATTCGCCAAATGGTAGATATTCCACCGCCCATTCCAGAACAATTTCCCATAATTAATACAGTATATGGTCCTTCTTCTCTAGGGTAGTGAATACGTTCACCAGATACCATGGGAACAGTTACCAGCATCAAAAGGCAGATAACACCAACTGCTAAACCTTTCCTTAACTTATGTTTCATTAATCATACCTCCCTTCTTCATATTCTCATGGACGACATAGTATAAAAAACTTTGTAACAGATAAACAAATATATCAAATATATAAGAATTATTTTCCTGGAATTTCGTCCCAATCAATAGTAAAATTACCGTAATAAAATCTACATACAAAACGTACTAATCCAAATTTTCCCATAAATGCTCCCTCCTCAAAATAAACTCTTTCTAAACCACAAATTCCTCCAAAACCTCCTGTTAGATTTCTGACGCTAAAACGTAAACGTATCGCAATGCAATCGACTATTCCATCTTTTATCTCAGGTTTGAAAATCAATCCCAAGAGAAATACCCATCCTCTACCATGAGTCGTTGGCTCAAATGAATCTGGATTTTTAATATTTGCAGATGATACTGGAATAGAAAGAAGGATTAAGCATAGCATTCCAACTGCAAAACATTTCTTTAAATATGGATTTTTCATTTTCCAGTTCCCCCTTTCATATTCTCATAGACGTTATGATATATAAATGCTACCTTTTAGCAGGGATAAACAAATATATCAGAAGTGCATTATTAATATTTAGAGGGGGAAAGTTATGGAAAATGGTAACCTCATCAAGAAAGGAGTAGTAGTAAGTGTTGTTCTCTTGTTTGTTAGTGTGAGTGTTATCCCATCTTCTGGAACTAATGTAGTTGAAAGGAAATCTACTATGCCAACACTCTATGATAGAAATACTTTATATGTAGGTGGCAGTGGACCCAATAACTATACGAAGATACAGGATGCTATTGATAATGCAAGTGACGGAGACACTGTTTTTGTTTATAATGGAACTTATTTTGAACATCTGAGAATAATAACAGATATTGACCTGTTTGGTGAAGATATAGAAAAAACGGTAATTGATGGTGGAGAAGAAGGCACTGTTGTTAAAATCGGTGCTTATGTGAATTTGAGCGGATTTAAGATTCGAAACTCAGTGGAAGGAATAACAGTTTTATCCCTCCCACCTCCAAATAATATTTACAAATTTAATGTCTCTGGAAACATTATTGAAAATTGTATAATTGGCATTTCACTTGGAGGTTCTCAGAATCATATCGTCTATAAGAATATCATTAAAGACAATGAACTAGGAATTAATTTCTTTTGTGCTGATAACTGCGAAGTAAAAAATAACAATTTTATAAACAATGAAAAACACGCCTATTTTGAGTACGTACTTTTTTTTCAATTTTTGCCTCGCATTAAATGGAACGGTAATTTTTGGGACGATTGGGATATTCGAATCCCAAGACCTATTAAAGGCTTGAAAGTAATAATGTTCATTTTCCGACCAGGGACTGGATATAAAAATCCTATATGTCCATGGATTAATTTCGACTGGCGTCCAGCACGAGAACCATATGACATAGGAGTGTAATGGACAATGAATGAGAAAATACTATTAGGTAGTATTGTATCCATGGTTATACTTATTCTTGTATCATTCACTTCTGTAATTGGATATAGAAGCGTAGAATCTAATGTGAAAGCATCACCGTTGTTTAAAGTATGAACTAATAGAGCAATTGGTGAAGAAAGCAAGGTACTAACTTGTAAGTATGTCGGTAAAGGAAATACGTTACCTTTTCCAAAGCGAGATGATAAATCGGTAATGGTTAAGAAAGTAGTTGATAGCATTAGAAATATGGATGATAAATCATACGAGAGATCTATTGCGAATATTATCAACTATGCACAGAAGGATAGAAGACTTAATGGTGTAACTTCTGATGAAATAAGAGAAGCAATTAATATTCTTAGAGATAGTGATAAACCAATACCAATATTAGATGCTAATACAGAAAAAGAATATTCAATGACAGCGGATTGTACACTTAATGGCGGGATAAATGGCTTTTTATTTTGTGTTATAGTCTTGCTATGGTTGCCATTCGGAAAAATCTTGGGAATAATAGTGTTTATTTTTTCAGGACTACTCGGTTGCTAAGCCATGAATTAAAAATTATTACAAATCGATGATTCTTCAGTGCTAAAAACATTTATATTAGAACATATATGATAATATGGGGAAAGGTTATGAAAAAGAAGATATTAATAGGTAGTATTGTACCTGTTGTAATACTTGTTCTGGTATTATTTACTGGTGTAGTTGGTTATCAAACCTCTAAATCTTCTACTATCGCCAAAGCCTCACCATTGTTTAAAATCAGAACCAATAGGGCAGTAGATAGAGAAAACAAGGTTCTAAATTGTAGGTATGTCGGTAAAGGAAACCTGCTACCGTTTCCAAAGCGGGATGATAAAACGGTTTTGGTTCAGAAAGTTATTGATAGAATTAGGTTGGTGGATGATAAAACATACGAGAAATTCATTGCGAATATTATCAACCATGCACGAAAGGACAACAAGTTTAATGGTATAAATCCCAAAAGAATCAAAGAAGCACTCTATCTTCTTAGAGATAGCGATACACCAATATCGATATTAGATGCTGATACAGAAAACAAATATGATAACCCGAAACAACCTTCATTTTGGACATGTACTAATACTTGTAATATCTGTTATACAAATATGGGCGGGGTTAAAGGCTTTCTTATATGTATTTTAGCGTTGCCAATAGCAGTTGTTTTAGCAATTTTATTACCAATTTATTTATTTGTTAACGGCGTAATTCCCACCGCATTTATTTGTCCTGTATTATTTCATTAATCATAGATTCTTCTGGGCTAAAAACCAAAATTGGCAGTAAGATTATTATTTTAATTCCATAATATACAGAAACAACCCCTATATCACATTTTCTTTGTTTTTTCGACAACACCATTCGCAAATCTTAATGTGTGATATAAGCCGTGGGAACAGTCAAATACATAAAAAGATATATTTATGTGTATATTTATTACTTTTTAACAGCGTTGAACAGTTAGAAATATTGAATGCAACAGTGTTGTAATTACTGTGTTGAATTTTTGATAGAAAAAACGAAAGTTATCCTAAATTTTGAAATTTTAGTTAAGTAAAATGATGCAAATAAAAGAATAACATTTTTACACATCATTTAGATTAAAATAATAGTTCTAACTATGACAAAGAAAAATCATATTATAAACATCAAACCAGAACCTACTGAGATAGCTAGGAATATTTTTCAAGAGGAAGAGGAAATTGAAAACTTTGATGCGAAATTTGGAAAAATACTTTCAAAGGAAGAAAACGATATAAGAAAATTCATACTAAGGCAATCACCTGTTTTAGGTCAAATACCCTCTCTTGAACATATAAAGAAAGTATTTACACGGTTATCAAATGAAAAAATAGATGCAATTTTAAACAAATTAGATCAATTCGATATTATCCATTTAAACGATGATAAAACTTCTATTGCTGCTGCATACCCATTTTCTAGCTCTAAAACATCTCATATAGTCACAATGAAAAACGAAAGATACAAGAAAATATATTCCATGTGTGCCGTTGATGCTCTTGGGGTTTGTTTTATGTTTAATAGTGATGTTTCTATAGATTCCCATTGTCACCACTGTAAAGATGAAGTAAAAATCGAAATCAAGGATAATAAAATAAATTACTTTAAACCAAAAAATATGGTAGTTTGGTATGATAGGGAGTACTCATGTTGCGCAGCAATATCACAGTGTAAAAACATAAATTTCTTCTCTTCTGAACAACACTTCAATGAATGGCAAAAAGGAAAACCTAGAAGAAAAGGCAACCTTCTGCAACTACAGGATGCTTTCTATTTTGGGAAAATGTTTTTTGAAAATAGATTGAAAAATTAATCCAGATGATATTCAATATGATTTTTGTTTAGCTTCAACAGCATGTTTTATTGCTTCTAAATTGCATGAGTTGGGGTGTTTTTTACACCAAGATTCACATTTCTCAGCCCAACCAATATTTTTATAATGCAACTTACAGACTTCACATTGATAAAGATTTTTAATTTTTTTTACCATTAATCAATTACCATATTAAAATATTTAACAGCTTGTATAAGAAGATTTTCCCAATTTTTATCAACTAAATCTAAGTAAATTTTAGCAAATTGCTTAGAATCATATGTTTTAGATTGTTCTCAAAGGTTGAGTATATGAAATAAAAAACCAGATGATTATTTATGCAATTTCAGATTAAATTTGTTATGTTACTTCTTATAGAAAAATCCTACCAATATTAAGAATATTCCTAATAAGATAGTAACTCCCCCACCATAAAATTGAGCTACTTGGGTTAATTCCGGAACGACAAAAGCAACACCTAATCCAGACAGAAGAAGTATAGCTCCAATAATTATTACTATCAAATTTAATGTTTTCATCTCTATCTCTCCTCAATTTATAATTTCAAAACAATTATTCCCTTATAGCTTTTTTTATTTTATTAACATTTTTGGAGGTTTCTGCTTAGGAGTATAGGTTTTCGATGCAAAAGGTAGGGTAATAGGGTAAAATTAGGGTTGTAAAGGTTTTTAAATAAGGAGAAGCTATGAAATTCTAGAATTGGAGGAAATTATATAGTATTAGTTAAGGTGATTATATGATTAAAGAGGAAACATATGCAATGATTTGGGGTACAGTTTTGCTTGTTGTTGGATTAATTATGCTCCTATTTGTATTAGGTAATATACTAGACATTGCTCAACATCCATCTGAAAGACTTGAACAATGGGCACCTGAAGAGGTTAAAGGACCTACTGCGGCATTTATATGGTGGTCTCAGAACAAATCTGTAGAGTTCAATGATGCTTCAGTTGAAGGAAGTGCAGAAATAACAACATGGAAATGGGATTTTGGAGATGGAACAACAAGTTCAGAAAGAAATCCCAATTATGAATACTCTGTAATTGGAGATTATACTGTCATATTAGAAGTAGAAGATGAAAATGGCAATACACATAACACAATGACAAGGGTTTCACTTTCCGAAGATGCATCCAATCAAGGTCAAACACAAGCAAGCATGTCATTTGATCTAGGTCTTGAAACTATGTTCAATAGATTGACAATATCAATAGTGTTTTTGGTAGCATATGCGATAATAGTGATGATAGGTGGAAGAATTCTGTTTACTGGATGTCGACTTATTAGACCAAATATTAAGTTTTATAAAATGAAGGTGAAACAAAAAGAAATTGAGAAAAATACACAAGATAGACAAAAAACCGTAATTAAAAAATAAGTTCAAGTGTAAAAAAGATTTCAAAAATCAAACCACTAAAAATTTAGTTTTATTAATCATTATCAAGATATGTGGGTTTTACTTTCAACTATCTAGACTTTAGTTATTAAAGCCATCTAATCGTTGTATGAGATATGTTTATAAAACTCTGCCCTAGATGCGGTCAAAATCTCGGCATCAACTATTATGTAAAACTTGAAGGGGAAGGTGGCGGATTACATAGGATCTGCAAAGACTGCCGAGATGCTTTATTTCAACACAAATAACCGTGCTAATGCTTGACTGCTCATAGTATATAAAGATAACGTTCGCAGAGTATAACATCTTGACGGAAAAATATGTTTACTCCTGTTAAAAGTTAAAATAATGTTTGTTGTAACCAATCGGTAAAAAGGAATTTGGCAAAATCTAATTACAAGTTATAATCTCACTTTTAATACCTATATTATAGGATTGCGTGGCTTTCTTAATTCACCAAGGCATCCACGAACAACCTAACATATATTCAATTAAATATGAAGCTAAGAGTATTGGAGCTAGTATAAACTACGTTTTCTGTGATTTTTACTCATAACCACCCAATTTTAAACTAGGATCCCCGAAAAGCTGGAAAATAGTTATACAATGGTATTCTACATGTGCTAATGCATTTTCATTCATGAACTTCGATATAGCATCACCATGCGCTTGAGCAAGGTTCATTGCATCATTCTGACCAATCTCGTAAAAGAAATTAACCTCCATCTCAGCGCTCAAAACAATAGGATTTCCACCACTAGTACCAATACCTAAACCTGTACAACCTGTTGATGCAATAGCACCACCCCATGGCACAAGACACAATCCCCAGCTGAAACAGAAAGGAGTGGGTAAAGTAGTCCAATAACCGCTCTTGAGCATAGGTGCTAAAAGAGTTATATTAAACATCCCATTATGACAGCCACCAACTATGACAACAGGTAATTTCTTGCCATTAAATAGCATCGGGAAATGTTGTAGATGAATTCCACCTGCCCAACCCTCATCAGGCCAGTGGGTATTCCAACTAAAAGGGTTGCCATGGCCCATAAAAGCCGCATAACCGGCACCGCTAGATATAGCTTTTCTAATATCTTTGGGAGAGGGTACCGGTCCACTGTTATCCCGATTTGAAGCATAAACCTTTACAGCCTCATCAACCATATCCCCCATATGATCAATCATTGTATCAACTTCATACTCACCATCTGGCTGTCCGTTATACATCGCAAAAGTTCTACCAGCGACACCAATCATTGTTTTAAACCAGGATTTTGAATCTGGGGAAGTACTTTCATAATTGATGATCTTTTTCACCATAATGTTAACTTCAAATTTTTTCCTACATGCCAACCTGCTGACATAGACATCCGGATA
>CP070724.1:186949-222885 GCA_020350825.1 Thermoplasmatales archaeon | reverse complement strand
ATTGTTTCGTTTTCCTGTATACCGTAATCCTTGAGACGTAAATCGTCCTTCAGGATTTCTCTGTTGTGCATGAGCACGGCATTTGAGACATCGTCATATGACTGGATAGTACCACAGCGTTGTTTTATAGAACCGATAGTCTCAGTTGGCTCTACATCTACTTGCTGGGTCTCCTTGAGCCCCACTTGGCTTTTTAGCCATACATCCATATTTTCTACCTCCTTCCTGCATCGCCTCCAAAGGTTGGGGATATAGCAGGAAGGGGAGTAATGAAAAAAATAAGTCTGAAAAAAAGAAATAAGAGGTTTAGAGAGACAGTCTTAATTAGAAAATCAAAAGTATTAAAAATCAAAAACTTTCGGTTAAAATCTCTCCATATGGGCGGGGCAAATCCTGCCGGGCCCATCTAATTCAACAACATAGTTTTTAAAAAAAAAATGTAAAATTAAAAATGCAGACATATGGTGAAAAAATTTTACCTATTTATAAATAAAAAAGAGTTATCCTGGGTACATATATGAAAAACCTAAGAAAATATGGAAATGCACCTTTTAATACAGCTGTCATTCACGGTGGACCAGGTGCACCCGGAGAAATGGTACCAGTAGCTCGAGAACTTTCCTCCCCTAGTGGGATTTTGGAACCACTTCAAACAGCAACAACGATTGAAGGGCAAGTCCAAGAGCTAAAGGTCGTTTTAAAAAAGAGGGGGGACCTCCCTATCACATTGATTGGTTGGTCATGGGGTGCTTGGCTCAGTTTTATATTTACAGCTAAATACCCCACCTTCGTAAAAAAACTCATACTCATTGGAAGCGGGACCTACGAAGAAAAATATGCTGTAAACATTATAAAAACTCGGTTAAGTCGGCTTAGTGAAGAAGAAAGAGCAGAAGCCCCTATCATTGATGGAAACATTGAACGATCCAACTATCAGAGACAAAAACACGCCCATGCCCCGACTTGGAAAATTGATTTCCAAGGCTGACTCATATGACCCCTTGTTCAACGACAATGAGATACTAGAGTTTCAGTACGAAATCTATCAGAATGTATGGAAACAATCTATGAAACTAAGAAGTAGTGGTAAACCTCTAGAGTTCGGGAAAAAGACCCAATGTCCAGTAATCGCAATTCATGGCGATTACGATCCCCATCTTTCCGAAGGAGTTAAAGGCCCCCTTTCTCGCACTCTAAAAGACTTTAGATTCATTCTTTTTGAGAACTGCGGTCATTACCCGTGGCTCGAAAAAGCTGCAAGAGATAGATTTTATGATATCCTTAAAATCGAAGTCGAAGTGTGAGTTAAAAAAATTCTTCATTAAATTATAGAATCAAAACAAATATATCTTAAGTTTTTTTTCATTATTTTTCTCATAAATTGATTGAAAATAGAAAAAATTCAAATTAGATTGACCAAAACTATGTTAGTTAAAGTAGGCAAATTAATAACCATAGGGGAGTATCCAAACAGATTCAAAGTAATCAGAGATAATGTACGAAGAATGCTTGATCGTAAGAGTGGCACTAGTGATGTTTTAAATGTTTCTGAGAAAACCCTTCAAAGATTTATTAAAATTACCTGTAAAGAATAAATATTGAGAGGCTAGCTTTTTATTACAAAAAAGTGGATTTTAATATATAGATTATGCCACCATTGGATCAAAATTATCTTTGGGAGCTATTTTATTATTTCCATTCAACTTCTTTGAAACAAAATTTTTAAAATTTTTTTCAACCATTTCAACTTGTTTCCTGCTCAAATTGGTTTTCCTGATTACTGTTTCCCCATTTTCATTGAGAACTTCTATAGTTCCTTTACTAGCATTGGATATTACCTTGAAAACCTTGCCCTTTGCTTGCATCCATGTCCAGACTTTTTCGCTTGTCAAAGTAGTTCACCTTATTATAGATTTTTTTTATATTTTTAAGTTAATTTAAGACTATATAAACATTGCGAATTAAAAAGAAAAAATCTTCAACCTTCTCATTTCGATTAGATAAAATCTAAAAAAAAGTGTGGCTGAAGTATTAATAAGAAAATTTTTTCATTATGACATTTTGACACATTATGTTTATATACAATTACTGTTAAATTTTGACATAACAGTTAACGAGAGAGATGAGAAGTGAAAATGAAAATTGCGAAAACGAGATTATTACTATTAGTGAATATCCTAATATTTTCAATATTTACTTGTGTCTTCCCTATTGAAAAAAGTATAGCTTTAGGAAACACCATATATGTTGATGATAGTGGTGGAGCAGATTATACAAATATTCAGGATGCAATAGAGGCAGCAAGTTCAGGCGATACAGTATACGTATACTCTGGAACTTATAATGAGAATGTTGAAATTAACAAGGACTTAACGCTCACGGGAGAAAACAAAGATACTACAATAATCGATGGAGGAAAAAACGGTCATACATTATACGCATACGGAGCACCTGGGGGTAAAATAGTAACTCATATTTCAGGATTCACAATAAGAAATGCTGGTGGACTTGGTTACGACTGTATTGCTCTTTCTTATGAAAATAATAGTATTATCAACAACAACAAAATTATAAATAGTGACGAAAGTGATGGAATTCAGCTAGATCACTGTAATGATGTAACAATAAGCGATAATACTATATCAAATAATGAAGGATCAGGAGTAAGTTTAACCCTTTCAGATAACAACATTATTCATAATAATGTAATTCAAAGCAATCAGAAAGGGATGTATATTTATTATTCTTCAAACAGCAACGAAATCTACGAGAATACAATCACTGGAAATAGTCAATATGGCGTTCATATTGTTCAATCATTGAATAATCGTTTCTATCTTAATGATTTCACAAATAATGGTCAAAACGCACAAGATCCATTAACTAACTATTGGAGCTATAACAGTCAAGGAAACTACTGGGAAGACTACAACGATTACGATTCAGATGAAGATGGTATAGGAGATTCCCCATATGACATCCCAGGAGGAAGTAATCAGGACGAATATCCTTTAGGTTATTTTTTAGAACCAGAGCCACCAGGTGGGGGAAATCAACAACCAACAGCACATTTACCTGTAATCTCTCCAAATCCAGCAACATATGGAGAAAATGTTACATTCAATGGTAGTGGATCAGACAGCGACGGGTATATAGCTGGTTATAACTGGAGATCAAGTATTGATGGGCAATTAAACACTCAAAGCACATTTAGCACCTCGAGTCTTACTGCTGGAATCCACGTTATCTATTTCAAGGTAAAAGATAATGATGGCGATTGGTCCTCTGAAAAAACAGCAACTCAAACAATAAATCTTATAGAGAATCAGGCACCAACAGCCCATATTGATTCCATATCACCAAATCCAGCAGTAGCAGGAGAAATAGTAACTTTCATCGGTCATGGAACTGATGATGGTGAAATTACTGAGTGGAAATGGATTTCTAGCCTAGATGGAGTGATTAGCAGTGATAAATCATTCGATTCATCTGTTTTATCAAAAGGAATGCATACCATCTATTTTCAAGTTAGGGATAATGACAATGAATGGTCCAAACAAGATACAGAGACATTAACGATAAATGACGAATCATCTAACCATTTACCAGTAGCAAATGCTGGAGGACCTTATTCATGCTATACAAATATGGAAATTAATATCGATGGTTCTGATAGTTATGATGATGATGGGTCAATAGTTGATTATCTTTGGGATTTTGGAGATGATATTACTGGAAGTGGAAAATCTCCAACACACACATATACTGCTCCAGGGAATTATAGCATTACGTTAACTGTAACAAATGAATATGGAGATACCTCTACAGATTCAACATATGTAATAATTGTTCAATCATCTAATCAGAGTGGCAGTAGCGAAGGCTTGCTTGGTTTTGAACTCGAAGTGCCATTTCCTCTAATTGTAGTTTTTGAGCTAATTTTTATTATAGCTATAATTGCATTGTTTATATTTTGGATTAAACGTAAATAACAAACGAAGATTACAAAGAAAAAATATAAGTTATAGACATATAATATGGTAAATGGATGGAGAGATGAAATACAAAAAATTTGTAAAAAAAGAAAATGCTGTTGCAGGTGTCATCGAAGCTCTTCTACTTGTAGCTCTTGTTTCAATAATAATATCAACGATACAACTTGTCTACATACCTGAGATAATGGAGGAAAGAGAAGCAGAACATATGGATCAGGTATCAAATCAATTCTCATCATTAAAATCTATGATAGATCTTCAAGCGATAACAAATTCATCAGCACCAATATCAACAATGATAACACTTGGAAGTAAAGAACTTCCATATTTCATAACTGCAAGAAGCTATGGTGAAGTTTCTACAGTTGATGAGGGAGAATACAAAATTGAGATATTGCCAGCATCTCCTACTTTTCCAAATGGAATTCCCCTAACATCAATTAAATACGAAGCGTATAATTCATATTTTGTTGATCAGATTTATGCTTTGGAGGGTGGTGGTATCATGGTTAAACAGCTTCATGGAGAATCAGTTATGAGAGTAGATCCCTCTATATATGTAGAAAACGTTTTAGACATACAGTTTGATCTTCCCATAATTATTGGGATCCATGGTAAAAATTTGACTTATGGACATGGAAAATGTTTCGTACGTACAAATTGGTCTCAAGGAGGCATAGATTATCTTCCTAACAGTAACACCATAAATATTTCTACACAGTATCCAAATGCATGGAATGAATCCCTGTTCAGTATGCTTGGTGACAAGGTCAACTACGAAAAGGGCCCATCTTATGTGAAAATAACTAGAAAGGACGACGATATTAATCTCAAACTTAGATATTATTATATATACGTACAAATTGGTCATGGATGGATTAAATAGGGAAACTTAATTTTCAGATTCCCTTATATATATATATATATATTATTCATAACATATGAGAGACTTTCACATGAACGAAGACGTTGAGGAAAAGAAAGAAGACAAAGTTCTAAAAACTGATATTAATGGATTTGATGATTTATTTGCGGAAGGAGGTGTTCCGAAAGGCAACTCTGTTTTGGTTGCTGGAGGAACGGGTACTGGAAAAAGCACTTTTTGCAGACAGGTATGCTATAGCCTAGTCTCTAAGGGAAAAAATTGTATGTACGTAAGTTTTGAGGAAAGCATTGAGAGAATAGAAAAAAGTATGAAAAACTTTGGATGGGATGCAAAAAAATATATTGACGAAGGGCGTCTTTTAATCCAAAAGATTAATCCTCTTGACATACTTAGAATGAAGTTTGGATCAATAAGTGGATCGGGTTCAGCAACAGAAATATCATATAAGGTAAAACCTTTGATAATACCTAAAGGATTTAATCCAGAGGTAATTGTTGTGGATTCCTTGACAGCAGTTATTTCTGCATCCATTAGTAAAGAAAAAAATTACAGAATATATCTCCAGCAACTGTTTAGTTTCTTTGAAGAAACAGGTGCAACATCATTTTTAGTAACTGAAACAGAACCGATACCAACAAGATTTAGCGACACTGGAATTGAAGAATTTTTAGCAGATGGAATAATTGTATTGTACAATATACAGAAAGGAAACGAGCGAGAAAATGCTGTTGAGATTCTGAAAATGAGATATTCTGAACATCAGAAAAAGATATTTGCTATGGAAATAACCAAAGAGGGCATAAAAATTTTTCCAGAAAAGCAAGTTGTTTTATGTGAATCCACATAAGTAAAAATAGAAAATTTTTTAGGAAATAACAGTTTAAAGGTAGGTAAAAGGCTCCCTGTGATCACCTACTTTTTTTATACAATGACTTGAAAATATAATTTCTATATTTTTAATCTGCTGTTTGGTCAGTCCCGTCCTCCTCAACAGGACATTATCGTATTCGTCATAGATAGTCAGTGTTCCAGTATTCTGGTTAGACACTGCTTTAAGCATCCTGTTACTTTGCACCCAGATCCAGATCTTTGCGTTTTTCTTAACCATTCCAACACTTCGTTGCAATCTACTATAATATATCTTTATCTATTAATATATAAACATTTTCATAAAATTTAATATACCCGTACAAAAACATGAAAAAATACTCTTAAAATTTTGCAACCAAGTAAAAGATAAAGTAATTATACACGCTACTACATATGCAGATTACATGTCTCTTATTCAATCTGAAAGTAAAAATATGGTGAGTAAGATAGAAAGGATAAAAACGGGCATAAGTGGTTTAGACGATTTAATTTCAGGTGGATTACCAAAAGATACTATAACTCTTGTATCCGGACCCCCTGGAGGTGGGAAAACAATACTATGCTGTCAATTTCTATATAAGGGAATAGAAGAAGGGGATAAATGCCTATTTTTAACTCTTGATAAAAAAACTGAGGGACTTCTTAGTCAGACTCGGGAATTGGGTTTAGACTTTCAACCAGCAATAGAAAAAGGACAGATAAAATTCCTATTTCTAAACATAAACAAAAAACTTGTTTATGAAACGATGGCCAATGAAATTTTATCAGGTAATTACCAGAGAGTTGTCCTAGATTCAATCACGCCTTTGTCAGAGATGCCTGTTTATATTAATAATCCAGATTTAGCAAATGATATAAGTATCATCGATCCTGAAGATCTCTCCACTATCGGAAACTTACCGATAAGAAGATTGCATCTACACTACATAATAAATGCTCTACAAACGGCAAAATGCACTTCACTAGTAACATCAGAATTACCATCAGGTTCTCCACATCTATCAAGAGACGGATACTCTGAGTTCTTAGCAGATGGTGTCATAGTTATGAACTTAGATCCCACTATGGACAGGAGAAAATTAGCAGTAATGAAAATGAGAAGTACAAAACATACTCTCAAGCCACAAGATATCCAGATCGGGAAAGGCGGAATATCAATCATTTAATAGACCAATGTTGAAATACAGACCACCGAAAGAACTAAGGGCACTTTTTATTGTTCATTATGCTCCGATTTTATTAATCATATTAACTGGACCTTTAACTGCTATATATGGTGTTTGGGAAATACCAACAGATAAAATTGCAACAATTATTGCTGGAATACTTATTTTTCTTATCGGAGCCTGGGTTTATTTTAAATGGGAGATTTTCTGGGATAAGACATATAAAGGACAGCTTATAACAGATGGGATTTTCGAGTATATAAGGCACCCTCATTATACCTCATTACTTATAGTCGGTTTTGGGTTGGCCCTATTCTTCTTCTCACTTTTTGCACTTTTAATTGCAGTGATGGCAATACCTATAATGATATGGAGTATAATTGACGAAGAAAAATTGTTAATAAAACAATACGGCAATGAATACAAAAAATACATGGAAAAAGTACCGTGGAGAATTATACCAAAGATATTTTAGCGGAAACATTATAGAAGTTTTTGTGACTGATAGAATTGATTCTGTGAGAGCAAAAGCAGAGCTAGTGTTAAACAATAAAATCTACATACCAACTGATATAAAGTTACCATATCCCATTGATAGATCAACAGCTGGACCAAGTTCAGGATCGTTATCTATCGCTCTAACTTTTATTAACAAAAACGTTAAACTAGTTATTAGTCAAAATCAAAATGAAATTTATTCATTACAAAAAGAAAATGGTAAATTTCATATATTGAAAGATAAAAAAATCTTTCTTGAAAATGTAGAGATGATGCCAATATTGTTCCATGCACCTGGTCAAGCGTTTATAAACTTAAATAACAGATGTATCTATAACTGTGTCTTTTGCAATTTATCAAAGCGAGGGTTTCTTCATGAATATGACGAAGAAAAATTTATTAAGTTAATCTTTAAGGCATCAAACCGTAGTGATTTTCATGCCGTTGCTTTAACGAGTGGAGTATACCCAGACAACGTTAAAACAATAAAAAAGATGTGTAACATCATAAAAAACGTAAAGGAAAAACTCCCAGCCATTCCAATTGGTGTAGAACCTTGTATATCAAGCAGAAAAGAAATATTATTAATTAAAAAAGCAGGTGCTGATGAGATAAAAATCAATCTACAGATTCCAGATAAATATTTATTTGATAAAATATGTCCAGATTTTCATTATAACGAAATACCCAACATATTAAGAGAGGCTGTAGAACTTTTTGGAAAAGGGAAGGTAACCTCAAATATCATCTATGGCGTGGGGGAATCAGATAGATCAGTTATCAAAGCCATTGAAAAACTTGCAAAGATGGGTGTTGTTCCTACTTTAAGAATGATAAGAATAAATGAATTGAACAAGAAAAAATTAGAAGAAATATCATCAGAGAAATTACCTGATATTTCAGTCAATAGAATTTTAAAAATTGCACATGAACAGAAGAAAATAATTGAAAAACATGGTTTGACCACACAAACGTTCGAAACTATGTGTCATAAATGTGGCTGTTGCGATATTGTCCCCTTCTGGGACATATAAAAAAATAGGCAATAACATTTATATACCATTTCTTTAATGCCATACTTCCCTATCTATACCAGACATTAATCGGGCAATTCACTTAGAAACCCGGTATCAAACAGCTATTCATGTTTTTGGCTGTCTGAAAAGTGTCACGGTTTAGATAAACGGGACAACTAGTCTAAATAATATAAAACAATAAGAGGCTATGTTATGCCTGAGAGACATCATCCTAGAAGAGGTTCACATGGCTTTTCGCCACGAAAAAGAGCTAAAGCTGAAACGCCACATATAAAGAACTGGGCAGAAGATGGTGAAAAACCAAAGATTCAAGGTTTCTTTGGCTATAAAGCAGGTATGACCCATGCTTTTATAGTTGATTACAGACCTACATCTACTACTTCAGGTAGGGAGGTGAAAATGCCTGTAACAGTCGTTGAAACACCTCCGATAAAAGTTGCAGCTGTGAGAGCATATATAAGAACTTCACATGGGCTCAATACTGTTGGTGAGATATGGGCAGATAAATTGGATCCTGAGCTATCAAAGAGGATTCCCCTCATAAAAAAACAGAAGAAGAAAAATTGGGATTTTACCAAAGATGCTGATGAAATCAGAGTGGTAGTGTATACTCAACCAAAACTAGTTACAGGCGTACCAAAAAAAATTCCCGAAATAAGCGAGTTAAGAATTGGTGGTGGGGGTATTGAAGAACAGATAAAATATGCAAAAGAAATCCTTGGAAAGGAATTGAAAATAAACGATGTTATCAAAGATGGAGATATGCTAGATATTATAGCAATAACAAAAGGGAAAGGATTTCAAGGAACAGTAAAAAGATGGGGTGTAAAACTTTTAACACATAAAAACTCAAAACATCGTAGAATGATTGGTACTGCAGGATCGTGGCATCCTAATTGGATTCAAGCAACTGTACCCCAGGCAGGACAAATGGGATACCATCAAAGAACCGAATACAACAAGCGTGTTTTGAAAATTGGTGAAAACGGAGAAGAAATTACTCCCACTGGCGGTTTTCCTCATTATGGCGTTATAAGGAATGCATATGTTCTTCTTCATGGTTCAATTCCTGGACCCGCAAAAAGATTGATAGGTATGAGAGAAGCAGTAAGATATCAACGTGGTGTTAAAGTTGAAAAAGCAGAAATAAGCTACATATCTACTACAAGTAAGCAAGGAGTCTAGATATGAGAAAAGCAAATGTTTATGGAATAGACGGCAAGGTAAAAGGCAAGATCGATTTACCTGATATATTTAATACACCTTATCGGCCAGATATTATCAGAAAATCATTCAATGCTCTTCGTTCTAATAAAAGACAACCTTATGGCGCAGATCCGTTGGCTGGAACGAAACACGCGACGGCGTCTGTTGGTAAAGGACGAGGGAGATCAAGAGTGCCAAGACTTACTCAGGGTAGAACTGCAGCCCTTGCTCCAGGGGTAGTAGGAGGTAGAAGAGCACATCCTCCTAAGGCAGAGAGAAACTGGAGAGAGAAGATAAACAAAAAGGAAAAACTACTTGCACGTTACTCAGCAATTGCTGCAACAGCGGACAAGGAAATTGTTTCTAAAAGAGGGCACAAGTTTGACGAGAAAGTAACATTACCAGTTATTATAGATGATGAATTTGAAAAAATTAAAAAAACAAAAGATGTGATAGATACTCTTGAGAAGATTGGAATTTACGATGACGTTCTTCGTTCAGTAAACGGTAAACATATACGTGCAGGCAAGGGCAAAACCAGGGGGAGAAAATATCGAACACCAAAATCAATATTAATAGTTTCTACAAAAAATAATTTAGAGAAAAGCTCGAATAATTTAAGTGGTGTAGACACAGCAAAACCAGATCAGTTAAATATCGAACATCTGGCACCAGGTGGAGATGCTGGCAGACTGACAATACTAACAAAATCTGCATTAACACACCTGGGAGGTGGCAAATAATGGATCCTTTTGATGTAATATTACATCCTTTTGTTACAGAAAAATCAATGAATCAAATGGAAAAAAACAATGCCTTAGAGTTTATAGTTAAAAGAGATGCAGATAAAGCACAGATAAAAAAATCAGTTGAAAAAATGTTTGATGTTAAAGTTAAAAGTGTTAACACCAGAATAACAAAAGATGGGAAACATGCAACAGTAATATTTATGCCTGAATTTAAAGCAGAAGATATTGGCATGAGAATAGGAGTATTCTAGAGGCAAAAAATGGGAAAAAATCTAATTCAACAAAGGCGAGGTAGAAGAAGAGGGAGGTATAGAGTCCCTTCACATAAATTTAGAGGAAGAATAAAATACGATAATAAGAGAAATATGAAAGGAATAGTTGAAGAAATAATTCATGATCCTGGGCGGACTTCCCCTATTGCAAAGATACGATTAGATAGTAATAAAAAAATGCTTGTATTGGCTACAGAAGGAATAGAAATTGGTCATGAAATTAAATTTACAGATGATAAAGGAAATTACGAAATAGGAAACGTTCTGTCAATTGGAACGATTCCTGAAGGTTTTCCGATTTACAATATTGAAATCACTCCTGGAGATGGGGGTAAACTTGTAAGAGCAGGAGGGAGCGGAGCGACCGTCGTATCCCATGATTTAAAGAGAACGGTAATAAAGCTTCCCTCAGGTCAATTTAAAACATTGGATTCATCATGTAGAGCGACCGTCGGAATTCCTGCAGGGGGTGGGAGAAAAGACAAACCTTTCCTTAAAGCAGGGAAAAAATTCATTGCATATAAGAGGAAAGGAAAGCAATATCCGGTTGTGAGAGGAGTTGCAATGTGCGCTGTAAGTCACCCTCATGGTGGTGGAGGTCATCAGCATGTTGGACAGCAAAGTTCCATAGCTAGGGGAGCCTCTCCAGGTAGGAAAGTTGGAAATATAGCTCCTAAACGTACTGGGAGGAAGTGAATATCATGGCAAAAAAAGTTGCTTTTAGATCATCTGCAAAAAGCAGGCGAAAAAGAGAACGTAAGAAAGTAGGTGTAAGAAAAAAGGAATTTAGATATCATGGACGTTCACTAGAAGAATTGCAAAAACTTTCTATAGAAGAATTATTACCATTATTTCCTTCAAGAATCCGTAGAACATTAAAGAGAGGTTTAACCGCAGAGCAAAATAAGCTATTAGAGGATATAAAAAATACAAAAGGAAAAGAAGGAGATCTCATAAAAACCCATTGCAGAGATATGATAGTATTACCTGAATTTATTGGTCATAGTATACGCGTTCATAATGGAAAAGAATTCCAAAGAGTGAATATACAGCCCCAAATGATAGGGCATTACCTGGGAGAGTTTGCATTAACCCGAAAAAAAGTAAAACACACAGGTCCTGGGGTTGGAGCTACCAAATCCTCCAAATATATGCCGTTGAAGTGATGAAAAATGGTAAAGTATTCAATTGAAGCAGATCCAGAAAAAACTGCAAAAGCATATGGATATGAACTGCATTGCTCTCGAAAAGATTCCATAAACCTAGCATATGCTTTAAAGGGAATGAAAACTGAGAAGGCAAAGAAATTCCTTGAGGAAATAATTGAGATGAAACGCCCACTTCCCACAATATTCCATAAAAGAAAACGATCACATCAAAAGGGAATAGGGGCAGGTAGTTATCCGCAAAAAGCTGCTCATTATATGTTAAAAATAATTGAGAATGCCGAAAATAATGCAGAATACAAAGGATTTGATGCAGAAAACATGAAAATATCCCATATTTCCACCTACAGAGGTAGAATAATTAGAGGAATTATGCCAAGGGCTCAGGGGCGGGCTACTGATAAAAACAAAATTACAACAAATATTGAAATTATTCTCGAAGAGGTAGAATGATGGCAAGTGAACGGAAATTTATAAGAGAAAATACAAAACGATCATTGATAAAAAAATTCTTGCTTGAAGAGATAGAAGGAGCGGGCTTTGGTGGTATGAGTATTCAGAGAACTCCTATCGGAACGAGGATAAATATCCTAGTAGAAAGACCAGGAATGGTAATTGGTAAGGGTGGGAGTAAGATAAAAGAATTAACAGAGAACATTCAAAATAAGTTTAACGTAGATAATCCTCAAATAGAAATTCAAGAAGCTGGCGCTAGTGCTCCACTAAACGCCCAGATAATGGCAGAAAAGCTTGCAGAAGCTTTAGAGAGAGGTTGGCACTTTAGGAGAGCGGGACATTCAACTGTTAGAAGGATTATGAATGCAGGCGCGAAAGGATGTCAAATTATAATATCTGGGAAACTTACAGGAGCGAGACACAGAACTGAAAAATTCACGGAAGGGCATGTTAAGTATTGCGGCGAAATTGTAAAGGAAATTATGGATGAAGGTTTTGCAACAGCAAAACTAAAGGCAGGAGTTTTGGGTGTAAAAGTTAGGATTATGAAACCCGATGCAAAACTCCCTGATGAAATTAAACTGAAAATTCGCGAGAAGGAAGAAGTAAAAATAGAAGAAAAGAAAATAGAAAAAAAACCAGAAACCAAACCTAAGAAAATAACTGATATTAAAAAACTTGCAGAAATTCAAGGAGTTGGACCTTCTGTAATCAAAAAACTTGAAAAAGCAAAGATAACGTCGTTAGAAGATTTATACGAAATGGATGTCGACAGTGTAATATCTATCAAAGGTATCGGTAAAAAAACGGCAGAAATAATTATAAAAAAATTAAAAAAATTAATTGAAGAAGGTAACCAAGATGGTTCTGAAGGCTAAAGAAATCAGAGAATTTACTCCTGAAGAAAGGATTGAAAAACTCAAAGAACTAAAAGAAGAACTTATGCATGAAAGAGGGGTGTCTGCAATGGGTGGATCGCCACCCTCTCCAGGTAAAATCAGGCAGATACGAACGTCCATTGCAAGGATACTTACCATCATGCAGGAGGAAGGAGAAAATAAATGAGCGATATATGCCCCAAATGTGGTCTACCTAAGGAAATTTGTGTTTGTGAAGAGATTGCTAGGGAACAGCAAAATATTACTATCGCTATTGATAGGAGAAGATACGGAAAGATGATGACTGTCGTCGACGGTTTGAATCCCCATGATTTAGATTTGGGTTCGCTGATAAGCAATCTGAAATCAATATGTGCCTGCGGTGGAACAATAAAAGATGGGAAGATAGAGCTACAAGGAGACCATAGATCAAAGGTAAAAGACGCATTAGAAAAAATGGGATTCGTAGTCGAAGTAGCATAAACAACCCAACACGCAAGCACAAATATCGACATACACTATGGGAAGATAGCATGGACAATAATGGAATCATCAAAGATGAACTAGTGGGTAGAAATGTCATAATCAAAAAATGCACAGACCCAAATTGGATTAACGTATCTGGAAAAATAATCGACGAGACAAGAAATACATTCCTAATAGAAATTGGAAATCAAAAGAAGAGAATTGCAAAAAATATTGCAATATTTGAATTTGAATATGACAGAAGAAAAACAGTCGTTGAAGGATCGCGATTGTTATATAGACCTGAAGACAGGATAAAAAAAGCAAGGTGAACAAGTTGGCAGAAAAAAAAGATGTAAGAAATGTGGGATTAAATGTCAAACCACCTACAGAAAGCTGTGATGATAAAAACTGCCCATTTCATGGTATATTACCAATTAGAGGGCAGATAATAAAAGGAAAAGTGGTATCGAGCAAAATGCAAGGATCCGTATCAGTCAAAAAAGAATTTATGCATTATGTTAAAAAATATGAGAGATACGAAAAAAGAACATCTACCTACCTTGCTCACAGCCCGCCTTGTTTAAATTTAAAAGTAGGAGATGTGATTAGAATAGCAGAATGCAGACCTTTGAGTAAAACAGTATCGTTTGTTGCTATAGAAAAATTGTAATGGTGAAACAGAAATGAAAGGAATAGCTGGCAGAATGATGAGAGGTTTACCAGTCGGTTCTCGTTTAGATTGCATAGACAATACAGGTGCAAAAGTTGTTCAAATAATCATGACATTAAAACTGAAAGGTGTGCATCGTCGATATCCAAAGGCTGGAGTGGGAGACATGGTAGTTGTTAGTGTCAAGAGAGGAGCAGCAGATATGAAAAGACAGATATTGAGAGCTGTAATAGTACGACAAAGAAGGCCTTTTAGAAGACCAGACGGCGCCATGGTTCAATTTGAGGATAATGCAGCTGTTTTAGTTACAGAAACTGGAGAAACAAAAGGAACTATGATAAAAGGTCCTGTTGCAATAGAAGCTGCAGAACGGTGGCCAAAAATAGCCTCTTTGGCATCCACTATAGTATGAGTGATTAAAAATGAAATCAATAAAACCCGGAAAACAAAGAAAAAGGTTGTACAATGCCCCTCTTCATAAGAAGAGAAAATGGGTTGCAGCTCATCTTACAGAAAATTTACTTTTAAAATACGATCATAGAAGTGCTTCGGTTGTAAAGGGAGATACTGTAAAAGTTATGAGGGGTAGTTTCAAGGGACATGAAGACAAGGTAGCTAGTGTCAATATACGTAAACAGGTTGTGGAAATTGAGGGGATAACAACAGTTAAGGCAGATGGAACAAAGATAGCAAAACCGATGCATGCAAGCAATTTATTGATTACAAAATTAAATTTAACAGATAAATGGAGAAGGAAAAAACTAGAAAAAGGGCTCTCAGAAACAACAAAGAAGGAAATTGAGAAAGAGGCTGAAGAACAAATTAAAGAACTTGAAGAAGAAAAGAAGATGGCCGAAGAGATAATCGAAGCAGAAGAGAAAGAAGAGGCTGAAGAAATCCCTGAAGAGACGAGTAAGATTCCAGAGAAGAAAGAAAAGAAACCTAAAGAGAAGGAAGGACCTAAAGAGGGAAAGAAAGAAGAGAAAAAAAGTGAGCAGGTAACTAAGAAAAAAACTGTTGAAAAGAAGGATAAGCCTCCTAAAAAGAAGGTCGCTAAAAAAACTCCTGCAAAAACTACAAAAAAGGAAGAGGGGGGTAAAAATGAGTAAACATTTAAAGAGGCTTGCAGCACCTAGGACAGTTAGATTGCACAGAAAAGAAAAGACTTGGACGATAAAATCATCACCAGGTCCACATCCTCTAGATAAATCAATACCTCTGGGTTTAATAGTTAGAGACTATCTTGGATTATGTGACACTTACAGAGAAACTAAAAGAGCTATTGCAAGTGGGGATGTTTTAGTAGATTCAGTAATAAGAAAAAGCCACAAATTTCCTTGTGGACTTATGGACGTAATATCAATTCCAAAACTAAAAAAGAATTTTAGGGTTTTATTTGATCAAAAAGGTAAGTTAACTCTTGTGCCCATATCAGCTAAAGATGCCGAATGGAAACTGTGTCGCATAGAAAACAAGATGATTGTTAAAGGAAAAAAAATACAACTCAACTTTCACGATGGTAAAAATAAACTTGTAAAAAAAGACGAATATAAAACTGGTGACGTCCTAAAGATTTCTCTAGCGGACAACAAAATCAGTGATGTTTTTAAATTTGACAAAGGAAATGTATCGATGATAATCAACGGCAGCCATGTCGGTCAAATAGCCAATATAGAAGATATTCAAATTGTTTCATCATCAAAGTCCAATCTAGCTAAAATGAAAGGCGATAAGGAATTTTCAACACTTGCTGAGTACATATTCCCTATTGGAAAAACCAAACCAATAATAACACTTCCTGAGGTGAAGATACAATGAGTGCAAAAACAGCAAAGAAACAGTCTAAAACCACATATAAAGAAGAGAAAAAACCTTTGAAAATAGGTATAGCGAAAATTACTGTCAACATTGGTGTTGGTGAAGCAGGTGAAAAACTCAAAAAAGCAGAAACAGTTTTACAGAGTTTAACTGGTCAAAAACCAGTACAAACCCTTTCTAAAACAACAAATAAAGATTGGGGTCTACGAAAAAGAATGGCCATTGGATGCAAAGTAACATTAAGGAAAAAAACCGCTGATGAATTTTTAATTGAAGCATTAAAAACGAGGGAAAATAAAATTGCAGATTATTCATTTGATAATCAGGGAAACTTTTCTTTTGGTATACCGGACCATACATTATTTGAAGGACAAAAATACGATCCAAACATAGGCATATTTGGAATGGACATATCAATAACCATGGAAAAACCAGGTTATAGAATTAGACATAGACGTATTGATAAAAGAAAAATACCACAGAAACATCAAGTAACAACAGAGGAAACAATCAATTTTATTACAGAAGCTTTTAACGTGGAGGTCGTGGAATGAGGGTAAAAGAGAAAAAGAAGATTTATGGTAGAATAGTCGGATGTGAACAATGTGGCAGAAAACGAGGAATAATACGGAAATATGGACTGCATCTGTGCAGACAATGTTTTAGAGAAAAAGCAGAGGAAATTGGATTTAAAAAATATTATTAGGAGTTGCTAGGCTTATGTTAAATGATCCATTAGCAAATGCATTATCAACTATTAAAAACGCAGAGATAAAAGGAATGGATAAGTGCATAATACGGCCTTCCTCAAAAATGATCCGCGGAATTTTGAGTTTATTAAAGGATAGAGGATATGTTGGTAGCTTTGAGTATGTTGATGACGGCAAGGCAGGGATTTTTCAAGTTAAGTTAATTGGAAATATTAATAACTGTGGTGTCATAAAGCCAAGATATCCAATAAAAAGGAGTGATTTAGAGAAATGGGAGTCAAGATATCTCCCAGCGCGTGATTTTGGTTTACTTATATTAACCACAACAGAGGGCATTATTTCTCATAATGACGCAAGAAAAAAAGGTATTGGAGGAAAGTTACTAGCTTATGTTTACTAACAAAGAGTGATAAAATGCCAGAGACCACTGAGTTAAAAGAAGAGATCAAAATTCCAAATGGTGTAGAAGTATCTATGGAAGAAAAAACGATCCATGTAAAAAGTGAAAAAGGATCTCTTTCAAAAATACTATCACATCCGAAGATAAATATAAAAATAAAAGATAACATCGTTGAAATCTCTTGTTCTAAATCTCCCCATAGAAAAGAGAAAGCATTGATAGGGACCTTCTCAGCACATATACGAAACATGATAAAAGGAGTTACTGAAGGATTTGAATATAAAATGAAAACATTATACTCGCATTTTCCTATAAAAACAATTGTAGAAGGAAATGAATTTATTATCCAAAACTTCCTTGGAGAGCGCTCACCTCGTAAAGCAAAAATCCTTGAAAACGTGGAGGTAAAGACAATGGGGGACAATGTAACAGTATCTGGCATAGATAAAGAAAAAGTTGGGCAAACCGTCGCAAATATAGAAAGAGCTACTAGAGTTAAAAAAAGAGATATCCGAGTATTCCAAGACGGTGTTTATTTAATCAGTAAAAGGGGCTAAAAAAATGGCAAAAGGAGATGTTGTCAAGGAATTTACGTTGCTTAAAGGAGTGGGCAAAGCAAAAGCAGAACTCCTTCATAAGAATGGATTTGACTCAATTGAAAAACTGAGAAATGCAACTGTTGAAGATTTGGTAAAGGTAAAAGGAATTAGCGTAAAAAATGCAAAGGATATATTAAACCAATTAAAGGATAAAAGAAAAGAAGAGCCGAAGAAAAGGAAAGAAAAGGCTGAAATCAAAGTCAAAGAAACTAAGAAAGAAGTAAAAGAGAAAAAAGAGGATGGGGAAATCGTTGAAGAGAGTGAAGAGGGACATAAAGCAAAGAAAAAACCAGATCTCAGTGAAGGACTAAAAGAAAAATTATTGGTTAGAAAACAAATAAAAAAGAGGACACCAGAATTTGTTAGGGAGGAATGGTTTAGATATAAAAGGATTTCAAAGAGTTGGAGAAGGCCTGATGGGATAAGTTCAAAAATGCGAATTAATTTGAAATATAGGCCAAGTAAAGCAAGAGTTGGTTTTAGAGGACCTAAAAAAGTGCGTGGCTTACACCCTTCAGGTTTTGAAGAAGTTATGGCATATAACGTGGTAGATCTTGAAAGGGTTGATCCAAAAAAACAGGCAGTAAGGATTGGAAGTACAGTCGGAACGAAGAAACGTTTAGAAATTGCAAAGAGAGCAGAGGAACTGGAAATTAGAATACTAAACATGAAGGTGTAAAAATGACCGATTTACGAAATCAACGGAGAATGGCAGCAACCATATTGAAATGCGGTGAAAATAGGGTTTGGATGGATCCAGACAGAACAGATGAGATTGCAAAAGCAGTTACTAGAGGTGATATAAAAATTCTTATTAACGGTGGAGCTTTGAAAAGCAAACAAGTACAAGGTATTTCAAGTGGAAGAAAAAAATTTAAACAAAAACAAAAGGAAAAAGGGAGAAGAAAAGGTCATGGATCAAGAAAGGGTGCAAAATATGCACGTTTACCAAGAAAAGAACGTTGGATAAAAACAATACGTCCAATCAGAACTTATCTGAGACAACTGAGAGATGATAAATTAATCGATCGAAGTGCCTATCGTAAATACTATCATAGGGCTAAGGGTGGTGAATTTAGAAACAAACACCATCTAAAAACACATCTTATATCTGGCGGAATTTTAAAGGAGGACAAACAATGAAACAGGGGCCACGTTATCATGTTAAGCCAAGAAGACATCGAGATGGAAGGACAGATTATAGAAGAAGATTAGGACTCCTAAAATCTAGGAAAACAAGGATAGTCGTTAGAAAATCTTTAAAAAATATAAGAGTACAATTTGTTGAATATTACCCTAAGGGGGATAAGATTCTTGTTTCAGCAATTTCTAATGAACTTATTAAAAATTATAACTGGAAACATTCTATAGCTACAACTCCTGCAGCTTATTTAACAGGTCTAATTGCAGGAAAGAAAGCAAATGATAAAGGAATAAAAGAAGGTATACTAGACATAGGACGATATAGGCCGACTGCCGGCAATAAGCTATTTGCTGCACTTAAAGGGGTATTAGATGCCGGGATAGAAAGTCCACATGATAACACTAAGATACCTGCAGAAGATAGGATTTTAGGGAAACATCTAGATAAAGAAATTCCGTCTTTAGTAAGCGAAATAAAAGGTAAGATAATAGGGGGCAAATAATGGCAGTAAGAGGGCGTAGAGGACGATCTAGAGCGCGTACTGGAAAACCTGAGTCACCCATGACAACCATAGAGTGGTTACCAAAAACTAGGCTAGGGCAAATGGTTAAAAAAGGGGAAATCTCTACCATGAGTGATGCACTGAATTCCGGTCTGCCATTGAGAGAACCCGAAATTATTGATATCTTACTTCCTGAAGTCGAAGACGATGTTATAGATGTTAAAATGGTTCAGCGGATGACTGACTCCGGTAGAAGAATAAAATTCGTAATTACTGTAGCTGTTGGAAATAAAGATGGTTTTATTGGTTTAGGACAGGCAAAAGGAAAAGAAGTAGGATCTAGCATTAAAAAAGCCATTGATAACGCAAAATTAAATATAATTGAGATTAGGAGAGGATGTGGATCTTGGGAATGTGGTTGCAAGAAACCTCATACGGTTCCATTTGCAGTAAATGGAAAAAGCGGATCTGTAGAGGTAACCTTTAAACCTGCTCCACATGGGATAGGATTGGCTACTGGTGATGTGGCAAAAAAGATTCTGGAGTTAGCTGGAGTAAGAGATTGCTGGGCATTTACAAAAGGACAGACCAAGACCATAGTTAATTATGCTAAAGCGGTATTTGATGCTTTAAAAAAGAATGCAGAAATGAGAATTACTCAGAATGAAATTAAAAAAATTAGTATAGTGTCGGGAAGTATTGGTCTACCTCCTGAAGAACCTAAACCAGCAGAAATTGAGGTATAGAAATGGTTTTTGCAGTTGTCAGAGTAAGAGGAATAGTTAATGTAAAACCAGACATAAAACGTACTTTGGAATTACTTCGCTTAACTAAGGTAAACCATTGTGTACTATTGGAAGAAAACAAAGTTTTCAAAGGAATGTTACAGATTGTTAAAGACTATACGACCTGGGGGGAAATAAACAAAGAGATACTCTCAAATCTTATAAATTCAAGAGGAATGCTGGTTGGCGACAAAAGTATTACAGAAGAATATGTGAAATCTGCAACATCATTTGATGGGATGGAAAAACTTTCACAGGCAATAATAGATGATAAATTCAGATATAAAGAAATACCCGAAATAAAACCATTATTTAGATTAAGCCCGCCAAAAAATGGGTATGAAGGCGTAAAAAGATCTTTTACTAACGGCGGAGCTTTAGGATATAGAGGGAAAGAGATAAATAAATTGATAGAACGAATGTTATAGAGTTGAAAATTCCAAAAGATTATTATATATAATGCTTTTTATTGTTTAAAAATTGTTGACGAGGGAAGCAATATGGAGGAAGTTTTGTATAATATCGAGATACATAAAGATATGAGCGGATATCTGGGGAAAATATATTCGGATATTGATGGAGTTAAAGAGTTCAATAACGAACACATAGATAGATTACTCAGAGACATTATCTTTGATATGCAACTTGCTCTCGACGAATTCTCTAATCGCTCTGCAGATTTTGTAGAAGGGGTCGAAGAAATAAAATAAATATATTATTTTTTAAAAAATTGCTGTGATAATCCTAAAAGATAATTTCAGGGGCAATATTTTTAAATGTTTCTGATATTTGGTGGTCCTACTATCTATATAATTGGAGGAATAAATTGGACTATACTCGATTTGAAAAAGCTCGTATAATCGGTGCAAGAGCGTTACAGATATCCATGGGAGCGCCGCCTACACTAACTAAAATTCCTAAGGAAATAATTGATCCTGTTGAAATTTCCATGTTGGAATTTGAAGAAGATGCGATCCCCATTACGGTAAGAAGAGATCAATAAAAAGAGGGCGAGATATGGCTGAGGAAAAGGGGAAAAAAGAACGCGAAACTGATATGTTAGTTCCTGAAGAAACTTACATGACATCGGGTGTCCATATCGGAACAAGACAGAAAACATCGGACATAAAAGATTTCATATACAAAGTTAGAAATGATGGATTATATATCATAGATGTTAAAAAGACGGATGAAGGAATTAGGAATGCTGCAAAGTTTTTAGCAAAATATGATCCTCCTAAAGTTTTAGCAGTTTCTGTAAGACAATATGGACAAAAACCTATAAAAAAACTAGGCGAATATACAGGAATGCAGATATTAGAGGGGCGTTTTAGGCCTGGTATCCTGACAAATCCAAATTCTAAAGATTTTTTTGAACCAGAGATAATATTATTAACTGATCCATTAGCCGATATACAAGCTCTGCACGAAGCTGAAAATATTGGAATCCCTGTTATAGCACTTTGTGATACCAATAATGAAACCAGATATATCGATTTAGTTATTCCAACCAATAACAAAGGAAGGCGAGCTCTCGCACTTATTTATTGGTTATTGACTAAAGAGATCTTAAGGGAACAGGGTAAAATAAAATCAGACGAAGAGTTTACTGCCAAAGTAGAAGATTTTGAGGCTGAAATTTAAATAATCTTTTGAAGTATTCACAAACTAGAATGAAAAGGAGATACTTTGCAAGTTAAGATAAATGATAATATTATACTTGTTGGCACTGCACATATCTCTAAGGACAGTGTTAAAGAAGTAAAAGAGGTTATTGAAAAATATAAACCTGATATCGTAGCAGTTGAACTCTGCAAAAGACGATATGAGGCAATAACGAAAAAGGATAAATGGGAAAACACTCCGATTACTTCTCTTTTGAAATCAAATAATGCATATCTGATGTTAGCGCAAACATTTTTGTCATCTATTCAGAGGAGACTTGGCAAGGAATATGGGGTAGAGCCAGGCTCTGAGATGATCGCAGCTATGAATGAAGCTAAAAGACATGATATTGAAGTAGCACTTGTAGATAGAGATATTTCTGTCACTCTAAAAAGAGCTTGGAAAAAGATGGGTGTTAGAGAAAAGTTTAGATTAACATGGGAATTCATGAAGGCTATTTTAGGATATGATGAAGAGGAACTAGAAGATCTAGATTTGAAGGAACTTATGGATCAAGATGTAATTTCTGCTATGTTGGAAGAATTTGGCAATATTGCTCCTAGTGTTGCTACTGTTTTAATCCATGAGCGAGATGAATATATAGCTAAAAAAATTCTGAGCGAGAGTGAAAAAGGGAAAATAGTAGCAGTTGTAGGTGCAGGTCATATTAACGGTATTAAAAATAATTTGGAAAAGAAAAAATTGGATGTTGATTTAAATGAGTTAGAGTATGTTCCTAAGAAACGTTTTAGCATTTTGAAAACTGTTGGTTATGTAATTCCTGTTGTTTTTGTCGCTTTAATTGTCTATCTCTTCCTTACTGGAGGAGTCGGAAAGGCTGCAGATGCACTTATCATGTGGTTTTTAATTAACGGAGGGCTTTCTGCACTTGGAACGGCAATTGCCAGAGGTCATCCATTTTCAATAGCAACTGCTTTCGTAGCTGCTCCTCTTACTTCGTTAAACCCAGCTATAGCTGCTGGTTGGGTTGCTGGCTATGTAGAATTTAAATTAAGAAAACCAGTGGTTAAGGATTTTCAGAATTTAAGCAAAGTGGATAGCTTTAAAGATTTCTTTAATAACAGGGTTATTAGGCTTCTTATGGTTGTAGCATTAGCAAATCTGGGCAGTATGATAGGTACATTTATAGCTTTACCATATATCTTAAGTCTTGGATTTACCGGATGATTATTTTACTCCCAAACATTCATAAATCGTAAAAGTAATTGAGGTGGGACATGAAGGAGAGAAGAAAGGTCTACACTTCATTTCATGATTTACCACCAAGAGAATACATGTACTTTCCCAAAGGTACTCTTGATATTGGAAAGCCAGGAGAGTTTAGCAAAACCGAAATTACTCATATTCTCATTGCGATAGGTGTTTTAACAATAGCTTTTTCTTTTACTATTTCTGCGAATAACCTATTCTCAGGCTTTAATGACATAGGTTCCCTAATCTTATCCATCCCCATATCGTTTTTAGGTATTGTGACAGCTTTTTTTGTTCATGAAATTTCACATAAATTTATGGCACAAAAATATGGACTTTGGTCCGAATTTAGAATGTATCCACGGGGTTTGCTTTTATCACTTGTATTAGCTTTTCTTACAGGCTTTGTCATTGCAGCTCCGGGGGCTGTAATGTTCAGAGGGGAAACAAGAAATTTTGAAACAGGCAGAATAGCTGCTGTAGGACCATCAGCAAATATAATAATTGCTGTTATAACATATATCTTATATCGTTTTGTTTTTTTTGAGGCAGGTTTTGTAGGCAAAGTTCTTGGATTAATCTGTTTAGTCAATGCATTATTAGGAACATTTAATTTATTACCATTTGGTCCTCTTGATGGAGTTAAAGTGATACGGTGGAATGGGATTGTATGGTCAATTTTGTTAGCAATTTCGATAATATTATTGGTATTTATTTTCTATGGGGGGATTTCACTTCCTGGTTTTTAAGGAGGGGATTTTTTTAATTTTAAAATCTATTGTCTAAAGCGTGGAAACGTATATATCCCTAATATTTGATATTTTAATTGATGAAAACACTGGGAGTTTATACCAAGGATTTTTCTCTTTACCATGATATAATAAAAGTATTAAAAAAACGCAAGTTAGCCTATGTTTCACTTTCCTCACCCAAAGATATACCAAAAAGAATTAGTGTAATATTAACCTCCAAAAAAGAAAAACAAGACATAAAATCTCAAAAATCTATTGCCACCGATACCTATGATTCCATCGATCATGCTGTAGATCTAGCTATACAAAAACTCACTGGAAAAGAAATTTATTCAAAGATTTTTGTAGGAATAGATCCTGGCGAACGTCCTGGTATTGCCATAGTTGGGGATGATATTTTACTGCAAAAAATACAGGTTGATTCCCCTGAAAAAGTCGTATATTCGATAAAACGTCTTTTAAAAGTATATCCATCAAAAGAAGCTTATATTCGTATAGGACATGGTTCAATTATTACGCGAAACAGAATAATAAACTCACTCATATCATTAAAAATACCTATTGAAATTGTTGATGAAACGAGCACAACCCCCTCTCAACAGACGGGGCGTTCTGAGAGGAATGGGGAGGCTGCCGCTGCTATCGCGTTAATATCTGGAGGGAAGGTTCAAACAAATCTGCCTTTGGAACCTACGAGAGGGGCAATAAAAAACGTACAACAACAGAGTAGACAACTCACAGAAGGAAAATATACCATATCAAAGGAAATTGCATTAAAAGTTCTAAAAGGAAAAATGAGTTTGGTAGAAGCAATTGAAAACGAAAAATCTAAAAACTAACCCAAATGTTTATGAACTTCTCTCATATGCTCACTAGGCAAGAGTAATGGAAAATAAATATGCTCTGATTAGTGTTTTTAACAAAGAAGGCATAGTTGATTTTGTAAAAGAATTGTCTAAACTTGGCATAAGTATTATATCAACAGGTGGAACTGCCACTGTTTTACGAGATTCAGGGGTAAAAATTAAAGAAATCTCAGAATTAACAGGATTTCCCGAAATGCTTGATGGCAGGGTAAAAACTCTTCATCCAATTGTTCATGCCGGAATACTTGCAAAAAGAGACGAAAAATTACATATGGACTCGCTAAAAAAACATAGTATAAAGAAGATAGATCTTGTTGTGTGTAACCTTTATCCATTTGAAGAGACTATACAAAAACCAAACGTAAGCACTGAAGAAGTTATAGAAAATATCGACATAGGTGGACCCACACTGATACGGGCATCTGCAAAGAATTACAAGGATGTTATAGTATTAACAAAGCCAAAACAATATAATGGTATTCTTAAAATTTTAAAATCAAAAAAAGAAGTAAGTTTGGAGCAAAGAAAGAAACTTGCAATTGAAGCTATTTCCCATACTGCTCAATATGACTCGATAATATCACAATATTTTAGGAAGAAATGGACAAATGAAATCCTACCTGAAAACCATACCTTCACAATGAGAAAAATCCAAGACATGAGATATGGTGAAAATCCTCATCAAAAAGGTGCGTTTTATAAAGCACTTCCATTAGTAAAAGAACCTTGTATATCTAATGCTAAACAACTTCAGGGTAAAGAACTTTCTTTTAATAACATCTTAGATTCTGACTGTGCTATAGAGTGTATAAAAGAATTTTCTGATCTAACCTGTGTAATTGTAAAACATGCCACTCCTTGTGGAATAGCTAGCTCAAATAACTTGTTGCAGGCTTGGGAAGAGGCATATAAAACTGATGTATACTCTCCGTTTGGAGGCATTATTTCTTTTAACAGTGAAGTAAAGAAAGATGTTGCCAAAGAACTTTCCAACTACTTCTTAGAAGTTATTATCGCGCCAAAGTTCAGTAAAGAAGCGCTATCAATATTTGAGAAAAAGAAAAGCCTTAGACTGCTTGAATTAAAAGATGTAGATAAAAAATTTAAAAGAAAAGGCACAAATTTCCGAAGTGTTGTAGGAGGATTTCTAGTCCAAGAAAGGGATACGTATCTCTCTGATAAAAAGAACTGGAAGATTGTTACGAAGAAGAAGCCGTCGCAAGGAGATTTGGAATCTATGGAATTTGCAGTTAAATGCGTAAAACATGTGAAATCCAACTCCGTTCTTTTTGTAAAAGGCACTCGAACAGTAGCTATTGGAGGGGGGCAAACCTCCCGTGTTGATGCTGCATGGATTGCTACACATAAGGGTAAAGAGAATATTAAAGAATCTATCATGGCTAGTGATGCGTTTTTCCCATTTAGAGATGCAGTTGATGTTGCTGCAAAGGCAGGTGTAAAAGCCATTATCCAACCCGGCGGATCCATAAGAGATGATGAAGTCATCAAAGCGGCGGATGAACATGGAATAGCCATGGTGTTTTCAGGGCAGCGATACTTTAGACACTAATCATCTAAACTTTCTTTAAAGATGAATATATACATCTTCAAACAATGCAGTTTAGCGTAAAAAATAGAGATGGTCCTGCAAGAATCGGAGAACTATTAATAGAGAATAAAAGAGTTACTACCCCAAATATATTATTTGTAAACACATCTAAGAAAAAAGCACCAAATTTTTCTGATATTTTGATAACCAATGATAAACATAAAAGAAAAAAACCAACAATAAGAATTGGTAATAGTGCGTTTTCATCATTAACGCACAAAGGTAAAGGAGAATTATCGGTTGATAATTATTTGATTTATCCAAAAGATGTGTCAAAAGAATTACATTTGAGTTCAATAGAATATAATAAAAAAACCTACGAATGCTGTTTAATACCTGCAAATAAAGAAGTTATAAGCGATGTTTTAAAAAATAATGATGCTCTGTTATTTGTCGTTGTAAATGCACTCCAACTTTTATCTCAACAATCAAAATTTGTAGAATTTATTACAGAACTTAGAGAAATAATAGGATATCAAAGAATGATTTATACCCCATGTGTTGGATGTCCTTCTAGTTTTGCTTTACTAGCATATATAGGAGTGGATTTTTTTGATTCAATTTCTGCAATTATTGCTGCGAGAAATGAGATATTATTATTTCCTACTCGCAGTCTAAATAAAAACGAATTGAATGAAATACCATGTAGTTGTCCATCCTGTAGCAAGATGAAAGGGAAAGTATCTGAGATGGGTTATCTACAGATATTAAATCATAACTATTTTGCTATATTAGATGAAATAAAACAAGTGAGAAATGCTATTGCCCTTGGCAATATACGTGAACTTGTTGAAACAAGAATTAGGTCTGATCCCAGCCTAGCATCTATTCTAAAAATCTTGGATTTTAAATATTATAATTTTTTAGAAGAAAGAACACCGGTAGTACGGAAAAATAAGCTAATTGCCACATCAAAGGAATCTTTGTTTAGGCCTGAGATAAAGCGATTTCAAGAACGCGTAATAAAAAGATATCAAAAGCCAAAAGATGTAGAAATATTACTTTTTCTCCCATGTTCAGCAAAAAAACCGTATTCATTTTCAAAATCTCACAGGCTATTTAGAGACAGAATATTCAACTCAAAGAATCCTCATATAGTTCACGAAGTAATAATAACCTCTCCATTAGGAATCGTTCCAAGAGAGTTGGAATTAACATACCCTGCTTCTGTATATGACATAGCAGTTACAGGGCGTTGGGGTGAAGATGAAAAAAAGATGATAAGAAATTTACTAAAAAATTATTTAGAAATTAATGTTTACGATAAAAAAATATTGCATGTATCATCAAATATTCAAGATTTTGTTATTGATTTAATAGAAAATCCAGTAGTTACTTGTGTTGAGAACCCCACGTCAAAAGAATCTCTTGATGAATTATCAAATGTGTTAAAGAAAATGACAAGTAATTATCACATAGTAAAGTCATCAAAAAGAGTGTATGAAAATATGGAGGCTCTTGCATCCTATCAATTTGGTGGAATAATTGCTGAAAAACTCTTAAAAAACTGCAAGATAAAAGGAAAGTATCCCTATCAAAAAATAATTGATGATAATAAACAACTGGGAATGTTAACAAAGGAACGGGGATTGATTTCACTAACCATGGAAGGAGCAATAAAAATTGCTAATTCTGGGAAATACTGGGTAGAAATATACGATGATTTTACTTTGAAAGGATCTGTATTTGCCCCCGGTATAAAAGATGCAGATGAATCAATTAGAATTGGTGATGAAGTAATTGTGCTAAAAAACAATACAACTTGTGGTGTTGGTGTAGCTCAGATGAACGGAATTGAAATGAAAGAGACAAAAAGAGGGGAAGCGGTGAAAATCAGGCACAGGACTTAGATTATATCCATAGACTGCTTTTTACCACAGTATGGACATGAATGGATTTTCACAGCATGAAATAAATTAGTTCCCTCTGCCCAAATGGAAACAAATTCTCCACAATTTTTACACTCAAAACGCTTTTTAACAGATTTCTGTTTGGGAATTTTTTCCACCACTAACTTAGGCGAAGTAGGTATTGAGCCAACATTACCACAATCAGGACAGGTTAATTTAAAAGGTTTTTTGTTGTCACGTTTTGATTTTTTTATAGCGAAAATTCCGTTACAACTTGGACATTTAAAATGATACAGTTTACCTCCCAATGTTTTTTTAAATTCTTTTGCAGCATTGTTAAACTCTTTCGGTTTTTTCTTTGAACTTAAAGATACTAACACAACTAAAAGTATTATTAAAACACCATAAAGTGCCAAAATGCTTTGAAGCCATTGATCTTCATAGACAATACTCCAAATAGATAAAAACAATACTGCACATGCCAACAGAACTATTGCAACAAAGGGTAATTTACTATGGGCTACTGTCATGTTTTTTGCCTCTTTAATCCATATATTGATAATACAAGTATTAGAATAAATAAAATCACCGATATAATCAGATAACTCCAATTATCTCTTAATTTATTAACTATTTCTTGCGGTGAAGAGATCCGTTTAAGTGGATTATTTCCATCATTGTATTCCTCAACATTTGTATAGCCATCTCCATCTTCATCTTGCTCTGCATCAGTTGGGTCATAAGGATTAAAACCATATCGTTCTTCCCACCAATCAGGCATACCATCACAATCTACATCATTAATATCTTTAGTTATCCAAAATTCTTTGTTTTCTGTATACCTCATATTTCCCGATGTATCCTCCGAAGTAATATTGAAGATATATTGACCTAAATTGTCGTAGGTTTGTGTGTATACATATTTTCCTGTAGATGCTAATTTTGACATGCTTTTTGTAGCCAAACGACCATCTGGATATTTTAGCATAACTCGAACTAATTTCACTCCATTGAAATCTGTTGAAATACAACTAATGTCCACATAACCACCTTTTAATTGAACTGTTGGATAAACACCGAAGTAATCTATAGAAGGTGGTGTGGCATCTCCAATTATTTCAAAAGCACCATAGACAGTTGATTGCATCTGGTAAAATGAGTTATCAGTAGCGGTAATGGAAAAGTTATATTCTCCAATAATTTGTGTGTTATTAAATTTAAAAATATAACTGTTGCTTCCTTGTGACGTCATATTTCTTATATATGTGGTATTTATTGGATTTATTATCGTAATATCAACTTTTTTAATTCCAGATTTATCTTTTATTTCAGCAACTATACTCACAGATTTACCAATCTCCTGTATATTTGTCAATTCTATAATTTTTATAACGGGTGTATTTTTCTCCCCTTCCACTACTTTTAATCTTGCAGTTTGACTATTGTTCCGTGTAAATGAATCTCTATAGGTGGAGTTCCAAAAAATCAAGATTCCAGCTATCCATTCACCATCATTATGTGGAGGACCATAATGCACAGGATCCCAAGTTAAAGTAACTTCTTTACTTACGTTTACATCTATGCTAACGTTGATTGTATCTTTTATTTGGTCATCATTCCAATCCATACCCAAATATTCTGGTGAAAGGTAAAGTCTAACTATATAATTCTTTGCAGATGCATTTCCAGTGTTATTAAGAACAGCTTGAATTTCCACACTATCTCCTTCTCTTACTACACCTGATGGGGCGACAATGTTTACCACACCTAAATCAGGTAATCCAACCACTGATATCAAGCGTGTTTTATTATTATTTGAATTATTCCATTCATCGGTAATGTTACTATGATACACCTTAACCTCTAATGTATAATCTCCAATTTGTTCAGCTGTCCAGCTAAAATTCACAATATTTGCTTGATCTTTTATTAACGTTAAATTTGGAATAATTTTATTGTAAACGACCTTATCTTCAGAATCAGTTATATTCAAACTTACAATGACATCTTCCATTGTTACGTTGTAGCTTCGTACATAAGCAGATATCACAACAATATCGTTTTTATATATCTTTGAGGGAGTGTTAATAATTCTTTCAACTGCTAAATCTGGTTTTCCTACATAAAAATTGGTTTCCACTGTCACATTTTCATAGCCTGCTGAATCTTCACAAAGAACTCTTATCGTCCAGTTTCCTATATCATTTTTTTCAAATTGAATAATGTCAGACCAATTCAAATAACTACCATCATGAGTCAATGTTTTTGTATAATTATTACTCGCATTTTTTTTCCATAAAAATGCTATGACGCTATCTGCTTTTGCCTTAGTCTTTGATGTAATATTAAATGGTTGCCCAATAATTGTGTAACTGTCATTTATTGGTTGTTTTATTTCACCCCACCAACCTTCCGCAGGAGAGTCATATATTATTGTAAAATTCGATGCGGTCATACTCTCTGTTTCATTTTTTGGGTTTCTTATTCCTTGGTTATTTTCTTCAACATCAAAGTAAATGTAATAATATTTTGTAACTGATTGTCCAAAGGATTCTGTTATTTCCCAAGTTAATATCCCTGTTGCATTATTTTTATTGTCAAAACCACTGCTTTCTGTAAAGTTGTAATTTATAGTGTCATTACGAATTCCGCCATTTGTTGCATATTCTATTATTCTAATTGTATCGTTTTCAAATGTTCCTAAAGAAATATATAAACTATCTAAAAGTTTGGTAAAATTAAACTCTTCTGAGAAGGTTCCATTGCCATATACACCTATTAATCTCCTGTAATGCCAGTTTTCATTCCACCATTTTGACTTATAAGGATATACATTCCGAATTTTTTCATCTTGATCATGAACATCACTTCCATGTTTAACTGTTAAAAGAAGCGTATGATTCCCGAAATTCTCTGTTGACCATTCAAAAGAAAAGTTATGTGTTCTACCTCTTGATAGACCGCCTGTTTTTTCCTTAATTTCTGTGAAACCGTCTTTTATAATGTCCAATTCTGCCGAGATAATTTCTGATGTATTGCTGCCAACATTTTTTACACTAACATCTATCTCAACCAGTTCTCCCACTTTTATATTTTCAGGTGTATAGAATCGGGTTATTACAATTAGAGAGGGGCCTTCAGAAACCTCAATATATTTTAATTTTTCATTATTTAATTCATTTGATTCATCTATTTGATCATTATAATCGACGATTACACGAAGTGAATGATCTCCAACCTCTGCAATCCAATAAAGATTAACGTATTTGAATGTTCCGCTCGATAATCCATAAGTGACGTTAGTAGAAATAGGATTATATTCGTTATCAATAAATAATCCCACCTCAATCGCCGTTGCTTCAGGTACATCTCCATCACCAATGTTTTCAACAGTTACATTAAATATAATGTTGTCCCCTTCTACTGCTGTATTGGGTGCTATAAAATCAACCTTTAGATCAGGTAAATCGTCATAAGAAATTACTGTAAAATTAAAAACACTTAAAAGAATTACAAAGATTATCGATAAAATATAAAACTTTTTAATTCTACCATCAGTTACCTTTAATTTACATCTTCTCCGCCTCAACATAGCTCCCCCTCATTTGATGCCCCTCAATACAAAGTTTACATTTATTATGTCGTATTTCTATTTTTCCATCTATTTATTGTTAAAAATAATTGTATAAATCAAACGTATATAATCCTACTTTTTGTATAAACTGTTTGAATTATAAAGTTTAAGGGTCAAAAGATATGAGATCTGTTACATCATAGTCAAATACTCTCTTAAAAATTGGTAGGGAAAAAATCATTTTTGAATTCGGAAAACGTTCAATTAATTTTTTAGCGAGTTGAACAGTTTCAGTCTTTGATATTTTCTTTTCTCTTTGGATATTTACTTCAAAATTATCAGACCATTCACTCTGAGTTCCGCCAATATCCTTTGCCTTTATTCTTATATTATATGTCCCTTTCTCTTCCCAAATATAACTCACTTCAAACATTTCACCTGTATCAAATGGGCCTACCCAACCACTCGATGTACTATCTCCCCAATCAAAAAGAATTGAAACTTTATCTCCATCAGGATCGAAAACAGAAGCAGTAACTATCATTTGATCACCAGGTTGAACCTTTGTAGGATTTATTGAAATGTCAAAGATTATTGGAGTAGGGTTAATAATTGATGTCTCTGATTCTGATATTACTCCAGTAGAAGGTAAAAATAATATCAATAGAATAAATAATGATATGTAATACTGCTTTAAGCGGGTATTTGCTTTTTGTTGCATCCCTTTATCCGACATCCCATCAATTTTGTAAATATAAAACAATTAAGTAATTTATAACAATTTTGATAATTTAGTTTTAATAGCTTAATTTCCCAGCTGTGGGATTAAATGGATTTAATACTAAATTAGTCCGCAGTTTGGATTCGCTTTATTTTTCGTTGGCTTCATAGCAAGCTTATATATCACTTGTGCCTTTTTCGGCTTTAATCCGTTCACTTTCTACATATAAAAGTTGGATGGGAATGAAACCGGTATGGAAAACCTCTTACAAAAGTCAGGACTAGATTCTTCCATTTTGACATTTTAACGGAATAGGTTTATATACCATGATTGTCACAGGTTAGCACGCATAAAATATTGAGGTGAAACAATGAATAAAGAGTATAAATCTTTGATAAAAGAAATAGACAAAGTATTGCCGATTAATGGTGAGAAAAAAACATTTCAAGACTATAAATTAGCAATCGAAGAAGTTGATATACTATTGCAGAAACTTGAAGAGAAATCCAAGATAGAGTATGATAATGAAAAGACATGCATTTAGTCTTTGAACATTTATTGATTGTTAAGTAACAAATTGTTATGAATTTGGTAGAATACATATGATTTGCAAAATCTGTGGAGAAGTAACTGATAATCCAGATGGTATTTGTAATGAGTGTAAATTCTCTATTATAGATTTAGATGATATTTCATCAAAAAAATAGAAATATATTTTTTCAAAAGAAAAAGATTATTTATCCTTGTATTACCTTAATAGTAGGTTTCATCATATACTTATCACTGCCTGTTATATGAACTGACTTGTCTACGTCAAAATCTAGAGTAAGAACTGTTGTTTTATTCTCGTAAATCCAGAATGATTTTATCAATTTGACTTTATTGGAAGGTATTTCTAGGTCATGTACTTCGATTTCTCCACTATTATTAATCACAATAACTGCTTGTTCAACAGTTAAGCGTATTTGTGTATATTTTCCTGTAGAAAGGTTCTTCTCACCCATTAAATCTGTCACATTTTGAAGTGCTATTAAGTCAAATGTTTGTGATTCATTTACTATCGTATACCATCCAGCAGTTGAGTTATTCTCCCCATCATCGTTTCCAATATCAGCTTTGGTTTCATCCCAAGCAGTTGCATTAGTATCATCAGTAACCGTAAGATTTACATTATATTCACCCTTAATCATATATGCATGCTGTGGGTTTTGCTCATATGAAAAATTACCATCACCAAAAACCCATGACCAATTATAGGGTCCAATACCACCGCTAGCATTCCCTTCAAATTGAATAAGATCACCAACAGAACCTTCATAAGCACCACCTGCATCTACGTTAAAACCATCATCGGTGCCATTATCTTCTTCCTCATCGTCGTCTCCATCACTAGCTCCTGACTTGTGTACCTGCACCATTGGAATAGTAACATTTGCATGAATAATGTCTAAATCATCTGGTTTATCAGTTATCTGAAGACGAAGAGTCCCCTCATCTATTTCAGCCCCATCTCCCATTTCCTCCTCAATACAGCCACTGAAATAAGAAGAACAGAGAAGGATGACAAGAGAAATTATCATTATTTTTTCCATCAAACCTCACCTAACATTTTCTCCATTTTTATCCCATAGAATAAATTTTCAACTATTAAAGTTTTTAATTTTTAAAAAACATGAATAAGATTAATGTTTTTCTTAAAATTCTCAATTATTCGAAATGATAATATACACTCATAATATTAATAGAAAAAAAATGATGAGGAGAAGCAAGTTATGTGGATTGAAATTTTGAATATCATAGGTGGTTTAATACTTTGTGTGGGAGTGCTAGAAGCAATCCCAGCGATGGGTAAACACTTGGAGAAAATAGCTAAATGGCTTGGATCATTCCAAACAATCATTGGTATCATTGCTATAATTCTAGCAATATTCTGGTGGTCCGATTTACAAAGCATAGTAGCAATTATCGTAGGTCTTATATTAATCACTGGAATTCTTCCTGCAATCCCAGCGATGGGTAAACACTTGGAAAAACTAGCCAAATGGCTTGGTTCATTCCAAACAATCATTGGAATAATTGCCATAATAATCGGCATATGGGGATTATTAGCTTAATAAAATTAAACTCCTATCTCTTTTTTTCTTTTTTAATTCCAAAAAAATTTGAAGTATGTTGTTACAGATGTTGCAATATTTATTTTGTACCAAACATTTAAATCTGATTACTTAATTATAACTATTGCAGATATATTTATCTGGGGAGACAAAATATGAGAAAGAAAATTGTAAGCATTTTTGTAAGTATGCTGCTATTCGTTACTGTTTTTTCAGTAACAGGTGCCGTAAATATTGAAAAGACTATTTATAAGGAGCCCAATACATCTTCAACCGATATTGTCTGGTCTGAAAACTTTGACTCCTATACACTTGGGAGTTCAATGCATGGACAAGGCGGATGGAAAGGTTGGGATAATGACCCACAATGGACTGCTTATGTAACAGATAACCAATCCAGAAGTTCTCCTCATTCAGTGGACATTCAATTCCCTGCAGATTTGGTTTACGAGTTTACTGGGATAAGCTCAGGGATTTGGACGTTTATAGATTGGGTTTATGTTCCATCTGACTTTGAAGGTCAAGGCTATTTCATTTTATTGGATGACTACACAGACGGTGCTGGGCAGAATAATCACTGGGCAGTCCAATTAAGAATGGACAGCGAGCTTGATATCATTGAGAGTGAGTATGATTCATTAAGCCTGCCGTTGATTTATGACCAATGGGTTGAGATACGCGTAGAGATTGACTTTGTTACGGATTGGTTAGAGTGCTATTATAATGGTGAGATACTTGTCGAGAAGGCTTGGACCGCAGGAATTAACAACAATGGCGATGGTTATTCTGTCCTCGATGCTGTGGATCTATTTAGTAAACTAGGGACTTCTATCTACCATGACGATCTATCTCTTGATGGAGAGGTTGGTGATAATCCTGTTTTATCATGTGAGGGCGATCTTCACTTTGGAAATGTATCAGCAGGTGCAACTTTAGAAGATAGTTTTACTGTTGAAAACATTGGTGGCGGATTACTAGATTGGGAGATCACGAAAGAGCCAAGTTGGGGAACCTGGACATTTAATCCTGAATCCGGTGACGATTTACCACCTGGAGCTCTAGTGACGGTACAAGTAACCGTTGTTGCACCTAAAGAAAAAGCTGATTTTGTGTCAACAATAATAGTAACAAACTTGGAAGATCCTGAAAATACCTGCCAAATAGATGTATCAATGACAACACCAAGAAGCCAGCCATATCTATTTCTACAATTTCTCGAGAGACTTATTCAACGATTTCCAGTGTTAGAACTGATATTCTCACATATACTAGGGTAAACATAAAGTAAAACATCCACC
>CP070724.1:175981-186849 GCA_020350825.1 Thermoplasmatales archaeon | reverse complement strand
TATAATACTTATCGCTATATCTGAAGCAAATCCTTTGCATCCAACCGATCCGTCGTCTGTTGATATTACTACCCTTGCTCCACACTTTTTTAATCGTTTTTCAAAAAATAGTTCGCTTTTGTTTTTCGCTCCAATAACTACAGTTGATGATATACCGTTTTTTACTGCTTCCTCTACCGCCGGTGCTAACATAGCAACACCAGTTCCACCACCTACAAACAATATATGTTTTCCATGTATCTTGAAACCATTTCCATATGGTCCTCTAATACCTATCTTGTCTCCAGGTTTTAACTTGGATAATGCACTCGTGGCATCTCCTACTTTTCTAAAGGTTATTGCTTTGATATCACCATTTATGTAAGAGACACTCATTGGTATTTCATCTACATCTGGTATCCATACCATGAAAAACTGACCTGGTATAATTTCTCCGGGATAACGAAAGGTACTAGTTATTATGTTCTTTGCTTCTCTTTTGTTTTCGATTATTTTTGTTATTTTTGGAACGTTCATTTATGTGCGACTCCGATTATTTCTGGTAAATTTTTATATCCATAAGCCTTCATCAATTGTCCTATCTCAACGCAGACTTTTTTAAATATATCAAGACCTCTATAGTATACTCCAGATCCAATTTGAACAGCCGATGCGCCAGCCATGATATATTCCAAAGCATCTTCTCCTGTTGTGATCCCTCCAACACCAATAATTGGAATATTAATGTTTTTCGCTATGTCATAGACGCATCGAATCCCAATAGGTTTGATGGCCATGCCTGAATATCCTCCAATTTTATTTGATAGAATCGGCTTTCCCAACTCTAAATCGATTTTCATTCCTTTTACTGTATTGATGGCAACTATTGCATCAGCATTCCCATCTTCCGCTGCCTTTGCTATTTTAACAATATTTGTTACATTAGGGGATATTTTCACAAAAACGGGGATACTTACTTGGTCTTTTACTGAGGATGTTATCTCCTGTACTAGTTTTGGATCACAGCCTAATTCTAAACCATAACTTTTTGCATGTGGACAACTTAAATTAAGTTCCAAGGCTGTAACACTATAGTCTTCCATTTTTTTGGCCAATTCAATGAATTCCTTAGTAATTGCTCCATAAATACTGCCAATAACAGGAGTTTTTGAGTTTTTTAATTGCACAATCTCTTGTTGATACTGTTTTATGCCTGGATTTGGAAGCCCCATTGCATTTAAAATACCGTAATCTAGTTCGATTACTGTAGGATTTGGATATCCTTCTCTTGCATTCAATCCAATCGATTTTGTAACAATTGCACCAGCATCACACTCAATGATTCTTTTCATGCTCCCTGCATCTTCATCCATTATTCCAGAGGCAAGTATTGTTGGATTTTTCAACCTTATACCTGCAATTTTTGTAGTGATATCTATCAGTGTAACACCGAAAGTTAAATACAACCCTTGTATAAAGTCGTTTTCTATAACGAAACTGATTCTGAAAGTAGAGTGTGATGGTACAGCATATTAACTATATTAACAATCGTTAATTATAAGTATATAAAAACTAATAAGGATATGTGAAAAAAACTCCTTGCCAATATAGTTTATGGAATGGAATACCAGTAATACGAAAAGAAATAGCAGTAAGTTTAACTAAAAATTTTGGGTTAACTCAGAAGGAGACTGCTAAAAAACTTGGAATAACTCCAGCTGCAGTTAGTCAATATTTATCAAAAAAACGCGGGAACTCAAAAATTATTGATCAAGATATACTATTAGAAATAAATTCCACTGCTGAAAAAATCATTATGTATGATAATGTAAATATTGTTTCAGAAACCTGTAGGATTTGTCGGATTTTAAAGTCGAAGAGGATATCTCCCCCCCTATCTGACTCATGTGATGATGAAAAGTAGTGGCTTAATCAAATATGATAAATTGAAGGGAGGAGAGAGATACTGGGGAGGTAAAAAATGAAAAAGAAACCCTAGAAGCAGATAACCCTCCTCCACTCCAATATATAATTATATGTTTTATGAATATTTAAATATTGCCGACATTATTTTCGGCAATTGTCGAGTTATATGCAAATTATAATACATGCTAATACTTTTGAATGGTATTTTTAACAAAAATAAAAAACAAGTAAGCGGGTTTAACTGTACTATTTTTTAGACAATCTTCCACTGAGTTTTTATCTACATATACTGATTCTCGAATTAAACAAGAAATAGAGATTATTTTGGTTTATCAATTGTTTTATTTGTTAATCATTGTTAAGATAATTATTTGCATGCCAGTTGCAATCTTCTCTTTATTTGCCACATTAGCTTTTACGTTAATGTTGCCAAGACCAAATAGCATTCCCGAGGACACTTTTTGTGACCCCCCAGCTTTAATGTCGACTGTACCATTTTCAGTTTTATTTATCATGCCTAACAAACCACCTTCTACATGAATCTCCCATTTTACATTAGTTACATCGGCATCACCACTATTTTTAACTACAACGTTAACCCCAAAACCACCTTTAATTTCTAGTTCAGGTTTAAAAAGTGTTAAAAGAGAGACATCTATAGTACAGAAATCACTATCGTTTTCTTTATTGGTTATTTTTATTTCTCCAGTGAATTGTTGATTTTGTTCGTCTGGTGCGACAACAGACACTTCAACTAAATGCGGTCCATATTCAGGAGTTAAGTCATATCCTTCTTCAGGGGTTATTGTCCATGTACCCCATTCAGGTTTAGATTCAATCTCCCAATCCAGCCATGAACCAGAATCACCGACATTTATAACCGTAAAATTACCATAAACCGTGTCCCCAGCCTCAATATCAGACCACATAAGTTCTCCATAACAATCTAAATCAGGATCTATACGATAGTTATAGTTTCCTACAGCAAGACTAGTAGGATAGTCTGCAACAGGATAATCCTGTCGATCTCCAAAAACACCAGTACCATCACCTAAGAGGACACTCAAATCTTTATCCATAAAATTTGTGACAGCTAAGTCAAGATTGCCATCCATATCAAAATCACCAAAAGCGATATCATAGGGAATTGTTCCCACACCATAATCCTGCCGATCTCCAAAACCACCACTGCCATCACCTAACAATATACTAACATTATAGTCACCACCGTTGGTTGTCGCAAGGTCAAGAACGTCATCAGAATCAAAATCCCCAGCGACAAGTTTCGCAGGGCCAAGCCCTACTAAATAATCTTGACGGTATCCAAATCCACCAGTGCCATCACCCAACAAAATGGTGACATCATTATCCATAGGATTTGTTACTGCTAAATCTGGAGCATAATCTAAATCAAAATCACCAGAAATGACATCATTAGCGCCTCCTCCAACAGGATAGTCTTGTCGATCTCCAAATCCACCAGTACCATCGCCTAATAAGACGGTGACATCGTTATCATCTCGATTTGCCACTGCCAAATCAGGAAAATCATCAAGGTTTAAATCATCGCTTACAATAAAACCTGGGCGAACTCCTACATCATAATCCTGACGATCTCCAAAACCACCATTACCATCACCTAATAATACACTCACATCATAGTCTAATGTATTTGTGACAGCTAAGTCAAGAATCCCATCCATATCAAAATCATCACTAGTAACACCAACAGGTGTCTCTCCAACAGGAAAATCCTGTCGATCTCCAAAACCACCATTACCATCTCCGAAAAGTATACTGATATCATTATCCCCAGGGTTTGTAACAGCAAGGTCATGGGCCCCATCTCTATTATAATCTCCAACAATTATGTCAGTAGGTGTAACTCCAACCATATACTGCTGGAAGTTTCCAAATCCACCAATTCCATCACCCAATAGAACACAAATAGAATCGTCAAAACTTGTAACTGCAAGGTCAAGGAACAGATCTTCTATAGTCTCATAATAAATGCTATTAAATCTACTAACATTACTTGTTTCACTAATTGATAAATAAATACCTCCTGCAACATTCCAACTCATAGTTGGTATAACACTTATTCCAAAAAATAAAATTATTATTCCACATATCATACTTTTTCTAATGATATTATTTTTCATTTTTAATTCCTCCCTTTTTATTCTTATAAAATCCTTAATATATAAATCTATTGAAACATAGTTTATTTCATCTAATATTTTATTCTAACAAGTAAAAAAATCATTCCATAAGATACTAGCTTTACAATTATCACAAATATCCATCTCATCTGGTTGTAATTCATCACTACAAATAGAGCAGTATCTAGTCATTTTTCTTCTTAAAATTGCTAAACCACTGTGTTGCATTCCAAATCTTACATGGAGTCCAAATTTTCTCTTTCATTATCCATTACACCTCTACGAATGGTATGTTATATGGTCTGAGTACCGTGTACGCAAGTCGAACTCAAATTTTAATCTAAATTCAACTCTCAGGGGTTTACTTTTATGAAAAACAAAAAGACAAATCCGTCCCGCGATTGGACATCTGAGGCCTCCTCAGCACATAGTGCAGTGACTGTCACCGTTATCCTCCCGAACCCGAAAATAAATTTCGAACTCACAGTTTCCTCTCCACCCATAGGAATACTACCTATTTGACCTGAATTTTCTCCGTTAGAAAATAATAAACCACCATCAAGAGAAATGCTCCAGTCCACGCTAGTCGCTTCATAAGTGCCAATGTTTTTAACAACCGCACTTATCTTACCAAATCCACCCTTAATTTCTTCTATTTCAAGGAAAGGTTGAGCGGGAGCCTCTATTGTTACTAACAAAGAATTCGACCATTCGCTGTCTAAGCCGTACTCATCTCGTGCTTTGACTTTAACTTCATAGGTACCTGGTGTTTGCCAAATATGATTTAACGAAGCCTCTTCGCCAGATCCTACCCAATCTGTCCAACTAACAGGTCCGTCATCCCAGTCAAAGCAAAACTTTACCAAATCACTATTGGGATCAACAGTTGAAGTTGAATAATTATATTCTACTCCAATTTCTCCAGAGGCAGGACCCTCAGGTGTATCGGGTTTATTTGGTTTATCAGATATTTTCTCGATACAAAGAGATGGATCACTGAATGGTTGCCATTCTTCTACAGTTTTATAATCAAGCCTATCATTTAGTCCGAAATCATTGATATAATTATTTATTGATTGACTCCATAATTCACCGGTAGTTTTAGCGTTTTGATATTTATAGGCTCTAAACATACATAGTTCCCTTCCTCCAGTAAGACCCTCGCTAACATAGCTACCAGTCCAAATCCATCCTAATCCTGAGTTCCCATAGGCAGCAATTCCCCCACCATGGTAATTTTTTAAAAATGACCATCCAAAACAAATGGAACCTGAAAATCTGCAATTATCGCATCCACCGATAATCACAATTGGGAGCATATCCCCATTATTAAGATTCTCAACCCTATTGTAACGGTATCCCCATGGATGAGAAGGTATCCATGTGTTAAAATCGTTATGTGGATGTGTTGCCCAAGATTCCGGATTTCCATGTCCTGAGAAATATAAAAAACCTGCTCCATCTTCAATTGCATTATCGACGTTTTCCGCATCCCATAATTTACCATTAGAAGCCCAGACCTTCTCAGGAGTAAAACCAGTCATGATATCAATCGCTTTCTGATTAAGGTACTCACCCTCGTCTACATCCCCAATATCTTCTGCTGTATCACCACCGCATACAACAAAATTCGAAAACCATGCATCCATATATGCACCTGTTGATTCATAAGTAATTATCTTATTTACAACGACTCCAATTCCATATTGATCCCTAAAGTTAAGCCTGCCAAAATGTACATCAGGGTGAAGATCTACATCGTCTGTATTTCCCAGATAATCATATTCTCCAAATATGTCATTACCATTTGAATCCCAACTACAAAAAGCCCCATATGCATCGTAGATGTCAGCGTAATATAAATCACTAATAAAACTCACTTCCGATCCATCTTGAACATATGACATTCTTACAGGAATATAATTAGCTCCACCAGCAAATAATACATATGAGATATCCCACCCCTCAATTGCGCTCTTAATGAAATACTTTATTTTTTCTTGGTCGTCTCGACCTTGAACTGGAAAGTAAGTTCCAGTATAAATATCGTCAAGAGTAACTAATTTAGTAGGTCTGTTACTATCGTTTTTGTAATCAACTAATGGTTGCAATTCATCAGAAAAATCTGAAGGAGCTATTACAACCATGTCGTACATATCACGAAAAACAACCGACTGCAAAGGTTCATGATATTCCACCTTAATATCTACTGTATTGACGTATTGAATCATATTTTGCTCTGGAGAATATCGAACAGGGTAAAAATGTACGGCTAGAAAAACCATACGACGAGAGCCATCGAGGCCACAACCAATTCTATAATCATACCAACTATACGGAAAAAAATCCATACTACTGTAAACTGTACTATCCATAAATCCAAAATCCTCAACAACCTTCTCTTCCATCGCATTATTCACATTAACCAATGGAACAGCTTCTGGTGAAGGCTGGATTATCCCAGATATAACTTTTTGATAAACCTGCGAAGGTTTACATTCTATTCCTTTAATCTTTGTTCCAAATGGGAACTTAAATAGTTTGGTGTAAACAGGTAAAATAGGTTTCCCTGGGTTTATTAAATATGAGGTTGCTTCTTCTATATTCAGAGTTACATATTGATCCCCTTCTTGTAAATTCGGCTCCGAAAAAACAATCGATTCAATTTTTCCTTTTATGTACAAATCTTCTTCTTCTTCATTTGCTACTATTTGTAAAACACTAGTAATTAAAAGCGTAAAAACAACAATACCTACAATTTTCTTTATCATTTTTTCCGTTCCTCCCCAAATAATAAATTTGGTAAACAAGATATATATCACACAGATTTAAATCTTTCTATACAAAATTTATTGCAACATCTGTAACAAAATGAATGTTAAAAGAAATCAGAGGCCAAGCCTCTAAGTTATATTTATACTATATACCACCACCTGGGTTAACCTTGATAAAGAACAAAAAGACATATCCACTCTGTTCTCTTGTATCTGAGTTTTCTACTATAGATGCTTCAACAGTAATCATTGTCGATCCGAATCCTAGTATTAAATTTGATGTTACCGTTTCTTTAGCGCCTGCAGGAATGACTAAACCTGTACCTTCGGTTTTTTTTCCAATAAATGCACCACCTTCTAGTTTGATACTCCATTGTACACCTGTTGCTGTCGTGGCACCTATGTTTTTAATTTTCGCACTTACTTTGAATAATCCACCAGTAATAGCACCTATGTCAAGAATTGGTCCTGTGACTATCTCAATATAATGCGGTAGTGACCAATTACTCTCTCCGTAATCATCTTTTGCCTTTACCTTTACTTCGTACTCACCTTCGTTATCCCAAGTATGAGATCCTACTACGGGTGTTCCAGAGGGTGTTGGTCCGATCCACTCACTTTGGGTTCCATCTCCCCAGTCAAACATGTATGATATTGGATCTTCCTCAAAATCAGTTGTAACAGCTTCGAAATCATATTCGATACCAGTTATTCCTTCATCTGGCCCAGAGGGTGTTGATGGAGTATTTGGGGGTTGATTTGGGGTTGTGCACCGTGAGATCCACGTATTCCACAAGTTACCTCCAGGCGTATATTCCCCATGCATCCAGAACGTACGGTTGTCTGATGGATCACAGCTTACACCACTATAGTCCCCCCATCGTCCTCCATTATAGGGTGCTGAACTGTTTTTAACAATAACAACCTCTCGCATTGTGCCTAAGGGATCATCCGAAAGTCTGTTACAACGTGCAATTGAGATGTATTCGTTTGGCGATGAACGTGCAAAGCACATCGCTGCATTGCCATATCCATCTGGGGTGATGGTTGTGAAGAAGGTGCGGACACTTGGACCTGGATCAATGTCACCCGACTGGTATAATTCTGGTACATCAGAAATAGGCCAATTATTCGTTTTAATTTCATACCATCGTGCCTTAACCCGCGTTGTACCTTGATGGTGTGTAGCCCACAGTGATCCATCCCGCCAGACGCAACTCCAGAACCGGCTGTCAAAGGTCTCCGGTCGACTGGTTGTCCCCTTTTGAGGGGGATCTTCAGGGGGTGAGTATGAAGGTACTGTTAAATCATACGTAGCCTGTTGCGGTGAACCTAATGGATCTGTAATAGCATGCAGGCGTACTTTTATATTTGTCGAACTTTCAAAGTGCTCGATCATATACATCGCAGGGGCGTCCCCATGTATGACTGGGATTCCATATGATTGAGAACCGGTGATCAACATGTCCCGTGTTACGCCTATTGAGCCGCTTAACAATGGTTCTTTTTCTAATATATAGACAAGATACTTTTGTCCACCAGTGAAAAAATCAGCGGAAAGGTAAACTGCCTGAGAGTCCACACATATGTTAGGTGAATCGATGTCCCCTCCTGCAAGACCTGTCACATCAAGACGGAATTTATACCAATCTCCATTAGGATTTGAGTCATCAGAAACTGCAAGGAGAAAGTATGAGTTGCCACCACCTCGCTCGCAAGCCATTGCCATGAATCGGGCTGTATGGGGATCATAGATTACTTCAGGGTCAAAAACAAAGTTGGTGGCCCCTACAACTCCCCAGAAGCCATAGCTATCTTCAATCTCATCCTGGAAGTCCTTGATCCCGTTCTTTTGAAAAAAGGCAATAGCACCATTTGTCATTACCACTAAATGTTCAGGTCCGGCAGCGATAATCGGATCCGGTGGCGTCCATCCTGTATAGTTTATCCCTACAAAACCAAAGTCAGACCTTCCAAAGGGGTTTCTGTTGCCACTCTTTGTATCTCGGACTATTCCTTGCACCGTATCATATGTCGGTGGTTGATGCGGCGTAGTCTCTGTTCCCACCACCTCTATCATTGTCACAGTACCAGATACAGGTAAGATTGTAATGATAATCAGTATACTCATAAAAATGCTTAATATCTTCTTTTTCATTTTTATCCTCCCTGAATATTTATTGTAATCACTCAATTTAATTTAAATGTTTGGTATGAAATATAAGAGTAAAATCTGTATTAAAACTTAATTATACTTGTAGGGTGGGCTAATTTTATTTCTCTAATACTGTCTAGAATTAAAAAAGGTAAGAAGAAAAATAATATATAGTTGATAATATAATATTAGTTCGTAAGATCGGGGGGGAATTTGAAAGAAATAGGGGTACACTAGTATTTAGTACCCCTATTATCCATAATCATATTAACGAAAGATATATAAAAGGACAAATACCATATATAAATTGAGGCGTAAGATTACTTGGAGGTATTATTCTAATTGCCTTCCTCCTTCCTTAAATAATAAAATTTGGTGTAATCTGTGCCTCATTCCTCTCCATTTTTTTATTAAAAACTCAGTCACAGAGTGTTATATATAATCCTGAATATACTGATTTTATTTCAACAGTACTTTGGAAGGAAAGGGAGTAAAAATATGAAGAAAATATTTTTGCAATGCTAAAGAATAATAATCCTTTCCTCCGTTCCTATATATGACAATAATGCATGAGGGTTATTTAAAATTTACTTATTTAATATATTTGTAACATTTGTAACAAAACCAGTATTAATTGACTGATTTCGTTTCTGCAATTATTCTATGAAATCAAAGAGAAAAGAGGAAATGTTTTAGTGAGAAAGAAATGATTTTTTTTAGTAGCTTAAAAGTCAAAATAGGTAAAAATAGGTTTTTTTAACCTTTTCTACAGGAAAAATTGATTAGTAAATACACCAGTTTCATAAATAATATTAGATAACAAAATGTAAAGTTTAAAATTTATAAACTTGATTACTGATTGCTCGATTTATATTTCCAGAGAAGAGATGCATATGAAGAAAATAATGGTAGTGGATGATGAACAAGATTTTTTATTTACAATCAAAGATGTCTTTAAATCTTTTTGCGATGAATATGAATTGATAACTGCCAAAAGCGGAATCCAATATCTCAAACTTTTAGAAGATAATCAAATTCCAGATCTTTTCCTTTTAGATATTATGATGCCAGATGTGAATGGGTGGGAAGTTGCCAGAAAATTACGACAAAATTTAAAATGGAAAAACATACCAATAATTTTTATCTCAGCAATAGGAGATAGAACAAGTAAGATAACGCCTATTGAATTAGCTGAAGAGTTTATTGAAAAACCTTTTAATATGAAGGATTTAAAAATAAAAATTGATGAGATTTTGAAAAAATAATAGAATGTGAGGCAAAAATATATTATACCTATGAATTATTATAATAAAGAATTTTACGAATTGTTTAAACAATAACTATATTGATTCAGCAACTGCTGTGTTCAATAGTGTTTGTTTTATATCGAAACTATTACCGATATTGTGTTTTTACCGATTTTTAGCTTTAAGGAGTACCTTACTTTAATATGATTATTATTATAATTATTTCAACCCATTTTTTACGGTCAAGCATTAGCACGGTTTTTTGTTTTCAAATAACGCTTCCCGACAGTCTTTACAGATCCTATGCAATCCGCCGCCTCCCCCTTCAAGTTTTACATAATAGTTGATGCCCAGGTTTTGACCACATCTAGGACATTGTTTTATAAACATATCTCATGCAATGGTTCAATAATTTTTATAACTAAAATCTGGGTGGTTGAAAGTAAACCTACATATCGTGATAATGATTAACAAATAATTACTCATCTTATTATTTATGAGGCTACATCAGTATTCAACAGAACTATTTTTTAGATTCCTTCTGTACTCCAAAACCTTATCGATTCTTTTCTTTAATTCATCTATATCAAAAGGTTTTTCTATATAATCTTCACCGAAAAAACCT
>CP070724.1:155735-175881 GCA_020350825.1 Thermoplasmatales archaeon | reverse complement strand
CCCCAGTATGCTTCATCCATTATCTGCCATCCATAATTTGTTTCCAGACCATTTACAAAGTCTTGTTCATCGCCTGTCACATGCCATTCCATCCATTGGCCAGGCGAACCTGGTACAGCCGAAGATGAAGTGATCCCTGTAGCATGGCTAGGTCGTGCATTCCATGTTACCGATTCTTCACCCCAATTACTTGTTATTCTGTGTGAGGTTAGAGCTCGACCTGCGGGATTAGATTGCTCGAAATCATGATAATATATTTTTAATATCGCAGATTCAATAAGAGTTCCTGAAGATATTGACGATATATCAAACATAATCAACAAATCCTTTTCCCAATCGTTACTCATTCCATCATATCTGTTTCTAATGTCCATCGCCCAATGAGAACCAGTGTTAACACTAGGTGAATGCATACTTGTATATGCATCATCAGATGGATAAAATGTCTCAGTACCAAGATTGAGATTTCCAATTTCATCAATCACATCAACTAATTCAACATCATTATTTATACCAGATACAACACTTGCTCCTACAAATAAAATTATTGTTACAAAAACTATGTTTTTCTTTAACATATTATTTTTCATTTGATAGACCTCCCTTTATATTCTCATAGACGACATAATATAAAAAACTTTGTCACAGATTTTTCTGGGCTAAAAACCTAAATATTAGAACATCTATAGAAATATGAGGGAAGGCTATGAATAAGAAGATATTCGTTGGTAGTGTCATTGCAGTTGTGATACTTATACTGGTATCATTTACAGGTGTTGTTGGTTATCAAACCACTAAATCTTCTACTATCGCCAGTGCATCACCTTTGTTTAGTGTGAGAAGTACAAGAGCAATAGATGAAGGAAGCAAAGATATTGATTGTGATTATGTTGGAAAAGGCGAAGAGATTACTATACCGCTACCAACACGAGAAAGTAGAAATGTATTTATTAATAAATTATTAGATATAATCAGTAAGATGGATGAAAAAGAACTCAATATGTTCAAAGAATCGGTTATCAGTCAGATAATTCGCTTTAAGAGTATTGAAGGTAATAATGTTGATAATCTTGAAGAAATAATAAATAAGTTGAAAACTAATCAAACAGAGTTTATAAATAATGCTATAGGTAGAGAAGATAACAATTCGCTATATACAAAAAAACCTAACACCGTAGATAGCTGTTGTACATATATGGATTGTCCATTTACAGCAGGTATGGCACCTTTTGGTCCTTTTTATTGCTGGTTTTTTGCAATTTTTATAGCAATTTGGTTCCCTATAGCTTTTATTCTTATCATTATTAGCGCACTCTTAGCTCCTATTTTACCAGGCAAACAAACCTTTATGTTTATATGTGATACTTACATTTTATGTGGTACGTGGAATTGTTGATATTTTTAAATCCATGTATTTAACATCAATAGCAGGTGCTTATTGATTTTTCTTGGGCTAAAAGCCAAAAATTGGCAGTAAATATGATAGCAAGCTGAATTTTAGGTCAAAAAAACTAATTTTAAGTCAAAACCGAATTTTAGGGCAAAGCCCCTTTTTTCGAAACCTTTAAATACGATGTTGTATATATACGTATTTACACGTATTGAGGCGTGTATGGATGTGAAGAGTATGAGCAAAGGAACATTGGTTGGATTCTCATTGCTGATAGGAGGTATAGTTATATGGATAGCATATGGATTATACCTTGGCTTTGAAGAAATAATGCAAGCAATTGATCTTGTAACAGGATTTGTCATTGGATTGATATTAATAGGGCTGATTGTTCTATTTGGATCAATCCTTATTGAACAGCGAAGAGATACAAAAAAAATGAAAGAAGAAATTAAAAAGGAGGATTTGGAACCATGATAACAACAAATACAGAGTTTGTAACAGGTAAAGAAATAAAAGAAATGCTTGGACTTGTAAAAGGAAATACAATTCAAGCAAAAAGCATTGGTAAAGATTTTAAAGCAGGACTTCGACACATAGCAGGTGGAGAAATAAAAGAGTATACAGATATGCTTGCAGAATCACGAGAGGTTGCATTAAAACGAATGAGAGATAAAGCAGAAAAACTAGGCGCAGATGCAGTTATCAATGTGCGGTTCATGACCTCAGCAATTATGGGTGGAGCAGCAGAAATTCTAGCGTATGGAACTGCAGTGAAACTGAAGTAGATGTTATGAATACTACAAATATAATACTCCTTATCGTAGGAGTATGTGTCACATTATTTGGTATTGGTGCATTTTTTAATCCTAATATTGCACGATGGATCAATGCTCCAGGCGGTCCAAGATCGAAGGCAATTATTGCAATTATTATTGGATTAATACTTATCATTGTAGGATTAGTTATCCAAATTCCAACATAGGGAGAAGTACAAATGAAAAATAAACTATGTATAGTGCTATTTGTAATAGTAGTATTAATAGGAACTGCTTTAACAGGATGCATAGGTGAAGATGAGCCTAAAGAACTTAGTCTTGAACAACAAGCAAAGCAAGCTGTTGAATTTCTAAGTGATGAAAATATTGCTGAATTTTATAATCTCAGTAACGATGAAGTGAAAAGCTCTATTTCTGTTGAAGAAATTGACATAATTTGGAAAAATACTATTGCGACGTATGGTGAGTTTGAAGAGATTGTAGGTTCCAGAGCAACTGAAGAGGTTGGTTATGAAGTCGTATATGTCACGTGTAATTTTTCAACCTTGGGTCTTCTTGATATAAGAATTGTGTATGATGAAATGACACAAATAGCTGGCTTTCAATTTGTTCCAACAGATGTTTCTGAAACCTATGAGCCACCTGAATATGCTATTCAAGATAAATTTACAGAAATAAATGTCACAATTGGTAGTGGCAAGTGGGAATTACCTGGAACGCTAACACTTCCAGAGGGTGAGGAGCCATTTAGTGCTGTAATTTTAGTACATGGCTCAGGGCCAAATGACAGAGATGAAACAGTTGGTCCAAACAAACCATTTAAGGATCTTGCGTGGGGCATTGCATCGCAAGGTATCGCAGTACTTCGGTATGAAAAACGCACTAAACAATATCCTGAAGAAACTGCTGCTCTGACAAATCTTACCATACAAGAAGAGATCATCGATGATGCTATTGCATCAGTTGATTTATTAAACATAACAGAAAAAATTGATACCAATAGAATCTTTCTTCTCGGACATAGCTTGGGTGGAATGGCTGCACCAAGGATTGCATCCCAAGAGAATAGACTATCGGGTCTAATACTTCTTGCAGCTCCTACAAGAGGACTTGAGGATCTTATCTTGGATCAAACAACATATCTAGCAAATCTTGACGGCATCATTGATGAAAACGAGGCAGAACAGATCGCAGCACTTGAAAAGGAGGTAACAAAAGTGAAAGAATTGAATATCAGCGAAGATGAATTTGTCCTTGGTGCACCAAAAGCATATTGGGAAGAATTATCAGAATATGATCCAGTTGAGACAGCCGAGAATTTAAGCATACCAATGCTCATTCTTCAAGGACAAAGAGATTACCAAGTTACTGTTAAAGAAGATTTTATGAGATGGAATGAGTCGTTTGAAGAAGAAGTTAACGTGACGTTACAAACTTATGAAAACCTAAATCATCTGTTTATCTCAGGAATCGGGGCACCAAATAACACCGAGTATCTCCAAGCAGGTAACGTAGAAGAACAGGTCATAAAAGATATAGCAGCTTGGATCAAAACAATACAATAAAGGGAAACTATGAAAAAAGTAACAATAACGCTTGGTGAAGAAATCTGGAAATGGTGGAAGAAAAACCCTTGGATTAACCTTTCACAGCTTGCAGAACGAGAGCTAAGTCGAATACGAGTGCTGGAAGAAAGAGTTCTTGGCACCTGTCCAGAATGTGGTAATCCAAAGTTAAGATTCGACGGTAAAACATACCTATGTTCTAAATGTGGATATGAATACAGGTGATAAGAATGAGATTTTGCCCTAGATGTGGATCAAAAAACATTAATTGGATTCTCCCCCAAGATTGGTCAAAATGGGAATGTAAAGACTGCGGATATATAGGTGCATTTATTATAGAAGATGGGAAAATAGCAGATGAGATCAAGAGAGAATACCTTAAAAATAAAGAAAAGATAAAAAACGGAGGTAAGCAACCATGATGGTCGCAACAACAGACACACTTCCCGGAAGAGAAGTAACAGAAGTATTGGGTATAGTTTTTGGAAGCTGCGTCCAAACTAAACATTTGGGAAAAGACGTAAGAGCTGTAGGGAGAACAATAATCGGAGGAGAAGCAAAAGGATACACTGAACTTATGGAAGAATCAAGGCGTACAGCTATGCAAAGAATGATAGAAGACGCCAAGAAACTTGGAGCTGATGCTATTGTTGGCATGCGATATGCAACAGCGCAAACAATGCATGGTGCAGCCGAAATCATAGCATTTGGTACGGCAGTAAAAACACAATAAGAAGAGAAAGAATATGGCAGCAGTAGAAGTAAAAAATTTAGTGAAAAAGTACGGGGCATTTGAAGCTGTTAAAGGTATATCATTTGATGTAAATCAAGGAGAAATCTTTGGACTTATAGGCCCAAATGCCGCAGGAAAAACTACTGTTTTAAGAGTTATATCAACACTTCTTACAATAAATTCAGGTTCAGTAAATATAATGGATTTAGAATTAAGTAAAAAACCAGATGAAATTCGAAAGTTTATTAGTTATCTACCTGAAGATGCTGGTGCATATAAAAATCTTACAGGTAGAAGATACCTCATGTTTATTGCAAATTTTTTTGAAACAAAAAATACCCGCGAAATAGTTCAAAAAGGAATTGAAATTGCTGATCTTGATGAGAGAATAGACGATAAAGTTGATACCTATAGTAAAGGAATGAAAAGGCGTCTGCTTGTTGGTCGGGCACTTATGATAAATCCAAAACTTGCAATACTAGACGAACCAACATCTGGTCTTGATGTTATAAATGCCCAAGAAATCAGAAAGATAATAAAAAACACTGCAAGGCAAGGAACAACTGTTTTACTTTCATCTCATAACATGCTTGAAGTGGAATACCTATGTGATCAAATAGCTTTAATTTCAGAAGGAAAAATTATCGAAGAAGGAAAACCAAAAGCATTGATGGAAAAGTATCACGCAAATAACATTGAAGAAGTGTTTACAAAGGTGGTACAATGAGTGCACTTAGTAATATCATAATAAAAGAATTAAGAGAGTTGTTAACACCAGCATCTATTTTACCAATAATTATCATCGCATTGATATTTGGCTCAATTGGAAGTTCTATGGAAGGTATAAGAGAAGGATTTGATGAACAACCAGTTTTAGGATATATAGACGAAGATAATAACTATCTATCAACAATTGTAACAACATATCTAAATAATAATTCTAAAGTAATTTTTAATTCAACCGATATCGCAGATAAATCTTATGGCTTAGATCAAGTTAAACAAAAACAGGGAGTGGCATTAATTATAATTAAACAGAACTTCTCTAGAGATATATTAAATGATAATCGTGGAGAAATTGACGTATATTGGATAATGAGAGGAGCAGGACTGTTTGACGCGGTCTCATCCGAAGTAGTGGAAGGAACAATTTCATCATTAAACAAAGAGATATCAAAAATCCTTATACAAAACAATACAACTATTAATGCCAGTATTGCTTTATGGCCTACATCAAGAATAGATACTACATATTTTAAAGATAGAGAAATTGGACTTTCTCCTGGAGCAATTACTAGTATGTTGGCCTCCCAATCTACATTTATGCCAATTGTAATCATGATGTTGATAATCTTTGCAGGGCAAATGATTATTTCATCAATGGCCCTCGAAAAAGAAAACAAAACATTAGAAACGCTGCTTACTCTCCCAGTAAAACGAACGAGCATTGTCACAGGTAAGATTGCGGCAAGTGCATTTATTGGATTGCTTTTTGCAGTAATATATATGTTTGGTATGAGGAATTACTTTCAAGGATTTCAGATGTCAGAAGCACTAAATTTAGCAGATTATGGACTTATTTTAACCTCACAAGATTTTGTTTTAGTTGGAATATCTTTATTTATTGCATTAATTTCAGCTCTTGCTCTATGTATGTTCCTTGGAACATTTGCAAAGAATTATAAGAGCGCGCAGACTCTAGTTTTTCCAGTGACTATGCTTGCGATGATACCAATGTTCATAACAATGTTTGCTGATTTTGATACTTTACCTCTTGCTTTGAAAGGTTTACTTTTTGCAATTCCGTTTTCACATCCAATGATGGCGACAAGAGCCCTAATATTTAATGATTATTTATTAGTTATATCTGGAATAATTTATGTCTCAATATTTGCTATTGTCACAATAAGTATCGTCGTATGGGTGTTTAAAACAGATAGGCTCCTTACGGGAAGTACTCGAAGGAAAAAAATTTGGATGTTTAAAAAAAAAAGAATCTAATTATTCGTGCAATGTCTCTTTTTCTTTTTTTAAAAATAAGGTCATAGTATTCTGAAATTACTTATTTTTGTAGAAAACTTTATATCTGATATAAATATTTAAATATCAATATTTACTTAAATTATATGTTTGGGGGAATATCATGAAAAAGAAAATAATTGGAATATTCGTAATAGCATTGATAATGACAAGTTTTCTTGTTGGCATAGTTGCTGCTAAAGATAGCTTAATTCCTGCAAAAGAAATAGATATTAAAAGTAAGATGCCCGAAGAATGTTTTGAACTTTTGAACGATGAAAACAAGACAGAAATTTCGACAGTTGGCCCAATTTCACCACTTTTATTTGTCACTGAAATTTCTCTAATAGATGGACCCTTTTTAAAGGTTAAATTTATAGAAGAGATTCTTGGTAATAGAATTTTTCATTTTATATTTCCTAATATTTCCATAAATGTTAAAGATTTAACATTCATGATTAAGTATACCAAAAATATACCTCAATTACCAATTCTGAAAAAATTTTTCTATTCAACAACTATAAAAGAAAACGGAAATGAAACCTTTTTTAATACAAAACACACAATCATAGTAACAGGATTTGAAGGGGAATTTGGTTTATATAGAACCAAACTGATTAAACTTTACACTGCCCACTTTTGGTTTGATGGAATCTGCGAAGAAGCAATAGTTATAACGTAAAACTGAAAAATAATTTTTATAAATCTATTTATTGTACAAAATAATCTATGAAATATGGAACGGACGTGGCGGGATTCGAACCCGCGATCCCTGGCTTAGAAGGCCAGTGCCATATCCAGGCTAGGCCACACGCCCAATAACTGATAGCGCTGAGGGGGAGATTCGAACTCCCGATCCCCTTGCGGAGAACCGGCTCTCAAGGCCGGCGCGGTAGGCCGGGCTTTGCTACCTCAGCATATTATCAACTAATATAAAGTGTATTAGAGATTAATAAATAGAGTTTTTCTAAGATTTTAAAACAATCTCAATATGAACACCATCTGGTACTTGTATACGCATGAGCTGACGTAGTACTCTGTCACTTGCATCTAAATCAATAAGTCTTTTATGTATTCTCATTTCCCAATGGTCCCAAGTTTCTGTTCCTTCCCCATCAGGAGATTTTCTACATGGAACTCTAAGGTGTTTTGTTGGCAATGGAACAGGTCCACGTATTGCAACACCGGTCCTTTCCGCAATCATCTTTATTTGACTACAAACTTCCTCAAGTTTTTTTGATTCTGTACTGGTAAGTGATATCCGTGCTTTCTGTGCTGGCATCCTTTGTACTCCCTATTCTTATGTCGAAATAAAAAATAAAAAGAAGCTTATTTTGCTTCTTCTACATCTAAACAAACACCAGCAGCTACAGTTTGTCCCATATCTCTAATCGCAAACCTTCCAAGTTGTGGAATTTTCTTTGAAGGTTCAATAACCATTGGTCGAGTTGGTACAATCTTTACTACTGCTGCGTCACCGGTTTTAATAAAGTCAGGATTTTCTTCTTTTACCTGTCCTGTTTTTGGATCAAGTTTCTTTTGTATCTCTTCAAATCTGCAGGCTACCTGTGAAGTGTAACAGTGGAATACTGGTGTATATCCTTTCGTTATCACAGATGGATGGTTTAACACCATGATCTGTGCGGTAAATGATTTTGCGACTGTTGGTGGACTGTTCGTTGGTCCTGCAACGTCACCTCTTCTGATGTCGTTTCTGTTAACACCCCTCAGATTAACACCGACGTTGTCACCGGGTACTGCTTGAGATATTTGCTCATGATGCATTTCAATGGTTTTTACTTCCCCGTTTACTCCACCAGGTTTTGTACTCGGTTTGAATATGAGTTGTTGTCCGGGCTTCATAATCCCACATTCTACCTTTCCAACAGGAACTGTTCCTACACCCTTTATGGTATAAACATCTTGAACTGGCCATCTGAGTGGCAGCTGAGTCGGTTTTTCAGGGAGAGTGAAGTTGTCAATTGATTTTAAAACGGTGTCCCCACTCCACCAGTCAAGTTTACCTTTTTCTTTGACATTGTCACCTATAAATGCAGATATAGGAATATATTGTAATTGATCTTCTTTGTAACCAACGCTTTTTGCAAGTTTTTCAACCTCGCTTTTTACTGTCTCATATCTGTTTTTATCATAGGGTGGTTTTGTATCATCCATTTTGTTGATTGCAATAATCATCTGTTTAACGCCAAGAGTTCTTGCAAGAAACATATGCTCTTTCGTCTGAGCCATTATTCCTTCTGGAGCTGCTATAACAAGAATTGCAGCATCAGCTTGGGACGTTCCAGTAATCATATTCTTTACGAAGTCTCTATGACCAGGAGCATCAATAATTGTGATATAGAATTTATCTGTATCAAATCTTTTATGGGCTACATCTATTGTAAGTCCTCTCTCCCGCTCTTCTTTTAAATTATCAAATATCCATGCAAGAGCGAAACTTCCTTTTCCTTTTGCTTCTGCCTCTTCTTTGTATTTTTCGACCATGTGTGCAGGGAACTGTCCGGTTTGAAGCAATATCTGTCCAACTAATGTTGATTTTCCGTGATCGACGTGACCGATAATTACCATATTCATATGTGGTTTATCTGCCATAATTTTACCTCCAATTAACTACATTTCAATTTAGTATTTATTCTTTTTCATATTCTTTTTAAGGGTTTGATAGCGTATACTCTTCTTATTTATAAGATTTACCTAACTGTTGTCGTGTTATATTGTTGAAAGCTATGTTGTATTCATGCTTTGGATCATGTCTTCCACGATTTTTTTGTAATTAAGTGCCAACTGCTCCGCTTGATGCTTATCTTTTGATTCGACATATACTCTAAAAATAGGTTCTGTTCCAGAGGGGCGCATTAAAATCCATCCGCCCTTTACATAAAGTTTGACACCATCAGTCTCATCAATTTTTATTACGTCTTTGTTATCCTTTACTTTATCGACCAATGCTCTCATAATCACTTCTTTTTTATCATTTGAACATGTTATCTTTGTTTTATACACTTCGTAGTTTGGTATCTCTGCAATTAATTCCGATAATGATCTCTTCTCTTTTGCAAGTATTTCTAGGATTATTGCAAGGGACATTGCTGAATCACGGCAATATTGTAATTCAGGGAAAATAAGGCCACCATTTTCCTCTCCACCAAATACTGCGTTTCTCTCCATCATCACTCTTGCTACAATAGGCGATCCAACTCGTGTGTAAATCAACTCTCCACCGCTATTTTGTATTGTATCTTCAAAACAAGTCGATGTTGTCACAGGAGTAACTGATATACCTCCTTTATTCTCCTCTGTTATATATTTTCCTGCAAGTGAGAGAGTTTTATCACCCCATATGTACGTTCCATTCTCGTCTATAAATATTGCTCTATCTGCATCTCCATCTTGGGCCATACCAAAAGAAACATCTGATTCCTTGACAGTTTTTATTAGTTCCCCAAGGTTTTCAGGAAGGGGCTCTGAATTGTGCCCGGGAAATGTTCCGTCTGGTTCACAAAAAAGCTCTATAGTGGTACAGCCTAATTTTTCAAGAAGGGTTGGAGTGACTACACTACCCGCCCCATTACCACAATCAAGAGCAACATGAAACCGTTGTTTTCTTATGAGATCAACATCAACAGTCGATAATATTCCATTTATGTAGAGATCAATGGATCCATCCCAAGTTGAATGCTTTCCAACATCCCCCCAATTGGCTAATGAAAAGTTTTTTTCGAAATATATCTTCTCTATTGCTTCTTCTACATTTTTAGAAAATTCTGTTCCATCACTAGCAACTCCTTTGATACCGTTAAAGTGAGGTGGATTATGAGAAGCTGTAATTATCACGCCTGAATCAAAATCTTTTTCTTTAACCGTGTACTGTAAGGTGGGTGTAGGTACTAAACCTACATCAACAACATCACAACCTGTCGAAAGTAGTCCTGAAGTAATTGCAGTATTTAACATATCATTTGACAATCTTGCATCTGTTCCTATAGCAATTTTTGGTTTTGCAACCGTCCTTTTAAGATATGTACCCCATGCTTTACCGATTCCCAGGGCAAGCTCACAGTTCATATCATTATTAACAACGCCTCTTATGCCATTTGTACCAAATAATTTTGTCATCTTAAACACCCACAACAAAATAGCGTAACTTAACACCTCATATAGATTTTATTATTCCCCTATTACATTGCCTATTTGTTTTTTTGGATATCCATGAGGAACAGGTTGATCCCAAACCATCTTATTATCTAAAACTGTTTTTTCAATAACTATTTCATTGTCACCAACAACCGAATTTTTAAGATTTGAATGATCCCCTATTCTACAATTTTCTCCAATTACACAATTATTTAATACAACATTTTTCCCAATTTTTACATTATCAAATACAATTGTAGACCCTAAGTTTGCGTTATTTCCAATAAAAACATTACTTCCGATGCTAGACTTAGAAAGTTCCCCATCAATTTCACAATCATTTCCTTCATAGTATTTTAACTTTTGATTCTTCAGAAGGAGTTTGTTAGCATCAATATAACTTTGTATTCTACCTACATCTATCCAGTACCCTTTGAACTCAAACCCAAAAAATTTTTCTGTATCTGTAATAATCTGTGGAAATATTTCTTTCTCCATAGAAACCAAACGACCTGTCTCTATATAGTCTAAAACCTTTGGTTCTAAAAAATAGGCACCAGCATTTATAAGATCTGATGGTGCATCCTCGGGTTTCGGTTTTTCTACAAAACCAATTACATTTCCATCGTCTTTCATATCTACTACACCAAATTCAGAGACATTTTCTACACGCCAAAGAGAGATTGTAGATACAGCGTTTTTCTTTTCATGAAAATCTATCATGTTATCGAGATTCAAAGAACATATAATATCGGCATTTAATACAAGAAAAGATCCTGTGACATGTTTTTCCGCAAATTTTACAGCACCACCAGTACCTAAAGGCTCTGGTTCATCGTTAACTATTATTTCTTTTCCAAAGTTATTGTTTTTGAGATACTCTTCAATCTGATCTTTTCTGTAATTTACAGCTAAAATAACCTTATCAACTTCCTTGGGTAACATATTAATCAAATAGTGAATCATTGGTTTATTTAGTATGGGCAGTAGAGCTTTTGCTCTTGTATACGTTAGTGGTCTAAGCCTAGTACCAAATCCACCGGCGAGAATAATAGCTTCCATATTTTTACTCCAATACAGTTATTGTGAGGCCATGAAACAACTTTTTGCATATTAAATTTCACATTCCAAAATATAACGGATTGAAACTTTGACAAACAGAAAGTGAAACATTTAAAAACCACTATAAATTCTGAGATTGAACAATATAGAACGTACAAACCAATAAACTTCACTTGTAATAGTTTGATTAAAAGGGCTCGTGGTCTAGTGGTTATGACGTCGCCTTGACATGGCGGAGGTCGAGAGTTCAAATCTCTCCGAGCCCACTTCAGATACTTTTACTTTACTTACTGCATCAATGAATGAGAAATACTCCTGTAGTTTGTTCTCTAAAAACTTACTAATAACCAGACCATGCTCTCTTGCTTTCTTCACTAATTCTACATCAACTAATAGATTCAAAGGTTTCTTTTTCATGCGCATGAATGCGTATAAAACTATATTAAATTATCCCCCTACGCTATTTAACATTAATCAACCTTAACATCTTCTTTTCCTATCAACACAACTTAGTACCTTACACATCTGGTAACTGAATTCAGAAGGTTTATCACAATAATCGCTCCAGATACTATTGATTAGTTGAGAAAATTACAGTAATTACGATAATTACGGCTATACAGGTATAGGGAGATGGTGTTTTATCTATTTTTATCTATGTTTAATATTATTCCCCATACCCATATATGCCGATATTTTCTCTCCAATCACCTCTCACAGAACAGTTGATATTTAGCTCGCTCTTCCTCCATTCTCTCCTTCTTTTCGACCTCTTATCCGTTGCCATATCTCTGTAAACCGTAATTTCCGTAATTTCCGTAATTTCGATGATCCCTCTTCAGATGCACCACCATTCGGCTCCAGGGTACACTCTTTACATTCCATCAGTTTTAGTGAATATCTCTTCTTCAGCGTATTTAATAAATTTTCATCGTAAACATAACATCTATGCGAATGTCCCTCGATTGCCCTGATTTCATTTTCAAATCCAAGAGACTTCATAATATGGCCAATTTTCCGAGGTGTTATATTCTCATATTCTGGGCCTTGGGTTCGCACCAAATTCGATATATCGGTAGGAGTAATGCATGGCTTCCCTTCATTTATTATCTCCAGATATGCGTTTATTACAACTCCGTCATCAGTTACTGCCCTATCCTTAATCAAATCTTTTTGCCTTGTCCGAAGTAAACCGCTCAGTTGACCCAAAATATCCTCCCTATGATTAAACACAATTGCAATGGGATTGATTAACTGTTTTGAACGAGGCTCCAAACCCGTCAAATCAATTGTAGGTTTGATACCTGAATTGACCCTACTCCAATTCCTTAATCTATATGATAACAGTTGATTCCTCAATTTTGATTGCTCTTCGTGAAACTCCTTGTCCAAGGCAATAGGAATATCATCTCTAGAAGTCTCCTTCATTTGAACGGTAAGCATTCTTGACTCAGCAGCTACATCCTTGAAGTTGCGTCTTGTTGCAAATATTCGGGGGCACCATGAGTCAAAGACTTGAATATCGTTATAATTATCACTGTTACACCGCAATATTGGTCTATTTGGTTCGTTGCAATTAATTATCTTGATTACCCCTGAAAATTCATCAGTGTTCTTCCAATCAGCCTCGTCAATAATCATTGTCCCCTTCCATTTCTCTGCTACCCTGAACATAATGGCAGTTGTAACCGAACCTCCAACCATCATCGGTTTATAAGATATACCACCTACCACATCTAGAAACCTTGATTTTCCACAACCAGTATCACCAAGCGCTCTAAGATAAGGAATCATCATATCCAACTTGTCATACAGCCACAATGTTGGAATCGTCCAAGTGCATATCTTTTCGTTTTCTTCAGATATATCTATGTATTTATGGATATGAGCCTTAATATCTTGGAGGAGTTTCTCCTCAGATTCATATGGTTCAGGTTTTGTTGGAAATATCACTGCCTTGACCTGAACAAACTTATCAATCAAAGGTTTGTAGATTATATTATCATCTTCGACCTGGTTAGTCAGTTCGATTTCTCCACTTTCCTCATTAAAACTAGCAAATTTTGCTTCATCTGTGTCGGGATCATAGATTATTTCATATAATCGCCCTTTGAGCTTCAGTACTGTTGCTTCAATTGTTTTCTTATTATTTTCTTCAGGCATTTGTATCATCTTCTTCAATATCTATCTCTTTAGATTTCAATTTTCGAATTATTTCCTTGAGCTCTTCTAGCTCCCTTTTTTCTGCGTCTCTATTTATTTTCTTTATTATTTCTACGTCAAACATTTTCGTTACCTCCACTATATTCTTTTATGGATGAACCCCGATTATGGATCCTGGTTTCTGCACTTTTTTCTTGACTTTTCGAGTTTTTCATTTTCACTTTAATTCCTCTAATTATTTTGGTGGTGTTCTCCCCTATAAAATTGAGGTCCCATCACCTCTACTTATACTATTATAACATCTCATATATAAATGTTTCCTAAAATTTACAACAAAATGTGTGTATATTGAGTATAATTCGTTATTATTGAAATGTAAAAGCAATTTAAAAGATACTTTTCTATACAAACAGCCTACTATACAGTACATAATGGTACGGTACACACACCGCTCTAAACCGTCCTATGCTACTATACGGTACAGTACCGTAGTAGATATGCCCTGTAGTAGCTATGAGACAGTTACGTAAAGCAAATGTTCCATGTCGGTTACTACATATATCTATGGGTCAACTATCCTATAATAGTGTTACAATACTGGTACAAACCGTTACCAAGCCCTAAACGTTACATATCTGAAAACATCTCCCCCCCATAGTAACTCAGTTATACATACATTTGTAAATGTTACGCTGAAAATATTCAGAACGTACCAACATAAAATCTATAGGCTCAGGCATCAATAATATTAGGCAAGTTATCTTTTGCATCATACAAACATTCAAAACAGATTCTATTCTGTTCTTCATCTTGGGATAATTTCTTATTGCACTTTCTACAGTTCATTTGATTCAATCCGTAGTTTTATACTAACTTCTTTATCTAAGATTCAACCTCAAAACATCGAGTATCTTCTGTAATCGTGGAAACCTCTCCAACCACCGCAGATACCACACATTCTGTGTTTGTTGGTTCATCGGCATAGTGACTTCTAGTGTAGCAGTTTCGCTTAACTCACCGTAGACATCAAATGCATGACATTCAATAGTATAAGACCCTTTTTCAGACCAACTATGCGACAGTATTAGTTCTTCTCCTGAAAGATACGGTCCATAAATACGTATGGCTGGCCCACCCCATGATACACCATACCAAATATCATTCCCATCTGGGTCTGTAGTAAGGAAAGTATAATCGTATTCTACTCCTACCGCTCCATTTATCGTACCGTTTATGCTTGGTTTATCTGGCGGGTCGTTAGATGCTTGTATCCACGCCCAAGTTGAATCATCTGAGGTATTACTACTATTATCGGTGACAGTCAATGTTACTGTGAAGTTACTTGGATAAGTATAAGTGTGTGTGGGGTTCTGTTCATCCGAGGTGTTGCCATCGCCAAAATCCCAAAGCCAACTATAAGGTTGATACCCACCACGGGCTAAACCAGAGAATTGCATAGGGTTATTGATTAAACCATAATGTGGACCATCTGCATCTGCTTCTAACTTTCCTATGCCAAAGGCATGGAGATAACCGAGAGAATAACCACCATCTGATGCAGCAGAACCTACATATACAGTACCATCCTCACCGATAGCAGGAGCAGAATCAATAAACTCATTTGTAATCTTCTCTCGCCATTTCAAAGTACCATCAGAGTTCACAGCATACAGCCAACTGCCACTACCAAAATAAATAGTGTCCTCTAAAGAATGACAAGGGGTACTTCCTTTGATTTTACCAGAAACATCGAATGTCCACTTCACCGAACCATTGGTTGGGTATATAGCATGAAGGGTTCTATATCCAGCATAAATTGTATTATCTTGTCCAATCGTGGGAGATGTTCCACCTTCGCCCATGTTTGTTTTCCACTTCAAAGAACCATCAAGATTTACAGCATGAAGGTGGTCATCAAGTGAAACAATATATATAGTACCATCATCAGCAATACATGGGCTTGTTCGTATCCAATGACCAGTTTTATACTTCCATTTCAAAGTTCCATTATTCGGATATAATGCATAAAGATAGGTATCGTGGGAACTACAATATACAATTCCATCATCCCCAATTGCAGGTGACGAGTATACAACATGCCCTGTTTTATATCTCCATTTTACCGTGCCATTAGGGTACAAAGCATTGATGTATCCACCAAGTGGATAACCAACCTCATTACCAAAGTAGATTGTTCCATCATTGCCTATTGCAGGTGAAGAAAATATATCACCTTCAACACAATATTTCCATTTTAATGTGCCATCAGGATTAATTGCATAAAAGTATCCATCAAGGTCATCAACATATATTGTGCCATTTTCATCAATAGCTGGAGCAGACCAAACATAAAAACTCAAATCATCATACTTCCACTTAAGAGACCCATTTGGATATAGAGCGTAAAAATCCATTCCTCCGAAATAAATAGTCCCATCATCACCGATGACTGGTGAACCTCTTACATAATCATTTGCATCTTGTTTAAATCGCCATATTTCATCCCAAGTATTAACTGTACTATAAGGATTACGTCCTGTATGCCGTGTATCGTGACAGTACATTGGCCATGGAGAATCCATCGGACCCGTATTAACAACCTGTTGGTGGTTAATATCAATACTTGTCTTAACGGTGGTAATTTCAAAGTCATCTGGTAATGATTCATATCTATGATTGAATATCTCTGAGGAATCATAACTATTAAGATTAATATCTTTATCAGAAATATGTTTTTCTTTTACTGTATTTGACATACCCACAAAACCAGAAGACAACAATAGTAGGGCTATCAATATCGGGATGATGTATTTCTTCATCCTACGTATACCACCCTAGCAACTGTCTTAGTATTGGAAACATCCGTGGATGACTCTGCAAGAACCTCATGAACCACCAACTACTAAATGTTGTTTGCTGGTTCATCGGCATAGTGACCTCAAGATAACCCCAGTCGCTTTCAGCACCATAAACGTCGATAGCTTGTGCTCGGATGATATAAGTCCCTCTTCTACGCCAAGAATAATTTAGAGGAACTATTGTACCAGAAGCAAATGGTCCATGCAATTTACTAGGACCGCCAATACCCCAATCAACACGGAAACTAATATTATCACCATCAGGATCAGATAATGAGAAGTTATATTCATACAAAACCCAGATTTTACCATTTATTGGACCAGTTATAATTGGTGGATTTGGTAGGTGATTTTCACCTGCAATTTTAATCAACCAAACATCAGTACCTTCTCCAATGTATGATGCTATGGCTCCTGCAATTATGTAACCGCCGTCATTAGTCTGTTGACACGAATAGCCCCAATCACCACTGTTTTCTCCATATAAATAGGTATAATTCCATTCTTCGTTTCCACTGGAGTCTGTTTTAATCAACCAAATATCTGGATCTACTACACTAAATGACCATGCCCATCCTGTGATTATGTAACCTCTATCGCTCGTCTGCTGAACCGAACGGCCTCTATCAGTTCCAGATCCTCCAAATGTGTGGTTCCATTCTTCGTTTCCAACTGAATCTGTTTTAATCAGCCAAACATCCGACTTAGCTACAAAATATATCTCTGTATCTCCTGTGATTATGAAGCCTCCGTCACTCGTCTGCTGAACCGAATAACCCATATCAAATTTATTAGAAACGCCGGTTCCCCCAAATGTCTGATGCCATTCTTCAATTCCATTTGAATCTGTTTTAATCAACCAAATATCACAACCAGTATCATCTGTATCATATGAGACTGTGTATCCTGTGATTATGTAGCCTCCGTCACTCGTCTGCTGAACCGAAAAACCTCTATCATAATTTATTCCTCCAAATGTAGAGTTCCAGACTTCAATTCCATTTGAATCTGTTTTAATCAACCAAACATCAGAATCTCCTGCACCATATGAGTCTGTATATCCTGAGATTATATAGCCGTCATCACTCGTCTGTTGACCCGAATAGCCCCGGTCATCACTGCTTCCTCCAAATGTATAGTTCCATTCCTCGTTTCCAACTGAATCTGTTTTAATCAACCAAACATCAAAATCCCCTAGACCATATGAATATGTGGCTCCTGCAATTATATAGCCATCGTCACTGGTCTGCTGAACCGAAGAGCCTCTATCATAACTGCTTCCTCCAAAAGTCCGGTTCCATTGTTCGCTTCCACTGGAGTCTGTTTTAATCAGCCAAACATCCCAGTTTCCTGCACCAAATGACAAAGTGGCTCCTGTGATTATGTAGCCGCTGTCACTGGTCTGCTGAACCGAATAGCCCTCATCATAGGAAACGCCTCCAAATGTGTGATTCCAGCCGTTTCTTCCATTATAAAGTTCAACACTGCTACAACCAATATCGAGGGGTCTGTACTCTTGTTCTACTGTGCCAATTGATGGAATAACACTCACACCTACAAAACCAGATGAAAGAAGTAACAGGACTACGAGTATCGGGATGACATGCTTCACTTTATTCCTCCCCAGTATATCTATAGATGCTTGAGTATTTAAATGCTACCCTTTAGCAGGGATAAACAAATATATCAGAAGTGCATTATTAATACATAGAGGGGGAAAGAATTTGGAAAGAAATAACCTCATTAAGAAAGTAGTAGTAGTTGCTGTTATCCTTTTGTTCATTGGGCTTGCTTTTGCACCATCTATCAACGCTGATGTAAGTACCATATCAAGGATAAATACGATTATCATAAAACCACAGGATAAAACGGTAACTCTTACCTGTAGATATTTTACATTTGAAGGTGTTGAAGAAATTGAAAAAGAAGTATCCTCAAAAGATGCAGAGAAGCTCTTTACCTTAATGGACGACACTGATTATGATACAATTTCTAGAATATTGAACAGCTTAGGATTAATCCCGAAATCAATGACTGTTGATAAGGTAGTAGAACTAATCAATGGGGAACAGGGAAGGAGACAATACAATCAGCTTATAGAGAGATTACAAAGGACCTTTTTCTTTAGGGATGAATCAGAATGGAAAGAAAATGTACTCTGCCTTGTTCAGGGAGGTGCAGTAGATAACATTTTCTACGGACCGCTCACATTTATGATTGAATACGGAGCAGCAGTAGGCTATGCCGTACTTCTTGGAATTTTATTTACTCTTGATACCCTGTTTCAAATCTTTCCTTGGTATCCTGTTGGTGATCCTCCTTTTGAGTTTGGTCCATTATTAATACTTGCTTTAATGCTAGGGGCCATGTATGGGGCATTAATCGAGGGATGGCCTCTTCATTATTTGATACCTCTAAAAATCGCACCAGTAGTATTTGCTGGTCTTAGTGATTCTTTTCCTGTTCATCAAAATCCAAATCTCACCTCAACTGGACTACTAGGTCGTTGGGAAATCTGTGATTATCAAGATATTGCTCTGCTAATGATTGGGTTTACAGGTCTTTGGATTTCATATTTTGACGGGTATCAATTTCCTGCATGCAAGTTTATGGGATTTAGTCTATATGCTAAAGCCAAAGGGATAAATCCTGAATAGGAAAAAACATGACATCCATTAAATAAATATATGAAGGTTTAAAATATGAAAACAACTTATATTAAGAAGAGTTTAGCAGTTGTTGTTATACTCTTGTTTGTTAGTGTGAGTGTTATTCCTTCAACTGGTACTATAATTGAAAAGAAATCAACTATACCAACATTCTATGATGGAAATATCTTATACGTTGGCGGTAGTGGAACAGGTAACTATAGTAGGATTCAGGATGCCATTGATAATGCGAGTGATGGGGACACGGTTTTTGTATATAACGGAGAATATAATGAACATCTTCATATAAACAAACAATTATCGCTTATAGGTGAAAGCAGATATAACACTTATATTGTTTCGAATGACCCAGGGGATATGCTTGTTATTAATGCAGATTGGGTAATTGTAAAAGAATTTACAATGGATACTAGAAAACCCACTCATCCAAAATGTAATGGTATACTCTCTTATGGAAATCATACTACAATAATTGATAATGTGTTCATTAGAAACAAACGTGCAATTCATTTAATCAACTCATATAAAAATTATATATCAAATAATAATATTACTACAAATTACGATAATATTTTTCTAGAACGTTCAAACAATAATACGCTGACGAACAACAGTTTCGATAATAATCGGTATCATGCTTTTGAGTTAATAGATAGTCATAATAATTATATTTCAAATAATACAATTAATGATACCCAGGGGGATGGTACTATTAGTTTGTCAAGTTCTACAAATAATATTGTAATTAATAAT
>CP070724.1:88820-155635 GCA_020350825.1 Thermoplasmatales archaeon | reverse complement strand
GATATGAAGGGAAAACAGGCTATTTTTATGTAGATAATGATTTAATACCTATTAAAAATCATACTATTTTAATAGGGTCAGAGAATACATATTTAGTTGATTTTCATATTTTTAATGCAATCCAAAATTTCCCTCCTTTTATATCTTTTGATCCATCACCTTCTAATGTCACATCAGATGTAAGTATCAATGTTGATTTAAGCTGGAAAGGCGGTGATCCAGATGATGACCCGGTAACCTATGATGTCTACTTTGGTACGACGAGTCCCCCGCCTTTGATGATATATAATCAGTCTGATACCTGCTATAATCCTGGTATGATTAGTTATAATATTACATATTACTGGATGGTAATGACATGGGATGATAAAGAAGCCTCTGCTAAAGGACCAGAATGGGTATTTACGACTGAGGAAGAACCGAATCCTCCTCCAGTGGTTACAGATATTCCAGATCAATCTATTGTCAAAGGCAGTACTTTTGCTACAATCAATTTAGATGACTATGTATCGGATGTAGAAGATGCTGATGCTGATATTTCTTGGACATACTCAGGTAACACTTATCTTAATGTTTCAATCGTTGCTAGAATAGCTACAATTACTTTGCAAGATCGTTATTGGTATGGAGAAGAAACTATTACTTTCACTGCAGAAAATACACGAAATATGACAGCTTCTGATGATGCAACTTTTAATGTTATTACTACGAATGATACACCTATAATTAATGATACTCTCTCTTCAACTCAGACTTTTTCTAAAAATAGTAACTCTTACACGATTTCTGCTCCGTTTGCAACAATGTCTGCCCATTCTTGGCCAACTACTTGGATTCTTTTTGATACAGACCCAAATGAGGATGGTACTTCAGATGATTATAAAGACGTTCAATATGCTTATTATAATGTAGATAATGAATATATTTATTTTAAATTGGAACTTTTTGGATATGCAAATTTTTCTGTCCAACCTGATTCTAGATATAAAATCTTCATTGATACTGATATCCCTCACAATATGGGTTGGAGTGGAGGGAATGTCATTGAGGCAGAATATATCCTATTACTGGAAGATACTCCAAATAATGGAGGCGATGGCCATGGTGAAATATATCTCGTAAATGATATTGATAATGATGGATTATTTAGTGAATATTCTCCTTGGGCAAGTAACCATCCTGCAGCTATTACAAATACCAGTGTAGTAGGTTATAATATAGCAGGACATAACGTATCTTTATATGTTCGGTTAGCGAATATTACTAATCCAAGTAGTTTATATTTTACATGGGCAACTGATAATGAAGATCCTACTATACACCAAACATCGGCCCATGACAGATCTGATTTTTTCTTTGATGCTGATCTATCGAAAGCTGATATTAGCATAGTAAAAACCGACGATCCAGATCCTATTAATGCTGGAGGATATTTAACATATACTCTTAACGTAACTAACAATGGCCCCCATTCTGCAGAGAATGTAAATATTACCGACACTCTTCCTTCAGGTGTCACATTTAATTACGCTAATCCAACAGCAAACGGTAGCAGCGATCCAACTTACTGGTGGATTTTTTCTTCGATTGATGTTGGAAACACAGAAACAATCACTATTAATATCACTGTTGATAGTGGTACTATGGGTATAATTACCAATAATGCTACCGCCATCAATGATACTTATGACCCTTACCCCTCTAACAATGTAGACAGTGAGGATACAAATTGTAATATACCACCAATAGCAAATAATGATTCTGCTTCGGCTCCTGAGGATACAGCGGTTGATATCGATGTCACGGCGAATGATTATGATGTTGATGGTTCGGTTGATCCTACGTCTGTTGTTATTGTTAGTGGTGTGTCTGATGGTGTTACGAGTGTGAATGCGACAACTGGTGTGGTTACTTATACGCCTGATTTGAATTATTTTGGCTCTGATAGTTTTACTTATGAGGTGGATGATGATGATGGTGCTACGTCTAATGTTGCTACGGTTAGTATAACGGTGGGTGATGTGAATGATCCTCCAAATTCCCCTAGTAATCCTGTACCAGATAATGGCGCCTCAGAAATAGCGGTCAATACTGACCTTAGTTGGAATTGCAGCGATCTGGATCCAGGTGACACTCTCACCTACGATGTTTACTTTGGAACTGATTCATCTCCACCAAAAGTCTCCAGTAATCAATCAAATAACACTTATGATCCTGGAACATTAGATCTCGGAAGAATCTATTACTGGAAGATTATAGCATGGGATAATCATAGTGCATCTAATGAAAGTCCTGTATGGAGTTTTTCATCTAAAAGTCTACCACCCCCGTCGTCATCACAAAATGATCCAACTGCTGATGCTGGTGGACCATACTATGGATTTGTAGATGAAGAAATCGAGTTCGATGGAACAAATAGTACAGATAACGATGAAAATGGTGAGTCTATTGTCCGGTATGATTGGAAGTTTTTCAATGAAGATACATGGCATGAAGATTTGGGGGTAAATCCAAACCATACCTATGAAGCAATAGGGGAATATACAGTTACGCTAAGGGTATATGATAACGAAGGAAGTACACATACTGATACAGCCACAGTATATATTACCATACCAAACAATCCGCCTACACAACCAACATTGGATGGTCCAACATTTGGACATAAACAAACATCACTTGATTATGATGTAGTTTCAACAGATTTAGATAACGATACTATTAGGTACGTTTTTGACTGGGGTGACGACACCAATACAACCACAGAATACTTAACAAATGGTACTACAACTACTCAAAACCATAGTTGGTCAACCTATAATGAATACCTTATAACTGTATATGCAGAGGATATAAACAATGCTATTTCGGGGATAACAACTTATACAGTTTTAATAGATGTACATCCAATCGATGATATAATCATAGGAGAACTAATTGATCTTAACAGTAACAATACTTGGGATGTATTTTATAATGATGCAACAGGGAATCAGACAATCGTTGGAAGGGAAAACAATACTTATCTTATAGATAGTGATGGAGATGGCAAGTGGGATTATGCATATAATCTAATAACAGAGTTATCACCTTATGTTGATTTTGTTATCCAGAAATGGCTGAAGATATATGAGGAGGAGAAGACACCTGGATTTGAGGCTATATCTTTATTAGCAATGATAGTACTAATATTGGTCATCCTTAGAAAAAAGAGAAGATAAATATCCTTTGATGATTGCAGTATTATTTGGTTTCCATCTCCCATACGCCATCCCAATCTCTAGAGGGCGGATTCTTTAAGAATTCCTGACAGCGTGCTATAAATATATGGGAGGCATTATCCTCCATGAGCTTAACAGCATCCTGGAAGGATTTGATAGCTGGCTTCCAATTCTTCTTAAAATAAAGTTCAAGGCCAGCCTCATAGAGCCTGACAAAATCTCCCTGCTTTTTGCTGAATCTGTCCTTTTGTGAGAGGAGTTCATAGATTAGGATTGGTTTCTTCTTCCCCAATACTTTAACAGCATCAAGCTTTCTAGTCTCGAATTTATCTTTGACAACCTTGTGGGTATTTTCGGTTATTATTATATTAGTACCATAGATCTTATTAAGGCCTTCCATCCGGGAGGCAAGGTTGACATTGTCACCAATTGCAGTGTAGTCAAACCTTTTTAAGGAGCCCATGTTGCCCACAATAGCATCACCACTGTTTAGACCTATTCCAATATCAAAAGATGGTATTCCCTCTTTTTTCCATTTCTTCTTGAGCTCTTCGAGCTTATCTATCATCTCCAGACTACTTGAGCATGCTAACTCTGTGTGATTGGGCTGCTCTAGAGGTGCTCCCCAAAAGGCCATGATAGCGTCACCCATATACTTGTCAACAAGCCCCTGATCCTTTATTATTATCGAGGTCATCTCGGTTAAGTACTCGTTTAGGAGATGGACTAGCTCCTCAGGATCAAGTCTCTCTGATATAGAGGTAAATCCTCTTATGTCAGAGAAGAAAACGGTTATAGTCCTCTTCTCCCCTCCCAGTTTTATCCAATCAGGATTTTTTATAAGGTTGTCTATTACCACAGGTGAAACATACTTTCCAAAGATCGAAGTTATCCACTTCCTACTCCTTTCCTCTGTCAGATAGTATATCACAACAAGAGTGATGTAGACCAACGTTAGGGAAAGTAGCGGGTAGAGTATATTCATGATGATTCCTGAATCAAAAGTATAGATGGAAAAGAAGATGTAGGCTATAGCAAGCACTGCCAAAAGGACAGTAGCTATATGTATCCTAAATCTGAATAGTAAAAAGCCTGCGAGCAGGGCAAAAAGGAATATAACTCCTATAGCAGAAAAATCGTCCTGATAATATAGGAAGTCCCTCGTGAGTATAGACTGTACAAGATTGGCATTTACCTCAACACCAGGCATAGCTTGGTTGGATATAGGAGTTATAACATCGTCATGGAGATCTGCAGCAGTGGCACCAATAAGAACAATTTTGCCCTTGAAGTATGAAGGGTCTATAATATTGTTGTAGACGTCAGAAAATGATATGTACTCATATTCTCCTGGGGGAGCAAAGAAGTTTATCAGCATTCTGGAGCTTCCAAGGTCGGGAGTGATTCCAAGGTATTCACCAACAACAACCATAGAGATGTGGTCGTAGTCTTCGATACCGGATATATGAGGATTAAAAGATCTCGTCACACCATCTGAGTCTGTGTAAAGGTTAACAAAGCCTGTCTCAAAATCCACACCTAAGGTGCCCAGAGTTGTGGTTGGTTTAAGCAAGCTCTCCCCATACAGCTCCCCATTTTTATAGGAGAAGGATGTATATTCCATGGCCAAGACGACATTAACTGCCTTGAAAGAATCGGCTAATTCAGAATCTCCTTCTGCGGGCTCAAAAAAAGAGATATCTATTCCAATTACTGAGCTCTGGTTTAGATAATTTATAGCCCTAGCAAAGTGGTCCCTAGGCCAGGGCCACCTACCAAGTTCCTGGAGGCTCTCGTCATCTATTGCTACTATTATGATCTCATCAAGTGTATTACCCGGAGCATAAAAAGCATCCGAGATCTTGGATTCCCATGTATCTAAGAAACCTGCAGTCATAAGCATTGTCACTATGGCTGAGATAAATAGTGAGATAAATAGTGTTTTTGTGAGTTTGTTTTTGAGTATAGTAGGCATTATAAACCACAGGCTCAAGACAATTCAAATAATTCTCTTGCCCATTCTGGTGTATCAGGTGGAAGGTCGAAGTATCCCATAATGTAACCATCGATAAGAACCTCTAATTCTTGGTCAGTTAAACCATACTGCTCTTTTAATTCAGGTATATATGGTTCAATTCGACTGTAAAGTTCCTCCTTTAAATCAATTCTAAACTGCTCATCTTCAAGAAGATTTTCTAAGACCCAATCATCCATAACAAAAGGTTTTATTTCAAGAGATATATTCACCATATCAACATAAGCTATTACAGATTCATTCTCATCCAAATCTACAACGCCTTGAATTGTACCATTGCTCACATAAGAAACATTTAGGATTCCATGGGCCACTCCATAATAGGTTGTCCCATTTGATTGGACAATTACAACAAAAGCGGTTCCACGAACACTGGCAACTGTTGTTGGAGTCTGGACATCGTAGTTGTCTATACCACTCATCTTGGAAATTGTGTTCCATGTCCGTCCTGCATCCTGTTTTATCTTAACACTGGTTTCTTCATCCAGTTGGATGAGTTCTTGAATCGTCACCTCTGTGTTGTTGTCAAGCCTGATTATGCTGCTTTCAAAAAGGATTATTGACGCAGATGTATTATCTCCTGTCTTCACTGAATCAGACTGGGAGAGAAGCATGCTATTTTCGGCAGAGATCCATGATCCTCCTACGTGTTTTACCTGGACAGTCCCAGATTCAACAATAAGTTGGGCATTGACTACATCAGTGGTAAGTGTGAACCATATAAATCCTATGATACAAACAATAATTATTACGGGGATTATCAGGAGAAATATTTTTCTTTTGGATTTTACCTTTTTATTGGACTTGATTTCCTTATTGTCAATTTTTTTTGCCAAAATATCCCCTTCCGTACAATTATATTTTTATATAAAAAGATTTGGGGAGGAAGTATTAGCTCTTTCTTTGAATGTCTTGATCTAGTTCTTGGATGATATTCAGATCGACTAGTCTTGTTAGATTTCCTTCTGATTCAACTTCTTTATGTATAATAAATCGGTTACTTAATTTTCTCGAAAAGAATAATTCCGGAATAAAACAACATGCTTCTAATAAGGAAATATTTTTATATGTAAAAAAGATGCAAAAACGATAAAATGTACGCAATAGTCTATTTTAATTTTAGTGGTAGCAAAGAAGAGTTTGAGGAAGCAAAAAAAACTATGATGCAAGCATCAAAAAAATTTGATAATGTGGAGCTGATGGATATATTAAAACCGTCAAGTGAATGGAACTATGCTGCTCTATTGAAATTTAAGGAGTTTAAATCATTTCTTAAATTTACCAAAAAGATTAGAGAAGAACCTATCACGTTTTTTTCAAAAAGAGGACTTGAAGCTCCCCCAAGGAAACTTGAATTACTTGTGGATTTAGAGTATCTAGAATAAATCTTTCTCCATATTTCTTTATTTACACACAGAAACAGAATCTTCAGTTTACCTATTTAAAACATATAGATTTTAGTCCCTATATAAGTAAAAACGGATTAAATATTGATGTATCGTAGAGAAAATATGATTTTAAGAACATTTTATCCATTAAAATAGAGAAAGTTATAAAAGAGGTAATTATTTTTGGATTATATAAGTTTCTAGTTAGTGAAAAGGGAGGCCACATCGTGGAAATTACACAAGCAGACGAAAATGATGCGCAACTAATTATGAATCTTTTTGTAAAAACCTATGGTCCAGATTATCCATTCAAGAAATTTTACGATCCCATGTGGCTTACTAAAAGTATCTATTCTGATGATAACATAATTTTAGTTGCTAAGGAGAAAAACCGAATTGTTGGTACGGGCTCAGTTTTTCTTACGGCGGGCGGATTCTCAGATTTAATAGGTGAGTTTGGACGTTTGGTAGTAGATCCAAAATGCGGTCGAAAAGGTACCGGCACTGAGATCTTCAATGGTTTAATAGATGCTTCCTCAGAAATTATCCAATTTGGTTTTGCTGAGTGTAGGGCTGTTCATTCAGGGGCCCAAAAGATCTCTGAACGGTGTGGATTTTTTCCAACAGGATTTGAACCAAATAAGTATCAACTTGCGACAGCCAGAGAGAACGTGGTTTTTGTCACCAGACTCTTTGAACCTGCTCTCTCCCTGAGAAGGAATAATCCTCGAGTTATTGCTTGTATCTACCCAATGGCAGCTAAAAGCATGCAAAATCTTGGCTTACCAGTGGATCTTATAGTTGAAGATGAAGTAGATGGTTATCCCACAGAGAAGACTTTTGATATTATGGAACTCCAATCAGCTGGAGTTTCACCTCTTCTCCGAATTGAACGAGGACGGATCAAGAATCCTGAGGTATTTGGGAATCTGAGTTTGAGTTATGGATTCTTTAAAATCGCTACGAATCAAGCTCACTATTTGGTAGCCAAAGATAAGGGCGTAATCTTGGGCGCGATCGGCTTCACCGTGGACGTTATTGATAAGAAGGTTAAGGTGCTCGAACTTATTGAGTTCGACGATGAAGTGAAAGGGTTCTTGTTATCAACACTGGTAAAGCTGGCCCCAGAGAATTATGAGGCTCAGTATATTGAAATGGATGTAAGCGCATATTCTTCTCAAATGCAAAAGACCTTAGATAGATTAGGATTTGTTCCAGTGGCCTATTGCCCCTCAATGGTATTCCGAGGAGTGGAACGACTTGATGTGGTACGTATGGCCAAGTTGCTTATACCTCCAGATGTGAGAGACATAAAGCTTACATCAATGGCCAAAGATATGTTTAAGCTGGCAATGAAGGACTTGGAATGTAAGAAAATTGGTCTAGAAATCACCGAAGTAACACGACAATCCGACATTTTCCAGGGTCTTTCCGATGGGGAGTTATCCCAACTGGCTCAAATATGTAAAATGGTTTCCTACCCTGCAGGAAAAACTATATGCAGTGAAGGTGAATGTGGGAGCGAAATTTTTGTTCTTGCAGAAGGTAAAGCATCAGTTTTTGCTAAGAGAACTGGAAAAAAAAGATCTAAAATTGGCTCTATTAGTCAAGGAGAGATTTTTGGCGAGATGGCAATCATTGAGGATTTGCCTAGAGTCGCTGATTTAGTAACAGATGTAGGTTCTAAGCTCGTTGTGATAGATCGGTTTGAACTAGAAAATCTGATGAACAAAAATAGTCATCTTGGCAAGATAGTGATGCAAAACATGGCAAAGGGGCTCTCTAGAAAACTTCGCCGCATCTAAGCCCAAATAACAGATTGATTACTATCACTATAGATAGTCAAAAGCAGGATTTATAAACATAAAGGTTTTTAAGAAAACCACGTTGCCATACAATATATTGGAGTTGATTAACTGATCGTAAAGTTTTTAGGTGCACATAATGCAGAATCAAGAGATACTAGGTTGATCTCCATTCTGATTGATGATATCTTAGCTGTGGATGCAGGGAGCCTAGCTTCGGAACTTTCATTTTCAGAGCAAGAAAAGATAAAGGCAATCTTGCTATCTCATGGACATTACGACCATATTAGAGGGATTCCAGCTTTTGCCTTCAATAATCCTAATCATACTACTGAGATTTTTGCTGCTCCACAGACACTTAAAATCCTTTCCTCTCATCTTGTTGATGGTGTAATTTATCCTAAATTCACAAAAAAGATTCCCTTTTTCTTAGAAAAACCATCACTCAAGTTTGTTGCTTTAGAACCCTTTGTTCCAGTAGATATTGAAGGTTATCAGGTTTTACCCCTGCCGGTAAGACATACCATTAACGCATTAGGCTTTGAAATCACTTCCAAAGATGGAAAGAAGGTGTTTTACTCTGGTGATACTGGTCCAGGTCTTTCAGCTCTTTGGGAACACATATCACCTCAGCTTATTATAGTGGAAGTAACTTTTCCCAATAGATTAGAAAATAGAGCAATCAATTCAGCACACCTATGTCCCAAAATGTTAAAAAAAGAGTTGATAGATTTTCATCGAGTCAAAGGATGTTTTCCACAGGTAATCTTATTTCATTTAAGCCCGAAACTGGAAAAAGAAATCAAGAAAGAAGTGAAGGAAGTATCCCACGAATTAAAACTTAATATCAGCATCGCCTCTGAGGGTGAGAAGATTATTATTTAGGGGGAGTATGTATAGCTAAGAGAGGATCCTTACTCAAATATGATCTGATCGTTCTTGGATCAGGCCCTGCAGGTGAGAAAGGCGCTGCACAGGCTGCCTATTTCGGTAAAAATGTCGCCATGGTGGAACGAGACCCCTATTTAGGCGGTGCAGCAGCTGGTACTACGATCCCAAGCAAAACCCTACGAGAAACGTCGCTAACACTCTCAGGGATACGTGCACGTCGTCTCCACGGCGTGGATCTTTCGCTCAAACGTCAGGCCACAGCTAGGGACTTTCTACACCACGAGCGAGTAGTGAAAAATGCTGAGCGTACACGTGTCATGAATAACATGCTTGTCCATAACGTGGACATCTTCAAGGGTATGGGCTCGTTTGTGGATAAACGAACAATCAAGATCGAGGCACGCGACAAACCACCTAAGTTCCTTAAGGGCGATATTATCTTGATTGCAACGGGTTCGAATCCACGGCGTCCCGACAACATCCCTAAAGATCCACGTATCTACGACTCGGATTCTATCTTGCAGATCAAAAGTCCAGTGCCAAAGAATATGGTAGTAGTGGGTGGTGGTGTCATCGGCTGTGAATATGCCTGCACCTTCGCTGCATTGGGTGTTGATGTGTCCTTAATTCACAACAAGGAGATCCTGCTACCTTTTCTTGATCGCGATATATCATTTGCACTCGAGAACAGCATGTCAAAGATGGGAATTAAACTGCTGAAGCCCGATAGCGTAGAGGCTTGTACTGTGATGGCTAACGGGCTACAAATAAAACTGGGTTCGGGAAAAGTCAGCAAGTACGAGGCGGTAATGCTCGCGACAGGACGAACTAGCAACACTAGGGAATTGAATCTCGAGGTCGCTGGGATCACACCTGGCAAACACGGTTTATTAGCGGTAGATCAAAACTACCAGGTTATACATCCAGAGACAAAAAAACCTGTGTCAGGTATCTATGCTGCTGGTGATGTCATTGGCAGACCTGCTCTAGCCTCGACTTCCATGGAACAGGCTCGCTTCGCCATGATCAAAGCCTTTAACTTAGAACCCTACAAGAAGCATGTGGCACCCATTTTGCCCATTGGTATTTACACAATCCCTGAGTGCTCTATGGCTGGCAAAACCGAGGAAGAATGTCGGGAGGAAAAGATTGATTATGCGGTGGGCAAAGCTGCCTATAACCAGAATGCACGAGGTATGATTATCGGTGACTCCGATGGTTTTTTGAAATTAATCTTCAAATTCAATAAAGACCTCAGTCGCCCCATGAAACTACTAGGTGTCCATGTCATCGGCGAGATCGCATCCGAATTAATCCACATTGGTGTCAGTGCCCTTATAATAGACGCAAGCAGCAATCTTTTTATTGACACCTGTTTTAATTATCCCACCCTTGGCGAACTCTATAAATATGCTACCTATGACGCTATGGGCAACCGTATAAAACGCCTCAAATCATAATAGCTTATTTTTCTTGCTTTACATTTAATACATATGTTTATACAACCTTTTAACACTTTTATCGTAACTGAGCCAGCGTTTAGGTAAATCAGGATTATGTAATGTTAGTTCATCCAAGACGCTTTTTTTGATCTCACTGGTTTTAAGCTCATCTTTGGGGTGTTTCTCAATCTTATCAGCAATACTACGTGCCACCTTTACCGGAGCACCAGTTTTTACAGCACTAACCACAATTTTTTCTTTTACGAAAGGTTCTTTTCTTCCATCCTTTTTAACAACAGTTTTAGGCGTATTTCTCAACTCCCACTAACAAAAACCAGTTTCAAAATAAATAGTTTCTGCAAGTTAAATATCCAAACATGATTTTCGAGGAAGATAAAAATGGATTAAAAAAATTGTAGTTGTAGAGTTTAATATCCAATTACTTAGATTCCCATCCGTACTTGAAAACCCAAGACATAAAATCTTGACCAGGATATACTCCAACCGATCCAGCATGAATTTCATTTTTCCCGTCGTTATCACAATCCCCAACACAGACAACAGCCAATAATCCAAATGTTTCATCAATAACTGCCTCTTCAACATATGTGGAATTATTCCATTGCAATATATGTATCACATCTGTTCCTGCACATACCTCTGCAATGCCATCATCATCAACATCACCAACATCTAGGGCTTCAATTAATCCTTCTTCACCAGGCCATTCTTTTTCAAATTTAATCTCGTATCCGGTGCCGTTCCATTCGAAAATCTTGATCTTGGGGGCCCAGTATCCAACATTAATCTCATTTTTTCCATCCATATCACTATCTTTGACGATACAGGCAAACGGATGATTTTCCCAACCTGAAGCTGGATCATCACTTACAATAGTTGGCTCAAACTCCTTACTCTCCTTATTCCAATTAAGAACAACAACTTTATCACCAGAACCAAGGACGATTTCGTTTTCTCCATCTTCATCAGTATCTCCCATTCCTGCCATGAAAACTTCCCCATTTATGCCAGGATCATCCCACTCTGCAACTTTTACAATTCGCCATCCATTCCATTTAAAGACAACAATTTCAGGAATAGACCTTGACCAATCCCGACAGCTCATAACTATTTCATTCTTTCCATCATTATCGCAATCCCCGATATAACAATCTGGACTACCACCACCACTCCATTCTATCCAAGGATTCCACCCAATAATTCTATATTTTCCTCTAATCCATTTATGAACGGTAACGTACCAAGAAACAGCAATCTCATTTTTCCCATCACCTGTTAAATCACCAATCGCAAAACCATCAGCATCAAGTCGTCGAACTGGGTAAAAAGGGCAATGCAACAAATGAGTTTCTTCATATGTTTGCTTCTCTTCATTCCATTCCATAACTCTCAAAACGGCATCTCGCCCTCCAATGAGTAATTCATTGTCACCATCATTATCACAATCCCCAATAGGTTGGGGACCCTCATACCTAGCATCATTCCATGGATTAGAACCATAACTCTTCTCCCACTGAATACCGTAATCATTACTAGAATCTACCATTCTAGGAAAATGATTCTTCTCATCAGAGATATAAGTATAGTCATACGCACCTGCCATCCCAACACTAACAAAACATAGACATAACACTAACAAAAATGCATTTAATTTATTCTTCATATTTACAAATCCCCATTATTTATAATATGTTCTCAAATATAAATATTTCTAACAAAAATTCTTATGAAAATTAATAGTTATCAACATAACTCAAACATCTAATTTAATAGCATATAATATATTTTCACTGTATAGGTAAAAATTATTTATTTTACCTCCTTATTGATAATGTCAGAAATCTTTTATTGGATTTCTCTCGAGGGTTGTGTCCCAAATGTAGAAAGATGATTCCAAAGTTAATTGGAGAGTAAGCGTAGTACGTAATTGTACTTATGTCCTTTTTAGGTATGTAATTTCTTTTGTTTATGTTTCAATGTGGTTATTTAGATTTAGATTGGAGATTATATGAGTTTAGATAAAGAATGGGTATCTGTTGGATTCATAGCAAAGATGCCTTATACAAAATTTATAGAATTAAAGAAAGAAATAGAAGCTAATTATCTCTTAGTATATAGTAAATCTTCTTTACATAAATTGGTTTTGAAGGAAATCAGAACTTCTCCTAGTAATCTAGGGGAAGGAAATGACAATAAGTAATTACAATCCTTTTTTTGTATATAATAATCTCTTTAGTGTAAGCCAGAGATGGAGATTTACTCAAGAAATTATTTGGAAATGTAAAAAGTGGATTAGGAGATACAGGAAAAAGGAAAACATTTTAGGCAAAATTGGAGAAACTTACGTTTGGTATAATATAAAATATACATTGGAAGAAAGTGGATTATCTTGGAGTGATAAAATACAACCTAATTCATATTACATGAAATCTCAGTATCAAACTAAGAAGAATAAAACCAATGGCAGTATTGATGTATATTTAAGATTGGTAGAGGAATACTATAATACATATTCTATTAAGATTGAAGTAAGTAATTGGAAACCGATGATTAAGAGTGGAATATCAAAGGAGATGTTTAATCGGAAGATTGGAGATAAATTTGATAAATATGATAGTAGGAGTAATTCAATCAGGATCTCCATAATCCCATATTATAATATACGATATATCCAAAGAAGATGTGATGAGAAGGATATTTTTATTATTCCTATGGAGAAACAAGTCGAGATTGAAGACATAACAAATAGATAAACAAATATATCAGAAGTGCATTATTAATACATAGAGGGGGAAAGTTATGGAAAGAAATAACCTCATCAAGGAAGGAGTAGTAGTTGCCGTTATACTCTTATTCGTTAGTGCGAGTGTTATTCCTTCAACTGGAACTATTATTGTAGAGAAGACATCTTTTCCGTCTCTTAATTCTAATGGTTATATTCAGGATTTGATAGATAATGCATCATCTGGTGATACGATATATATTCCAAGTGGCACGTATTATGAGTCCATTATAATCAACAAATCGATAAGTCTTATTGGAGAAGATAGGAATACCACAATTATTGATGGTAGCAATACTGGAGATGTTGTTTATATTACTGCTGATTGGGTGAACATCAGTAGTTTTACAATTAGAAACAGTGGCAATTATAGGTTAGGAATTGATATAAAATCTGATTTTACCACGATTGCAGACAACAACATCTTGAATAATTGGGTTGGTATAGATATAGGTGATTGGCCTAGTAATAGTAATAACAATACCATAAAGGATAATAATATCAGCTCGAATAAATGGAATGGTATATGGCTAACTTCTTCTAACGGTAACAGAATCACGGGCAATACCATTACTTCAAATGTTATGTATGGCCTAGTCCTTGGTTATTCCAGCAACAACTTTGTTTTAAACAATTCTTTTTTCAACGATGGTCTTAAGATCTATTATTCATATCAAAATACTGTTATAAACAATACAGTCAATGATAAACCTCTTGTCTGTTTAGAAAATAAATCAGATACTATCATAGATGTTGACGAAGGGCAAGTAATACTCATAAACTGCAGTAATATTACCATACAGAACCAAGAAATATCTAACACGGATGTTGGTATCGAGTTATGGAATACTCATAATTGTCTTCTCACGGATAGCACCATCTCGAACAACAATGTCGGAATATTGTTCAATGGTGTGTTAGACAGTATTATTAATCAATGTGTTATTACTGAAAACCATTATGGTGTGAGGTTTGGGGAGGAAGATTGCTTTGGGGGTGGTGGTTATAACGTTATACAAAATAATACGATAAACGATAATTCAGGATTTGGTATTTATTTTTCACATGACGGTGGGGGATTTTTAAACATGATTTGGGAGAACAATATCTGTAGCAATAATATTGGGATTTTTATGATTATGTCTTCGAAAAATCATATATTCTCAAATAATATCATGTCAAATGTTGAACGAGGCGTTGCTTTAGAAGCATGTTTATGTGGTGGAAATCTCAACAGGGTTTTTCATAATAATTTCATTTATAACGGAGATGAAAATGGGCAGGCTTCTAATGGGGATTTATTTAATTATTGGGATGATGGGTATCCCTCTGGTGGTAACTTTTGGTCTGATTATACAGGGGTGGATAATTTTTCAGGCCCTAATCAGAATATACCAGGTAGCGATGGTATTGGCGACACACCATATACATTAATTAATGCCGAAGATAATTATCCTTTAATGGAGGTGTGGGATAGAGATTTTCCTCCAATTGCTGAATTCAACTGGACACCAATACCTCCAGATCCAGGAGAGCTAATTCTTTTCAATGCTTCAGATAGTTATGATTATGATGGATATATTACTCTTTATGAATGGGACTGGGACAACGATGAAGAATTTGATGTAAACTTTACAAGTCCATATACTAACCATACATTCGAGGAAGCAGGATATTACCTAGTAACTTTACGTGTGCATAGCAACAACTCTGAAAATGACACTAAGAGAAACATTGTCAGAATTGGAAATAAACCACCACATAAGCCTTATGAGCCTACCCCTGAAGATGGTGCGACTAATGTAAGTAATAATATTAAGTTAAGGTGGACTAGTGGTGATCCTGATGGTGATCCAGTTACGTATGATGTGTATTTTGGAACTAGTAGTTCTCCTCCACAGGTTACGAGTAATCAGTCAGATACAAGTTATGACCCTGGTGAATTATTAGGTAATATGATGTATTATTGGCAGATTGTTGCTTGGGATCACTATGGTGCGTCAACTGAGGGTTCGGTCTGGTGTTTTACCACAATTCCTGCAGATTTAGATGTATCTATAATTAAACCTATAGAGAGAAGATTCTACTTCCGAAATAAACCACTCTTTTCTTTGCCTAGAAATACAATAATAGTAGGGTATATTGATATTACGGTGGAGGCTATATCTGATGAGGGGATTGAAAAAGTAGAGTTCTATATTAATAATAAACTTAAAGATGAAGATTTCACTGAACCCTATAGTTACAGGTGGAGGGCATTGATTCCTTTAAGATATAGAATTAAAGCTGTTGCTTACGACAATATCGGTAACAATGCTACTTCGGAGATGACTGTGTGGAAGTTCTTCTAAGGGGAGGAATAATATGAATAAAAAAATAATGGTTGGTAGTATAATAGCTGTTGGAATACTGGTTCTGGTGTCGTTTACTGGTGTAGTTGGTTATCAAACCACTAAATCTTCTACCATTGCGAGAGCATCACCGTTGTTTAATATTAGAACTAACAGGGCGATAGATGAAGAAAGCAAAGATCTTACTTGTGAGTATATTGGTAAAGGAAATACATTACCGTTTCCTGAACGGGATGATAAAGCAATAATGGTTCAGAAAGTTGTTGATAGAATCAGCAGGATGGATGATAAATCATCCGAGAGATTCATTGTGAACATTATCGACCATGTACGAGAGAATAAAAGATTTATTGGTGTAAATCCTGATGAAATCAGGGTGGCACTATATCTGCTTAGAGATAGCGATAGCCCAATACCAATACAAGATGTTGGTACAGAAAACAAAGATTATACACCGCGATCAGTTGTTATTGCTTGTCCCAAAACATTTGATTGTTTTACATTTGATAAAGGGATTGCAGGGTTACTCATGTGTATTATTACATTACCAATCAATTTCATATATACGCTTATAGGCATAATATTAGATTTATTGACTCCAAATTGCGGTGGTATGTCCTGTACAATTCCTTGCTCGTCCAAGATTTAAAATGTATTACAAATTGCTGATTCTTCTGGGCTAAAAACCAAAAAAATATTGGCAGTAAGTAACATATAATAATTCTGTAAATCACCCGAATACGACAACATCAGAAATCACCCTTAAAAAAGACAGTACCTTAAACAGTGTACTGATGAATCTGCGGGTGTCGGGTGGTAAAAACACGATGTTGAACGGCGGGTGGTGAATACAAGGGTGGTATTAATTAGTCAACATTTATAATTCTAATCCCAGTTGTATTGTAACCTTTGCATACATTTGATGGTGGACAGCCTTTATCGTCCATGTAATTTTCTTTATGTAAACATACATAGCTATATTGAATTTCCTTAGTGTCCTTACCTGCCAAAGGTCGTTTAATTAATTTTTTTCTTAAATAAATACACTCTTCGTTAAAATTCATAGCCATATGAAGAGTAAATGCCATATACGTTTAAGTAAGTGTTGAGCGTTGGTCGTAAACCTATTTTCACTGCGTAAGAACAAAAAAATTATGTATTAAGAAGTATGTTTTTCCAATTTGACATTTTGACACAATATATTTATATAAAATCAGGAACAGTATAACTTATTAGAGATGGGGAAACGGTATATGTTCAGTAATGATTTTATAACCCCTCGAAAAAATAATTCAGAAGTTGTTAAACAGGTGTTGAATACATTGATTAATACAACTATGCGAAAGAGGGGTGAAGAATATGCTACCTCAACGATGAGTTCTTTACTTAAAGAACTTGAGGCAGATTATGGTTTTTTACAGTATGTAGAGATACGGGATACACGTCTTTTAGAAGAAGAAGAGAGGATAAATGTCATGCCGAATATAAATGCTGTTTTGCCGACCGAGGTGGGAAAAGCGCTTCATACAATTATCTCCAAATTGAGTCTTTCCCTTGAGGATAACGACGGTTATTTTTTAATTAGAGAGTTTCAGAAAAGAGTTGGAAATGAATATACATCAACTATTAAAGCTATTGGTATAGACACTGAACTTTTGCTATTGGAACATAAACTAGCAAAATATCGTTTTAAGTGTTAAAAAATATATACCGACTTAGATTTGATAAATATTTATCTCACGTAATAGTTTGTATTTTCAATATACATTCTTCTACATCCCTCCCATCATAGCATTAACCTTTTTCTTTGTTAGATATTTCAAAGACTTCTTTTATTTTCATTTTTCATTGTTTTTTTAGCATCATTTTTGTTCATTTCGTTAGATTTAGGCTGTAATTTAGTTGGTAGATTCGTCTTAAAATATTGATTTTAGTCCTTTTTTGGGGCTTTATAACTTACTTTTGGAAGTACTGTAGGATAGTAAAGGTTTTTAAATAAAGAGAAGTTATTAAAATTATAGATTTTGGAGGGGGAAAAGGAAATGTCGAATAATACACCAAATAATAATTTGAGAAGATATGAAATATTAGTAAATATTTGGAAACGATGGGATGAAAGCTATTGGACATCCTTTTATATATTCATTCTGATAATTGGTTTGCTTTTTGCTGGTTTCGCTCATATTTATGATAAGACAAAATTATTAGCTCTGATACTTTGTTTAGCAGGTATTTTAATATCTTCAATCTGGCTATTTATTTTACATAAAAAATTGACTCATATCTATCTAGCCGAAAAAGAAGGCAGAAAGTTAGAAAAAATAATTTTTGACAACGAAAGTAATCAAGGATTGCCATTAGGTTGCTTTCAGGCTATTATGAATCCAGATAAAAATTTTTTATCTGAAAGATTTAAGAGCAGGTTCTTTTTAACAAAAATACCTTCTGGAATCCTTGTTGCTTTTGTTATTCCATTTATATTTATAGCAATATAGGGTGTTATGTTTTTAATAACATTAGTTCTATGGATTATTTGTGATATATTACCTTATGTATCTTCAAATTGTAAAATATGAAAATGATTAGCAGGGAAGCCTTGCACTCTGTCTTTTTTTTAATCCATAGAGCGTAATTAATCCTTCTAACGCATTTTCTTTTTAATCTGTAACAAAACAAAAATGTTATTGCAGGTTGATCTGATTTCAATTTCCACATTGCTATAATCTTGTAGATTCTTCTGGGCTAAAAACAAATAGATCAATTGACTTTTAGGGCGAAGTTATGGATAGTCTATTTCTTCAATATCACGAAAACAGCGATGAAATGAGCGATAATACCTATACCCCAACCAAAGGTCGTTGTAATAGACCAAGCAAGAGAAGGACACGAAAAGGCGTTATTTCTCTATGATGGGAGAAGAATTAGCAGAACCAAGCTCCACGAATTTCACAAGATTTACCGACACATTGCAGGTTTACCAGGCAATGTACAATTCTATCCTCATATCTGGAGGCATACTGGAATAACCCATTATGCACAAACTGAGAAAGACCCAAAAACCCTTCAGTCACAAACTAGACATCGAGACATCAATGTACTTTACGATAGATATGTAAAGAAGACGGATCAAGAACTACGAAAATCCTATGACAAGGCCTTTGAATCAATTTCCGATGACTCATCCAAATCCATAGCACATAAGAAAATGGATTCTCCAGTAGAATCAAAAACCAAGAAGAAAGACGATTCTACAAATAACTACATAGCAAATCCAGGTATTGAACCAAGGCAACGAACAGTACAGCACTCTAATCAAATTGAACTTGAATTGAAACTAATAGAGCAATTGGCAAATGGTGAAATATCCAACAGGGTTTATAATGATGCTATGACACGACTAGAAAATATTAACAAAAATCACATTGGAAATGCTGTTAGTTATCAATAATAAATGACAGTGTGAAGTCTTACGTTAGGACATAAAGTTGTTGTATGTCCGAACAGAAGACAACGATAATTTATTGGGGTCGCTGGGTGAAGGTAGTAAGCCTCTTTCTGTTACAACATCAGAGGTGACCCCATTGTCAAGCCAAGCAGCAGTCTGCTGACCCGACGAGAGCCTCTTTCTGTTCTAACGGTATTCGTCTATGCGCCCCACCTTCGAGCAGTCTGAATAACTGATCCCGATATTTGGGCTTGCTCCAGGAGCAGATTGGCCGTTTCACCAAATCCCAAGGAGAACTCATCATCAAATGAATCATAGCATATTCCAAGAGCTGTGTCGTTTCTGCGCCTCTGCTAAGACTCCCGCCTTAACCGCTTGCACGGTATCCTGATTCAGAGTGAGAGAGGACTTTCCTCAGCGATATAAATCGCTGTCAACCGTCCACCTACACCCAGCATTATATAAATTATGGAAATCTGGTTATAAACTTTTTTATCTACTCAATAGTTCCAAATGTGAAAATCTATGAAGGAAAGACACTACTGATGGTCGGTTATTATCAATTGATTTTAAGAAATAGTCATGGAAAACTTGAGTTAGATTCTTTTTCATTAACAATTTTGTTGTTCAGATGAATCTGGGTTTTAAGTGTTGTAGAAATTCCCTGAGGTACATTTAACTTTAAATCGACTATTTTCTTATTTCCTGCTGCCAAAGAGGGTATTAAGATCTCTTCTTGATTTAGAATATTATTTTGGCTATAAAACGCACCTAAAATCTTGAAATTACTGGCAGATTCTCTCCCAAGATTTTCTACTATAATTTTTAGCTTGACATAATCTGATTCATCGCTACCGCTAAAACGGGTTGCATTCTTCCAGCTATGAATTAGGAGAGGTCGTGTCGATATCGGATAGATCGTTACATTTGACAGATTTTTATACTCTGGAGGGATTTTTCCCAATATCCATCCGGTACTAGTCGTTTCTAGAAAGTAATATTCTTCTATATAATAGTCAAAAATTGATTCACTTTCGTCCAAATGGACGCCAACTACCATATGATTCGGTAATTTTAAAAGTGAAATGTTAAATCCCATGCTATCAAGAATAGATCCTGCAAGTATCGCTTTATCTTCACAATCTCCTTGCGAGTCTTTTAACATCTCTACAGGATAACGTGGATATTCACATGTGGGATCATTAGGGTCGTCCTCAGCATAACCTAGATTTTGGATAAAAGAGGCTACAAAATTGATTTTGCCCACATCTCCTGATGCATCAGTAAGAGATAACAATCTTTTGACAACCAAATCCATATATTGATCGTGGTACAAATCAAATACGTACGCAGCATAATCATCTAAAACAAGACGCTCTAAATTGCTATAGTATTTGTATAAAAATTCAATATCTGGTAGAACAAGATTATTATTTCCTAAATACCTCCAGTTATACGTTAATTCAGATATATTTTCAGATAAAAAAATAGTATGTGAAGTATTTGCAATAATGTTTTCTTCATTATTTTTTAATGATATCTTCAATTGGCTTTTTTTTGATAATATATCATCAATATAAATAAAACAATATACATTTCTGCTTTGATGTGGTAAAATTACTGTTGGTAAAAAAAGCCCAGATGATTCTTTATTATCAATTTGTACATCTGCAATATATGGGTATACAGGTAAATCACCGTAATTCATTATGGTTAGGTTCAGTCCAACGAGTGAATATTTACCATCTTCTAACCACCAATTTTCGTTAACCTCAAGAATTGAGAGATTTTGACCTTTAAAAAAAAGTTCGTTTTCAAAAATTAAATTTTCATTTTTGTCATAGGCCTGTATATTATATCTACCAGAAGAAGGGGTTTTTCTATATTCATCAAGATAAGCCATTACGTTGTGCATCCCCCTATAATAATCATCTAAAAAAAGAACATCTCTGTCAGGACCAAACAGCTTTAGTGTCGTTTTATCAGATATATTAAAACTAATTGACATACCTACAAATCCTTCATCATCGTCTACAACTAAAGAAATCAATGAAAATTCGGGACTATCAAAGAGTGTGCATCCCGAAAAGAAACTTAGCAATATTATGATTAATAATACAATAACTCTCTTTTCTACTGACATAGAACTTTCAATTTTTTATCAATTACTGCCCCTAATCGTTTCATTCCCTCTTCAAGCTGTTCATTGGTAGAGTATGAAAAGTTCAACCTCATGGATCTACCACCACTTCCATCAACGCAAAATGCTTTTCCATGAACATATGCAACTTTTTCTTTCAAAGCATCTAAAAATAGTATTTCAGTATCAATTCCTTCGGGAAGTGTAACCCAGGCAAACATACCACCTTTTGGTTTATTGCATACGCAGCCATCTGGGAAATATTTCCCCATAGCATTTATCATAATGTCTCGTTTTGGTTTATACATTTCACATAGCTTCATTATGTGTAGATCAAGAGAACCACTATTAATAAATTCATTGGCAATAAACTGAGTAAAGGTATTTGTACAAAGATCTAAAGCTTGTTTACAAATAATCATTTTTCTTGTAAGTTCTTCAGATGCAATAGTCCAAGCTAGTCGGAATCCAGGAGATAGGATCTTTGAAAAAGTTGACATATATATTACACGCCCTTCATCATCAAAAGCCTTTATAGGTCTTATATGAGGAATGTCAAAACGAAGTTTGCCATATGGATCGTCTTCTACAATTACGAGATCATATTCACTTGCAACGTCAATAAGTTTTTTTCTACGTGACTCTGGCATAACAACACTAGCAGGGTTCTGAAATGTTGGAACTGAGTAAATAAACTTTGGAACAAAATTTTCTTTTAGAAGTTCTTTTATTTTTTCTTCTAAAGCATCTATTATCATACCATCCTGATCAAGTGGTATCCCTATCAAATTAGCTTCATAGCTTCGAAACGCGTTGATACCACCAAGATAGGTTGGCAATCCAACCAAAGGAATGTCTCCAGGATTTAGAAATATCTTACCAACAGTATCTAATGCCTGTTGTGAACCACTTGTAATTATTATATTATCTGCTGTAACGTCTATTCCATCCTTACGAGATCGTTCTGCGATATTTTCTCTTAATTCGTCTAATCCTTGAGTAGTTCCATATTGAAGTGCAGTTCTTCCATGATGGTCTAAAACAGTTTGTACGACACCTTGTAAATCTTGTATTGGGAAAGATTGTGGGTTTGGTAAACCACCGGCAAAGGAAATTATTTCAGGATCTTGTGATACTTTTAAAAGCTCACGTATCTCTGATTTTCTCATTTTTCCTGCTCTATCTGAATATAACCTATTGATATTTTCCATAAGACCCTCCGATTCTCCGAATCTAGTAAAGTTTTATATGTATTTTGGTTAAATTAACTCAGACGAAAATGACAATTTTGTAACAAAATATTTGTACTTTTTAATTAATTATTTTTGTAAAAGTTTTAATATTCAAGATATTAGTTGCATTTAATGAGTAGCACGGTTTTATGAGTTATATTTAATATATCATTGTTGTTGGTTTTTTGTTTTGTACTTTTATTCAACAATCTCTTTTTTCCGCTCAGGGAATAACTCGTTCAGATGATCTTCAAAAGCAGGCATACATTCAATAGTTTCTATATCTGAGTTGAATCTATGCATGAAAAAAGCCAACTCTTCATCTAATGTCATTGGTTCTTTTCGATCTAAAAACATACGACTTGTTTCTTCTTCCGATTCTTCTATTTCTTCCATATTTTCATAATTGAACTTATTTAGATGTTAATAAACTTTTCTCCTCTTTTTGAATAAGTTCGTAACAAACAAAAAATTTTTATAACAACTATCTGTTAATAATACGAAAAGGGGTATAAAATATGAAAAAAAGAAAAATTTTAATAATTGCAATGATACTCGTACAATTAATACTGATATCTAGTTCCATTAATGCAGTTTATTTAACATCTGAATACGAACAGATAGAAAAATCAAATACTAATACAATCGAAATTTTTCAACGTTTTTCAACACCAGAGATAAAAGATAACAACGAATTTTTAAATATTCATCTTAAAGAAACAAACTCATTTATTATGAATGCTGGAAAACCTATCTTGCCGATTTACTTAAAAACAATTGAATTACCACTTGGTACTCGAATCAAAGAAATAAGATGTACATATTCTGAAGAGAATGAGATTCATATCTCAAAAAAGATTATTCCAGCGCAAAAACCACTCCCATACAGCAATAAAATAGATTCAATACAAATAGAAAAAAATGAGAATATCTATAACAATAATGCATTATTCCCTGAAAGTTGGTATTTGTACAAGCTTGCAGGTGGATTAAATAGAAATAATGAACATACAACTTTTTTAACCATACAGATGAATCCTGTAAAATATAATCCAATTAAAGATAACTTACAATTTGTAAGTTTCATCAAATTGGAAATATCTTTTGAAGAACCCCTTGAACCACTTTTTTTTGCTGATGAATATGATCTGATGATCATTACGTATGATTGGTATAAACCATTTCTAAACCGTCTTGTTGACCATAAAGAAAGTCATAACATAAAAACAAAACTCGTTACACTTAAAGATATCTATAATAGTGTTTATTTTCCAGTTACAGGTAAGGATAATCCAGAAAAAATAAAATATTTTATTAAGAATGCTGTTGAAAATTGGGGAGTAACATATCTAATGCTAGTCGGAAACTTTAGAAAGATGCCAATAAGGTATACCCACCTTGAGACAGATGCTGGAGGTCATTATGAAGAATTAAAATTTGCATGTGATCTTTACTACGCTGACATCTACGACTCTGAGGGTAACTTTTCTAGTTGGGATACTGATAATGATGGTTATTATGGCGAATGGCCAGATAATGGGCTTCGTGAAGATATTGTTGATCTCTCTCCTGACGTTCATGTTGGTAGATTAGCCTGCATGTTTGGCTTTGAAGTAAGAACCCTTGTGGAAAAGATAATCGATTACGAGGAAAACGCTAATTACTCAGAGTGGTTTAACACTATGATAGTGTGTGGTGGCGACACATTTGATAAAAAGTGGGAAGGTGGAACAGATTATAATGAAGGGGAAGTAGCAAACGAGAAAGCGTTAGAGTTTATGTCAGGATTCAAGCCTGTACGATTATATGCATCTCTTGAAAACCTGACAAAAGCAAATATGCACAACGAAATAAGTAGTGGTGCAGGTTTTCTTTACTTTGTGGGCCATGGAAATCCAAGGTATTGGAGTACCCACGAGAATGGAGATTATGCAAACTGGACTCAAGGATTTTCAAATAAAGATATGCTGAAACTTACAAACGAAGGCATGTATCCCATCCTGATGGTTGGTGGATGTCATAACAGCGAAATCGATGTCACCCCATTAAATATTATAAAAGGTCTCCTTGAGGAAGGACTCGGGTACTTCAAGTACAGCGAAGAGGATTTTGGTTCCTATTGGCTAACAAATTGGGTTCCTGAATGTTGGAGCTGGGTTTTTGTAAGGAAAAACGGGGGAGGAGCTATAGCATCTATGGGGAGTGTTGGATACGGCGGTGTGGATATTGGAGATCACAACAGTAATGGAATACCAGATTGTATCGAGGGACTTGACGGATGGTTTGAAACTCAATTTTTTAGATTATATAATGAGGAAAACATAGACATTTTGGGAGAAACATATGGACAAACTGTAACAAATTATGTAAATAACTTTCCTGTGTATACTGATAGATACGATTGTAAAATTGTAGAAACACATGTACTCCTTGGTGATCCAAGTCTGAAAATTGGCGGATACGAATAAATCCTGTTCTAATCACAAAAATATAAAATAACCTAGATTGAGATCTAAGTGTTGTAAGACCGAATTAACCACGCATTTCTTGGTATTTTTTGATAGATTTTATAAGGATTTTCTTCCACGATGGATTTTCTATACGCTTCTTCTTTTATGGCATCATTATTAAAAGACCAGAAATATTTTCGCATAAATTTTCCTTTCTCTTTGTATTCTTCTCTCCTCAATTTAAGAAATTTCTCCCTGTGTAATTCATAAAATAATGAACGTGCATGCTTATCAATAGTCATATCTTCGACTTCTTTTTCTCCATTAAAAATTTCTTCGACAGTTTTAGCAAGAGATGCCGCATCTTCTTGTGTCATCTCGAACTTCTTTTTTAAAGCCCTTACAAATAAACCATTCATAAGTGATCACCACAAATATTCTTTTATTAATCTCTTTATAAAGGATTTATTGTACAACTGTTACCCAGTATCTTTACAGTTATTACCAAAAAATTTAAAGAAAATTATTTTTTAAAACCATTAAAAATAAAACATAAAAAGTTTAAACCATTTTTTAATATTATCTACTACCATGACTGAATATATTTTTCAAAATTATGATAAACAGGTGAACATAGGAAAAATAATTTGTTTAGCAAGAACCTATAAAAAACACGCTCAAGAAATGAATGCCAATGCAACGAAAAATCCCCTTCTGTTTTTGAAACCTGAAAGTTCTGTTATCTTTAACAATGAATCAATAATAATTCCTAAAATGTCAAAATGTTTACATCATGAAGTAGAATTAGGTGTAGTTATAGGCAAAAATGGAAAACATATTTCGCAAGATGATGCAATAGATCATATTTTAGGTTATTTAATTGCGCTTGATATTACTGCAAGAGATATACAATCTGTTGCAAAAAAGAATGGTTGGCCATGGAGTATAGCAAAAGGTTTTGACACCTTTGCTCCTATAAGTAATATTGTCTTAAAAGATGAAATATCAAATCCACACAATCTAGATCTCAAATTGAAGGTAAATGGCAAATTAAAACAGGAATCAAATACAAGATATATGATATATTCAATAGAAAGAATAGTCGAGTTTGTTTCAAAAATAATGACTCTTAAAAGAGGGGATTTGATAATAACAGGAACCCCTGAAGGTGTAGGAGAAATATTCGAAGGTGATATAATCGAAGCATGTTTAGGAAATATTTGTTCTTTAAAGGTAGATGTTAGGAAAGAATTTTATGATGAAGATGAGTGATTATTTTCTCCTTATGTAAATCTGTTGAGGTTAATTGAAAATCTACGTTAACTATATATACTATGAGCAGTCAAGCATTAGCACGGTTTAAAGTTCATATATATGAAATTATTAGACGGTCTCTAGCATTTTTTGTCAGACCAGCGGCTTTTCCTTACTCAATTATCAACCCCTTAAATAAATCCTTTAGCTTATATTTTGTTTCAATACAATTTTTGCAAATATATCTCCCATCTATTTTTTCAAAGATTATATATTCATCATCATCCTCCAAATCACAGATATGACATTTTGATATTTTTCCTCCTCTAATTATAATTTCATTTCTCAATAGATTTTCCAGTTTTTTCACTAAGAATAGTAATTAATTCCTTTGTTTTTCGGCTTTTATAAATTCTCCAAAACACAGATGTTTTTTTATCAATATCTGATCCCCAAATTTGATAGTAGTATTTTTTCATCGTTACAGCAAGAATAATAAAAACACATCCAGCAAACCAAGAAAATAAAAAACTCCATAACGGTACATAATCAATAACGGATATTGTTACACATAAAATAATAATCGTTAAACCAAAAAGCGCTAGTAAAACCCGCATTATCTTTTTGGCCAATACCATGTTTTTCATATGTAATATTAGATATTTTATTGTATTCTATTACGCCATTGTTAATTGAGTTTAATAGTCTTAGCAAACGTTGATTGGTAACATAGAAATGTCCAGATTTTGTAATAACTTTTTCTCCATCTAAAAGTTGTTTTCTAAACCATAATGGAACTTTAATCTCTGACATTTTTCCTCCTCCATATCTACAATTTCATAACCTCTATTACTTATATAAACCCAACCTTGTGTTTTGGTGGAGGATAAAAAGAAGTTGAAAAAGGTATTTTTTTGTAAATAGAAAACTATAAACTATCCACCGTGGTATAGTATGATATAAATTAAAGGAGGTATGTTTTATGGGTTCACATTGTGAAGCATGTTTTGAAAATGCTAGTAGGACTACAGTATCAGTCGATTGCTGTGAACAAACTACACAGGGATTAGGAAAGCCAATAATTTTTTCCGCTTCTCCCGGAGATATACTAAAAATAGACATAGACTTTGATGATTTCAATTTTTATCGATTTACAATTACTACTGAAGATAACAGTAATAACAATTATTATGAGGTTAGATCAGTCGCCGATTTTCTACTGTTACAACAAGCTCTAATAAAAAAGTATAATCTGAAATTAAATTCTGCTAGACCAGATTATAGAGATTTCTGGTAGATGATAACTAATTGCTTTAGACGACTCCTGCTCTTTGTAGTAATTCTTGAATGTAGTCAATAGTATGTTTTTCTTTTAAAAAACCAATCCCTTAGGTGTTTGTAGGAGGATAAAAAAAAGATCGGAAATTGAGTTACATTGAAAAATTTTGTTTTAATGACTATTTGTATGACACTCTGATTGTTTATATAATTTTTTTCCTTCTAAATACACTTTTGCCAAATATTTATAAAATTCTTCTTTTTCTACAGGCTTCTTCTTCGACATTAGGTTATCTATTACATTTCTTATATATTCTTGTTCTATTTCCATTTTTCCACTCCTTATCATCTCTGCTATGTTATCACATAGCACTTCCAGTTCTTACACTAATGTTTTATAAACCTATTGTGTCAAAATGTCAATATGAAAATAAATCCTTACTCCCCTACTTATCCATGTTACCCCTAAGTCTTTGCATCGAAAACCTATGATCCTAAGCAGAAACCTCCAAAATTTACAAAAAGAATTAATTATTATCTTTATTTTTTAATATTAGATCGTTCTTCATAATATTTGGAACGACATGGGAGAGAACAAAAGCTAAGATCATAGCTTTTAATTATCGGAGAAGATCTAGATTTACTAGAGCGGGATACAAAAATTTGATTATTACAATATACACAGGATATTTGTTTCATGCCATACACATCACTAGAAGGGAGATTAAAAAATGATAATTTCTTAACCAAAAGGTATAATCCTTCTTAATTAGTAATATAGTTGTTATGGTTAATAAAGATAACCTTTGTATGGATTGTATACACTAAAACGTACATAAAAGTGTATATAAACGAATATCTGATTTTTGAATGGTATTAGTCGAAAAAACAAGAGAAAATGCGTTAGAGAGTGATTAAAATAATTATTTACTACCAATATTTTTTGTTTTTTAGCCCAAGAATCTATGAAATCAATAATATGTGAAGGTTAAAGATGAGTAAGAATAGATACATTATATATCAATCCATATCCCACAAACAGGTACTGTATATTCTGAGTATGGCAAATTTAGTATGACAAATTTAAGATGGTAAGATATTATTAAAAATCTCCTTCAATTACTTTCCTTAATTTTTCAGGATTATCAATTAATTCCTTTAATATACTAAGAATTAGACAAATAAAAAATAAATCTTTTAAATCATTACTTGATATGAAATTAATAAAATTGAAGGAGTGAAGAATGGATATTTACACTTTTTTATTAGGTATTGCAGCCTTAGGTATAGCTGCATATGTAATAAAATTAATCTTTGATAAGCTTAGGCCATAGGGTGCTGTATGTAAACCTACCTTTTTGATGGAAAACTACCATTCCTACGCATTTTTAATTGGATATTATTGAAACTTATAATAATAAACATTAACGCATTTTTGAGTTGATTAATACATTAATGTCTAAAAAACAAAGAAAATGCGTTGGATCTGTGTTTCTGTAAAGGATAATAAATAATCCCTGCCACTGTTGTTTTTAGCCCAGAAGAATCTGTTTCAGAATGTGGTTTTAATACCTTTTCTCAAGGCAAAATAAACACATCTTGAGCAATTCCTAAAATAAAAAATTCAGTTAGAAATCCATTAAATAGAGGGCAAGCAATCCATGCATCACATTCCCGTATTATTTGAAAAAATGGCTTTTGATTTCCTAATGTTAAAACTAAATCAATATGAAAACGATATGAGGGAGTCCAACCATGAATGAATGTTTTATTGGATATTTTTCCTATTAACAATATTCTATAAAAGGACTGTAAAGGTTTAATTTTCAGATTGTTTACAAATATAATATTTTCAGGTCTTGTTTCATCAATACCACTAGCAATAGAAGTAGGAAATAATAGTATTGCAACTGCTATGATACTACCAAGGAGTATCCGTTTTTCCAAATTCTTTCCCCCTCTTCATCATTTATAATGCACTTCTGATATATTTGTTTATCCCTGCTAAAAGGTAGCATTTATATAAGATGTCGTCTATGAGAATATGAAAGTTGATGTGAAAAAGGAGGAATAACATTATAAAATCCTCTCTTTCAAAATACAAGTTTTACAGACATTCTGAGATGTAGGTTCACCACATTTTTTACATCGGTTTAGGTTGGCTGGCGGATATTTTTGATATAAAAAATCCTTGATGTTATCATAGCTATTAAAAATACTGTGTCTTGTACCTGGATTGTTATATTCTAGATTATCCACTATATTTCGGAAATGTCTTCTTGAAGCACGAAGGGAATAAGGGCATTCTGCATTGTGAAACTCAATATTTTTTAATATAGCATAGAGCATTACCTCTTTTTCTGGGATGATTCTTAAAGGGATAACACGTGGTACTAGTCCAGGTTGAACCTTTTTATGGGGACCAAGTCTTGCAAGTTTTTGCATATCACCACCAATAAAATTCATGAGAATTGATTGAGACATATCATCCAGATTATGTCCAGTAACAAGTTTATCGATACCAAGTTCTTTTGTCTTTATGTTGAGGCAGAATCTTCTAAACACCCCGCAATAGGTACATTCCCCTAGCTCGTTATTCATATTAACTATTTCATCCATGGTCTTACCAATAACTTCTTTAAAAGATATGATATGATGTTCTATACCAAGCATCTTACAGTTTTTATCAGCAGTTTTTATACTTTTATCCCTGTAACCTTTAATGCCTTCATCAACGGTTATTGCGTATAAAGAGATTGTCGGCCTTTTGGAGAAAATATCATTCATTATCCGTAGAGCAACAGTACTATCTTTTCCACCTGAAATTGCAATGCCAATTTTTGTTTTTTCCTCAGTTTTACCTTGTTTTCTAATCTCTTTTTTAATCCTTTTTTCAAAATATTCGATAAAATGATTTTTACATAAATGTGTTCCATTGTATCTAATAAACGTCACAGCGGGTTTTTTGCATTTAGTACAGCTTAATGTCATTAAAAAACCTGAGAAAGAAGGTCTACTTTTAATTCAAAGGCCATAATTGGATGCTCAAGTTCAAAAATTTGGATAGTCCTTGGATGCAACTCTCCAAAGAACCCTATTTCTTTTTCATCTTTAATAATAGATCCACATCTACCCTCGATAAAAGCAGGATGATTTCCCTCGGTTATTGAATAAGTGATTCCTATATCCCTTAGTACTGCTTCTATAATAGATTTAGATTCAGTAAAGTTTGCCTTTGCATCTATTTTAATGCCAGCAAGATTATAGCGATTTTTTGCATGTTCATCAACTACTATTCCTAACTCAAAAATCTGTTGAGGCAATGGATGATGCCTGTTCTCCCTTAATATTTTAAGGAGTGAGGGCAATACGTTTGTACGCAGACCCGAGTATTCTTCACCTATTGGATTTTCTATTTCAACCATCTTTCCAAGATCCAGTCCCATATTGGTAAATTCATCTTTTTCGTTTGATATGGTAAATGTTGTAACCTCGTTGAATCCAAGCCCAATCATTATGCTTCTTAAACTATCTAATAAATCATTTTGAGGTAAGGTTCTTCCAAATGTTAATTCCTTGGGAAAATCTGTTTCAAATTTATCAAACCCATATCCAACTGCTACATCTTCAACTAAGTCAACCTCATGTAAAATATCTGATCTCCATGCAGGTACCTTGACTTCGATTTTATTTTTCTTCATTTCTGTTGAATCATATCCCATTTTTCCAAGATAATTTATAACTTCTTTTTCTTTTAATCCCGTCCCAAGAATTCTATTTACATAATCAATTGACAAGTTCTTTTTATTAGGATTTAAGTCTGGAGAAGAATAATTTTTTCCTTCATCATAAATAGTAGTACTAAAAATCTGACTGCCCCGTTCAGCAAGGGCAGTTGCCACAATATTCAAAGCATAATTTATTGATTTTCTATCTGAGCCAGTAACATCGATAAATATATTTTTTGTAAAAGGGGTTACCTCAGTTAAACTACCATTAATAATCGGAGGAAAAGAAAGTACATTATTGTTAGCATCTACTATAAGTGGATATTTGTCAAATTTCTCAAGAAGATAAGCATAATCAACCCCTTTTTCATGCTTCTCCAATATTTCACTAAGTGTCATATATTCATCTTTTGCAAGAGGAATAAACTGAACAGAATCCGGTTCAACAGCCTTATATGTAAAAGGGGGCGTCACTGGCTCGAAATTATGAACACCTATTGCAACCTTTCTTCTATTTCTCCCAAGTCCAAAATGAAGCTTTTCTTGCATGTCCATAAGCGAGGCTATCAGTTCGTCAGTCATAGTAACATTTTTTATAAGAGCGGTGGTAACAAAAGGTCTAACTCCTTTTACTGAAGGATCCACAGTTATTGAAATATCTGATTTTGCAATATCGTATTTTTTTAATCCCACTTCAAATTCAAAAAAAGCTCTTGCTGCCCTAGCAATACCTTCAACGGAGGTTAAATCAGGTCTATTTGGGAAAAATTCTATACTGAGTTCTTCATCTTCGATCTTATCAAAGCTTCCGCCAATCATTGGAAGTTTTTCAATTAGTTTTTCCTTTGGAATATTATAACCAAGAAGGTCGATGAAATCATTATAATCAAATGTAACTAAAGGCATACAAAAAGGTGAATATATTTTTGGTATATTTGATTTTGGTGAATCTTACAACTTATTTTTCAAATTAACAAAATTTTATATACACGAACTGTTATCATTTCTGACAATCAATGAAAACATTGATATTAAACATAGATCGTGATGATGATTTTGGCAGAAAAGCAAAGGTAAAGAGCCCTATAATTGGAGTTCAAGATAATCTTGATGCTGCAAATAAATTAGGCCGTATAGATCCTGAAGATTCAGATCTTAATGCCATTTTTTTAGCTATATCTACGTACGATAGAATAAATAAAGAAGGAAAAAACGTAGAGATAGCAACCCTCTGCGGAGATATAAACGTAGGAGTGAAATCAGATCAGAAAATTACTGATCAATTGAAAACGGTGATTGAAAAAACAGGTGCAGAAGAAGCAATTTTAATAAGTGACGGGGCAGAAGATGAATATATTCTCCCCATAGTTCAATCCAGATTGAAGATAACTTCTATTCAAAGAGTAAGTGTAAAACAAAGTAAGGAACTAGAAGATACTTACTATAAGATCATCAAACTTTTAGACGATGACAAGGTTAAAAAACAGTTTATCTTACCAATAGCGTTAATCCTCATTGTATGGGCAATATTTGCCATTTTAAATATTGCTGCAAGTGGATTTGGAGCAATTCTTTTCACCTTAGGAGCCTATCTTCTAATTAGGGTATTTAACTGGGAAAGAAACATTGCATTTATGTTCCATGAAATGAAATCAGGGATGCTTACCGGAAAACTATCCTTTTACACATACATAATTGCTATTGTAATACTAGCAGTTAGTGTATTTTACGCGTATAATAACACAAATTTTAATCTAGAGTTGCTTTGGGCAATTCCAGTTGTGTCCTTTCTTAAAGATATAACATGGGGTATAGTATCAGCAGGCCTAGTCGCTGCATTTGGAAGAGTAACAGATTTATATGTTAGAAAAAATAAAGTAAGTTGGTCATACTGGATTGTCCCATTTTCACTATTTGCATTTGGGTTTACTGCTTCTGCTATCTTTAAATCCTTATACTATTCTTTACTTAATGATTTTTCAATCACTCCTTTTCTAACATTTGAATTTATTGGATACATCTCGGTAGGCATTTTAATAGCATTTATTGGAGCAGTTACTTATCATTACATCAAAGATATATACATTACAGAAGAACACGAAATAGATATTGAAGAACAAACAACTAAACTTTTAGAAAAAGCTGATTAAGATATATTCGATCACAGAGCAATTTAGGTTAGTTTATTACAGTTAGTTTATTAAATACTTATTTATTCCTCACAAATTAACCATGTCATTGATTGAGAGTTTGCTGATTTTTCTTACTATCATTGGAATATACTCCATAATAATTTTTATACTCAATAAAATGGGCATTTTTAAAAAATATAATATCTCTTTTATGGGCCCTGCTCTAATGTGGCGTACCAAAAGAGGCAGAAATTTTTTAAAGAAAATTGCGCAAAAGAAAAGATTCTGGAAAGCCTTTGGCAGTTCAGGTATTATCCTTTGCTTCATAACCATGATTTTAATGACTATAATGCTTATTTGGCAGGCATGGTTTGTTTTTGGATTTACTCCTGAACAGAGAGAAGCGTTACCTGGCCCTGAAATTGCTTTAGTCCTTCCAGGAATTAACCCAATACTGCCTCTAGAATATATCGGATATATACTCCTAGCATTTATTGTTGCAATTATTGTACATGAATTCTCCCATGGTATTCTAACAATTGCAAGTAAGCTAAAGGTCAAATCGCTTGGAATTCTTTATCTTATCTTTCCTATCGGAGCGTTTTGTGAACCTGATGAAGAGGGATTAAAAAAAGCTAAAACAAAATCTAGAATGAGGATTTATGCCGCAGGCCCCACATCGAATTTTATTGTCGTTCTGATTAGCATACTACTTTTCTCTTTTGTTTTTATGTCTGCAGTTCAGCCAGCTGCAGATGGTGCCCATGTTTATTCTGTTGATGACGATTCTCCCGCTGAAAAAATTGGCCTTCAACCTGGAATGGTTATCATCTCCCTAAATAACACAAGAGTGACAAATGTTACAGATTATATTATTGCTTTGAAGGGTACTAACGCAAATCAGACAACTACTATCAGTTATAAAATAGGTGATACGGAGATTGATACAACTGTATTTCTTACTGATAGATATGAGGAGCATAAAAAAAGAGGTTATCTCAATAATGAATCGTTTAAAGGTATGGGATATCTCGGAACATTTCTTTTGATAGATAGTGTATTCGATAATTATCTTTCCGCGCTAAAAAATCCATTTAAGGGATTCCCTGATGGATTTCTCTTATTCTATGTTATTCCTATACTGGGTTACCTCCAGGGATATAATCCAATTGTTTCACCTTTTACAGACTCCTATGTAATAACAGGCCCTCTCAGTGTTATTCCAACAAATGTATTTTGGATAATTATAAATGCACTGTATTGGATTTTCTGGTTAAACTTCGCTGTCGCACTGTTTAACGTTCTACCTATGGTCCCATTAGATGGAGGTTTTCTTTTTAACGATGCTATGGGATCTCTTATAAAAAGGGTTAAAAAAGGATTATCAGACGAACAAAGAGAAAAAATAGTAAAAAATGTATCAGTTACTATTTCACTGACAATTTTAGTGCTTATTATTTTCCCCTGGCTAATGAAATATCTTTAGTGTATTATTGTACTAACTCGACTCCTTTATCTATATTAATGGTGCAGGGAGTAGATAGCTTCATACCTGCCTTCCTAAGCGCTTTCTTTGCATGCAGGAAATATTGTTTTGTTGTATCGATAGTCATGACTATTTGATTGGCATCTATCCTTGCACAGGTGCTAACATTTTTTCCATATGACGATCTCATTCCTTGTGAAACTCTATCTGCACCTGCCCCCGTAGCTTGTTTGTTTTCACGAAGAATCACATGAGGATACACAAGTATACGTAATCTATAATTTGTATTTCCGGCATATTTTTCCATAGATCTATTTGCAGATATACGAGCTGCTTCTAGTGAGTTATGCCTCACTTGGCATTTCTCAATTGCAATAAGTGATAACTGCATGGGAAAATCTTCTTTTTTATTCCCCATGTCAAACTGTGATATACGCGAAGCAGGTACTCCACCTACATACTCTTTTCTGGTTGTAGGCTTACCCCTTATGTATCTATACATGCTGCCTGGTTTTCGTGTCATTCTTTTTACACCTAGAGTTACTGATAGTAGGGAAATCGAAATAAATATGTTATTTATAACACTTTTTACTTCAATATAATTAATTATCTATATTGACCATAACCTTTAAAACATAGATTGGCTTGCGTAATTTGAAATTACAAGGGATAGTGAATCACAATGAACAATAAAATAGTGATGCCTGGAGAGCAATTGTCCACTTCTGAAGAATTGTTGCCTGGTGAAGGAACATTTGAAGAAGACGGTATTATTCGGGCAGCTAGAGTTGGAAAATATGTTGTAAATAAAAAGTACAGGAGAGCCGAGGTTAAACCTGTTACAAGCACACCTGTACTCCTAAAAAGAGGAGATATTGTTATTGCAAAAGTTGAGTCTGTGAGATCAACAATGGTAATTGCTGAGGTAATACATGTTATGGGGAAAAACCGGTCTATTTCTGGTGATACTAATGCTACTCTACGTGTATCAGAAATTGCAAAAGGTTATGTGAAAGATCCTTCTACTGAATTTGGAATAGGAGATTTTATTAGGGCTAAGGTTACACAAGTTAAGCCAAGTATACAACTCGAGACAAAAGATAGAGATCTCGGTGCCATAAAATCATTATGTACGAAATGCAGGTATCCACTCGTTAAAAAAGGCGATATTTTAGAATGCAAAAATTGTGGTAATAAGCAAAAAAGGAGAATCGCATTGGATTACGGAAATCTTGATTTGGATAAACTATGAATAAATTATTGGAGAAATAAAGGCGATGTTATGGATGTAAAAACAATAAAAAAAACAAAAACAGAACTTGAAATAGAAGTTATTGATGAAAATGAGACTATTCTTAATCCAATCATACACATATTGTCAGAGAACAAAGATATTGAATATGCTACATGTATAGCAGATCATCCCTTAATTAATAAACGACGTTTGTTTATAAGAGTAAAAAAAGGAAATCCAAATGAATTTCTAAAAAAAGCTGTAAAGCAGTTAGGAGATGAAGTTAAAAAATTTGGTAAAAATTTTGAATAATAAGAGCAAATTTTAGATGAAAAGTTTGGATTTTGAAGAATATATTGGTATAGAGACTTTTTTTACAAAAGAGTTGGGAATAGGTGGAAAGCTTCGTAGCCTACCTGAGGATTTTATTGTTAAAGAAATTTTCTTATATCCAAATCGAAAGGAAAACGGTTTGTTCACCATTGCTGAAATATCAAGCAGGAATTGGGAAACCAATACTTTAGTACGTGAGATGTCTAAAAAGTTACATATTTCTAGAAAGAGAATAAGTTTTGCAGGTACTAAAGATAAAAGAGCATGTAGTACACAACTTATGTCTTTTTATAATATTCCTGAAGACAAATTATCTCACATTAAGATTAAAGACATGACAATTAAAAATGTCTATAGTACTGATAAGCCTATAAAACTAGGAGAGTTACATGGAAATAAATTTGAGGTGACTATTAGAAGGATAGATAAAAACGTCAAACAAGAAAAAGTACAAAATATTGCTGGCTATCTGGAGAAACATTGTGGATTTCCCAATTTTTATGGAGTGCAACGTTTTGGAATTATGAGGCCTATTACCCATATTGTAGGTAAACACATAATAAACGGAGATTTTGAAAAAGCAGTAATGAGTTATATTGCAAATCCTATGGCAGGTGAAAACAAGGATACATATAGATTGAGAGATGATTTAGAGAAATCGTATGATTTCTCCAGAGCATTACAATCTTACCCAAATTCTCTAAATTTTGAAAAAGCAATCCTCAATAAGTTGGTAACTGACCCAGAGGATTTTGTTGGTGCATTGAAAGAGCTGCCAAAAAATCTTTTAACCATGTTTGTCAGTGCTTACCAATCCTACCTTTTTAATCGAATATTAAGTGAACGCATTCGGAAAAATATCCCTTTAAATAAAGCAATAGTTGGTGATATTATTCTGCCCGTTAGGAAGAACGTAATAGATTATAATGGAATTATGGTAACTAAATCAAATATAGAAAAAGTAAATAGACAAGTTTCAAAGAAAAAAGCATTTGTTAGTGGGCTTTTGGTTGGTAGTGACTCAATCTTTCCTGAAGGAGATATGGGTGAAATTGAACATAAAATAGTTGAGAAAGAAAAAATTGATCATAGGGATTTCATCATACCTGAAATTCCTTATCTTTCCTCATCAGGTTCAAGACGGTCATTTTTAGCACTGTTAAACAAAATGGATTGGAAACTGGATACCGACGAATTAAACGAAGGAAAAAAGGTATTGATTTTAAAGTTTGAATTGCAAAAAGGATGTTATGCAACCTCACTTTTGAGAGAGTTTATGAAGTCAGAAGATATTAAGAATTATTAAAAACAAATGGAAACATTTAAGCAAAAATATAAATAAAAGTAATCTGTTTTATTTTAACATTATAAGATATAGTAAGGGGGAATAATATGAATGAAAAAAAATTAGTAATATTAATGGCATCAACGCTGGTGTGTTTCTCTGTTCTATCAGGGTGTGCAGAGGTATTTACTGTTTTTACTGAAGGTTGGGAAAATATGAATACTGAAGCAACCGCTGTTAGAATATGGGGACGATTATCCCTTCTACAATCTGCGGATAATTGGGAGGAAGGATTTGTTTGGGATACGGAAAAACATAATGATTTGGATCTTTATGCTCATAAAGAATGGGCAACTTGGCATACTGGTTTTCAAACCTTCTATCTTGATATTGAAGATCTCGATCGTACAACAACCTATCATTACAGAGCTTTTGCTGAGTATCAAGGACCGAACAGCAAGATATACAGTGGAATAGATAGAACTTTTCTCCCAGGTCGCCCAATAGTACATACATATTGGGCTACTGATGTTGAATTGAATTCTGCGGTTCTTAGAGGAAACCTAGGTTTTATGGGGGGTGCACCCTCATGTGAGGTATTTTTTGTTTATGGAGAAGATCCCGATCTTATGGTAGATGAAACACCACATCAAACACTAACTTCAACAGGTGACTTCAATGCTAGCCTCACAGATTTAGTAAAATGTGACACGATTTATTATAAGGCTGTTGCAATAAATGATGTAGATACTACTGATGGAATAATTTTAAGTGTCGCGCCAGGACAGGCAGGTGTTCAAACATATTTACCTAGTGAAGTAGGTGTTGATTACGCTGTTTTACCAGGAAAACTTTGGCATTTGGGGGGAGTAGAAACTTGTGAAGTATGGTTTGAGTATGGAGACGATAATCCAAATAATTTAGATGAGAATACTACGCATCAGATAATGAATACAACTGGTGATTTCACAGCATATGTCGGAGGTTTGAAATCTGATACGACTTATTGGTTTAGAGCCGTTGCAGACAATGCTGAATGTGGTATTGCATATGGATCCATTAAAGAATTTAAAACAGAATCAGGTGTTAAAACCGATGCCGAAAACACCCGCCCGAGAACTATCGCTAAATCTAATATGGCTCAAATTTATAATTGGCTTAAAAATCTGGATAATAAAACATTTGAAAAACTCATAGAACGTCACCCACTATTAGAACGACTAGTGCTGTTATATCTCCAGTGACATACCAACTCTCTTTTTCCTTTATTTAATTTTATAGCATAATATAACTATAAAAACATATAAAATCATCAAGGAAAAACAAATTGTTTATTTAAGACGATGTAATCTGTTGAATTGATGGAAATGGTTTTAATGGTGTTGTGTCATTATGTGTAGATTCTATAAGATTGTATTCTAATTCGGTGAAAATACAATGATTAAATCTCCGCCTCAAAAATATGTCCCAAAAGAAGTAGAAGAAAAAATTCAAAAGTTCTGGCAAGAAAATGAAATATTCAAAAAATCCATTGAGCAAAGAAAGGATTGTAAACCTTATATTTTTTTAGAAGGACCTCCAACTGCAAATGGACTTCCCCATCCTGGTCATGTTCTCACAAGAGTAATGAAAGATCTTGTTCTACGCTATCAGGCAATGAATGGACATTATATCAGAAGAAAAGCAGGTTGGGATACTCATGGTTTACCGGTTGAAATAGAGGTAGAAAAACAGCTTGGATTGGAAGATAAACAAGCTATTGAAAATTATGGAATTTCCAAGTTTAACAAAGAATGTAAAAAAAGTACACTCAAATACGAACGCGCCTGGGTTGATATGACTAACCGTATTGCGTTCTGGGTTGATATGGACGACCCATATATAACCTTTAAAAACGAGTATATCGAATCTGTCTGGTGGTCTCTTAAACAAGCATGGAAAAATAAACTATTGTATAAAGGCCATAAAGTTGTTCCTTATTGCCCACGTTGTGGTACTGTACTTTCTGCTCATGAGATTGCACAGGGATATAAGACAGTTGAGGAGCCATCCATCTTTGTAAAATTCAAACTGAAAAATGAAGATTCTTATTTTCTAGCATGGACTACAACCCCTTGGACTCTTATATCAAATGTAGCACTTGCTGTTAATCCAAATGAAACATATATAAAAATACTTTATAAAGGACAAAACTTGATTTTAGCAGAGGCCCGTGCAGCAGCCTTGTTGAAAGGTCAGGAATATGACTTGCTAGATGGTTTTTCAGGAAGAGAACTTGAGAAAATAGAATATGAGCCGTTATTTCCTTATGCTAAACCAGACAAAAAGGCATGGTATGTCATCTGTGCAGATTTTGTAACTATGGAAGAAGGAACAGGTATTGTTCACATTGCTCCTGCTTTCGGTGAAGATGATTATAATATTGGCAGAGAATATGATCTCCCCGTTGTTCAGTTGGTTAAACTAGATGGAACTTTTCCCGATGAGGTTACACTGTGGAAAGGAAAGTTTGTTAAGGATGCAGATCCCAGTATTATTGAATATTTGGAAGAACGAAAATTACTCGAGGGAACCAGGGATTATACTCATGAATATCCATTTTGCTGGCGATGTGACTCACCCTTACTTTACTATGCCATGGAATCTTGGTTTATTTCGATGTCTAAGGTACAAGATTCGTTGATAAAAAATAATAATCAAATTTATTGGTATCCAGAACATCTTCAACAGGGACGATTTGGAGATTTTATAAGGGAGGTTAAAGATTGGGCTCTTTCACGTGATAGATATTGGGGAACACCTTTACCAATCTGGATCTGTGACAATAAAGAATGTAAATCTACAATCTGTGTGGGTAGTATTCAAGAACTAAAAGATTTAAGTGAATCATTTCCTGCTGATTTTGACTTACATAAACCGTTTGTTGACGAACTAATTATCAAATGTCCAAAATGTAAATCAAAAATGACCCGAGAAAAAGAGGTTATCGACTGTTGGTATGATTCTGGATCCTCATTTTTTGCACAGTGGCATTATCCTTTTGAAAATAAAGAAAAATTTAGAGCCAATTTCCCAGTAGATTTTATTAGTGAAGCCTTGGATCAAACACGTGGATGGTTCTATTCATTACTTGCAATATCTACATTCTTGTTTGACAAAAACCCGTACAAGACAGTATTGACACTTGGCTTAGTTTTAGATAAAGATAATCAAAAGATGAGCAAAAGTAAAAAAAATTATGTAGATCCAAATATTATTCTTGATCATGAAGGTGCTGATGCATTGCGTTGGTATCTTATATCGGCAAATGCACCTTGGATGTCAACACGGTTTTATGAGGAAGCAGTCAAAGATACACTAGGTAAATTCATTTTAACGTTTTGGAATTCCTATAATTTCTTTACAACATATGCATATCTTGACAAGTTTGACCCGAAAAAGGATATGATCCCTGTTTCAAAGAGAGGGTTCTTGGATAAGTGGGTGTTGAGTAGATTTAACCGCATGATTGGGGAGATTCACGCGTTTATAAAAACTTTTGAAATACACAAGGCAGCAAGAGCCATTGAAAGCTTTGTAGTTGATGACTTCAGTAATTGGTATTTAAGGCGCTCACGTAAGAGATTATGGATTGAAGAAAAAACCGAGGACAAGCTTTCAGGATATTCTTCAATGTATGATATCTTCCTTGACTTGTCAAAGCTTTTGGCTCCGTTCATTCCGTTTATAACTGAAGAAACTTACCAGAATCTTAGAACAGATAAAATGCCAGTAAGCATTCATTTATGTGATTACTTAACACCAGATGAAAAAGCTCTAGATGATATGCTTGAGAAGGGAATGGAACAAATAAGAGAACTTGTTGAAGTTGGTCGTGCACTGCGTTCTAAGATTGGAATCAAGGTTAGATATCCATTAAATGACGCAACAATAATCTGTTCAAGCGAGATAGAGAATTCGATAAAGGATTTGCTAGGACTCTTGAAAGAAGAACTCAATGTAAAGTCGATTTCTTTTGCCAGAGATCCAAGTCAATTTATGATAAAATCTGTAAAACCAATTTATTCTCATTTAGGTCCAAAATATAAGGAAAAAGCTAAGGGCATTATCGATGCACTAGAACTTTTAGATAAAGAAGAAGTTTACGCGAAATTATTGAAGAATAATGAAGTTAAAATCAATATAGACAATGAGACAATCAAACTAACTGATGAAGATTTTGAAATAGTTAAAAATGAAAAAGACCATGTCGCACGGGCAGATGCGGAAAATGCGACTTTATTTTTAGATACTATTCTAACACCAGAGTTAGAAGCAGAAGGTTTTGCTAGAGAGATAATTAGAAGAATACAGTCCATGAGAAAGGAATTAGATCTCGATGTAGAGGATAGAATATCTACCGAAATCGATGTTGGGATCAAGAAGAAAGTGGCGCTTCAGAAATGGGAAGATTATATAAAAGTAGAAACACGATCAAAAATAGTATCCTTTGTGGAAAAACCTAAGGGAAATCTTGTTAAAAAGTGGAAGATCGACGAATTAGATGCTGAAATTGGGATACGCAAATAGAGAACCATGAATCTATATACATTGATGAAAAACCGTAGAAGTATACGACATTTTTCTGATAAAAAGTTCCCAAGGAAAACAATAGAGTTAGTACTTAATGCAGGTTTGTTGGCTCCATCTGGTGCAGATAAGAAGCCGTATGTTTACATTATTATTGATGACCCTGTTTTAAAAGAGAAAATTAAGGATCGTTGCGAAGAGATTGATAAAAGGTTATTCGCAAATTCTGAAGGATGGTTTAAAAAGTGGATGTTAGAAAAACAAATCTCCTTAGAGAAGAATTTTCTTGTCGATGCACCGTATTTGGTTGTTGTTGCAGGTGAAACCAATAAACCCTATTGGTTGGAATCTACGTGGCTTTCAATAGCGTATATTGTTCTTGCTGCAGAAAATGAAAAACTTGCAACGCTTACTTATACCCCTGGAGAAATGGATTTTTTGCATGATTTGATCGAAATACCTTTTAATTTTGAACCTGTTGTTATAATTCCAATTGGTTATCCTAGTAAGAGAGCATCCAAAATAAATAAAAACAACAAGAAAAAAATATTTTTTAATAGATATGATTCTGACTAATTGGCCAAATTTATTTTATATGAATATGATTACCCCTTAATGATTAGTTTAGGTATCGAAGGTACTGCTCACAGTATTGGCATTGGCATTATCCAAGATGTGAAAGGAAAATGTAATGTCCTCTCAAACAATATCAAAACATATAGCCCAGAGAAAGGAGGTATACATCCAAGAGAAGCAGCAAACCATCATGCTAATTACATTGCAGATTTAATTAGCGAATCTGTTAAAAAAACACAAATTGATTTTTCTGATATTGACATAGTGTCTTTTTCACAAGGGCCTGGACTTGGACCATGTCTAAGAACTGTAGCAACTGCAGCTCGTGCTCTTGCATTAGCTCTTGATAAACCGATTATGGGAGTTAATCATTGCGTTGCTCATTTAGAGATTGGAAAAGGAACTATCGACGGCTGCAAAGATCCCGTTTTACTATATGTCTCAGGTGCAAACACGCAGGTTATTGCATTTGCAGAAGGTAAATACCGTGTTTTTGGCGAAACACTTGATGTAGGAATTGGAAATTGTCTTGATAAGTTTGGTAGATCAAAGGGAATGGAATTTCCTTGTGGACCTAAAATTGAAAAATTAGCAAAGAAAGGTAAAAAATATTTGAAACTCCCTTACTCGATAAAAGGAATGGACATTGCTTTTTCAGGTTTGTTAACAGCTGCAGAACAATACGTTCAAAAAGGAGAAAAATTAGAAGACGCATGCTTTTCAATTCAAGAAACGACATTTGCAGCACTTACTGAGGTAACTGAGCGAGCAGTGGCTCACACTGAAAAAAATGAGGTTCTTTTGGGAGGTGGTGTCGCAAGCAATAAACGATTAAGAGATATGGTTAAAACAATGACACAAGAACGCGACGCATCTTTTTTTGTTCCTTCACAAGATCTTTGTATTGACAATGGGGCAATGATCGCCTGGCTTGGCTTTTTAATGTACAATAGTGGTATACGAATGAGTATTGAAGAAAGCGTAATTGATCAGCGTTTTAGAACAGATATGGTGGATGTGAACTGGCGTGAATAAAAAGATAATTTATAGAGGAGCAGAAGCAGAAATTTGTTTATCTAAATATTTGGAAGAAAAAGCAGTTCAAAAAAGAAGGATACAAAAATCCTACCGAATAAAAGAGATTGATTCTTTTCTTATTTCTTTTAGAACAAAAGAAGAAGCAAAGCTTATCTCAGATGCACGATTATATGGAGTGTCAGTTCCGATAATCTACGATGTTGATCTTAATGAAGGTGTAATTACAATGCAGTATCTTGAAGGAAAACGAATAAAAGATATTTTAAATGATTTAGATGAAAAAGAGAGAAAACGTATATGTAAAATGATGGGAAAAAGTATAGCAAAACTTCACAACAACGATATAATTCATGGGGATATCACAACTTCAAATATGATATTACTCGATGACAAAATACATTTTATTGACTTTGGTTTAGGCAGTAAAAATGGTGAAATTGAAACAAAAGGAGTTGACTTGCATGTTCTTATGGAAGCTTTTGAGTCCACCCATTCTCAACATCCAGATTGCTTTGATTATGTACTCGAAGGGTACAAAAAAGAATTCAGTGGAAATGCAGGCACAGTAATTAAAAAAATTGAGGATATTGTAAAAAGAGGAAGGTACAGATGAAAACAATCTATTTTATTACTGGGAATAAAGGAAAATTCTTTGAGGTAAAAGAAAAGTTGAAAAATTTAGATATCACAGTAGTCCAAAAAAATCTTGGATACCCTGAGGTACAGGGAGTTTCTCTCAAAGAAGTGGCCGGATATGGTGTGGACCACATAAAAAAAAGATTCCCTCATCCTTTTATAATTGAGGATGCTGGTCTTTTTGTGGATGCGTTGGAAGGTTTTCCTGGAGTGTATTCTAAATATGTATTTTTTACAATTGGTTGCAAAGGCATTCTCAAACTTTTGGAAGATAAAAAGAGGAGAACTGCAATTTTCAAATCTGTATATGCTTATTCTGAATCCAATAAAAAGCCTTTGTTTTTTATTGGAGAATGCATTGGGACGATAGCCAATAAAGAAAGAGGGGAGGGGGGGTTTGGCTACGATCCAATATTTATTCCTAACGTTGTAACAAAAACATTTGCTGAGATGAGTACTGAAGAAAAGAACACATTTTCTCATCGAGGGAAGGCATTGGAAGAATTCATAAAATTTTTAAAAGAAAAATAAAGATATTAGAGAGAAATAAATACAAATTACAGTTAGACACCCTAGTCTAACTTCATTGTTACTTTTTATAATTCTATTTAACAAAAATAATATAAAATATCAAAGCATATAAAAATAGAAAGTTTTAAAAACGTACATCAATAATATAACATACAGGAAAGGATATGTCTGCAGTAGAAATGAATATGGATGAAGATATTCTGAAAGTCAGATATCTAAAAACATCTAAAATAATTCTAATACTGGCTGTGATATATGCTCTTTGGATTACCATACTTATAATGAGTGTTTATTTTCTTGGAATCTACAAATTGGCGTTTCTAACAATGGATCAATGGATAATATCAAGTATAATTATTTTAGGTGTGTTTGTTGTTCTTGATATAATATTTATCCTACATCATTTCATTGTTAAAAGGAAAAGAATTGAAAGTGAAAAACCAAAACCACTATTCTATAAAGGTAAAAAATTACATATTTACACCCTCCCATTAGATTCTAAGGGTGGAATTTTCAGTAAAACCTATGTAAAAATTGATGAAGACAATATACTCAATTTACGATTCCAAATGATACCACCTTATGGATTGTGGGGAAAAAAAGAATAAAATTATTTTTTTATTCCCATCTCTGCTAATTTTTCTGGAAGATATGTTTCTGTGACGTAATCTAGACCATATTTTGCAAGTGCCTGCTGTTCTGATTTTTTACCTAGACTCAACTGTAATTTAATTTCATGCTTCCAGAAAGAATCTTGAAAACGAGGATCTGAAAGTTCACTTTTTAACGCGTTGATATCTTCTTTTGTTAGTTTATCAGTGGGTAGCTTATAGTTTTCGATATCTGAAGGTGTGACACCAAGATATTGAGCTGCAGGTGTTGCTAGATATTCAGAGATGTGTGCGGTTTTAATAGCTCCATAGGCAACACTTCCAAATATTCTATAGCTCCAAGGATCACAATCTGTAAAAACGAGAACAGGTAATTTTTTCTTTTTATTTAAACGCTTAATAAATCGTCTTGTTGATCGAGCGGGTTGTCCCTTAAGATGAACGAGAATTGCTCTGTTTGATGTATCGAATCCATTCTCAACAAGCCTGTCAAACATACCACCAGTTTCTATCGCAAGAATAAAATCAGCATCCGCTCCTTTAAATGATATCTTTTCCGGCTCAACATTGTAAGGGATGGAATAACCTGAATCTCCAACATCGTCTTGGCAATGAATTTTCTTTTTGGTTTTATTTCGTGTTACTTCTTCAATAGTTAGATTTCCAATTACTCGTGCGCCGTCTTCCTCTGGTCTTAGTTTAAAATCTTCTCTCATGCAGCCTGTTATTACTTCTAAATCTTCAGCAAGCGAATCTGATTCTGGTTGCGAATTGAATTTCGCAAGGTCCCACCCCTCAGAAATGTAGTACATCTCTCTGAGCGTTGATGATTTGTTGGCCTTTATCATATCTTTGATGAAATCTACCATGTACATCGTACGAAGCATCATATACGCGCCATCTAACGATTTTGCAGATCTTTCTGTCATATTTTTTCCATATTTCCACACGTTCAATTTGTCATCAAATTGAATGTTAGATTTGGTACGCGTAGGAAGTTTTAGATTTGGTATTTCTGAACTCTCAAGATCATTATAGACCTTTGATGCAATTGAATTTATACTGTTAATTACATTTGTATAATCACGCGACATTTTTAATCTCCCTCCCATTTATCTGCCCCTATCACATATGACGGGTTTATATTTTCAACATATAGATCATTTTCATCAAAATCTTCTTTATCTAGCCCTGCAAGTTCAAAATAAATATCTCTTTTGTCTGCTGGTATAATAGTGTCAAGGTTCCATTTTATGTAATTATCAGTGATTTTTGTTGGTTGAGGTGTTACACTTCCTATCACGGCATCTTCAGGAATAACTGCATAGAGATTGAATTTCTGCGGTTTATTTTTATAATTTACAACCATGACTGTGCTTTTTGTGATCCAGCCTCCCTCACGTTTTTCCGAAGATTCGTCGAATAGGGTAGATTGCACAGGTTTCGAAGAGGTTTTCTCATACTCTATTATATCTTCAATCCATACAACATCCATTATTTTTGTTATCACTTTATCGAGAGAGGGTGTTGGTTTATCCAGCATATTTGAAGATTTTTTCGCAATTTCAGGTAAAATTTTTGTAATCAATTCAAATTTCTCTCTGGTTTTTGCACGCCGTATTTTTTTATGTATATGGCGTTGTACTTTTCTTGCACATTCTCTAAATGCAAGCTTAATCTCACTTTCGATCTCATGAATGTCCGCAATGGCCTCTTTACTTTCAGAGGTAAATGGAATAAGTGTAGAAGAGATATGAGTTAAAAAAATTGCAGGGCCGGATGGTATCCCTTTTCCAGAAGACTGATCTAAACCGTACCTCCGCCAGTCAATAGATGATATGGCAGAAGTGGAAACACAATCTCCTTGTTGGTACAAGAGTGGAACACGATTGGCAAATCGCATTAATTTAACAGAATTGTCTCTAGGAAGACTGCCACCATACACAATTCCTGCTTCAATTTGGAAGGGATTTCCTGAATAAACAGATGCAGGTCTTGATGCTGTAACAATAAATTCTGGGGAAATTTCCTGAGTTTCATGTTTTAAGCTGCGCTTTATTAACGTTTCGCCAATGGGGGAGAGACATTCAGTAGTAGGAGCCATGATTTTTACTTTTTTAAATGCTTTATGTAGTGCCAAGAATTGTTCTCTTGACATATTCTTTGGATTAAAATCTTTATCAAGCTGAGCCTTTTCACATACTGCTTTCGTGGTTCTGTCTCCCATACTGCTAAATTCACTCTTCAAAAATGAGGACAATTTTCTACTTTTTGTATTTTTAGCTAATTTTATTAATGTACCAAGTTCAACTCCATAAGGATGCGGTTTAATCCCGACACTTTTTCTTGGCAACATGTCTGTTGTTCGTTCGAACAAATGTTCAGAACCGTCAGGTTCCTTGAAAGTGATTTGTGCGTGGGGATTAACAATAGATACACTCTGTAGATACTCAAAAACAAAACGTTTACCGCGTTTATAGTCTGCAACAATACTTACTTCAAATCTAGTACCAGATGGTTTATCCCAATGCATAATATCTCGATTTATGACATCTGAGCGATTCTTATTGGTATCGATAGCAAGTTCTGTAATCGTTGCAGGTCTATCTTCTTGTATTTTTGATATAACTTTTGCATGTTTACCAGTTGTTAGTTGACCATATAACACAACAGCAGAGATTCCTATTCCTTGCTGCCCCCTACTTTGCTGGATAGCGTGGAAACGTGAACCATAAAGCAGTCTTCCAAAAATATGGGGGATCTGTTTTTTTACAATGCCTGGTCCATTATCTTCAATAATAAGTTTATTTTCACCATCTTCGTGATTTCTGATTTCTACATAAATATCTGGAAGGATGCCAGATTCTTCACATGCATCCAAGGCGTTATCGACTCCCTCTTTAACGCTTGTTACCAGAGCTCTTGTTGGATTTCCAAAACCCAGGATGTGTTTGTTTCGTTCAAAGAATTCTGCCACTGATATTTCTTTCTGTTTTTTAGCTAACTCATGTGCGATTGCTTCAGCCAAAATTTACCCTCCTGTGCAGGGAATTTTGCACCCGGATAGGTAATCAAAATGGCAATTATAAAATTATTGCATATTCAATAAAGGTAATGATTATTTATTCTACCAAAATTTGTATTTTAAAAAGACAAAGATAATTCTAGTATTTTAAAAAGAATAGATTTGGTGAGAATATTAGGTAACGTTTATAAGTAAAAATTTACTTTGCCTTCTAAAATCCACTCCTTATGAGGACAAAATGTCGGAATACAATCAAAAAGCCTTGGAAAAAAAATGGCAGAAAAAATGGCAAGAGATGAATATTTATCACTTCAATTTTGTTAAAGATAAACAGCCATATAGTATAGACGTTCCACCTCGATATGCTTCTGGTCCATTACACGCAGGACATGCTGTACATTATACTCATATAGATTTTGCTGCTCGCTACAAAAGAATGAGAGGCTACAATGTCTTTTTTCCATTATGTTTTGATGTCAACGGTATACCCATTGAAGAACGTGTTGAACGAAAATTGAACATAACTAGAAAGGATATTGATAGACATGAATTCACAAAGATATGTTCTGATTTTGCTGAAAAGAATATCAAGACTATGACCGACCAGTTTATACGACTGGGAGAAAGTATGGATACAACAATATACTATCAGACAAATGCGGAATATTATCGTAGAATTACTCAGATATCGTTTATTGAACTTTACAATAAAGGCCATATCTATAAAGGAAAGTTTCCAGTAAATTGGTGCCCACGTTGTATGACTGCAATGGCAGATGCTGAAGTAGTATATAGCGATAGGACAACTAAACTTAATACGATAAAATTCTATTTTAAGGACAAGCAGGATGAGCAGATTTTAAAATATCATAGCATAGGAAAGGATGAAAACGGAATATATATTGAAATTGCTACAACTCGGCCAGAAATGCTCCCATCATGTCAGATTGTTGCGGTACATCCAAATGATGAAAGAACACCATGGCTGATTAATCAAACTGTTAAGGTTCCTTCAACTGATAAAGAAGTAAAAATTGTTGAAGATGATGCTGTTGATCCTAATTTTGGTACAGGCATCGTAATGATTTGTACAGTTGGAGATAAAGAAGATTTAAACTGGGTATTCAAGTATAAACTTCCCCTTGAAATGAGCATCGACGAAGAAGGGAAAATGACAGAAATCTGTGGTAAATACAAAGGAATGAGAATTAAAGATGCAAGAAAAGGTGTTATCAACGATTTAAAAAAGAATAATATTCTTATTAAACAAGAACCTTTAGATCAAAATGTTAGCGTATGTTGGAGATGTAAGACTCCTGTAGAATATATTAATGCAGAGCAATGGTTTTTGAAAACTGTTACTTTTAAGAAAAAAGTACTGCAAGAAAGCGATGCAATGAACTGGTATCCAGAGTTCATGAAAATTCGACTTGAAGACTGGGTTAATTCACTTGAATGGGATTGGGTCATTAGTAGACAGAGGTATTTTGCAACTCCTATCCCTCTTTGGGAATGTAAAAAATGTAAAGAAATTGTTCTAGCGCGACCGGAGGATTGTTATATTGACCCTACTTTTGATAAACCGCCAGTTGATAATTGCCCAAAATGTGGTGGTCCACTAAAAGGATGTGAGGATGTATTTGATACATGGATGGATTCATCTATTTCTCCTTTATATAACACGTTTTGGTATAGGGATAATGAAAAATTTAAAAAATTTTATCCTATGTCCCTACGTCCCCAAGCTCACGACATTATACGGACATGGGCATTTTATACTATACTTCGATGTACACTCTTAACAGACGAAAAACCCTTTGAAAATATCATGATGGGAGGATTTATATTATCAGAAGATGGTACTCCCATGCATGCAAGCCTTGGTAATGTTATAGATCCACTAGAGGTTATAGATGAATATGGCACTGATGCATTTCGATGTTATGCTGCAAGTTGTGCCCTTGGAGAGGACAATCCATTCAGAAAGAAAGAAATTGTCCGAGGAGTTAAACTTCTTAGAAAACTGTGGAATGTTCAACAGTTCATAGGAAGTGTTGTAAAAGGTAGTAAACCTGAAAAAACAGGGCTGCAAGATATTGATAAATGGATTCTTTCTAAATATAGCAAACTTGTAAAGAAATGTACAATGAAGATGGATGTATTCGACTACTCACAATCAATGAAAGAAGTAGAGTATTTTCTTTGGCATGAACTTGCAGATCATTATATAGAAATGATTAAATCATCCATTTATGAAAAGAAAAACGTAGACAGCATCAGGTATACAATATACACAGTCGGTCTTGGGATTCTTAAGCTTTTTGCACCGTTTTTCCCACATATAACCGAAGAAATCTACGTTAACATTTACAAAAAATTCGAGGACGATGAAAGCATTCATATTTCATCTTGGCCAGAGTCATTATTTATTGATAAAAAAGCTGAAGAAAATGGTGAACAAGTTGAATACATCATTGCCCAGGTAAGAAATTATAAAAGTGGGCAGGGTATTGCTTTGAACGCTTGTCTTCCTACTACAGCAACCTATGCGTCAAAAGAAATCATTTCTAAGATAAAACCAAGTAGCTCAATTATAATTTCGACTTTGAAATATCCGCCTGAACATAAGTTTATCGAAGGTGAACCAGCTGTCGAAAAAGTAATTAAGAATGTTTCTCCTGTTTATTCAAAAATTGGTCCTAAATTAAAGAAAGATGGTAAAAAATTAGTCGAATATATTAACAATAATCATGAAGAAGTTATTGAAAAAATCCAAAGAGACGAAGATATACCGTTATCTGAGTTTTTTCCTGCAGATTCTGCGGTTCCGAATGAAAAAATAGTACAAGATGGATATGTTAAAATAGAAAAGGAGATCATAGTCAAAGGGAAACGTGATAGTAAGATTATTCCTTTCGATGGATTTTATTTGGAATTCCAGGAAAAATAATATGAAAATTAATAAAAAAACATTAAAGAATTGGGCCATAAAAGTTATTGCAATTCTTATCGTATTATTTCTTATTTTTGCAGGTTTTGTTGTTATCTTTTGGAAATAATCCTTTATTCTCTCGATAGCTTTTTAAAGAATTGTTTTATTCGGCGATGCTGTGATCTAAGATGACTGAGAAAAATCTATTAGCAAATCCAGCACCTCTGGGTTTAATGGGTTTTGGAATGACTACAGTTCTGTTAAATATACATAATGCAGGTTTCTTTGTGCTGGGTTCGATGATACTTGCCATGGGTATTTTCTATGGCGGCATGGCACAGGTCATTGCCGGGGCTTTAGAATATAGAAAAGGGAATACATTCGGTGTAACAGCATTTACCTCATATGGTTTGTTTTGGCTAAGTTTTGTTGGGCTGAAAGTAATTCCCGAACTTACTGGGTTCAAAGGACCAGGGAATATTGCTATGACAACATACCTCTTCATGTGGGGATTATTCACATTTATGATGTTCATCTCAACATTGAAGAAAAACAAGGCACTACAGTTTGTGTTTATATCTCTAGCGATTTTGTTCTGGCTTCTTGCTCTAGGTGAATTTACAGGAAATACCACAATTACAATGATTGCAGGATATGAAGGTATTATCTGTGGATTAAGTGCTATTTACCTTGCCATGGCTGAAGTCATTAATGAAACCTATGGAAAAACTATCCTACCAATAGGTAGTCAAACGATAAAATAAAATTATAGTTCTATCAACGTATATTCAGAGGATCCAAGTCCAATATCCTCACCATATTTTATTTGTTTAAACGGATTAACCTTATTTTCTTTTTCAAAAACATTTTCTTTTACATCATGTATGAGATCAAGCGATGCACTATCTATTGCAACCGGATCATCTGATACTAGAAAACCAATATCTGGACATATAATAGGATCTGCATATGGATCACAATCACAACTTCTTGCAATTCGTTTTAATTCATTTAGATAGATCACGTTTTTATCTTGAACACATGCTTTTGCAGCACATGCAAGTACATATTGAAAATCTGCATCTGTATAAGTTAGTGCGTTATCCTTGCATGCATCAACACATACTCCACACCCAAAACAAGATCCCGTTTTTAGGTTCCAATAATTTTCTTTAACATTTAAAGCATCAAAAGGACAAACCTCAGCACATACACCACAATAGGTACAAGCATCTTTCTTATAAATAGGCTTACTACCGCGATGCATTTTTATTTTTGTTTCTTTTGTAACACCACCCATACCAAAATTTTTAATTGCACCTCCCATGCCAGTTGCGACATGGCCTTTAACATGGGATATCGCAAATATATGAGTTGATTCAACAAGATGCTCAGCAACTTCATAATCCCTATTTTCTACACTAATTGGAATACCATTATCATCTATTACGACGTTGCACCCAACTTTATTCAAGGTAAAACTATGTATTTTTGCAAGCTTTTGATAACCAGATTTGGAATGCCTCAATCCAGGATATGCCACGGTCGTATCAAAAAGAAAAGGATCTACATTGTCCTTTTTCAACTCATCAATTACTAGCTTAACAAAATGAGGTTTAGAATAATACTTATTTTCAATCTCACCCATATGAAGTTTCACGGGAACCTTTTTACCAGCAAAGGTCTGAATATTAAAACTTTTTAGTGCTTTATGAAGCATTTCCAAATCTGAAAAGAAGATAACCTTCTTCATCCTACTATTTTCTCCCATTTCTTTAGTTTGGTGACACTACCCAACGAGCCGCCATTTTTTATCTCTTCACGAATACGGTTCTCATGTTCTTTTACATCTAATGCTCGATTAGCGATTTCCTGAGATATCTCTTGTGGCACTACAACTATTCCAGAATCATCACCAATTATCCAATCTCCAGTTTGTACAGTTTGATTTCCACATTTTATTTCTGCACCAATTTCTCCAAAACCTTTTGGTTCTCCCGCATTAGACGAGATATACCTACAGAAAATAGGAAAATCTATTTTTATGATATCATCTAAATCTCTAACTGCACCATCTATTACAACACCAGCAAGATTTTTGAGTTTTGCACTCCAAGTAGCAAGCTCTCCCCAAATAGCCGTTTTTCCACCATTTACATCGACTACTATTACCTGGTCTTTATCTGCCATGTCTATTGCTTCTATAGGTTTTGCCCAGTCTCCATCTGTTGTCCTAACAGTAAGAGCCTTTCCAACCATGTGAAAACCAAGTTTGATTGGCCTAATCCCTTGCATTGCCCCTTTTTTATGCATCGCATCTGAGATGTTTGGCGTAGAAACCATAGAAAACGCTTCTTTCAGATGGGATTTATCATATTTTTTAAAAAGTGTGGTATCAATAGATTTTTTCTCAGATATTGCTTTTTTTATCCTTTTTGTTTCCTCTGCAACATTTTTGGCTTTAGTTATTGCCCCACCAATTATTATAATGCTTGCACCAGCTTTGACAACATCTGCAACAGTCTCGCTGTTCAATCCTCCAGCAACAGCAATTGGGATATCAGTAGTTTTGACAAGAGATGAAAGAATTTCAATGGGTTTTCTCCCTATCATTTGTTCATCAATTCCAACATGCATGCATAAATAGTCGACACCAAGTTTTTCCAATTCTTTTGCTCGTTTTAACTTATCTTTAACGCCGATAATATCAACCATGATTTTTGCTCCATAGCTGCGAGCAGATTTCAATGCGTCAAGTATTGTACTATCGTCTGATGCAGCAAGAATACAAATTATATCTGCTCCTGCTTTTGCAGCCATTTCTGTTTCAAGTGCACCTGTATCCATAGTTTTCATATCAACGACAAGCGTTTTTTCCGGAAATGTTTGTTTGAGTTCTCTTACAATTTCCATACCCTCGCTTTTAATAAGAGGTGTACCTGCTTCCACCCAGTCCGCTCCACCTTCTATAGCATCTTTTGCAATACTTAATGCACGATGTGCATTTAGAAGGTCCAAAGCCACCTGCAAAATAGCTTTCATGAATAGCGAATAAATATCTACTTATTTAAAAAGTAATGCATACCTAAAATTGAGTGAGATTTCGTGCTTTTATAAAATGGTTATACTAGCTCCAGATATTTATAAAAATGATAACAGATATATATTTAAATCATGTATACATTATCAAATTAAAAAATGGGGGAAAGACATGAAAAGTAAAATTGTTGGAATATTAGTTTGCATGATGCTGTTAACTACTTTTTTAACTGTAGCAACGAATGATGATAAAGGGGAGCTTATAAAAATATCACATACTGAGTTAAATAAAAGTTCTTTTGATGATGATGTACCGATTTGGGAAAATGAAGACTTATGGGAGTATGATATTGACACTTGTCAAATCCAGGTTAATATGTCAGGGCAATTCATGGGGCTGGATTTATCAATGGATAATTTTATCTTAAAAGTAGAGGGAACCACGGCAACTTCTTATCAAATGAGTGTCTCTGGTAGAATCAAGGGAACGTTAAAATATGATGATGGTGCAGGGACAACTATTAACGGAAGTCTTTTCTTTACAAGTATTTTCGGTTCATTACTTATGCGTCAAACTGATCTTGCAGTAGAAGAAACGATTATTACTATAAGAGGAATTGCCCTTTTAACCGAACATCCTCTTCCTTTATCTTTTCCCATACCCTTTCCTGCGACTATCACGGTAAAGACGGTACATACTACACCTAGACCAATTCTGGATTTCCCACTATTTGATGGAAAATCTGGGATATTACCTGAAACATTTATGTCCGTGAATATTAAATTGGAATCTATTGTGTTAAAGATTCTACATATTTTTATCGCGGATATACCAGAGGAGATAATTCTTGACACAGAAATGGATGTCCCCGTACTTCAATACTCTGCTACTGCTGAGGAGGTAACTGTGAAAGCAGGAATATATGATGCGTATAATATTGTATTCTTCGAGGGGCTTTTTGGTTCTATATATTACGCACCGGTAGCTGGTAATGTTGTAAAAGTTGAGGCAAATATGGATGTGCCTGATCAACTCATGGTCGCATTTAACGGTGAATTAAAAAATACAAATTATCTGCCATAAAAGAATGAGTCCGCCCATCTCTCTCCTTTCTTTTTTTTAAATTTGATTCATTCTTCTTAAATATTACCAAGAAAAACTTAATCATATCTAATACTTTTTAAAAATGCCTTGTATTCTTTTTCTGAATCGAAGATAAACGGCATGCCCTGATAACCATATTCCTTACATACATATCTTTTGATATATCCGATTAGTATTCCATCTCTTATTGTACTATGAGAGATATTTTTGCTACCACATTTTGGACAAGTAGTAATTTCCATCCGTAGGTATTAGGACAACAAATTTATCAATTTATATTTTTCTGATTGAATGTTTTATTGATGATTGTTTGGGAATTTCCGAATGTTTTCTCACAGTATATAAATTAAGAATTACATAATCATACTAAAGGCATGTAAAATGATTGAAGGATCAAAACAATTTATTGCTCTGCTCATTGCTATTTCAACTTTTATAATACTAGCAAAGATGCTCGCCGGTGAACTGGTTTTATTTTGAAAGGGAAAATTTCTAAACGCGGATTTCAAAAGGCTTATATATGGTACATCTGTAATATTATATTTGGAGATATCTATAATGATAAAAAAATCCTTCCTTAAAAAAGGATTAATTTATTTAATACTCTGCCTATTTTTACTTACTTCTGTATTTCCAATATTGGTTATTTCACAAACTAATAGCAGTATTACCAACGATCCATATCATTATTTTAATTATCAAGAAATGACAAATCTACTTCATGATCTTGAAAATAATTATTCTGATATTATGTATCTAGATTCAATAGGCATAACCTATGAGGAAAGAGATATTTGGATGGTAAAACTTTCAGATAACGTAGGTGAAAATGAAAATGAATCTGGTGTATTACTTATGGGTGCTCATCATGGTAATGAAAAGCCTTCTTATGAAATATTGATTAATTTTATTCAGCACATGGTTGAAAACTATAGTAAGGAAAACACCGATGATGATGGAGATGGATTTGTAAATGAAGATCCGATTGATGGAATTGATAATGACGGTGATGGTTTAATTGATGAAGATCCTTCAGAGGACCGTGTAAGAGAGGTAACTAACAATACTCAGATATTTTTAATTCCGATGGTTAATCCTGATGGCGTTGAGGCTAATACAAGAAAAAACTGTGCTCCAAATTATGGTCCTTTTGGATTTAATAAAGAAATTACATCTTATGGAGTTAATTTAAACAGAAACTATGGATATAAATGGTATTTATACTACATCTTACCCTTTAGTTATCATCTTCTATTTAATATACTAGATTCAAGCCCCAATTACCGAGGTGAAAGACCCTTTTCTGAAAATGAAACCTATGCTGTGAAAAACTTTGTAGAGAAGCAGGATGTTCATATTTCCTTATCCTATCACTCGTTTAGTGAAGTTATGTTTTATCCTTGGACACATACAAGTAGACCTACTCCACATGAAGATATTTTCATTTCAATTGGTGAAAACATGTCTAAAATAAATAATTACACTCTTATCACTGGTAGACAATATTTTATTCCACGATATGGTGGTAGCCTTGGAACTTCCGAGAATTGGTTATATGGAAAAAGAGGGATTTTTTCCTATACTATAGAGCTTTGTTCAACACGTGCACCAAACGATCCTGAGGTTGTAAAAAAAGTATGTTTAACACATGTTGGTGTAAATCTATATGTGTGTGAGAGATCTTGGAGTGTAGAATCTGTGTAATCTTCCAATCAAATAAGGCATATTTTTTTTAAGTTTTGATATAAGGTATTTTAATGGATTTGAAGTCTATCTTTTGATTTTTTAAAAAGACATAAAAGGGCCAGAACTATATCTTCTAAATACTTAATCTTTAATACTCATTTAAGGAGAGAATGGGGATTTAGTGAGGTGGTGAGGAGATGTGATTAAAAATTTCTTTCCCCCATTCTCTGATATACATATTGTACAAACCAGTATATAAATTTTATTATATTATCTTAATATTGTATTATCCAAATATTATCTTCTTCAGGAAGATTGTAAAAAACGATTCAATATATATGAAAAAACAGTATCAAAACTAAGTAAGTTAAGTCAATCCTTCCTGTCATTTTTCCCAATATTTATGTTCTTTGCATGGTGGTTTTTCTCTTTTATTGTAGTTTCCTCCCCATACGTTTAAACCTGTTTTTTCATCCTCATCTATCTTTTGTTGAAGAATTTTCAACATCTTTGGATCATCCATTCCAAGCTGTTTCATTTTCTGAGGAGTTGGAATGCCATTAGGAGTCCATCCTCTTCTATAGTATACAGCATCAGCTAATTTTTGATATTGATCTCGACGAAAATTGTAAAGAATCTTTATTTTTTCCTTCACATCCATCTTTTCTAATCCTTTTTCTGTTAATCCTAGGTTTTCAATTAGTTGTTTGTCATATCTCTCTTTTCTAGATAAATATTCCATTTCTGTAACTGGCCCCATAGAACGATACGGTATCCAATCATCCTTTCTCTGTCCTCGTCCCATCCATACATTCATAGCTCTTTGCCAGTTGTAACATCGCTCGCTCTGCAAGATTAATTCCTCCTTACTTACATTCCAACCTGTTACAGCGTTTTGATAATCAACATAATTCTGAACGTGTTCGGGGACTTTAGACGGCTCATTGGTTTCTGCATTATTTGCTGGTTCTATATCATTCCATGGAAGTTTACAAAGACCGTTTAGTCCAAACCATGTTCTCCACATAGGGAAATAATGGAGTGCTTCGGCTTTATCTGAAAATGTTGGAATAGCATTATTTACCATGTCCATGAAAATAAGCCAAGCTTCATCATGCTGAGGTCCCTTTAATGTTAAACCATATCCTCCTTGCATAGCAAGGGACTCCTTTGTAACATATTCTGAGTATTCAAGTCCTTTACTTTCCATACCACATTCTTCAATAAGTTTTGGGTCTCCCCATCCTTTTTTAATGAGCCAATCTTTTACTCTTCGAATTCCTTTTGCAGCAACAGTAATAAATTTTCCATTATTACCTCTCGCCATTCTATGTAAAAATTCTAGAACAGCCTCTGAATTTCCAAAACAAAGTTCTAACCCATCGCACCTTTCTTTATTTAGTATTTCATACTCGTACATCTCCATGTAGAAAGCGATGGCAGTACCAGCTGATATGGTATCAATGCCATAGGTATCACAATAAAAGTTGAACTCAAGAATCCACAATGGATCCCATAAGCTCATATTCGCCCCGCAGGCAATAGTCTCATATTCGGGTCCATCAACTGTTACCTTTTGCCCTTTATATGGTCCAGTCTTCACCGTGAAATCATCAACTGTTTTAGAGCAAGCAAGTGTGCATCCATGCCAACAGCCGTCGGGAATAATCTTTGTAAAAAGCTTGTAAAACTCTGGTGAGTAAATCTTTGAAGCCTTTGGAAAAGATCCGAATCTGTAATTCTCTGTTGGGAGCAAATCATACGCATCCATGATCTCCACAAGATGTCCTGTTCCCACAGTACGCATATTACATTGAAATCTGTCAAGATCTCTGATTTCCTTATGAAGCTTAGTGCCAATCTGGGCAAGAGTTAAGGGATCGGCAGGATGATTTGAAATACCGTCGATTTTTTCAACCTTAACAACAATTGCTTTAATTCTCTTGTCTCTTAAAACTGTTCCAAGCCCCCCTCGTCCTGCTTGTTTCATTCGTGGAATTTTTCTCCTAATATCATAAAATGAAAAGTTTAAACAACCCCACCAGCTATGTTCAGCCCCAGATCCAGAAGAAATAACTGAAACCTTCTGGCGAGATTTATCAGTGTCTTCAGAGGCATATGTATACGTAAGTTGTTCGTTAAGTAAATGTGAATTTGTTTCTTCAAGTGGAGCAGCTTCAACGGTAACACTACCTTTTTCACCATCGATAACCACCACAATATCTTCTTTAGCCTTCCCTTGTAATTCAAGTGCATCAAAACCTGAAAATTTAAGATACGGTCCGAAAAAACCTCCGACGTTACTATCGCATATTATATTGGAGGATGGAGAAATTGTAAGACACAATGATTTACCAGATCCAGGATATTGTGTAGTTCCGCATAACGGCCCTGTTGTGATAATTAATTCATTTTCTTCACTATTCCACCTTGTTGTTGGTTTAATAGAATCCCACAACAGTTTTAATCCAAAACCACGGCCACCTGTGAATTTCTTTTTCATATATTCAGTAACAGGTTTTTCATTAATCGCACCTGTGCTAAGATTTAAATAAAGTGTGCGATTGGCATAACCTCGTTGAACTATTCCTCTTTTGTAATCATATTTTGTAATGATTTTATGTACTGATTTTAACTTTTTTGTGTCCCATTTATGTCTAGTAATGCCTGTATTGTAGTCTTCGATTGAAATCTGTCCCTTTGCCATATTTATACACCCTGTTTATGGTAAACTACTTCTTTTATATCATCAACTTTCCTTTCGACAAGTTCAAGGGCTCCCTCTGGACATGCACGAACACATGCACCACATGAGATACATTTAAATGGTTCAATTCTCGCATCTGATTTTCTCATTGCACCGATGGGACAGAAACCTACGCATGCTTGGCAACCAATGCAGGTTTTTTTATCAAGCCAAACGATACCATTTTTTTTTCTCGTAAGTGCTCCTACGGGGCACATATCAAGACAAAGACCCCGTTGATCGCAGACATGGATTTGATAACTGTTCCCTTTTTTGAATATGCGGATCGCTGATTGTTCTCCACCATTTTTTGTCTTGAAATGTATCATTGAGCAGGAACTTTCACATTCCAAACATCCATTACATTTCTCAGGGTAAAATTTTAATATCTTGACAGTTGGAGGTCTTTCCATAATATTTATTCCCTAAGTACTTGATATAAGTATTGTATTTGAAATGACTATAAACCAACACAAAATAGAAACACCTATAGTTGTTGGATAATATAAGTGATCTTTGATCGTAATATCAAATTTTTTAAGTTGTAGTGTCAAGGGCACCACAACCCCACCAATCAAAGCTGCTAAAAGTCCGGTCGCTAGCATCTGGGGTATAAAAACTATAAGGTTTACAATATGGAAGCCTGCAGAAGATAATACTGGTGTCAGAATTTGAGTAACAATATATCCACCAACATAACAACAATAAGCAGTAATAATTCCCATACTACTACTTATCTTAAAAGGTTTCAGCTCATTCAAATCTAGAGATATTTTATACCATATTAGTTCAAATATCATCCCTTCCGCTATTATCGCTATTGCTGAACATATAAAATAGCCTACATTACCTCCCAAAGGACTGAACAATCGTAACACCCCTGCAACAAAACCCATTCCAATCTGCATTCCACGCTGCTTGTAAAGCATTCTACTCATCATCATTAAAACAACAGCAAACAAACCCGTCATAATAGCACCTGTAGGAAGTCCAGCATCATGCAATGCAGATCCGATAATGCATTCTGAAAATCCCCATAATGAACCAAATACAAGTATTCCTGTTATCAGTTTCATTTTCTCCATTTATATCACCTCGATTTTTACAATATCTCTAACTCTAAATGACTTCGGCAAATCAGAAAATATTGATTCTCTATTTTTTGTTAAGAGACCATTTTTTATATTTTCCCATTTAACTGTTTTTTGATATGCATCCGCTGCGATTATGGTATATTCATGGGTTTCTGGATTAGAAACTCCAATTTTAACTATAAGATCATCAAGAGCAATACCCGTATAGGTCTCAATTGTTCTTTCTTCACCTATAAACAATAATTGATCAATGGTATAATCTCTGTCGTTTATATTGATATATTCTGAATTAATTGTTGTCGCGTAAACATAGATGGAAGAAAGACTGCCTATTAAAAGTACAATCATCGCAAAAATCGGTATCAGTTTTTGCTTCCCCATAAACATCGGTCCACGGATATAGTCGGGTCTATTTAAAAATTATGACCATGTTGTTTATTATAAACCCCGTTCCCGTATTCTAATGTTATACTTCCTCAGGGTTTCTTCTTCCTCTGGCCTCCATTGAATCTTTTCAAGAAGAGCATATGCTATTTCATCATTAATATTGTCTAAAGTCCATTTGACTGATTTTTTATATGATTCAATAAAAGTTTTACAAAGCTGAAATTTTTCATCTGTAAACATTGGATCTGTACTAAGAATAGAAGAACACATTCCAGCGATATCTTCAATGGGTTTGCCAGTTCGGGATTCCTCAAAATCAACTCCCCACACGTGTTCTGAGAGAATAAAATTTCTAAGTGTAGAATCCCCACGAATACGAAAACTATCCTCAGTTTGGTAATGTTTATGGAATTTTACAAACCATTCTGCCAGCATACATACGATCCTGTTTTTTTCTTTAAAAGAAGTATCTTTATCATTTAAGATGTCACAAAGGTTCTTTCCAATAATGTAACTCATTACAATAACATTGTTATCTGTATCTTTATTGAAAAGAGTTGGTATATTCAGTTTGGATGAACCTTTCTTCAAAGTTGTGTATTCTATTTCCATGTTGGTCTTGAGACCGGACACATACCATTTTAATACTCTGGGTTTATCATTTAGAATAACATAGCCTACTGTGTTTTTTTTACTTTCAAATTGCTTTTGGAAAATTGCGCCATAATATTTGGTACTATTTCTTATAAGTTCTTCAATATCCTTCATTATTACAACACTCATAATTGAAACTAAACTACATTAGTTTTTCTCGCGGTAAGATATATCCCTAGAAGAATAATGCCTCCTCCCATGAGAGTAAATTGTGACGGAATTTGATGTATCCATGGAATTGCATATGCAAGAAGAGATGAACCAATAGGCTCCCCTAAGAGAAAGACTGATGCCACCGAGGCGCGAACATACCCCAAAGACCAATTATAGAAGGTATGTCCAAAAATACCTGAAACTACTGCCATAATTAATATAATTCCATAAACCTGAATATTTAAATTGTATACAGGTGCACTAAAAAGAAGGCAAATTACAAATAATACTAATGTACCAACAGAGTATACAACAAATGCATACGAAGCAACAGAGACAGTCTTGCGCATCTTCCTTCCTCCGAGGATGTAGAGGCCTGCTCCGACACCTCCGAGAATTGCTAATATATTACCTTCTAACGAATCCAGGGTGAATGAACCTAATCCATAGTTACCTATGACTAGTATGCTAACCCCTGTTACTGATAAAATTATCCCAACTGTGTTAATGGTAGAAAGTTTCTCCTTAAAGAAGTAGTGCGAAATTGGTCCTACAAGAACCGGATGAGCAGTAACCAACAACACAGAACTTGCTATAGATGTTAGCTCAAGAGAAGTGATCCAGAGTGCAAAATGCGCAGCAAGAATAATTCCAATACCAACCATAATAATCAACATCGTCCGTGTTAGATTCCTAATTTCATTCCTGGTTTTTTTATGTAGGATTACAAAAGGCATAATTAGTAATGCGGTAAACAACAACCGGTAAAACGCGATGGACAAAGGATGTGTACTGTATATATCTATTAAAGTTTCAATAAATATAGCTGCAAATGAAACCGCAACGATTGAAGTGAAAAGAGCTGCATAAGGTTTTATCATGTTAAAGTTAGTAATATAAAATCATACTATTTGATTTTCTGTTATAATTCTATAAATAATATTAACAGTTGGATATCATTTATTTTGCCTAGATATTTTTTCCGTCGTAAAACATATACCTTTTTTGTTGATTACAGTTAATCATGTCTCATACCTCAATTTTTGGATTTTATGGAAGATCAAATACAGGAAAAACCGCCCTCATTGTAAAAATAATTAAAAAACTCACCAACAAGGGATATAAAGTAGCAACAATTAAAAAGACTGATAAGAAAATTGACATTGACAAAAAGGGAAAAGATACCTGGAAACATGGTCAAGCAGGAGCCAAGCTCGTTGTTTTGTCTTCATCCTATGAAACTGATTTTATTGTTAAAGAAAATATGTTAAACGATGATATCATTCATAACATTTCAGAGATGGGATGCTATGATGTCATAATCGTTGAAGGTGCCCGTGATCCTAGTATACCCAAAATAAGGTTGGGAGATATAGAAGAAAGAGATAATACAATTGGTTATTATCAAGATAATTTTGAAGATATTTTCGAGTTAATAAAAAAAGAGATTGCTAAAAAAAAAGTTTTTAACAATCAAGATATTAATGTGTGGGTAAATAAGAAAGTTGTACCTCTTTCTGAGTTTCCCGCAGATATTATTAAAAATGGGATTCTTGGTATGTTAAAATCGTTAAAAGGTGTCGATAAAATTGACGAAGTAGAAATCAGTTTCAAAAGATAATATCATTAAATTAATCAGGGGGTACATGTGACTTTTAAAATGATTAAGCGCAGAACAATTGATTACACAAATACTAATCCTTCTATTCTCCTCCTTCTATCTAGTAAATTGGGTTCCGTTCCGACTTTAGTTTAAAAAAATTTTTGTTTAAATATTAACGATTTTTTTTATCGTCTATAAAAATCATATCTACATATATACCAGATTATGCATCTGCAAAAAAGATATATAAAATGTTTTTTGGTTACTTAACCTACGGCTAGGGAAAAATAACTACTGAGAAAATTTGGGATGCAAATTAGAGAATACGCTCGCTCGATAAAAAACAATTTTCTTTTATAAAGACCCTGCTATGTATAACAGAATAAACGAGGAGATAAAAAATGTTCAAATTGGAAGGGATACGAAATATTGAGGATGACAAATTCTTTGAGCTATGGACAAAAAAACTTGGAAAGGAATTACCTAACTTTTGGAATGATTTTTTAAAATAGCCAGCATTAAACCTATAACATAGGTTCAAAATACAATTCTTATTTTAGTTTAATAGATTCTGGTTAGTATAAATGTTTTATATAGATAGATTGTTTCTAAGTTCAATGAGGTATAAGAAATCAAGCATTACCGTCGATGGAATTCTAATAAAAAATCGTCAAATTCTACTAATTCAAAGGAAAAATCAGCCGTTTAAGGGAAAATGGGCTTTACCTGGTGGTTTTGTAGAATACGGCGAAAAAACAGAAGATACAGTAATTAGAGAAGTATTGGAGGAAACTGGTTTGAAAACAAAGATAAATCAACTTGCAGGAGTTTATTCTGATCCAGATAGAGATCCCAGAGGACATACCATAACTATTGTATATATCTTGGATATAGTCGGTGGCGAGTTATTAGCAGGTGATGATGCTTCTACTGTAAAATTTTTTAACCTGAATAAATTACCTGACTTATCATTTGATCATAGCAAAATAATTAATGAGGCTTTACAGGGGTTTTATCGTGGTGTTTTGTCCAAAATGTAAATCATTGATGTTTCCGAAAGGCGATATTTTTGTTTGTGATAAATGCAAATTTGAGCAGAAAAGGAAAGGAAGTGCTGTGGTTGTAGAAAAACAGACTGAAAAAGAAACAACAGTATTGGAAAAGAAAATAGATATTCTTCCAAAAACACGGGTTGAGTGTCCAAAATGTGGGCATAATGAGGCTTTTTGGGTTCTAAGACAGACTAGAAGCAGTGACGAGCCTGAAACTAGAATTTATACATGCACAAAATGTGGACATCGATGGAGAACATATTAGAAATTTAAAACTATCTTCATTTCTATTTTGATAAGAAAATTTGTAACTAGATACTCCTTTCATAATAGATTTTAATTAGTAACATAAATATAGAAAATTATATAAATGACACAAAACAATTCTCAATAGTAAAAAGAGAAAAGCATAAAGAGGTCGTTAAAAATGTTAAAAAACAAAACAATACTTGCAGTAGGAGTAACGTTTCTATTTTTACTATTATCTATGACTCCAGTTTCTGCAAATGCTACTTCTGAAAAAATTGGATTGTGTAAGCACGAGTCCAATGCAGTCGGTAGATTGTTTGATGAAATCGAATTAGCGGCAAATAATGCACATAATTATCAAGAATTTTTAGAACTTGTCAGAGAGCTTTTAAAAAATTTAGAATTTAAGACTTTCCCAATTTTAAAGTATATACTTAATAAAATATCCTCTTGGATAACAACACAAAGAGGTTTGTTTCTAGGCAGCAAGAACTCGAATGGTATTTTTGAAAGGTTGAATTTTGGACCTTTTAAAGATCATTCCAAAAATTATTTTGTATTTAGTTATGGAACCTACAACAGATTGAATCCACGCAAAGAAAACGAAATAGCACTGGTCAAACAGAGATTTGAGTTTTGGCGTTACTCAGGTAAATCAAGAATATTTAAAGGGAGAACATTAATCATAGAGAGACAACCTTTTGGCATAAAACAGCGAGTAATTGGATCACAAATAGGAGTGATGAGAGGTTTCAGAGGATTGTATATTGATAGAGAGAGCAAACTTACGGGAAATTCATATAACCTGTTTATAGGACGTGCGAACAGAATCAGAGCATTTGATACAACTCCTTTTTCAGAATAATCTGATTTTTTCACCTTCCCCAACTTTTTCTGTTTTTAATCAAAGAGTCTTTGTTTTTATTTTATTAGATAGATTTAAGACAAAAATATCGTCTATCGACTATATCAAAAACAAAAATTATATATACAGTTAAAACTATAAATAATTAAAACAAATAATAATAATAAAAAACATCAGAACTAAGGGGGACATAAAAAATGTCAAAAATTAAACCATTACTTGCTATAGGGATAATAATTCTCTTTGTTGGGCTATCATTTAGCCCTGTAACTGCAAAAGTTAGCTTAAAAGAAAAACTTGAGTTAGGTGTAGTTGGTGAAGATGGAATAAT
>CP070724.1:68039-88720 GCA_020350825.1 Thermoplasmatales archaeon | reverse complement strand
TAATCGTGTTGCTACGATTGGTATCCCGAATCCTGATTGGTATGGTTCTGAGACGATTACGTTCCGTGCGACTGATCCTGGTGGTTTATGGGATGAGGATAGTGCTACTTTCACTGTTACAAATGTGAATGATCCACCTGTTGCCTATGACGATAGTTATTCGGTTAACGAGGGTGGTACGCTGAATGTTGTGGCTCCTGGTGTCCTGGGTAATGATCTTGATGTTGACGGTGATCCCCTTACTGCTGTTTTGGATGAAGGCCCTAGTAATGCTTCGAGTTTCACATTGAACTCTAATGGTTCATTTATCTATATACATGACGGCAGTGCAAGTACAAGTGATAGTTTTACGTATCATGCAAATGATGGGACTGCTAATTCAAATATTGCTACAGTGACCATTACAATTAATCCAGTTAATGATCCTCCTGAAGCAGAAGATGATTATGAAACCGTAATTGAAGACTCCTCTAACAACCAAATTGATGTTCTAGCAAATGATACTGATCCAGATGGTGATGATTTAGAGATTACCGATGTTACAACGCCATCTCATGGTACAGCTACAACAGATGGAGACTATGTATATTATACACCTGATTCTGATTATTGTGGTAATGATGAGTTTGAATATACGGTTGATGATGGACATGGTGGGACTGACATAGCAAACGTATATATCACAGTTACTTGTGTAAATGATCCACCTACTACACCTTCTATAACAGGAAAAACAAACGGACAAGCAGGAAAACCGTATGATTATAACTTCACTGCAATAGATCCAGACGGAGACCAGGTCAAGTACTTTATTGACTGGGGAGATGGCAACACAGAATGGACTAGTCTTGCTGCTTCTGGTACAACAGTGACTATAAGTCATACTTGGGCTAAGAAGGATACTTATACGATAACGGCTTACGCCCAAGACGAGCATGGTCTGAATGGTCCAAATGGAACTCTAGTTATAAGTATGCCCCTCTTACAAACAGTTCCTAAAGCGATACAACATATAACTTCGGAGGTTTACAATAATCAACAATCAGTATATACAACTAACCTTCCAGACATTGATCCTATTGATGCAAGATCGTCCACTCATTGTATTAGGAATAGTAGAAATGTAAGAGAAATCATCGATTTTATACTCAGAATATTGAGAGGAGAATACAGTGATATGCAAATTTTTAAGGGATTAAAGATATAAGGATGAATCAAATAGAATCCTTCAGACCTATACTTGTGATTAATATGACCTTGGTGGATATTGGATGTAAGCCTATTATGATTGTATACTGAAAAAATATAAAAACTACTATAGCGGTAATCAATACAAGGCGAATATCAAGTGAAAAGAAAATATAGAGCAAATAATAAGTCAGTTAATAAATTATTAAGATTAATTACTATAATCCTCCTTGTTTCAAGCTCAATATTTACACTATTTAATATATTCTTTATTAATATTTCAATAGCTTCTAAAAACAGTAACGAATGGCAGGTTACGTTGATTATCAATGAACCTGGTGGTACAAGTGATACTGTAATTTTTGGGGAAAAAATCACAGCATCCGATGGTAAGGACCAATTCGACATACCAAAACCTCCAACACCACAGGTCCCATATTTACACTCGTGGTTCACCACATCCTTTGATCCACCTCATAATGCTCTCTGGGAGGAGTATAGGGCATTCTCAGATAAAGAAAAAGTATGGAATTTAAATGTGTTATGGGAGTCTAACGGAAGTTTGCAAACCAGTATTATTATATCTTGGGATATATCTGAATTAGAGGTAAGTGGTCTTGATTCTGCAAAATTATACATTCAAGATACTGCCAACATGATGGTAGATAGCAATTATCAGTTTACAGCAAATACTAATAAACTATATAATTTTCAAATCATCTATCAGAATGAACAATCTGAGGAAAAATCAGATACAAATAATTCAACATTTATAATTTTACTTGTTTTCATTATTATAATATTAATAATAGTTCTTGCTATTTACTTGAAAAAAATAAAAAAATAAAAATATTAAATATCTTGGAATTTTATTGAGTAATTATTAATACCTAATAAAAGTTATATCTTTCGGTTTTGATAATACCGAAGATAGTGGTTTATTCTGATATAGTTAAAAACGGAGTTAAGTAATGGGGAATAGAACACAAAAAAATAATCATTCAAGCCTGCTAAGAATAGTAATTATTTATGTATTAATACTGGTAATTCTAGCTATATTATTTAGATCAACTAATCTTAGATACAAAGCAACTTTCGAAGGTGATTTAAAATGGGAGGCTACTCTTTACTTCAACGAATCAGGAGGAAAAAGCGATTCTGTCATATTTGGTGAGGCAATAGATGCTAATGATGGACCACCCGCTGATATTTATGATAGTCCCAGGCCACCTGTTCCACCTCCCCCCTATATCTACGCATGGTTTGATGACGGATTATCACCTCCATTTAATACACTATTAAAGGATTTCCGAAGCTATCCTGATATTTATAAAGTTTGGAATCTATCTGTTCAATGGATTCCATCTGATTATGTAACATCCACATCTATAACAATATCCTGGAATATCAGCATCTTAGGGAATAGCGAGTATACCTCCGTAATTTTATATGATGATGAAGGTAACCTATTAAGGGATATGTACATACAAAACAGCTATATTTTTACATGCACTGCTATGACGCCACAGAGTTTCAAGATTATTTGTGAACTTCCCAACAACCCGCCAGAAACACCTAGTAAACCATCTGGAGAGATAGACGGAAACCATGGAACCTCCTATACATATAGTACGACTACAACTGATTTAGACGGCAACGATATTTCTTACTTTTTTGACTGGGATGATGGAACCAATAGCGGATGGATAGGACCATATACCATTGGAGAAATATGTAGTACATCGCACGCATGGCAGTCACCAGGAACGTATAATATCAGTGTAAAAGCAAAAGATGTTTACGGTGATGAAAGCTATTGGTCACCATATTTATTAATAAATATGATAAATCGAGCGCCAAATACACCAAATAATCCATCTCCGGTGAATGGAGCAATTGGAGTAGATACTAATACCGCTTTAAGCTGGATAGACGGTGACCTAGATACTGGAGACATAGTAACCTATGACGTCTACTTTGGTATTATAAATCCTCCTCCAAAAGTTATTTCCAAACAATCAAGGACGTCTTTTACTCCTTATTTAAATGCAGAAACCACCTATTATTGGCAAATTATTGCATGGGATAATCATGGAGCGTTTTCTACTGGACCGGTTTGGTTGTTTACTACTAAATCTTCAACAGGCCCAGGTCCAAGCCCCCCAGAACCAAATATTGCGCCAACTTCCAACGCATCTGCTAGTGAAACAGTAGGACTTGTTGATTCAATATTAAAATTTGACGGATCCCAAAGTATTGACCAGGATGGCTACATCAAAGATTGGTCCTGGGACTTTGGCGATGGCACCCAAAGCTATGGGGAAATTGTAACCCATACCTATTCAGATAGCGGAATATACAATGTAATATTAACGGTTACCGACAATGAGGATGCCAAAGATGATGATTCAATAATAGTTACTATTGGTATAGCAAACAACCCTCCTTCAAACCCAATTATTTCAGGAGAGACATCCGGGAATAAAAACGTTGAATACCAATTTATTGCCACATCAACAGATAAGGATAACGATAGCATAAGTTATAACTTCAATTGGGGAGATGGTACTACAAGCACAAGTGAGTTTTTACCAAATAGCATAGCATATGCTGTTAACCACAGCTGGGCATCCGCAGGCAAATATACTATAGGTGTAACGGCAACTGACAACCAAACAACTTCAGAACAATCGGAAATAATAATCTTAATTGATGCACATTATCTAGGGGGCATAGGTTACGTTATCGATATCGATGAAGATGGAATATTTGATATATTCTACAACAAAACAACTGCAATAGAAACAGCAGTTAAACATCAATATGATGAAACTTATTTGATAGACACCAATGGAAATGGCAACTGGGATTATACTTATAAACAAACCACCGAAACAATTGTCCCATTTAAAGGAAAAACAATCAATGAAATACCTTGGACAGTTATCGCATTAATATTGGTTGCATTAGCAGTAATATCACTTATTATTTATTTCTACAAGAAAGGTTACTTTTAAAAAATCAGATGATAAAAAAATTATCGATTTATTCATAGACTTATCTAACACACTAGAGTTTTACTCTTTTTTTTTAAGCGCAGAAACAAAATTATTCTTTTTAGGGACTTCTTTTAGAAAAATCTGCTTATTTTGTAATGGCCGTCCTAAATATTGCTTTACATACTTCGCAATGGTATTTTTATCAACGTGAAAAATCATGTATTTTGAAGCAACGACAAATCAAGCTAATGTTTCTTAAGTATCTTGTTGTTCTTATTAATAATAAAGCCCATTGGGTATACCATTGGAGTAAAATCTCTAATGGTTTGCCTTGAAACAAATTACAAATCTACCGGTTCTTTATTTTCTGTTGTTGCTCAATACAGCGCCCGAAAAAAATATGCAAGAAATGTCCTAATTTCATACAGAAAATAGGACAGTTATTTCTCCATATAAAGTGGTGTATGAATTTTATGACTTAATTTAATACATATTCGCAAAACACAAGTCTCAGGGTGATAATAACCCAAACTATGAAAAATTATCTTAAATGACTATTAAAAAAAAGAAATTTATTTACTTATGTATCCAACAATCAAAATATGATCTTCAGCATTATCAAGGTACCAACTAGTATTAGAATGGGATGCACTCTCCATTTGAGTACGATGATTTCATCTTCTGCTTGACCACCGATTATGTCATGGGCAACGACCTTTATTGTATATTTACCACACAATATAGGCGCCCATCTATAGGTGTATGTTTCTTCAGTAAACGTTTCTACTAGATTATTATTTATTATCAAAGCTACATGTTCTATTCCTACAGATGAGGTAGTGTTCACAATGATATCAATGGGACCATATACTATGATATTACTGGGCAAGGGAAATAGACGCATATTTCGTAAGTAGAACGATTCATTTTTTGGTCTTGTTATCTTTACTTTTAATTCTGCAGAATGGGTTGTGGTGAAACTCCAAATAGGTCCTTCTGTAGAAGCACCAAAAGCATCCCAGGCAACAATTCGCCAGTAATAAGTTGTCTCATAGTCTAGAATACCTGGATCATACGTTACTCCCGATTGATTCCATATCACCTGGGAAGGTGGACTACTTGAATTAAAATACACATCGTAGGTAACCAGATCTCCATCAGGGTCTCCACCAATCCAACTCAAATCAGTACTAATAACTACATTAGAAGCTCCGTTGGGTGGAGATGGATCATGGGGTACATATGGTGGGTTATTAACGGCCATACGTGCTGATACCGTTTCGTCTAGATACCCATCATTCTTAAATACAATCATTGTCACTTGAATATTACCTTTGGTAATATCTCCAAAATCATCGCCATGAGCATCTTCATGATCGTTACCGTTCCAAACCGTGCTATCTGTATATACACCTCCTTCAGCTATAGAAATATTTTTATCAAAAGCGAAATCTAAAAATCCAAAATTATATAGATCACCACCATCTGTATCATATCGAGAGACAATCTCTGTAATAAATGCAAGAATGTGACCATCATATTGCAACTCTTCATTATTTTGAATGGAAATATTAACCTCAATAGTTGCGTTTCCCAGCCAAGATAACGTCATATTAGCAGTTATACTTTCCACTGTTCTATTTCCGCAAGAATCAAGGGCACCTGGAAGTTCTGGAGTATTATTACCAGCTATTCTTACATAATCCCTATCAAAAATAGAAGTTGGATACTGAACTATACCATACCCATTTGCCCAATCACGTGCTTTATAATTAAGGACAGATCCATTATGGTCAAACTCAATCATTTCCACGTACTCAAAATCATATAATCCTGAAAGATATGTATCATGCATATCTTGATTCCAACTATGACATGGGGCACAATTTTGAGATGTTGCTACACCAACAAAAACAGTATGAGAATAATTCTGATTAGCAATCATTTCACCCAATGATTGCATTGATAATTTTAAAGGTTCAATACTAATAGGTCTTGTAATATTTCCATTTAGGTTTGGTACAAAAACACTTGCTCCTAAAAATATTAATGATATTCCAAAAACCAAGACTTTTCTAACTAAATAATCTTCCAAATTATATACCCCACTTAATAATATATGATAGCGTATATAAACGTTTATATTACAGGGCGAAGAAGAAATAAGTATAGAAATACATAAAATGACGATAATGTTATAACATAATTATAGTTATAATATGTCCTTATATGAAGGGAAAACAGGATCTTGATACCCTTAGAAATCACTTAACATCTGCTATAATTAGTGTCATCAACATATTTCTAATTCTGTTGATATTAAACCTACTCTCAATTAACCTGGGCATATTTGATCAATCATTAACTCTAGTATTCACATTCTATATAGTTATAAGTATACTACTACTAAATCTACCACTCAAAAAATTATATCTAATAATTAGAAGAAAGAATAAAGGACATCTTGATAAAATCTTAGTAGGAATACCTCTCATTTTATTAGCCTTTGTACTACTACTATTTACAAAAATGCAAATACTGTGGATAACAAGTATCCCAATATTGACAACAGGGTTAGATCTCACCCTTCAAGGACTAGATAAAAAAAGAAAGGAACTACACCTACTATCAGTAGCCTCTTTTGTCTACGCACTATTTTTCATGCTTTTACAGACAATCCCAATACTATGGTATACAATTCAACAGTAATCATTTATATTTTCAAATTTAATAGGTACTATCATAAACAGACCGTTGTCACTTGGTCCTTCTGTAAGTGGATTGTGGATAATAATAATTTTTTTAATATTATCAATAGTTAGCTATTTCATATCATATAATAAAAAACAATCAAGAATAATTAGACTTATTTTAAACATAGTAGGACTTCTTATTGCTTGGTCAGTCTATCTCATTTTCCTAGGTTTAATTGAATTTGAATCAAAAAATGATGTAATAAATCTTCTTTACATTCTCTTTTTATTATGTTTAATACCTACTTTTCTCTACCTATCAAAGTATGAACACAAAGAATCAATAACTCACATACTGAAATTCAAAGATATAAAAAAATTGCCTAAAAACGGAGCTATCTGGGCTTTATTATTTATTTTTATATCTAGTGTAACACTTACAACCTTCATAGGTGCTAATACCACAGACACCGATGATCAAAAAATTTTATTCTACGGCCAAAACATGCTAGGAACATGGGATATACCAGAATATGGAAAATATGGAAGGGAAGCTTCAGGTATGTTCGGCCTCTTGCCCATTTATTTGACCGCATCTGGGTATGAAAACGAAATCATTGTTGAAAATATAACAACGTTTCTTAACACTACGCAACCGGTACATGAAAATATCACAAGATACATGAATATAACAGACTACATATCTATTATCGAATCATCAAACATAAATAGAGATATATTGAAAGACATTAACGTCTTTGTAATCGCAAACATTAACAAATCTTTTTCGCAGAATGAAAAAGACATAATCTGGGAATATGTAGAAAACGGAGGTTCTTTACTGATACTAGGGGATCATACAAATGTTGGAGACATACAAGAACCCTTAAATGAGTTACTAACGCCTGCAAACATCCAATTCAGGTTTGATTCGGCACTTCCCTTAGATTCAAAGTTTAAATGGATAACCTGTTATCAACTACTTCATCATCCAGTAACGTTAAAAATAGATAGTTTAGACGAAATCCAAATAAGCGTTGGTGCATCTCTTGACATTTTCTCTTCTTCATTTCCTGTGGTAGTGGGAAGGTATGCTCTCTCTGATGAGGGAGACCGTTTGAATGAGGAGATGGCTTATCTTGGTGATTATGAGTATAACCCTGGTGAAAAACTTGGAGATATAGTTCTTGTTGCAGGATCTTATTATGGACAAGGCAAGGTGTTAGTATTTGGCGATACCTCCACATTTCAAAACTCGGCAATGGCATATTCTTTTCCATTTATACAAAGCATTTTTACATGGTTTGAGAGCGAAAGAACAGAGACCGGAGAACTAATTCAGATAGGAATATCAATAATTCTTCTAATAGCAGCATTATTAGTATACATTATCTTAAAAAACACTCGCATTTCATTTACCTTTTTCCCAGTGATACTCAGTATTGCATTACTCATTTCTGCGTTTATTAACCCCATACTTATCGAGGATGTGAATATAAGTGGAGATGTCGTGTACATAGATTCGTCTCACGGAGAACGATTTAATCAAGAGCTATTCACGGATGATTCAATTAATGGACTTATATTAAATCTCAATAGAAACGGTTATCTTCCAATCATTCTTAGAGATTTTTCAAAGGAAATAATCGAGAAAAGTAAAATCCTCTTTTTTAACACCCCAACAAAATCATTTTCAAGAGATGAAGTAGGATTTCTAAAACAGTATATGACCAACGGTGGAATCGTGGTGCTAGCTGTTGGATACGAAGATAAATATGCTTCATTGCCATTGCTTAGTGAATTTGAACTAGATATAGAAGGCGTACCACTAGGACCTGTTCCATATGTTGAAGAAAATCCCGAAGTATACGAAAACGAACCTAAATTCGTAGATAGCTGGCCCATAGTTTTTAATGAAGAATATAGCAGGTCCTACTACAATTTTACATGGGATATCGACTACTACCTTATGGTATTCGTAGAACATGGAAACGGCGGACTATTAATAATCAGTGATAGCCAATACCTACTGGATAAAAACATAGAGTCGATATACGATTACTGGCCAGGAAACATAATATTCCTGAAGCACATCCTAGATGATTTTAAGGCGATGGAGTGATAGAAGTGAAACGATTACTATGGCTTGGTCTTTTGTTTATTTCTACAAGCTGGCTGTTTTTCATCCCAATATTTACTGTCCCTGATTGGAAAACTGGTACCTTTTTTTTAGCAGTAGGAATACTTTGTAACATCCTTGCCTTTTGGAAAAACAATCCTAAACAAATCAATAAAAAATATCTCCTTCTTCTCATTCCTTTGTTAATCTCTATTTTGATCATTAAATACCCATATAATATTGGACCTATTGTTCTAACAATAGGGCTTCTTCTATATGCTATTACAAATCAACTAAAAATTAAAAAAGCAAATGTAATGATAGTCGGAATATCACTTACTGGAATAGTACTGACCATTCAAACCGCCCTACTTCCTATTTATAGTATCTTTGTATCTCACGGTCATAGAATAGACATTATCTCACCAGTAGTTTCAATATTTGGAAATCTACTTGGTTTAAAAACCACGGTAAACAATGGAATTGTTTTTGTACAAACATTTCAACATACATATCCTTTTACTACTACATGGGAAAAACTGGGTTTCTATACTTGGCTCAATATACTTATTGGTACACTGTTACTACTCATTTTACTTTATGGAAAAAGGAAAATTCTTCAGAACATGCTTATATTTTTCATAGCAAGTTTCTTTTATCTTATTCTTAGATACGTTGCTTTTATACACTTATACATAAACACATTAGAACTAGATATTTTCTGGAATCCGTTGTATCTGCTGCTAAGCTTTCTCCCATTTGTATTATTACTTATGAAGATAATACCATTAAAAGATACCAAAGTTAGCAATGACTGCTTTAAAAACCTTAGAATAAACAAAAAATCCGTTTTAGCAATGATAATGATTTTTATCTTTATATTTTCAATGGTTGGTACTTTTGCCCTTCAAGATCCAGGTACTAAAAAAAGTGGAAGGGTACTGATAGATGAATATCATAGTGATTGGGAAGATACAATAAGAGTACTAGACAAGGAATGGTACGGAATGCTTTCCACGTATAATTACTACTCATGGGCAGAATGGCTTAACTACTATTATCATGTAGAGAAAAACAACAATACTTTAACATCAACAATCTTAGGAAATTATGACATCTTGATTCTCAAATGTCCAACAAATAGTTATTCAAATGGGGAAATCTGGTCTATTGTGCAATTTGTTGAACGTGGAGGTGGCCTTTATTTAATAGGTGATCATACTGATGTTTTTGGAATGAACACATTTCTCAACCAAGTTTCTGAAAATTTTGGTATCAGATTTAGAACAGATGCTACCTATGAACTAGGGACTGGAATGATGTCAGTTTATGAACCTGATGATATGTTTCAACATCCCATTGTAAAAACCGTGGAACAATTTGAATTCATGACCTCATGTACACTGAGTGCACCTCTTAATTCAGAAAATGCTATCATCGGAAACAGATTAATTAGTGAACCTGGCACTTATTCTACTGAGAACTTTTTTAGGGAGTCTGTCGCTTCTCCAGAATCAGAATATGGACTTCTTCTACAAGTTGCTGCTGTGAAATATGGGAAAGGAAGAGTAGTAGCATTTACAGATAGCACAGTTTTTTCCAGTTTCTCAATGTTTTCAGATGGATACAAATCTTTTACATTTGGAACAATGGAGTATCTTAACAGAGTTAACTCATACTCATATTTAAATACAGTTTTAATTGGGCTTGCTATAATCTTTCTAATCGTATCATTATTTTTACTGAGAAATGAGAGAAAGATCAAGATTTTCTTTTTGTTTTTTTTTGCAGGTTTGATATCGTTTTCAACATCAACTCTAGTGATTTCACATATCAATGAGGTAAGTTATCCGTTACCAAGTCCCCATTCAGATTTCATACAGGTATGTTTTGATCAAGAATATTCAGATTTTAATATTTCATTACAGCCGAGTATTGGACTTTACAATGAAAAAGATAACTTCGGAACGTTTTTTGTATGGACACAACGTATTGGCTGTGTCCCTTCATTAGAAAAAACGTTGGATGATGCAATAAAAATTGGTGATATTATTGTTATCATAAACCCTATAAAATCTTTTGAAACAGAAGACATAGACTCAATAACTGATTTTGTAGAGAATGGAGGGAAAGTGCTTGTAATGGACGGCATAACCAATAGTCGTTCAACTGCAAATGAGTTAATAGGCAATTTTGGAATATGGATAAATTACAACACATTTGATCGTAGCTTATACCGTAGTTTTAATGATTCAACCAATAATTCTAATGTTGGTAATATTACTTCTCCTTATCTAACAATAACTGGAGGAGAAAAAATTCTCTTTATTGAAAATAACGAAACACTTGCAAGTGTTGTCGAATTTTATAATGAGACGAGCGGGAAAACTGGTAAAATAGTGGTTTTAGTAGATTCATATTCATTTAGTGATTTTATCATGGGCGGACCATTTATTGAGCCTGACGAAGCTCAATTACAAATATATAATACCGAGTTTTACATCTTTGAAGAAGTTTTACTAAATGATGCCCCTTTTGAATGAACGAGGTGAGGGGAAACAAATAATGCCCATTTGTGCAATTTGATAATGTCTTTTTTACCTGTAAATTTTTAATTATTAGATATACTATGTTATATATCTTGCATTTTGAAATAAAATTTGCAATATATTTTGAAAAATTTTTGCAATAGTAGACGAAATAAAAATATTAATGCAAATAAGACGTGAAACTTGTTAAAAAACAAATTGAAGACGCCCTAAGACCATAATTGGATGGGGAATGAGGGGGAGGGACTTTTAATTTTTAAAAAACTTAATTTCGAGGCGATGTATTTAAATACCAGGGTATATATAGATAATTGGGGGAAAAAATGAAAAAAAAAGTATTGATAATAAGTATATTTGCTGCGGTCCTGATGATCCTGTTGCCGATATCTATTGTAGTTGGTACCAATATAGTAAAATCTGATGCAGAAAAAAGAAGTATTACTTCACCTCTTTTTGCAAAAAGAGTAAACAGCTTTATAAAAAAAGATACAAAGAGGATAAATACCAACTATCTAGGTAAAGGAAAGATATTAAATATATTTTTCCTAAAGGAGTCATCTTTACAAAGTTGGATTGACAAATCAATAAAAATAATTGAAGCAAGACCTAACATCTTTAATAGGTTGATAAATAACATTGAAACCAATCCTAAAGTTGTAAACATACTTCAGAAAAACAGCATAGACATAAATGATTTCAAAAATAACATAAACATTATCAAGAACAATCCTAGTTTGTTAAAAAAAGAGATTGACAAAGTTATTGAAACATTTGGAGTACAGAAACTTAAGTTACCCATTAATGAGCCTCCAGAACCCTTAGGCTTTACTGGACAACTTGGATGTATACTGGTATTTTTCACGGTTCTTCTCCCTATACTAGTTATGATAGGCACGATGATTGCGACTTTTACAATAATAACTTGTCTTAACATCGGCGGCTGTTTTGAAAATATATTAGGAGGCATTTTAGAAGGGGCATTACAGGGCTTAACAATACCCGGATACTAAAAAGGACAAAGACTCATTATCTAGAAAGTATAATGGTTTTTTGCTTCAAAAATCTGGTGAAAAGGTAAAATAAATTAACTTAATAATTTTTTATCTATTTTACAACATATTTATATACTCTAACAGCATAACTAATAATTGGGGAAAGAATATGAATAAAAAAACATTAATAGTAAGTACTTTAGCTGCTGTACTGATTGTTTTAGCGTCCTTAAGCTCTGTTATTGGTACGAACATTGTAAAATCTGATGCAAAAAAAAGTATTGCTTCACCTCTTTTTGCGGTTCGTACACAACGTTCTTTAGACCTAGAAGAAGCAAAAAAGATAAGTGCCAACTATCTTGGAAAGGGTAAACAACTTAGCATTTTACTTCCAAAAAAATCAATGGCACAAGTCTGGATTGACAAGGCAATTAAAATATTTGATAGAAACCCTGTTCTTATAGATAAACTACTAGAAAGACTAGATAAAACACCATATATTGCTAAAATGTTAAATAAACATGATGTTACCAAACAAGATATTAAAAATTATATAAGAATTATTAAGAATAATCCATCAACATTAACAAAAGAAATTGAAAACATTCAAATGAAGATATCTATCGAAAATAATATACCTCAACCTCAAAACCTCGAAACCGACAATCTTGGGTGTGTTATCATACCTATAGTTTTAGCACCTGTAGCTGTCATAATAACTTTGCTTATGCTCCTTTTTACACTGAGAGTCCTAACATGCTTAAATGTCAATGAGTGCGGTGATGAAATCTTACAGGGAATTTGGGAATCACTCCTACAAGGATTAACAGAAGGCTAAGGAAATTTAGATTAATTAAACAAAAGATTTTTCAAAAAAATTTATGATAGATATAAAACATCATAAGCAACTATTGTTAGCATAACACAGTTTTTATTTATCTTCGACATATTTATATACTCTCGTTACATATTTAATAATGGGGGAAAAAAATGAATAAAAAAGCATTAGTTGTGAGTACCTTAGCTGCTATACTAATTATTCTAGCGTCCTTAAGCTCTGTTGTTGGCACTAACGCTATAAAATCAAATGATGAAAAAAGAAGTATTTCTTCACCTCTTTTTGCGGTTCGTACACAACGTTCCTTGGATGGAGAAGAAACAAAAAAGGTAAATGCAAACTATATCGGAAAAGGTAAAGCATTAAACCTATTATTCCTAAGAAAATCACCCCTACAAAGCTACGTTGATAGGGCATTAAAAATAATTGACAATCGACCAAATATATTACGCTCAGTGGCAAATAGAATTGCTAAGATACCAGAAATTGCTACCTTATTAAAAGAAAACGGCATGACCATAAATGAGTTCAAGAGTCAAATGAATCAATTCATAAATGATCCTATTCTTATGAAAGAAAAGGTCGATGAAGCTGCTTTGGTATCACCATTTGGAGATGATCCTTTACCCTTAGGACTTTCTACTTCCAGTGCTCTAGGATGTTTTATCGTAGCTTTAATTCTGGCTCCCATATTTGCCATGATAGGCTTGATAATTGCAACGATCACAATCCTAACTTGTTTAAACATAAATAACTGCTTTGAGAATATAGTATCGCAACTTATAGAAAACTTTATTCAGGGACTAACACCACCAGATTATATCTAGGATCTAAACCCCCTCTACTAATTTTTTATCTTTTATACGATATATTTATATATAGTAGTAAACAATGTTTAATTTAGGGAACAAGAATGCATTTTAGAAAGAAAAGATACATTGCCATACTATTGTTAATTCTAATTGCAAGTGGAACTATATCTCACGCCCAGCCATTAAAAAATTCTTTTGAACAATTTTCTAATACAGAAATAAATCATAATGAGATAATTGATCAAGGGCTTCAAAAACTATGCAAAGAAAACAAATTAATAATAAATAAACCGACTCTACTTCCCAGAACATTACTACTTATAAAATTAGAAAAATGGTATAATTCTCACCCTATGGTAGAGTTCGCAAGTCTTATTGAAACAACTATTACAATAAAATTCATTGATGGATCATACACACTGCTCATAGATATTTTTAAATTAATGAATAATTGTAACACAAAAAACGAAAAAACATACCATAATCCAATCTATGATTTTTCATGTAACACCCTTGGACAGACCGCTTTGATACTAAATCCATCGGAATACCTTTATGGTAATCGCCATTGTAAAAAGATAATCAATATATTAATCGATAAAGGATATAACATTGTTTACCTGGCAAATGAAGACGTGGACCTACCGTACATAAAATACAATCTACAGGCAGAAATAATTTACATGAACACACATGCTGGCTACTGGGATATAGATGGTGATAATGAATCTGATGCGGTGGTTATTGCTACTGGTGAGTATTGGACAAATGAGACTGAGGAAATTTATCAATTTGAGTATGAAAACCAGATGATTGTAGAAGGTATGGTGGGAGATAATAGCTTTATCGCCTTTACTCCAGCTTTAATAGATCACTACTACGAACTTGGGGATTTACCAGATTCAATGGTATATATGGCTACCTGTTATGCAACATTTGATGATTCCATGGCAAATGCGTTTCTTGATTCAGGAGCAAGCGCATACATGGGTTGGACTAGAAATACAATATTTTGGACTAATAGCCTAACCTCAGTACTTGCGTTTAGATTATTTGCTAGAGGTTTTACAGTTAAACAGGTTTGCCGACTCATTAGATTTGGAAGCATATTAAACTTCTTGATTAGATCAAAATTAACGTTCTATGGAGTTGGAGAGCATAAAATACTAGAATATCGAGATACATAAATTAACTATAACCAAAACAACGATTTCATAATCATTATTGCACGTTTAGGGAGCCTTGGCAATTCTTTTCCTTCTATTAAATCAATAGTTCCTTCTACATAGGTATTTACAGTCTCCTGAAAATACCATCTTCCATAATTGCTATCTGCACGAGCAGGACTTCCAACGTATCCCTCTTCTATCCCAATATCCTTAAATGTTTTCCCAAGGTATCTTGGTGAATATAAATCTCTGTAGATGCTTTGTAGTTTTTTGTAAGATTCATCCACAAGATAGGGATATTGATATTTCATAAGAGATGTCTCTCTGAAACCTGCATGCACCTCTTTTTTTGTATCAAAGCCTACTTTTGGTTCACGTTTTTCTACTTCTTTGTTATAAAAATAAGGTCCCCAAGGTTCACTAATCTTGATGTTATGTATTCTCATAGCCTTTTGCATACCGGCATATATTCCTTTCAAATGCCCTAGATCCATATGAATGGTACAAATAACAAAATATTTAAATCCAAATTGAGCAAGAGATGAACAAACATCATGTACAATGATCTTTACTGCTTTTACATGGGTTGACACAGTACCAGGAAAACATGATGCCATTTTACTGTAACCAAGAGGTATGGCGGGAAATAAAACATAGGTAAACCCTGGCTTTTTTTTAATTAGTGTTTTTATCGCCTCTCTTGCAGCATCTCTCGCTGTTAAGTAGTCGGTTCCAACAGGCAAATGTGGACCGTGTTCTTCCAATGGACTTATAGGAATGAAGAAAACCGTTTTCTCTTTATGTAATTCTTCAATCTGTTTCCAACTTACCTCTTCTAGCTGAATTACTTTTACTTCCTGCTTACCATCACTTTTTTTGTTATTCATGTTGTTATTTCACATCCATCTTCTTTTACAATAACAGTGTGCTCCTTTTGTGTGACAGTACCTCCTTTTGCTTCAATTAGTTGAGGATAGTGTTTTATAAGCCCTAAAAAAGAAAGTTTTTTTAATACCAGATCACCATTATTTGGAAGTAAATCTTTACACCACCGTTGTGCAAATGGTAGTGTTTTAAATTTAACTATCAACTTGTTGAATAAATTTTTTGATTTATTATCTCTAATAAGTTTCGATCTAAAAGATTTGTCACATAAGTAGATGTTACTTCCTTTTCCTGATACAACATGCCCCTCTCCATTTGTTGCAAATGGTTCAATCGCCAAAACATCTCCCTCTTTTGGTCTTGTCTTGTTATGTGTATTTGAAACATTGGGAATCGATGTACCAGAGTGAAGTTCGTACTGTTCCAGACTATGTCCTGATAGATTATTTATGGGTTTATAACCATAAGATTTAATAGTGTCTTCTACAATTTTGCCAACTTCAGAAAGATTAACACCCGCTTTCACTAAACCTATTGCATTATCTAACGCATCATTTGATGCTTTGATCATGTTGCTGTATTTATTTGTTTCAACTTCAACGGTTATTGCAGTATCTGCAATATAGCCATCAATATGTGCGCCAATATCTAATTTTACAACATTACCCTTTTTAAAAACCAAGTTATCATCATGTCTTGGACTATAATGAGCAGCACCCTCATTTATTGAAATATTGACTGGAAATGCAAGACCAGCTTTTTCTTTTAGTATCATCGATTCCACAAGATTTGCGACCTCTAAAAAACTGACTCCTGGTCTTATTAAACCCGCACCATAGTCCCTAGCTGAAGCTGCAATCTTTCCAGCTTGCTTATATTTTTCATAGATAGAATCATCCATATTAGATCGCTTCCATTATTTCATCTTTATTTATGGGACCTTTACGAACAATTATTGGTTTTTTGGATGTCAAATCCACAATGGTTGAGGGTTTAGCATCTAATCTGCCGTCATCTAGATATACTGAAATTTCACTACTAAACTGCATCTTTAAATCCTTTATAACATATGATGTTTTTTTCCCATGAATGTTTGCACTTGTTGCAGTGAGCGGGCCAAATCTTGATAGCAAATCCAAAGCAACATCATTTTTTGGAATTCTAACAGCTATATTATCAAGACCGCCGGTAACAAGACTTGAAACTGAATCTTTTTTCTTTAAAATTAAGGTTAATGGACCCGGTAAAAAACGTTTAACCACTTTTTTTACTAAATTATTTGTATATGAAATTTTATCTATCTCATCAAAATTAGCAACAGCAACGGAATAAGGACATGAATAAGGACGTCTTTTTATCTCAAAAATTTTTTTTACTGCCCTACCATTATATATATCTGCACCTAATGCATATAAAGTATCTGTTGGATAAACAACGACCTCTCCGTTCTTAAGGGCTCTTAATGCATCTAACAAAACGTTTTTTTTCATATCTACTACTTTTTTGTTTTTATAAAATCGCCTAAAGTCATGCTCGCATGTATATGACGATCTGTAGAAACTTTCTTTACCTCTTCCAGAAGAGAAATCCCTAATTCCTTTTCCAACTTAGCAATCATTTTATCGGGAGGTCTTAAATCACCATTTTCAATTTTAGAAATTGTTACCGTTCTTTCCCCTATTTTAAAACCCAGACCTTCTCTACTTAATCCTTTCTTTTTTCTAGCTTTTTTAATTAATTCGGACCAATTTGAAACAAGTTCTTTCTCCATATTTTTATAAATATCTTTTGGTGCAGCTTTGCGTGCCCTTTGCGTAACAAATCTTTTAACTTTTACAGGAGTTTTTGAAATGATTTCAACGTTTTCTCCATGTTTAATGCAATCCGGACATAACATTATATTAACCCCATCAACGGCGGCATCCCTGCATCCATTACTTTCTCTACCACAAAGCTCACAATGCATATACATACCTCCAAATGTAACAATTATTTTAAAGTAATCCAGCCTTCTGAAGAATCATTATATCCTCAGTACTAAGTTTTTCTCCTTTTTTGAATCTTTCATATATCTCATTTGCTTCTTTTTGAACCGCAGAAACATCTGCCATTTTTTTCTTTTTATCCTTCGTCTTTTCAAGGCCAGAAATCTCCTTTTCTAATTCATGTATCCTATTTACATAATCAATAAATTCTCTATGAACCGTATCAGCCTCTATCTTTGTCAATACAATGTTTTCTTGTATTTCAGTCGTTTTTTTAACAAGATTATCAAGTTGGCCAAGTAATTCGATCATACTTTGATGCTCTTCTTGAGCTTTTTTGGCCATTTTCTCTACTATATCATGCTGTTTTTCTGCTTTTTGTTTTGATGTTTTTTCTTCTTCGATAGCTTTTTTTAATTTTGGATCTTTATTTAATCGCTCTTCCTCTTCTTTTATTTTCATATGTATATCTTTTATTGTTTCAATCAATTTTTTTTCTTTCTTAGAAGACATGGGCTGTGTCATCTGTTCATTTTCTAATTTCCTTAGATTTTGTTTAAGGCTATTTAGATTTACACCTGAAGCAGATGATCTCTCCCTTTCTAGATCCTTAATTTTTTTCTTTAAATCGAATTGATTTCTGATAATTTCGTTTCTCTGCTCTTTTGCATGTTTCACCCGTTCGTTATATTCGTCTCTTCTTTTTTTGTGTTCACTTATTTGGTTTCTCATTTGTCTTACTTTTGCATTTATGTCATCTCTTTCCTTAGCCATGCTCCTCGATTTTTCGTGCAAATCATCTCTTTTTCTCTTGAATTCATTTGCTTTTTCTTGAAAATCGTCTTTTTCCTTTTTCATCACTTCGATAGATTCAGCGTCCATTTTAAGCCTCTTATTGGGATTTAAAACGTTCAGGTAAAATATTAGGTGTTTATTAAGTATTTCGAAAGATAATAAGTCTAATAATCATTTAGCTATATTTCCAAAAACTGATTAAATATAAAATCAGCTACAAATATTTTCTTTCTCTATACAACAAAATACCGTCAACAATAACTGCTAGTATCCCTGTAATAAATACCATATCAAAAACACTTGCTCCCCCAATAACTGCGTTCCTTGTTGTTTGAATTTCAGTTTCTAGCAAACTTAGTAGATGTAAAAAATCAGCTCCTATCAAAACTCCCATTGTTCCAGAAATGTATGCTAAAGGAGCCGCTTTGTGTTTATCATTCCATGATAAAATTATTGAAGCAATACTTGCGAAAAATACTGGAAGGAGCCAAAAAGGAAACTTGGCAACTATGCCTTTTTGAGGAATTGGTTCAGTTACAAAGTATGTAATAACTGCAACAATAATTGTTCCCAGTAAAATCCTTGATAGTTTTAGTTTATTTTTTACCAATAAATAGATACTAAGAATGATAGGAATTACAGCACCACCCGTATTTATACCAACTATCCAATTGCCATAAATGAAAAGATGGATATTAGAAAAGCTGAATCCGATATATTCATCAACTATTCCTGATCCAAGCAAAAATGAAACAAAAACAATAATTAAGGCTTCAAATGAATTAAAACCCATGTTATTAAAAGCTTTGGTTATAATTAAATATCCAAAATATAGAGCCAAAAGGGGAAGAAGAATATAAAGAATATATGCGCTTATTTGAGTTAATACAGATGTAGCGAGCATAATTAATTTTTTAGATGAAAAAATTATTTATAAATTTAGTGACAAAATACTTCGTTTATATGCTGTAAAAGTAGTATTGCGTGCTTTAAATTTTGTTTGTACTCAATATAAAATTAAGGGGTAAATAAAACAATCTCATTTATATTTGTATCATTAAATTTAAGACGTGTGGCACACTAGTTAAACATATCTGATTCTAAAAATTTACTTTAGGTAAACAACACTAATTATACTATAAATTAACTAGGAGATAACAACTTGATTTATTGTGCTATTTTATACAAAATATTAAGAGAAACATATATATAATAGAGTAACATATAATGTTTAATAGAATCGGGGGTTAAAATATATGAATCATAAAAAAGTTAGAATAGAGGCTATTGTTTTAACTGTGCTACTCCTGGGAGCAATGTTTTTGGTCCCAGCGAGCTCTGTAGAAAACGAATTAGAAGAAAAAACTCTTGTAGAAACATATAGATCAATTAACAATAAATCAGATGATCAGGTGGTAGATCCTGGACCTTTTATACTTGATAGAAAATACATATTGGATCCAGAACCTGCACCGCTTGATAGAAGTAACAACGATGATGTAGGAACGAAAAAGGATGCCGGTGATTCGCTTACTCGTTCAACTGCTATTTATCCTGGTGAACTTGTTGATAATACACCAGGTAGAGGAGTAACAGGTGAACTTGATTCTAGTGATGAAGATTGGTTCGATTTTTCGGTTTGTATCGGTCAAGATAT
>CP070724.1:64698-67939 GCA_020350825.1 Thermoplasmatales archaeon | reverse complement strand
TATCCAGTTGATGGTATAACACTTACACTAATGAACAAGAGAATAATTGTTACTGCTAAGAGTTTTTTAAATGATAAGTATCTCATATTTTTCCTCCATATATTCATAATAAAATGCAATATAAAAATTATTTCTTTAAAAATTTGTACAAAATGGTAAAAATTTTAATATTCATGTTTTTATGTTCAAAATATCTGTTTTTCTAAAACAAAGAAAATGCGTTCTAGCAATGTTTCTACGTTTTATTGGTTAAAAATTGAGAAAAGGGAGTTTTAGATTGCTACCTGTGGTATGTCATATGGTTGTTTTGCTGGATGGGCAAAAATTAGACTTACTCTAAGGAATCTCATTTAGTTTTAATGCTGGGCGAAAGTCCCACTGAACCCAAGGAATCGGAGGAATAAACGACTGTATTCCAAAGATAGGATATGGAAGAAACCTTGGTCTATCCCAATAATTACCTCGCCATCTTGTAAAAAATCCCATGATGAACATTGCGTTTACCTCGTTATCTATGAAATTATTGTAAAAGATTTTATTGAAGCCAGTAAGGAACAGAGTTACACCACCATTTGTACCCCTAGCGTTGTTCTTAATAATATTCCGAGAAATGGTACTGTATATTGAATATAATTCAACACCCGCGCCATAATTGTCTGAGATTATATTTCCAGAAACAACAGCATATTCCGAAGGCTCATTATTATCAGTAAGAACGCCTGCAGTTCCATTTGTAATTGTAAATCCACTGATTGTTGTCCAATTAGCAGAAATGCGAATAACAGGGCTTAGATTCCTTCCATTAATAATCGTTGTATCTTTATCTTCGCCAATGAGTTCTATTGGTTTATTCACGTTTACGTTTTCATAATATGGTGACGAATCATCATAGACAAAAACCGTGTCATTATTAGTTGCGGCATTTATCCCCTCTTGTATTGTACTGTAGTTGTTAGGACCTGTACCACCTACGTATATGGTATTACCATTAAAAGCCACAGTAGAAGATCTTTCTATCATTATGGTTCCTGATACAGGTAAAGCAGTTGTAATCAACAGCGTACATACAAAAATACCTAACAGTTTCTTTTTCATTTATTGTTCCTCCCTTAATTAAAAATTTCCTGTATAAGATATAATTATCTCATTTAAATATCTTTTCCATTATTTTTATTGCAACATCTGTAACAAAAAGAAATTAAAAAGAAAATGCGTTCTAGCTATGTTACTACCTAATATAGGATTAAAAAGAAGAGAAGAGAGAGTTTGTTTTTCCGTTCCTTTGAGCTTTATCATAGTATGAAAGGTCCAATCAAAAATTTTGGAGTGTAATCTACAGTGCGGAAGGCTTCATGACAGGCTATATCAACTGTAGCCACTGGTGCGCCAATGCCAAATCCTAAGACAAAACAATATGCATTTCCTATACCCCCATCTTTGGGGACTGTTCCAATATCCACCGTTTTTGTTTTACCTAGTGGAATTAATATTAAACCGCCGTCTAATGTAAATGTCACCGTACAATTGGTCGCGTCAGTAATACCACTATTTGTAATGGTGGCAGTAAGTCCCAATCCACCCCTGATACTTAAATCAAGTTCAGGTGCAATTAAAGCTTTAAATGCATTTATTCGCCCTGTACCAATATAGATTGTTGAGTTGTAGGGGTCTACGTTTTTGCAAATAAGTGCCTTCACTTCTTCCTGTGATAAAGAAGGATTTTTTGATAAAAGCAGAGCAGCGAGACCAGCAACCATTGGACAAGAATATGAAGTACCATTGCCAAAATAATAATTTTGTTCACGTCCCCAATCATTAAAGAGAACATGATAAGTAGGCATGGTAGAATAAATATAATGTCCTGGTGCAGCTACATCAACCCAACTTCCATAGCTAGAAAAACTGGCTCTTTTATCATCGCTGTCCGTTGCTGCAACAGCAATTACATGATCATAAGCTGCAGGATACCCTTTTGCTGGTGAATTAGAATTTCCAGCAGCGGCAATAAGAACTGCTCCCTTATTATAAGTATGATTAATAGCATCTTCTATTAATGGAGAACTCTGGGAATTCCCAATAGACATGCTAACTACATGGGCTCCGTTGTCACCAGCATATTGTATTCCTTTTGCTGTATTTGCAATTGTTCTGATATAATCTTCATTGTGGAGTTTTACTGGCATGATTTTACAATTCCAGCAAACACCTGCGATACCGATATCGTTATTGGTTACGGCACCTATTATACCAGCAATCATGGTACCATGACCAACCTCATCCAAAGGATCATTATCGTCATAAGCAAAATCCCAACCTCTCACATCATCAATAAAACCATTTCCATCATCATCAATACCATTACCAGGTATTTCATCCTCATTAATCCACATGTTATCAGCAAGATCAGGATGTGTATAGTCAACACCAGAATCAGGTATAGCTATGATAATATCTTCATTGCCAGTTTCTATATCCCATGCCTCAGGTGCATCAATATCAGCATCGATAGTCCCACCAGTCTGACCAGTATTGTGTAAAGCCCATTGTTTACTAAAATTTTCATCGTTTGGTATTGCACTAAAACTTAATTCACCACGATACTGTGGAACAGATTGACTGGATCCTTTAGGTATAATACATGGATGAATAATATAGTTAGGTTCAGCATACACAACACCTGAACAAGATGCGTAATCCTTTACAATAGACAAAATGTCGGAATTTTCTGAAACACTAAATATGTAGATATTATCAAGTATTGTATCTTCAACATTTCTGAAAACCTTATCAATAGAGCTTACTTGATATTTCTCATTAAGCTGATTTATTAAAGGTCTTGAGGTTTCAATATCGTTTACGAGCTTAACAATAAACTCTCCAGGTACAAACTCCAGGTCCTGTACATTATCATATTTAGTAAACTTAACTTCACTACTGCTTATACTCGGTAAAGCAGTTGCAATCAACAGCATCATTACAAAAATACCTAATAATTTCTTTTTCATCTTTTGCCTCCGTTCCTACCAAAAAATAAAAATTTGGTAATATAGATATATATCTGTTAGATTTAAAACTTTCTACAAGAATTTTATTGCAACATCTGTAACAAAAAGAAAATTAATACTTTTTACATTATACAAAAACGGAGGGAAGGAAGGGATAACACAAAGGGATTAATATATGAATGTTTTCAAAATGAAAACCCTTCCTCCTTTCTTACACATAAACAAATAAGGATAGG
>CP070724.1:52147-64598 GCA_020350825.1 Thermoplasmatales archaeon | reverse complement strand
ACAACCCGTATCCGTCGTAGGCTAGTCAGGTCTTTACCCTGACTACTACCTGATAGTCCGCAGACTCATCCTTAGGCGCCGGAACTTTCAATCTAGGTGCATTCCAGCATCCTGGATCTATGGAGTATTATTCTCAGTTTCCCGAGAGTATCCTCCACCTAAGGGTAGATTATCCACGTGTTACTGAGCAGTCTGCCGAGGGCCGAACCCTCTCGACTCACATGGCTTAGTCGGATCCCAATAGCAGTGGCCTCCGGCAGGATCAACCGGAATCTGGCACACTATTATTGTATAGAATTGGTGGATGAATCAAATTTCACCAACATACATCGATCGTCAGATTCAAGAGACCGCAAAATATCTCTATGAGATATCTTGATTTTCTTGAACCTCCACATCCATTATTTCCCGGAATCGAAATGGCCTATTCACAGATAGTATCGATAACCTAATCTCATAGGCCGGCCGGAAAGATCCGGGTAATTAAATTTCGAGGTAAATTCTCGTATATAATATTCATATATAAAGGTTATACATATATTTTTTGGTGATTATTTTATGGACTGGATGGGATTTGAACCCACGGCCTCCACCTTGCGAAGGTGGCGATCTTCCACTGATCTACCAGCCCTAAAAAAGAATAAGCAAGGTGATTATTTGATTGTTTCTCTTTTAACTGCACTTTACTATTCTTTTATTTTTTGCCTGTTTTAACGCTTCAATAACTGCTAACTTCTCACCCATCATAAACTTTTCAAGTGATCCTCCGCCAGTACTTATATGAGAAATTTTATCTCTTAGGTTCATTTGTTCTACAGCTGCAACAGTATGTCCTCCACCAACAATAGAAAACGCGTCTAAGTTGGCTACAAAGTTAAATAATTCTTCTGTTCCTTTTCTAAACAGAGGATTTTCAAAAACTCCACAAGGACCTGATAAAAAAACTGTTTTTGCATTTTTTAAAATATCTTTGAATTTTTCAGTCGTTTTTTCACCAATGTCAAATAAATTATATTCAGTTGGCAATTCATTAAGATCTATCTCTTTTCTCTTTTTATTTTCTGACACTGCAAAATCAATTGGAAGATATATCTCATTTTTAAACGAAGTTAATACTTTTTTAATTTCACCGAATTGTTCTGGCTTTCCCTCTTCTGATAAAGCGAATTCATTCTTATCTCCTAGATTATAACCTTCTGCCTTTAAAAATGCATTTGCTGGTAGTCCAGTGAGAATAACTTTGTTAGCAGTTTTGTTATGCAGAACTCGTTCTATCGTTACAATAACATCAGAAAATTTTGCACCTCCGAAGAGAAATATGCAAGGTTTTTCAGGGTTACTGATGATTCTTTCTAGTGTTGTCAATTCCTTTTCCATCAATCTTCCTGAACAGGAGGGTAGCACTGCTGTAAAACCAATAAGGGAACATTGGGCTCTATGAGCTGCAGCAAATGCATCGTTTACGAACAGATCAACCAAAGGGTATAGATTTTGCACAAGCTCTGATTGTGCATGTTCTTCAGCAGATTTCTTATCTGTTTCACCTGAAAATTTTCTGACGTTATCTAAGAATAAAATCTCTCCATTTCTGAGATTTTTTATCGCGTCTTTTGCTTTCTCACCAAAAATATCATCAACAAAATAAACTTCTTTTCCAATCAGTTCTTGTAATGCTTTCGCATGTTTTTCTAAAGAAGTAAAGTCCCAACTTCCTTGCCTTCCTTGATGAGCTAATATTACAATCTTTACATTCTTCTCTATTAATTCTTTTATTGTTGGAAGAACAAGTTTGATCCTAGTGGTGTCTAGAATGTCCAATGTTTCCTTATCAAGTGGTATATTAAAGTCGACTCGTAATAAAACAGCTTTGTTTTCCACATCAAAATCATCCAATGTGTTGTATTCTTTCATAAAGAAAACCTCCATAAAACGTTGTATAGTTAGTATTTATATAAAACTATAGCTTTGCTAGCAAGGTTTTATTTAAACATATAGTTTATTAAATCTACAACTCTGCAGGAATAACCCCATTCATTATCATACCATGAAAATATTTTGGCAAGATTCCCTTTTTCTGCAATAACTTTAGTGCTTAATCCATCAATAATGGCAGAATGTGGATTGCCTATTATGTCAACCGATACAAGAGGCTCTTCAGAATATTGCATTATACCCAAAAGACTCCCTTTAGATGCTTTTTTCAATTCAGAATTAATATCATCTTTGGTTGCATCTTTTTTCAGAACACAAGTAAGATCTGTAAGAGAACCATCTGGTGTAGGAACTCTTACCGCCAAACCATCAATTTTTCCTTTTAATTCCGGTATGACAAGTGATACTGCTTTTGCAGCTCCTGTTGTGGTTGGGATGATCGAAACTGCGGCAGCTCTTGCCCTTCTTAAATCCTTATGCGGAAAATCTAAAATACGCTGATCACCGGTATACGAGTGAATCGTTGTCATAAATGCTTTTTCTATGCCAAATTTATCGTTTAATATTTTTACCGGTGGAGCGAGACTATTGGTTGTACAAGATGCATTTGATATAATGTTGTGCTTATTAGCCTCATAAAGATGTTCGTTTACTCCTACTACTATTGTTAGATCAGGTTCTTTTGCAGGTGCAGTTATAATAACCTTCTTTGCTCCTGCTTGAAGATGTTTTGAGGCTCCCTCTCGAGTGCGAAAAATACCTGTGGATTCTATAACTATATCTGTATCAATCTTTTTCCAAGGTAATTTTAATGGATTTACCTGGGAGAAGAATTTAATGAGTTTTCCGTTTACCTCTATTCCATTGTTTTTGGTATTAACAACTCCATCAAATCTTCCATAGATAGAGTCATATTTGAGTAGATGAGCAAGTATTTCGGTGTTACCAAGATCATTTACAGCAATAATTTCAAATTTCTTGCCATATTTAGAGTGCTGTAGTGCTGATCTCAAGATATTTCTGCCTATTCGTCCAAAACCATTGATAACTATTCTGATCATCCCATCCACATTTTTAAAAATAAATTAGTCTATATAAGTTTTCCGAAAAGATGGATGGAATCCGAATCTACAATTTTTAAGGTTACTAGTTCTCCTATTCCAACTTTTTCGTTAGTTATCACTGGTTTATAATTTTCCGCTCTTCCAACGAATATATTGTCTTTTACTTTTTTTATAAAAAGAACAGAGTATTTTTTTCCTATATGTTCTTTATTTTTTTCCCTTGAGATTGTATCGCATAAATAAGTTAAATATTTTGAACGTTCTTTTGCTATTTTTGTAGACACCCGTCCTTTCATGATTTTTGCTTCTGTTAAGGGACGAGCCGAATAGCGAGTAATATTTACAATATCTGGCTTTACCTTTCTTAATAAATCGGAAGTTCGTTTAAATTGTCCGCTTGTCTCAGTCGGAAAACCAACAATAACATCTGTCGAAAGTGTAATGTCTGGATATCTTTCTCTAAATTCATCTACTATTTCTAAAAAATCTTCTATTACATAATTCCTATTCATTTTGTTTAATATATCATTATCTCCTGATTGGACCGGCAGGTGGAGAAATTTATATATTTTCGGATCTTCATAAGCAGAAATAATACTATCAAGGTTTTTTTGAGCAGTGAAAGGATTCATCATACCTATGCGGATCCTAAAATCATCATTGATTTTACATATCTTTGAGAGGAGTTCACCAAGATTATACCCTGTATCAAGACCGTATGATGCAGTATCTTGTGCTGTAATTTGAATCTCTTTGCAGCCTTGTTTGAGAGCGTTGGATACATCTGTTATAATCTCATTCATCGGAAAACTTGTTAACTTTCCTTTTGCGAAATGGATGATACAATAAGAGCAAGAAAGCATACATCCTTCAGCAATGGATATGGGTGCAGATATTCCTTTAAAATTTTTAGGCGTAAGCGTTTTGTTTTTTGGTATAAAAGTATACTCATTTCCATTTATTATATCGCTAAAATAGTGTATATGTTGTGATGGTAATAAAAGTGCTTTTGGAACAATGGATTTTATTAAATTAGGCTGTACAGAAGGCATGCACCCAGCAACAACTATCTTTTTGTTTGTACTTTTAAATGTTTTTATTCGAGAAAGCATTCGTTGCTCTGTTGTTCCTATAACTGTGCATGAAAGCAAAACTAGAACATCTGCTTCATCTATGTTATCCACAATAACATGATTTTCTTTTTTTAGAATGCCTCTTAATATACTTTCATTGCTTTTATTTGCAGTACAGCCATAAGTTTCTAGATATATCTTCATTATTAAAACCGCAAAGAGGGAATGATTCTATTTAACTGCTTCTGCTACTCTCTCCAAAACAAATTTTTTATCTAGGTTTGACAAAAAATAACCTGCACGTGGTCCTTTTTCCTGCCCAAGTATTATTTGGTATATTGTTTTAAAAGCAGTTATTATCTGAAGGTTTTCTTCTTCTGATATCTCATAGATTGCGTTGTGTATCTCTTCAGGCTCCCATTTTATATCCCGTATTTTCTCAAGCATAATAGAGAGAAATAATTTTTGTTCTTCTGTAAGATTTATTTTTGGTATCTTTTTTATAACTTCAAATTTTACTATGTTTGGTGCAAACGTATCTAGCCAGTACCGTACATGTTCTGTTCTTTGTTTCAAGTGTTTCTCATCTTCTTTTTTAAGATCTTTTGGAATCTGACCAGTTCGTAAAAGAATCCTTTTTACTTCATCCCAATTTCCCCCTATTTGAATGAGGGTAACTAAGTGTCTATAGGGGAGCTGATATGGAATTGTTTTTGAGATATTGTGGGGCTGAGAAAGCTCATAGGTTTTTCTAAGGTCTTTCATCCCTTTTGTCTCTTTCTCTACTCCAAAATAAACTCTTTCCTCTTTATCATACTCATCTACCAGATTAAGTAGTCCAAGACCAGAATCAAAAATAATGTGTTTACCTGGCTGATTTTTCATCAGTAGAAATCTAAGAACTTCTGGAGGTGTCATCTTTAGCATTTCTTCTCCGCTTAAAGCGGTGCCTTTAGAACTGTGCATTGCTCCTTTTCCTTTCAACAAGATGAATTCATAAACAAGTAATGCTGGGTGAGGGTATCCATAAACCTCTTCTACAATTTTCTTTCCTGTATCCCTTGCCCCACCTACTGTCGCTAGATCCTTTCCACAAGGCTCGAAAGTGACACCAAACATTTTCCATCGTGCTGGCCAATCAACTCTCCAAGGAAGTTTTCCTACACCTCCCTCTCGTATATCTACCTCACCTTCATATCCACAATCACATTTGTATTCAATAATTGGATACTCATATAAGATTGGTTTTGCAATCATCATCCTTTCACATTTTTCACATCTGATGTTAAAAGGAAGCCACTCCTTTGGAAGTTTTCTTTTCGATATTTTTTCTATTATCTCTCTTATTTTATCTGTATTTTCTAAAGCTATTTGAATAGCTTCGTTGTATTCTCCATTTTTATACATCTCGTTAGCACGATAAACATGGGGATTTACACCAATTTCTTTTAAAGAATTTAAAAAAGAAGTCAGATAGTGATCTGCGTAACTTTTGTGTTCTCCACATGGGCAGGGAATTTCAGAGAGAGGTTTCCCGACATGTTTTTCATAAGATTTGGGAAGATAAGGATAGACTTTCCTTAAAGGATCGAAATCATCTGAAATATAAATAAAGTCAGCATTTCCACCTTTCTCTATTATCGATCGGTACACTGCGTCAGTAGTTAAAATTTCTCGCATGTTTCCAATATGAATTGGACCTGAAGGCGTTATACCAGTGGCTAAAATTTGATTCTTTTTCTCTTTGAGTAATTGATCTGCTAAAACATCTGCCCAATGCATCGTCGATTTCCCCACTAACTAAAATTTAGTTAGATCACTCTTGATCTAATAAGAGAACGGAGTGGTACACCGGCGATACTGTTTTGCGCTTTCTTGTTTAACATAGATAAGCATAATATGGGCTTACCCTTTTCTTCCTTTATTGCTTTGATTGCACTTCTAAACGTTTCACCAGTACCAACAACATCATCTACAATAATGATATTCTTACTTTTTACACTTGCATAATTGGAAGAAAATGCTCCTATTTTTTCATGATGTGGTCGAAAAACTGCTAGTTCCAAACCTAATTTATCTGCAACAAATGTAGCATATGGGATTCCATTAATAGCAATACCGACTATTGTATCAATCTGTTCACATTCTTCTAAAATAATATCGCATAGTGCATCAGATATAAACCCGATTCTTGAAGGATATACACCTATGGAGCGCCAACCGATTTTGACATCACCCACTGGTTTCTTTTCTTTTCCTTTATTTAAAAGCCATATTGCAGTTTCTTTTGATACATTAAGTTCTTCAGCTATCTCGTAATCAGTCAGTCCGCTCTCTTTGTATTTGAATGCTTTTTTTATGAGAGATTCTATTTCCTTCATTTACTTAACACCCTTTTTGGCCTTTTTGGATACGTATATATCTTCGATATTTAGATGTTTGCTCTTGTTGAAGATATACAACTATTATTTACCTTTTAGCTTTTGTTTTAAATAAGTGTCAATCACTTACTAAATTTTTATGGATTATGATGTTTAGATATTAAAGAGAAGATCCATAGTAAAACTAAAATAGTAGGATACTATGTTATACTAAAAAGTGATATATTATGGCAAAAGAAAAAAAAGGAGAAGGATTTCATTCTGGAGCAGGACTCATTAGATACTTTGATGCAGAGGAAAAAACCGCATTAAAGATACCACCTTGGTTTGTTATAGCAGCGTGCATAGCAACCGCGGTAATTATTACTGCTGCACATCTTTGGAATCCACTTGTCTAAAAATTATTGTTTTTCTGTCTTAACTTTCCAACCCTTTCCCCATTAAATAATTTATCCCCTTCTCAGTCAATTTTACCTCATTAAATGAAACATGTTGTAACATTTCAAGTTCTAATAATTTTTGTACCATATTATCTAACTTTTCTCTAGATATGTGTAGTAATACCTTAGCCAATTCAATATTCATGTCCCTTGAATGCAGCATTTGCAAAAATTCATGCTCTTTTTCATCAATTTCAAACATTTTACTCATAGGTATTGATTCTTTATCCTTTGTATATCTGTTAACATAATCCTCTATGAGCATATCTAAATGCAACTTGTCTAGCAAATCACCCTCATTATCATATAAGGAAACTACATTATTGTCATATTCCCATTTCGAGACATCATTCCAATTATAATCCAATAAGTTTGCATCATCAATCTTTTCTACATTCTGTTCCGTCTCAGTTTCAATAGTTGGACCAGATTTTTTCCTATCTTGCAAACTATATATTTGATGTTGCTCAGATTGTATTACATCTAAATCTACACCAAGATTTTTAATTGCTAAGACATATTTTTCCCCAATATATTCTTTTAGTTCACTTATAAAATATAAACCGGCTTCATCTTTAAGCTCTATGTATACCTCTCTAAGAAGGATGTCGATGGCTTTACCAATTTTAGATGGATCAATGGAATCTAAATCAGATGATACAGTAACGATCTCCTCCACTTCTGAGTAGACTGCATTCTTTATAGCAACATACTTTAAAAAATCAAATTCTCGGTCGAGCGTTTTCACAACTGTCTTTACAACTTTAACTGCAAAGCTGTCAAGAGTTCTCCTACCTGCCACCACAAGGATTGCCTTTAGTATGTGCCTAATAACATCGGAATTTTTAAATTCAGACATTTTCTGAAATCTAGAACATCTAGTTATTTATAAAACCTTTACCCCTCATTTCTCCCGTGAAGTAAATTTACTCCTTACAGACATCATTTTCAAACAATATCAATGGATATTCAAGATGAGGAAAAATTATTATCTATCAAATATTTTAATTGTGAGTTGTTTACCGACCGTTTTTTACATTATTGTTAATCTCAAAATGTATGCAAATAGAAAAATTGATTAAACAATTAGAAGATATGGTAAAGCAGGTGGAATGCACATTAAGAAGATTATGATAGTAGATGATTTACCTCAAATAACTTACACTGTTAAATACGGTTTGGAAAAATTAGATTCCAATTACGATGTTTTAAGAGTTGAAAGCGGGAAAAAATGCATTGAACTTTTAGAAAATAATCAAATACCAGATCTTATCCTCTTAGATATCATGATGCCAGACATGAATGGATGGAAAGTTGCAAAAAAATTACAAGATAAATTAGAATGGAGAAAAATTCCTATTATTTTTCTTACAGCAACAGAAGATGAAACTAGCAAAATAACAGGCAGTATTATAGCGGAAGACTATATTGGAAAACCATTTGAAATCAAAGAACTAAAGAAAAAAATTGATACAGTATTAAAGAAACGTACATAGCATAACCAAAACAGGGTACTATGTCACAATAGTTCTTAAAAAGGCGTAATAATATGAAACCCAACTTTAGTCTTTCATTAAAATTGACATTGCTTGTTGTTTCGATATCAGCGGTTGTTATTTTCTCATTAACTTATGTCAATATACTTCAACAGAATGAGTTATTTGAAGATGCTTATTTTGAGAAAGCTGCCTCTTTCTCTAAAGCTCTTGATGCTAGTATACCCAGTTACGATCAATTTAATGATAAACAAAAATTACAAAACTACATTTCAAACTTTAGCAAACTGAATCCAGATATTTTAAAGTTAAGTATAAATTTACCAGATGAAGAGGGATTGCATATTTTTGTTTCTACTGATGGGAACCTCGTAGGTAGTCCATCTGGTATGTATAACAATCTTTCCTATAATAAAGATGCAATTATTTATATTCCTACGCATAGTGAAGATACCCATAAGTTAACGATGCTTGCACCCATTAATCTCTCTGGTCAAATAGCCGGCACGTACGAAATAGTTCTCTCTATGGATGCAGCATATACAGCTCTGGATATACAGATGAGGAATCTCGTTTTGATTTCTGCAATTAGTCTTTTCATCCTTATTTTTAGTTTTCTTTATATGCTACGAAGAGCTATTGTCAAACCGATTACGACTTTTAGGGATGCTACCGAGGTTATTGGTGAAGGTAATTTGAATGAAGAAATTAACATTAAATCACGGGACGAATTGGGAGATCTTGCAACTGCGTTCAATAAAATGACAACTGATTTAAAAATATCAAGAAATAAAATTGAGAAATATAATAAAACGTTAGAAAAACTACTTAGCCAAAAAGATGAATTCATCGGTCAACTTGGCCATGATCTTAAAAATCCGTTGACACCACTTGTAGGCCTACTTCCTATGATTACTGAACAAGAAAAAGATCCAAAACTTAAGGAGCATTTACGTTTACTTACTAGCAATGCTGAATATATGAGAGAACTAATTTTCAAGACCTTGCAACTGGCACGCCTTCGATCTTCTAATGTAAAATTTGATATCCAACATATAAATCTCAATGAAGAGATTGATAACGTTCTAGACCGTCAACAATCATTCTTAAAAGAAAATAATATCAATATTGAAAATGAGGTAAACGATAAAATTTCTATTAAAGCAGATAAATTAAGACTTGGAGAATTGTTTAATAATCTAATTACGAATGCTGTTAAATACACACCGAAAGATGGCGGTGTTATTACTATTGAGGCAAAAAAAGATAGAGATTTTGTTACTATCTCAGTTAAGGACAGTGGCATCGGCATGACTAAGGAGCAACTAGGTCGCATTTTTGATGAGTTTTACAGGGCAGATAAATCCATGAATATAATGGATTCAACCGGTCTAGGGCTCTCCATCTGTAAGCGCATTGTTGAAAAGCACGGGGGACGCATCTGGGCAGAAAGCCCTGGAAAGGGAAAGGGCACAACTTTCTACTTTACCCTAAAACCGGGTAATGGAAAAATAATTAAGAATAAATAGTATATAGAGGAAGGTGTGAGCATGGTAAAAAAAATTTTAATTGTAGATGATGATCCTGGTGTAAACTATACTGTTAAAAATGGACTAGAAGGAGTGAATGCAGACTATAAAGTCGATTCTGTAGATAGTGGGGAAAAATGCCTCAAATTTTTGGGAAATAATAAAATTCCAGATCTCATACTATTAGATATCATGATGCCAGAGATGAGCGGTTGGGAGACTTATAATAAAATAAAAGAGAATCTATCATGGAAAGATATCCCAGTGGTTTTTCTTACAGCACGGAGAGATCGAATTGCCAGGGAAGCTGGTGGTTTTTTCGGTGACGACTATATTGAGAAACCATTTACAATCCCCGAATTGAAACAGAGAATTGAGAGAATATTAAAGATGTAATTATACCCTCAACCATAACAGCGTAATAAAAAGTTAATAATTAATTCAAATTGGATTGTTATAAAATAATTTTTCATCTTACTTTTTTGTCAAATATTTTATTTTTTACCTATTTTATTTTTCATCTCAATTTTTTTTAATCCTATATTATGAGGATTTTCTTTGAAGTAGATATATCTTGCTTTGAAAAGAACAGTAACTAGTATTATTGTTGTTGATGTTATAACTCCGATGACAACTGTCCAAGGTATTTCTGGCGTTTTAGTAACATAAGGTTCTGGTATTTCAACAAGTGCACTCCCAATGACCGCAAATGTTGAACATCCTGGTGTTTGCGCCTCATAAATAACATAAATGTCATTTTCACGCACCAGGTTAGTGGTAAGGTTTTGCCATTCTCCATTATGATAGCGTATAAGTAAAATGGTGTTTTTGTCAATGTTGTATTCCGCTATCCAAGATTTTTTTACTTTGAAGGTGAATTTTAGGATTTTGATATCGTCCTCAGTCACATACTCATCATTTGCCATTAGTTTAATATCAAGATGGCAATAGACCGATTCGTTCTTTTTTAATCGTAACGACATGTTTTCTGGTTTATCTTTCAGTTTTATGACAGTTAACTTAACATTATTAAGATTAGTTTCTGGCGTTAATTTAACTTCTTCGATAACAGTGTCTTCATCCAAGCATTCGGTTAAAACTTCCTTTGTTTCACCATTTGAAACAGTCCCAAATACTTTTTCTACTTTGGATTCAATTTCCCCCGTGGGAACTATTCGTTCATTTGGTGCATATTCTTCAAAAGTGGAATAAATTTTGTTGTCAATGGTATCACTGTTTGTTTGCATACCACTTGAACTGGTGTCAGCAGCTTCATTATCTGAAGTTTGTATTGTAGTGTGTGAAGAGGAATCACCTATATCGTTACCTGTATTTGTTTTTGTATCACTTGAACTGGTATCAGTACCTTCATTATCTGAGGTTTGTGTTGTAGTGTCTGAAGAGGTATCACCTATATCGTTACCTGTATTTGTTTTTGTATCACTTGAACTGGTGTCAGTACCTTCATTACCAGGATTTTGTTCAATAGTATCTAAACCGGGATCTGTAAGAACAAATCCTAAACCATTTCCAACAAATATCATGGAAAACATTAAGACCATTAGAACAGTTAAATAGCTATTTGCAATTTTCCTACCATACCTTCTCTTCACCAATTTCATATTATGCTCTACTTTATTTGTAATAATATTAAAATCTAACGTGTCAAATTGTCAAAATGAAAAAAACAAGGACAAGATCCATTAATCTATCAATAATTGATTAATTAAAAACTAATTTTCAAGGAAGTAAGATTATGAAGGATATAAAAAAGAAAATAATATGAATACTTATTTGCATGCTGATGTTGACAACAATACCCCTGCTAGCAGGGATGACAGAGAGGGAAAAAGATCCAGAACCAACTCTTGATGTTGGTCGAGTGTTTCTGAAGGGATTGCTATTTCATAGACTTCGAAAGGGGAACGTTAATCACGCGTTGGCAATTAGACTATTTTACATCGAAATTACTCTAACCGAGAGATCCTTTGGTTGGGTGACAATCAACCACGTTGTATTCAGAGATTCTGCATATCTAGGACGTGTGTATGAGGTATGACTTGGCCTATTTATATACGTGTTTGGGTTCTTCTTAGGTGATCTAGAAATCCTATAAAGTTTTGCACGATAAAACTATATTAAAATTAAAATAAATTTATATTCTATTAATCCTTTAAATCTTGAATATGGGTTTTAGGTTGAAAAGGACCATTCCTAAATAATATGATCCAGGGGAGAGGCCTGATTTTGGGGAGGAAAACAAAAACATGAAAAAGAAAATAATAGATATTATGTTTTTGTAGAGTCAGATCCCTCACCAATAATCTCAATATTTAAGGAATATTTAAACAATGCCTTAATTATGTTCGGTAATTGCCGATAATGTAGCATTTACTTATATATTTTAATATATACATAAATATATACTTATTCTGACACGTACTTAGCTTTTTCTAGGGTTTTTACCAAAAAAGAATGAAAATGTATTAGATGATTTAATTATGTTGTTCTATTAAATATTTTCAATAGGGTTTTT
>CP070724.1:48081-52047 GCA_020350825.1 Thermoplasmatales archaeon | reverse complement strand
GTACTCGAACAATTCCAGTCGTCAGCCAACTCTGACATGGAGAATTCTACATCCCACCCGCCTTCTTTCGGTGTTTGTGGAAAATGCATCTTGTGACCATCTCCTAGCTCCCAATCTGCTATGACGGTAGTACTCGTTGCAATTAATAGCATACATACAAAAATACCTAACAATTTATTTTTCATTTTCTTTACCTCCCTTGGCATTATCTATCTATGACAATTGTAATCATACAACACAATATAAATGTTTGGTATTAAATAAAAACAAAGAAAATGCGTTAGAGAGTAATTTAAATGATATATACTGCCAATATTTTTTGGTTTTTAGCCTAAAAGAATCAATGATTCCTTAACTGTTGGTTGGGGAGGACAAACGAGTATTGTCCCAGGATTAGGACCAGAAAGTATTGCACACAATATTTCTATGATGATTATGTATGGCAACAATAGCAATATTAAAAAACAGTCAAGAAAGCCTTTAATCCCATAATTAAATGTAATTTCAGGACAATCACTGCTAGGGCATAGAGTTAATGTTAAAGGGGTAGGATTTGTTAGACGTTCTGTTAGGAACCTTAATATATCTATATAGCTTAAATTTCGAATTTTTTATGTACATTATATAAACCAAAAAGTTATGAACAAAAATATATTACATGAGCTTTGGCGTGAGGCGTATGAAAATATTTGTCGACACAGCAGATCTGGATGAAATCAGGGAACTTGCATCATGGGGAATAATAGATGGGGTTACCACAAATCCCACGTTAGTTGCAAAAAGCGGACGGTCATTTAAGGAAGTTATTGATGAAATATTCGATATTGTCGATGGACCAATTAGTTTAGAAGCAGTAAGTGAAACAGCAGAAGACATGTTTAAAGAAGCAAAAGGCATCGTTTCAACTATTCCTGTAAAACATAGAAAAAACATTACAATAAAAATACCAATGACTCCTGAAGGATTAAAGGCTGTAAAAGTTTTGAATAAACAAGGAATTCAAACAAATGTCACACTTGTTTTCTCAGCAAATCAAGCATTACTTGCGGCAAAGGCCGGTGCAACTTTTGTCAGTCCATTTATAGGTAGGCTTGACGATATAGGACAAGAGGGCATGGAGATAATTGAAGAGATCATGGATATTTTTATCAATTACGATATTGACACACAAGTTATTGTAGCTAGCATTCGACATCCAATCCATGTTATTCAAGCGGCCCGACTGGGTGCACATATTGCTACAATCCCTCCAGGTGTCATCAGAAAAATGGCTAAGCATTCGTTAACTGATGTAGGCATAGAGAAATTCTTAAAAGATTGGAAAAAAGTAAAAAAATAAAATGTTTATAATTTTTAATTAAACCAAATTTCTTTTTTTAGTTTATAATTTGTAAAATAAAGATTTGCCATCTGAATAAATTAGTATCAGGAAGATTCGGTTTTGTTTCCTTAAGTCGATGTTCAATAGAAGAAATTTTTTGGTATGCCAAGGTTTATTCTATGAATTTAACCAAGATTTTAGGCTAGCGTGGCAATTAGAGCAAAGCAATACTGTCTCGCAAGCTGAAACCGATTCACCGTCATACAGGCAATCCATTCGAATGAGATAATATACTTTTCCACCTATCTTTATACCACACTTTTGACAGTTTTTATTAAGTATATCTTTTTTCAACTCTTCTTCTTCCATAAAAGTTCATAACATCTATTTACTTATAAAATCTATTTTACTAATTAAAAAATTATTACCTAATATTAAATGCTTTGGCTCCAAATTACGTTTTTATTTAAAAGTCTTAGATAATAGAAAAAAACCTTTTTACAATAGTTTATTGCCAATTTTAGGCTTTTATCTACTGTTGGTTATATTTGGACTAGGTTCCATAAACATTTATATACCATAACTTCTATGTGAATACATATGGGAGGTTGGAAAAAATGATATATAAGTATAGGAAAGGCTTGGTAGTTGGTGTTGTCTGCTTTTTAATGCTGGTAACTGTTCCCATGGTATCTGGTGAATGGATTCGATATCCGAAAGAAGAGGGACCTTATACTGTATTAATTATGGGAAATTGTTCTGGAATGAGCGGTGGACAATCTACCATATTTCGTTTAATTCCAGTTTGGTTTTTATTTTATCCTCGTCATATTGGATATGATTTTGACAATGATTCAGTGTTTTTCGTAAATGGTGAAAAACAAGACATTTTATATCCAGCTCAAATAGATTTGAGTGGATTCAAAGGATATGGCCCAACAATTTATATGGGAATATTAAAATATGAATTTGCAGCGTTTATTGGTTTTTTAACAGGTTTTATGCCATCTCCTAGAGCACGGGTGGTTGGTCTGTGTGCTGAGTTACTTGTGATTGACTCAAGATAACCTTACTTCATATTTATAATTCACATCTGATATGTTTATTTATCCTTAACAAAGGTGAATATACCACGGGATTCATGTGAATATAAAGGGAGGTTAGGATATGAGAAAATATTTGTTTAATAAAACTATAGCGATTGGGATTATTATCCTATTTGCTGGGGCAGGTATTGTAACAAGTAAGAGTGTTAAGGAAATTAATGATCATTCGATATATAGTGATTCATCTGAAGCAATTATTGAAAGTTATAAATATAAAGACGATGGCAATATACATGTTTATTTTTTCGTTGATTTTAACATTACAGTTCATGAAGGGGTTTTTTGTAGTCGTATGACTTTTGATATTCAAGGTCGGCAATTTGTACCATTTTTTAATGCATTTAGATTAAGTCGTTCTTGGAGTGATCCTGTAGTTGATATTACAATTACAAAAATGCTTGGACAAACGTTAGAATTTTCTCTTGACGATATTGTTTTTATACTTGCTCTAAGGTTAAATAATGTTGAAACTGATTTGCCTAAATTTGGTGGTGCTTCTAGGGGTTATATTGAGGGGCACGCATCATTTATAATATTTTTTTAGTAATCATAATATTGCTTTTTTAGGTACAACCTGACTTTAAATCCCTTGTAGGTTCTTGGATTAATACAGGATTTACGAATCAATATATGAGATAGAAAACCTATTGAAATTATTTTTTATTGTTAAAAGAATTTGGAATTTTTTATTTTTTTATAATTATCGACAATATCTGAAGAGATTTGGGGAAAGGTTTATAATGCATAATATGTCTAATAATTATATAAATAAGGGGGATATGTAATATGAAGAAAATCTTATTAGTCGTAAGTGTTTGTTTTATATTAGTCGCCATGCCAGTGATGACAGCAATGCCAATAAAGTTGGTCCCAAATGCTCGAACGATAAAACCAATTATACCCAATGTAAAATTACCATTCCCCGTCCTCGACGATCCACCTGAGTGGGCAAATGGTAATTTTACTGGAGTTTGGGGATTAAATGTCCTTGGTATACCTCTACCACCAGCAGGATGGATAACTGGGTATTATCAAAACATTGGCCTAGGTAACTTTGCAGGAGTATTTGCAGAGTTCAACGAAACCAATGCAACAGGAGTAATATTAGGGTTTATGCTTTGGGTATTTTTCATTGGAGGAGTTGGAAGCATTGCAACAGGGAACGGTACCTATGTAGTTGGGATTGGAGTTGCCAATGAAACACATTATTATCTAAGATTAAATGCTATTATCGGTCCGAGTTACTACTTGCATGTCGAATATACAAAATTCGAATAATAAAAAAATCCTCTCCTCTTTTTATTATTGATGTTTCAATAAAAATAATGGGAAAGTTTTTTAAATAGTAACTATTATATCTTGTGATAGATAATTTTTATTATCGGGAGGTATAAAAACATGAAGAAAATAATACCAATATTTGTAGTTGTAGTGTTAGTCCTAAGTGGACTTGGAGCTGTAGCTGTAACTGACGAGCATCCTGAAATCTCTAGAAATGTTAAGATAACAGAGTCTATAACATTTTTTAAACAACCAGAG
>CP070724.1:40122-47981 GCA_020350825.1 Thermoplasmatales archaeon | reverse complement strand
TTCGAGCTGATCATCTCCTGTCCAGTGTCCAGTTTTGATACTGTAAGTTAGTTCTACATCATCTTTTTCATTTCCAATATCACAGAGGACATCTCCATTATCATTCCAATCCCATAACTGTATTTTTACTGTTACAAATTCTTCATCATCAGGGACATCCAGGATTGCTGAAAATTGCGGGTCATAGATATACTTTGTATCATGCCAAGTATCACTTGTGGATTCTTCATTGTTGATTAGAACTTTTACATAAAAATCAGGGTCACTTTCTTTATCTATATATTCTCTTTTAACAAATATCGGATAAAAAGGAATTATACTTAATTGTTCATCGCTCTTATCAAATGCTCGTATCTGTTGGATTTCTACTGTAACTTCAACATCTACCAAAGGATCGAAATCAGTAAGGTTACTTGTTTGTTTTTCTGATTTTAATTCAATTCCTGCTGCACTAGAAGCAATAAAAAAACTTACAAGAATTATACAAGTTATAGATTTAATATATATCTTCATATTTTATCCCCAATTATTACTTAATCTATAGATGATATAGTATATAAATCTTTAGAACAGATTCTTCTGATTAAATCCAAATTAGTAGTAATACAAAAGTAATATAAAGTAGAATCAACAGAAATCAATATGGGGGTCTAATATGGTGTATTACCAATTGAGAGACATTTTTGACATATCCTTGCATCCCATCCTCTCCTTGGGTATGGACCCCCTTCCTCTGTTTTAGTATGAGAATGTGTTATAATAAGAATAACAGATATAAGATGGGGGATTAATTAAAGGGGATTTTTTTGCGTTATAATTTTTTTATTCACTCTCACTTCAAACATATATAGTTCTTCCGTTCTCTAACCAATATTAACCTAGTAAAATAATAATATCTATAACTATTAAACTTTAAGTAATTTATAATAACAATTTATTCTTCCAAAACAATGCCATATGTTTTGTAGGGATTTTTTACATGAATCTCATACGCCTGTGCCTCCGTCATGACTCCATCAAGAAGGTTTCTCGTCAATTTAGGGATAGTTTTTGGGCCAAGCACAGCACCAGGTCTTCGTGGATCATCGAGGTAATCTGTCTCCATCAAAAAACGTGATCCTTTTTCTAATGCCTCAACAATATTTTTTTTGCTTGCTAGAACAGAAGGTATAAGACCAAAGTTTTCATCTTGTTTTATTAAAGCCGATGCAAAATGTTTTACAATTTTATCTGAAGAAAGACCAACCTTCTTGCCCATCTTCACAAGTTCTTTACACTGTTCAGATGTTGTACTTTCAGTATGCAATATTACAGGAACATCTACATCTACGGCTTTCTCCATCCCATATTGAAGAATTTCATTTGAATCATCCATAATTCCTTCACCAACTGGAAAATGGGGTCTTCCAATCTCCCCGATACCAATGCATTTCTTCTCTTCGCAAAGCTCTGCAGCTTCATCTATCCCCCTTTTCATAATTTCAATAGCTTTAGCCCTTCCAAGGTTTTCTTTTAACTTTAGATAATCAACTGGATAAGGACCAATAGTGACAAAAACTCCGATATCAATTTCAGCGCGTATTTCCTCTGCCATCCTTGATGTTTTTAAATAGCAAGATTTGTAACTTTTTTCTCTGATAACCAAATCTACCATTGGGTACTGGCATAAAACAAAATGCGTGCCACCCGCTTTTTTAAAATCTTTTACAGCATCTAGAAACCTACCATCTCTTCTCAAATGGAGATGATTATCAAATACTACTACCAATTATATGCCTCTAGGCGTTTTCTGAGTAATAGAGAAGATAGGTATTAGAAATCATCATGTTTAAGTTCTTTGCCGCTCACCATCTCCATGACGCTGCGAGCGAACATCCATCCGAAGTATCCCATAAAAAATGTAAAGAAACCGGTTACACTATAAACAACAATGTTTGTTATTGAATCATTTCCCCCCTGTACGAGTAGTAGTACAATACTAACAGCAATGTAAATAAAGATAAGGAAGAAAATCCATCTCAATGCATGCATAGTAACTCGTATTGTTGTAAAGGGTATTTCTTCAAAATCAATTTTTTTGTTCTTATGGTTCTTTAATTTAATATGTTTTTGGATATTTCTCGATAAAGCAGTCTTGCGAAGTTTTTTTTTCGGCACTTTTTTCCTCCTATTAAAACATGTTTGAGTGATCCCAAAAACGTAATAGATGGTTGCTATAAAAACTTAATTTGCATATAATTATGCATATAATGGGCAGATTGTTATACAGTTATCATGCAGGTTTTTATGCATATTATTATAATCGATTTTTAAGTATCTGCTATTATGCTGATAACATCCCCATCTTTTAGTTCGTGGTCTGAACCTATTATACGATGGGTTCGTGCATCGATAGCTCTAATAAAATGATCTCCCAAATCAGTATGAACCTTATATGCCATATCTTTCGCTGTAGAACCTCTAGGAATTAAATACGCATCAGGTAGTACCCTACCGTCCTTGTCAGTAAGATGTATGTCGTCTTCAACAGGATAAACTACTATTAGATCGAGCATTTTTACTGCTTCCTCTATGCACTTTTGAATACCAGTAGAACCGTATTTTGTTAACACATGACTTTTAATATAATCTAACGCATTCAGTTGTTTTTCTGTAAGTTCTTCTTTTTTTAATATATTAAAATCATTACTTCCAGGGGTATACTCAATTATTCCCTTTTCTTCTGCATTGCTTAAAGCTAGCTCACTTTCGGCACTTGTTGGAATTACAATATAATCTTTCATCTCATTCATCTTTACCATCAAACTATCTGGTGCTTTGTCACATTTATTAAAAGCTATTATCATAGGTTTGCTAATTTTTCTTACATAGTCTGAAAGTTTTAGAATATCACCGTTTGTCCAGGTAGAAGGTTTAGAGCGATCGATATCTACCTTTTTAATTGCACTTATAATATGTTCCTCCTTAACACCTAAGCCAGTTAATTTTTCCGCAAGCATTCTTTCAATTTTTTTATCTTCTAATTCACATTGTCTTGCTATTTTTTCCCAACTCTTTTGAACAATACCAAAAAGCCAATATGTGATTTCTTTTTCCAAAAATTCGACATCCTTTAACGGATCGCACATTCCAATTTCACAAGGATTACCCTCATCATCTGTACTGCCAGATGCGTCAACAATGTGAATTAGAGCATGTGCCTGTCTTAAATCATCAAGAAACTTGTTTCCTAAGCCTTTTCCTTTATGTGCGTCTGGAACAAGCCCAGCTACATCTATTGCTTCAATTGGTACAAATCTTGTTCCATCGATACATTCTGAGTTGTTGGGCGTACACGTTACATTAAAATCTTTACATGGACAGGGTTTTCGTATATACATTACTCCACGATTAGCTTCTATAGTGGTAAATGGATAATTTGCAATTTCGGCATGAGCATCAGTGGCGGCATTAAAAAACGTGGATTTCCCTACATTGGGCTTTCCAACTATGCCAAGTTGCATTATTTCTACTCCAACATTTCTTTTACTTCATCTACAATATCGGCATCGCTTTCAAATCGTTTAATCTTATCTGTCGCCTTTTCTTCAGATGAGTCGATAAACAAAATACCTTTTTTAGCTAATAGGGTACCTTGAACAGATGCAGTTTTTGACAGATAAATTTTTTCTCCTGACACATTGCCAACAACATGAGTTCGCCCACCAATATTGACTTCTCCATTTGCGACAACATTTCCATGTATTTTTATTTTTTTTCCGCAAAAAACGTTTCCTTTTGAATTTAGGGTACCATAGACGTTTGATTTGTCATCAACATAAATGGATCCCTTTGTATCATAATTCCCGAGAACCTTGCATTCTTTGCCAATTCGAAGATTACAATCTACTTGTGATTTTGAGAGACCAATAATTGAGTCATTTGGAATAAAGAGAAATGATTCTGAAATAGGTATGGTTTTTCCATCATTTTGTTCGAGTTCTTCAAGTATTCGTTCAATTTCCTCACTATGACCCATCTTTAAAAGCTGTAATAGATATACAAAAATATATATAACAACAGGTATTGGGCTACGAATATTTATCCAACCCTTTGCTTCAAAACCATTTTCTATCTCTACACTATCTCCAACATCAAGGTCCCCTTTTAGAGAAAGTTTTCCTTTCACTTTTACCTTCTCCCCAAGATATACGTTTCCTCCACTTTGTATATCCCCGCTTATTTCTGAAAATATGTCAACCCTAACATCGTTTGTTGCCTGCAGATTACCGCCTGTGATTACATGCTCTCCAACAAATATTCTACCATTGGTATTAATACTGAATTGAAGCAAGCATCTATCACCTATTACCACGTCTCCATTAATAGATATATTACGTTCCTCAAAATTGGTTTTATCTGGAATCACCAGTGTTTTCCTGTCGAATGTCATTACTAAATTGGTATCACATATCGCATTATAAAGTAAGCGGAAAACTCCTAAAGAAAACTTGAAATACAGATGTAATATATCTGCATAAATCTAAATCTGATTAAAATATATATACGATAATCGTATATATGGAACATTTGTAAATGGTGGCAAAATTGGTTAAAAAACAAGAGGAACCAGAAGAACAAGAAAAGAAAAAGTTACCGCCCATAAAAGAATGGATAAAAAAAATTAAATTCAAAACCACAGAAGAAATTAAAGTTCCTGAAAGTCTCTTGGACCAGGTAATAGGACAAGATAAAACAGTAGCTATTGTTAAAAAAGCTGCAGAGCAAAAACGTCATGTAATGCTCATCGGAGATCCAGGTACAGGAAAATCTATGGTTGCTAGAGCCATGACTGAGTTTTTACCGAAAGGGGAGCTAGAAGATATTATTGCATATCCCAATAATGAAGATACAAATACTCCCCATATACGTGTTGTCCCAGGTGGAAAGGCAAATGAGATAGTAAAAGTCCAAAGAACTGAAGCAAAAAAGAAGTTGGAACAACAAAACAGCCTAATTCTTACAGTTGTTCTTATGATTGTCAGTTTATCCTTAATTGGTGCTATAGCTACAAATCATTTTGAATATGCTATTTTTGGTATAATTGCTGCAGTCATGATTTACCTTATCGTAGCAAGAGGAGGATTGAATCAAAGAAGAGGAATGCAACAGATTCCAAAGATATTAGTCTCTCATGAAAAAGATGAGTCTCCTCCATTTATAGATGCAACAGCTGCACATTCGGGTGCTTTATTAGGGGACGTCAGACATGATCCTTTTCAATCAGCTGGGCTAGAGACACCTCCACATCAACTTGTCGAAGCAGGTGCTATACATAGGGCACATAAAGGAGTATTGTATATTGATGAAATCAACACGCTTAGCCTACCCTCCCAGCAACATCTATTAACTGCACTTCAAGAAAAAAAGTTTCAAATTACTGGTCAATCAGAAAGAAGTTTTGGAGCAATGGTAAAAACAGAGGCGGCTTCGTGTGACTTTATCTTAGTTTCTGCAGGGAATTTAGATGCATTGAGAGGAATGCATCCTGCTTTACGTTCTAGAATTAGAGGATATGGATATGAAATTTACCTAAATAGCACTATGAATGACACAGATGACAACAGAGAGAAACTTGTTCGTTTTGTTGCTCAAGAAGTGAAAAAGGATGGAAAAGTCGCTCATTTCAATAAAGGAGCTGTTGCAGAAATAATTCATGAGGCACAGAGAAGAGCAGGGAGGAAAGGTAAACTTTCCTTAAGGCTAAGAGAGCTAGGTGGGCTCGTACGAGCTGCTGGCGATATTGCATTTGATAAGGGAGATAAAATAATAACTCAGGAACATGTTATTGAAGCTAAAAAAACAGCGCGATCACTAGAGCAGCAGGTAGCAGATAGAGCCTTAGAGTCACAGAAGAGTTATCGTTCGTTTAGAACGACTGGAAGAGAAGTTGGAGCAGTAAATGGGCTTGCTGTTCATTCTGCTGATCCTTCTATGAGTGAATTTTCTGGATTAGTTCTCCCTATCGTAGCAGAAGTTACCCCTGCTGGATCACAAGCTGAAGGAAAGGTTATAGCAACAGGTAAATTAGGAGAAATAGCAAAGGAATCAGTTCAAAATATCTCTGCAATAATTAAAAAATATATAGGACGAGACATTTCAAAACATGACATACATATTCAATTCATTGGCACTTATGAGGGAGTTGAAGGAGATTCAGCCAGCCTGTCACTAATAACCTCCGTTATTTCTGTAATGGAAAATGTAGCTGTGAGGCAGGATGTAGCCATGACAGGTTCCATTAGTATTAGAGGGACTGTACTCCCTGTTGGTGGCGTCACTGCAAAAATTGAAGCAGCCGTAGAGGCAGGAGTCAAGAAGGTTTTAATTCCCAAGGCAAATCTTAATGATGTATTAATTGAAGATAAATACAAAGGAAAGGTAGAAATAGTTCCTGTTGAGACGTTGTCAGATGTTTTAGAAAATGCTCTTATAGGTGAAGGAAAGGATGAACTGCTGAGAAAACTAAAAATCATGAGACCTCCAAAAATTGTGGGAAAAGTAGAGTTGGAATCTGAAAAAAAGACAACATCTCATTTAAAATCTGAAGAATAAGGAAAAGCAAATATTCTAACAAGAACGAAAGGAAAAGTAATATTGATCTTCGTTATTCTTTATTGCAATATGAACGCATTATTTATTGGACGTTTTCAACCATTTCATAAAGGACATCTGATAATTTTACAAAGTATTAGCAATCAGTATGATGAAATAATTATTGGCATAGGATCTTCTCAATATAGTGGCACAATCGTCAATCCTTTTTCTGAAAATGAACGTAAAAAGATGATAGCAAAATCTTTAGATGATATAGGCATAAATAATTATAAAATAGTCTTAATACCTGATATTCATAATCCTCCTAAGTGGGTATCTCATGTTTTATCAATTGTAAGAAATTTTGATGTTGTCGTTTCTAATAATTCTTTTACCAAACAACTGTTCTCAGAAAAAGGATATTTCGTTAAAAGAACTCCTTATTTTGAAAAAGAAAGGTATTCAGGAGAAGAGATTCGAAGAAGAATGATAAATAATGAGAAATGGGAAGACTTAGTTCCAAAATCAGTAGCTAAAATAATTAAGGAGATCAATGGTGTACAACGATTAAAGGATTTGTCACGCTAATTTTTTTTAAATTAAAAAACAATGATTAACCGTTAATTTTAAATAATATACAAAAGGTTTCTCCACTCTCGCTATTAAAAACCCATTACATGCACCATTCATTAAAAACAAGGTGAAATGAAATGTATGTAATGAATAGCAAGGGAGGTAAAATCCTTTTAGGAAATAAGGCAGGTGGAAAAATGAAAATAAATAAGAAATTATGCAGAGTATTTGTAATCTTCTTTGCGTTAGTAATGACCTTAAATTTTTCATTATTAATGGAGAAAGTTTGTGCTGCCAGTGAACAACCAGAAGATGCTGCTGGTTATTGGAGTTTCGATGAAGGAAGTGGAGGAATTGCATATGATTATTCGTAGGAATCGAGGAAGGTAATAGGATTTTGTATTTTCTTCATAGATTATCCTCCTTCCCTTCCTTCAAAACACTGTTTAAATTAAATAGTGACACAAATGTTAGGTAGTACCCTCTATTTTTATTTTATACCAAACATTTATATTGTGTGGTATGATTACAATTATCACAGATAGATAATATCTAGGGAGGAACGAAATATGAAGAAAATAATACCAATATTTGTAGTTGTAGTGTTAGTCCTAAGTGGACTTGGAGCTGTAGCTGTAACTGACGAGCATCCTGAAATCTCTAGAAATGTTAAGATAACAGAGTCTATAACATTTTTTAAACAACCAGAG
>CP070724.1:29084-40022 GCA_020350825.1 Thermoplasmatales archaeon | reverse complement strand
CGTACACAATTAGCGATGGAAATGGTGGCACTGACACAGCGACAGTATCAGTGACCGTTACCCCTGTGAATGATCCGCCATCTGCTGTTGATGATTATGTAAGTGTTAACGAGGATTCAACCAACAACCAGATAGATGTCATTGCAAATGATAATGACATCGATGGTGATTCTCTAACCATTTCGAATGTGACACAGCCACTTCATGGTACTACCACCTTTACTGTTGACTATGCATATTACACACCTGATGGTGATTACACAGGCTCTGATCAGTTTAATTATACTATTAGTGATGGTAACGGTGGCACTGACGCGGCAACGGTGTATGTAACGGTTACTTCGGTGAATGATCCTCCAGTAGCAAATGATGATAACGTATCAGTTGCTGAGGATTCTACAGATAACCAGCTGGATGTCTTAGCTAATGACATTGATGTCGATGGCGATAGTCTTGATATCACTAGTGTTTCAACACCTACTCATGGGACAGCTACGTATACTGCTTCTTATGTTTACTATACACCTGATCCTGATTACACAGGCTCTGACCAGTTCAGCTACACAATCAGCGATAACAATGGCGGAACCGACAGCGCCACAGTATATGTAACAGTCACACCAGTGAATGACCCACCAGTGGCAAGCGATGATACCGCAACGGTTCTGGAGGATTCAACTAACAACCAAATTGACGTGTTAGCAAATGATAATGACCCTGACGGTGACACTCTAAATATAACAGGCGTGACAGTACCACTACATGGTACAACAACATATAACGCTTCATTTGCCTTTTATACACCTGATGCAAACTATACTGGCCCTGATCAATTTAGTTATACCATTAGCGATGGCAACGGCGGAACAGATACAGCCACAGTTACCGTGACAGTTGGCGGTGTGAACGATCCACCTACTGCAAATGATGACACCGCAACGGTTCTGGAGGATTCCGTGAACAACCAAATTGACGTGTTAGCAAATGATAATGACCCTGACGGTGACACTCTAAGTATAACAGGCGTGACAGTACCACTGCATGGTACAGCAACGTATACCGCTTCCTTTGTGTTTTATACGCCTGATCCTGATTATAATGGTCCTGATTCATTTAATTATTCAATTACAGATAACAACGGTGAGACTGATACCGCTACTGTTTCTATAACGATTACTCCAATTAATGATCCTCCCTATGTTCCAAGTAACCCAAATCCAACCCACGGTGAAAAAAGTGCGCCAATTAATACTTTACTGAATTGGACTAGTATAGATCCAGATGGGGATAATGTTACCCATGATGTGTATTTTGGAATTATAAATCCACCACCTAAAATTATAAGTAATCAAACAGCAACAATATATAATCCGGGTACATTGGCATACAATAGAACCTATTATTGGAGAATTGTTTCCTTTGACATTAATGGTGCTTCAACCTCTGGTCCAATTTGGAATTTTACAACTGAAGGAGAAAACGATTGGAAATGCCGTCTTTTCTTCAACCAACTTGGGGGAGTAAATGATACTATTTATTTCGGAGAAAAAGGGGTTGCCTCAGATGGACTTGATAACTATGATATTCCTAAGTCTCTCCCAAGTACTGCACCTTATATATACGCGCGATTTGTAACTTCGTTTCCTGATCCATATGATGAATTAGAGACGGAGTACAAACACTATCCTGGAGATTATAAAGAATGGTATATCTCAATTCATTCAAGTTCTCTTATGAATATCACGATCTCTTGGAATTCATCAGATCTAATAAATAGTGAATATCTAACGATTATTCTTGAGAATAGTGCATCCGGAGAAGAAATTGACATGATTTCAAATGAAAACTACACATTCATTTCACAAGCGTGGACAGATTATTACTTCAGGATTATCTGCTATACAGAATTAACAATTCAAATAACAAATCTTATGTCAACATGGAATCTTGTATCATTGCCATTCAATCAATCTGTGAGCAAATCAGATCTCATGGTTAGATATAATAATAATAATTATACATGGCAGGATGCAGTAAATAATACCATTATACTTGGATTCTTTTATAATTGGAATAGAAGTGCTCCCCAGCATTATGAACTAACAGATATTCTAGAGCCGGGGTATGGTTATTGGATCTATGCTTTTTATGATTGTGAACTCTGGGCGGAAGGTGTTAGTATAGCAAATAACGGCGATACTATCACAGATCTCCGTACAATTTGGAATCTTTTTGGGTTGCCTGATGATAATTCTATGTTAAAAGAAGATATCCTCGTTAACTATAATGGTGTTGATTATAGTTGGAATGACTCTACTACAAACAATAATCCAACTGGTGGACCAATTATCATTGGATTTTTATACAATTGGAATAGAAGTATACCCCAGCATTACGAATTATCAGATGTTATCAATCCAGGTTTTGCCTACTGGATTTACGCTTATTATGAATGTACCTTAAAAATGGGGGTGCCTTAAATTTGGTAAACGTCTTTTTTAATAGACAAAAGTATAAATATTATCGAGGAGATATTAATATGTTAAAGATGAAAAGAAAAAGTAATAGAATCTTTAAAAAAACCATCGTACTTGGTATTGCGTTAATTTTTATAACTAGCGCATTCGTACCCGCAGTTAGTTCAAGTATTGGAAATATTTTCATCCATAATTTATACCGAATGTTAACAGGTAGTAGAGATGATGTTTGGGAGGTCCCATTAGATTTTTCAGAACCAGGCGGTGCATATGATAATGTATTTTTCGGTGAAAAAACCGATGCATTAGATGGACTTGATAGCTATGATGTTCCCAAGAGCCCCCCAGGAGTAAATCCGTATATTCGAGCATGGTTTGCTACCAATTTTTCAAATCCATTTAACGAACTTTTCGCAGAGTATAAACAATATCCTGATACTAATAAAATATGGAATCTGACTATCCAATGGGTTCCATCTGATTATGTATCGCCTACAACCATAACTATATCGTGGAATCCTGCTGATTTTGCAGCCAGTCTTTATAGTTCTGTAATTTTGTACAATGTAAATATCGGTGTTAATGTCGCGAACATGTTGGTTGATACAAACTATGCTTTCACATCTCCTGCTTTAGCATTGCAGAATTTCGAAATTATTTGTAGTCAAAATCAACCTCCAGTGGCAAACGATGATTCTGCCGCAGTGCTAGAAGGCTCTACAAATAATCTAATCGATGTATTAGCAAACGATAATGATCCAGATGGAGATCCCTTAACTATTGACTCTATAACACAACCTGGTAATGGATCTGTTTCTACTGATGGCAATTATGTGTATTATACTCCAAATCCCGGTTATAATGGACCTGATCAATTTACCTATTCAATTTCAGATGGCAATGGCGGATCTGATAGTGCTACTGTATATGTTACTGTTGGAGCTGTGAATGATCCACCAATAGCAAACGATGATGTTGCTACAGTAATAGAAGATTCGTTGAATAATCTGATTGATGTTCTCTCCAATGATATCGATCCTGATGGAGATGATCTAGATATACTATCGGTTATTCAACCATTGTATGGAACTGTTTTATACACTACAGATTATGTTTATTATACACCAGATACTAATTATAGTGGATTGGATCAGTTTGAGTATACAATTACAGATAACAATGGTGGGTCTGATTCTGCATTTGTGAATGTCACCGTAAATGGAACGAATGATCCACCAACAGCAAATAATGACACCACTACAGTGATAGAGGATTCAGTAAACAACCAAATAGATGTACTTGCAAACGATATTGATATTGATGGAGATACTTTAACTATTATCTCTGTTACACAACCAGATAACGGATCTGCATCGACTGATACAAATTATGTATATTATACACCTGATCCCGATTTTAATGGTCTCGATCAATTTGAATATACTATTAGCGATGGTAATGGTGAAACTGATACCGCCTTTGTATATATTACTGTAAGTGGAACGAATGATCCACCGACAGCGAATGATGACATTGCAATGGTAGATGAAGACTCAGTAGACAACCAGATCGACGTTCTCGCTAATGATATCGACATCGATGGTGATCCGATAGAAATTATTGGGGTGACGACCCCAACACATGGAACAGCTAACTATACTGTAGATTATGTATATTATACCCCTGATCCTGATTATAACGGTCCGGATCAATTTGGCTATAATATCACAGATAACAATGGCGGGACTAATAGCGCTACTGTATATATTACTGTTGGTGGTACAAATGACCCACCAACAGCTAATGATGATATTGCTGCTGTTGATGAAGATTCGTTAAATAACCTGATTGATGTTTTGGCAAATGATATTGACCCTGATGGAGATGATTTAGATATTGTATCTGTTACGCAACCATCAAATGGACTCGTGCTATTCACTGCAGATTATGTCTATTATACACCAGATACTAATTACAATGGGCTAGATCAATTCAATTACATAATCAGTGATGGACAAGGAGGATTTGATAATGCCACTGTTTTTGTTGTAGTAAATCCTGTTAATGATCCACCAACAGCAAATAACGATACAGCCACAGTAGACGAAGACTCAATAGATAACCAAATTTATGTACTTGTAAATGACATAGATATAGATGGAGATGTTTTAACTGTTGTATCAGTAACTACACCAAACTATGGAAATGCATCTACAGCTGGAAACTACATAAGCTATACGCCAAATCCAAATTACAACGGACCTGATCAATTTGAATACAACATTTCAGATAGTAACGGAGGATTTGATACTGCTACAGTTAACGTAACAGTACTATCACAAAACGATCCTCCAACAGCAAATGATGATAATGCCACAGTGAATGAGGATTCCACCAACAACGTAATCCTTGTCCTCAACAATGATTTTGATATCGACGGCGATACCATATCTATCATAAACGTTTCAACACCTATGAATGGAACAGCAACAGCTACACCTAATTTTGTGTATTACACTCCAGATCCAGATTACGATGGACTTGACCAATTCAACTATACAATTTCAGACAACAATGGCGAAACAGATAATGCAACAGTCTATATTACCGTAATAGGTACAAATGACCCACCAAATGCAAATGCCGATTCATTTACTGTTTATGAAGATACTTCACTTAACGAACTTGACGTTCTTGCAAACGATAATGATCCTGAGGGAGATATTTTAACGATAACATCTGTGACCCAACCAACCAATGGAGTGGTAACATTTACCCCGAATTATGTATATTACACACCTAATCCTGATTTTGTTGGTAACGATGCATTTACATATTCCATTAGCGATGGAAATGGTGGAACTGATAGCGCCCCAGTAATTATTGATGTTTTAGAAGAAAACGACCCACCAAATATCCCAAGTGATCCAAATCCACAAAACGAATCAACAGCTGTACCCTTCAACGCAAATCTTAGCTGGAGCTGTAGCGATCCAAATGGCAATCCAATTACATATGTAGTATACTTTGGAACGAATCTTTCACCACCTATAGTTGCAGGTAATTTAAGCAATTCAACATACGATCCAGGAATGTTGGACGACGAAACAACTTATTATTGGAAAATAATAGCAATAGATAACCATAGCGCTCAAACAGAAGGACCATTATGGCATTTTACCACCGCTCAGAATCACCCTCCATTCCCACCAAGAAATCCAAATCCCGAAGATGGTGCAATAATGGTCGATCCTGAAACAATTATCAGTTGGATCGGTGGTGACCCAGATCCAGGTGATATCGTTACCTACGATGTATACTTTGGAACAATTTCACCCCCATGGCAGGTAGTTAATAATCAATCAACTACAACATATTATCCTGGAACACTTGATAATTTAACAACATATTATTGGAAGATAGTTTCATGGGATTATCATGGTGTCTCATTAGAAGGCCCTATATGGGAGTTTACCACAGGAATTCTAACCAATAAAGCACCAACTATACCCATATTATCCGGACCAAACGTAGCCGGACCAAATGTATCAATAGACTTTTCATCACTATCTACAGATAGAGAAGGAGATCAAATATACTACAAATGGGATTGGGGCGACGGAACAATAAGCGAATGGCTTGGACCATATGAATCAAATCAAATTGCAACAACAAATCACAGTTGGAATAACGAAAATGAATTTTTTGTTAGAGTAAAATCAAAAGATAGTTATGATGAAGAAAGTGATTGGTCAGAAACACATAACGTATCAGTTGCACAACAGATAAAAATCATCGAACCACAACCAGGTTTTGTCATGTTCGACCTATTATTCTTCAACAGAACATATTTCTACATCGCCATTCTAGATTTTCTAAATATTGCAGGTTATGTTACTATCCTAGGAACAATTGATGTGACTGCAAATGCAACAAATAATGTTCATACCGTAAAATTCCAATCAAATTATCTACTGATAGGTGAGAATGACACCAAGATTGATGACAATAGCTCAGATGGTTTTACCGCTACTTTAGAAATGAGTTCAACAGGACTCGTTATAATTACAGTATTTGCATACGATGAAGAGGGCAACTTAATCGACAGAAACATCGTAAACCTGATCTATATCTACATAAAAAGACAGGGTGGAGGTGGAGGCAGTCCACCCACTGAAGGACAGGTTAATACAATGAGACAAAGACTAAATGATAGACAAGAAAAAAGGATTGAACGAATAAATAATCTAAGAAACAGAATGCGTGATAGGTTTTCAATATTTAATAAGTGAGAAAACACATCCCCACTAAATCCTTGGACAAATAGGGTCTTCAATTCATCCTCAAAGTTCCTCATATTTTTTTACAATTGTTTCTGCCATCTCTAAAGATGTATTTGTTCCACCAAGATCATAGGTTGTTATTTTTCTCTCTTTAATTACAGAAGCTACTGCCTGGTCCAGATTTTTAGCATATTGTTTTTCACCAAGCCAATCCAACATTAATTTCACTGAGAGGATCATAGCAATTGGATTAACCTTATATTGTCCTGCATATTTAGGCGCAGAGCCATGTATAGGTTCAAAAACTGCATAATTATCACCTATGTTTTGACTGGCTACAAATCCTAAACCTCCTACTAGCTGAGCAGCAAGATCTGAAATGATATCACCAAACATATTTGAAGATACCAACACATCATAATCCTGAGGATTTTTTACAAGCCACATACACATTGCATCAACGTTTGTCTCCCACAACTCAATATTTGGATACTCCATAGCCATTCTACGTGCTTCTTGTACCATCATCCCACTGGTTTCCCTTATAACATTAGGTTTTTCAACAAGAGTTACAGAACCACGATTGTGCTTTTTCGCATATTCAAAAGCCTGTCTTATTATATTTTGACATGCGTTCCTAGTAAAAATTCTACAAGAAACCGCTATATCATCAAGTGATATTTTCTCAAACTTCTTCATATTTTTATGAGTCATGAGTGCATTAAAGACTTCTTTACTAGGAGGTCTAAACTCAACACCGGCATAAAGCCCTTCGGTATTTTCCCTAAAAACAACCAAGTCTATATCATCTCTGTAATTCAATGGATTTCCAGGATAAGCTTTGCAATATCGCATATTTGTATGCAAATTTAATTCCTGACGCAGTGTTACAATTGCACCTGAATAAACAATTCCTTTATTTCTCAGTTCAGGTATCAATTCTTTTTCAGCATCTTCATTTGATTTCGATGTAATTGCACCGAAAAGACAACAATTTGTCTCCTTTAACAGTTCTACAGTTCTATCTGGTAAAGGATTTCCTTCTGTTTTCCAAAATTCCCAACCAATATCCCCATGAATATATTCTGCATCAAGGTCTATCGCATCAAGGACGATCTTTGCTGCATCCATTACGTCGTTTCCAATACCATCTCCAGGAAGATATGCAATATGATATTTTGGCATTAGGGATTTTAATCAAGCTATTGTTTTTAAATGTTTTTTATGGAGAGAAACATAATGAATTAAAAATAATTCACTTCAGAAATATCAGAAGATATTGATTCATAACAGCTATTGTTATATTTTAATTATTTTCTCAGTTCACCAAGTGTGGTAACACGTTCAGCAAACGCATTATGTTTATGTATTGATTCTTCACTTTCACTTCGAGATATTACAACTACATCATCAGGAAGTTCCTTATACCTCTTCAAAACATCACTGAGCATGTCTCTTACAACATCTTCAACAAACTTAGGTTTTCTATGTGCACCTAAAACTAACTCCCCTTCCTCCTTACGTTTTAAAATGCTATAGGTAGGGCTGCTAAATGATTTTTCTACGATATCAATTAGATCATCTGCATCAACCGATTGTACATCACGTGGAACCTCTATCATCAATGTACCAATGTTTCGCTGATTATGAGTAGGGGAGGGAAAATACTTATCACGAGAGTCTAACTTCTTGACCACCTCCATTGCACAAGGACACGCGGTCATGCCTATTACTTTTACACCAATTAGTTTTTTAATCTCCTCATTCCCTTTTGCTCTAGCTTCTGCTACAAGCTTATACGGTTCTGATCCTTTTTTACCAGATGGATATATAACATCCAAAAAATAGTCTGCCTCTGCCTTGACTTCTGAAAACGTTGCATAATCATGTTTTTCAAGAAGTAGTTTAGCAGTTTGTGCACAAAAAGATTCTAAATCAGAGACAGGTTCCTGAAGATTAAGATCAATTATATCTGACACAAGTTCTAAATTCCTGGACATGTGGCTTCCTTTTTGTGATGCAGGAAGATCAACGAAAAGATCCATTTTAACAACTAATGGAAGTACAGATTCCTTATCAGGCCTTTTTATATGAACAAGTTTTTTAACACCAGTTACCCCCACCCTTGTAATCTTGAATTTTGATGGAGAAAGTCGGGATTGTACATCAGGTAAATCAATTGATTTTATAAATTTCATCTGTTTCAAAAATGAAAAACCGTCCTAAAAACATTCCTATTCAACCCAATTTTGCCAAAAATTAAAATAAACCCTCTCTCTATTCATGGGGTAAAATATGCCGCTGTGGCTTAGAGGTATAGCGATTCCTTGGTAAGGAATAGGTCGGGGGTTCAATTCCCCCCAGCGGCTAATCCAAGAGTAATTTTTTCTATCGAGCAAGTTAAAAAGTCGTTTTTTATACTATCCAAAAACTGTTATTATACATTAGGTTGAAATCTAAAACTATTTTATTTTTTTAAATAGAATAAATAAAACATTATAAGCAAAGTAGGCTTTTTTTCTTTTTGTTACAGATGTTGCAATATTAATATGGGATTGTCTCTAGTCACAGATTCTTCTAACTAAAATCCTATTTTACCAAACAAAAGTAAATAACCCAATTGCAACAGAATCGAGTAGCAAAACCTCTATCGAAATCTCGTTAATTCCACTATTTGAATTTCATCTTTTATAATTTCGGTGGAGGAACCATAGCATATCTGTCCATTTACCCTAACATGGTATTTCCAGTAATGAGGTATCCTTAATCCAACATGATGAATGTTTAATGTTTCCATCGTAGCGTTGATATAGATAGATCTATCCGGGTCAGATACATTTAACCTGAATTTTGTAGGAATTATTCTCCTATTATTAAATATATATCTAATAGCCTTAAACTTAAAGTTCTCTGGTTTTATATTTATGTAACCCGATTGATCCAGACTTAAAATTGCAGCTCGTGTTTGTTCCCACCAATGAGTTCGCATCATTTTTGCCCAAAACAGACAAAATGAGTCACTTACGATTTTACCCCAATAAAAACCCCACTCCCTTGGTGGAATGGGAATCTCCCAGCCATGTTCATGATAGCCCAACCCACTTACATTTATCTGATCTCCATTCAATATAAGCGTTCCTTCTACAGTAGCTTTTGGCAATACAGGACCATACCAACCTCTAAGGATTTCTCCTTTGTAGCCCTTTGTTGTACCTATGAACTGTAAGTTAGCTTCTTGACCATCAATTTCTATTGTAACATTATAAACCCATTCTCCTGTACTATTATATCTCTCTCTGTCTAAGCTCATAATCTGTTTTCCATATATTTTTATAAAAGGGAAATCTTCAGATGCATCAAAATCCTTAAAGGAAACACCTTTATTCAAAAAAAATTCCAATTCAGTATCATTATAAATATGAAGAGCAAGTATGCAGAGACCACGGGAGCCCTTTGAACAGATAGCAGCGCCAAGTACAATACTGTATCCATTATCAAAAATCCCCTCAAAATACCACCATTCCCCGTGATAACGACCATATGAGCCATGAAATGCAGCATCTTTAAGGTCAATATCTTCTGGTTCATAGATGGGGTGGGGAATTAAAACAGGCATATATTGAGAACCTATTTCACTTCCTTTATTTATTTCAACTGTTCCTGCTACTGGTATGGCAGAAGTTGCAATCAACAGCATGCATACCAGAATGCCTACAATTTTCTTTTCCATGTATTCCTCCCCTAATTATTGCTATATCTATAGATGCTTGGGTATATAAATGCTACCCTCTGTCACAATTTCTTCTGGTTAAAAACAAAATTGGCAGTAAATAATTGTATGAATTAAAAAAAGAAGAGAGGCGGGTTTCCTAATGTACTATTTGGGTTTTTTTGTAGAGGTAACTCTTCCACATCTACCCCAAATTCTCCTAGCTTTTATAGGTAGAAGGTAAACGGAGTAAAGCCGAAAAAAGCACCAGTTATACCTATGCTTGCTATGAAGCCAACAAAGAATAAAGCGAATCCCAACTGCGGACCTAATTTGGAATTAAATCCATTTAATCCTACAGAAAACGTTGCACCTAATAAATATGCCCAAAAGACTATCACTTTTGGAAATGCTATAACTGGACGAAATGGTCTAAGTAATCCAACACCTGCAGAACCAATAACACCCT
>CP070724.1:24787-28984 GCA_020350825.1 Thermoplasmatales archaeon | reverse complement strand
TCTAACCTCAGAGTGGTTTTCTGATCCATTTAGGAAGGATGTTTTTGTTGAATTAGATTTAATGGATGAGGGCCCTAATGGTGAGAAAAGCTATTTCCCGGAGAATTCAGGGGAACTTATTTCGACTGCTTTTGATAGGCAAAACATCATGTTTCATCTGGATTATGGTAGTATGGGTGGACATGAGATAATCCCATTTATTGAGATGGTTGACCGTAGAGATTTACGTGAAATTTATAATTATTTCTTCCTGCATGATGATGATAATAATTGGCGTAGGGGTGTTTTTCATTATGGTGTTGTTGTTTACAGGTCAGATAGTGCAGCGGGTTATGTATTCCGTTCTAATGCTTTTCAGATATCAAGTTTCGGTCATGAAAACATAGTATTAGAAAACTTCTGGGCGAATAGAGAAACTGTATTTGGTAGTGCTTATATGCATGAGTTAGGTCATACCTTTGATTTTGACCCAATACCTGGACATAGTCAATCGCTGATTGACCTGTTGCTTAGTCGACCTTATAAAAGCTGTATGAGCTATGGCTACACGTATTATACTATTGACTATTCTGATGGCTCACGTAGATCACCAGATTTAGATGATTGGAGCAGAATGGATTTTACACATTTCGAAAGAGAGTGGCATTAGGGTTAAAATAAATTTCATCCATTTTCACTTCTTTTCTTTTTTTAATTACTTAGGCTAGTTGTAAAAATGAAATCAGCCCACTCTGCAATAAAACATTAAATAAATACAAAATGATATTCATAATAAAACAAAAATGACAAATAAAACGCTTTTAATAGGTGATCTCCCACAAATAACCGAAGTTATAGTAGACCTAGGAATAGGAATTTTCGTTATTTTTCTTTTCTCCCCTTTTGTTTATGCATTATTTCTATTCATGACTGGTAATCCATCAGATTCTAACTTTTTTATAATGATATTTCCAGAGACCTGGAAACTTTTTAGTAATATTGGAATTGGCGCAGGATTGTTGGGGCTTTTCTTTGCATATGTTCTTGGGATAGCTTCTCGGTCCGTATTATTTCTCACTATGTCATTTTTAAGGGCTATTAAATCTGGATGGATTGAGGAAAAGATATTTCTGGGTTTCATATATCGGATTCTTGAATGTCAGTATGGTAAGAATAAACTAGAGTTTAATAAAGAAGATATAAAAGACAATTTAATAGATAAAGGACTTTTCTGTCAAGTAGGAGATTCCGCATATTCATGCTTTAGATCTGAGTTAGCAAGGTCTGGAAGTTATCTAAATAAACACAAATCCTATTGGGATCACGAAGCGTTCATGTGTTTTCTATTCGAGCGTTTATATTCTTTGTTTCTAACGTTTCTTTTTTTCTATTTTGTTTATGGTCTAATTCTTATTATTTATTTACTTGTTAATTCTAAAGCACTAATTCCTGGATTGGTAGGTGGAGTTTTAATTTGGATTATATCGTTTATTATTGTAGTTTCTCTTTATAAAGAAATGGTTTTTCATGGAATGGCATTTGTCACAATTAATGACATTTTATTTAAACTATTTATAAATAATAAGGAGGCTAATAAGTGGGTTGAATACAAAAAAGTTATTAAGAAAACCAATGTTTAGTTTGAGTAATATTCCATTTCATAGTAATTATTAGTAATTTTTCTTTTACTTAATTTAAAGAGTTATGGTATTGACTTTTTTAAATAATTAGAGGATAGTTGACAAGTGCCTTGATAACACAATACATTTATAAATTTTAATTACATTAGAATTTTGATAACGTGGGGAGGGCAGTAACAGGAAAGCAATTTTAGAGGAAGAGTGGAAACTTTTTCCACCACTTCCAATATCTTAAATTAGGGTGGTTATGAAATTATGATTTGAGAGGAAAAAACAGTAAAAAAAACAAATAGTAATACTCGAAAAAGCTGTTCTGCTCTTGCGAGAGTGAGGGAAATAAAAGATGGGATGCATTTTCTTAGGAGTAAGGAAGAAAAGCAGCATCATATCTCGTTGGAAAGAATTTCCTCACTCTCAATATATAATATTTGTAATATATACTATATAAACGTTTTTAAGAGAGTAGGTGTTATAAAATTGTAGATGTGGAGGAGGAATAGAAATAGATAATTGTTATTAGTTATAATTATTGTTTAACAATTTAATTTACAACTGAAGAAGTTTTCCTACGATTCTTTGTTATTCCTGAACTTGGTAATATGATATGGATAGAATTTGAAGGTGGTGATCCGACACAGCCCAAAATTACTCTAATAATAAGTTAGCTTTAAGTTTTTGTTACAGATGTTGCAATTTTTATATTATGCCAAACATTTAAATTTAATTAACATATAACAACTTTACACGATTTATATCTATGGGAGGAAAAGAATTATGAAAAAGAAAATATTGGGCATTTTTGTATGCATGCTGTTGACAGCAGTTGCTATTTTACCGGTAGCAGGGACAAGAAATGTTTATAATACCACAGATGTGGAAGAATCAATAATAGAATCAGAACAGCAAGGTATGCTTCAAGCTGATTATGACTGGCAAGTATCAGGAAATAATGTTTTTACTGGACATGGAGGTAGTTACCCTGATGGAAATGTTGGTATTGGAACAACAAGTCCAAGTAGTGAATTACATATTGAAGGTGAGGATGGAATAACAGCTATAAAATTAGCAGAAACTACAGGTACTGAAAGTGTTTGGGAGTTACAAGCATTAGATTACACAGAAACTAATTCATTTGGCATTTGGGGCGGACCAAGTGGTTCTGAAGAATATTGGTTATATTTTAATCCTGAAAGTGGAATATCATTGGGCGGAACAATTGCCAGTGGAACTTATTCAACATCAATGGGTCATGGTACACATGCCAGCGGAGGAGTTTCTACAACAATGGGTTTTGGTACAAATGCCATCGGATATGGTTCAACAGCAATGGGTGTTCTAACAACTGCCAGTGGAGACTACTCAACAGCAATGGGTTATGAAACAACTTCCAGTGGAGATTATTCAACAGCAATAGGTTATGAAACAACTGCCAGTGGAGAAGTTTCAACAGCAATTGGTACAAGAATTAATGTCCTTGAAGATTATTCAGTAGGAATCGGATTGGATACTACAGAAAACAATATAGTGGAAGAAAATGTGATGTCCATAATGGGTGGCAATGTTGGTATCGGGACAACTGCTCCAAGTTATCTATTAGATGTTGATGGAGGAAGTGGCATTGTTGCACAGTTCTCTGGTCGTGTAAAGGGAGCACAGGCAGTAAATGATGATGAATTTGTAACCAAAGCACAGGTAAAGAGTGTTGTTTCATCCCATTATACACCAACAGGAACAAGCGACCCAACTGGAAATGTGGGAGATACTGTTTGGGATGATAATTATTACTATGTAAAAACACCTGATGGTTGGAAAAGAGCAGCATTAGAAACCTGGGAATCAACATCCTTGCTTACAAAATGAACGCTCAATAAACCTCTCCTCTCTTCTTTTCTTTTTTCATTCCAATTAAGGCAGAAACAACCCCTCTAACGCATTTACTTTTTGTTACAGATGGTGCAATATACAATGCAAATATACAGAGAAACAAATATTCAAGAGGAAAATGATTATTTATAATATTGTATAAAAATATATATAATGCAAGATTTGAACTTGATTTTACCGGTAAAAAATCTCGTTTAATCCTATAGATTGATAGCAATCCACACAAGAAAATTAAATAAAAAAAAGAATAGGTTGGTTTTTTAAAAGAAGTGATGTTATAAAATTGGTGATAAAGGAGGAAATTGATATGGGTAAAGCCAAGGGCAGAAAAGATATATCTCCAGGTAAGAAACCTGGGCCTTTAACAAAGAAGGAAAGAAAGGAACGTAAAAGGAAGAGAAAAGAAAAACATGTCTTGCGGTAAATGAAAACGTAGATACTGTCCTAGAATGGTTTGGCGATTTAATTTTCAAGAATATCGTGCGTGTATTCTTTTTTCATCTTGATTTCTCGTATTGTATGGTCTATCCTTTTGATTTTTTTGAACGATCGATAAATAAAATAGGTTCCTAAAAAAACAAGGATGGAGCAGATGGTTAGCAATGGAATGATAAAATGAAGGACTGCAGAAACATCATAATATCTTGATGTTGCAATTAAAACAGTGAATACAGATATGGGCAATGTGAATATA
>CP070724.1:16238-24687 GCA_020350825.1 Thermoplasmatales archaeon | reverse complement strand
TAAGTTTGAACACATCCTTATTTGCAATACTAAGCATGATTCTGGTTCCATCTTTTCGTTCATTGACAAGACCTGCATGTTTAAGGATTTTTAAATGAAGAGAAACGTTGGGTTGTGATTTGCCCGTATAGGGTATGACTTCGCAGATGCATTTTTCTTCTTTTTTGATACATTCAAGTATTTTGAGTCGTGTTGGATCTGCTAGTGCTTTGAATATGTCTATTTTACTCATCAAATAAGTATAAGTATATTTAAATATTTAAATATTACTATATTAAAACATTCTCACATCCATCAGACTCCTTTTTGATGCTATATATTCAATTTAAGCATATCACCTTACGGACTCATTGTTATCGCTATGTGATCATTTGCTCATCAAATTAACAATATTGTGTCCAAACTCTTTACATTTTGGGAGTTCGTCAACCTCGATTGGCCCCTTCATTCCTTGGACTTTTATCGATAACTCAAGGATCTCCGGTTTGGATCCAGGGACCTTCTCCTTGATTCTCGACTTCATTTTTTTTACCGCTTTCTCGAAGTCCCCTCCCATATATGTATCAAAAATGGCGATATATTTCTCCTTCATTTCGAGCTTTTTGAGCCCATCTATAAACTTTTTGACACTTCTTGTCGGCCCACCCATATGATTAGGAGAACCAACCAAAATAATGTCGTAATCGGGAATTTTTTTGATATCAACCTCGGAGATTCTGTTGAGAGTTGCATCTACTTCCCCCGCCTCGCTTATACCCTCAACTATCTTTTCTGCTACGATTTTTGTATTACCGTATTTTGAGTCATAAACCACAATTGCTTTCATAAGTATTCCTCCAAGATTACCTTAATTTAATCATTTTATCTTCGTTTATATCTGTTTTGGCAGACCCAGAACTGATTACAGATGAATTGAATCCTTTAACTATCAGCCATACCGCGAGAGCCATTTCTTGCACGGCTATTGGAAGAAACAAAAACATCGAGATCGTTGATGTAGTATCAAAGCCGAACATAGCTAGCAAGCCAAATAAAGTAACTAATATGCCTCCAATAAGACCCCAACCTGATAACCATTGAGGAATGAGTTTTGATTGATACAATAAATAATAAAACGGCAGAGTACTTAGGGCAAAAAAGATAAGAGGCCCAACCAACCAAGACCAATCATATACTCCTAGTAATAAAGTGACTAAAGCTTGAAAATAGGAAACATCCAGGGCTCCTGCACCATATTCCTGGCTTAATGTCAATATTGCTAGTATGCTGATTACACCAATAATAAAGACAACGCCCTCAAAAATCCTTAAACCAACATATCCGAGAGCTAAACCTTCATTATACTTTTTAAGGATTGGAAACATCAGAATTGCAATAAAAATAACTGCAAGGGCATCAACTAACACAAGGAGACATCCTATTACTATTTGGTTTTCATTTGCAGAAACATTAAGAAAATCATCCGGAGAATCTATAACAGATGCTATAAGGGAACCACCTAGGATAGACGTAACCGTCGCAGTTATGAATAATAATCCTACAATTATCGCGGTCTTTCTATATGAATCCATTTTATTCCTCCTCTTTTTTACAAAAATTCCATATTCTGAAAGTAAATCATACTATATGTCGATTCCTATTTCTTTCAATTACTAAATAACCAAATAGATTCAAGCTATATTATTAATCAAAATCTAAATGTGCTAATACTTAGCACGCCAGCATCGGGATACGAGCGGCTAAATTACGTTTTAAAATAACAATTGACAAGCCTTTCTTTATTTTTTAATTAAATAATAGGCAGAAACATACCTAAAACGCATTTTCTTTGTTTTTTTATTTTATACCAAACATTTAAATTAAATCACCCCATTTGAATTAATAAGGAGGCAATATATGAAGAAGAAAATAATTGTTCTAATAATTGTGGTTATATTTATTGGAATTTACTTTAGTCCAGTTTCTATAGGATTAAGTAGAATTGACAGAATAATTAGACCTGGAGAATGTGTTAATTCAAATGAATTTCTTTTTGATAGATACATGATATTACTAATGAAACTTGCTCATAAACCCGCGGTTTCAGCATGTATCATCATAAACAACAGCGTTGTTTGGTCTCAGGGATACGGTCTTTATGATATTGAAAATAATAAAACAGCTACACCTGATACACTCTATCTTCTTGCTTCTATATCTAAACCTGTTACTGCTACTGCTTTAATGCAGCTGTATGATCAAGGATTTTTTGACCTTGATGATGATGTAAACGATTATTTACCATTTAGTCTGAGAAATCCTAACTATCCTGCTACACCCATAACTTTCCGTATGCTTCTTTCTCATCGATCTAGTCTAGCTCCGGATAATTCAGATAGGTTGTGTTTATCATTTATACCAGGAGATCCAGATATATCATCATATCCTCATCCATGGCTAGAAGAATATTTAACACCTAATAGAAGCGCCTATCATTCGTCAGTATGGTCAGATGATCCTCCTGGAGAAAAATTTTACTATGCAAATATTGGTTTTTCAATTATTGGTTATCTTGTCGAACTAATATCTGGTCAAAATTTTAATGAATATTGCAAAGAACATATTTTTTCACCATTAGGTATGTCTAACAGTAGTTTTCGACTTAAAGATCTCGATATTAGTAAAATAGCAATCCCTTATTTCTACAAGAAGGGAGATTATATCCCTAATCCACATTATGGAATGGTGGTTCTACACCCTGCGGCTTCTCTGAGAACATCAGTTGAAGAGTTTTCACATTTTATAATTGCGCATATGAACGATGGAATGTACAATGATGTTAGAATATTAAATGGATCCACTGTTGAATTAATGCATACTGCACATTATCCTCTTAATGATCGAGGGTATGGCTATGGACTAGGATGGAGTATTAAAGTTAGTAACTCTGGTAACAAAGTAATTGGTCATACTGGGGGTTGGCCAGGAGTCAATACGTTAATGACATATCGACCAGTTGACGATACCGCAATTATTATTTTTTCAAATTGTTATGATTCAACCCAACGTTATAGACCTTTAGAGGGACTGGCATTCTTGTTGATACCAAATTTGTTATTTCTGAGAGCAAATAGATATGCATCCTAATTGATTTTTAAAAAATATAGAAAAGACATCTGTTTAAGATGGATTAGAAAACAAAACGAGATTTGAACAAAGTTTTACCAGTAAAAAATTTATTAAGAGCACTTCTAACGCAATTTTACTTTTTAAAAGAGATTTAATTACCTATCTTCTCAATAATCAATAGAAAGTCAACTTTTGCTGTTGCCCCCATTGGTTTGAAGGTTGGTTTAACATTTGGAATTATTGCTACTACTTCACCTTTGAGATTGTTTAGAAATTGCTTTAATTTATCCTGGTCCTTTTCCATATTAATATCGAATCGATGAATCTCATATCTCATATATAATCACCATAAATATTTTTTAGTAATAATCGACCTAGATATTATTTCTGTTTATTAATCATTTTATTTTTTGAGATTTGAACTCACTTTTACCGGTAAAAAATCTAGGTTTTCACATGTTAGCCTCATAACGTAGTTTTAATTAACTAAGTGATTATTTGTGACTATAATCTAAGGAGTTAGAGATATGGATAGACAAGTTATTGAGTATATAGAAAAACAAAAATCACCACAAAAAAAGATTATTAAAAAAGTAAGAAATATTTTTCTAAAAACACTACCAAATTGTAAAGAAAAAAAAGCTTGGGGGGTCATTACGTTTGCGGATGGAAAGTTTTATATCGGTGCAATTAAGAATCGTGTGCATGTTGGTTTTGCAATTAATGGATTGAGCAAAGAAGAGATAGGTTTGTTTGAGGGAGGTGGCAAGACAATGAGACATATAAAAATTCACTCGTTAGAAGATATTGACGAGAAAAAACTTGTAAAACTGATAAAAATAGTGGAAAAGAAAACTATCTGCAAACCATGCTAAAATCTAATCTAAAGACCAGTTATAAGTAGGTATTCTCCTGTTGTCTTGAAATGTAAAATTATACTAAAAATTTTTTGTGGTTTGAAAAACAGTACTTTTTTTATCTATAAATCTTCTACAGTTCTTCTTGTTGAAATGATAAAACCTTTCCTTTTTTTCCTCCATAACCCCCATTTCATTAAGACTGGAGGCAACACAAAAATCGAAGTAATATACGAATAAATTATCGTCATCGCTGTAATTATTCCAAATTGTTGTTCGGGTGGTAAAGGTGCAAGAACAAGCATACCAAATCCAGCAGCAGTTGTAAGCGCTGCAATAAATAAAGCACCACCCGTATGTTCTACGGTATTAGATACAGCTTTTTTTACATCTCCGGTTCTATCTGCAGTAAGTCGAAACCGTTGTGTTACATGGATACCAAAAGCAATGCCAATACCAATGTTAAGACTTGTCACCATAACGGTCATAATGTTAAATGAATACCCAATGAAATAAATCGATCCTACAATCCAAATAATAGATACTCCAACCGGTATAATTGTAATTAATCCAAGTATTAGATTTCTAAAAACAATCATAAGGATCAATGCTGCTAGGAGAACTGAAATAAATGTTGATAATAACTGACTTTCAGTCATTGAGCCCATAATTGTATATATTGATGAAGAGCTGCCAGTAACAATTGCATCAGCCTCACCATAACTTTCCATGTCATCATTGAGGCTTTCATATAATATCTCCGATTGCTTATTTGAATTACCACTGTTTACATCTGAATATGAGCCACTCGTATAAATTCTCATAACTGTAGCATCATAAGTATTTCCCTCCCGATGAAGAACACTCTTAACATCCATCATATACTCATCATGATCATATAAATAATCATAGATTCCAACAACGTCAACATCATCCTCAGGAATCCCATACGAATCGATGTTAAAAGCAGCTGATAACGAGGAGTTATCTCTAATAGCATTTCGAATAATTGAAAGAATTGATTTTTCTTTCGGATCTCCGCTTGGTGTCATTGTTACAAATTCATCATCTTTTAAATTTTCATATGTTTTAGATATTCCGTTTAAAGTCTCTACAGATGCAACATTACCTTCAATAAGAATATACTCCTGAGATTCACTTGCAGATGGAAAAAACTCTTCAATATCGATCATTAATTCCATTGCTTCATTGCCTTCAGGTAAAAAATCATTCATATCAAATGTTGTTTCAACCTGAGAAACCCCACTCGCCATGATGACAGTGATAAAAAGTGTGAGCGCAAATATAATCTTACGTTGTTTCAAAATAATTTTTGAAAATTTCTCCATATAACGATCTAAAGATATTTTATTGCTGTTCTTTGAAATAAGACCCGTAGTTTTCTTTCTATCAAGAAGAAACCTTACTGCTGTTTGGAACGTAAGAGCCGTAATAAGCGTATAAATAATTCCAAGAGCGCAAAGAACTCCAAAATCTCGCAAAGGTGGAATACCAGCGGATAAAAAAGATAAAAAAGCAATAACCGTAGTCAAAGTAGCAAGAAAAATAGCCATACCAACATCTTGGATTGATGCAATAATGGCCAAACCAGGTTTTTTACCGTTTTTCAACTCTGCTTTATAATTATGAAACAAGTGAACAGAGTAATCCACACCAAGTCCCATGAGTAATGGAACAATCGCCACCATCATCATATTAAAACTTAAACCTAAAAGAACCATAGTTCCAAAAAGCCAAATAATGGAAATTCCAAGGCTAGCCAATGGTAAAACCACATAAGATAATCGTTTAAACATTATAAGCAGAATTAGACAGATTACAACAAAGATTCCTGGCATAATTATCTTATTTGCTTCTTCTGTTGCCTCATTCATCTCATTTGATATAATTCCGCTTCCCGTTATCTTCATTAAAACATAAGGTTCTTCATCATCAAGTTCAAACAGCTTCTGTTCAATTTCTCTACTAATCTCACCTAGCCCCCCGCCCATATCATCAAAACCCATATTGTCAGAAATAATCTTCAGCTGAATCATCATGAGCGTTTTACTCGGACCAGAATCTTCCTTGAAATCTTTTGATAAGAAAATTAGAGCAGTTGATTTTAGATCTTCAAAAAATAAAGGTTTAATAAAAAAGATATTAGATGATGTACCTGAGTCTGGTGCACGATCCAAATCTAGCCATTCACTTTCAAATCCAAAAGGGCTATTTGCAGAAGATGATGCATTAGAATCAATTTCACTCATATTTGAAAAACCTGCAAAATCTCCTGAAGTGAAAAGATCAGTAAAAATTTTATTTAGTAATGTTTCGAAACGTTTTGTTAAAGTGTACATAATTTTTGGTATTTGGTAATAACGAGTACCGACAGAAAAATTCGTCAACTTACCAGGAAGTTCAAATGATCCAAATTGAGGAGCGATACCAACTTGCCCTAACTCATCACATGGTATTTCTATTGTAATTTTATTTTTTAAAAAATCAAAGTAGACATCTGCTGATTCTGGTGAGATGGAAAACTCAGTTTCTTTGGCAGAGGAGGTAATCGAAATATAAGGATCAAGTGTATAAGAGATATTTACTCTAGGTGATTGAGTAACTTTTTTGAATTGTCGTATATTTCGTAGCGGGCCTCCACCAATTATCCATTTTGGTTTTTCAACTTCTGTGAAGACCGTCATTTGAGCAGAAATTCTATATCCAGTTTTAAATGGGAAAAATGGATTTATCTCATTGTCAAAACTTATAAACCATTCTGTTACACTGACATTTGATGAAGCAGTAGCAAGTTCTGAGTCAACTTGTGCAAGATTATACACTTCGATTTCAAAAATATAGTTTTTTTCATTTTTTAATATTTGACAATTTTTTATATTTACGCTGTTCTTTAATCCTTCCGGATTTTGTTCATTTGGATCATCTTCATCTAGGATTTTTAATATTTTTGTGTTTTCATTATGGAGAAGGTCTTGAATTGCATTTTCAATTTGTATATCTGAACAATTTTCAATTGATTTAGAATACTCAATAGAACATATAGTATCTACAAAACCTGCAACATTCATAACACTTGTTATTTCATCGATTTGTTGTAATTCATTTGAAACATAATATGCTTCTTTTAATGCTTGAGGTGTTACAACATTTTGTTCGTTTTGTTTTTCTACGAAAACCATTAACATTTCGCCAGATTGTCCAAAATATTCAGATACTCTCTGATTTGCATTGACTATTTCATCATCAGGCATGAAGTCTTCTGTTGATGTTTCCATTTCTAGAGCTGGTAGAATTGATCCAAAACCAATAGTGATCATAAATACAATCCCAATAATTAACCATGGTCTCTTTTCTACTGTTTTACCTAGGCGTGTTAGCATTTTTTTATCACGTTAACTTTTTTTGTTTCTGTTTGTTGAAATTTTGGTATTATTTTTACAATTATAATCTAATTTATTTCCGTCTTAGTTATATTAGTTTGTATATATTTAAGAATTACTTTTTGAGATCAAGTAAAACATCTGAAACCTGAATGTCGAAATTTTAAATTTTTTAAAAAAATATATCTTTTTCCTATCTCATTTACCACCGTGTTTCATTCCCCATGGTGCCCAAGCAGCACCAAGTACACCACCAAAAATTAAGAGAGACACAATGAAAATTGCGATGTTTTGATATATATTGTATCCCCCCGCGTAAAAGAACAACCACAGAATAAGGAATACCAGCCATCCAACACCCATAATAATAGAAAGCGATACCCTCCATCCAAATCCTTTTGTTTTTATCATCTCTTCACATATCTCCTCATCTTTTTCTGTCATAAATCTCCTCCTCTATTATAATAGAAGTATCTCCAAAACTAGTTAAAGGTTTATAAATTTAATTATACTCACATCCATCAGACAATACGAGATTTGAACTTAATTTTACCGGTAAAAATACAGGTATACTCCTGTAAATGTTAATTTCTTATTATGGATTTTATTTCTTTTAGATGTGGAATTTGAAATCATCCCCCCACAATAATTGGTTTTGTTACAGATGTTTGGTAGATGGATGGTTAATTGAAAAAAGGGCTTTATAGCATAATAATTCAATGAAATAAATTAGGTAAAATATTGTACATTACCAATTTTGGTTTATATTAATAGTAAACTATTTATGGTAGATTGTATTAATATATTAATTGGGATAATATATGAAGAAGTTTATACCGATATTGATAGTAGGAGTCTTAATTATAAGTGGACTCGGGGCTGTTGCTACATCACAAGAAAATGTTGAAAGTGAAAAACTAACTGTTACTTTTAACCAACCAATAATTCAAAGTGAGGAGCAATTTGTAACAGTTAAAATTGATGAGGCTGATTCTTTTATCATGAAACAAGGAAAGCCAATGCTTCCAAGTTATATCGAAACGTTTGCATATCCTTTTGGAACAAACATTAAAAGTGTTACAT
>CP070724.1:7817-16138 GCA_020350825.1 Thermoplasmatales archaeon | reverse complement strand
TTAAAAGAAGATAAATCCTTAGATATTAGATATTTGGTTAAAAAAAAAACGCACAGTCTACCACATTTTCTCTGAGAGATTTGGATGGGCCCGGCAGGATTTGAACCTGCGACCAACTGGTTATGAGCCAGTCGCTCCACCAGGCTAAGCTACGAGCCCTTTTTGAGGCATAATATGATTTCTACTACTTAAAATTTAGAGTTAAGTGGTATGGTAAGATTCATTAATCAAAAGAAGTTTTAATTATAGTATAATGAGGGACCTTTCGACGTTAGCAAAATATCCATTCTTAAATGAAGCAAGACAGTATATTAAAGATTACGGGCCCTCTGTTACTGAACTTTTAGAAGGATTGTTATACGAGAGATCACGTACTATAGGAATCGAGAGGTTAGACAACGCGTTAAAAAATGGGGATGTAGGGAACAGAAGTTTGGCAAGCAAATCAGATCGCATGATGGAAATTTTTTCCTATCCATTAGCAAGGATGGTAGCAGTCAGTGTTGGGGATACCTATTTTAATAGAAGATATGCGCTTGGAGAGGCGATTCACGCTTATAGAAATTTACCTAACGAACGCCCATCTTTCCTTATTGATGTTTCAGAAGAGCTTCACATCAATGCAGAGTATGTCGAGAGTGTAGGTAGCGTTAAGGTGTTTTTCAAAGACTATCTTCGTAATGCACCAACAAGGTATAAAAAGTGGAAAATGGTAAACAGAGACATAGATGGTGGTTATGTAAATATTTCACTTAGAGACCTTACAAGGCTTATATTAGAATCATTAAGAAGAAGAATAGAAGAGGAGTTAGAATCAAGAAAAAGCAATAAAGCAATAGAGAAAGCGTTTTCATCAGATATTAAAAGATTTCAAAACATGGTTAATTTACACAAAAAAAAGATGGAAGCAGCGCCAGTTGGGAAACTAAGTATTGAAAAATTGCCTCCTTGTATGAAGGATATATTAGCAGCGATTCAGGCAGGGGAGAATGTTCCTCACATGGGAAGATTTGCACTCGTTTCTTTTTTAAATTCTTTACAACTTTCCACAAACGAAATTTTAAAAATATTTAGCAACGCACCAGATTATCAGGAGGATAGAACCAGATATCAAGTAGATCATATAACTGGTGCATCATCTTCTACATCTTATAAATCCCCAGGATGTGAAAAGATGCGAACTTATGGCATATGCCCTGTAGATAAAATGGATGAATTATGTAGGGAAGTATACCATCCTCTCACCTATTATAGTTCGAAATGGAAAAAGGAGAAAAACAAGTAATGAAACAGTTTATAACATTTGAGGGAATAGATGGGTCAGGTAAATCTACGATATCAAAATTAGTCTGTGACAAATTAAAATCTGAGGGATATGATGTTGTTTTAACATATGAACCGACAGATACAGAAATCGGCAAATACGTTCAAAAATGTATAAAAACCAAAACCGATCCCTTTGTTACTGCGTTTACTTTTATAGCAGATCGTATGCAACATTGCAAACAAATCATGAAGTGGCTAGATGAAGAAAAAATCATTCTTTGCGATCGCTACGCAGAGTCTACTTATTCCTACCAAGGTGCACAGCTAGAAAACAAGATAAATGATCCGATAAAATGGTTACAGAAACTTTCTGAAAATCGAATACTTATACCTGACAGAACTTTTCTATTTGTAATAAAACCAAAGGAATCTCTTGCTAGAATACAACAAAGAGATAAATTAATACCATTTGAGCGTGTTTCATTTTTAGAAAAGGTACAAAATAACTATCTTAAAATTTCAACGGAGAAAAGATTTTTAATAATCGATGCCACAAGAAAAATAGATGATTTAGTTGATATATGTTACAAAGATATACTTTCCTAGAGTCTTTAACTTCAAATTTTAAGTGAGGTTAGATGAATAATAAACAAAAAATTAAGCTCGTTATGTTTGACATGGACGGTACCCTTATCGTAGGGAGATCGATCTTTATCATCTCAGAGAAAAAAGGATTTAAAAACAAATTGATCAAAGTGTTAGAAAGTAATAAAGAGGCTTATCAAAAAAGCATTGAAATAGCAAAATTCTTAAAAGGGTTCGATAGCAGGGAACTATTAGATATAGTCCGAGAAATACCCTTGCAAAAAAACACTAGGGAAGTTGCAGAAAAATTGAGAGAAAACTCTGTTAAAACAGCAATTGCTACAGATAGTTATCAATTTATTGCTGATGATTTAAAGAAACGCTTAAATTTTGATTATGCTTTTGCCAATAATCTTATAATAAAACAAAACATTGTTACCGGGGAGTTAATACTTAATAATAACACCAAGAAGATGTGTCACTCCGGTAAAACATATTCTATTTGTAAAGGTCTAGTATTGGAGCAACTGTGTGAAAAGTTAAATATAAAAAACAAGGAAATCATTGCAATTGGAGATGGAATTGTTGATATCGGCATGATAAAAAAAGCAGGTTTGGGAATAGCATATAAAGCACCTGACGAGCTTCAAAAATTTGCCGATGTTATAACAAATGATTTGGGTGTTATATTAGAATATATTTGATGTGATAATATGGATATGAAACAGGAAGAAATTACCACGCTGCATGATTTAAATTTGGATAAAAATAAACTCATGAAAAACATTAGTGATGTTGCTGTTGAGCGACCTGTTTCAGTAGTTATGCCGATGCTTTATAGTGAAATAAAAAGTGATGCATTGGGTAATATTGTTAAACAATTAAACAAATGTACATATCTTAAAGAAGTCATTGTTCCCTTAGCTGCAAAAAGCAAGGAGAATTTTAATCACGTTAAACGTTTTTTCAGAAATCTAACTATTCCAAAGCTTGTTATGTGGTGTAATGGACCAAGAATTGAAAACCTGTTGACTCAACTAAAATCAGAGGGATTAAATCTTACAAGATATAGGGGAAAAGGACGAGATGTCTGGTTGGCACTTGGAATAGCAAACCTTAGATCGTATGCCGTAGCACTCCATGATGCTGACATACAAGGATATACTGAAGTTCTACCAACAAAACTCCTTTATCCTATAGTAGAACCCGAACTTGATTTCAAATTTAACAAAGGATACTATGCACGGGTAAACATCGAAAGAACAATCATGTACGGCCGTGTATTTAGATTATTTCTTCATCCACTTCTTAGATCACTAGTTGATATCCTAGAAACCGAACCGGATTTCATTAGATTTTTACGTTCATTTCGATACCCTATCTCAGGGGAATTCGCTTTAACAAGCGATCTTGCACGAGATCTTGACGTTCCTGGTGGTTGGGGTATTGAGATAGGCGTCATGGCTGAGATATATAGGAATGTTGCTGTGAAAAGAATATGTCAGACTGACCTTGGTTTTTATGAACACAAACATCAAGTGATTGGTGATTCTCATAAAGGTCTGGTAAAGATGTCTGGAGAGATTTTTAAAACGTTATTGAGAGTCTTAATCGAAGAAGATAATATCCAGATTTCCAGATCATTTTTGCTTTCGTTAAGAGTGTTATATCAAAGGAATGCACAAGATTGTATAAGAAAATATCATGCAGATGCCCACATCAATGGAATAGACTATGATAGACATTTAGAAGAAACAATGGCAGAAAAATTCAGTCAGGAGATTATGGTGGCTGGAAATAAATACATGTTAAGACCTGTAGGGACACGCATTCCCGACTGGCTTAGAACTATATCTGCTAGAAAAAAAATTAGAGAAGAGTTATTGAACATTGTAATGGAAGAAAACAAGGCCTGATAATTTAGTATAAAAAACTCAGGATTTCATTGTTAAGTTTTTGAATATATTATGATATTCACGTGCAATTATCTCCCAGTTATACTCATTTTTCAGAATCCGATATGCTCTTTCAACAAGTTCTTTCCTCTCTTCTTCATGTTTAAGGAGATACAGTATCTTATCTGCTAAGGATTTAGGATCTTGTGGTTTAGACGTTAGTATTACACCTTCTTTTTCTAATTTTCTAATGAAAGAACCAAGTTTGCTAATAATAACCGGTCGTTTCATCCCAAGTGTTGTAAACATTGTACCACTCTGGCTGACCCCAACATATGGAAAAACGACAATATCAGCAGCTTTGTAGAAGGATTCGACTAGGATATAGTCTTTGACAAACTCAGGAAAAAGAAGAAATTTGCTCTCTAATCCTAATCTGTGTATCTCTTTTATATATTGGGTTGGTTTTTCTGCAAGTTCCAATGAACCAGCTGCTATAAACAATGTCTCTGGTGCTTTCTCTAGTACATATGGCGCAGCCCTGATCAGGTATATCAACCCTTTATAATCTCTAATAAAACCAAAAAATAATATCACACGTGTCTTGTCATTTATTTTAACGGAGAGATGTTTCCTAATAATTGCTCTTGCTTCTTTATCATCAACCTTGTTTTTATTCATTGAATGATAGTTCCCGTGAGGAATAACACTAATTGGAATAGTAATACCTGCCCTACTTAGATCAGACAAGGCATCTTCTGTCAAGACGACAATATGGTTTGCATAGGCATACGAATCGGTAAAGAGTTTTATGTCACCATCTTGAATTATCTGAGGATAAGCTTCATGTAATGTTAATAAAATAGGAATGTTTTTTTTGTTCAATACTTTTGAATAGTCCTTTAAAAACCAGGTTATTTGTCTTCCAGCCCACATGATAAAATAAACACAATCGGGTTGTATCTCCTCCGTGAGTCTGACAAGATTTTCTAAAGATTTCTTGTTGCTGTATTCTATAATATGGTGAGGTCTTTTAGGATTTATCACCTCTAAAATAAAATCGTCATTAACTCTTGTAAATGGTTTGGTGTCATCTTCTTTTCGTTTTCTTTTAAATGTTACTATTGTAATATCAGCTAATTTATCTAGTTCCTCAATTAAACATCTACTCCAATGGCCAATGCCACCACGTAAAGGTGTAATATACAAAATCTTTGTCTTGTTCATGATTGCTCCGCATCCTTTTTGTTATACAGAGAATTCGTATTAACTCTAGGGTAAATATTGTAGTGAGTAATCTGAAGCAAAGATTTAAAATGTTTTATTTAATAAGGGAGGGCAGGATGCATATTTAATGACTTTAACTATAGTATTTGCTTTGAAGAGACATTAGTATGAAAATTCAGTCGATAAATAATGAAACTAGGATTAAATGAGGTTATCTGATTGTGTATTGGACGGGAAAATAGTGATAGTATGAATCAAGAGTGGAATAAAGATTTATATCTAAATCCAGAGGTAATCGAACAATGTCATCAAATAAAACCTATTGACATTATGGTTGGTGTACTCTGTAAAGATGTTGAGACAACTGTTTTAAATGTACTTAATGTAATTAATGAAGGTTTATATCGATACTTTGCAGACTACAAAAAAGCTATTGTCATCTCTGAGGGTGGATCTACTGACAAAACAGCTGAAGTCCTTGAACTTTTTCAACCATATAATAGCAATAAGAAAATCGTAACTCAAGACATCTCAGCAGGAGGTAAAGGTTCTGGAGTCAGGACTATCTTAGAAATTGCTCATGAGGCTGATGCAAAATCAGTTGTTTTAATGGATGGCGATTTACTGAGTATAAAACCTGGGTGGATACAGACCATATCAAATCCAATAATATACGGCCGAGCTGATTTAACTGTTCCTTATTATATTAGAGATAAATATGACGGTGTTATAACAAATAATTTAGTTTATCCGTTTACAAGAGCTTTATATGGAATAGACATAAGACAGCCTATCGCAGGTGAATTTGCGTTATCAAAGAATTTGTACGAGATATTACTTCAACATCCTTTATTCCCTCCAGATTTCGGGGTCGACATTTTTATTGTAACTGTTGCAGCTGCAGAGGGAATGAAAGTAAAAGAAGGATTATATTCTTTAAAGATTCATGAATCAACAACTCGTTATCTTGAACCTGAAAAATTTCTCATTCCAATGTTCAGAAAAGTAACAGGAAGCATGTTTGAACTGGCAAAATTTTATGAGGAGTATTGGAAAAGTAAGCCCAGGGTTATCCACAGGGAGTTCTATAGAGAAAGCTTTAGCCAGAAACCCATACCTGTAAAGATAGACATCAATAGTTTAAAGACATCCTTTATTGAAGAATATAACTTAAAAAAAGACCATATGCGACAAGTTCTTAATGATGATATTATGACTGATCTCGAACACGTTGTCAATAATCATGGATCCATTGATTCGGATTTGTGGGCTGAAATCGTCTATAATTATGCAGCTGCTTATAAAAATACTAAAGAATCAGATAAACATAATATTCTCGATTCGTTGAAAACATTATGGATTGGTCGTTTTGTTAGTTATGCAATTGAAACTAAAAATATGGATATAAACGGAGCAGAAACAGTACTGCAAAAACAAGCGGAAGTTTTTGAAGAAAAATTCAACTATCTGGTCTCCATATACTAAACAAAATATCGATAGTTAATAAAATCTAGAAATTATATTTACAACTCTTTATCTTTTTGCATTCGGAACTACTGACTTTCAGTATATCCGAATGCAAAAATCTACGAAGGAATCATCATTTATAAGGAGAGAATCACGTTGAGAAGGTTGTACTTTCTGCCGTTTTTCTGAACAGTTTTTACGAAGGAAATCCGTTTCGCCTATAAAATCATCTAAACTTGCCTGTGATTTCCGATAACTTGAAAGAAATCCACCAGTTTTTTTACGTATTATCGGAAAAGTTCTTTGGTCCCTGAATTTGACATAATTTTGCTTTTCCATACTATCCAGATTTACGCCAAAAACTTTGGTAATGCCCTTAAGTTCTTGATAGCTGATAATCTTTGAATTTTTCTTTTTCAACATAGCTTTAAGCGCAATCTTATTTTTATCATCCAAAAAATAGATAGATTTGCCATCGGCTTGTGCCCGTTGAATCATAGGAAGATACCTCTTAAGCCGTCGAAGTCGTTGATAGGTTTCCTGATTAGAATGAACATACCCATCTTCTAGTAATCTTTTCAACAACTCTAATGATTTTCCTTGGATTCCTGTCTCATGAGATTGCTGGTTTGGTATGTCCGTTGTGTGAGCGTATATAGTTTGAAATGGTATACCCATTTCTTTTGCTACTCTGTATTTGCTTTTACCTGCTAGGATTTCTTGTCTTATTTTATCCACAGTTTCTTTAGAGTATGGTTTTACCATCATGTTATAAGTTTTTCTGGTTGTATAAAAAAGCATCGAAATATGGGCATTTCGTTAGTTGAAGCGGCTTTGGACATAAAGTAGGGGGGGGGTATGTGCAGAATCTAAATTTGCACATAAACTCAGATTTTAGCTAAACCCAAATTTAAAGTTTTAAATAAAAAGTTAAATTCTGCCCATTATCGATCTTCAATATAATCATGATTGCATACAAATTTTTTAAGAGGTCCCCTTATTTCGCGCTCTAATTCTTTTTATTGTTGGTATAATTATACCACGAAAACTATCATTTATTATAAAATTAAGATCATAGGTTGACCAAGCAGATTCTGCAACACAGCCAAGATTACACATTTTACAATTGCTATATTGAGAATAAATGTTCTTTATATGCTTTGACTTCCATACATCGGATAATCGTTGTTTCCGTAGTTTTATTTTTTTTTCATCTAAGAAAAGACAAGGTACTATTAAACAACCTTTATGATCTATTTGTACACATTTCCAAGGATTACATTTATAGTCAAAATTACCTAATTGATTTATGTATTGTGTGGAATTACTGATCGGGTATAATGATTTATGATCTACAACTACTTTTTTAAAATAATTTATTTGCTCATGTGTTGGTATAAATTCTTTAGCAGTTGAGCCACCATTTGGATCTATTAAATTAAAGGATATTGTATCCATTTTAAGTTCATCAAAAACCATGTGAATTATTTCATGTATTTCATATGCGTTTTTGTTACTAACAGTAACCATTGCACAAACTTCTGTTTGTGCCTTTAATTTACTCAAACCATCCATTAATTTATGGATATTTTGTTTAATCCGCTCCAAACAATCAATACCTCTAATCTCTTTATACACTTCTGGGCGTATAGTATCTATAGAAACTCCAAAAAAATCGAAATTTTCCGCTATCTTTTCTATATGATCTTTTTTGAATAAATTCATATTTGTGATAACCATAGTAACCAGATCAAGTGATTTTGCATGGGATACAAGCTCAAATAGATCTTTACGAATAAAAGGCTCACCTCCACTAAAAGTCAAGGTTACCGCACCTATTTTTGCTAAATCATTGATAATTATTTTCCAATCTTCAGTTGT
>CP070724.1:0-7717 GCA_020350825.1 Thermoplasmatales archaeon | reverse complement strand
TATCCATTGTAATGGTATCGGGGTTTGTACTGCCTGTTAGGTCACCACTCCAACTACTAAAACTCCAACCTGGATCAGCATTAGCTGTGAGAGTAACTATGGTGCCGTATGTATAGGTTGCTTGATCAGGATTCTTAGTCACAGAACCATTACCAACAACGTTAACCGTAAGTGTATACTGTTCGGTGACCTGATAATGACATAAGGCATCAGCTATTGTCGGTGTAAGTTCAATCGGAGAACCTGTTTTGTTACCAATACTGTAGAACTCGTAATAACCAGTACTATTTGGAAAGTCAAAATTCCAGCTCCAAGGATAAGTAGTATCAGGGTTAGAGTTGTTAATCCATTTTCCTTGTGGAGTTGAAACAGGGGAAAACGCTACAACTACATGAGATAAACGATTAGCACTAGAAACATTTTCCCACATTGTTGTTGTTCCAGCATTTGTTAATATTTTATAACTTCCTGCTGTTCCGCTACTTGCTGCTGTTTCATCAAAAAATTCAATTTGACCAGAACCTTGAGTAAATGCTTGAGCGTTACCACAATGTGCAACATCGATAACTATTGATCCATTTGATAAAGTAGTAATATCTGTAGAGATCTGATTTGGACCTTCATTAGTATTAGAGTTAACTGCTTCAGGGCTTTCTTGGGATACATTAAATAATGATATTGCGCCAACTGAACAATCATTTACAGTTCCAGTATAATTTATTCTCATCGTATATGTACCAATATTTGGATTTAGGATATACCAAATTTCTGTGGAAGTCAAATAATCATTGCTTGATCTTAAAGAAGTTGAATGTGCTTTTGTTAAACTCGTTCCATTGAAATCTGCCCCTGTAATAATATAGTCTGTAGTTCCAGGGTCTTCAACTCCAGAACAGACTACTAATATTCTATTATCACCATTTCCAACTGTATGTGTCCAACTAATTGATGAGACACTCCCCCCCTGGAATGATGAGGTATTGTCAATGGTTATTAATCTACTAAAGTTAATATCCCATGTTTGATTGTCTGAACTCCACCGATAATATAGCGTAACATTATCTAGATCACTATCTCCTGTTGCTGTTATAGTTAATGGAGATATTGTAACATTATAGGGTGAAATTGTGTTAACCGATGTTTCAATTATTTTAAAAGTCGTAAAGGTCCATATTGGACCATTTGAAGAGTAACCTTGATCATCCCAAGCAACAATTCTCCAATAATATGTCGTTTCACTAGCTAGTGTACCAGGGTCATAACTAGTTGCAGATTGATTACTAACAACCTTTGGAGGAGATGCACTCGTTCCAAAATATACATCATACATCACAGGATCTCCATCGGGATCACCGCCAGACCAACTCACATCAGAATATAGATCAATAAAATTTGCTCCATCTGAAGGGATGGGGCTATTAGGTATATATGGTGGATAATTCGTAGTGAAGCTCCATACCGGTCCTGTTGAAGAAAAACCTTGATCATCCCAAGCAACAATTCTCCAATAATATGTCGTTTCACTAGCTAGTGTACCAGGGTCATAACTAGTTGCAGATTGATTACTAACAACCTTTGGAGGAGAACTTGTTGTCCCAAAATAAACATCATAAGTCACTGGATTACCATCAGGATCACCACCAGTCCAACTTACATCAGCATTAACATTAATACCAATTGCTCCATCTGACGGAACGGGATTACTAGGAACATATGGTGGATAATTCGTACTGAAGCTCCATATCGGTCCTGTTGAAGAAAAACCTTGATCATCCCATGAAACAATATACCAATAATAAACAGTTGCACTAGTTAAAGTACCAGGATCATAACTAGTTGCAGATTGATTACTAACCACCTTAGGAGGAGAACTAGTTGTTCCAAAATAAACATCATATGTAACAGGATCATTATCAGGATCACCACCAGTCCAAGTCAAATCTGCATCAAGATTTACGCTAGTGGCTCCATTGACTGGATTTGGATTACTTGGAATGTATGGCGCATTGTTGGACCTTGTTTGCTCGGTACTAAAATTAAGGAAAGTAGAAGGGTTATTCTGGTTGTTATATTCGGTACTAATCCAATTTGAACTCCTGAGTATTGATGACATCCTTGCCTCTTGTATATAACCATCAAAACAACGATTTTCAGCCCCATCTCCAACATTACCTAATGTAAAGAATTCATGCAGAGGTGTAGGATAAAGAGTATTTCCAGCTACTAGAAGGCCAGTGCCTTGAAAAACTCCATTTTTATAGATGCGCACAGTGTCATCCACAGATCCATCCCAGGTTAAAACCATGTAAATCCATTGGTTATTCTCCATAGAAGCTGGCTGATAACCAGTTGTACTAGATGTATCTGTTCTGAAACGGCAACCCAATGTACTTGCGCCAGTTCCAATACATCTCATTAAGATTGTATTATCTGTGGTACCTCCACCCCATGATTTACCCCAAAGTCTGTCATCACCAGCAGCATTACCATAAATCCAGACGGAGCCTGTAACAGCACTCCAGGCACTACTAAGATTCTGAGAAGATATCCTATCACCAGTAGTACCATCGACATTGAAATCTTGAGCATAGCCAAATTTACCAATAACTCTATCAGGTGTTTCAGTTACATCTCCTTGTCCACCACTATCATCGTCTTTTCCACCGGTTCCATGACAACTGTTTTTTGAGCTATCTTTATATTCATCAGTAGTACCATTTCCCACCTCTTGTAAATGCCATATGATATCGTAATCTGAATCCCAAGTACCTGTTACGTTTTCCATATTAATACTGGTGCTATTTCCATAATACATCCATATTTTAGTATCAATAATACTGCTTAAATTTGTAACATTAATCCAAGCGACAAGTTCACCAGTTGAACCATTAAATAATTGAATCTCATGATTTAATTGTGTTATATTATCAGAAAATTGGATAAATACAATATCATCTCCATCAGATTGAGCATGGGAGACAAGATTAGAATCAGATGATTCATATATTAATACTGGGAAGTTGGTTAAATTTCCATCAACTTGTGACGAATTTATAGTAATAAGTTTCCTGTATTCCCATGAATTATTCCACCAGTTTAAGCCATCATCTATAGTTGCAACTTGTACTGAAAAATTATCTGCTGAACCAGCATCATACCAACTTGAACCATCAATATATTCCCATATAAAATAACTAACTTGAACTTTTCTTGCTCCAACAGGGATAGTATAATTAATAATTCCATATTGAGCCCAAGTTCCAACATTATTTCCACTTCCTTGAGATACAGGATTAGTTCCTCCAGATTGATACATATCATCACTCATATGTACATCAGAAGCATTATAGAATCTGACATTCATAAAAAATTCATCGTATACTGGTACATTGTATTCATCGGATACAAGCCACCCGGTCACGTTTATTTTTGCGAGACTTGCATCAATATAACTTGCATAACTATCTAAACTTACATTTTGATAAGCATAAGCATTTACATTCTCCCCGTCCAATAGCCAATAAGAATAATATGTACCTTCATAAGGCGACTGAGTTCCAAATGGACAATCTGTTCCAACGGTCATTGTACCACCTCCTCCATTTGACCATCCAGTTGTGTCCCCAGTTTCAAAACCAGGATTAGTTAAAAGCTCAGAAGACCAATTTAAGACACCTAATCCTTGACTTAATTTCGAGATGTTATTATTCAATCTGGTATCATTTGAATAATTATTTTGATCATTTGGATGTGTATCAGTATTTTTTAAAGTCGAAGATGGTTGATTATAAGAAGAATTTTTTCCATCTGAAGTTTCAATCGAATTATTTGGTTCTGTAGCTCCAATTTGAACCGGTTGTGTATAGACATCGTCGTTTGTTAATAATGTATCACTAGGTTCTGTATATTCAGGAACCATAGCAGCTGAAAAAGTGGAAAATATAATTATCATGCTGATGAATATACTAACTATTATTTTTTTCACAATATCCCCCATTTTTTAAGTTTCAATTTTAATATTATTTTTATGAATTAATTTGGTTTTATAGATGAATGTATCACTACTATTCATTAGTATTGAGTGTTTATTTGTGAGTTAATATATTTTTCTATTGCATTTTTACCTATGTATAGTATTATATTTAAATATTATGTACAATAATATAATAGTTAATGGTTACAACACTACAACACTAAAATCATACTATATATTATGTTACAAACAGGCTATACGTTAAATGTAATAAAATGTAATTTTTAAACCTTCTCCCGTTCTCCAATTATAGATTAAATTAGGATTACATTGGGTTCTTGTGCAGGGTGCCAGTCGAAATTAATCCAGGGAATTAATCCAAAAAATAACCCTGCTGTTCCAAAAATTGCTTTAGGTAGAAATCTACGTCTATTCCAATAGTTTTCATCCCATGATAAGTTATTGCACCCTCTGAATAAAGGATTCTGTTGGTTATCAATAAAATTATTACGAACGATTTTGTTACCGGTACAAAACTTTTGAAAGATACTTACGTTGTTGTTTGTTATGATGTTTTTGAAAATTTTAATATTGCTAGACCTAAAAAGATCTATCCCCCCATTATTAAAGCTAAGTGCGTTAGTAGATACATTAATTTCATCTGAATAAGAAATGTCGATACCATTACCATGGTTAGATGTAATGACGTTATCCGAGATAAGTACGTTAGTCGAATTCCAGAATATGATGCCATGCTCATGGTTTGATTTAATTGCATTATGAGAGATAGTGATGTTGTTTGAAGATTCGAGATAGATACCACTCCAATTGTTAGAGACAAACGTATTATTCAGTATAGGTTCATTGCTGCAACGATCAAGGTACACTCCATGTTGATGGTTTGAGTTGATAGTGTTCCTTGAGATTACATTGTTGATGTTTGAACGAGAAAATCTTATACCCATCCAGTTGTTTGATATGTTATTACTCAAAATAATGTTATTGTTATTATTGGATAAATAAAAAAAGATACCGGTCTCTGTGTTTGATATGTCATTTCCAATAATGATGTTATTGTGGTTACAAGAACGCAGATATATCCCATCTAGATTGTTAGAATTAATTATATTATTCGAGATCGTGTTGTTGTATGAAAAGTCGAGCCATATTCCATCATGATTGTTAGAGTCAATGATATTGTAATTGATAGTATTATAACTGGAATAATAGAGTGATATGCCATAATTATAATTTGAACTAATGTTGTTATCAATAATTTTAGTGTCATGGCTTGAAGAATCCAGGAAAACTCCATATCGATTGTTTGAAATAATATCATTATTTGATATATCGGTGTTATTCGAACGTACTTTAATCCCTGAGTCTCTAGAACTATGGTTGCTACCACTGTTTCTTATGGTAAATCCATTTATTTCTACCCAGTCATTTTTAATGATGACAACGTCTCTATTTCCACCACCATCAATTATTGTACTTTCTCTATTTTCTCCGACTAGTTGTATAGATTTATTTACAACTACATTTTCGTAATAAGGAGAATTATCATCAAACACAAAAACAGTATCTCCGTCAGTAGCGTTATTTATTGCTTCCTGAATCGATGTATAGTTTCCAGGTCCACTTCCACCGACATGTAGAGTGGTACCAAAAGAAGTCAGAAGGAAAGGTTTTTCTATCGCTCTACATCCAGTTAATGGAAGAAAACTCAATACAGCAAATAGAAAGAGTATAAGTAATGTAATTTCTTTTTTACATGAAGTGTTGCGCATTTTTCCTCCTATGAATCATATTTTCAATAGCAATATAATAATATAGAGGATTAGTAGTATATAAATATTAATGCTTTTTAATTAATAAATGTAATATTAATAATTATAGAGAGGAATCATTTTTTTACATAATTAATTACTTGGTTTTCCTATCAGAGGGGAAAATGTCTGCGATATTTAAGCATTAATCTTCATAAATTTGTCTCCCCAAAAAAGGATTGGGGATTTCTTATTAGATAATATTTAATGTCTAAAATTAAATTTATTTACTAAAAATTCAGAGTTGATTTTTAAAAGCAAAATATTTATATTATTATAATGTATTATAATTTGTATATAAATTCTCATCGCAGGAGGCAAATGATATGAAAAACGATTCGATTAAGAAGGCAAGTGTGCTTGGAATTGCGTTAATATTAGTTTCTATTGCATTTATACCAGCGGTAAATTCGCAATTTCAATCGATATTAAATATATATTCAAAGGAAAATCTAAAAAATACTCAACAGTTAGGTAGCAGAAGCTGGTGGGATGATGATTGGCCATATCGAAAATTAATCACAATCGATCATAATCAAGTCGATTCAAATCAAAATAACTTTCCCGTTTTAATTTATAGTCCCACGGATTCTGATTTATCTAATCATGCACAAAATGATGGAGATGATATTACCTTTATTCTTTACTCTGATACTACCAAACTTAATCATGAAATTGAATACTTTGATTCTATTACCGGACAACTTGTGGCATGGGTAAATGTCCCACTCTTAAGTTCTTCAACCGATACATTGATTTGGATGTATTATGGAAATAGTGCTTGTAGCAGCCAGGAGAATATTGAAGGCGCTTGGAATTCCAACTATGTAATGGTACAACACCTAAATGAGCCGTCTGGAACTTTGTTTGATTCTACTTCCAATGATAATGATGGTACTAACTCCGGGGCAACATTTACTTCTTCTTCTAAGATTGATGGAGCTTATGATTTTGATGGGACAAATAATCATATAGATGTAGGCACTTTTGATGTAGCAAACAGTGGACTAACAATGTCATTGTGGTTTAACGCTGATACCTTTCAAGAAACGGATGTTACAAGTGGTTTAAGATTGATATCAAAGGCAACTGGTCCTGAAACATCCCAACACTATTGGATGCTAGCTGTAGCAGACTGGGGTAATAAAATTAGATATAGATTAAAAACAGAAACACAAGTAACCTCAAATCTAATTGTCGATACTGGAGGTTTGAATATTAATACATGGTACAATGTAGTTGGAACCTATGATGGCAGCTATATGAGAGTATATATTGATGGAGTTGAATTAGGTAGTAAGACAGAATCAGGGGCAGTAGCAATAGATGATACTGTTTCTGTTTGGATTGGATCAAACCCACCAAATGATTATAGACCTTGGGATGGTACTCTCGACGAAGTCCGAGTTTCCAATGTAGCAAGAGATAGCAATTGGATTAGTACATCATATAAAAATCAAAACAACCCAAGCACCTTTTACTCTATAGGTTTAGAAGAAGTATGCGAACACATACTTACCATTAATGTCGTTGGAAATGGATTTATTACCCTTAATCCTCTAGGTGGAACATATCCATATGGCACCGTTGTTACGTTGACTGCTGTTGCTGATCCTGGTTGGACATTCAGCCATTGGTCTGGTGATCTTAGTGGTAGTAGTAATCCTGAGACTATTACTATGAATGGTAATAAGGTTGTTACTGCGCATTTTACGCAGGATCAGTATACTCTTACTGTGAGTGTTGTTGGGAGTGGTTCTGTGAATTTGAATCCTCCTGGTGGAACATATCTTTCTTACACTGTTGTGACATTAACAGCTAATGCTGATCCTGGTTGGACATTCAGCCATTGGTCTGGTGATCTTAGTGGTAGTAGTAATCCTGAGACTATTACTATGAATGGTAATAAGGTTGT